>CAVSIN010000028.1:0-134592 GCA_963727975.1 uncultured delta proteobacterium | reverse complement strand
GGATATCTCATCGGGCTTCCGGAAGCCACGGACGTTACGAGCTATTCGGGGACCGGCAGCCCGGTTGACTTCAACGGGCTGGTGCGCCACTACTATCTAAGACAGGGGCCTCGATATGCCGACGTCCGAGTGAATTTCGTCGACAAAAAGCACAGGGAATACCAGAGCCACGCCATCGCTCTCAGGATCAGAAACGATCTCAAGGCCATAGCCCTCCGGGACGGGGCAAACATAAAGATAGTTGAAGTCCCGCCCGGACCTCCCGTTATTGACACCATTGTCGCAGAGATTCACGGCGGCCTGGGCGAGCCTTACGAAAAAATAGTCGAATCGGCCAAGAAGGTGCGGCTAATCATGGAAGAGACGCCGGGAATAGTGGATGTGGACGATACATTGGTCGCCCCGCAGCAAAAGACCATCTTCAAGGTCGACAGGACGAAAGCCTCGCTAAACGGCATATCAGGGCGGCAGATTGCGGACGCCATTCAGGGCACGGTCCTGGGAGCGAGTCCGAGCTCGCTTCGGATTGATAACGAAGTCCACCCCGTCAACATCGAACTTCGCCTGCCAAAAGAGGAGCGAGCACTGCAGGACAGACCTGAAACAGTTGATGATCGCCGGCGCCGGAGGCGATAGAGTGTTCCTGTCGGAACTCGGGACATTTGTAGATGAAACCATCGACCAGCCCATATACCATAAGAACCTCGATCCCGTCGTGTACGTTTTCGGCGATACGGCCGGCCTTCCTCCCCCTGACGCCGTGCTCACCCTCGAGGACAAGGCAAAGCATTCCCCGGAGCTAAAAGACGTGGATGTGATCTGGTCCGGTGAAGGGGAATGGGACATCACGCTGCGGGTTTTTCGCGACCTCGGGATAGCCTTCGGGATCGCGGTGCTCGGGATTTACCTCCTGCTGCTCTACCAGACCCGGAGTTATCTGCTTCCGGCCATCCAGCTCATCGCCCTGCCCCTCTCGGTGATAGGCATCCTGCCGGGTTTCTGGCTCCTCAACCTCATCGTAGGCCTGCCGGTGGGCGGATGGGGTAATCCGGTCTATTTCACAGCGACGGCCATGATCGGCATGATAGCCCTCTCGGGCATCGCCACGAGAAATGCGATCCTGCTCATCGAGTTCGTCGAGGAGCGGAAAAAGGAGGGAAAGCCCCTGGAAAGATCGTTGATCGAGGCCGGGGCGCTGAGAACAAGACCTATATTCCTGACCTCTCTTGCCGCAATGCTGGCGGCATGGCCGATCACCCTCGATCCTGTCTTCTCCGGCCTCGCCTGGGCATTGATCTTCGGTATAGCGGTTTCGACTTTCTTTACACTTATTGTAGTGCCGGTTGTCTACTACATGGCTTATGGGCACAAAGGCGATGCAGAGAAGGCGTAATCCCTTGATTCTTCGGCATTCCCTCTGGATGAGCGCCGGGTGCGCAGTCGGGCATGAGTACTGTTTTTTAAAGTTGGAGCGGGAGGCGGGATTCGAACCCGTGACCCTCAGCTTGGAAGGCTGATGCTCTAGCCAACTGAGCTACTCCCGCTCGACTATTGATCTTTAGCACGCCGGGCGGGGTTTTTCAAACACAAATCGGCCGGTCGCCCCATGGAGCCGTGGGCGGATAATCGAATATCAGGCCCTTGCTTCCCGGGGCTCTATTCTTGGCCCTTCGACTACTACCCTGTCCACCTCGTCTTTTTCGGAAAGCAGCACGTTCACCTGTTCTTCGGAGCTGGTATCCAGGGCGATCCCCACAAACTGGCCGCAGATGGGCAACTCCCTGTGGTCTCTGTCCACAAGCACCGCCACCTGAACCCGTCTTGGACGGCCGTAGTCGATCAGGGCGTCAAGGGCGGCGCGGACCGTTCTTCCGGTGTAAAGCACGTCGTCAATGAGGACAACTTCCAGGTCATCGACACGAAACGGCAGGTTCGTTCCTTTCAGCACGGGCTGAGTGTGCAGGCGCGTCCAATCGTCCCTGTAAAGGGTGATGTCGATTGTGCCCAGCGGCACGGTGACCCCCAGTTTGCCTGATATAATCGCCGCAATCCTGTTGGCCAGAAAGACGCCGCCGGTATGAATGCCTACCAGGGCAAGCTTGCCGGGGTCCCTGCTCGAGGCTATTATTTCCTCCGATAGGCGTTCAAGCGCAGCCTGGATGCCTTCGGCCTCCATTATAACGCGTCCGTCGCTGTCGTGTCCCATGTTTGTGTCCGCCTTGCAAGAACGTAAAACATAAAAACATAAAAGGCGCCTTCCGGCGCCCCCTGTCAGCCACTGGCTATTTTGATGACGGCATGGTCCCGGAAATCATAACTACCAAGTTTTTCAAAATATGTCAATCGATCCAAGCAATAGGTAAACAGGCAGGGTCCGGAGATCGGGAATGAATCCAACTTCGGGAGTGGCCTATATACCGCAGGCCGCTCCCGAATAACCGGCGCCGGTAATTAAAAATCCGAGACTTCCGCATTATCGAAAGGAATAATCTGCTTCGGGCCCAAACTGCGTTTAACAGGAGGGACCGAGATCTTTCCACTGGTTGGTCTTTTTTCATATGCCGCAACCATTTTCGGCTCGCTTACGACATTGCTTGGAGCGGTCTGTTTCTCCAATACCGAGGCGACGCCGACCAGGTCCGCCAGTTCGAGCACAAATTGCTTCATTTGTTCTGCCTGAGCGCTCATTTCTTCGGAGGCCGAAGCGGATTCCTCGGCGTTGCGCGGCATTGCGCTGAACCACATTCTCCATTTCGTTTACGGCCTTACTGATTTGCTCAATACCCTGGGCCTGTTCACCGGATGCCGCTGAGATTTCCCCTACCAATTCCACCATCTTGGCGGAGCTGGTTTGCACCTCGGAGAATTCGGCGTTGGTCTTTTGGACAACATCAGAGCCTTCCTTTATTCTTCTTGACTGTCCCTTCAATCAGATCTGGCAGTATTTTTTGCCGCCTCGGCAGCTCTCATAGCCAAATTTCTAACCTCATCCGCAACAACTGCAAATCCAGCTCCGGCCTCACCGGCCCTGGCGGCTTCAACTGCGGCGTTCAGCGCCAGCAGGTTCGTTTGAAAGGCGATTTCGTCAATGGTCTTGATGATCTTTGAGGTCTCTTCACTGGCCTTTGAAATCTCCTCCATGGAAGCGGTCAGCTGCTCCATCGATCCGTTGGCTTGCTCGACAACCTGCCTGGTCTTGTTCATCAGATCATTGGCCTGATTGAGCGTTTTCGGCATTCTGCTTCGTCATGGAGGACATCTCTTCCAAAGAGGAGGAGGTTTCCTCGATGGCCGCCGCCTGCTCGGATGCTCCTTCGGCAAGTTCCTGGCTGGCGGATGCAACCTGGGCAGAAGCCTAGAGCCACCTGATCGGCGCCTTCGGTCAAACCGTCAACGACACGGCCGATGGGTCCGGTAATGCTTCGAGTGATGAAAAAAGCCATCAGGAGTCCCAGCACGGATGCTGCCGCCCCCAGGAGGAGCAACAGTGTTCTGCCGCCGGAAGCGGCGCGGGCCGATGCTTCACCCTCCTTGAAGACCAGTTCTCGTTCGAGACCTGCGAGAGAATCGAGTTGTTGCAGCATCTTACTTTGAGGAGAGTGAACCTCATTGACAATAACATCGGCCGCCTCTTGATGCTTATTGGCGGCGCTCAGGCCGGCGGCTTTATCCAACAGTTGCGCCACAGTGGTCAGAGCTTGCTTGATTCCCCCAACCGCTTCCTTGCCTTTGCCGGTGCTCAATGTTTTTTCAAGTTTGCCGAGGGCGTCCATCAACTCGGTCTTGGCCTTGGCGAATTCCTCTTTCTTCTTTTGCCTGACGCCCTCATCGGAAGTGAGGACCATATTCCGCGTAGACCGGGCAATGGCGTCATAGTGTTTCATGATATCATAGAGCATATTCATCTGAGGCATTTGTTCATGAACAATCCCGTTTATCTTGTCATCCAGCAGGACCATGCGGCTCGTGCCAATGAATGTAACTATGGCGATCAACACGATCGTCAATCCGACAGCCAACAGAAGTTTTGTCCTCAATTTCAGTTTAGTCAACGACATGGCTTTCCTTCCTTCACGGATTCAGTAACATGTCAAAAAAAGACATTTTTCCCAGTTATCTATTTATCGGGTGATTACGAGGAATTCTTGAGAATGAAAATGAGGTGAGAAGCTGGTTTTTTCATATTACCCAGTAGATTTAAGACGCCCGGTCAGGACCCTGTCCAGCGTATCCGCAAAACGCTGCCTGTCTTTCCGAGCGAATTCTTTGGGGCCGGGAGTAATGCCCCCTGCCTCGCGGAGGTCCTGCATGAAGTTGCGGATTGAAAGCCGCTCCCCGATATTTTCCTCCGTGAAGAGTTCCCCTCTTGTGCTTATGACTATCACCCCCCTTGGGATGAGGGCGGAAGCCAGTGGGATATCCTGCGTCACCGCTACGTCGCCCGCCCGGGCGTTTTGTGCTATGTGCATGTCGACGGCTTCAGGGTCGGCCCCTGTCCTGCGGCTGGAGACATAGCTCGATTCAGGAATGCTGATGTATTTATTGGCCACGAAGACGGCAGGGATTTTAAGCCGCCTCGCCGCACGAATAATCAGCTCCTTGATTGTTCCAGGGCATGCATCGGCATCCACCCAAAGCCTCATCAAATCTCCCAAGACCCTGCGCTGCTGCATTAAGATGCAGGCTTTATTGGAGAAAATAGGATAAGATGTTAAATCCGGTCCGTTGCTCACAGGTATATTAACAGAACAGCCGGCCGGTTGACTATTTCGAGTTAATCGGAGAATATTCTGCGCTTTTAACTCGTTTGAATTTTCTGCGCGTCCTATTCACGCTCGACCGCTAAGGAAGGTGACAGTAATGCAAAAACGCCACGACATCCGCAATCTTGCCATTATCGCCCATGTGGATCACGGCAAAACGACCCTCGTTGACGCCATGCTGTGGCAGAGCGGCATTTTCCGGGATAACGAGCAGGTCGCCGAGCGTGTGATGGACAGTCTCGATCTGGAGCGGGAAAAGGGCATCACCATCATGGCCAAAAACACGGCCATTGTATACAAAGGGGTAAAGATCAACATAGTCGATACTCCGGGCCATGCGGACTTTGGCGGCGAGGTGGAGCGCACCCTCAACATGGTCGAAGGGGTCCTGCTGCTGGTTGACGCCACTGAAGGACCCCTGCCCTCAGACGCGGTTCGTCCTCGGAAAGGCCCTGGCGCTTGGGTTGCCCCCGATTCTGGTAATAAATAAGATCGACCGGCCGGATCGGCGAATAAGCGAGGTCCTCGATGAAACCTACGACCTTTTTATAGACCTGGACGCAACTGAAGATCAGCTCAATTTTCCCGTGCTCTACACGAACGCCAAGGCGGGAGTCGCGTTGACCGATCCCGACGGCCGGGGACACGATCTGGTCCCGCTCTTCGATACCATCCTTTCATCCATTCCCGCGCCCTCATACGACCCGGAAGCCCCACTCCAGTTTCTGGTCACAACTCTCAATCACAGCGATTATGTCGGAAGGGTCGCGATCGGCAAAATCGTCAACGGCACATTGCAGCACGGCAAGGAGGTCATGCTCCTCAAGGCCGACGGCACGTCCCGAAAGGCTTCTCTGAGTGCGATCTACACCTACGAGGGGCTAAACCGGGTGGACAAGCAAACTGCCGAAGCAGGCGATATAGCAGGGGTCGCCGGACTCGACGACATCTTCATAGGGGATACGCTGGGCGACCCTGCGGACCCGCGCCCTCTGCCCGTCATAACCGTCGAGGAGCCGACCATATCGATGGTGTTCTCCGTCAACTCCTCTCCCCTGGCGGGAAAAGATGGCAGGTATCTGACTTCCCGTCACATTAAAGAACGCCTCGACAAGGAACTCCTCTACAACGTGAGCCTTCGGGTCGAGCAGGCGGAAAATCGTGAAGCATACCGGGTGAGCGCCCGGGGAGAACTGCAACTGGCCGTTCTTGTGGAGACTATGCGCAGGGAAGGCTTTGAGCTTTCCGTTTCCAGGCCCAAAGCCATCACCAAAGAAATCGACGGACAGCTCTGCGAACCCATGGAGCTTACCACGATAGACATTCCGGAGGGCTTCATTGGGATCGTCACCGAGATGCTTAACGCCAGACGCGGACGGATGACCAGGATGATCAACAACGGGTTTGGCCGTGTTCGCCTTGAATTCGAGATTTCATCGCGTGGGTTGATCGGCTTTCGCAGCGAGTTATTGACCGAAACGCGAGGCACAGGGATCATGAACACGCTTCTGTTAGGCTACCGGCCACACTCTGGAGAGATCGCCGGCCGCCCCAACGGGGTGCTGGTTTCCGACCGTGAGGGAAAGTCGGTCGCCTTTGCCATTTATCATCTGCAGCCGCGCGGGACAATTTTCGTTAACACCGGAGAGCCGGTGTATGCGGGATGATCGTAGGAGAAAATTCGCGTGCGGAAGATATCTGGGTAAATATCACCAAGGAAAAAAAGCTGACCAACATCAGGGCCGCCGGCACCGATGAGGCCCTGAGGCTCATCCCGCCACGCCAGTTCAGTCTGGAGCAGGCTATGGAGTACATCTCCGACGACGAACTGGTTGAGGTGACCCCCCGTTCCATCCGCCTCCGAAAGATAAAGAACAGACAGCATTGAAAGAATGGTTCGCCGGGCTGTTTCGACCTGCACGTCTCCTGCGTCGTCTTGACGGGAGCACGTTCGGCTTTTACTATCTTTAGAGCATTTGAGCGGCTCCAGGGAGCCGTTTCCCCTTTCACCGGGACCGGTATGGGACTCGCCATTTGCAAAAAGATCGTGGAACGCCATGGTGGCGAGATCACGGCAAGGGGCGCTCCGGGACAAGGCGCCGCCTTTATCGTCACCCTTCCGGTAAAGCAGCAAACAGGGGCCTGGTGAACTAAGAAGTTTGTGCCGGGATTAGCTAGTGTCCATCCGGAAACCTCGGATAAGACACTGCCGGTTTCCAATTCGGAAAGTAGGCATTTTTTGTCCTGGCAAGGAAATCAAGGGCTTGCGCGGAGGCGTACTCCGGTAAGCCGCACAAGAAAACCCGAAGATTGACGCCGCCAAGGCGGAAAAGGACACTTTCCGGACGGAAACTAGCTAATGCAGTTATTCAATAGAAACAGGGAAAGGCCTCGCGTGTTTTTTTTCGGGTTAGCCGCCGGACTGATGGCTTTCCTGGCGTCGGTTTTGTTTTGCGGCGGCAAATCGCTTGGAATTCAGGGGTACTACGGCACCACAATATGGCCAAGCGATGCATACGATAAAAACCAAAACGCTTACAAATCCCCCGAAGGCGCGGTAAATGCGCTGGTTGAGGCTCTGCGTGCAAATGACGAGAAAAAGCTGTTGGCCATCTTCGGGCCTGACCGGCGCAAACAACTCATATTCTCGGGCGACGAAGTTGCCGACAGAAGCCGGTCGCGAGCGTTTTCTCCACACATATCAGGAAAAGAACCAGATAGTGAAGGTCAGTGGAAAGAAGGCGGTTCTCGAAATAGGGAACGAAGCCTGGCCTTTTCCGATTCCAATTGAAAGGGAAGCGGGCAGAGGCTGGCGCTTCGCCGCGAGCAAGGCAAAGAAGAGCTTTTGAACCGCCGGATCGGCAACAATGAGCTAAGCGCCATTCAGGTCTGCCTGGCATACGTTGACGCCCAGCGCGAATATGCCTCGAAGGACCGAAACGGCGACGGGATCCTGGAATATGCACAGAAGTTTTTGAGTGAGCCGGGCAAGAAGGACGGCCTTTACTGGGAGGCCAATGAAGGGTGAGGAGCAAAGTCCCCTGGGACCGCTGATTGGAGAGGCCAAAAAGCAAGGATACAAGAAGAAATCGGGTAATGAACCCATCTCCTTATCACGGCTATTTCTACAAGATCCTGAAAGCACAGGGCAGGCAGCGCGCCCCGAGGTGCATACAACTACGTCATCAACGGCAGAATGATCGGCGGATTTGCGATGGTCGCCTATCCCGCGAAGTACGGATCGTCGGGAATCAAGACTTTCATCGTCAGCCACGATGGCGTTGTGTACGAAAAGGACCTGGGCAAAAATACGGCGTCCATCGCACAGGCGATGACTATGTTCAATCCTGACGGAAGTTGGAGGAAATCGCAGAGCAAAGACTTCGGGGTTGCCGGCAATAGAGGTGGATATTAGCCTTCATTTAATGAGATCAACACCCACCAGCGGCTCCAACTGGGCAAGCGCCTTGTGGAACTCGATCATCGATTCGTAATACTTGAGCTGGTATTCGAGAAGAGACATCGAGGCGTCAATCAGCTGGAGGAAATCGATTTTCCCGACCTGGTAATTGGCTATGGCGGAGTTGAGAGCGAGGTTGGACTGGGGAACTATCGCAGATCCATAGAGATTGGCGAGCTTTTCGGAAGTGGTTGCCGTGGTGTAGGCTTCCTTCACCTGGTAGCGGACCGTTGATGAGGTGTTGTCGCGCATATTCCTGGCGCTGGACAGATTCAGCCGGGCAGCTTCGAGTTCGGGCCGCTGCTTTCTCCAGAAATAAAGCGGCACTTTTGCGCTCATCATCAGGCCGTACATTCCCGGGTTCTCATCTCTTTCAAAATAGGTGAATCCGACGGCAAAATCCGGATAAAATTCTTTGCCGGCCAGTTCCACCCCCTGCTCTCTGCGGCTTATCTCGCTTTCCGAGACCTTCAAGGCGGGGGAATTGCTCTGGGCAAGCTGGGTGAGTTCTTCGAGCGAATAGGCAAGTTCGGCTTTTTTGAATTCGGCGGGTTTCCCGACCGGGGTCTCGGCGGGCCTGTAGAGAAGGCTATTGATTTTTGCCTCGGCTATCCGTTTTTTTTGCCCTTGCACAAGCAGCCTGTCGAGAACTTTGGATATTTCCACCTGGGCCTTGAGGACGTCCTGCTGCGTCGTTTGGCCGACCTTGTATCTGGATTCCGCGATATGCTCGAAATTCTGAAGAAGTTCCTTGTTCTTCAACAAAATATCTATCGACTTATGGATCAAATACAAATCGAAAAAGGCCTGCTTCAGCTCCGACATAACCTTGAGATGCACAAGCTCATGATTCCACTGCTGGGATTCGGCTTCGACCGAGGCAATACTTTCTTTCAGGCCGCGTTTTCCGGGAAAAGGAATTTCCTGCTCGACGCCGTAGGTGCGCGCCGAAGACGGGTCCCCCTTCATGAGCGTCGGCGGGATCAGGTGTCCCATTGTCTCGAACTTGATCGTAGGATCGGGAAGCGCGCCGGCGGCAGGAATCATCGCCTTGGACGCAGCTGCGGCCTGCGCGGACGACTTGATTTCCGGATTGTTTTCGGCTGCGGCTTTGAGCAGTTCTTCCAAAGTAATTTCTTTTGTTTCCAGGAGACCTTTTTCTCCGGTGACCTGAGAAAAAACATGTATGGGAGTCAGCATGCAAATGAACCAAAGGAGAAACAGCCGGATAAGATTTTGAGGCAGCATTTGTTTCCTTTGCGCATTGGAAGTCGGAAGATTTCTGTAGGTCGAGTTCTCCCGGCCATGACACGAGAAATCCTCTTTTCCCCTAAAATTCTACTAAAGGTCATTTAAAAAAGCCAATTGAAAAGCCGGGAGCGCATTTGTGAGCCCGTAATCGGATCGGAGCGGCCCGTCCGGTTAGAAAATATCGAAAGATTGTCTTCTGACCCCATTGACACCATATACGCCCTTTCTTACGTTCCTCACGCATTGTGCACAGTTTTCCGAAATAAATCCGTCCACACTGACCCACTTTGATAATAGCGCATAAAGAGGCTGGCGAATTTGATCGCCGGTAGACTCTCGGCATTGAGAAGGCGTTTGCCGACCTATAGACCGGGCGCTTCCCGCAAACTGATCGGCTGTTTTCTCTTTGGGCTCTCTACTCGGCTTTGAGTACCGGTATATGGCGTCAAGAAACAAACCATGAGACGAAAGGAGAATTCTTATGAAAAGGGCAGTGGTGATACTGTTGGCGGTGGTGCTGTTTAGCGCAATCTGCTGGGCGGCCCCCAAGGGCGAGGATGTGACGATGACCGGGAGGATTAGCTGCACCTTCTGTAACCTTCCGGCAGAGGGGGCTTGCTCCAAGGAATGCTGCCTGGCCTGCATTAAATCGGGCGATCCGGTCCTTTTCTCTGATGCCAAGGGCAATCTTTTTATCCTGCTCAGTGGTGAGAAAGAGAAGCCCCTTATGACGTCCGAAAGGATGAACCTCGTGCAGGAGAATATCAAGGTCGAGGGTATCCTGGTAAAACGCGGCGGCATCCAGGGCATCTATGTCAAGAGCATGGAGAAAGCCCCCGCCATGGCCAAGTGAGAGGGAGCGGCCCTGGAAAAGGAATACTCAGGCAAGAAAGTCTATGAGCGCTGGATGATCGCGAGCAACCGGCATTTGCCGGTAATCATGGAAAACGAATCCTCTGTTCCCGCCGTGCGTTAGCGCACGGCGGGCAGCTCGCCCCCACCACTTCGACGGCGTGAATGATCCGGCGCCGTCTCGGCGTTATGCTGTCGGCGATTACCGGGCGTCTCCGCGTAGAGGTATGAATATGAAATATCGCCACTTTGCATGCGCAGTGAGTCTTGCTTTTTTGTTCGCGGCGGCGGCCGGTCTATGCCCGCTCTACAGTGCGACTCAGGAAAAAACTCACGACTCCGGGCGCTCCTCGGTTCATGGACGGGCGGACCACATGAAATGGGACGACACATTTCTATGCGCCCGTATCTTCCTCGGCCGCCTGCCTGCCGCAATGCCCGGAAGCCAATACGACACTCCGGAACGGATTGCCCTCGGCAAGAGGCTCTACTTTGAGCGCGGCATATCGATCAACAAGAGCCAGTCGTGCCATGATTGCCATCTTCTAACTGAAGGCCGCGCCGGCGTGGATGGGCTTCCCACTTCCAAGGGCGCCATGGGCGCCTTCGGAAAGCGCAATTCTCCAACAGTCATTAACGCAGGCTTCCAGATCGCTCAGTTCTGGGACGGACGCGCACACGATCTGGCAGAACAGGCTAAAGGCCCGATCCTCAATCCTGTCGAAATGGCCGTAACCACTCCTGAAGAAGTTATCGAGCGGCTCCGCGGCGTCAAGGGCTACCCCGACGCTTTCAGCCGCGCCTTTCCCGGTGACGCAGACCCCATGACTTACGATCATCTGGCCGAAGCCGTCGCCTCGTTCGAACGCACCCTCGTCGCTCCAGGACGCTTTGACCTGTTGCTCGACGGCCAAAAAAACGCCATGACCGGTCAGGAAAAACGCGGGCTCACCAAGTTCATCCAATACCACTGCGTCGAATGTCACAGCGGTGTCACTGTCGGCGGCCAGCTCTATAAAATCATCGGTCAGAGGCGCCCCTATACCGGTACGGACGATCTCGGCCGATACGAGGTCACCAAGAAGGATGAGGACCGCTATGTCTTCAAAGTCCCCATGCTTCGCAACGTAACCCGTACCCAACCCTACTTCAATGACGGTCAGGTCTCCACACTGGAAGAGGCCGTACGCCTGATGGGCTGGCACCAACTCGACCTCCGCCTCACTTCCAGCGATCTCGCCGACCTCATCGCGTTCCTGTCGACCCTGGAAGGGAATCCTCCTCCGGTCGAGGAACCGCGATGAGGTTGCTCAGGCGCTCCGATTCAGCCTGACGTGGCCGAGGTTATTCTCCCCCCGGGTGCTCCAAAGGGGCGCATTTGTGAGCCTGCAATCGAGCAGTATTGACCCGCACCCATTCCAGTTGTCCGGCTCTGCCCGCGCGGGTAAGCCTGTTCTGCGCGACATCCTCAGGCCAACTGCAGTAGAAATCCCCGTCCCTCAAAAAACAGGTCCTGTTGACATGCTCCGGACAAAGTGACCCGGGACTTTGAGCAGCAAAGATGCCCGACGGCAGCAAAATGATCAAAGCCACTGTCGTTGCCAGCAATGGGTAGAGTATCCGTTTCATTGTTTTCTCCTTTTCGTTATGGACCGTTTATTTTGATTCACGCTTGCCGTTATCTCCTACTGTTTTCATAGGCAATACCTGTGCCAAGTCGCAGAACTCGCGACACAAAACTGTAAGAGCTTGAAATGATGTATTAAAATAGGTCTTGTCATACTTGCGGGGGTTCTTGTCCGGCGGTCGGGTTGAAAGAAATTTTCAACGGATGGAAAAAAGACTTTCAGTTCATATAATATGCGGCATGGCCCTCGACTCCGGGCCTCATTCGGACCGAAGCGGGGGAGCCATCTCAAAACCTTGGCCTGCAACGCACCCGGGATGGGATTGAAATAAACATAGCGATTTGTTCCAATTGGCCTGTTATTTGCCCATAGAGCTTCCATTCTTACAATCTTGAACGAAGAGGAATTCAGCCAGATGAGTACCGGCAAAATTTATGGTCCAGATGAACTAAAACCCGCCGTTCCCGGGAAAAGGTGGCGTTTTTTTGTCCCCTTGCTGTTCTTCGCGCTTGGGGCTCTTAGCGCCTTCGGCTACCTCCGCTGGTACGCCGGATGATGCTCCCGGACTGCGGAGCAGGCCGGACCGGGAAAAAGCAGCCCAGGGTCCTTTACTATGCCGATCCCATGAACCCTTGTCCGACAACCAAATCCGGGACTTGAAGACGCAGCCCTCGGCCCCGGAAAAAAAGCAGCCCAAAATCCTTTACTATGTCGATCCCATGAACCCTTCCAATAAGTCCGACAAGCCCGGCAAAGCCCCGTGCGGAATGGACCTGGTCCCGGTCTACGAAGAAGAGCAGCCGGGGGCGGGTGATCTGCCTGCCGGGACAGTTAGAATAAGTCCGGAAAAGCAGCAGATGATCGGCGTAAAAATCAGCGAAGCTGCCGAAATGGACATCTCCAAGACCATTCGCGCCGTGGGTCTGGCCACATACGATGAAACCAAAGTCGCCCACGTGCACACGAAGTTTCCGGGCTGGGTGGATAAGGTTTACGTGGATTTCGTCGGAAAGCTGGTCAAGAAAGGCCAGCCTCTGCTTAGCATCTACAGCCCCGACCTGGTATCCACCCAGCAGGAATTGCTGATCGCAAAAAAATCCAGGGACATTCTCAAGAACAGCGAATTCGGAGACATCGGGTCCAGGTCGGAATCACTTTACAAGGCGACCCGCGAGCGGTTGAAATACTGGGACATAAGCGACTCCCAAATCAATCAGATCGAACGGCAGGGGGCCCCGCTCAAGTCGCTCACGCTCTATTCGGCCCTGGACGGCTTTGTGATGGCCCGTAACGTATTTCCCGGCCAGCAGGTCGCCCCGGAAACGGACCTCTTTGTCATCGCCGACCTTTCCAATATCTGGGTCCAGGCCGAAGTCTACGAGTATGAAATCCCGTCGGTCAGCCTGGGGCAGAAAGCGTCGGTCACCTTTCCATCTTTTCCGGGAAAGACCTTCACGGGCAAGGTTACCTACATATCTCCCGAAATGGACCCAAAGACGAGGACGCTGAAAATCCGGGTCGAGCTGGCCAATCCGGACTTCAAGATCAAGCCGGATATGTACGCGAATGTCGAGCTGAAACTCGATTATGGGAAAAAGCTTTCAATTCCGCAGGAGGCGGTGCTGGATTCGGGTGCGAACCAGATGGTTTTCGTCGCCAGAGAGGGCGGCTATTTCGAGCCGCGTAAAATAACCGTCGGTCCGCGCGTGGACGACCGCGTGATAGTGCTCGACGGCCTCAAGGCAGGAGAGCAGGTGGTGACGTCGGCAAACTTCCTGATCGATTCGGAGAGCCAGCTCAAATCCGCCGCCGGCGGCATGGGAGAGCGCGCGCCGGACACGCGGGGCATGGCGGAGGCGAAAGCCCCGGCGAGCCGATCACAGCGAGCATCCAGGGCGGACCGGCGGAGGCGTCCGGCGGAAACATGGCGCTGAAGCCCGCAGAGACTCACCCGGACCATTCGGGCCATACGGAATCAGGCGCCGGTCATTCGGGCCATGCACAATAGAGTGTAGAAGACGCATGATCAACAGAATCATCGATTTTTGCGCAAACAACAGATTCATCGTTTTCCTGTTCGCTGGGGCGGCGGTTGCAGCAGGCATCTACTCGATGCGGCACATCACGCTGGACGCCATCCCCGACCTCTCCGACACGCAGGTGATCATCTATTCGAAATGGGACCGCAGCCCGGACATCATCGAGGACCAGGTTACCTATCCTCTGATCACGGCCATGCTTGGGGTCCCGAAAGTAAAGGACATACGCGGCTTTTCCGATTTCGGCTATTCGTTCGTATACGTCATTTTCGAAGACGGGACCGACATCTACTGGGCAAGGTCCCGGACGCTGGAATATCTGAACAACATCCTTCCAAAGCTCCCGCGCGACGTTCAGGTGGAGCTCGCCCGCGACGAGACGGCCATCGGATGGGTATTTGAGTACGCGCTCGTGGACAAAACCGGCAAGCACGATCTTGCGGAACTGCGCTCGATTCAGGACTGGTTTCTGAAATACGAAATCCAGTCCGTGCCCGGCGTTGCCGAAGTGGCCCCGGTCGGGGGATTTGTCCGCCAATACCAGGTAAACCTCGACCCCAATGCCCTGCTCTCCTACAAAATCCCGATGGACAAGGTGACGAACGCGATTCGGGAGAGCAACAACGACGTGGGGGGACGGCTCGTCGAGTTCTCCGGCCGCGAGTACATGGTGCGGGGCCGAGGCTATGTAAAATCGTTGAGCGACATAGAAAACGTGGTCGTCGGGACCAATGAAACGACCGGAACGCCCATTCTGGTCAAGAACCTGGGCAAAGTCGTCATGGGGCCCGACATTCGCCGGGGCGTGGCCGAACTGGACGGTGAGGGCGAGACTGTGGGCGCAATCGTCATCATGCGCTACGGCGAAAACGCCTTGAAAGTCATAGACAGGGTCAAGGCCAAGCTGGCCGAAATCACCCCCAACCTTCCCAAGGGAGTGGAACTCGTTACGACATACGACCGGGCGGACCTCATCAGACGGTCAATCGATACCTTGAAACATACGCTTACAGAGGAACTGATAATAGTCAGCCTGGTGATCCTCATCTTTCTGTGGCACATTCCGAGCGCGCATCATTCCGATCATCACCATTCCGGTTGCGGTGATAATCTCGTTCATTCCGATGTACGGGATGAATCATTACGGCCAACATCATGTCCCTGGGCGGGATCGCGATAGCTGTGGGCGCCATGGTGGACGCCGCCATCGTCGTGGTCGAGCAGACCCATAAAAAGCTCGAGCACTGGGACACCGGAAGGCAGGCCCGGAGATTTCAAGAATGTGGTCATCAGCGCCGTAAAGGAGGTCGGAGGGCCGAGCTTTTTCGCCCTGCTGGTGATAGCGGTTTCCTTCATGCCCATCTTTGCGCTGGAGGCCCAGGAGGGCAGGCTCTTTAAACCCCTCGCATTCACGAAGAATTTTTCCATGATCATTGCCGCCGTGCTGGCCATCACCCTGGATCCGGCCATTCGGCTGCTCTTCACGCACATGAAGAACTTTTCGTTTCGCCCGAGATTTCTGGCGCGCGTGGCCAACGCCGTCCTGGTCGGCAAGATTCACAGCGAGGAGAACCATCCGATAAGCCGCCCGCTGATGAGGATTTATCATCCGATCGTAGAATTCGTGCTGAGACACCAGTGGTCCACAATTGTGGCGGCCTTCCTGGTCGTGGCGGTTACGTTCGCCCCCCGCATCGGCGTTTTTGAGAAAATCGGCTCCGAGTTCATGCCGCCTCTCGATGAGGGCACGCTTCTATATATGCCTATCACGCGTCCCGGGCATTTCCGTCACCGAAGCGCAGCGGGTGCTCCAGATCCAGGACAAGATCCTGAAATCCTTTCCGGAAGTCGAACGCGTGTTCGGCAAGGCCGGGCGGGCCGAAACGGCCACCGACCCTGCGCCTTTATCCATGATGGAGACGGTGATCGTTCTCAAGCCGCAGTCCGAGTGGCCGAAAATTCCGACCTGGTATTCGGACTGGGCGCCCGAGTGGCTCAAGGACATCCTGCGCAGGGCATGGCCCGACCACCGGAGCACCCAAGACCTGATCTACGGGCCCAACGGCCTGGATAAGGCCATGCAGATACCGGGAGTCGTAAACGCCTGGACCATGCCGATCAAGGCCAGGGTGGACATGCTTACGACCGGAGTGCGCACTCCGGTCGGGCATCAAGATACTGGGTCCCGACCTCAACAAAATCCAGCAAATAGGACTGCAAATCGAAGCCGCTCTGAAAGGTGTTTCCGGCACTTCCAGCGTCTATGCCGAACGGACAACCGGAGGCTTTTTCCTCGACTTCGATCTTAAAAGAGAAGAGCTTGCCCGCTACGGTCTCACCGTCGCCCAGGTCGAAAGCACGATCACCTCGGCAATCGGCGGGGAGAACGTTTCGACCACGGTCGAAGGCCGGGAGCGCTATCCGATAAACATCCGCTACCTGCGTGATTATCGAAGCACGGTTGACCGGTTGAACAGGACCATGATCGCCACCGAGAGCGGCGCGCAGATCCCCATCGCCCAGGTGGCGGACATAAAGCTGGTGTCCGGTCCCGGAATGATACGGGATGAAAACGCAAGGCTCAGCGGATATGTTTACTGTCGACATTGCCGGACGGGACGTCGGCAGCTACGTTGAGCAGGCCAAACAAGTCGTAAGCACACACGTTCAGTTGCCGCCCGGGTATACGCTCGTATGGAGCGGACAGTATGAAAACATGCTCCGGGTAAGGGACAGGCTCATTGTCGTCGTACCGATCACGATCCTGATCATATTCCTGCTCATCTACTTCAATACCCGGTCGGCGGCGAAGACCCTGATCATTTTCCTGGCAGTCCCCTTTTCGGCCGTCGGGGCAATCTGGTTCCTCTATCTGCTCGGCTATAACATGAGCATTGCCGTTTGGGTCGGCCTGATCGCGCTCATGGGCGTCGATGCGGAAACAGGGGTATTCATGCTCCTCTACCTCGACCTCGCCTATTACTCCAGGCGGGACCAGGGGCTTATGAAAACCAAGGAGGACCTGCGCCACGCCATTGTCGAAGGGGCGGTCAAAAGGCTTCGCCCCAAGTTCATGACGGTCGCGGTCATGTTCATGGGCCTGGTGCCGATAATGTGGTCCACGGGGGCCGGGTCCGATGTGATGAAGCGCATCGCGGCCCCGATGATCGGCGGCATTTTCACCTCCTTTATCATGGAACTGCTGGTTTATCCTGCGATCTATGAAGTGTGGCGCTGGCGCTTTCACCTGAAAAAAGGGACGCGCGCTTCAGGGGAAGTCCCGGCTTGATCTGAAAACGGCAGGCGCGGGCCTTGCCCGCGATTTGGCTTCAATTTAACCAGGGAGAAAGAAAATGAGAAAGATTAAACTGATCGTGCTGTTGGGGGTAACATTGGGGCTGCTCACCTTTGGCTGGAACATGCCCGGGATTGTACAAGCGGCGTCTCAGACCAAGTGCCCGGTCCTGAACGGAAAAATCGATGAAAAAGTCTTTGTGGACTATCAGGGCAAGCGTATTTATTTTTGCTGCGCCGGCTGCATCGACGAATTCAAAAAAGACCCGGAAAAATACCTGAAGAAAATGGAGGCCGAAGGAGTGACCCCGGCGAAGACGCCTTAAACCGTATAGCTCGTTAGCCCGATTCGAGTTTATGAATCTGAGTCAACCTGCCGATAGGATATCCTGAAAAAGGCCCTCGATCGGCAGGTCGGCTTCAGGCATGGAAAATCGTAAAATGAACGAATATCCATCGAAGGAAAGGCGCTCGGGCAAGGACCGCCGCGCCAGGCCCACTTCGCCGTTCACCCTTCAAAGTCTTGTGGGCTCCAGGCGCCGCTACCGCAGAAAGGAAGACGCCCGAAAATTCTATTTCGTCGACCTGTACAGCCCATTTTCGGTGGCTGTGCTGGTCTCTACCCTGGTTCTTTCGATAGTGGACGCCTTTCTCACCCTGAAGCTGGTCGGAGAAGATATTCATGAGTTGAACCCAGTTATGGATTTCTTCCTGAAGCTGGGCCCCTTTCAGTTCATAATGGTCAAATGGTTTCTGACGGCTTTTGGCCTGATCACGCTGCTCGTTCTCAAAAACTATTACCTCTGGCAAGGCAGGGTAAGGACTGTGGCCGTACTGGCTCATTTTCCCCTTCCTCTACCTCGTGCTGGTATGCTACGAAATTTTTATGGTGGTGAACGGATGAGCGGCTTGAAACAGAGACGCAGGCGCTGATTTCGATCTTGAGCCTGGCGGCGTCCCTTGTCATTTTGGGCTATGGCCGGCTGCGCGTCAACCGGAGGGATGAAGCTCCAGGGCGCGCGGAGCGGCCGCGCACGCAGAGCCAGACACGCGCATGGTGGTATGCCAGCTTTAAAATCAACTGGCCCCCGGATGAAGACCCCTCGCTGGACATCGGATTTGCTGATCGCCCACAGGATCATGAGTCCCGTACTGGACCGGTACAGAAAAGACATCCTGCTTTGGCGCTTTCACAGGAGAGCAGCTCGGGATGAGGCCGGACATCGGTTCAGTTTCATCTTTTACACCACTGCGGCAACTGCCCGCAAAATCTATGCGGCAATCGACTCCAGCGCCGTTCTCGATCAGATGCGGGCCGAAGGCGTGATCCTGCGGTGCTGTTCGATGACGATACGAACGCCAACGCAGGCCCGGTCATAGAATCGACCAGCGACCCAAGTTGGTCTGCTCCCCTCCAAAAGGCGTGGCCGTATTTCATTATGGGCGTCAGCCAAACATGGCTTGACCTGATTTCCCAGTATGCCGACGATGGACGCAGGAAACCCCTTTCCCCGAGCCGAAATGCGGGCTTTCTATCGGGAGATCAGACCAGGAAGTCGAAACGACCTGGAAAAAAGAGGGAGGCCATGCTTTTCTGCATCACCTGAACGCTCTTTTCGGATACGGTCCCGTCAATCTTCGCGGCAAAGTCGAAATGAGTTTCTAGGCAATTTACCTAGTCTCCATCCGGAAACCTCGGATAAGAAACTGGCAGTTTCCGAGCCGGAAAGGAGGCGTTTTTCGTCTTGGCTAGGAAATCAGGGGTTACGCGGAGGCGAACCCTCACTTCGTGCGGATTCACGTTAGCGCTTCCGACCGAGGTTAAACGCTGGACCCTCACTGCGTTCAGGTCCGGGCTTAATATTGCGAACATGGTTAAACGCTTCAAGTCCGGGCACGATCTTTTGTGAGTGCCCAGTTCGCGTCCGGAACCCTCACTTCGTTTCGGGTCCGCGCTTGACACTTTCGACCGTGGTCAAACGCTTCAAGTTCGCGCCCGATTCTTTGTGAGGGCGCTCTGTGAGGACGCACATCGGTATCGCCGAGCTTGCCCTGAGCCTGTCGAACGGGCGGAGCGTCGAGATCCTGCCTGCGCCGCCGCCGAAGGTTTGAGTGGCTACCCCGCCAGGGCGGAAAAGGACCCTTTCCGGATGGAAACTACCTATCTAGTCTACATCCGGAAACCTCGGATTAGAGACTTGCAGTTTCCGAGCCGGAAAGGAAGCATTTTTCGCCTTGGCTAGAAAATCAAGGGGTTACGCGGAGGCGTACAGTGGTACGCCGCACAAGAAACCCCGAAGATTGACGCCGCCAGGGCGGAAAAGGACCCTTTCCGGATGGAAACTACCTATCTCGTAGAATCTGCGCCACTTTGCCGTTCTCCCTTGCCCTCGGTTTTTTGAATTGCTAAGCTTTCTAATTCAGAAACCGCGGATTTGATCCGTCCAATTCCGGTCGGCAATTTTCATGTCCGGAAGAGAGCTTTATGACCAAAGCCAGAAAAATATTTATGTGGGGGGCTTCCGGGGCGGGGATTCTCCTGGTTCTGCTTGCCGCGCGGCGGTGCTCCTTCCGCATGTCCTCGATACCGACGCTATCGGCCGGCAACCTGGCGGCCGAACTTGAGGCCCGGTATCACATACGCTCGGAGCGAATCAAGATAAGCTTTCTGCCCTTTCCCCGCGTGGTCATGTACGGTGTCAGAACGACCTTCCCTGAGACACTTACCGCATCGGCCGAAGCGGTGCTCCTTCATCCGAAGATACTGCCCCTGTTCACAGGCAAATTCGCACCTGCCGAAATAGAGCTTCTGAGTCCGATGATCACCGCCAGACTGCCGGAGCAGACGTCCGAAAACTCGGCAAAGTCCTCTTCTCAGCGACTTCTACGCCTGAAAGACAGGATTTCCCAGCTCCAGGCAACACTCATTGCAGCAATGCCCGGCGTGGTTATCGACGCTCGCAACGGCGGGCTGGAACTCTACTGCGGGCAAAACCGCGCCTTCTTTTTCGAAGAGATCGACCTCAAGACCTCCGTTCATGCCCAAAGGGTCGATTTCGAGCTGACGAGCGGCAAATCCGATCTCTGGCAAGCCCTTTCATTCAGCGGTTGGGTTGACCTTGGCACTCTGAAGAGTTCAGGAGAGTTGAATCTAACCGGAGGCAATCCCGGAGACCTCGTGCGATATCTGAATACGCTCCTCATCCGACAGGATCGGCGATTCTCGATAGACCTGACCCTTACCCTTTCCCAACGGCCCCAAAAGCGTCCGCGCAGATTTCACTGCTTCAGTCCCGCAGTTTACTCTCGATCGGCGGACCCCGGAACACCGTCATGAGCAACGGCGTTCTGAGCGGCGCATTAACCATCGACACCAACGGCATCGATTTTTCCCTTTCACATTTTCAGTTCGATTACCCGCGTCTAAACCTCACGGCAAGCTACGTCGAAAGATACTCCGATCAAAGCGTCACTCTGAACATCGACGGGCGGGAGACCGACGCCGCCACGGTGCAGAACGTCATGCTCGCCGTGGATAAGGAAAACCCCGTCACCCGGCGGGTTTTTGAAATCATCCGTGAGGCGGAAGTACCGGCGATCCTTTTCAGCGCACGTGCAAACAACGCTTCTGATTTGAAAAAGCTCGAAGAACTTCACCATCAAGGGTTCGATCGAAAAAGGAGTCGTTTTTGCCCCCAAAGCGGAACTGCTCGTCTCCAACGTCAGCGGAAACGTGCTGGTTGAGGATGGCATACTGAGCGCAACCAACCTCTCGGGCCAAACGGCCGGTTCTTCAACCAGCAATGGAGAGCTGAGAGATCGGGTTGCCGCATGACGACCCGCTGTTCCACCTGGATCTTCCAATTACGGCCGATCTCTCCGAACTGCCCGAGGTCCTGAAACGGGTTGTCGCTAACCAGGCTTTCAGGCAGGAACTGGCGCAAATCAAGGATGTGACGGGCAAAGCGCAGGGCAGACTCGTGCTTGGTGAAAGCCTGCATGAACTCGACGTTAGAGTGGAGTCCGGCCCTTTCCAGCTCTTTGGCCGTTACGGCCGCCTTCCCGAACCTGTTGATCTGGCAGGGCGCTTCTTTCCGGCTGGAGGGGTCGAAAGTATCCGTTGACATCTTTGGCCGGGAAGAGTGGAAGATCGAGTGTCGAGGGGGTGGATCTCAGCTACGACTGGGGTGAGGAAAAAGTCCTGGAGATCGAACTCTCAGGCAAGGTCCGTCGTTTCCATGGATCTTCTGAACCCATACCTGCGAACGCATGAATACTGGAAAAACTTCATGGACGCCGCTCCGAAAGGATTGCTGGCATTTAACTCCTTTCAGTTCATCGGACCGCCTGCAGACCGCTCCAAATGGGTTTTCAATGCAAGCGGCTCGGTTGAGGACGTTGTTTTTCAAAACAAACAATTAAACGGCCCTCTCACCCTGAAGACAGGCGCCTTCGAGATAGACGGGGACCAAATCGCGCTCAAAGAGATCAACGCCGTCCTGGCGGACTCCTCCCTGTCAATTTCAGGCGACCATTACAGGCTACCTGGATCATCCGAAGAAGGTGGACCTGCAATTGAGCGGCAGGCTCGGTCCGGAAGGAAACAAAATTGTCGCTTCGCTCGCCGGGTTTCCGCACTCGCTCAGGGCTATCTCGAATCTAAACCTGCACAGCTCGCGCCTTATCTGGGACAAGGGGTCGAAAACAGCTTTCAAGGGGGAAATGCAGCTTCCTGCCGGACCCGAGATTACGATCAGTCTGGTCAAAACGCCCCGGGAGCTTTCCATCGAAAATCTCATCATAAAGGATGAGGACTCTAACGCCGCAATTTCGATGAACTTTAGCCAGAATCAGCTAAAGATCGGGTTCTCCGGAATTCTAAGCAACAAAACGGCCGACCGGCTCCTTGTCGACAACAGGCTGCTCACAGGACCCATAGCAGGTAAATTCCGCACTCAGCTCTACCTCGACACTCCCGAGAAATCGAGCGCTCAGGGAGAGGTCACGATTTCGGGCTTCCAGACTGCCGATCGACCTCCCCGTGCCTGCGCGAATTGAAAACGCGGAGATCGAGGCTGATGGAAACAAACTAAATGTGAAATCGGCCATGATAAGCTGGAACGGAAGCAGGCTGAGCCTTACCGGGAGTGTCACGATCTCCGAAGGTGCTTATCTTGTGGATATGAACGCCTTTGCGGACAGTCTTGACCTGAAGAGCATTCTCGAAGTCCAGGAGGAGCGCTCAAAAGGAAAAGAACAACTTGGCTCAACCCGGGCCCCGGTCTCCGAAAAAAGCTTGGGAAGCGCCTCTTAAGGGCGTCATCCGGGTAAAAAGCGAGCACCTGTCCTATGGAAAGCTTACCTGGAACCCGGCCGACGCCGATGTGGTCTTAAGCCCCGGGTCCGTCGATATTCGGTTGAACCAGGCAAACCTCTGCGGGATCTCCACTCCCGGGAGACATCAGCGATCACGCCTGAGGGCCTGAATATCTCTCTTAGCTTATCGGCGAAGGACCAGGACCTCGAATCAGCCCTGGCCTGCCTCTTCAATAAACAGCATATTCTTTCCGGCACTTACACGCTCACCGGAAACCTTGCGGCGAGAGGCTGGGATGACAACCTCGCCAATTCAGCTCGAAGGTGACGTAGAGCTTAAAGCAAAGGACGGGCGCATTTTCCGGTTCGAAACATTCGCGAAAATAATTTCGCTGCTCAGCATCTCCGAAATCTACAGGGGCGTTGTCCCGGACCTGATCGGCGAGGGCTGCGCATATAATTCCATAGAAGCTAAAGGAAAAATAAAGAACGGAAAGCTCGTCCTGTCCGATTCGGTCGTTAATGGACCGTGCATCAAAATGGTCTTTCGTGGAGAGATCGACCTCGCCAGGCAGAAAGTGGACGTGGTTGCCCTTGTGGCTCCGCTCCGGACCGTAGAGAGGGTGGTTGACGCCACGCCCCTTATGGGGAAGGTCCTGAACGAGGCTTTCGTAACTCTGCCGGTCCGCATAAGCGGAAACCTGGCCGACCCCTCGGTGGTTCTTCTTTCCCCCAGCGCCGTGGGCGAGGAACTTTTCGGAGTGATGAAAAGGTTCTTCAAGCTGCCATTGACTATTTTTCAGCCTCTTTTCGAAAATGGAGCGCCCCATAATGCGGATGAATCAAAACAGGAAAAATAGGGCTCGAGGCAGTTATTCGTCTCCCTTCGGGCTGGCCTAAAATCATGAAAAGGCATTGTAGGGTCAAGGGCTCGCTGCGCTCCCGGGGTCATGCCCGCGATGAACTTTTCGTAACTGGCGGCAGGATAGAGTTAACGAGGCCTTTGCGTGAAAAGCCGGTAAATGGAAAAACACTCCTTCCGAATAAAAGGCATGTGCTGCGGCGAAGAAGTGGGGCTGCTCAGATCTGAGGTGGCGCCTCTCGTTGGAGGCGATGACAAGCTTTCTTTCGATCTGCTGCAGAGCCGGATGACGATCAGCGGCAGTCTCGACGCCGACGTTGCTGAAAGCGTCATGGCGGCGGTCGCCAGGACCGGCATGGAGGCGGTCCCCTCTGAGGACGCCTGCGCTGCAGGAGTATGCGCAATGAAAGGCGAGAGCGTCTGGGAAAAACATGGAAGACTCTTCTCATGCGTAGCGAGCGGCCTCTTGCTGATGGCGGCGTTTGTTTTTCAAGCGCTCCACCGTGGCGAGCATAGTGGCTGCGCTTGCGGGGGAAAGCGGCGGCGTTCCGATCTTTGCGATTGTTCTCTATTTTTCGGCAATCCTTGCCGGAGGCTGGTTTATTTTCCCAAAAGCCCTCTATGCGGCAAGAAAGCTCAAGCCGGACATGAACCTTCTCATGACCGTGGCAGTCCTCGGGGCAATCGGTTTGGGCGAATGGCTGGAGGCCGCTTCGGTGAGTTTTCTTTTCGCCCTTGCGCTGTTGCTCGAATCATGGAGCCTGGAGAAGGCAAAACGCGAAATAGCCGCGCTTTTGGATATCACCCCCCCCAAGGCCCGCTTCATTTGCCCCGATGACGGGGACATCGAGGAAAAACCGGTGGACGAAATACCGGTCGGCGCCACCGTCGTGGTCCGGCCCGGCGAGCGAATCCCGCTTGACGGCGTGATAACGCGGGGGACCACCTCCGTAAACCAGGCGCCCATAACCGGTGAGTCCGCCCGCATTGCCAAAGGACTGGGCTCCGAGGTGTTTGCCGGAACGATCAACGAAGAGGGGACGATAGAGTTCAGATCGACCCGGTCCGCATCAGACACCACCCTATCGAGAATCATCCGCATGGTGGAGGAGGGCCGCTCCCGGCGCGCTCCCGCCGAGCAGTGGGTGGAGAAGTTCGCCAGGGTCTACACCCCTTTGATGATGCTGGTCGCCCTCGCCATTGTGGCGGTTCCCCCATTTTTCACAGGCGGGGGCTGGGCAAAGTGGTTCTACGAGGGTTTGGTCGTTCTGGTTATCGCCTGCCCGTGCGCGCTTGTAATATCGACTCCCGTGACAATTGTGGCAGGACTCAGTTCGGCGGCGCGAAACGGCGTCCTGGTCAAAGGAGGCGCCTATCTCGAAGCTCCGGCGCGGCTCAAGGCGATTGCTTTCGACAAGACGGGGACCATTACCTTCGGCGAGCCCGCTGTAAAGCAGGTCATTCCGGTCGGCGATCACAGCGAGGATGGCCTTCTTGCAAACGCAGCCGCCCTTGAGGCGCACAGCACGCACCCGCTCGCCACGGGCTATCATCCGGCATGTCGAATCCAGAGGCATTCGCGCCGCGGTTGCCGACAACTTCACCATTTTGCCGGGCCAGGGGGCCGAAGGGTCAATCGGCGGAAAAACTTACTGGATCGGCAGCCACAGGATGCTCGAAAGATGGCAGCGGGAAAGCCCGGTTTTTCATGACGCGATCAGCAGGCTCGAGGAGACCGGAAATTCGCTCATGGTGATGTGGTGCGACGATCACGTCTGCGGACTGGTAAGCGTTGCCGACCAGGTGCGCCCGGAAGCCCGCGAGGCGGTTGCCAGCCTCAAAGCTCTCGGCCTGGAAAAAGTCGTAATGATCAGCGGCGACAATCACAAAACCGCCGAACTGATAGCCGGAGCCGTTGGAATCGATGAATTCCACTCTGAATTGCTTCCCGAAGATAAGGTCCGGCTTGTCTCGGAACTCAAGACAAAATTCGGCGGAATTGCGATGGTCGGAGACGGAATCAACGACGCTCCGGCATTGGCCGCCGCAACCGTAGGGATCGCCATGGGCGCCATGGGATCGGATGCTGCAATTGAAACCGCCGACATAGCGCTGATGTCCGACGATCTGTCCAAAATACCCTGGCTGATCCGCCACTCCAGAAAAACGATGGCCGTAATCAGGCAAAACGTGGTTTTCGCCCTGCTGGTAAAGGCCCTGTTCATAGGCATGGCCGCCGCCGGCATCGCGACCCTGTGGGAGGCGATCGCCGCCGATATGGGGGCTTCGCTGCTTGTTATCTTCAACGGGCTGCGCTTGCTGAGGATTACGGGCGCCGGCGGGTATCGGTCAAGGAATCCAGCCCTTCTACAATGTCTCTGAAATCCTCAGGCAAAGGAGCGTTTGCCAAAACAGCCGCGCCGGTGACCGGATGGGTGAATTCAAGCCGCATCGCGTGCAGCATCTGGCGTTGCGCCCTGAGCAGCAGTTTCGCACCGGGGACCGATTTGATGTTTCTTGCCCGCCTTTTGCCGCCCCCATAGGTCTCGTCGCCAACGACCGGGTGTCCGATATGGCTTAAGTGTACCCTGATTTGATGTGTCCTGCCCGTTTCAATCCGCACCCGCAGCAGCGCCGTCTCCCCCCAGTCCTTCTCGACCCGCCATCGTGACAGGGCCTCGCGGCCTCTGTTCTGAAGAACTGCTATTTTTTTTCGATCTGTTGGATGCCTGCCAAGCAGAGACGAAATCTCTCCCTCGCGTTTGGCCGGACTCCCGTAGACCAGGGCGAGGTATTCCTTCCTGACCCCCCTTTCCTTGAACTGCCTGATCAGGTTCAGATATGCGCGCTCGCTTTTTGCGACGACGAGCGCCCCGGAGGTATCCTTGTCCAGGCGGTGAACGATTCCGGGCCGAAGAGGGGAACCCTGAAGCGGCCAGGCGCGGCGAATGGGCGAGCAGCCCATGCACGAGCGTGCCTTCGGCATGGCCTGCCCCGGGATGGACCACAAGGCCGGGCGGCTTGTTCACGATGAGCAGGTCCTCGTCTTCGAAAAGAATGTCCAGGCGCATCGGCTCGGGCTTTAGCGCCTCATCCGGCTCCCGGTCCGGGGACCCTCGCCATGATGAGGTCGCCCGCCCGGGTCTCGTAGCTCGGCTTTACGGGAGTTCCATTTACCAGGACCAGATCTTCTTTGATCAGCTTTTTGAAATGGCTGCGCGAAAGGTCCGGAATCACCCTGCTCAAAAACAGGTCGAGCCTTTGCCCGCTCTGTTCGTTTGAGACCACGAAAGAATACTCGTCGTTTGGATTTGCCGTCTCTTTCAATTGAGTCCGTCCAAGGGCTTCGGTCCTCTGTGGACACAAGCTCCGGAAACGCGCGGGCAAAATGCCCGGATACAATCACCGAAGCGATCCGGATTTGTGCAGTATTTTTGCTTATACATGAATTGTCTTGTAAATTCAAATGCTTTCCTAATTTGCCGGCCCATTCGAAGGCGCTGTTGACCTTTCCCTTGTGTTTTTGATTCTTATAGTCGAAGATCACGCTCATTTTCCCGAATCAGAGGTAAGTTATGCGCCATATCGCCGCGCTGCTTCTGGCCATGTGTTTCTCCGTACTATCCGTCCCGTTTTCGGCTCTGGCCGGTCCTCCTTTCCTTACGGATGACCCCGAACCTGTCGAATACCAACATTGGGAAATATATCTTGCGAGCATATCGCTGGAAGAGCATGGCGGAGTTAACATCACCGCTCCGCACATCGAAATCAATTATGGGGCGGCGCCCAACCTTCAGCTCCATCTTAGTGCTCCTTTGGAATACGTCACAGCGCCCGGTTTATCCGCTCATTACGGGTATGGTGATACGGAACTGGGATTCAAGTGGCGTTTTTATAATAACGAAGAGACAAAATTCATGGCCGGAATCTTTCCTCTTGTCGAACTTCCTACCGGTGCGCAATCAAAAGGGCTGGGGCTTGGTGGCGCTCAGGTATTTTTCCCACTTTGGCTTCAGAAAGGTTGGGGGCCTTGGTTGACATATGGCGGGGGTGGCTACCTGAATAATCCCGGTCCGGGGAGGCAAAATCTTTGGTTTTTTGGTTGGCTCCTTCAGCGTGATCTAAACGAGCATCTGACTATCGGTGGGGAGATTTTCGACGGCAGTCCAGTGGATACGGGAGATGAACGCCATTTCGGATTTAATATCGGCTCCATAATCAATATAACCGAAAATCACCACATTCTTCTGTCTGCCGGCACTGACCTGATTGGACCTACTGCCTTTTACTCATATATTGCATATCAGCTCACTTTCGGGCCCCAAAAGGAAAAAGGGCGTCCTGCTGAGGCGCACTTGACCAATCTGATGTTTCCGATGTCGGAAGGAAAGGTCCGGTAGTAGAATCGGATGACCTGCGCCGGGTGGGACGCATTGGAGATCGACTGATATCCCTCCATCCGATGAACGCGGATTGAAATAATGGACGATGAACATCGAGAGCGGGCCCTCACAGGCGAGAAAATAAGCTTGGGCAGGCTGGCCCTTTTCTTTCTGCGTCTTGGGACAACGGCTTTTGGCGGGCCAGCGGCTCACATCGCCATGATGGAAGACGAGGTGGTACGCCGCCGGAGCTGGGTCTCCCGGGATAAATTCCTCGATCTGCTGGGCCTGGCCAACATGATTCCCGGTCCAAGTTCAACGGAAATGGCGATCTTCATAGGCTACTTGTGTGAAGGTTGGATGGGGCTCCTGTTGTCCGGCGTTTGCTTTATCGTTCCGGCCACGGTCATGGTCCTGGCGTTCGCCCGGGTTTACGTTCAGTACGGGGACCTTCCCCAGATTACCTGGCTGCTTTATGGAATCAAGCCGGTGGTGATCGCCATCGTTTTGCAGGCCCTTTTAGGTTTGGGGCGCACTGCGTTAAAAACTAAATTCCTCGCGGCAATGGCCGTCGCTGCCTTTATATTGGATTCTCTGGGGATAAACCCGCTCGTCTTGCTCTTCGGGACCGGGTTGATCGCGGGATTGCGGCGAGGACTCATCCAGGATTGGCGAAGACACTGGATATCGATGCTGATTATGTGTTTATCGGCCTGCTCGTTTCTGGCAGGCGCCTATTTCGCTTCGGGATTTTACTCTTCCGGCAAGGTCGAGTTCGGTTTGCTGCCGCTCTTCGCGTTCTTCATCAAAATCGGCTCGGTGGTCTTCGGAAGCGGCTATGTGCTGCTGGCTTTCCTGCACGCCGATCTTGTAGACCATTGGCATTGGCTGACCACAACACAGCTTTTGGACGCCATCGCCATAGGGCAGGTAACCCCCGGCCCGGTATTCACCACGGCGACCTTCATCGGTTATTTGCTTGCCGGCCTGCCGGGAGCATTAATCGCAACGGCCGGGGTTTTCCTCCCTTCATTCATACTCGCGGCGATTGGCGGCCCGGTCATACCGCTCTTGCGCAGATCGGCAATTGCAGGAGCTTTTTTGGACGGCGTCATTGCGGCCTCTTTGGCCCTTATGGCTGTGGTCGCCTGGAGTCTGGGCCGAGGCGCGGTTATCGATCTGCCCACTGCTCTACTGGCCTCGGGAAGCGCAGTTCTGCTGATTCGATTTCGTTTGAACTCATTGTGGCTTGTGCTCGGCGGGGCGCTTGCCGGGCTGCTGGTTTGGGCGATAAGGCCTTACTTGGCGTGACGACGAAAACGTGGGATCGAGGGGGATTTCCAGCCGTTATGAGTTCTTAATTTCCATCACTTTGAGCAGATTCGTCGTTCCGGCTACCCCTACCGGAACGCCCGCCGTGATAACAATGCAGTCTTCCGGTTCGACCACCCCTTTTTCCATCGCCCGGGAACGCGCCAATGCAAACATCTGGTCCGTATCGATGAATGAGCTTACAAGGTGAGGGATTACGCCCCACGAAAGAGATAACTGGCGCTGAGTCACGACACGGTCGGTCAGGGCCATTATGGGGGCCGATGGGCGAAAGCGCGCAACCAGGCGGGCTGTACTGCCCGATGAGGTGGTCGCCACAATCGCTGCGGCTTTCAGGTCAAGCGCAAGGCGGCATGCGACGCGGCTGATCCCTGCCGGGATGGTGTGGAGCATCTGCGAAATTTCCTCTTCCAGGTAGGCCCTCTCGTTCACGTAAGGCTCGGTAGACCTGGCTATCCGGTCAAGGGTCGAAACCGCTTCCACCGGATAGGCGCCCATGGCGGTCTCATCCGAGAGCATCAGGGCGTCGGTCCCATCCAGTATGGCGTTCGCCACATCCGTCGCCTCAGCCCTTGTCGGTCTTGGGTTTTCCAGCATCGAGGCAAGCATCTGAGTAGCCGTGATGACCGGTTTTCCCGCCTGCCTCGTTATCCTGATTATTCTTTTCTGAATCATTGGCGCCTCTTCCAGAGGCATCTCGACCCCCAGGTCACCTCTGGCGACCATTACCGCGTCAACTGCAGACAATATCTGTTCAAAATTCTCAACCGCCTGCGGTTTTTCGATTTTGGCGATGAGCATAGGGTGATAATCCGCATGGGATATAATCTGCCTCACATCTCGAAGGTCCTCGATGCTGCGGATGAAAGACAGCGCGACGAAATCGACCTGTTCGTCGATGCCTACCATGAGGTCTTCACGGTCTTTTTCGGAAAATGCGGGCACACTCAATTGGCTCAAAGGCAGATTCACTCCCTTACGGGAATAAATCACTCCCCCGACCACGACCTCACAAACGACGCTCTTGTCTCTTTTCTCCACCACTGTCAATTGAACCGTGCCGTCGGCAAGAAGAATCGGATTGCCCGACTGCGATATCCTCGATCAGATCGGGATAGTTCACGGGGATGGCATCCCCGTCGGCGTATTCTCCCGGCGCCAGCGTGACGCGCTCCCCGTGCTTCAGGACCCTTTTGCCGCCACTGAGTTGACCGAGCCTGATTTTTGGCCCGGCGAGGTCCTGGAGAATGCCGATTTCCTTTCCCGTCTGCCTGGAAAGCGAGCGGATGGTGCGGATGGTCCGCCTGTGCTGCTCGATGGTCCCGTGAGAGAAATTGAGGCGGGCCACGTCCATGCCTTCATCGATGAGTTTTCTAATCATCTCCGGGGAACTGGTCGCGGGGCCCAGTGTGCAAACGATCCTGGTTCTCCTGAATTTTGCCTTTGGCTTCATCGCAAGCGCCTCCCGTTCGGCCTCGTCCACGAGGTCCTCTATAATTCTCACGCCCCGGTCCCAGAATCCGGCGTCGGCCAAATCCACGCCAAGCGGCCGGAGCAGCTCATCGGGCTTGGCTTTCCCGCCTGACCCCAGGAACGCCAGGTACCTGGGGACAAAATCCGGCCCTTCACGCAAGTACTGTTCGTAGAGGGCCATCACCAGCAGTTCACCGAAGGCGTAGGCGTATACATATCCCGGGGGAGTGAACGAAGTGAGGAATATAGGACCACCAGGTTCTATAGTGGTCGAGCAGACGAACCGAGTCACCGAACATTGCAGTTTGTGTTTCGATCCACGCAGAGGAAATGAAGTCCGGGTCCAGCTCGCCGCGCGTCCGTCTGGCGTTGTGTACGGCTTCCTCGAACCGGTTCATCGCCGCCTGCCGGAAAACGGTCGCGAAGGTGTCTTCTATTTTTGAGCAGAGCAGTCCCAGGCGTTCAACCGGAGAAGCCGTCCTTTTCAGAACGCTGCGGAAGACGAGCATTTCTCCGAAAACCGATGCGCTTTCGGCGGTCGTAAGAGGCGTATCGGAGTTAAAAAGTCCCTGCCTTCGCGCCAGATACTGGTGGATGCCGTGACCGAGTTCATGAGCCAGAGTCATCACGTCCCGGCGGCTGCCGGTAAAATTGAGAAAAACGTAAGGATGCGCTGAAGGGACCACAGGATGCGCAAAAGCTCCACTGCGTTTTCCGGGCAGGACCGGAGCGTGGATCCACCCCTCATTAAAGAACCGCAGGGCGATCTTCGCCATTTCGGCGAGAAAAATCCTCATAGGAATCGAGCACAATCTGTTTTGCCTCGTCCCATGAGGTCCTGACCTCAGCCGCGACCTGGACCGGCGCATAGCGGTCGTAGTCGAAAAGCTCGTCATAGCCGAGAAGCTTTCGCTTGAGACGGTAATAGCGTTCGACCAGATCGTACCTGGAACAAACCGCGTTCACCAGGGCGCCGACCATGGCGTCGTCCGCCTCATTGCTCAGGTTCCGGGAACTCAGCCAGTGGGGGTATTGGCGCAGCCGATCGTCTATCGACTTATCCAGCAGCACCGTATTGAAAATATGGGTCAGCGCGGGAAGGATCGAATGGAATCCGTCGCTCAACTCGGTTGCAGCGCGTTTGCGTACCTCGCGGTCGTGGCTGTAGAGTTCACTTAACACTTCCGATTCGGTCCTCTTTTTCTCCCCGAACCTCAACTGGCTTAGCATCTTGTCGAAAAGGGCCCCCCAAGCCGACGCCCCGGCGGGTTCCTTCTCCGCCAGAATGCGCTCCTCGGGTTCGCTTAAAAGGTGCGGCTTATAGCGCCTGAGGGATATGAGGTAGTGGTGGTATTTCGACAATACGGGACCTGATGCGAGCTCCTCGGCCAGGCTGTCTTCCAGTTTGGTCCATTCGAGCTCAAAAAACAGGGCGTCTCGGCGGATTTCGCTGTAGAGTTCTTTCCGGGATTGAAAAAACGCGCTTGCCGCCGGGCTCGAGGTCTGAGTCGAAAAATTAAGATATGCATATGCCAGCAGCTTCTGGGCCCGCTCGTTTATTCTTTCCAGTCTTTCAACGGCCTCTAGCAAATCCTGCGGCCCCAGCCCGGCCACCTTCCCCCGGTACGAAGAAAAATACAAAACCTGCTCCCGAAGCCACTTTGTATCGGCTTCGATTTGCGGATCGGAGGGGCCCGAGTAGAGATCGCTCAGGTCCCAGATAACGTTTTCGGCCGGCGGGCTTTCCACGTAACCGAAAGTGGTCATGTTTCATCCGATGGAAGTATCGGGACAATTCCGTCCAGCAAATCCGGTATGTCCTTCTTTAGATCAACGGCGTCATAGGCATGGATGAGGCGGTCGCGCATACCGGCAATGAGAGGCCGGGGGATATGAGGGTAACGCGCACGAAAATCCCCGGACAAGCGCTTGACAGGAATTAATTCGCGAATCCCTCGATTGCCGTCAATAAAACCTCATCTGAAAAAGTTTATGGAATTCCCCTCCTACCCTCCACACCCGCAATGTCCAGGCTGCGCGTTGCTCGATCACAGGTCCCTAAGATTCCATTTGCCTACCCCTGTTGCGTTATCGTACAACTCTCCCGAGCATGCCGTCGCATGCGAATTGCAAGTCCCGCTTCCCCCAGTTACGTTGTTGCCGCCAGCAATGGTGAAGTCCACGGCGCCGCCGGGAGCCCAAGTCCCCGAAAAGTCAGTGTATTTTAACGTACCGCCCTTGTTGCTCGCGGCGGAGGCGACAAAAGCGCCACCTTCATCGAAAATAGCGTACACTGCTCCAGTAGGTGGTTTAGATTTGGGTATGGACCACGAGCCTATTTTGGGGCCGGCCCCGGATGCCGCTGAAACTGCTGAGAGTGTAATGACGCCCGAGTTGTTCTCGGAAGGATCGTTGGGCACTACAGATGCGTAAGTCCCGTTAATGCCTGTTGCGTAACCGGTGGCGCCGAACGTAATTTGGCAGGTGACGGTGACTTTGCGTCCATCGGACGAAGTAAAGACCGCGCTAACGTCGCCGTGTTTATCGATCGTTCCGCTGAAATCTTCCGCGCTGCCATCGCTGCCGTCGATTGTAAGGACCTTGAAAGTCGTTGCGGCCGCTATCGCCGCTAAAGGACTTTCGTCAGCACCATAAGAGCAGTTGAGAGTACACTCGCGTGTCCCGATGAACACACCCCCGGTGAAGGGCATCTGAAGCACACTGACAGTGGCCTGGCCAGAGACGCTGGCGCCCCTGACCTGCACTTGCACCAGATTGGTGTAAGACCCGAGTGGCGTGGTCCCGGCTGTTGTTTTAAATTCCCCTTTCTGGGTAATCGTGCAACCGGTAACCGGTGAGGTAAGAGACCAGATGAGGTCGCCGCTCATCTTCTTGTTATTTTGGTCATAGACGGTCGCCGTGAAACTTGCATCCTTGCCCGACACAACTGTAGTCGATGCGGGTCGGATAACAACCTTTGTCGGGGTGTGGATGGTCCCCGCCATCGTCAGGTCTTCATGAACGAAGCTGACGCAGGCAAAGGCGCAAAGAACTACGGGCATTAACAGAATCCTGCATTTACTCATGGAGATTCCCTCCCTCAATGAAAATCGGGTTACCGGAACAGCTTAATTTGTTGAGAATATTTACCCTGCCAAGATTGCTATAAAATCTCTTAAAGGTCTAGGGCTATTTTAGGGGGGACAGATCGGGTATGCCGCCTACCCATATGGTCCATAAATAGATAAAATTAGTATAAAAAGTCCTCTGCTTCCCGCTCCCCTATACCCCGACCCTCAGGCTCGGACTTTCATTCCCGATTTGTATCCCGATCGTGGATCGACGGAGAGCGAGAGGATCTCCGTAACGCATATCTCCGAAAACTTGGGATGCTGCGGATTTAAAATCAAATTCCAGGCCTTACCGTATGGAAGCATGACCGAAGGAACGCGCAGTCCAACAAAACTACGCTCCCTTAACCATTTCTCCCCAAGCATGGCCGTTTCTGGAATTGGCGGTCTGGCATACCAGTTTGCCGGCAAATCCTCTTCTGTTATCTCTTGTATTGGAAGGGCGCCAGGGGCCTTGATAGTAACAAGGACCAAGTCCGGAGGAGCACAGGTTTCCTGAAAGTGAGGAAGATATTCAAGCAAGGCTTGGGATGGGCTCTCGGCTGTGTACACCGCCGCCATGCCTTTCGGGTTCCAACGTCCCCCGTAGCGCTTGGCGTCTTCGCCGCTCAGATCGCCGCCATACGATTCCAGCGCAACCCGATAGAGAAACACTAGATGAACACTCCGTGCTCGATCCTCCCCAGTTCATCCAAGACCATTTCAATACCGGGCGTAGTGTCAAAAAGCGACATAGGAACGACATTCCCCAGGGCGTAACTAGGGGTCTTAAGCCATCCGGATACCTTTGATTCATCCTTAAACACCTCGCTACAGCGACAGTAGACTCGAATTAACTGTGCAACCCGATCAGAGATCTCAGGGCTCAGGTTCGCAGCGGATAAAATATACCGTTGAAGGCTTCGCGGGGTAACGTGAAGCCAACCGGCCAGGGTTTTTTGCGACACCCCCATTTTACGGGACAAGGCAGCCACCGTTTCTCCCGGCAAGCCTCTTCTTATCCTGTCGACCCAGGCTAACTCCGGAACGGCCGACAACATACATGGCCCACCTGGCAATGGTGAGTTTGAAATAATGCATGCCAGGAAATCATCTTCTTTGCTCTTGGCGCCTGGATTGGCCGATCTCATGGCAATTCCTCCTTAAGCATATTGTCGCATGCCTGACGACATTTAGCAAGAGATTTTCTTTTAAGGCTTTTGATTGCGGACCTAAACAAAAGATCCATCCAAAAAGGTCCGGTCCGCGACGAACATCTTCCCGGGGTTCATTATATTAAGCGGATCCAGTGCCTGTTTGATTCTGCGCATGGCGTTGAGCCCGCCGGCGCCCACCTCCAGTTCGATGAACGGAGATTTGGCGATCCCTACGCCATGCTCTCCGGAAATGGTGCCTCCCAGCTCAAGCACTATCCGGAACAGTTCCTCGACGGCTTTTCCCGCCCGCCGCCGCTCGCTTTCGTCCTTTCTGTCGAGCATGATATTGGTGTGGATGTTGCCGTCTCCGGCGTGACCGAAGCAGACTATGCTCAGATCGTATTTTTCGGCGAGGGAACGTATGGACCTGATGAGTTCGGCTATTTTGGTGCGCGGGACCGTAACGTCCTCGTTTATCTTGCCGGGACGGATTCGCCCCAGAGCCGGAGAAATCGACCTGCGCGCCCGCCAGAGCCGGTCTCTTTCCTCATCGGACCGCGCCGCCTCGGTTCTGGAGGCGCCGGCTCTTTGACAAATTCGCTTCGATTCTTGCGACCTGGCCGTCCAGCACGACGTCGGGTCCGTCCACTTCGATCAGCACAAGCGCTTCGGCTTCAACCGGAAGCCCCATCCGCAAGGTGATTCTCGACCGCGCAGATCGTCGCCTGGTCCATCAGTTCGATTGTGGATGGAACGATGCGGTCCCTTAATATCTCACATATTGCGTTTACGGCGCAATCAAGGCTGGAGAATACCGCAGTCATGGTGCGGACCGATTCCGGCGCCGGAATCAGCCGAACGACTATCTTTGTGAAAATCCCCAGCGTGCCTTCGGAACCTGCCATGAGACGAGTCAAGTCATAGCCCACGACTCCTTTCATGGTGCGGGTCCCGGTTCGAATGATCTCACCGGTGGGAAGGACCATTTCAAGCCCCAGCAGATAGTCCCGTGTCACGCCGTATTTCACCGCCCTTGGGACCTCCGGAGCACATCGCGACGTTTCCTCCCATCGTAGAAAAAGCAAGGCTTGCCGGGTCAGGCGGATAAAAAAGTCCGTGCTTTGCGACGGCTTTCTGAAAATCTCCGGTGATTACGCCCGGCTCGAGTACTGCCGTCATATTGTCGGCGTCGATTTCAAGGATCTTGTTGAGCCGGTTGGTAACGATTACCAGCCCGCCCTGCGGTAGGCAGGCGCCAACCATTCCGGACCCCGAACCCCTTGGATATACTGGAAAACGGTATTCATTGGCCAGTTTGACAAGGGCCGATATCTCGGCGCAGTCAGCGGGGAACGCCACCCCTTCCGCAAGAAAGCGCATCTTGCTCGCATCGAAACTGTAGCAGTGCAGTTCTTCGGGCGACCTCAACAGGTTGTCATCGCCCACAATGGACTTGATCTGCGAAAACGGCAAAGGCATGTATGAAAAAATCCCTTATGCTTTGATGACATATTCGTAATTAAATTGTATCCGAGTTGCTATTCTGTTATAGACATACCGATTTTTATGCTATAGGCAACAGATAAATGGGGCTGAATCGGAAAATAAATACACGGGAATTGAAATCAGGTGATCACCCATAGCCAAACCAGCAGAGGCGATCAATTTCGCCTGGGGTGCGAAGTCTTGCTGGACTCGCCCCCCTCATGGTTTAGCTCGGGGCGGCTCGGGCTTTTGGCCAATCAGGCTTCGGTCAGCAGGTCTTTGGAAAACGTCAAGGAATCGATCTTGGGCGCTGGAGGAAACCTGAGCTGCATTTTTTCGCCTCAACACGGATTTTGTTCTGACAAACAAGCAAATATGATTGAATCGGGCGACTCGCGAGATCCGGACACAGGCGTCCCTGTAGTGAGCCTTTATTTCAAAACCCGTGAACCTTCGCTGGAAGCTCTCAAAGAAAATCGACGTATTGCTGATCGATCTACAGGATGTGGGAACGCGGGTCTATACGTATACCACCACAATCGGCCTCTGCCTGGAAGCGGCAGCGCGCACAGGCATCAAGGTGGTCGTTTTGGACAGGCCCAATCCGATAAATGGTACGGAAATTGAAGGCAACGTGCTCGAACCGGCATTCCGCTCCTTTGTGGGAAGATACCCGGTTCCTATGAGACATGGTTTAACCACGGGGGAATTTGCACGTTTCGTCTGCGCTGCGGCAAATGTCGACTGCGATCTGGATGTTGTTTCCATGAAGGGTTGGAAGCGTGGCCGCCGGTTCGATGACTTGGGCCTTCACTGGGTTTACCCCTCGCCCAATATGCCAACCTGGGAGACTGCTTTACTCTACCCCGGCATGGTGCTCCTGGAGGGGACGAATATCAGTGAAGGGCGGGGCACGACAATGCCCTTCCAGCTTTTCGGAGCGCCATTTTTGAACCGCAGAAGGTTTCTGGAGGAATTGAACAAGTCGGGTTTGGACGGCGTAACTTTTCGGCCTGTTACATACGAACCTGCTTTCGACAAGTACAGGGGGCAGCCATGCTTTGGGTTTCAGATACACATAACGGACAAAGACAGGTTCAAGCCATTACAGGATGGGGCTTGCCCTTCTACAGGCCCTCGGCCTGACGCATCCGGACCGCTTCAGATGGCTCGATCCTCCTTATGAGTACGAGCGTGAAAAACTGCCCATAGATATTCTAATCGGCAGCGGTGAGCGTACGGCGTCGGGTCGAGCAGGGGCAGGACCTCGACAAGATCGAATCGGAGCTGGGACCAGCAATTGCGGGAATACCGGGAAAAGCGCGAACCGAGTTTGCTTTACCCTGAATAAAAACAGGATTGGAGTAATCCAGACCCCCAATCCTCTCTTTGAAATCACGAGCAATTATTTACTGGAGGAGCAATTTACCGAACCTGTTCCATCGGATATAGCTCTCGGAGGGCTCGATAGCTGAATGCGCCCTCCTGTCTCCAGGACCAGTAAATGATAAAAGCTTCGCCGACAAGGTCGCCATCGTCGACGAAGCCCCAGAAACGGCTGTCATGGCTGTGGTCCCGGTTGTCGCCCATAACGAAATAGCTGTGCGGAGGAACGATGACCGGCCCGAAATTATCCCTTGCGCCCGGCTGTCAGGTGCGGATCGTCGTAATAGCCGTAGGGATCGTTTAGGGGTTCATCGTTGATATAGATTTTCTTGTTGATTATTTGAACCTTTTGAAGTGGCAGACCTATTACTCTTTTGATGTAATCTTTCGATCGGTCGTTGGGGTATCGGAACACGACAACATCAAATTGTCTTGGAGTTTTGATTGGGATAATCTCTTTGTTGACAATAGGCACCCTAATGCCGTAAATGAACTTATTGACAAGGATATGGTCCCCCACCAGCAGGGTTGGCTCCATGGAGCCGGACGGGATTTTAAATGCCTGGACAACAAAAGCGCGAATGAAAAGGGCGAGAATTACGGCTATGACTATGGCCTCACTATATTCGCGAACAAGGCTCTTGCGCCTGATTCTATCGCCAGGGGATTCAACAATGTTTCTCAACTCCAACTCCTCTCGATCTGAACTGTTGGCACAAACATTTATACATAAATGTTTTCTTTGATCTTTTCAAGTTAAAGATATTGGATTCGAGTTTTTCGGACACAGGCAAATGAAAACAACCGGAGAAATCGTTTGATATGTTTTCTTTATTCTCAAAATCAGAAAACCTCATCGGCCTTGACATAGGTTCTCACAGCGTCAAGCTCTTGCAGGCCAACACCGGCAATGTCACGCCCAGGCTCATGAGCATGGGCATCGCTCCTCTGCCCAGAGAAGCTTTCGTTGAGGGTAGGTTGGCCAAACCCGAAGTCGTGGCTGACGCCATACGCCTGCTCGCAAATCATCTGAAAATCAAACGCAGGACGGTTGCAGTCTCCATATCCGGCTACGACGTAATGATAAAGAAAATAGAACTCCCCACCATGACCGAGGACGAACTGGCGGCAAGGATGCATTCCGAACTCGGTCAGTATATACCCTATAATATCGATGAGGTGGACGTCGATTACCAGGTGATCGACGTCTCCAAGAACCGCCCCAATTTCATGGATGTCTTGCTTGTCGCCGCAAAAAAAGAATCGATTACCGACTTCAACAATCTTTTGAAACTCTGCGGATTCGACCCCCTTGTTGTGGACGTGGACTTCTTTGCTCTTAGCAACTCCTTTGAGGCAACTTATGGGTTTGGTGATGAAAGAGTGGCTCTGCTCGATATAGGCGCCAGTAAGTCCATTATGAACATTGCCTACAAGGGCGTACCCATCTTCACCAGGAGCATCTCGATAGGCGGAAACCAGCTAACCGACTCCATAAAAGAGTTTTTCAACATCTCCTTTGAAGAGGCTGAATCGGTCAAGCTGGGTGAGTCGGTGGAAAAATATCCCCTGCGGGACTTGGAAGAGATTTTCGTTTCCACTATAACCGGCTGGGTGACCGAGTGCCGGCGCGCGGTAGACTTCTACTATCATAATTACCCGGAGGAAAAAATTGGCTCGCTTTACCTAAGTGGAGGTTCGTGCCGAATTCCAGGTCTCGACAAAGTGCTGCAGGAACACATGGAGGTCCCCGTCGAGATTTTCAATCCGATCTCCCGCATTCACTATGAAGTGAAACAGTTCGACCCGGCTTATGTCGAGTACATAGGTCCGCAAATGGCCATAGCTCTTGGGCTCGCTTTAAGAAAGACAAAAGAAAAATGATCCAGATAAATCTGCTTCCCGTCCGAGCACAAAAACAAAAGGAAGGCGCCCGGCAAATCGCCTCGATCTACCTTCTGACCGTTGCTCTTGCCCTGGTGATTATCGGGTTTCTGTGGCTTTCCTACGATCAGGAAATCACAGCACGCAAAACCGAACTCGCGGCGCTGCAGCAAGAGGTGGACAAATACGCCAAATTTGAGGTGGTCTTGCAGCAACTCTCCCAACGCAAGGATCTCATTGACAAGAAACTGCAAGATCATCAAAGAACTCCAGGGCGACCGGGACGCGGTGGTCCGGATGCTGGCTCTTATCTCGATCCAGGTGCCGCCTGAGAAAATGTGGTTCGACAAGCTGACTCAGAAAGGCAACTCGGTCACCCTTGATGGAGTGGCCCAGAGCAACGAGGCCATCGTTGAGTTCATGCGCAATCTCGAATCTTCTCCTTACATCGAAAAAGGCAGTATCAATCTGGTTCTTTCGAAGCAGTTTGCCGTAAAGGAGATGAAACTGAGGGAATTCCAGTTGACATATCGTTTTTATTCCTATTCCGAAGTACAAAAAAAGTTGAAGATGTAGCCGCTATGAAAAATTACTTTGCCGAATTCCAGGAAAAACTCTCGAGCCTTAGCGCCGTGCATAAGGTGCTGCTTTTCGCGGCGACGCTGCTCGTCATGGGGGCTGCTTTCTACTTTTTGAAGTTCGAGGGCCAGTTGGACACCCTTAAACAGCTCAAGAGCCAGATTACCGAGACAGCAAAACAAACTTGTCTCTCTAAAGGCGGCGGTTTCCAAGATCAAGGCGCTTGAAAAAGAACTCGCCCAATCCGAAGAAGAACTAGCAAAACTTCTTATGCTCCTGCCCGACCAGAAAGAAATCCCGGGCCTTCTGGAAAACGTTTCAAGACTTGGCGCCAAGGTGGGTCTGGAAAATATTCTTTTCCAGCCCCAACCCGAGGTGATGAGTGAATTCTACGCTACCATTCCTGTCCGGCTCGACCTTCTCGGCACCTTTAATGACCTTGGGGTTTTCCTGGATAGTATCTCCAAGCTGGACAGAATCTTGAAAGTCGAGTCGCTTACGTTAACTCGGCAAAAGGAAAAGCAGGGTGCGTTGCTTCAGGTGGCCTGTAACATCGTTACATACCGGTTTTTGGAGAAACCGCAACCGAAGCCGCCAAGAAGAAATAGCAGCGATACTCTGATTATTTGCTTTTTAACCGCCAATTATGACATCGAGATGGGTCTATCAGGGGGAACGCATGCGAAGGCAGGGAAAGATTTGGACCGGCACTCTTCCTTTTGTCCTGGGACTGGCGCTTCCTCTTCGGCTGCTTTTTGTGCTCGGCTGAAGCAGGCGCCCAGGGGATTGGCGCGGAGGCTGTACAGGCTGCGGGGGAAACGCACGCCTGTCACTGGGACCAACGGGTCCGAAACGGCCCGCACTAAACCAAAAACCAAGGCAGCCAAGACCAAGGCCGCCGCAGCGCAAGCCGCCCATCACGCCACTTCCGTCGAGTCGATCGGCACTCCGGCGGCCGCAAGAAAAGAGTATACGTGGAAAAACTGTGAGCCTGGACCTCATGGACGCCGACCTGAGGAATGTGCTCCGGCTCCTTTCAGACCTCGCCGCGATAAATATCGTCATAGAGCCTGACGTCACCGGTAAGGTAACCTTAAAAGTCGAGCAGGTCCCCTGGGACCAGGTGCTCGATATGGTGCTTTCCATGAATGACCTGGGCAAAGAACAGGTCGGCAACGTGATTCGCATCGCCAAACAAAGTAAGCTGCGCCAGGAGTATCTTCAGCAGTCGGAGGCCATCAAGGCCAAGCAGAGCCTTGCAGAGACAACCCGTGACCTGGGCGAACTCTCAACAGTATATTTCCCTGTCAATTTCGCCAAACCGGGCGAAATGGCCGCCAAGCTCACAGACGGCAAGAGTGAGCGAGGAAAAGTCTCCGTTGACGAGCGCACCAGCCTTATCATTTATACCGATTACCCGGCAAGGATCGTTAATGCCCGGCAACTGCTCACAAGGCTCGACCGCCCAACTCCGCAGGTGCTGATAGAAGCGCGCATAATCACGCTCAAAAGTGAAACCAAAAGACAATTGGGAGTAAACCTTTCATTCTCAACGAATAACCCCCTTATAACAACCGGTCCGCCGCAGTTTTTTATCAATCCCCCGGCTCCGGGCGTGAATCAGTTCGGCGCTATCATTAACGAACTGCTAGGCAAAACCCTGGTCCACGTGGACCTCGAAATACAGGCGCTCCAGACCCAGACGCTGGCGCGGGTTGTGGCCGCGCCCCGTGTGCTTACTCTGGACAATGTAAAAGCCGTTGTTTCCCAGGGTATCCAGGTCCCATACCTCCAGGTTGGCGATACGGCCGCCAATGTAACGGCCACCGCGTTCAAGGATGCCGTCCTGGAGCTTCAGGTCACGCCTCATATCACCCCGGACCGCAAGGTGAGAATGCTGATAAACGCCAAGCAGGATACTGTCTCGGCGTCTACTTTTCAGGTTGGGACCGGAACCGAACCGGGCATCGACACAAGAAAGATCCAGACCGAGCTTCTTGTTGACAACGGAAATGTCATCGTCATCGGCGGCGTTATAGACAATGAGTCAAGCTTCCAGAAGCAGAGTACTCCGGGGCTGGCCGATATCCCTATTTTGGGACGGCTCTTTAAAAACGAAACCTCAGATGACTCTCGAAGCGAACTGCTGATCTTCATAAGCCCCAAAATAGTCGAGGTTTCAAACCCTTACGACAGAACTTGATTGGAGGCTGATTTTAGGCTTGCCCCAACGGGCAGTGGCGTGTAATATCGCCTTAACGGGGTAGCATAGAGAAACATCTTTGGGGGGCGCAGCTATGCAGAGGTTTATTCTGCGAGGAGGATTCGGGGGGATCCTCCTTTGTGTGGCTTTGTTTGTGATTTCAGCATGCTCCATGCAGAAACCGGACAGTCGCTTCGACTCTTCCAAATCAACTGATAAGAAAAATCAGCCGGAAAGCAGGACCGCCCGGCAGTGTCCACCCGGGGAAAAAGAGCCCGTAAGGATCAACTATCTCACCGCACTAAGCGACATTGAAAATCCGGAAATCTACATCTATAAGGAAAAGCGGCGGCTCTATGTGATCCAGTCCAACGTGATGGTCCGTGACTATCCAATTGGCCTTGGATTCCATCCGGTTGGAGACAAGGAAATCGAGGGGGACGGCCGCACCCCTGAAGGAGACTTTCTCATCTGCATGAAAAGCCCTGTAGGCCGGTTCAGCAAGGCGCTCGTTCTCAACTACCCGGACAGAAAGCATGCCGAAAGGGCCCTTTTCGCAGGCATTCTCTCGCCTCCCGAGTTCAAAGAGATGCTCATGGCCGCCGAGCGTAACGCTACGCCACACTTGTCCGCCAAATTGGGCGGCCCCCTGTTCATCCACCCAGGAGGGGCCTATAAGGATTGGACGCAAGGCTCAATCGCACTCTACAACAGCGATATGGACGAGCTTTTCAAGATCGCTGCCACCGGGACCCCGGTGCATATCAAACCCTGATATACTGAAATCAATCTATTCTTTTTCTTTATTCTTATCTTCCACTACGCACTTTTTAAGAAGCTTTTCGTACTCCTTGTCCACCCTGGCCTGAATAGCCTCTATCTCGCTTTCGGTCAGATGGCGGAAGCGGCGCTGCGGCTTGAAGTATTCTGAAACCGGCTTCGGCTTCGCCACCTTGCGCGAAAGATGGTATTCGCCGTCAATAACCTCGTAGAGCGGAAAGACTTTTGACTGCACGGCCAGCCTTGCCGTTTCGATGCTCTCGTCGACCCCGCATCGCCAGCCCGTGGGGCATGGAGAGAAGATGTGCACGTAGGTGGGACCGGGAACCAGCGAAGCCTTTTTGATCTTGTTCATGAGGTCGACCGGGTAAGCCGGGCTCGCGGTGGCGACGTATGGCGCGCCGTGAGCGACGGCGATTTCCGCCATGTTCTTCTTCCAGGTCGACTGGCCCGAGCTCTTCTTTCCAGGGGGTGAAGTCGTGGTCGAGGCTCCGAAAGGAGTCGAAGAAGAGCGCTGAATGCCCGTGTTCATGTAAGCTTCGTTGTCCAGGCAGAAATAGACGAAGTTGTGGCCGCGCTCAAGGGCGCCGGACAGCGCTTGCAGACCGATGTCGGCGGTCCCGCCGTCTCCGCCGTAACCGACGATGATTACGTCGGGCTGGTTGATTATCTTCTTGCGGTTCATCACTTTATAAGCCGCTTCCACTCCGCTTGCCACGGCGGCGGCGTTTTCAAACGCCACGTGAATCCATGGGACCCGCCATGCGGACTGCGGGAATGCAGACGTGACTATCTCCATACACCCGGTAGCGCTGCATACCACAGTATTGGTTCCGATTGCTTTCATCGCCTGCCGCAAAGCCAGCACCTCTCCGCAGCCCTGGCACGCGCGATGACCAGGTGACACAGGTTCCACCTCGGGCATATTCTTGAGGTTAAACCCCTTGAAATTTTTCAGAGCCTCAGATGCGATTCCCATTTATTCCCTCACATTGATGAATTCATAGGCTGGAAGGTCGCCGTTTTTAGCGGAGGCCACTCTTTCGACCATTTCCTGGAAGTTCTGATCAGTCACGTCGCGGCCGCCAAGGCCAACCAGGAAGTTCCCCACCTTCGGGAAAACCTTCTTGTCGAACAGGACGGACTTGATCTCGAGGGCGACGGGCCCCGATATTTCACCACCTGCAAAGGCGCTCACCCTGTCCAGGAGCACCAGGTTCTTCGCCCCCTTGATCGCCTCGAAAATCTCCGCAGCAGGGAAAGGCCTGAACACACGGATGCGCGTGAGCCCGACCTTCTTGCCTTTTGCACGCATATTGTCCACAGCGGTCATGGCGGTCTGAGCGATGCAGCCCATCGCGACAATAATGGTTTCGGCGTCTTCAGTCTTATAGGTTTCGACCAGCTTGTACTGACGACCGAACTGGCTGGCGAAATCGTTGAAGATGTCCTGGATCAGAGGCTTTGTCGCCTTGAGCGCCTCATCCTGCGCCTTGCGGGCTTCAGTGTAGATCTCAGGCATACCTACGGGACCAATTGTCACTGGATTCGCCGGGTCGAGGCGCAATTTAGGCCTGTAGGGCGGCAGGAATTTCATGATCTCTTCTTTATCGGGGATGCCAATCGGCTCGATTACGTGGCTCATCGTAAAGCCGTCCAGGTTCACCTGCACGGGAAGGGCCACCCTTGGGTCTTCACCGATGCGAAAAGCCAGAACGGACATATCGACGGCTTCCTGTCCATTTTCCGACACAAGTTGAATCCAGCCCGTATCCCTAGCGTACATAAGATCGGCATGGTCATTCCAGATACTAATCGGCGCGCTCAACGCCCGGTTCGCTACAGCCATTACGATCGGCAGCCGCAGGGCCGACGCTATATAGCAGAGCTCAGACATCAGGGCGTAGCCCTGAGAGCAGGTAGAGGTAAAGGTGCGCGCTCCGGCCGCCGAAGATCCGATACAGGCGCTCATTGCGCTGTGTTCGGATTCTACGGGAATGAACTCGGCATCCAGGCGAGCATCGGCCACAAGCTCGGCAAGGTGCTCGACAATGTGCGTTTGAGGAGTGATCGGGTAAGCCGCAACAACATCGACATCACACAGTCCTACCACTTCGGCGACAGCAATCGAGACCTCAATACCAATAGGTTTGGACATGTTAGTCGACCTCCTGAATCATCGTGATTGCGTCAACGGGGCATTCCTTGGCGCAAATGCCGCAACCCTTGCACCAGTAGTAGTTCTGAGAGTAGTAGCCCTCGGCATCCTTGCTGTAAACCATATCCGGACAAAAAATGTAACACAGGCCGCACTTGGTGCACTTCTCGCGATCCGTTTGAGGCCGCATGCCCCGCCAGTCCCCTGTTTTAAGCTCCGCCGCGTTGCCCGGGGTCGTAATGGCGATCCCCAAGTTCAATTCTTTCCAACTCTTGATCCCAGTCTCTTTAGCCACTGTTATCCCTCCGCAACCTTGGTTTCTTCGAATGCCCGGGCACATGCGTTAATGTTCTTCTGGGCGATCGGTCCAAAACGGCGCTTGATCGGATCTAGCAAACCGCTCATCTGAATGACGCCTGAGGTTTTGACAAGAGCGCCTAACATGGTAGTGTTGGTGATGGGAACACGCATGGTTTCCATGGCGATCTTGGAAGCGTCCACAGTTGCGAGCTTGGCCTTTAGGCCGGTCTCCTTGCGGACCTGTTCCACGCTCTTCGAGGTATTCAGAATCACAACCCCGCCTTCTTTCAGTCCCGCTTCAACATTGATGATCTTGAGCAGCGTGGGGTCGAGCACTATGACTATGTCGGGTTCATACACTTTTTCCCGTGTAACGATCGGGGCTTCACTGACCCGGACGAACGCCATAACCGGAGCGCCACGCCGTTCGGGGCCAAAGCTTGGAAACGCCTGAGCGTACTTGCCTTCTCCAATTGCCGCCAGGGCGGTAAGTTCGGCAGAGGTCACAGCTCCCTGGCCTCCTCGTCCATGAAATCGAATTTCAATCATGACTTTTCTCCACACTAACGTTGCAGGTCAAATAGCGCTCACTCCGGGAAGCCCTTTATAATCGAGCCAACGGCGACAAGCACACTCTCCGCCTGAGTTGGTTTATCCTGTTTTGTGAAAAATAAGTCAAGCCTTTTTTAGTATTTTTCCATTTTCAAGCCGACTGCGCTTGCACTGCCGATCAGCCCTGCGCGATCGGCTTGCCGGGACAAGCTCCATGCCTGGACCAGCCGGCTTTTGCAGGTTGGATCGCACGAGGACGCCCGTCCTACGAAAATGATGGTTTTGTCCCTGTTCACCGAAAGACGACCTCTTTTTGCGCCTGCAGTCGATTTGACATTGGAAAGCGACGATCCTTAAATTATCAACTAGGAATGAGTCTCCGCAACTCGGCAATCAGGACGGCAATCTACCTTACTCTAGCCAAAGACCCTGCAAAATCGGGCATATTTGTGAAAGAAGGTGCTAACGCTTTCTCCAGGGCAGGAGAAAACCTCCCTTGTTCGGAGGTATTCCAAATTGTAGAACCTCTCCGAAAGGTTTGCATTTCCGAAAAAGGAGCGTCAAATGAACACAAGATTCATCTGTTTTTCAATAGTTGCGGCGGCATTCGCCTTCGCTCTATTGTTCGGGATACAGCATTCCGGCAATGCCGCCGAGACCTGCGTAACCGATGGGATTGTAAAAAACATCATCAAGGAAGACTCCGTCGCCAGGAACAATGACAGGGACACAGATATTGAACCATCTGATCAGTCAGATATCAAAGGCCCGGGAAAGTCCGAGACCCAATGCTCCGGGATGTTGCTTGCCGGCTCTTACGAGTATGAGAAAGTCCAAACCCTGGAGTCGATGGGCGACAACTCCTTCAGCGCTGATCAAAGACGGAAACTCAGTGCTCTAAGTCCCAGAGATAAGGAAATCTTTTTCAGCCTGGGAAGAGAAGAACGCGATGCCGCTCTTTCTCTGGACCCCCGTGAAATCCACGTGTTTCTGGCCCTGGGGCCTGAAGAAAGGAATGCGTTCCTCGATCTTGCGACATGGGAACGTGAAACTTTCTTCTCTCTATCGCCCACTGAAAGAAGCTGGTTTCTGGCTCTGGGACCCCGGGAAAGAGTTGTGTTCCTCTACCTCAACCCCGAGCAAAGGGAGGTGTTCGCCAGTCTTGAGCCTTCACAAAGGGAAGTGGTCGTCACTCTCGATCCCAGCCTGAGGTACAGGTTCTTCACCCTCTCGCCGTGGGAGAGGGATTTCTTCATAACTCTCGGGCCCGAGGAAAGATACGGATTCATAGGTCTTGGACCTGATGAGAGATATGGCTTTTACACTCTTGCGCCTGAAGAAAGACATGGGCTCTTCAGCTCAGGAGGCGATGAAAAGAGGAGGGCCCTCTCGGAAAGAGCGCAAAGAGGCGAGTTCCATAAGGCCCGAGAGGCCGAAAAAGGTGAACCCATGCATGATATGAAGAACAAGGGCAAGCCTGCTGCCAGCGTCAAGCCGGAAGGCAAGACCGGCGCAATGGAATCGCAAATCCCCAGGGAGCGCGAAAAGGGCGAACCGATGCATGATATGAAGTACAAGGGCAAGCCCGCGGCCGGGGACCAGAAGAGTGGGCATGAAGGCAAGACGCCGACCGATGCTCGGAAAAAGGAAGGAACCAGAGGCGGCGGGTACTAAAACGGTCTCGGTTCCAAAAGGCGCAGGCGCTCGGGTAACTGACGCAGCCTTTCGAACCCGGACCGGGCTATTGAAGCAGATGCAGGGAATGGGGGGCGAAGGCCCTTAGGGGTGCCCCCCATAAGTCGCCCAACCTGGTTAGTCTCCATCCGGAAACCTCGGATAAGAGACTGGCAGTTTCCGAGCCGCAAAGGAGGCATTTTTCGTCTTGACAAGGAAATCAAGAGGTTACGCGGAGGCGTACATCGGCGCCGCCTCGCGGAGCGTCGAGATCCTGCCTGCGCCGCCGTCGAAGGTTTGAGTGCCTACCCCGGTTGCGGCCCAGCCGCCCGCCAGGGCGGAAAAGGACCCTTTCCGGATGGAAACCGGTTAGCTTACTCGACTGAGAAGCCTCGTCTCTCTCTCTGATATTGTCTGATCTCAGCGACGAGGTCTTTGCCGTCCGGGCCCAAAATACAAGTATAGTTGCATGGTTGAAGAGCAGGCTCAGGCCAGAAATAATTCTTGCGCTCATGCGCAAACCGATGGAAAAAGGAGTCCGCAGAGCCGTAGGATTCCCGTATCACATCGAATAGGGCCGCGTTTACGTTGCCTTTCTCATCTTCATACTTTTCAAAGAATTTGACCATGAGCCGATCTTCAGGGAAACCGCCGTTTCCGGATACAAAGTAGATCCAGAAGGGCAACGCCATGTCTTCGGCGTCGAACAAATCCATACTCGGGTCATAAAACATGCCTTCAATCTTGCAACTCCTGGTGACCCTGCCCCATACAAAAACTTCGGCCCATGCGGCGGTCCCCTCTGTGAACCAGAGCGACGGCTTGCCCGCGGGCCAACGGGTCTTGTATCCATAGGCATACTGGAGCTTGTGGAAAAGTTCGTGGGCCGAAGTGGACTGCCTGATTGACGGCATCCTCATCCAAACAAGGGAGTTCAGTTCGATGGGGCCCTCGGGCGGGTCGGCATAAGCGTAACAATCAAGATCATGAAAGATGACCACCACTTTGGAGCTTCCGGGCGGAAGATAGGGCGTCCTGCCAAAAAGGCCCGTAAGCTTGTCCCAGGCGGCTTCCATGTAGTCGGCAGTTTGCCTCACGACCTCTGGATCGCTCAAGTTGTCCGCCGCGTGTGAGCTTTTGGCGGTCCATTTAAAAATAAAGTGTTGAGTCTCGAGCCGGTTCTCAAATGGGGGACGCTCAGCTTCAATGCGACATTGCGATTCGATGGCCGGTGTTTCCCATGCTTGATTGGCGCCGGGCAAAGAACTGCACGCCCACGGCAACATGAGAAAATAAACCGGAACCAGCCGGCTCAGTCCTCTAAGAAACATAGCTCTTTAATCTCCGAATGCTAAAAGCGGCGCCTTAAAAAGCCCGTCTCCCCGTCAACGCCCTTTCGACGGTTATACGGTCGGTGTATTTGAGGTCGCCGCCCATCGGTATGCCGTAGGCTATCCGCGTTACGCGCACGGGACGGTCCTTTAAAATTTGCAGAAGGTAATGGGCTGTTGCCTCCCCTTCGCTGCTCGGGTTGGTCGCTATTATAATCTCATTGATTTTTTCGGATTCGAAGCGGGGGAAAAGTTCCTTTATGCGGATTTGCTCTGGACCGACACCGTCAAGAGGGGCCAATACACCCTGGAGCACATGATAGCGGCCCTTGAAAGCGCCGGATTGCTCAATGGCCAAGAGGTCGGCTGTGCTTTCCACAACGCAGATTTGCCCGATATTTCGCACCGGATCGCTACAAATGGCGCAAATCGACTGGTCGGTGAAATTAAAACAGATTGAGCAGGTTCGTATATTGTCGCGAATCTGCCGGATATTTTCCGCAAGCGACTCCGCTTCGCCATCCGGGGCTTTAAGAAGATACATGGCGATCCGGGCGGCGCTCTTTTCGCCAAGCCCGGGAAGTCTGCTCAGTTTACGGATAAGGCTGCTCAAAATCGATGGATATGCGTTCATTTGCCGTCAAAAAAGCCCCGGTATGTTAAGCCCCGGAATATTGAGTCCGCCGGCAAGCCTCCCCATTTCTGCGGCGGCCATTTCCTGGGCCTTTCTCAAGCCATCGTTCACAGCTGCAACGATCAAATCCTGCAACATGTCGATATCTTCAGGGTCCACCACCTGGGGGTCTATTTTGATGCCCAGGACCTCCTGCCTGCCGTTGATCACCACTGTCACCATGCCTCCCCCGGCGCTCGCCTCGACTTTCTTGAAAGCAAGGTCTTCCTGCATTTTGGCCATCTTCTCCTGCAGAGCCTTAACCTGCTGGAGTGGGTTGAATCCCTTTGGCATTGTCTTTTCCCTCCGATTTAATTTGGAAAACCCTAAGAAGGCAAATCCATACTCTTCTTCCCACAGTTGGGATCGAGTCCATTGGGTGGTTTCACCTCGATGAGTTCAGCTCCAAGTATCTCAATTGCCTGCTGAACGGCCGGATGATTGACTATTTGTTTTACGCCCGAAGGTTTACCTGTTTTGGGGCCTTTAGCCCCAACGCCCCGGCAAGTCCGGGACGTGTTCCTTATTATAACCGCCCATTGCAGCCCGGAGCCAAAGAAAGCCTGGGAGGCATCCTCGAGTTTGCGGGTAAATTCCGGACCATCGGCGCCCTTCTCAAACATGTCCGGGACCTCTAACTCAAGAATTTCCCCCGAAGCCTTGACCACGCAATGAGAGACCTTGGCCCACAGAACGGGGTTGTGGTTTTCAAGAAAGGCGACAAATGCCGCCCATCCCTCGACGGCTTTCGAAGCGGACACCGGTGGAGCGAACTCTTGCTCACGCGGCGCTGCAACCGGGAAATCCACATCATCAGAAGACTCGGGATCCGGCGTTGTAATCGATTCGCAGTCGCCAGTAAAAGAGGACGGCCCTTCAGGCGGCGCCGAAGGTTCGAGCGCCGAATCCGGCTGCGCAGGCGCAGGGCAATGAGCGCTTCTCTCGAAACCTGACCGGCTCTCGGAAACAATGTCGGCCGAAGCTGAATGACCCTCTTTAAGACTTTGTTCGATCATCGAGATCCTGTCCAGCACGGCATCGATTGATTCAAGTTTCGGGAGTTGGGCCATGCGCAAAAGAAGCATCTCCAGTGCGATCTTTGGCATGCTTGAGCGCCGGATTTGCTCCTCTCCCCGAAGCAGCATCTGAAAATAGACATGGAGTGACTCGGCAGTTGTTGCGGACGCCTGGTCTTTCAGCAATTTTTTTTCGTCTTCAGGCAGATCGATCCCAGTTTCACGGCCAGAGGAAACGGCCACGAATATGAGGTTTCGAAAATGGTCGCACAGATGCTGACAAAAGCGTCTGCTGTCGATTCCGCGCCGGTAGACATCTGTGACGAGGTCGAGGCAGGCGTGGACGTTTCCCGAAAGAATCGCCTCCGCAGTCCGCAACACGCTTTGCCTGTCGATTACTCCAAGAATGTCAAGGATTTCCGTCTCCGGAAGCTCGTCGCCGCTAAAGGCCAGGAGCTGTTCGAGCAGGCTCTGAGCATCACGCATGCTTCCGTCCGCTTCCCGCGCCATGGCGTAGAGGACGCCATCGGAGAAACCAGCCCCTTCCTGCGAGATGATCCGTTTAAGATGCTCCACGATTTGCAGCAGGCTCAGGCGCCGGAAATCGAACCTCTGACAGCGGCTGAGGATAGTAGCAGGAATTTTGTGAGGCTCGGTCGTGGCAAATATGAAGATAACGTGCGGGGGCGGCTCTTCCAGGGTCTTGAGCAAAGCGTTGAAAGCCTCTGTGGTCAACATGTGCACTTCATCGATAATATAGACTTTATAGCGACCCTTCGCCGGCCTGTAGCGCACGGTTTCCCTCAACTCGCGTATGTTGTCGATTCCCCGGTTGGAGGCGCCGTCGATCTCGATAACGTCCACTGAGTTTCCATACGATATTTCGCGGCAGTTCGAACATTGGCTGCACGGCGTGGGGGAAAGCCCCTTTTCGCAATTGAGCGCTTTAGCCAGAATTCGCGCGACGGAGGTCTTTCCCACTCCGCGCGCTCCTGAGAAGAGATAGGCGTGAGCGATGCGGTCCAGACGAATAGCGTTCTGGAGCGTCCGTGTCACATGCGGCTGGCCGATAACTTCTTCAAAGACGCCCGGCCGCCATTTTCTGGCAATGACCTGATAAGACATACGCAGCAAAGTCGCCTGTCAGCGGTCAGCCGCCAAGGCTAAATGGCGGAGAGAGAGGGATTCGAACCCTCGATACACCTTTTGGGCGTACACACGATTTCCAGTCGTGCTCCTTCAGCCTCTCGGACATCTCTCCGCAAAGCACCGCCATCTGTTGGAAATTTCAAAAAAACCGGCTCTTGGTCAATTTCCATTCGGAAACCGCCAGCCTCTATCCGGGGGGTTCCGAATGAAGGCTAGCCAAAACATCCCACAATCCCCCCTCCCTGTTTTTGGCTTTGGCTTGATAGTGGCGGAGAGGGTGGGATTCGAACCCACGTGCCCTGCTCTTCACAGGACAACTCGATTTCGAGTCGAGCCCGGTACGGCCACTTCGGTACCTCTCCGCAATACTAATCGTTTTTCACATTGAGAAAAACTTTAAAAATTTAATCTTAATGCAGCCGGAAAGCAATTTAAACGATAAATCGCCTCGAAACCTTCGTTGATTCCAAAGGCGAAAGAGCAGCTTTTTTTCTAACCACGGCGCTCTTTAAAGAATCTTTGCAGAATCTCGGCGCAGTTCTCAGCCAACACCCCTCCCGTTACATCTATCCGATGGTTGAAGCAACCAACCTTCGTCAGGTCCAGCAAGCCGCCGGCCGCCCCGCTGCGCAAATCACGCGCTCCGAAAACCAGCCGTCCCACCCTGGCGTGAAGCATGGCCCCAACGCACATCGCGCAGGGCTCAAGAGTTACATATAGGACGGTTTTAGGCAGTCTGTAGTTGCCGACCCTGCTGGAAGCGCTCCTGATTGCCAGGATTTCGGCATGCGCCGTAGGGTCATTTGATGTAATCGGCTTGTTGTGCGCCCTTGAGAGTATTTCTCCGTCCGCGCCAACAACAACTGCCCCGACCGGTACTTCGGCCAGCAGGCAACCCTTTTTGGCCTCCTCAATTGCAAGGCCCATGAAGAATTCATCTCGTTGCAAGACTTCTCTCTATTCGCCTACTCAGCATGCCGATTGCCAATAGCACAGTTTTGGTATATAGAAAAGTCCTTTAAGGTCTGTTGATGCGCCGGTCGATCCCGGTTACCTTATGGTAGGCGCAAGGAGTGTTTTCCATGAAACGCAACAGAAATGCCAAATCGGAGCCGGCTCGCTCGGAAGCCAATCTGCAACTTCCAAGAAAGTTCGCCTGCGCTGATTGCCATGTCTGCCAGCTTTGCAGCGACTCCCGGTGTAACTGCTGCCGAAGCGCCAAGCCCTCGCGAAGCTGTGCAAAAATGAGCTTAAGCGAACAGATTCTGCTCTATGAGCATATTAATGCTAACGATCCTTTCCTGAGAAAAAGGCCCAAATGAGTTCGAAAAAAACTTTGTCTCGTTTACGGCGCCTTTTCGCTTTAGCGGCGTTTGTAATAGTCTCGATCACCGTTTTTCCACCGATAGGCGCGGGGCAGATCGACAACCCCCAAGACCGTCGGCCGGTTTCGATCGAGAAAGTTTCCGCCTCCGAAAAGCTCCCCTCGGGAAATGAGCTGAATGAGCGGGGATCATCGATCCTTTGGCGCCGCTACATCTGGCAGAGTCTGCCCACTGAGAGCTTAAACGGCCCTGACCCCGACCCGGTAAGCGAAGCTTACCAGAAAAATGACTGGAAACCTGTCTTCATAGACTCCCGATTCGGGCTGAATCAGGGAGCGGCCCTACTTCTGGCCCGCCTCCGCACGATCGAAAACGAGGCCATAGACCCCCACCCATTCAAGCTCGACGAACTGTCCCAATGTCTTGATAAGCTCGACCAATACCGATCCGCTCTCCAGGCGCTTGACCCTGGAATCAGGGACAGCAGGGCGGAGTCGTTTTTCGATGCCCACTCACCAGCGTTCGCCGCTGCCGTTTCGGCAAATCAGTCCACAGATTCGCCGCCGCCGGGGGCAATCTCCGGGGCGATTCCGGAAAAATACCGCGAAAGCTTCCAAGCCGCCAGTGAAGCCGATATCCGGCTCATCACCGCTTTCTTTCTCTTTGCAAAAGAAATGGACCCCTTTTTACAGAAGGAAGAAAGCCTCAAGGCGCTCTCGGGCGAGATTCCCCTTTCCATGTTTTTTAAAGAACTTGAGCCTGAAACATTCAACTATGAAGCGCTGCGTTCGGCCTTTGAGAAATATAGAGAACTCGCGGCCCGGGGGGCGCAGCAGCGCGTCAGTATGCCCTCAAAGACACGGCGAGGCGAGGCGGGCAATCACATCCGAGACCTGCAAAAAAGGCTGCAGCAGGAAGATTTTTATTCCGGTGATATCTCAGGCGTCTATGACTCGGAGACCCAACGCGCAATGAAAGAATTTCAGGCCGCCCACCTGCTTGACCCCGATGGAGCTATCGGCCTGCTAACCAAAGAATGGCTCAACGTCTCCTTTCAGCAGAAGGCGGACTTCCTCGCTCAAGCTCTCAAAGCCGCTCGCCAAAGCCCTTCACGCGCGCATAGCACTTTTATTCGAATAAACATCCCGCAATTTATGCTGGAGTATTACAAAGACGGCCAATTCCAGGAAGCCCACAAGATCGTTGTAGGCAAGGCGAGCGGGAAGAAAGTAAAATTTCGCGGCAAAATGGTCGGAGTGAACCAAACTCCAACCCTGACCAGCTCGATTGAACAGTTAATCCTTAATCCGCGCTGGTATGTTTCGGACCGAATCCGGCTGGAGTTGGACGCAGAGGCTAAATCCGATCCGGAGTGGTTCGCCAAACACGGCTATGTGAGCATGAGTACTCGATATCCATGGGGGGCGCCCAGGCTTTTTCAGAGCCCCGGGCCTAGAAATGCGCTCGGCCGTGTTAAATTCGAATTTCCCAATCCCTACGCCGTCTACCTTCACGATACCCCGCTAAAGCATCTGTTCGCAAGATCGCGCCGGGATTTCTCACACGGCTGTATACGGCTCGATAAAGCCCTGGAGCTTGCCGAAACACTTCTCAAAGACGACGCCAATCCCTATGCGGCAAAGATAAAATCGGTTCTCAATGGGTCCAATCAGCTCTTCGTCAAGCTCTCAAAGCCAGTTCCCATTTCGATAGAATATATTCCGGCGGTTGCTGTCAGCAGCTCGCAGATCGTGTTCGCGGGAGACCCTTATGGGATCCTTGAAGAAGACAAATAGCCGGAAAGCAAGGATGAAAATCTTACCTCACAATGCTTTTCGTTTGTTTCAAAGGTTTTGATTCATTTTAAGTTATTATTTTTTCAAGGAAATGTCACGTCATAATTCACAATGTCGTCGATCTTATATGTAATTATATAGAGGTTGTTTTTGAAGGGATACAAGGGATTTAATTCACCTCAATTCATCTCGATAACTCATCTGCCGGAATCTATTTCATAAGACCTCAGTACTAGATTTTTTGTTGTGTTATTTCACTTATTTAATCGTTCATCTGAAATAAATCAGACCGGTTCCGAAAAAACCCTTTGACACGGATATCGTTTTTTTGGTAGTAAAGGCCCATCTCCTGCAAACAATTGATACGATCAGCTTTGGCAAAGAATGGGGGCTCCTGAAAGTCAACATATGGGGGGGTAGCTTTATGGGGGGTGCCAGAACTCTAAGGGTGTGTATTTGTGCCTTGGTCCTGACGACCGCATGTGTAGTCTCTTCCTTAATTTTCGTCCAAACATCTCAGGCGCTTACCGCGTCCTTCGGGCGCCCTTATCAGGGCTACCTGGAAAATGGCGTTATCTTTCCAAATCAATTTCCGGGCTACCACCTCCGAGATGAGAGCAGGTCCTACACCACCCCTGAAGTGGTTGGCGCTCTGCTCGACGCTATAGAGGCTGTCCGGACTGAGTTCCCTGACACATGCGACCTTTTCATCGGGGATTTTTCCTGCGCGAACGGAGGATCTTATACACATCACCGCTCTCATCAGAATGGCAGGGACGTTGACATCGGGATGTACGCCAAGGGTAACCGCCCGCTGAATAGTTTGGTCCCGATGAACAAGGATAACCTTGACGCCGCCAAGACTTGGTGCCTCATCGAAAACCTCATTGCCTCACAGCGCGTGCAGTACATTTTCCTGGACCGGCAGCGTCCAGAAGGTGCTCTATGAATACGCGTCCTCTTGCGGCTATGACCAGACCTACCTGCAGCGAGTTTTCGGAAATGTGCGCGGGTCCTTGATCCAGCATATTCGAAATCACATCGATCATATGCACGTCCGTTTTTTCACTCCGTGGTCCACTCTTGCGGCGCACATTGGAGCCGATGAGTTGGAGAAACAAAGCGGTTATCGATGTAGCCCAGCAGTCGTATCTGCCCAAAAAGGTCAATTACTATGTGAGCGGCTCCGAAAAAGGGCTTGACGAACTCGCCGGCAGTTTCGGGGTCACCACGGCGGATCTTTGCAGGTGGAACCATATAAACTCATCGAGCGTGCTTGTTCCAGGCAGTTGCCTCGTTTTCTACAAGAGGAGTTTTGAGAGCGAGCCGGTTCTGCTGGCGCGTTCTCTGCAACCAGGCTTCATTGCTCAGACCCAGCCTGTCAGGGTGGCTTCTATACAGCATGAACCCGAGCCACGGAGCATATCGGATTCAACTTTTTCGGAGGATGATGAGCCGGCTGCTGTGACGGCGGAGCAATCGAAGCGCGCGAGCACCCCGGCTTCGACATTTCATACGTGTAAAGCCAGGAAAGGCGACACTCTCGACAAGATTGCCCATCGTAACAAGCTCGACGTCAAACTTCTTTGCCGGTTGAACGGGATCAAAAAGAGCGCACCTTTGAAGCGGGGCCAGACTGTGAAAACAGGCGCCGTCAAAATTTACGCCTCCGCCGGCAAAATTTCAGCCGATGTGCCCGAGACGCCGTCTTCATCTTCGTCCCGCGCCTCGACCTCCGCTTATTACACCGTCAAAAAGGGCGGGACTCTCAACGACGTTTCAAAGAAGACCGGGGTCCCGGTTTCCTCACTATGCCGGTTGAATGGACTTGGCAAAAACGCTCAACTCAAGTCTGGCCAGCAGATAATGCTCGCACATGCTAATGAGAAGGTCGCAACGAATACCAGCAAAAGGGGAGCATCCTCTTCATCGATTTGTTTTGCATCCGATTCAAAAAAACCCAACTCTCCAACGGCGGCCTATTACACAGTTAACCATGGCGGGACGCTACATGACGTTTCCAAAAAGACCGGGATTTCCCTCTCATCGCTATGTCAGTTGAATGGGCTTGCCCGCAACTCCCATCTTAAGCCCGGCCAAAGGATAAAGCTCACCCAGGCTAACCTGCCGGTTAAACCCTCTTTCGGCAAGGCCTCATGCTCGGTCAAAGATTCGGGGAGAAAGCCTGCGGTTGTAAAGCATGACAAGTCGGGCGCGAAATCCACAAAACATCATGAAGCAAAAGCTGCTCAGAAACCCGCAGCCAAGCCCGGCGATTCAAAAGACTCTGCAGTGCGCAAAGGGAGTGCAAAATCGGCCTCTCACAAAACGGCGCCCAAGAAGCCGGCTGTAAAGCAAACGGGCAAATCCGGCAAACCTGTGCCGAAGACAGTCGAGAAGAAAACACCGGATTCCGGAGCCAAGGTCAAAACCGCTGCTAAGCCAGGAAAAAATACGACGCTTGCAAAAAGGTAGATTCGTTCGGGGCCGGCAGGGAATTTGACAAAACTTCCTTTGACCGGCCCTTTTCTTTTTTCGCAATATGAGATATGTTCTTTAGGTTGAACGGGCCCCTATTCGGCGCCCGTTTTTTTTGCACAGAACTTGAAACGCAATGTCCATACCCGGTTTATTCAGTACCTGGAGTTCAAATGTCCGAGAACACCGTAGAAAAAATTGCCCTGTTAAGAAACATCGGCATCAGCGCGCATATAGATTCCGGAAAAACGACTCTCACGGAGCGAATCCTGTTCTACACTCGGCGCATTCACGCCATACACGACGTGAAGGGGAAAGATGGAGTTGGCGCCACAATGGATTTCATGGAGCTCGAAAAGGAACGGGGAATCACCATCCAATCAGCCGCCACCAGTTGTTCGTGGGACGATCACCCGATCAACATTATCGATACGCCGGGTCACGTCGATTTCACTATCGAAGTTGAACGCGCCCTCCGAGTTCTCGACGGGGCCATTTTGGTGTTGTGCGCCGTCGGCGGGGTCCAGTCGCAATCGGTTACCGTTGACAGGCAAATGGTGCGTTACCGGGTTCCCAGGATCGCATTCGTAAACAAATGCGACAGAACGGGCGCCGACCCCTTCCGGGTGACTCGCCAACTCCAGGAAAAGCTGAACCATAACCCGGTGCTGCTTCAGATCCCGATGGGTCTTGAGAGAGATCATCGGGGGGTGATCGATCTTATTTCCATGAAGGCGCTTACTTTCGAGGGAGAGCACGGCGAGGAGTTGATAGAGTCGGAAATACCGGTGGAATTTATCGATCTGGCTCGTGCAAAAAGAGAGGAAATGCTCGATGCGGCGTCTCTATTTTCCGATGAATTGACAGAGGCGATCCTAGCGGAGGGGCCAATATCCGAAAGTATGGTGCACGAGGCGATCCGCAAGGGCGCCCTTGCCCTCGAGATTACTCCGGTTCTCATGGGTTCGGCCTACAAGAACAAAGGGGTTCAGCCTCTTCTCGATGCCGTTGTCAAGTACCTTCCGAGTCCGCTCGATGTCGACAACGAAGCCATTGACCTGGACATGGAGGAGGAGCGCGTTCTCCTCGGAAGCGCGCCCGATCTGCCCCTGGTGATGCTTGCATTCAAACTCGAAGTAAGCCGCTACGGTCAGCTCACATACGTTCGAATCTACCAGGGGAGCCTGAACAAGGGCGCCGCCATAGTCAACACGAGAACCGGCAAACAGGTCAAGGCAGGACGCCTGGTGCGGATGCAAGCCGATGAGATGGAGGAAATCGACTTTGCTGCGGCAGGCGACATCGTGGCCCTTTTCGGGATCGATTGCGCCTCCGGGGATACTTTCACAGACGGGCGGGTGCGCTATGCGATGACCTCGATACACGTCCCGGCGCCGGTGATTTCGCTTGCCGTAAAGCCAAAGGACAAAAAGGCCGAGATGAACCTGAGCAAGGCGCTGGCCCGCTTTTCCAAAGAGGACCCCACCTTCAAGGTTTACCTCGATGCAGAAACCTCCGAGACCATAATCTGCGGAATGGGAGAGCTTCACCTGGACGTCTATGTGGAGCGAATGCGCCGCGAGTACAACGCCGAAATCGAAACTGGCATGCCAAAGGTCGCCTATCGCGAATCCCCCACCCACAGGGCTGACTTCAACTACACCCATAAAAAGCAAACGGGCGGCGCGGGACAGTTCGGCAGGGTCGCCGGGTTCCTGGAGCCGCTCCCTGAAGGGGAGTTTGAGTTCGTCAACAAAGTTACCGGCGGAGCGATTCCCACCGAATTCATACCGTCATGCGAGAAGGGATTCAAGTCGTGTCTCACCAAGGGAGGATTCGCTGGGTTTCCGGTCGTCGGGGCTCGAATCACGATAAATGACGGCGCAGCCCACTCGGTCGACTCATCCGACATGGCTTTCCAGCACGCAGCGATCGGGGCCTTCCGCGAAGCCTACCAGCGGTCCAGTCCGGTGCTCCTTGAGCCGATTATGCGCGTGGTGGTCGAAACCCCTTCCGAGTTCCAGGGCGCTGTGCTGGGGAGCCTGAACCAGAGGCGCGGAATAATTCTGTCTACGTCTGAAGACGGGGTTTTCTCGGCCGTTGAGGCTGAAACGCCTCTTTCGGAAATGTTTGGCTACTCCACTGTGCTTCGCTCATCAACCCAGGGCAAGGCCGAATTCACCATGGAATTCTCGCGGTACAGCCCGGTCCCGAAAGGTCTGGCCGAGGAAATCATAAAAAAGGAGAAGGAAAGCCGAAAGTAGCACGCCGTCAAGAAAATTCAAACATGTTGGCGAGTGATTGTCGACCAAGCGAAAGTCGGGGTCGGTGAATTTTTTGGAATCGGTTATTTTGGCTCTTTGTAACTCTCACGGAACACCTTTTCATCAATATTGCCCGAATTGGGACCACCGCAATCCGGGGTGTAACAGCTAACGTTTACGAACTCGCACTTCACCTTGCATGAGGGACATGTTTCCGGCGGAGCCTCGACAGTGATCGTATTGCCGCATTTATTACATTTCCAGACTTCCATGGGTCTCTCCCTCCAGCAACGTGTATGCAATGAAGCTTGCAAATAATTTCAATCACTTAAAATATTTCGGCTTATTAGACATCCAAGGTAAGGACCGCTTTCGATGAATGCAAGCAAGTCAACTGCGATCTCACTGTGTTGGAGAACGCTTATTCTCGCCAAAAGTCATTCATTGACCGAATAGCGCCGGGATGCGAGGCCTGGGATGATCGAACCAAACTGCCTTCTGTTCTGTTTTCTGTTTCTATATGTTGGGCAGAGCGCGCTCGATATCTGGCTTGAGCGCCTCAACCTGACTCATTCCCAGCGACACGCTCACAAGCCGCCGGCCGGGTTCGAAGGATTCATAGATGAGTCCAAGCTCGGCAGAACAATGGATTACGTGCGGGCAAAAACCCGACTCGGGATTCTCGAGAAAATCGTCTCGGATGGGATCCTCCTTGCGATCCTGCTCTCAGGATTGCTGCCCCTTCTGGTTCGTTGGTCCGATAAACTCGGGCTGTCGCTGATTACGGCTGGGCTCCTCTTCTTCTTTGTCCCCGGACTCATTCATACCTTGGTCGAGCTTCCTTTCAGCTACTATGGCGCCTTCGTTGTGGAGCAGGAGTTCGGCTTTAACAGATCCACCCTGAAGCTCTGGACAGTCGACCATATAAAGGCGGGATTGCTCACGGCCGGCATTTTTGCGGCGATTTTTTCCATCCTTCTCCTCTTGATTACATGGTCGCCCCGCTTGTGGTGGCTTTGGGGTTTTCTGCTTCTCTCAGCCTTTCAATTGGTAATGGCGATCCTTTATCCCGTGGTCCTGGCGCCGCTCTTTAACAGGTTCGAACCAGTCCCGGATGAGCAACTGTCCGCAAAGATCGGCGCGCAGATGGAAAAAAGCGGTATACGGGTGAAAAAAATCGTGCAGATGAACGCTGGGATCAGAAGCCGCCACACAAACGCCTATTTCACCGGCATTGGAAAGACCAAACAGATCGTGCTCTTCGATACGCTGATCGAGTCGCATACACACGAAGAGATCCTTGCGGTGCTCGCCCACGAGGCGGGCCATTTCAGAAAAAAACACGTCCTCAAGCAGCTTCTCATCTTTGCCTTCCTCTCACTGGCGGCATTTTACGCCACCTGGCTTTTAATCCAATGGCCGCTTCTTTTTTCCACCTTCGGATTCAGCGCGCCGCTGCCCTACGTCGGGCTTTTCCTGGCCGGAGTCTTTTCGGGCAAGGCCGGATTTTTCCTCCAGCCGCTCTATATGAAGATATCGAGGCGTTTTGAACGAGAAGCAGACATTTTCGCCGCTCACATGCTTGGAGGCGCGGCCGCCATGGCCGGGGCGTTGAAGAGGCTTGCCGCCGATAACCTCTCCAACCTCAATCCGCATCCGCTTTATGTCTGGTTTCACTATTCCCATCCACCCATTGTGGAAAGAGTCGCCCTGCTGGAGGGGACCGATAGCGATCCTGACAGCCGGGAGGCTATTTTTAGAGGCGCGGACCTCTAGACCATGACAGGCGCTTCCATCAATATGGGATTGCAATAAGAGCGTCTGTAACAAGGATTACACACCTCCGACATACTCCCGCCAAATACTTTCTTTAAGTTGAGAACACCTCTAAGAACGAGAGGATTTGGCATTGCAAAACAACTTCCCATTCTCATCCGGAGCGACGCTCGCCCGGATGCTGCCGAACATGGTCTGGAGGCGCATAAAACAACAGTGAGTCTGAACTGCGTGCTGCTGCCCGCTTTTTTGACACTTTGCGATATCGCCTGCCTCTATTGGCGCCATGTCTGGTATTTCCGAAATCCCCCCCGAAAAATCCCCTCCAAAGGCCCCGGAATTCTCAGTCCGGCTGACAGGTCCATATTCAATGGTTGAGCCTATGCAGGAAACAATCGTGCAGACCTGGAATGAGCTTCAACACGAACTCTACAAGGACTCATGGAATGGCGAACTCGGGCGCTTCCGGTCTCGCTGCGCCTTCCGAGGACTGTCCGATGCCGGGTACCGGCTGGAAACCACCCTTATACGACTGGGAGGCAGGTTTGAAGAACTTGAAAACCACCTGTTGCGCAATTTCAAGAAATACGCGCATAGAAACCTTGTGAGCGGGAACTCGATCTGGCATTGGCTGGCAGTGGCGCAACATTCAGGCCTTCCCACAAGACTTCTGGACTGGACCTACTCACCGTTTTGCGCCCTGCACTTCGCCACCTCGAACCTGGATAAGTTCGATACCGACGGGGCAGTCTGGGCGGTCAATTACGTAAAGACGCACAGGCTGCTGCCCGAAAGTCTCAAGCTTCAGCTCGAACTGGAGGGAGCTAATGTTTTCACCGTGGAGATGCTATCCGAGTCCGTGCAGACCCTGCACGAACTGGCCTGTCTTGGCGAGCAGCCTTTCGCGCTCTTTTTTGAACCCCCCTCGATGGATGATCGCATAGTAAACCAATTCGCCTTCTTTTCGGTGATCTCCGATCCCAAGGCGGTCCTGGACGACTGGCTCGCGCAACACCCTCAAATCGCCCGCAAAATCATCATCCCGGCGAAACTGAAATGGGAGATCCGCGACAAGCTCGATCAGGCCAATATCACCGAAAGGGTGCTTTTTCCCGGTCTGGACGGCCTGAGCAGATGGCTAAGAAGGCATTACACTCCAAGACAGGACAGCATGCCGGAAAAGGAGACCCCGGCATACCACAGGTTCTTTGATTTCCCTCGAAAGGCGTCAAATGAATAACCAGAGGCGGACTGCTTTTAAACCGGACAACCTTGCACCGCATGCGGGAGGGTTTCATGCACAAGACCTATGTTCTGGATACCAATGTATTGTTGCATAATCCAGAAGCATTGTTTGCATTCGAAGACAATCATGTGGTCATTCCCCTCACGGTAATCGAAGAAATAGACGGCCAAAAGAAAAGACAGGATGAAATAGGAAGAAATGCGCGGGTGGTTTCGAGGGAACTCGACGCCCTTCGCTCGTTGGGGCGTCTTTCCGAGGGAGTGAGGATGCCTTCGGGAGCAAAGCTCACGATCGAACTCAATCACTCCAGCATAATAAATTACCCTAAGGGGTTGGACCCTGAGAAACCTGACAACCGAATTCTCGCCGTGGCCTTCAACCTGAGCCATGCAGGGCAGGGAAAGGTAACTCTGGTGACCAAGGACCTCAACCTGCGCATCAAAGCCGATGTTATAGGCGTGCGGACCGAAGATTTCTATAACGATAAGGTGGACTACGATCACCTCTTCTCCGGCATAGTCGAGAAATACCTGTCTGCCCGGGAGCTGGACACGTTTTTCAAGGAAGGGAATCTGAAGTTATCCGACTGTCAACCGCTCCCGAATCAATTCTTTCTGCTGAAGTGCCGCGAGAATCCATCACAATCGGCGCTCGCACGCTACAGCCAGGGCATGCTGTCGCCTCTACGCCATGCGGATTCGGTCAGTTGGGGGATCAAGGCCCTGAACAAGGAGCAGAAATTTGCGATCGAACTGCTAAGAGACGATCAGATAAGAGTCGTCACCCTGGTCGGCCGGGCAGGAACAGGGAAAACTCTGCTGGCCCTCGCCGTCGGATTGGAAAAAGTCCTGGAGGAAAACGCCTTCTCGAGATTGCTGGTCACCCGGCCCGTTATCCCCATGGGCGAGGACCTGGGCTATCTCCCCGGAACGAAGGAAGAGAAACTAAGGCCCTGGATGCAGCCGATATATGACAACCTGGAGTTCCTGATGCGAAATTGTCCCGAGCCCTATGGACTGTTGGATGATTTGATGAGAAAAGGGACACTTGAACTCGAAGCGCTCACCTACATTCGGGGACGCAGCATCCCCAAACAGCTCATACTTTGCGACGAAGCACAGAACCTCTCGCCCCACATGATAAAAACACTCATCACCCGGGTCGGTGAAGACACCAAGATCGTCTTCACCGGAGACCCCGAACAGATCGATCACCCCTATCTGGATGCGAGCAGCAACGGCCTGAGCTATCTCGTGGAGCGACTGAAAGGAGAGGAAATCGCAGGGCATGTGACGCTGGTCAAAGGGGAGCGGTCCAAGGTGGCGGAGTTGGGCGGCAGACTGCTCTAGCATCAACCTCCTCTGAGAGACTTTGGAAGAGCCTAAAGTATAATCGTCGTGACCTTTTCGCCAGCGCGACGCGACTCGCTTCATTTTATGAAGCGGTCTGCCGGGCCTCCCTTATCGATGTATGAGCGCGTAGCGGGGAGGCCGACCGCCCATTCTCGACGCTCCGCGAGACGGGGCGGCAGCGGGAAGCCTCGTATGATGGACTTATAGATGGCTCGATTGCAGGCGATTGGGTTCGTAGAGCGCTTCACTTTTTTACATGGGGCCGGGGTTTCTCATAAAAGAAACCTCAGTGTAACACGACCGTAACACATATCCATTACTCTCCTCCCGGCTCGATTGAAGTCTGCCGCGATGGGAACAGGCCGGGCGGTGGAGTTGGACTGATACCCTTTGATGACAGGGGCCTTATGGCTGACCCGGAAACACCGAAGTTCACGCCCAGATGCCCCCGATGCGGTTCGGACGCCGCCTACAGGTACGGCAGGACAAGACAAGGGCGGCAGCGTTTCTGGTGCCTCATTTGCGAACGGCAATTCACCGACCTCAAACCGAGGCCGGAAGTCGTGGAGCGCCCGGACTGCAAGATATGCGGGCGAAAAATGCATGTCTACAGCCGGGACCTGGAGGCCGTAAGGTTCAGATGTTCAGGATATCCGCAGTGCAGAAACTACCTGAAAGTCATAAAGGGGACGAAGTACTGTCAAAAACCGGTCAAATAGTCGGAGAAAAGATAGGGAAGGCCGCCTTGGGGATAGCGATAGGTCAGATATTCGCAGGGTCCCCCCTGGCGCTGCTCGCATCTGTCATTTAGGGCGAAGAACCGACCGGGGCCTTTCTTCACGATATGCCGGCATCTTCTCCGCCTGCCGCCGCCAAACAGCACGACATTAGCCCTTCCAAATCATACGAGCCTGAGCACAATTTCCGGGGGCCGGCTCGGCAGCGCCATTTGCTCTCGAGATCGATGAAAGATAGGGGAAAGCGCCGTGAAATCGGTCAAAAACATACTGGCGGGTGTCGCGCATGGGGTTGAGGATGTTGCTTCCGCGGCGCTCAGAGGCGCCATGGTCCCCTGCAAAATCTCCATCCCCCCTGCCTAGTAGAGGTCCTGGAGATTAATCTTCGTGGCCACAAAATGCAGGTGGTGCGATCCGGGGCTTTCGTGTTCGCAGTCATTTATGCGCAGTAGTTCCATGGGATCGAACAGGGCCGCCAGTTCCGACTGATTGCAGTAGAAATGGGGGCTGGACTTATCCAGTACTCCTTCCAGAACAAAGGTGTCAGCGGCTACCTCCCTTCCCTGGCCAAAAAGGCGGTTCTTCTTCGAAAGCATCGTTCCCTGAAAGATGCCTCCGGGGCGAAGCACGCGTTGAATTTCGGACAGGGACTTTTGGACTGCGTCCCGGTCGCCGTGGTAGATCACGTTCCAGGCAAGCACGTAATCGAAGCTCTCGCCGGCGCAGGGCAAGTCCGTCATCAATCCGGTCACGAAATGAATCGGCAGCATTTGCTGTTGGGTAAGCCAGCGGGCGAAATCAACGCCGGCGCTGCTGCCGTCCAGGGCAAAAACACTGTATCCCAGGGAAGCCAAAAAGATCGAATGTCTGCCGATGCCGCACCCGAGGTCCATGGCCGCCGATGTGCCGATACTTCGCAGCAGTTCGCCTATTTCCTTCACTTCGGATTCGGGTTTTAGCCACTCGCGCCGCCCTGCCTCAGTCTTCCACCGATCGTCCCATTGCATGCACGCATTCGCCGCCGCTTCAGCTCTCAACATCAACTCCTTTCGGACCTGAACTGAGTCTTGCCTATAGTCAATGGGACCTTCTACACACCGTGGGTTACGGTTTCATTGCGAACCGGCGAAAATTGTGAGTCAATAGAATTTATACAATAACATTTCAACTTATTGCCTTGCTCAATCTCTCCAAGGCAGCGGTTGCACGACACGCATCGGGCCGGTCGCCGGTCACCCTTCAACCACCTGTTTGGCAGACCTGGTTCGCGGATAAGAGGCCGAGCCATTGACACGAGGTCTGCAGAGCCTGATTCAATTACCTTCTCCAGTGTTTCAGGACTGCGCATGCCTCCCACAAGGATGAGAGGGATATTCAATAGAGGCCTCAGTTTTTCGGCATAGGAAAGGAAGTATGCTTCGTGAAACGGGAAAAATAGTTTCTGTACGCCTAACATGGTCCTGAAATAAAGTTTTGCCGGAGCGCTGCGGTCTCGTGCGACGATATTGGCGAAACTATCACCCCGCGTCACACCCAACGCCATCTCACTAGTCCCTCCGCTGATTTCGACGACGTCAAGCCCGAGTTCGGCGAGTCTTATTGCGGCAGGGAAGCTGTCTTGTGGGGTTGCGCCAAAGGGGGTGAAGTCTTTCACGTTCAGTTTGTACAAGACCGGGAAATCGGGGCCGACTGCCGCCCTCACGGCTTTATACACCTCTGCGGCAAAGCGGAAGCGATGCTCAAAGCCACCGCCCCACATATCCCGCCTGCGATTCGTTAAAGGAGATAAGAAACTTGAGATCAGATATCCGTGTGCGCCGTGAATCTGAACCGCGTCGAATCCCGCCTCTTTCACGCGGGCGGCCGCGTTTCCGAAGTCCTGTATTGTCTGAAAGATTTCCGCCTCGCTCATCGGCTTGGGTACGGTGAAATAAACGAGGTCAGGCGTCGCGGAAGGCGCCAGCGCCCTGCGGCCTCCAAGCGCCTTGGACTTTATTTGCTTTCCGCCGTGCGCAATCTGCATGGCGATTTTGCCGCCCAGCTCATGCACAGCTTCGGTTATCCTCCGCCACCCGGCGACGGCCTTGTCCTTGTGAATGCCGTTCTGCAACGGGAGGCACTGTCCGGACTCACTCACGTAGGCGTAACCGGTGATGATCAACCCTGCGCCGCCACGAGCCAGACGCTCATAGAAGCGCCGGGTCTCTTCAGTGGGCATCCCCTCAGGCGTGGCCATATTTTCGAGAGTGGCCGACTTGACTATTCGATTTTTGAGCGCCATACCTTTTAAATTGAAAGGGGTGAATATTTTCATGTGTTATTCAACTCTCAAGAGATTGACGGCTGCCGATTATGAAGTTTGTTCGCGACCAAATCCATGAGTCTCGAATATAACACTGTCAAATCGGGCCATTCCCTGGAAAAATGAAGTTTTCAAATGCGCAAGTCCTTCAGTCTGCAAGCGCCTATTGGGAAAAGCTCAAAAACGGGCCTGGCCTGGTCGCCGGAGATCTTCGATATCCGAACGGTCCCGGCAAAAATGAAAGAGGATTGACATGCAACACCGCTGCAACACGCCAATCCTCTTTTTTAAACTCTACGTTATTGATATTGTGAGTCTTATTTATGGAGCTACGGGGAGTCGAACCCCGGACCTCTTGAATGCCATTCAAGCGCTCTCCCAACTGAGCTACAGCCCCGGATAGTCGCCCGGCCAAAATCCGACCTCGGCCCTGCAACAAGTATATTTGTGTATCCAATTTGGATGAAGCTGTCAAGGCGATTCTGGATACTGGAGGCCAGGCGCCGGATGCCGGGTGGGCCGGTTCTTGCCGAGTACGGTATGCGGTATCCAGTGTCCGGATATGGGCCGGAGTTTTCGCATTTCCCTTGACACCCGCCAAAGCGCCTGATTAGAATCCGACGAAGCCGGAGTGGTGGAACTGGTAGACGCGCTGGACTCAAAATCCAGTGTCCGCAAGGACGTGAGAGTTCGATTCTCTCCTCCGGCATTCTCGGGCAATGTTAGCATAGCCCATGAATCGGGACGCTCTTATGTCGAAGAATCAAAAAGGGGGCGATACCGGATCGAAAAGCAAGGCCGGCGCGTACTCTCATGTCCGCAGCTTGACGCCCTCAGAAATCGAATCGTTAAGGGAGGATATAAAGGCGACCTATCAGCAAATGAAGGGCCGGTTTTACCTGGAGGACGGGAAGGTGCGCCTGAGACCCAAGAAATCTTAGACCAAGCCGCCCGGATTACGGGCGTCGGTAATCTCGTGATTTTATTGCGTAGCCGCTAAGATAAAGGGGATTCGGAATGAAAAGTATAATCGTCGTGCTTATCGTTCTGTTCTTTGTGGCGCCGGCGTTCGCCCAGGACTATCGAGCTTATGGACTTTTGCAACCTTTCGGCCCTTATCAACTCGGCCAACTCGACCAACTCGACCAACCTTCTCAATTCAACGATTTCAAATTTTTTCAACCTTATGAATTTGAACGACAACAGCCTAAGCCTTCGCAGCCACAGCCGGAGCGACACTTCCATAAGCACAGCAGTGCGGACCCTCCCGGCCGGCCGGTCAATACGAAGTAAGACCGAGCCGCCCTTCCGCCCCGGGATTCTACCCTGTGGAACTGCCTGCAAAGTACGAAGCCAGGTTGAGATTGTCGAGCATTGAGGTAACCTTGAGGGCCGCCTGGTAAGCCGTTTGGGCCTGTTGCAGTTTGATGGTTGCCGCGGCGATGTCCGTATCCTGGAGGTTGGAGAGGTGATCCTGGTCGTTTGTCTGGAAAACGCTGATCGCCGATTGCTGAGTGGTGAGTCGCGGACAGCATGTCCCCGTTAATGGCCGACTCATTGTTTATATGATTGAATGCATCGTCCAGTGTGGTGAGCTTGCTGCTGATCGTCGCCGAGTCTCCCGTCTGTATCGCCTGCTCAAGGCCCCAGATTTCGTTGCAGCACGTTCAGGGTGCTCCCTCCGCTGGAATATGAAAACACTTGATCGCCGGTCAGGTTTACAACCGTTGAACCGCCGCTGGAAGCGTCGCTCAGCTCGGTCTTCACGGTTATGGAATCTGAATCTCCGCTGTAAGTAACCGCCCCGGTCGAGTCGTCGATAGAAAAAGGCGCTGTAGTGGTGCTTGTGCCGGCGAAGATGTACTGGTCGCCGTATTGCGAGTTGGCCAGGGTTAACGCCTGTTGCAGAATCCCGTCCACCTGGCTGGCCAGGGCACGCGCTCTGGAGCGTTCCAGTCGCGCTGGTAGGCTGAAATCGCGACCTGCTTTGCCTGGCTGACCAGGTCTGAAAGCTGGCTCAGGGCTGACTCGGTGGCCTGGTCCCAGCCGGTGGCAAAATTGATGTTGCTCAGAATGGACTTATATTCACGCAGACCCTGCTGGACATTCATGGCCTGCGCCCAGGCGTAGGGGTCATCGGAGGGGGACGATAAGCTTTACGCCCGAAGAGATCTGCTGCGAGAGCTGATTGATCTGTTCCTGCTGATCATTGAGAGTGAGCAGGGTCTCATTTGTTTGCATGCTCGAATGTAATTCGCATAGTTTTCTCCGCCTATTGGACCATATTGATTGCCGTGCTCATCAGCGTAGAGGCCGTTTGGACGACCTTGGCCGCAGCCTGGTAAATCTGCTGGTACTGTGATAACGTTAACCATTTCCTCATCCAGCGAGACGCCGGAAACGGACTGCTGCTGCGTCTGCAACTGGGATTTGCAGCGACTGATTGAAGCTCGGCGTTGTTGTTGGCCTGCTGGACGTCGGTCGCCCACTGTTTGCTGAATGTCGCTCAAGTATTCCTGCCAGTGTGGCCGTTTTCCCATCGGAGAAAGTTCACCTGCGTGTCCTTGAAGGTTGGCCATCGCCTGCGCGCTGGAGCTCAGTCTGGCCGAAGTCTGGCCGCTCAGAAAGTTGGTGGACGCCGTGATGGAGGAGGCGTCTGACCGGTACCGCTGAAAACGTCCGGTCCGCCGTTTGCCTCCTGGATAATTGAGTTGACCTGCGAGATGAGCGAGGAGGTGAAGTCGTTTAGCTGGTCGATATAGCCGTTGAGGTCCGTCTGAGCCGTCAGGAGTCCTCCAAGCTGCCCGCCCGTGATGGTCGAAGATGTCGTGATGTGTGTGCCCGTTCCGCCCGAAACTACCGTCAGCGAACCGCTCGGCGTCAGTGGTATTGACGGTGACCATACCGTCGACGGGTCCTGGAGAAGCTCACAGGAATAAGTTGGGCGAGGTTATCCATCGCCTGGTATCTTTCGTCCCTCAGGTCGTTTGCCTGGTTAGTCGGATGTTTCACTTTGGGCAATGGCCGTATTGAGCTGGGCTATCTGGTCGATCAGCGTATTCGCCTGATTGACCGTATCCTGGATCTGGCCGGGAATCTGGGTGGCAATTTGGTTAAGTTGATTGTATGTGGATTGCACGGCACAGGCCAGGTTCTGCGCCGCCGAGTAGACCCCCGTCTGATCGGCGAGATTCGTCGGGTCTTGGGCCAGCGTGTTCCATGAATCAAAAAAGCTCCCCAGGGCCTGGGAGATTCCATTGCTGCCGGAATCCGAACAGGCGGCCTGGATAGATGTGAGCTCGGAAGAAAGGCTTGTGTACTGCGAATCACTCGGTCATGGCGTTCATGAGCTGCTGTTCAAGAAACTGGTCCCGCATCTGTGTAATCTGGGTTATGGATGCTCCGGTGCCCAGCCAGCCGAAGGGGTCCAGAATCGCCGGATTGTCCGTCTGCACTGCGGTCTGGCGCGAATACCCCGTGTTGCTGGCATTGGAGATGTTGTTCGAAGAGGTCTGTATCTCCATCTGCGTATTGAGCAGGGTCTGCGCTGCGGTATTGAGCGTAACGGTAAGTCCGGCCATCTTTTAAATCTCCCGTTTGAATGTCAGCTCCCCTCGGAGAGCGCGCCGGTCGCCTTGCCTTCTTGCCGGCCGGGCCGTAGCTCGGGGGCGAGAAGATCGAAAGAAAGTCCTGCCAGTAGGAAAGAGACTTTTCGATAAAAACTCCGTTGGAGGCGTTCAATTTACCGATCTCGCCGAGCAGGGCCTTAAAAGAGTCTGAAACCGTGAAAGAGCTCCCCGTGCTTCCCTGGCGGCTTCGAGTTTCCACTCCAGTTCGCTGACCAGATACTCTTTTTTCGGAACAAGCCGCAGGAGTTCGGCGCCCGCAAACCGTCTGAGGATTTCGGCTTCCTTGCGGAGCACCTCGAGCAGCTCGAGAGCGGTCGCGAGGCATTCAGATTGAAAAGGAGAGTCTGATCCGGCAATACGCCGGGTGCGAAAGCTTTCGAACACTGATGGACTTGATTCCATGTCATTGCTCCCGGTTTCGATAACGTACAGGGCCCGGGGAAAAACCCTGTATTCGTTAATCGGCAGAATGGTTCATATTGATTAGAGAAAGATCGCCTGCAACCTGCAGCGGCGCCGCCTTTCAGCCGGAGCCCGGTTTGATCGATGGCGTTGTAGAAATGACCGTTTGCGCTTCATCAGGGGCTGTCTTCAACTCTTGGGAAGTCTTGCGCTTTGATAAGGGGCTCAAGCTTGGAGTAGAGCATATCCCCAATCCCCAGCGCGGAAGAGCGGCCGATTTCTTTGGACACCTGCTCGGCCAGCATATCTTCGTACATTTCCTTTGCGCTTCCGGGCTCCTCTCCGCGAATAAGACCGTCGCGCATGGTTTTCATCATGTAGGAAATCATTACCGATTCGAATTCCCGGCAATTTTCCCGAAGCCGTCTTTTCTGGATTTCCAGTTCACGGGAAGAATCCGCCTGAAGAACCGGTTTGACATTGGCATCCATAAAAACCCTTCGCATGACAGGCCAGTTAATAACCAAGCAATTGCTTCGCGGTCTAAATCAGCTCCAGTTCCGCATCCATCGCTCCGGCCGCTTTTATGGACTGAAGGATGTTTATGAGATCGCGGGGCGTTGCTCCTATGGCGTTGAGCCCCTCTATCACCTGTCCTATCGTCACCCCTCCGCCGACAACTGCAAGGTGGCCTTTGCCTTCCTGGACCTGGATGCTGGTCTGAGGCACAACCTGACGTGGTGCCCTTGCTGAAGGGAAGCGGCTGGGAGACGGTGGGTTTTTCCGTTATCTGGACCGTCAGGCTTCCATGAGCGACGGCAACCGGGGCTATCCGAACATGTTCACCGATGACTATGGTCCCGGTCCTCTCGTTTACCACGACCTTCGCAATCACTTCGGGCTGCACTTCCAGGTTTTCCACCCGGGTGATCAGCGCCACCATTTCACCGCGCTCGGGAGGGCGGCACCTCGACTCTGACCGTCCCGGCGTCCACCGCGTGGGCGTTGATCCCCGGGACGCCTCTGCATATTGCTGTCGGCTGTCTTATGGGCGGTTGTAAAGTCGGGGGTCTTCAGAACCAGGTCAAGCGCAGGCAGCTCGGAATACTGAACCGGGACCTCTTTTTCCACCAGCGCGCCGCCGCTTATGAATCCAACGGTCGGATGGTTTTTCTGAACGCTGCTTCCGCTTGCCCCCGATGCCGAAAAGCCCCCGGTCGAGACCGGTCCCTGGGCGACCGCGTAAACTTTTCCGTCCGGACCCTTGAGAGGCGTCATGAGAAGCGTGCCTCCCTCGATGCTTTTGGCGTCTCCTATCGAGGAGGCTTGGACATCTATCCTCGACCCGGTCCGGGAAAAGGCAGGCAGCTTGGCCGTAACCATGACCGCCGCCACGTTTTTGATCTTCGCCTTGGTCGGATCGACGTTGATGCCCATGTTATCGAGCAGGTTCGCCAGGGTGTTCATGGTGAACAGAGTGTTGGTGGTGTGTCGCCGGTGTTCTTAAGGCCGACGACAAGCCCGTAGCCTATAAGCGCATTCGAACGGGCGCCCAGAAAATAGGCCATGTCCTTTATTCTGGCCGAGTTGGCGGTTCCGGCCGAAAGCAGGAAGGCCAAAATCATGCCGATACAAGCTATGGAGAAACGGCCCTTCTTTTTCATGCGCCCCTACCATGTCTAGAAAGGTGAAACGAAGTCCCACAACCTGACCCAGCCATCCCGGTTTCTGATACTGAGTGACCGGACCTTTTCCGAGCAGGAAGATTTTGGCTTCCGCCACGTTCTGTGAAAGAACCGTATTGTTGCGGCTGATATCGGCCGGACGGACCACTCCTTCAAGAACGATCTGCTGCAGTTCGTCATTTACCTTTGTCCAGCGCGAGCCTCGAATGAGAAGGTTCCCGCTGGGCAAAACATCGATCACGGTTGCAGTCATGTATGCCGTCATGGAATCGGTCTGGCTGGTCGCGCCGGTCCCTGTAAAAGTTTTGTTGAATGCGCCGTTATAGGGGCCGACAGACGAGCGCTCCCTTGGGGCTGCTGACCCCCGATCCGATGCCTACCCCCCCGAAGGTGAAGTTGCCCGTGAAGTTCTGGGCCTTCTGAGGCTGGTCGTCGCCGACGCCTTGGAGGCTGCCGAGGTCTCACTGACCGTTATAGTGACTATGTCGCCCACCTTTGAAGCCTTGAGGTCGGCGAAAAGCGAGCCGCTGCCGGGCGCCCAAAGAGAACCGGTCGGCGCAAGGGATGCGGGCTGCGGCCCGGCTTCCGGTAAGGGAAGTGGTTTCGGGCTCGACACCTGCTTCGGAGGAGTAAATGAAGCGGCCGGGTCCTTGTTCGATTGCATCGTCGGCGCAGCCCGAAAGAATCAGGACCAGCAGGGCGGCTGAAATGAACCGGATTGCGGCGGCGTTTCCCATCGGCTCCGAGATTCATGTTGTTTGCGCATCTTTCTTTGCTCCGTCACTTACATCACAGCGCCCGGGGGCTTCGCCGCTAACGGGCGGCCCTTACGGTCTGAGCGTCCACAACTTTACAGTAAATCGTCTTTTTCGATGAGACATTGGTCACCGCCAGCGTATCCCCGACCCCTCCATCGGCGTTGGCCTGTCCTTTTGCGGTTACCGAAAGTCCCGGCTGATCGTAGACTATCTTCACCATGATCGCCTCGCTTGAGGACCAGCGGCTTGTCCAGGTCTCTGAGTTCCAATGGCTGATGCACTCCGACGTTGCGCAGCACGCGCCGGTTTTCAACCTGGTCGAGGCGGGTGGCGAAACGGTCGGCAGCGTCGGTAAGGTTTATCTTGTGCACTTCCAGGTCGGCCTCGGATAATCATTTCGTTTTGTTTCAGCGGACGCGAGGCGAGATATACGTTTCCGAAAACCTCGACCTTGCCGACGACGCTCAGAGTGCGCACCTTCTCTTCGTTCACATAGAAATCGACGGTCACCGTTACGTTGCCGATGAAACGCTCCTTCGCGGAAGACGCGTAACCTCATAGGTCATTTTGCCGGTCGGAATGATGGGAAGACCGGAGAAATGAACTCTTTGAATGTTTATGTCCTCCTGCTTCCAGGGCGAGTTTTCAAGAACGAACTTTTTGAAAATCTCTTCGATCTGCTCCTGGGTGATCTGGGTCGATTCCCGCCTGACGACGATTTTGTCGGGAATATCGAACTTTACGTCCGAAGAATTGATCCCGTAGGAATCGAGCAGCCTGACCAGGTATGTCCGAAGCTGGCCGGGGTCGATGAACTTTTCCGACCCGACTGGCGGAGCATCCCCGATGTTGAGTCCGCCCATAATCGATTTCCACTCGTCGGGAAGCGTTTCCGGATCGCAGATTTCGACAAGCGAGACGTCCTTCTGATTCACCGTGATATTTCTCAGAACCCGGATCTCGCTGATCGGCCCCGGAGCGCTCCAGGCCGAATCGATACCGGCGACAGGCGTCACTCCCGGCAAAAGCAGGACCAGAATAGAAGCGCGGCAAGCGGCGGAATCATGACCGAACGCATTGAGTTTCCTCCCTCAGCATCACTTTACGACGTTATTCGCCATTTGCAGCATTTCGTCAGCCGATTTGATGACCTTGGAATTTGCTTCATAAGCGCGCTGGCTCAGGATCATATTCACCATTTCATCGACCACGTTGATGTTCGAGGCTTCCAGAAAGCCCTGGAGAATCGTTCCCATGCCTTCCGGCCCGCCGGGCAGCGCGTTGATCACGTCACCCGAAGCCGGCGGTCGGAATGAAATAGTTTTGCCCCACGGACTGGAGTCCGGCCAGGGTTTGGAAAGTTGTAAGAGTTGCATGTTGACCGTCTGCACCACCTTGCCGGTAGCGTCTGTGGCCGTGAAGATGACCGGTAGGATCGACATGCATGGCGACGGCCGTTTTCGGTACGGAGATTTGAGGCTGCAGCTGATATCCCGATGCGTCGACTATGTTTCCGTTCTGGTCGACCTTGAAGCTGCCGGCGCGGGTATAAACCTGCTGAGTGCCGCGAAGGACCTGGAAAAATCCGTTGCCCTCGATCGCCATGTCCAGATTGATTGTCGGTTTGGGTAAAATTCCCCTGCTGGAAAAGCTTTTCGACCGACGACGTCCTGGTTCCCATACCGATCTGGATGCCTGTTGGGACTGTCAGGCCTGCGCTGGTGTCCGCCCCCGCCGGAACGATGTTCTGGTACATCAGGTCCTCGAAATTTCGCCCGGCTGCGCTTGAAGCCGGTCGTGTTCGCGTTCGCCAGATTGTTGGCGATTACGTCCATGTTGGTCTGCTGGGCAGACATTCCTGTGGCCGCCGTCCAAAGGCTTCTCATACTCATATTGCGCTCCTCCGGGCCGTTACCGGCCCTCGATCAAGCTAAATAAACCCAATGGACGCTTACCCAGACGTCTTTGAAATGAGCTGAGAGTCCAGGTTCTCGCTGCTTTGAATTGTCTTCTGATAAGTTTCGTAGTTCCTCATCGTTTGAACCATTCTGGCCATTTCCTCGACTGGATTGAAATTGGGACCTTCCAGCGCCCCCTGGCGAACGATGCAGTTTGTGGCTTTTTCCGGTTGGGTCCTCTGTTGTCTGAGGTTCGAAATACCCGTTCTGTGTCTTCTTCAAACTTACGTTTGGCGGAAACTGGACAATATCGAGCTTGATCCACCGCGGTTGTTTCCGTCAAAAACTTGACCATCTTCGGTGATTCGCAAAGTCTGCCGTGTTCTCTACGGTGATCGGTCCGTTTTTCCCGAGAACCGGCCAGCCGTCCTGGGTAACCAGTTGCTTTGCGCTGTTCACCGTCAGATTTCCGGCCCGCGTATAGAGAATCCCCTGGTCGGTTTGCACGCTCAGAAAGCCGTCTCCGGAAAGAGCTATATCGAGCTTATTGCCGGTTTCGCGGATTGGCCCCTGTGACATGCTGGTGTAGGAAACCTCGCCCAGAACATCGCTGAAATGAATGCTGTCCTTTTTAAATCCGGGACTGTTGGAATTCGCGATGTTGTTTGATATAATGTCTAGTCGCTTTTGCTCTTCCAGGGACCCGAGTGTCGCAAAATAGGATTCCAGCTTCATAGAATCACTCCTTTCGGTCCTTTGTCTTGCAACGAAGATGCCAGCGAAGCAATTGCTTCAGATTCAAGACGAGCAGCCATCTTTCAAGCGCTCGATTCCCGAGCGCCCTGGAAAATTTTTCCGGCAAAGGCCGACTTGCATGCTTATCTTCTGACGGATTGGTATGCCTGTGGGAAAGTTGACTGAATTGATGGCCTGTTTTCGGCAGGGTGGTCCTCATCGGAAGCGAATTCCCGCCGTTGGGTCAGGGTGGATGCGGGTAGATGCCGTCCCGTTCCAAATTTGAGAAGAATAACTAATTTATTTGCATGGGCTTGAGTTGGAGCTTCAGGGGACAGGGTTTTTCGATTCGGCCTGGCATCATCCTTTCCAAAGGAGAAGAGAGACAATATGAACATTTACGTTGGGAATCTGTCTGCAAAGACCACCGAGGAAGAATTGCGCGAAGCTTTCGAGAGCTTTGGTGATGTCGATACGGCAAAGATCATCAAGGACAATCTCACCGGGAGGTCCCGCGGCTTCGGCTTCGTCGAGATGCCTAACCAGGATCAGGCGCAGGCCGCAATAACGGGATTGAACGGCAAGGAACTGGGAGGTTCGCCTCTGACGGTCAATGAAGCCAAGCCGCGTGAGAGTCGTGGAGGCAGATCGTTTGGAGGTGGAGGCCGTCCGGGTGGAGGCCGGCCGCCGGCGGCGGTGGTTCGGTGGCGGCAGGGACCGGCGCGGAGGTGGCGGTGGCGGTGGCGGTGGATCGCGCGGCGGCGGTGGTGGCAGGCGATCATATTAGTGACATTGTTTCAAGAAGCTATTTTCTGCAGGTTCAGGATTAGTTCGACTTCTCCCACCGGCCTCTTGAGGCTTTTAGCTATTTCAGAGGCATCCAGTCCCTTTCTGGCAAGCAGAAGCACTTTCTGCTGGTCGGCGCCCTCGGGGGCGCGGACCGGCAGTGCGAAGAATTCTGAGCCGCAAGTTTTTCGGCGCTCGTCCGGGAAAGCTGCTCGAGCCGGGCGCACAGGCTCTGTGCTTCCTGGATGCGCTGGTCAAGCTTGGCCGTTATTTGCTGGAGCAGGTCCTGCCTTTTTTCAAGATTGATTTCGAAACTTCTGAGATATCGCTGCAGTTTCCTCCACTATCTTTTCAAATGACTTCATTACCGCTTCATCTTTTTTCGAGATTCGGGGCTTTTTCACGGTCAGGATCACCGCAAGCAGGCCCAGGATTATCACATCGACGCCGATCTGGAACATGCTGTTGAAGGAGACCTGAGTTTCAAAGAGCTTTAAGATGAATTCCATAGGGCGCCTTTCAGAGATTTTCGACCTGGGTTAACAGGATTGTGTCCGCATAACTCTGCGGCAGCTTCACCCTCAGGCAATCGAGAAGGTCTTTTTCCAGGACGGAATGCCAGGATTTTACCGAGTTTCCGGACAGGTTCTGCTTTAGCAGGAAAGAATAGACCGTATCGCGGAAAGCCACGTTCTGTTCTTTGAAGTTTTGATACCGCGTCGGACTCTGGTATCCGATTTCCATTCTGATGGCGGTAATCATCTTTTGGCCTTCAACTTCATAAACGAGCAGAAAATCGAGCATCTCCCGGTAGTCGGGCATGGGGATGGGACGCATTATGCTGGTTACGGGTTCAAGTCTTTGCGAGACTGTTTGCGAAAAGCGCGATATGCGCTTTGAATCTGATCAAGAGAAAACCGGCGACCGCCAAAAACAGGCACAATGCGGCGGAGCCGAACCAGGAGAGCCTTCCTGAACCGGCTTGGCTTTCGGCCCGAATGCGCGTTGCGCGTTCGTCAGGATGGGTATTATCGGCCCCGGCTTCAGTCGCTTCGTTCCCCGAGATTGTTTCGCTCGTCGGCACGCAGCGATTCTTTCAGCTCTTCCCGGGCTTGAAGCTCGGAAACATCCTCTTTGGCTCGAAGGGCCCTCGTCTTTTCCTTCAGCCTCAGCTTTGTCGCCCTCGCCCAGTATTTTTCGTTTGAGTTCCATCTGCCGGCCTTCCCTGCGGGCCCCCGCTGCCTACTTCGTCACGGAGGCCTGCTGGAGATGAGCGTGTTTGGGCTGAAGCGGTCGAAGTTCACCTCTGGACAAATCCGGGCAGATCCTCAGCTTTGAGTCTTCTGGCCAGCCTTGTCTTAAGCTTCAACACCGCCTTGGTATGAATCTGGGAGATTCTCGACTCGGTATACCCCAGGGCCGCGCCTATTTCCTTCATCGTCAGCTCTTCATAATAATAGAGCGACAGGACGAGCTGCTCTTTTTCGGAAAGACCGGTAATGGCTTCGGCCAGATGATTGCGGATTTCTTTCCTGTAGGCTGCGTCGAACAGCTCCTCCGAGCCCGAGGAGAGCATGTGGGATTCCCTGTTTTCACGGATGACGTCATGGATGTTTTCGGGCAAAAAAGAGATGCCTTTTATTTCATCCAGGAGCTTATGAAATTCATCCATGTCCACGTTCAGCTCGGATGCAATCTCCTCTTCGGTGGGATCGCGCCCTAACCTCTGTTCCAGGGTCACGCAGGCTTTCTCCAGCATGCTGCTCTTCTGCCGCAGCGACCTGGGCACCCAGTCCATGGAGCGGATCTCATCGAGCATGGCCCCTTTTATGCGGATCTTTGCGTAATACTCGAATGGAATGCCCTGGCTGGAGTCGTATTTTTCGATGGCGTCGATCAGCCCCAGGACCCCGGCGCTCATGAGATCTTCGACGGCAATGTGGTCCGGCAACCGCGAAATAAGCCTGAAAGCGATATACTTGACCAGGTCGCTGTGTTCCAGTACAGCCTTGTCCCTTTCACTCTGGGCTGCAAATGATTCGACCCCCTGGTTGCCGTAAGGATTCTTTCGAACCGTATTGGTGTCTGTTCCATATGGATAATCCCTTTCTCCTAGACGTTGAAGAGCCGTTTCCAGAAGAACTGAATCGTGCCCTGGTTAACGTTGGGACGGGTCCTGCGGATAGTCTCGGCTATCCTGCATGAAGGCCTTGGACGCTGGTGCGTCGGGAAAAGCCTCGAGCAAGGCTCTTTGCTGCAGCACCGATCTGGTTACCGACGTATCGTGGGGAATAGTCCCCAGGTAATCGAGCGAAAGTCCATCCAGAAAGTGATCTGCGACCTTGCTGAGTTTTGCGAAAATCGATTTCCCCATTGATTCGTCTGCGGCCGAGTTGACAAGGATTCGAAAATGACGTTCGCCGTGCTTGGAATAGAGCACTTTTATCAGAGCGTATGCATCGGTGAGCGAAGTCGGTTCCGGCGTTACCACGATGATTCTTTCGTGGGCCGCCAGGTTGAAATAGAGCACGGTATCCGAGATGCCCGCGCCGGTGTCTATGAGCAGGACATCGATATCGGTTTCCAGGCCCGTCGAGCAGTTCGAGAAAAAGCAGCTTCTGATCGTCCGTGAGCCTGGTGAGTTCCTGCACCCCCGAGCTGGCCGGCATGATCTTCACACTGCCCGGACCATCGACAAGCACCTCCTCGAGCCGTTTTTGCCCGCTCAGCACATGACTCATGTTGTACTTTGGAGTGAGCCCGAGCAGGACGTCGATATTGGCCAGTCCCAGGTCGGCGTCCATTATCAGCGCTCGGAGCCCCAGGCGATCCAAGGCCAGCGACAAGATTGATCACCACGTTGCTTTTCCCGACCCCGCCCTTTCCGCTGCTGACCGCCATTACCCTGACCGGCTTTTGCAGCGCCGATATGGCTGTGGAAACGGCGCTGTCCATTTTGATTTCGCCGTTTCCTTTTTTTCTGAGTCCTACCGCCTGATCCATCTTTTCCCCCTTTTATGCAGTCTGATTCCCGGCCGGGAGCAAGAACGAAAGCAGCCGCTTCTGAGTGGCGGGTTCGATATCTTCCGGTACCCTCTGCCCCGTACCCATGTAGGAAATCGGGTAATTGAACCGCAGCAACTGGTTGAGCATGCACCCGTGGTGAACCGTTTCGTCGAGTTTCGTGAAGATGAGACTGTTGATATCCATTTCTCGAAAATGAAGAATTGTCTGCTTCAGGTCTTCGTCCTTGGCCGTAGCGCTCAGGACGAGAAAATGGCTGAATCTCTGAGCGTTGTCGAACAGCGACTGCAAGCTGCCGCACATGCTCGCGGTTCAGATAGTTCCTGCCGGTGGTATCGACCAGGACGGCGTCGCAATGCCTGAAATCCTCGAGCGCGCCCGTGAGTTCCGTCTTGCTCTGGGCCACGCTGAACGGGACTTCCAGGATGTTGGCGTAAGTCTGAAGCTGGTCCACTGCGCCGATGCGGTACGTATCCAGCGAAATGATCCCCAGCTCGATCTGGCGCTTGATCTTGAGATAAGCCGCCAGTTTGGCGAGAGTCGTCGTTTTCCCGACCCCCGTAGGTCCCAGAAAAGTGAAAACGGCCGGACCGCTCGAACTCGAAATGCCTCTGCAATGGTCTGGCGCAACTGATTTTGGCAACAAACCGCTTGCAGAAGGCGTCGAATATCCGGCGCCTGTCGGCCGGATCGCCGTTGAGGTCCGATACCGCCTTGCTCAGAAGAATGAAGACCTGCTTTTCGTCAAAACCACGGACCAGAAGCGAGTGATAAAGCTCGGCCAGCGGCTGGTTTGCCTGGAGCTGCGCCAACTGGTCCTTCGAAGATATAAGCAGCGAGAGGAAGCTCTTTATCTCCTGAATATCGTTTAGCATTTCGGCTGACGCATCCCCGTTCGGCGGAATTGTCGGGGGCGGGGACGGGCTGCTGCTCTCGAGCGGCGCTCACTTCGAACCCGGACTCCCCGACCTGCGGCTGCCTTCCTGCTGCTCAGGATAATGGCGTCAGGTCCGAGTTCCTTTTTGACCAGGGCCAGCGCCTTTTCCATCGTAGAGGCCTTGAAGGTCTTAACCTGCATAGTCCATCCTGATTATGCCGACCGAACGGATTTCAAGGGAATTGCTCAATTCATTGTGACTAATCACCGCCACATCGGGCAAAAACCGCTCAAGAAGCTTTCTAAGGTGGCGCCTTATTGCGGGCGAGCAGAGCAGGACAGGGTGATATCCCAGGCTGACCGAGCGCTTGACCTCGTCGCTGGTCGCCTGGAGGAACTGCTGGAGGAACCCGGGGTCGAGGCTCAGAAAGTTGCCGTGCTCCGACTTCTGGATTCCGCGTGTGAGTTTTTCCTCCAGGGACTGCTGGAGCGACAGGACCGGGAATTTCTGATCTTCGGTCTCATAGGGCCGCGTGATAGTGCGCGCCAGGGTCTGCCGGACATATTCCGTAAGAATATCGGGGTCTTTGGTGATCGCCCCGTAATCGGCCAGAGTTTCACAGATCGTTTGCAGGTCTCGAATGGTGACCCCCTCCCGGATAAGATTCTGAAGCACCTTTTGAATGACTCCCGGCGAGAGCAGGTTGGGAACAAGTTCATCGACCAGCTTCGGCTGCTGGAGCGCAAGGTTGTCGAGCAACTGCTGCACCGTCTGGCGGGTCAGCATCTGGTCTGCGTACTTTTTGAACAGCTCCGTCAGATGAGTGGCGACAACGGTCGAGGGGTCTATCACCGTATAGCCGGCCCTGGAGGCTTCCTCCCGCCTGTTTTCCGGAATCCACACGGCCGGCAGGTCGAATGCCGGGTCCCTGGTCGGAATACCCTTTATTTCTACGGTGCTTTCGCCGGCGCTCAGGGCCAGGTAATGCCCGACCATGATTTCACCCTTTCCCGACCGGGTTGCCTTTGAGAAGCAACCTGTATTCGGACGGTTTCAACTGAAGGTTGTCCCTTACGTGCAGGGCCGGGACAAGAATCCCGTATTCAAGGGCGAGTTGCTGGCGTATTGCCTTGATCCGCGGCAGCAGGTCTCCGTTCTGGGATTCATCGACCAGCGGAATAAGCCCGTAGCCGAGTTCCAGTTCAAGAATATCGAGCAGAGGCGGAAGGTCCGAACCTTCCCGGGGTTTTGCGCCATCGGGCTCCTCGATCTCCTGTTTGCCGATGCTCCGCTTTTCGTTTTCCGGGCCACATATGCGGCAAGCACGAACAAGACCGTACCGACGAGAATCAGCGGAATCGCCGGGAAGCTTGGAACAACGCTCAGAAAATAGAGCATCGCGCCGGTGATCGAGAGCGGCCTCGGATGCATGCTGAACTGCTTGCCGAAGGCTGCGCCCATGCCCATTTCCGAGGCGGCGCGGCTCACCAGGATGCCGGCCGAGGAAGAAATTACCAGGGCCGGGACCTGCGCAACCAGACCATCGCCAACCGTAAGCAGGGTATAGACCTGGAAGGCCTCCGATATGGGCATTCCGTTTTGAAGAACACCTATGGCGAGGCCGCCGAAAATGTTTATGAGCGTAATAAGAATGCCCGCTATGGCGTCGCCGCGCACGAACTTGCTCGCGCCGTCCATCGTGCCGTAGAAATCGGCCTCCTGGCGGATCAGCTCGCGCCGCCTGCGCGCTTCGCGGTCGTCGATCAGCCCCGTGTTGAGATCGGCGTCGATGCTCATCTGTTTTCCGGGCATGGCGTCCAAAGTGAATCGGGCCGCCACCTCGGAGATGCGCTCCGTACCCTTGGTGATCACCATGAAATTTACGATCACCAGGATTATGAATATGACGAAGCCGACCACATAATTGCCGCCCACGACGAAATTGCCGAAGGCGTGAATGACCAGTCCGGCGGCCTTTGTCCCTTCGTGTCCGTGCAGGAGCACGAGCCGGGTGCTGGCCACTGTCAGGGCGATGCGGAAAAGGGTGGTCACCAGAAGCAATAGACGGAAAAACCACGAAATCCAGAGGCTTGTAGCTGTAGATGGCCGTAAGAAGGATGACCAGCCCCGCCGAGATGTTTATTATCAGAAGCACGTCAAGAAAGCTGCCCGGCAGAGGCAAAAGCATGACGGACAGGATGGCGACCATCCCGATGCCCATCAGGGCGTCTCCGTCTGAAACCGCCTTCAGCCGATCGGTCAAAAGACTCTGTCCAGCTTCCGCTTTAGCCATTCTGATTCCGCCGCATCCATTGTTTTTGCTGGTAGATGTAAGCCAGTATTTTTGCCACAGCTCTGTAGAGTTCGACCGGAATTGTCTCCTCGAGTTTAACCTGTTTATACAAAGCACGTGCCAAAGGAGGATTGCGCACTATTGAAACACCGTGCTTCCTGCCTGTCGTCGATGATCTTGCGGCGCAAGGAAATCCACGCCTTTGGCCACCACGGTGGGCGCTTCCATTCCAGGCTCATAGTGCAGCGCCACCGCAAAATGGGTCGGGTTGGTGATGATCACGCTTGCCTTCGGTATCCGCGACAGCATTCGCTGCCTGGCAAGCGTCCTCTGGATGGTGCGGATTTTTGACTTTATCTGCGGGTTTCCTTCGCTTTGCTTGTGCTCTTCCTTGACCTCCTGCCGGGTCATCATGAGATCTTTTCTGGTCTGCCATTTCTGGTAGAGGAAATCGAGAAAGCTCAGGCAGAGCATGATTCCGGCCACTCGAAACAAAAGCTTGAGAGCGAGCATTCCGGTAAGGTTCAAAAAATCGGATACCTCCCGCCCGGCCAGTTCGGATAGCGCAAGGCGCTCGGGCCACAGCACCGAGTAGACCGCATATGAGACTATCGCCATCTTGAAAATGGACTTGACCAGTTCGGTCAAAGACCTGAGTGAAAACATCCGTGCTGAAACCCGCTCAACGGATTGAGATTCCCGAAGCTCATCCGCATCGCCTCGAAGGAGATGATGAAATCCCTTCATCTGAACCAGGTTGAGAATCACCGCCGTGGCGACGATAGTAAGGATAACGGGGGCGAGCATAGTGAAAATCGAGGCTATAACGTTCGTGGAAAAACCGGAGACGGCAAAATGGCCGGGGATCGAAAAGGACTCTTTCGACCAGGCGGATTCGAGAATCTGCCGAAAATTGGCGAAGATGAGATTCCGGGACAGATAGACTGCCACCCCGCCTGTGATAAGGACGCGTCACGGATGTCAGGTCGCGGCTTTTGGCGATCTGCCCCTTCTTTCGCGCCTCGTACCAGCCGTTTTCCGGTTGGCAGTTCGGTTCTTTCCTGGGATGTCTGCGCCAATTCGCTGCTCTTTCAGCTATCACCGTGCGGAGAAAGCAAAATGAGAATTTTGCCCTCTCATTCGAGTGGTCATGTCAAAAATTGCCTGACCGGTCAATTTTTTGTCCGGTCCGAACACAATTGCCCTCCGGTCCCGGCAGTCCGCCCGCAAGGCCCCCAAAACAACTCCTCGCCTTGCCGCGCGGCGGTTCGCCGCTGTTCCCGCCCCTATGCGAAGGCGAGAAGTGCAACTCTTTTGTCCGGAGTTTCCGGATAAACGCTGCCTGATGCGCAAACCGTTCCAATTGAAGACGGGGGACGCAGGACGGACCACTGGCGCCGATTTGCGTTCAAGAGTGAAGTAATCGAAAAGAGGGGGAAGTGACTTTTCACTCTAAAGATTCCCGCACCCGGCAAGATTTGGCCGCGCGCGTCCGCGCGCGCGGTCAAGCGCTCGGCGCCGGCGGGGGTTGCCCGGCGTTTGCCGGGCGGCGGCCGCAGCGCCATATGAGCCGCACAGCGGCGATGGGGGTTTGGGGGGCAAAGCTCCCCGAGCTTTTCAGCTTCTTTTGGCGCTCACTCGAACGTAACTTCGTATGAGAAACAGACAGGCGCCGGAACTGCGCGCGCGCCTGGCTGGACCCTGAAGTTATTTCGAGAAATTCTCCAGAAAGTGGAAAAGCCGGCTAAAGGACTCGACCCCCATCTCACCCCAGAAAATCAGGGTAAGACCGAAGAAAAAAATGCCCAGGGTGATGGTCAGAGGAAAGCTCGTGGCGAGGATATTTACTTGCGGGGCAAACTTCGACATCAGCCCGAGGCCGATCTGGGTGAGGATCAGCACGGCCAGGACCGGCGCGGCCAGCTTCAGCGCCAAAACGAACAGCATGCCGGATAAGCAGGAGCATTTTCGCAAACAGGCCCGAATCGAGCGCAAATGAGCCGACCGGGATGGTCTTGAAGCTCTCGACCAGGATTTTCAGGATTATGTGGTGTCCATTAATGGAAAGAAAAATCATGGTCGCGAGCAGTTGCGTCCACACGGACAGGACCGTAAACTTTGCGCCGGTCAGTGGATCGGCGGTTTGCGAAAATCCAAATCCCATCTCGAAGCCGATCAGCTCGCCCGCCAACTGGAAAGCGCTGATTATAAGAAGCATCGAAAGGGCAAACAGTATCCCGTATATCAGCTCGCCGATAATGACCGAAGCCAGTGAAGCCAACTCGAGCGGAACGGGCCTGACGTTTTGCCTGATAACCGGAAAGAGCATTACGGAAAAGGAGATTACGATCAGGGCTTTTACGGGCGTAGGGACCCCGGCTGAGTTGAAGATGGGCAGCATGAAAAGAATGATGCTGATGCGAAGCAGAATTGACAGAAGGATGGCAAGCTCGGAGATATTGACGTTAAAAGACAACATCGCGGGTCATCCCGCAAGGTTCGGAATGTTCACGATAACTTCGCGCAAAAAACCGGTGAGCTTCCCAAGCATCCAGGAACCGAAGATCAGCAGCGCCAGAAAGGTTATGAAGATTTTAGGCACGAAAGTTATCGTCATTTCCTGAATTTGAGTGACCGACTGAAATACGCTTATTATCAGCCCGATGGCCATACTGAGGCCAAGCACGGGCAGACTTACGAGCAGCATTGTCTCGATGGCCTGCCTGCCGAATCCGATGATAAACTCGTAGTTCATGCTGTTTTCCCTTCTTTACTGGAAGCTCTTTACGAGAGATCCTATCAGCAGGTTCCAGCCGTCCACCAGGATGAAAAGCATGAGCTTGAACGGAAGAGAGATCATCACCGGCGGCAGCATCATCATGCCCATCGAAAGAAGAATGCTGGCCACGACCATATCCAGTATTATGAACGGAATATAGAGCATAAACCCGATCTGGAAGGCCGTTTTCAGCTCGCTTATCACGAAAGCCGGAATTACGGTCGAAATGGAAAGAGATTCGGCGTTCTGCGGTTTTTCCTTTTGCGACATCGAAACAAACAGGGCAAGGTCCGCCTTGTTGCGTGTGCTTGAGCATGAATTCCTTGAGAGGCGCTGCGCCGCGGTTCAGAAATTCTTCGCCCGAAATCTTGTGCTGTTCGTATGGCACTATCGCTTCCTGGTTGATTCTCTGCCACACCGGCTGCATTACGAAAAAAGTGAGGAAGAGCGCCAGGCCGACTATGACCTGGTTGGGAGGCGATTGCTGCGTTCCGAGCGCGTACCTCAGAAAAGAAAATACGATTGCGAAACGGGTAAAGCTGGTCATCAAAATGAGAACTGCAGGCGCAAGCGACAGGACTGTCAAAAGGAAAACGATCTGTAGAACGCCTGATATCTGCTGAGGTCCCTTGGCGTCGTCCAGGTTCAAATTGATGGCGGGAAGATCGATTCCCGCCGCAAAAGATTGCACCGGGTGAAACAGGAAGGCAAGTTGAGCAATAAGGCAAATGAGCGTCAGAAAAGCCGGCAGGGACCCGAGTCGATGACTGTTTTTTTCACGGCGTCGGTTCATATCTTCTCGATCGCATCCTCAAAAGCGTTTTTGCCGGACAGGGCCGGCGCGTTTACGGGCAGAAGGCTCATGTTCTGAGGGGAAACGCCGACCAGCACTTTGCTCTCCCCGGCCACATTCGACCAGCATCAGGTGATGGCGAGGTCCGAAGGAGTGTTTGGACAAGACTTCCATCATGGCCTGCGAGGCCGGTCTTTTCGCCGGGTTTCCCCACCGCTTGAGCACGTAGATGAAGGCGAACAAAATGCCCAGGACCAGCGCCAGGGCGCCCGCCGTCTTCAATAACAGAAGTCCCGATTCCATCAGCGCGCCCCCGCCTTCCTCGAATGACAGACCAGTTAACAGTACTAAGCGATCACTTCGTGAAACTGAATCGACGACGCCTTAACGGCATTCCTCGCGTAGCGCGGCAGGCATCCCCTCATTCTCGACGCTTCGATACACGGGGCGGTCTCGGGATGCCTGATTACGCCAACTGTTTTACGCGCTCCATCGGGCTGATTATGTCGGTTATTCTCACCCCGAATTTTTCGTTGACCACGACGGCCTCACCGCGTGCTATGAGCTTCTGGTTTATCAGAATCTCGAGCGGCTCGCCGGCCAGCTTGGTCAGTTCGATAACAGACCCCTGGCCGAGCTGAAGCAAATCGTTGACCAGAATCTTGGTGCGGCCGAGTTCAACCGAGATTTCAAGGGGGATGTCCAGCAGGAAATCCAGGTCCTTCATGCTCTTTTGTCCATGGCCCTTTTCCAGCTTCGGGAATTGAGCTTGTTCGTTTTCCATTTGTTTCACCTTCCCATTGAGAAGAAAGAATCCGGCCTGCTACTCGCCGTTTTATATCGCTGTGCACCTGAAAGGCCAGGTTCCCGCGGCAGATTCCCGGAGTTCGCCCTTAATTTCGGCACTCCTTCCACTTTCACAAGAAGCGGTCTGCTGGCGTCGTTATCGAGCACTATGACGTCGCCGATTTCCATATTCATCAGTTCCGAGCCCTTTATCGAGAGTGCTGCCCAGCTCGACGGTAAGCTCCACCGGCACGTCGTGAAGCAGTTTCTTCAGGCGCAATATCCATTGCGCGTCAACTTCAAGCTGGTCGCTCTGAAAGCTCGCGTAGAGCTTCGACCTGATCGGTTCGATGGTGGAATATGGGAGCACGAGGGCCATTCTTCCCATCATGCGGTCCATTTCGAGTTCGAACCGGACCACTATAACAACGTCGGTTGGAGGGATGATCGTTGCAAACTGGGGATTTACCTCGGACCTGACGAAACCGAACGAAACGGCCGTAATCGGCTGCCATGCCTGCTCGAGGTCCGCAAGGACCTGTTTTACCACTTTGTTTATCACACGGTATTCGATCGAGGTAAAATCACGGCCCTCTATCTTGTAGCTGCCCTTGCCGGTGCCGCCGAAGAAACAGTCGACCAGGTTGAAGATGAGGCGGCTTTCGATCATGAACAGGACGTGCCCCCTGAGCGGGTCGATCTTCAAAATATGCAGGCTCGTCGGCACAGGCAGCGTCCGGATGAATTCGCCGAACTTGATCATCTCGGCCTGGCAGACGTTTATGTCGAGCATCCGCCGCAGTGAACCGGAAAGTGAAATGCGGTGGATTTTGGCAAATCTGTCGTTAATTATGTCAAGGGTGGGCATGCGCCCGCGCACGATCCTGTCCTGGTTTGCCAGATCGAACGCACGAATGTTCTCCTGCTGCAGGAGCGCTTTCCTTGGCTGGTTTCGATATCGCCGTCGGATAGTCCCTTCAGCAGGGCATCGACTTCATCCTGGGAAAGTATCTTTTCCATAGTATGCACTGACCGCCTTCACTGGACCAGAAAGTCGGTGAAATAAACATCCAGGGCCTGCCCCTTTCGAAGCACGCGGTTTATGAGCCTCCATTATCTGTTTCTTCAAAACCAGCTTGTCTTCCGGAGTCATGACCTCATCGGATTCCTTGCTGGTAAGCAGCGTCAGAACGAGGTCCCTCATTTCGAAACTGCGCAGCTTGCACTCGTCCGCCACGTGGGGCGAGCTCACCTTGAGCTTGATCGTGGCTTTCAGAAAACGTTTCCCGCCCGGGTCGGCCAGGTTGACCATGAAAGTGTCCATTTCACAGTAAACGGCGTTCTCCGTCTGCTTTTTTTCCTCCGTCCTCTCATCGGGCGCGCCTTGACGAATTTGAAGTAGGCCCCCGCTCCTCCGCCACCCAGCAGCACCAGTAAAAGGGGCAGGATGATCAGAAGCTTCTTTGATTTGGGTTTTTCCTGGACTTCCTTCTTTTCTTCTACTGCAGGAGGCATTCTTCAAGCCCTTTCCATATATGCGGCAAAATTGAATCCTGACGTTAACCAACACCTCCGGCAGACCGAACGAGCAATGAGCATGCCAGAACCGGAAAAGTGAGAAAGAGCAAGGCCTTGAGGCCGGATTCCTCCCCGGCTGCCGAGGGGGGGCGCCAAATTCCCCCCGGTTTCCAACCGCGCAACGATGTTTCCTGTAGGAGCACGCCTTGCGCGCGATCCGAGGCGTGTCTTCGAACCGGTGAAATCTCGGGCAAGGCCTGGCAGGGTGGTGAAAAAGGATTGAAATTCCCACTTTACAGTAAAAACCTCGTGGGGCCGTCACCCCGGCGAAAGCCGGGGTCCAGTGTTTTGCTTTAGAAATCAAATAGTTCAAAAAAGCTCTGGATTCAGCCCCGAATCGGGTCCGGGGTGACGTCACCCCGGCGAAAGCCGGAATGGCGCCGAAATGACGAAATCATCCGCCCTTCTAGGGTTCTTTTCCCACCAGCAGGTCCTTTTTCACCATCCTGCTGGGGAGCGCAGCGGGGTCTTGACCCTGCACGGTCCGGCGCCTCCACCATTGAATGTGGTTGCAGGGCTAAAGGGGCGTCCAAAATATTCCTCCCTTTTCCAAAGGGAGCCCCAAATTCTCCCCCCTTTTCCAAAGGTGCGCGCCAAAACTTCCCCCCTTTTCTAAAGGGGCGCCCCAAATTCTCCCCCCTTTCCTAAAGGGGGGCAGGGGGGATTTTAGCGCGGAGGCGTACTCCGGTACCGCCTCGCGGAGCGTCGATCCTGCCCGTGCCACCGCCGAAGGCAGTGGCCAAGTAGGCTGGCGGTCCCACCGCCCCGGGGGCGGAAAAGGACCCTTTCCGGATGGAAACTAAGAAAGATGGACCTTGACCCGTTTGCTTTCTTCCCGGGACCGGGGGGCGAGTGAAGCGGCGCAGACGATTTGCATCGGCTTTGCGGCGGTTGACAAAATCCCGGTCAAGCTTTTGACATGGTTGATTCAATAATTCGGTTATTCATTCCCCGTTTCTAAATTCTCAATTCATTCGATCCGGAAAAATGTGCACGGTCCGTGAGAAAAAATTTCCCGCGCGCATATTTAACACCGGAAACTCCAAAACGACAACATGCCGGAATAACTGCGCTTTTACAATAACTCGCTGCTGGTATCAGTCTTGCTCTCATTGTTCGCGGGCTTGAACAATTGCCCTCAACTTACTCCGGGAGGAGATCGTAATGTCAACAACGCCGGCAGCACCCTTTGGCATCGGTTCCGGGCTCCCCACCGCACCGGGCGCCACGGCCAACAACAGCGCCTCGAACGCCCTGAACGCGAACTCTTTCATGACGATGTTCCTCGCCCAGTTGCAGAACCAGGACCCGACCAACCCGATGCAGTCTTACGAACTGGCCGCCCAGCTCGCGCAGTTTACGACCGTTCAGGAGATGAACCAGACTGCGACGCTTTTGGGCAGTCTCCAGCAATATACGGCGGGCATCAACAACGGGCAGATCGCATCGCTTGTCGGCAAGCAGGTCACAGCCCAATCGAGCGAAATCGACGTAGCTTCAGGCACGCCCACCACGCTCAACTACACGCTCCCGGCGGCCGGTTCGGTCACTGTCACAATAATGGACTCCACCGGTAAGGTGGTCAACACTTTGAACGTGGGTTCCCAAAACGCGGGCAGCTACAGCGTGCCGTGGACGGGCACGGACTCGAGCGGAAACAAGGTCGCCGACGGCGCCTATACCTGCTCGGTCACTGCGACGGCGGCCGACGGAACTACCTCGGCGGCCCTGACCGGGGTCAGCGGGCAGGTTTACATGTGCAACCTCGACAATAACCCGCCGACGTACACCCTGACGGGACCGGGCGGAATGCAGGTCCCCGTGGCGAACGTCTATGCGGTTACCAGCCAGGCCGGCGGCTCGAGCCGGCCACACTGAGGTCCGCCGGGCGGGATTTGCAGTCTGCACGGCATAATGCGCAATCCAATAGAGGCAATGAAAACGAAAATCCGATCAATCTACTCACAAAAGGGAAAAGGAGAAGCAAATGGCGGCAAACACGATGTTCAATGCGCTTTCAGGTCTTAACACCTTCAGCACGGCCATCTCGGTCGTAAGCGACAACATCGCCAATGCGAACACCACGGGATGGAAATCCAACACCGTAGACTTCGGAGATCTTGTGAGCGGACTGATCCCGACCAGGGAGGTCAACACTACGGCGCAGGGCACAGGCTCGACTGTGCTCGGCGTCAACTCCGACTTCGGGAACGGTTCGGAAATACAGACCGGGAACTGGTCGAATTTGATGATCCAGGGCAATGGGTTCTTCGAAGTCCAGGATAACAGCGGTACAACGCCGGTAGACTATTACACCCGGGATGGATCGTTCCAGGTCTATGCCAAACCTCCCTCAACAACAACGTATCTCACCGATATGAATGGCAACCAGGTACAGGGTCAGTACCCCGTCGTCAGTGGCGGCACCACCACCTGGACCGATGGATCCATTCCAATTGATACAACAATGTACTCCAATTTTACCATCGACAAGTTCGGCAATATAAACGCAAGCGACAGCTCAAACAACAGCGTAACCATAGGCAAAATCAAGGTATCTACCTTCCCCAACCCCAACGGTCTCATCAGGGATGGAGAGAATATGTACACACCAGGCGCCAGCGCCGGGACAGCTACTCCTGCAGCGCCAGGCGTCGGTGGGGCGGGCACATTGGTATCCGGAGCGCTGGAAGGGTCAAACGTGGACCTGACCGCTCAGATGGTCGACCTGATCACCTACCAGGCCGACTACCAGGCAAACTCCAAATCCATCGAAACGGCCAACACCCTGCTCCAGACGATGGTGAACATGATGCACTGATAAAGTAGCGACACTGAAATTCTCGAGGGAAAAAGGGCGCAGAAAACAGAAAGCCGGCCGAGCGGGATTTGCAGTCCGCTCGGCATGGCGCCCAGTCGAATAGAGGCAATGAAAAGCAGAAACCGACTAGTCTGCCAATAAACCGGAAAAGGAGAAGCAAATGGCAGCCGACATGATGCTCACGGGGCTTTCAGGTCTGAACAGCTTCAGCACGGCCCTCTCGGTCGTCAGCGACAACATCGCCAATGCGAATACCACGGGATACAAATCGAACACAGTGGACTTCGGCGATCTTGTGAGCGGATTCATCCCGACGGAAGATATCAACACAACGGCGCAGGGCTCAGGCTCTACGGTGCTCGGCGTTAACTCGGATTTCGGAAACGGTTCGGAAATACAGACCGGAAACCAGTGGGATTTGATGATCCAGGGTAATGGGTTCTTCGAAGTCCAGGACGCCAATGGGAATAACTATTTCACCCGGGATGGATCGTTCCAGTTGTATGGAACCGATCCCGCGAAAATGAATCTCACCGATATGCACGGTAACAATGTACTCGACTCCGCTGGAAAAGCCATCACAATCGACACCACAAAATGCTCCAGTTTCAGCATCGACAAGTTCGGGACCATTACCGGGCACGATTCATCCGGCGCCCCAACGACCTTGGGCACGGTGGGAGTGACGACCTTTCCCAACCCCGAGGGTCTCATCCGGGATGGAGAAAACATGTACACTCCGGGCTCGAGCGCCGGGACCGCCGCAACAGGAGCGCCGGGGGCCACCGGGGCAGGCACGCTGGTATCCGGAGCGCTGGAAGGCTCGAACGTGGACCTGACCGCGCAGATGGTCAACCTGATCACCTTCCAGGCGGACTACCAGGCAAACTCCAAAACCGTCGAAACCGGCAACACCGCGCTCCAGACGGCGACGAACCTGATACACTAGTAAAATAGCCTCCGGGAAATTCTGGGGGGAAAAAGGACACAGGACAGAGAAAGGCGGCTTCGGCCGCCTTTCTCATTTTATGACCGGTGGGCGCAAACCCCGCCCGATAAATGAATTGCATTGAAATAATACCGCACCAGCCTCTAATCGATGACCCTTTCTCGAAAAGTCGCCTTCCGTAGACCGCGCCTTGCGCGCGATAGATTTCATGCATTCTAAAGCAAATCGCGGGCATGGCCCGCCCCTACCCCTCTTCATGGCTCCGCGGCCTCTCGAAGGGGCATGAAAAATTGCCTGCGAAAGCTCATGGCGTAAACATTTTTGCCCCCTTTCAAAATCTTTCGCGACAGGTTTGGTTTAGTTTGTTCATGAAGGGACATGGCGACAGACCAATGATACGCCAAATTTAGTACTGCTCCGGCATTTCTGAACAGCCCCTGCCCAATGCAAATCATCTCACCGCAGAGGCGCAGAGGCCGCAGAGAAAAAACACTCTTCATTCCTTTAAGCCCAGGACAATTCTTTTGATTCCATCCTTGAGTATCGGGATATTGAAGTTAATCAGCAGCCCGGCTTTCCATCCGCCTATCTTCAGATATGTAAGAAGCTGCGCTTCGTGAACAGGCAGCAGCGTTTCGACTAAAACATCTCACCGCAGAGGCGCAGAGGACGCAGAGAAAGAATGCTTTTCATTCCTTTAGGCCCAGGACAATTCTTTTGATTCCGTGCTTCAGTACCGGGATATTGAAGTTAATCAGCAGCCCGGCTTTCCATCCGCCTATCTTCAGATATGTAAGAAGCTGCGCTTCGTGAACAGGCAGCAGCGCTTCGACGGCCTTGATCTCTACGACCACAGAATTGGAAACAAGTAAATCCAGGCGATAACCGCAATCGAGTTTTGCTCCTTTGAACACAACCGGCAACGGTTTCTGTCGTTCAAAGCGAAGCGCCCTCAGCCCCAATTCATGACAGAGACATTCCTCATAAGCGGATTCCAAAAGACCCGGTCCCAATGCCTGATGGATCTCAATCGCCGCCCCGATGACTTCTTTTGTCACTTCGTTGATTTCCATCTTCCCTCTGCGCCCTCTGCGCCTCTGCGGTGAAAATCTTTTGTCACTTCGTTGATTTCCATCTTCCCTCTGCGCCCTCTGCGCCTCTGCTTCGAAAAGGTTTAGGCTGCGTTCTCCATCGGTACCAGATTCACCTCGTAACCAATGTTTCTCAGCCGCTTTACAAGGTAAGGTACGAGGCGCTTGGAATTGAGTTTGTCAAAGTAGTCTCCACCAAGGTCGTTGTATTCAATATGGTCTTTGAGCACATGGTAAATGACAACGAGAAGAGAATGACCAACAGCTATAACCGCACGTTTTCTTCCTCTCCTACCGGCAAGGCGCCGGTATTGGGCTTGGAAGTAGGATCCCTTCTTCTTCGAGGCTGCCCAAGCGGCTTGAGCGAGAGTGGCCCGAAGCCATCTGCTCCCTTTGGTTGTCTTGCCGCTCTTCTTTTTGCCTCCACTTTCGTTGTTACCGGAACATATCCCAGCCCACGAACTGAGGTGCTCCGCCGAAGGGAATTGGTCCATGTTGCACCCGATCTCCGCGATCAGATTCTCAGACGCAGTATTCCTGAAACCAGGCAGGCGCGCCACTTCCTCAATTGCTTCCCGAAAAGGGCCGCTTACCTCCTCGATTCTTTGGCTGAATCGCTCGATCTGCCCTTCAAGGTAATCGATATGATCCATCAACTCACTCAGGATGAATCGATGGTGGTCTGTGACGTGCCCCTCAAGAGCAAGCTGAAGTTGTGGGATTTTCTCCCTGAGTTGCATTCTGGCAAGTTCGGCCATCTCAGTGCTGTCCTTTTCCCCTTGAATCAGAGCCCGAATCATGTCTCTTCCAGATTTGCCCATGATGTCGGTTGCAACAGCCCCAAGCTTTATGTTGGCATCCTCCAAAATCTTGTGAACGCGGTTAGCCACAGTGGCCTTCTCATTAGCCAATTTGGCACGGTGGCGGGTGAGGTCCCGAAGCTCCCTTTGATGCCGGGGGGAAACAAAACTCCCTTTAAGAAGCCCACATTGGAGGAGTTGCGCAAGCCACTGGCAGTCCTTGACATCCGTCTTTTTCCCCGGGACATTCTTAACATGCCTCGCATTAACCAAAAGAATAGTGAATCTCTCCTCCAAGATGTTGTAGATAGGCTTCCAATAGACCCCGGTGGATTCCATGGCTACATGGGTAACCTCTTCCTGGGAAAGCCAGTCGGCAAGGGCCTGGATTTCACAGGTCATTGTGCCGAAGGAGCGCACTTCCTGGTGGGTGCGCCTGATTGTTCCAATGCGACGCACACAGGCCTGAATGGTCTTTTTGTGCACATCAAGGCCACAACAACTCGTGTAGATCGGCTCCATGGAATGCCCCCCTTCTCTTCTGCGGTTCAGATGCAATTCGCTCAACGGTGGAGGACATCGGAAGATAATCAATCTGCTTCGCGTGCTCATCCCGGATGGGAAGGCAACAGTCTTGGGTTCGAAGCGATGTCCAGGCCATGCTGCGGTTCGAGCTCATGGCATCACAGAGATACGGCCTATTTCCATCGTTCAGCTGAAGAGCAATATAGCGCACATATAGAATCTTTTCATGGTTTAGGGTGTCCCAACGGGACATGAGTTGCTGCGGTGAAAATCTTTAGCTTACCTGATGAGATACTGAACCAAACGGCGAACGTATTGAAAGAACGTCCTTTTATAAATACTTGTCTTATGCTTGGCAGTGGGAACTAAAGGGCAGGATAATCCATGTTTTCTGCAAATCTCGGGGACCTTGCCGCTTACAAGCTCTTTCCTTGCCTGTCTTATGATATTATTGTTCCATATCTGTTCCGGCGAATCCTTATCGACGCGTCCGAGCACCGTATCTGAATAACAGCACATGAATGCTTTCTTGCTGTGTTCCTGAACAAACAGGAATTTCCAGGGAAAAAGACATGGTATGTCAACGCCCGGCTCCGAAAGATTATGAATCTCGGAGTCTGCCGGTTCCCAGTGGATTGTCAGATTGAGCCCAAGCTCGTTGGCTGATATTCTTGAACTTGCGCTTATGGAATCATATTCCTGCTGTGTCAGCATCTCATCATTGTAAATGAATTTGTAACCAAAATCGTTACGCGGCCATAATCCGTATGGCATAATGAATAAATGCCTGAGATTGATATTCGTGATTCCAATATCATGAGCCAACCTGATAAAATCGGTCACCTCTTCGCAATTGACCTTCATGACGATAAAACTCATCGCAAGCGGTGGGTTATGGCCCCATTTATCTCTATATTTGGCAATGAAGCGCCTTACGTTTGCTATTACTCTATCGAAGTCCTGCCCCGTCAGCTTATAATAGGTTGCAGACGTGGCTGCATTGATCGAGATGGAAAATCCGATGTTTTCTCCTGCCTCTGCAAGGATATCCGCCCGTTTTTGAGTCAGAAGCAACCCGTTCGTTGAAAAAGTGAAAGCCTGTCCATTTGCAGCCACTCTTTGAACCAGTTTCAAGAAATCCGGATGTGTAAGCGGTTCGCCGAAACTGCAATCCGTCACTCGTTCACACCGGCTCAGAAACGGCAAATATTTGTCAACGGCGGAAATATCCAGGGCGCTGTCTCCATCGCCCTTCCGGGAGCAGAAAACACAGGGAGGATTGATATTGCAGCGTCCGGTAAGATCGATATTGAATTGAATCGGCTTGGACTGCAGATTCGTTTTACCCGCTCTTATTTCTTCCAGATTGAGTTTTGTGTTCTCTTTCACAAAAGCATCGGCGCCCATTTAAACGACCTCGTAAGACGGATTTATACACAATACCCGGCAAAAAACGGCACATCGGCCGGCCCGTAAAAGCTGGCGTTTTAACAATCACCAGGCGTTACCGTCTCATCTATCATACGAGGATAACCGGAGGCACATGAATTTTTTGTCATTTTCGGGGAAATAAGAGAATAACGCACATAAAGATTTTCACCGCACACAAGACAAAAGATTTTCACCGCAGACAAGGCAAAGCATCTCACCGCAGAGTACGCAGAGGGAATACTAAGGGATTTCAAATTAAATGCTCAGTCTTTTCTCTGCGTACTCTGCGTTCTCTGCGGTGAAAATCTTTATGTTCTTAATTTTTTCCCCTATGCGTTCTCTGCGGTGAATGTCTTTATTTATTTGATTTTTTTATGCGCCTCTGCGGTGAATGTCTTTACGTTTTTGATTTTTTCTTTATGCCGCGCTGCCTATGCAAAAATGCTGATTCGCGACCGGCCGTCGGTTTTCCTGACGTAGGAGGGTCCCGCTGCGGTCTGAGCGACGCCGACTTTTACCGTTCTGGAGATCGGCGGGGTTTTCCCTTTAGGATTGTTTTGCTCGGGGTAGTTCCCTCCGCCCGATTTCTCGCGGTTAACGTCAACCATGAATTTATCGAGCACGAGTCCCTGGTCCTGGAGGTCCTGGCGAAGCTCGGGCGAGCGGCTCATCAGGGCCTGCCTCGCCGGCTCGCTTTGCGTATGCGCCACAACTGATATTTCATCTTTCCTGGCCCCGACCCTGATGCTGACCTTTCCGAGTTCATCCGGCTCCATATCGAGGACAAGCTGCCTCGCGACGCCGCCCGTTTGTTGCTCACGCATGCTTTGGACGAGTTCGGCCGACCGGTAGGGATCGTAGTAGGCAAAGCTGTTCTGTGTGGAATTCTCCATTCCGGGCAGATTTATCTCGCTCACTCGCTGAAAGTTCGAGGCCGAATTCTGGAAGACCGCGCTCTCGGGGGCGGAATCCCTGCTCCCGAGCTGCTTTTCGATCTGCTTCGAGAGCATGGCCGTGTCCAGTCCCGAAAACGCCGTGCGGCTTTCGGCGACATTCGGGGCGTCCATGCCGGTTATAGCCGATGCGCTCTGATGCACGGACGGGCCTGATTCGGTCCCTGCCCCGAAAACGTACGGATCTGCCCCGGACTGGAAATCCTCGATCGAGGAATCAAGTCTCCACGGCCCGCGAAGTGATTCCGGCACGATCGCCGTTTTCCCTCCGGCCCCTTCCGGACGTTCCCCCACAACCGCCGGGGCCGCCTTCGCGTCATTCACAGCGCCCTGCTGGGTTTCTTGAAGCCCTGACGGAACCTTCTCCGGATCGGGTTTGGCGGAGGGCGCCTCTGCCTTTGCCCAAACCGGATCGCTAAATTTGCCGGCCATGGATTGAGCGGCCGGGACCGCTTTTTCTCCCGTAGTGCTCGAAGTTTGGTTCGCCGGGGCCGCCTTCTCATAATTTCCAGCGCCCTGCTGGGTTTCTTGAAGCCCTGCCGGGATTTTCGCCGGGTCGGATTCGGCGGCGGGCCCATCTGCCTTTGCCCAAACCGGATCGCTAAATTTGCCGGCCATGGATTGAGCGGCCGGGACCGCTTTTTCCCCCGCTGCGCCCGAAGTTTGGTTCGCCGGGGCCGCCTTCGCGTCATTTCCAGGGCTCTGCTGGGTTTCTTGAAGCCCTGCCTGGATTTTCGCCGGGTCGGGTTCGGCGGCGGGCCCATCTGCCTTTGCCCAAACCGGATCGCTCGATTTGCCGGCCATGGATTGAGCGGGCGGGACCGCTTTTTCCCCCGCTTCGCCCGAAGTTTGGTTCGCCGGGGCCGCCTTCGCGTCATTCACAGCGCTCTGCTGGGTTTCTTGAAGCCCTGCCGGGACCTTCTCTGGATCGGGTTTTGCCACAGGCGCCTCTGCCTTTGCCCAAACCGGATCGCTAAATTTGCCGGCCATGGATTGAGCGGGCGGGACCGCTTTTTCCCCCGCTTCGCCCGAAGTTTGGTTCGCCGGGGCCGCCTTCGCGTCATTCACAGCGCCCTGCTGGGTTTCTTGAAGCCCTGCCGGGACCTTCTCTGGATCGGGTTTTGCCACAGGCGCCTCTGCCTTTGCCCAAACCGGATCGCTAAATTTGCCGGCCATGGATTGAGCGGCCGGGACCGCTTTTTCCCCCGCAGCTCCCGAAGTTTGGTTCGCCGGGGCCGCCTTCGCGTCATTTCCAGCGCCCTGCAAGGTTTCTTCAAGTCCTGCCCGGACCTTCTCCGGATCGGGTTTGGCGGCGGTCGACTCAGCCTTTGCCCAAACCGGATCGCTCGATTTGGCGGCCATGGATTCAGCGGCCGGGACCGCTTTTTCTCCCGCAGCCCCCGACGTTTGGTTCGCCGGGCCCGCCTTCGCGTCATTTCCAGCGCTCTGCTGGGTTTCTTGAAGCCCAGCCGGGACCTTCTCCGGACCGGGTTTTGCCTCGGGGGCCTCATGCTGAATTTCTTTAGAGTAAACCGCCGCCCGGTTCGGATTGCTGTCAAAAGACCATTCACTCGAAGGAAATTCGGCCGCCACCGTTTTTAGCCGAGCCGCCTCAGACTGTTCGGCGATGTCCTGCGGAAGCCTCAACGAACTCGATGCGCCTCGAGATCCGTCGGCCTGTTTTTCCACCGCTTTGACCGGGGGAGCCAGGTTCTGGGCCTGAGCGGCCAGGCCTTCATGAGGACCGCCCGGCGCCGCGCCGGGGCTGCAGCCGCGTTCGATCCCGGCTGCTGCGGGTCCGCAGACGCTATCCTTGCGTCGAAGTATTTCAAAATCGGGTCAAGATTTTCGACAGGTATGTTTACCGTTTCCTGCCGAGCAGAGGGCGAAGCGGGGGCTGAATATGTGATGCCGGCCCTGTCCCGCCGCTTTTTATTCCGGCTTGGGCAACGACCGCGGCCCCTTCATTTTCCCCGCCGTCCGAGGCGATTTTGACCGCGCTCGGCTGCTCGTACTGCTTGAAGTTGTCTGAAACAGCTTCAATTGGTTTTCGCGGACATCTCTCACCTTTGCGCTTTGAGCTTCAAAGGGTTGTTTGCCTGCATTTGCGCCGAAAATACTTTTAGTCGAACCATTTTCGCGATCTGCTGAAATAAACGAAGGAAGAACAGTTGCCACAAGGCTCTCTGTCTGGCCCATTTTTGGAGCTTCCGCCGGTTGCGCCGTTTTTGCCGTTTCCGCCGTTTTCACCGTTTTCGCCGAACCGGGCTGTGTTCCAACCTGCGCAAGCTGCGCCTGTTTCGCCTCCGCCTGTTGCAAAACCTTTTCCAGCAGCCCCCGAAACTCATCGGGAGTGTACGATCCTTCGGTCTTGATCTGGACAGATGACTGAAGGGTCCCTCCGGATGCTAACCCTTTCTGGTTTGTGCCGCCCTCCCTTGGCGATTATCGATTCCACCAGCGCACGGGCGTGTTCCGCCGGGACTTGGGCGCGAATTTCGGAACCGATCGCAGGCTGAGTGTCCAGGAGAGATTTCAGGTCTTTGATGGAAATCGGACCTTCCTTATTCTGGATGCCTTGCACGCCTTTCTGGTTTCCGCCGGGTATTGAAGGTCGGCCAGTACTGTCGTCGGCGATGGCGGGGTTGGTGACGAAGAGGCTTGCTCTTTTTGGGCCTTCGATTTTATCGCGTCTATCTTCGTCCTGGAATCCGTCGCACCTTTCTGCTCCCGGATTGTGGACGGCGGGCAGGTTTTTGTTTCAGGAGCGGCGAGCGTCTCGCCGGATGAGGCCTTTAGCCCGGGATCGGGCGCGTTCGCCTTCTCGGGCTTTGCCGCGGCATCTCCGGACAGACGCCCCGGCGTCGTTGGCCGGCGCCGGAATGAGCTTTTTAAGTTCGCCGGCAAAATCGCTCTGGGCTATAGCTTGCCCGATTTTTTCATTTTCGCTTCCAAGAAAGGATGCCAGCAGTTGCGAAGCGTTTACCTGTCCTGATTGCATTATCTCATCCACCTCGCGGGGCGTGGAAATTGCGTAGAGTTGTTCGACGCGAAACCCAACATTTTCTTCCCGTGGATTTCATCGGCTTCCGGAGAAATTTACGAGCAAACTTGATACCAAAGAATCCGGCTACCAAAAAGGCTTTTAAATCAATGACTTACAATGGGATATTTTCTTTCGGCAGATTTTTCCGGGTTTAGGGAGGAATTTTTTTCTTGGTGTGGGCGCAAATATTTCCTCTTCGGCCGGATTAGACCCTCACGCCTTCGGATTTGAGGAACGGGTCGGAAAGCATCGCAAGGGCGATTTTCCCCTCTTCTCTGAAACGGCTCCGGACGGCCGCCCTGACACCCGGTTCGGACGACCCGAACTGGCCCGCTCTCATATCGTAAACGGAGCCGATCAATTGGGCCATTTTAACTCCACCGTTTTTGGTCTGTGCGCGTCCGATCGCCTTGGTGAAAATCTTTGCCGCGCCATTTGGGCCATGCTGAACGGCCGTGCTCCAGAGCACCTCCTGAAGCGCCCTGGGGGCTTTTGAGATATCCAGACCGGTTCGTTCCGAAATTTCCTGAAGGGCAGGCAGATAATGGCTTTTCTCGATAAAATCGTACTGGAGTTTTGAAAACCGTGCAGGATCTGCGGCTGTTATCTTTTTCCAGACTTCGGGCATTTTTCCGGAGCGGCTGCCCGTGTTTGCCGGTCCGGCGGCTTTCAGTTTACCGGCCAGGTCCGGCGCCTGCTCGGACAGGTAATCGATAAAAAGCTTCATCGTACCTGCCCTGGAGGAAATCTGGTAGGTCCCGTAGGATGTCCCCCCATTATAGTCATAGCCGATCACCCCCGGACCTTTTTCGCCCGATTCGAAATGAGCGGACAGGGCGCCGATTTCCTGCCCCTGACAAAGTTCGTCCTGACCTCCTGCGCCGATGCGCAAACCCCGGCAACGTTTGAAATCCCGCCCGGCTGACCGGACCTTCCGGCCCCTGCGAGTAGATGCCGCCGATACGGTTCGGACCGGATGAAATGGCCGCCATGGCGATCAGAGCCGATGCCGCCAGATTATTGACGTTCTGCGCGTTCAGGCCATGGACGGCGCCGGGGTTTTTCGAGGCCCTGTGATGATCGTGTTTGACCACCTCCGAGGATGCGGGCTTGTTTCGCAGACTGCTGACCGGCTGGCTGCTTTCTTTGGATTTTAACCCGTTCAGAAGGGCTTGAAACACATTGGAGCTTTTCGGCTTTTTTATTAGAGGTGGATTTAGTGGATGAGTGGGCTTTCCGTTTGTTTCAACCCGGCCGGTTTTTCCGAAATCATCGACCTTGACTGCCATGACCACACGCCTCCGGATAGTTGTCCGACTGAAAGATTATGCAAAAGGCGTGCTTGGACGGATTTCTGAGTCCTCAGCTTTTATGACCGATTCTCACGTACCGATAGGCACTCAAAAGGAGCTATAAACTCTCCGTTCACTGCTCACTGTCACTGTCTCCAGTACGAGGACCGGGGTGCCCGGCTCGGCCCACCTGAAGAGCGCTTCCGCCTTTTCGATCGGCAGAATCACGCAGCCATGCGAGCAGTGCGCCCCGAAGACATTTCCCGCGTGAATCCAGACTGCTTCGTAGATGCGGAGCGAAAACGGCATCCAGGCGCGGTGATCCCAAAGTCATTGGGGTATGAGCTCGAAGTGTGTTCGGCGTCTTTTTCCTCGACCCGGTAGAGTCCGGCCCTGGTATCCTGCCCGGAAACGCCCGTGCAGGCCTGGCTGTCGCCGACAAGCACCCCTGATTCATACCATCCGATAAAAGCGATGTCCTTGACCACCAGGATAAGCTTCGGCGGCGCACATCTTCTCAGGCAGCCGGACCGGCATAGGGGTCCAGTCCCTGTATGCGTTGAAATCCCTGGGGACTTTGAGTTTCCGGCCCTGCCGGATATCCTGGCGAATGTAGAAAGATTCCTTGGAATTGAGCCTGGCCAGTATCTCGACGGCAGGTATTCAAGTCGAGCGAGGGGTCCGATCTCTCCAGGGCGAGCAGTTCCTCCTCGGAAATGGCCCGCTCGGTCCAGGTAAGATCTGCGTGGTTTGAAGCGGCAAGACCGGTCCGCCCTCCAAGAAGGCAAGACAGGAATATCAAAAGAAAAAGAGAAACGGGCTTCATTTTGTGTTTTTTGATCCTCCGCTGATTTGCGGCTCTATTTGTGCCATATTCGACAACGTTTCGCAAGACTCATCGGTTCAGCCGGAAGCCCCGGATGAAAACCGTCCGGTCGGCTCGAACGGTCGAGAATGCTCCAATCCGGCCCGGAATGATTAAATTAAGTGAAATTGCCTGCGGCATATAATTCTTGCAGCTTGCCCGTTGCTTTCGGTTATTGCTTTGGAGGAGGGCCGAGATGGAAAGATACTTTATGAAAATGCCGGAGGATATGTTCTGCGAGATATGCTCCGAGAAAAGAGGCATAAATCCCGATACTCTCAAGGAAGTCATCATCCTTGCCGTGGAGATCGCTCGTGAGGGCAGGGAGGGCAGAAGAATCGGGACAATGTTCGTGGTCTCGGACTCGGAAAATGTCATGAAGCATTCCCGAAGCCTGATTCTCGACCCTCTTCTGGGGCATCCCGCTAAAGTGAAGCAAATTTCCGACACCGACATGCGTGAAACGGTCAAGGAACTTGCGCAACTGGACGGGGCTTTCGTGGTCTCCGATGAAGGAACGGTCGTTTCGGCCTGCCGCTACCTGGACTCTTTCTCAGAAGGAATTGACCTGCCGCTTGGCCTTGGCAGCAGGCACATGGCGGCGGCATCCATAACGAAACTGACCAACTCGGTAGCGGTGGTGGTCTCCGAGAGTTCGGTGGTCCGAATCATCGACGACGGGGAAATAGTCTCTGAAATAATCCCCGAACTCTGGATGTTCAAGAGATACTCCGCCCTCAGCAAGGGCAAGATGGTGGAACAGGAAATAATAGTCAGCACCGTCGAGGATTAAGAATTCGCACTTTCCCGGACGGACAGGGGCCGGCTTCCAGCCGGCAATCCGGTATCAATCCTGCCCGTAGAATTTTTCTTCATGCTCGGCCATATGAACCAGAATGGGCGCGGGCTCAAACCTGCGGCCGTGAGTCGAGGACAGATTTTCCATTTCCGAGACGACCCGTCCTATTCCCGCCGAATCCAGGTAGCGGAACGGTCCGCCCAGAAAAGGCGGAAAGCCGAGCCCGAAGACCGCTCCGACGTCTCCGTCCTCGGGACTGGAGATAGTCCCCTGCTGGAGGCACAGGGCCGCTTCGTTCACCATCAGATATACAAGTCTTTTCCATATTTGCGAAGAATCGATGCTCTTTCTTCGGCCTCCGCCAAAAAAGCCATAGATATTCGAATTAACCGGCCTTGGAGGTTCGAAGCCCGGAATGCGCACCCTGTCAATCAATCGCGGCTGGTAGTCGTAGAATCCCGACGCCCTTCTTTTTGCCCGCATACCCGGATTTCAACATCAATTCAAGGCCCGCTGGGGCGTGGAGGTCGCGGTGGGCAAAAAACTCTTCGAGTTCGCGCGCAACATGCGCCGCGACGTCTATTCCCACCTCATCCAGAAGCTTGAGCGGCCCCACCGGGAAGCCGAACCCCCTGATTGCGGCATCCACATCCTCAACAGCGGCCCCTTCTTCGATCAGTTTTATCCCCTCGAGCATAAAAGGCATCAGTATGCGGGTCGTATAGAACCCGGGTCCGTCCTTGACTACGATCACCGTCTTGCCCTGTTTGCGTCCCACTGAAACGGCAGTGGCCAGGACCCAGTCCGCACAGTGCTCCGTTACGACCACTTCGAGCAGCGGCATCTTCTGCACGGGCGAGAAATAGTGCATTCCGATCACGTTTTGCGGACGCTTGGAGGCCTCGGCAATGCGGCTTATGGGAATCGCGGATGTGTTGGAGGCAAATATGGACTCCGGTGAAGTGACCGACTCGACTTCACGCAGTACTTGATGTTTTATCGCCAAGGTCTTCGAAAACCGCCTCGATGACCAGCCCTGCGCTGGAAATACCGGAGTAATCCAGGGCGGGAACGACCAGGCTGTAGAGCTTGTCCCTCTGGACCGGGTTGAGCTTCCGGGATCGGGTCCGCCGGTCCAGCGATTTCCAGATTTCCTTGAGGCTCATCGAAAGCTTTTCCTGCGATACGTCCTTAATCGCCACCCTGTACCCGCTCTGGGCCGAAACCGCCGCGATGCCGGTCCCCATGAACCCGCTTCCAACGACTCCGATCAGGTCCACCCGCCTGGGCTCCGCCCCGTAGTGTTTCTTCTTGAGTGCCGTCCGGGCGAAAAACAGCCGCCGAAGCGACTGGGACTGCGGTGACACGACCAGTGGATCCGAAAGCCTCTATTTCAGCCTTGAAGCCATCGGACATGGTGCCCGCAATTCCCGCTTCCACGCAGTCGATTACCTTGAAAGGGGCCGGATAGTGGTCATCGCTCTGTCTTGCAACCCGCCTGCGCGCAGCGTTGAAATAGATCTTTCGGACCGGCGGGACGGTCCCGAGCAGCCAGTCAAGTGAAAACATGGCCGGATAGGAAACCTTCATCGGGGAATTTCTTCCTCAGAAACGGCACGCACCTTTTTACCGTATTCGGCAGGTCCTCCGGATAGACTACAATATCGACTATGCGCAGAGCTTTTGCCTCGCCGGCGCTCAGGCTCTTTCCGGTCAGCATAAGCGGCAGCGCTCTTCTAATTCCGGCCGTGCGGGTCAGGCGCTGCGTTCCGCCTGCTGCCGGCAGAAGCCCGAGCGTTACTTCCGGCAGACCCAGCACGGTTTTATCGGAGTCGGTGGCAATCCGGAAATGACAGGCAAGCGCAAGCTCGAGCCCGCCGCCCAGACAAGGTCCGTTTATCGCGGCGATTGACGGGTAGTGCAGGTTGGCGATGCGGTTGAAAAGGGCGTGCACGCGGGTGAGGATTTCCCTTGCCTGCCCCGGTTCGCTCATCTTGTCGAAATCCCGGATATCGGCCCCCACAATGAAGTTGTCTTTCTTGGCGCTGATGAAGACGAGGGCCTTTGCGAAATGGTCTGTCTCCACTTCGTCCAGCACGCTTTCGATCTCTGAGATGACCGGTTCGGACAGCGTGTTTACCCGGTCGCGCGGATTATCGATGAAAGCGAACAGGACGCCGTCTTCATGCTTTTCGAGTCTCACAAAATCCATGAGTCCTCCCCTGTCATCGATAAGTCCAATAGGACCTAGCATGAGCTGAAATGATCCACGCTCCGCAGGGCATCCGGTCTCAGCCCAGGCGCTCTATGAGCATTGCATGCCCGAGGCCGCCGGCCGCGCAGCTTGCGATAATGCCCAGGCTGCCGTTTTCGCGCTTCAGCCTGTCGCAGCAGCTTATGAGAAGGCGGATGCCCGTTGCGCCGAACGGGTGGCCGATGGAAAGAGATCCTCCCCTCGTGTTCAACCGGTCCATGTTTATTTCGCCGACTTTTGAGGGGAGGCCGAGCTTTTCGCGGGCAAAGGCGTCGCTGTCGAGGGCGTTCAAGTTCGCGAGAACCTGCCCGGCAAAGGCTTCATGGAATTCGAAAACATCGATCGACGAAAGCGCGGCGCCGGTTTTTTGGAGCAGCTTCGGGACCGCATAAGCCGGACCCAGCAGAAGCTCATCGTCCGGATCGCACCCGTGGAAGGAAAATCCGGCAATTCGCGCTACAGGCTCGTACCCGAGGCTTTTCGCCTTTCGGTAGGACATGAGCAGGACCGCCGCCCCGCCATCGCTGAGAAAAGAGGAATTCCCGGCGGTTGCCGTCCCGAAAGGAAAATAAAAGGCTGGAGGAAGCTTCGCCAGCTTTTCCAATGTGGTGTCGCCCCTGATTCCATTGTCTTCTTCGATAGTCTTGAACCGGGGCGGGACAAGCGCCGGCAGGATTTCATCCGAGAAAAGACCGTTGCGGGTCGCCTCGGAGGCGAGGTGATGAGACCTCAACGCGTACCGGTCCTGCTCCTCCCGGCTGACGCCCCAGCGGGCCGAGAGCCTGTCGCAGCTCTGGCCCATGGTCAACCCGTTTGAAAATTCCGCAATCTCCGGGACCTCCGGGAGAAAGTGACCGGGCCGCAGACCGGAGGCCCATTTGATCCAGTCGACAGGGTTCTTGAGGCGGCGCATCTCCATCAGTTTGCGCCTCATCGGACGCTTGAGCAGAATGGGTATGTTGCTCAGGCTCTCCGTTCCCCCGGCTATGACCGTATCGGCCTGACCGCACGCGATGAGCCCGGCGGCCTGCGAAATTGCCTGGGAGCCGGATATGCAGGCCATGGAAATGGTATGGGCCGGGAATTTCGAAGCGGCAGGTTCGCTCCAATCAGCGCCTCGCGCGCCACGTTGCTCGTTCGTGGTTCGTTCAGCACGCACCCGAAAAGAACATGCTCGATTTCCCGGGGCGGCAGGTTCGCTTTGTCGATAACCCCCTTGAGGGCCATGCGCGCCAGGTCGTAGGTCAGAAGGTCTTTGAAATCGGTTCCCGAGCGCAGGAAAGGCGTACGGCAACCAGCCACTATGACGGGGGAAAAATCATTCAGTTCCGTCAGCATTTCGTTAAAATAAGTCGGAACTTTCCTTCATCAATATCGGGCGCATCGCTCAAAGCAGTTTTCGACATGGATTGACTTATTTCAGGCTGATCGAATTTTCTTTTCTCCGCCAAGGAGTCATGATTATTCCCGAATTCAGAAAACCTGAGCGCCTGGCAGGAATTCTCTTGCATTTTCAATCGCGTTTTATGAGAATCCAGGGGCCTGTTCTACAGGACCAACCCGGGGGCTGACACATAAGGACTCGTTCCTCGTATGACAGTCCAGTTCATGACACTGCTATCACCTGGTCGAACTGAAGCGGCGGCGGCGCAGCGGCATTCCTCGCGCAACGCGGGTCGGCCGGCCGCTCATTCTCGACTCTCCGCGAGACGGGGCTGGCTGCGGGAGGCCTTCCTGTATAACCGCTCCAACCGGCGTCAGGAGAAAACATGGAAGTGAAACTGCTCAACATCGGTTTTGGCAACACAGTGATCGCTAATCGCGTGGTAGCGATCGTATCGCCGGCCTCCGCCCCCATGAAAAGGCTGAAAGAAGACGCAAGGCAGGGAAACAAATTGATAGACGCGACCATGGGCCGTCGCACCCGCTCGATAATTGTCACCGACAGCGACCACGTAATCCTGTCCGGCGTTCAGGCCGAAACCATTGCCCAACGGCTTCTTCTGGACGGAAACTCCAAAGAGGCCAACCTGGTAAAGCAGCTCTAGAATCCCGACGCCTTGGGACAGGTCTATGCCCCCTCCAGCCACTGCCGGGCAGCTCTTCATCGTATCGGCCCCTTCCGGAGTCGGAAAATCCACTATCATCCGGAGAGTAATCGCAGCTTGTCCGAAGCTGAAGTTTTCCGTTTCCTGCACCACACGCCCGATCCGCTCCGGGGAAGTTGCCGGAAAGGATTATCATTTCCTGTCCAGGGAGGAATTTCTGAGCGGAATAAGCTCGGGGCGCTTCCTTGAATGGGCTGAAGTCCACGGCCACCTCTACGGAACAGACCGGCGCCAGGTCGAAAAATGGCTCAAAGCCGGAAACGACGTGCTCCTGGACATAGACGTTCAGGGAGCGCGCCTTGTCCGTTGCGCCTATCCGGCCGCGCAAACGATCTTTATTCTGCCTCCTTCGATGCACGTGATCGAGGAGCGCCTCCGCAATCGGGCAACCGAGACCGAGGAGCAGTTCGCCATCCGGGTTGCGGCCGCCCGGCGTGAGATTCTGGAATCGCCGTGGTATGACTACATCATCATCAATGACAACTTGCAGGAGGCGGTCGAGGACCTGAAGGCGATCCTGCGGGCGGGCCGATCCAGCCGGGCAGCCCGCGCAGCCGGGCTGAAGGACTTTTCTGATGTCGCTTACCTGTCCCGATGCTTGAACCTTCGTCAATGAAAAAGATTCATTCCTCCGAACGCGAAATCTGGATTTCAGGAGTAAATCCCGTAAGGGAAGCCCTGCGCGCGGACAAAATTGCCGCAGGCGAGCTTGTGCTTTCCCGAAGCGATTCAAGAGGCCAGGAGATCGAGGAGCTTGCAGCTAAAACGAGGCATACCCGTGACCCGGAGCGTCCGCGAGCGCATAACGGAACTGGCGGGCCACGCGCACCACCAGGGAGTGGTCCTAAGGATATCCGAATTTCCCTTACGCCGAACTTGAGACCCTGCTCGAAAAACCTCTTGCCGACCGGGAACCGCTTCTTGTCCTGGACAGCATACAGGACCCTCAGAACCTCGGGGCAATGCTCAGGAGCGCCTGCTTTCTGGGCGCCAAGGGGGTGATAATCCCCAAGGACCGCTCGGCGCGTGTGAGCGCCCCCGTGATCAAAATCGCGGCCGGCGCCACCGCGTATGTTCCTGTAGCGCGGGTCACCAATGTGGTCAGGGCGCTCAAGCAGCTCAAATCGGCCGGCTACTGGGTGGCGGGCCTCGAACTCAAGGGAAGCAAAAAGTCCTATGAGGCGGATTTTACCGTTCCGCTCTGCCTGGTGATCGGAAACGAGCAAAAGGGAATACGCCCACTGGTAAGAAGCGAGTGTGACCTGCTGGTCCAAATTCCGGCCGCCGGCCCCCTGGATTCGCTCAATGCCGCGTCCGCCGCAACTGTAGCCCTCTATGAAGTTTTGCGCCAGAGACTCAGGATAAAGACATGACGGCAATGAAGAACCCCCCGCACCCGGGCGAGACTGTTCGCTATGATTGCCTTGAGCCTTTAGGATTGACCGTAACCGAAGGAGCAAAGGCGCTTGGCGTGATGCGTCAGGCCCTCAATAATCTTGTGAACGGCAAAAGCGGGATTTCGCCGAAGAACAAGGCATCGACCGCGAGCCGACGCAGCATTTAGGCCCGAGCGCCGCCGAGATGGAACGGCGCGGCGCCGCATCAGAGCGCGGCCAGATCAACCACGGCGTTATCCGGCGTAACCTTGAGTACGCGGAGCTTAAAGCCGAAATGGCGCAAGTCGCGCACGACCTGACCGAGCTTTGTCCAAGCCGACCAGAAGGCGCACCGCATGGCTCACCATTCGCAAATATGGCGACCTGGCCGGACTCGAATTACCTGCCCACCCTCACCGGCTCCGCCACACTTGCGGCTTCGCTCTTGCGGATCAGGGCGCGGATACGCGGTTAATTCAGGACTATCTCGGACACCGCGACATCCGGCACACCGTCATTTACACTGCGACAAATCCGGCGCGGTTTGAGAGGCTTTGGCGATAACTGCGTACCACCTCCTCTCTCTTTTTCTATTTTTTTATTTAACTTTTATGTGGCACTGGCCGAATAGAGATATGACCTAGGTTTCTTGAAGGGCAAACCGCCTGAAAGGGCGGGACGCAAAGCTTCCGGTCTACGTCCTTATAGAGGGATAGGATAGCGGGGTTGCTAAGGAATGGTAGAGTTTGGCGAACCCGCTACTCCAGAGATGGATGCGGGTTTTTTGATTTTTTAACCTTTATGATGAAAGGAGTTCACATGAAAGGCTTCAAAATACCAAAGGCTCCAAGCTACCGACCAAAGGGACCAAAGATAGTATGCGGACACAATTACCATGGAGTAGTTCATAAGGCGCGTAAGATATTAGGGATTATTCCCCGCTCGAAAAAAACATACTAAAACAATATTGGCTTTCCCACCCCCCTTCTACGCACCCTTCATTCCGGGGTGTGCTTCTCGTTCAGTGGGGCAGGCAGCTCTAAGAGATTAATAGGGGCCATCGAGAGATTAAAACCAATCTCTCGATGGCCCCTATCGTCCGCCTGTATCTATCCTCATGCTTGTGTCAAAAATCTTGATTTCCGGCACTTTGCCGGTTTATGGGCGAACCCACCAAAACAACTTGACTCAACATCTTAAAGATGTATCTTATGCTATGGCTGAGAAGCGGAAACCGACCTTACGATCTTGAAGCGTTTAAGGCCGCGTTTAGCAGCGTGAAAAAGCTGGCCATTACGACAACGGCGCGTCGTAGTGCCGCCGCTTTGGGGTTTAGCAGCGCCGAGATCGTGGCGACAATACAGACCATGCAGCGGGAGCACTTTTACAAGTCTATGACAGCCTACGCCGATCATCGGCTATGGCAAGACGTGTATCACGTCCCCTCGCCTGCTGGCGTCCTGTACGTGAAGTTTACCGCTGATGTTGTTACCGAGTTTTTGCTACTGTCGTTTAAGGGGAAAGGCAATGACTGATAATCCTGTTTGTCCCGAAACAGGCGCGCCAATGCGCCGCGATGTACGTCCCATGACGTTGACCTACAAGGACGAGTCTATCACCTTTGACCAGCCGGGCTGGTATTGCGACCAATCGGATGAAGGCATCCTTGTCGGCAAAGACCTGCAAATATCCGACCGGATGTTGAACCGGCTTAAGGCCCGTAGCGAGGGCTTGCTTGAACCCGAGGAAATCCGGCGCATTCGCAAGAAGTTGCACCTAACGCAGGAAGCCGCAGGGCAGATGATCGGCGGCGGGCCGCGTGCGTTTCAGATGTATGAAAGCGGAGACAGATTACCGAGCCGAGCCATTAGCAGCGCCTTGGTTTTGCTCGATCATGACCCTAAAGCATTGGCCATGCTCAGGGCACGCCCAAATAAGGCCGCTGCCGTATCCGGTCACCATGCGCCACGTCCCTGATTAGTTTCCATCCGGAAACCGTTATTCCTTATCCGGAGTTTCCGGATGGACACTAATTAAAGCCGACCGCAACGTGACCACGTTCATTTTACCAGCTTGACACATATATTCTTTTGATATTCAAGAAATGATATGTTGAAGTTTTCACTGCTCACCGCTCACAGCTCACTGCTCACTGCTCACCGCTCACTGCTCACTGCTCACCGCTCACTGCTTTGCTCCTGCTCCCGAAAAGGGCCGTCCCGATTCGCACAAGCGTCGCTCCCTCCTCTATCGCCACCTCAAAATCGCCGCTCATGCCCATTGAAAGCTCGGTCAGCCTTTCGGGCCGGGGGGACTTGCCTCTTAGCGATATCCAGCAGTGCGCGCATCTGCCTGAAGTAAGGCCTTGCCCGCTCCGGCTGGTCGAAAAAGGGCGGAAGGGCCATCAATCCCCGTACATCGAGCCAGTCAAAACCGCGACACAAGTTCGAAGAAAGAACTCAGCTCGTCGGGCCGAACGCCGCTCTTGGTCTCTTCGCCCCCGATATTTACCTGGATCAGGACCGGGACCTTTCTGCCGGCGATCCCGGCCCTGCGGTCAAGCTCGATTGCAAGGGCCTCACGGTCCAGCGTTTCGATCCAGTCGCAGCACTCGATGGCCGTCTTCGCCTTATTTGTCTGCACGTGCCCGATGCAGTGCCAGCAAACCGGAAGTCCCGCCAGCGCCTCCCTCTTTCTTTTCGCCTCCTGGATGTAATTTTCGCCGAGAATATCTATTCCGGCTTCTATTCCCTCGCGGATTCTCTCAACAGGGACCGTCTTGGTCACACCGACCAGCTTCACCCCTGCGGGGTCGCGCCCGGCACGCGCGCACGCGGCCCTGATCCGCTCCCGGACAGCTGCCAGATTGCCGGCAACCTCTGTACTCACCTCTGCACTCCAATTCCTCAATAATTACCTCACTACCCCCCTCCGACCAGCCTGATTATCTCGAATTCGTCTCCCGATTCGACGGGTTCACTTTCCATCAGGCTTCGGGGAACAACTCCGAGGTTACGCTCGACCGCCACTTTTTTCGGATCGATGCCAAGGGAGCGAAGGAGTTCGCCCAAAGTGGGCGGCCCCGAGTATTCGCTGCTCTTGCCGTTGATGCTTATTATCATTATTCAGTCTCTTTTGCGGTCGTTCAGTGCACGCGAATCGTTATGGCGTTGTTCGCCGCTTATTTCAAAAAAGCCTCATCCCAATCCTTCCAGACCGGTTCATAACCTTTTTGCCGGATGACCTCGGCCACTGTTTCGGGGTCTCGGCGGTCGGCGATTTCGAACTGAGCTTCGGCGCCGTTTCCTTGCGGGTGAGTGTAGCCGCCGGGGTCTGTCTTCGATCCGGCGCTCATCGAGGTGATGCCCAGCGGGATCAGGTGGTCTCGAAAATCCGCAGGCTCCCTTGTGGACAGGGTGAAACCGGTATCGGGCAAAAAGAGCCTCAAGGCGGTGAGCAATTGCACAAAGTTGAGGTCCGATACCGGATGCGGAGGTTGAAAAGACCCCGCTGCCGGCCGCAGCCTCGGAAACGAGATGGAAACCTGTGATTTCCAGAATTTTCGCATGAGGTATTTGGTATGCAGCCCCAGGTAAAAACCCTCCACGCGCCAGTTTCCAAGACCCAGCAAGGCGCCCAGTCCCGATTCGCCGAAAACCGGCTTCGCCTCCCCTGTCAGGTGTTTCGAGCCTCCAGCGGTAGTTTCGTTTCTTTCCCGCCGAGATGGAACCGTGCTGTAAAGGTCTTCGTTGTAGGTTTCCTGGAAAACCGTCAGACCGTCCACACCGCAGGCGATCAGGACGCGGTATTGCTCCGCGCTCATAGGGTAAATTTCAACGGCAGATGGATGAAAAAAGAGGCCTGAGCAGACCGATTATCCGGGTGAAGTAATCGAGGGACGCCACTTCGGGCTGCCTCGCCGGAAACCAGCAGCAGGTGCCTGAAGCCGAGCCGGTGAATGAATTCGCCCTCATCCCTGACCTGTTCGGGGGTCAGCGTCAGGCGCTTGACCGGGTTTTTCGAATTGAAGCCGCAGTAGGCGCAGCTATTGAGTGCAAAAGTTCGAAACGTATAGGGGCGCAAAAAGGGAAACGGTTTTCCCGAACCGCTGACTGCGTGACAAGATGCGCATGCCGGGCCATTTCTTCAAGACAGTATTCGGCCGCGGGAGAGAGCAGGCTCATGAAGTGGTCGAGGTCGATCCCGCCTGGGCGGACCGCCCGGAGCGCCGATTCGACATCCGCTTCCGTGCGGGCCTCGATTTCTCTTTCGATTTCGGTCCAGTTCGTCCGCTTTATTTCGTCATAGAAGCTCATTTTTATCACTATCTCAAAAAGCCGGTGAGCGGACTGGATGCCTCCGCCTGTTGCCGGGTCTTCCCCAGCCCAGCCAGAAAAGCCTCTCTGCCCGCCTCCACACCCTTTTTGAAAGCGGCGGCCATTGCAACCGGGTCCTCGGCCACGGCGATCGCCGTATTTACAAGCACGGCGTCGGCCCCCATCTCGAGCGCCTCCGCAGCGTGGGATGGGGCGCCAAGACCCGCGTCCACCACCACCGGAACATTTGCCCCTTCTATTATGATCTCGATTGCGTCCCTGGTGCGAATTCCTCGATTTGAACCGATAGGGGAGCCAAGCGGCATGACCGTCGCTACGCCAATATCCTCAAGGCGCTTTGCCAGAATAGGGTCGGCGTTGATATAGGGCAGAACGATGAATCCATCCTTTATCAGCATCTCCGCCGCCTTGAGCGTCTCGACCGGATCGGGTAAAAGGTAACGGGGATCGGGTGTCACTTCGAGCTTGATCCAGGGTTCGCATCCCGCCGCACGGGCAAGCCGCGCAAGTCTCACGGCCTCGTTTGCGTCCCTTGCCCCCGAGGTGTTTGGCAAAAGCAGGTATCTGCTCGTGTCTATGGCGCTCAGAATGCTGTCCAGAGGGTTCTCCAGTTCGACGCGGCGAAGGGCGACCGTGACGATTTCCGCTCCGGAGGCTTCAATAGCTTTCTTCATTACCTCCGGGGAGGAGAACTTCCCGGTTCCCAATGAGCAGTCGAGAGCGGAAAGCGCGCCCGGCAATTATTAGTGGTTTGTCCATTTGATTCCGCTCTCCGGTAAAACTCCAGCTAAACAAAAAAAGACCGCACCCTCAGGCAGGGGAAACGGTCTTGTGAAAAGCGATAAAGGTTTTCCCAAGCCATTTCCCTACGCTGGCATTGCCCAGATCAGGTGTATCAAGGGTCTTTTCTCAGCTCGGCCCCTCGCCGAACACCCCTAACGGCCTTGAGTCAAAAAAATCTTAACGCGAGTCTGCGATATTGTCAAAGATTATACTTCAGGCCCTTTTAAAGTCTCTCAGAGGAGGTTGACTCAGGGCTGCTAAAAGGCTATTAATCTGCGTCAAAAAAATTAATGGCTTCTTGCAAATTGAACAAAATGAGGTCGCCGGCGAAATGAACCACAAATATATCGAGGTTAGATGGCACGGCCGCGGCGGTCAGGGCGCGGTCACAGCCGCTGAGATTCTCGCTCAAGCCGCCTTCTGCGACGGATACAAAGGAGTAACGGCCGCTCCGTTCTTCGGGGCTGAAAGAAGAGGCGCTCCGGTCATCGCCTCGAACAGGTTTGCGCGCGAGCCGGTGAGGACCTTCTCCCTGGTTCAGAATCCAACGGTGGTGGTCGTGCTGGACGAGACAATACTGCGCGTGGTCGACGTTGCAGCAGGCATCCAACCGGACGGTATCGTTCTCATAAACAGCAGGAAATCGCCCGATCGGATCGGTTTGCCGTCATCACCTGCGGGTTGCGGTAACTGACGCAACGCAGTGGGCCGCAAAAGCAGGCCTCATTATCTCCGGGACGGTCCTGTTCAATACGGCCATTCTGGGCGGCTTCTCCAAGGCCACCGGACTTATTGGCATGGAAAGCATCGAAAAGGCCCTGAGAAGCCATTTCAAGGGAGATGCGGCCGAAAAGAATGTGCTCGGCGCAAGGCTGGCCTGCGAGGGCGCAGTTATTTCCCGAGCCCCGGAGGATTGCGGTCCCTGATTCACGTATGACAGACTTATATCCAACACTGCAAGGAACATTGCATGGGATACGACAAAGCTCATAAAGACCCCTTTACGGTCGCCAGATCAAAACTCTGCAAGGCTGAAGCCGGAAAGACCGGCGACTGGAGATCGTCGCGCCCTGAAATAGACCGCTCCAAATGCATTCCATCCAAAACAGGAAGGAAATCCTGTTTTCTCTGCTGGATGTATTGCCCCGAGGGAATCGTCACGAAGTCCATCCCCGTAGAAATCGACTATGATTACTGCAAGGGGTGCGGCATCTGCGCGGAGGAGTGCCCTGCCAAAGCCATCCGGATGGTTGACGAGCAAAACGCCGATTAGAAAAAATTGAAAGATTCTCGAATTTAATTCCTCAATCCAGGGCCATTTCCGTTAATCCTGCCTGAGGTCTTCTCTTCGTCAGCTTCTCAAACGCAAAAACCGCCCGGTCAAAGTACTCATCAATATTTTCCGCCGCCAGATCGCGCGTGCCGAATCCGCCGGCCTCGAACGCCGCGCTCAACTCATTCTGCGACAGAGCCCCGCTCATGCACCACACCCATGCGTCAGGCTCGGAAGCGAAATAATCCGGAAGAATTTCCCTGCGGCACAGATCGGCGCCCGCCACGACCCCACCCGGCTTCAGCACACGGTAGAGCTCGGCGATCAGTTCGGCTTTCTTCGGGAAGAGATTGAACACTCCATTCAGAAGTATCCACTCGAAGCAACCCTGCCTGAACGGGAGACTGTCGCCATCGGCGCAGACGAATTCAAACTCAAGGCCCGGGAAAGACCGTCCTGCCAGGGCGTAGGCCCTTTTCAGCGCCGGGAACGCCGAATCCAGGTTCACTATCTCGCAATTCGGCGATCGAAGAGACCTTCAGGATAATTGAATCGGCCCCGACGCCGCAACCGAGGTTAAGGACCCTGTCGCCCGGGTTCGGACTGAGATAGTGGACCACGTATCCGCATGGCAGGAAATCTTCCCATACCTCATCGGGAAGGCGATCAATTAGATCGGCGGGATAACCAAGCGACAAGGCCAGAGATTTGCCGCCCAATACGGGCGCCTTGACGCGTATTTTCCCCTGGTAGAGTTGCTCATAGTATTTTCGGATATGTTTCTTCAATTGCGCGAGTCTCCGTGATATCTAAATCATAACGGCAAAACGGAAAAAGGTCGCGAATTGTACATGGTTTGACATTTTGGCTAAGCTGGTCCATTTTGATAATAATAATCCCATGCAATGCGCCAATTGGAGGAATCGATGAAGATTGAGCAGATCCCGGTCGGTTTCATGCAGGTTTTCTGCTACCTGGTCTACGATGAAGAGACCCTGGAAGGCATCCTGATAGACCCGGCCGGAAATGAAAATGAACTCATCAGAACATCTCGGGGCGAAGCGCGTAAAACTTCGCTATATCGTCAACACGCACGGGCATGCCGACCACACTTGCGGGAACGAACTCTTACGCAAAGCAACCGGCGCAAGCGTGGTGATGCACGCAACTGACGATATCTTTTTCCAAAGACCCGAGAACACGATATTCGCCCGCAGCATGGGCTTCCCGGCCACAGGACCCGCAGACGTCCGCGTGCAGAACGGCGATGAACTTTCGTTCGGTAATCTGAAGATGAAGTTCATTCTCACTCCCGGGCACACGCCCGGGGCATGCTGCATATTGATAGAAGGGAACCTCTTCACCGGCGACACTCTTTTTGTGGGAGCCGTCGGCCGGACGGACCTTCCGGGAGGATCGTTCGATCAATTGATTAAATCGCTTCAAAACCTCGTGAAGACGCTCCCGCCCGATACCGTCGTGTGGCCTGGCCACGATTACGGGGACCGGCCGCAATCGACCCTTGGGCGTGAAGCTGAAACCAATCCATACATCGCGGAGTACATGGATGAGTAGGGGGCTTGCATAGGTTTTTCAGTTACTCAGAACTAACGACCAATAGACTAAAAACTCTTCATGGAGGGTATGTCTTGAAAGCCGGGAATTTGAAAAGGGGCAAGCAGATCGCGCCTCCAAAAGGAAAGCTGGGAATCCTTATATCCGGTATCGGAGGCGCTGTCAGTACGACCTTCATTGCAGGCGTCGAACTTGTGCGGCGCGGCCTGGCTGAACCGGTAGGTTCGCTTACCCAGCTCGGCGCCATAAGGCTTGGGAAGCGCTTTGAACACCGCTGCCCTAAGATAAAGGATTTCGTTCCCCTGGCGGGCTTGGACGACCTGGTCTTCGGCGGCTGGGACATATATGAGGCCAACTGCTTCGAGGCCGCCCTCTACGCTCGAGTGCTGCATCGCGAACACCTCGACCCGATCAGGGATTTCCTGGGCGCAATCATTCCGATGAAAGCGGTTTTCGACCGCCGGTTTGTCAAAAACCTGGACGGAACTCACGTTAAAAGCGCACCGGGGTTGCGCGGCAAACTCGATGAACTCAAGGCCGATATAGCGGATTTTAAGGCGCGAAACAGCCTTGACAGGTGTGTCATGATATGGTGCGGAAGCACGGAGGTGCACCTGAAGCCCCTGGAAATCCACCGTTCGATTGATTCCCTGCGTAAAGCAATCGAGGCGGACGACCCGGGCGTTCCACCGAGCATGCTTTACGCCCTGGCCGCCCTGGAAAGCGGGATACCGTTCATCAACGGCGCACCCAACCTTACACTCGATATTCCTGCAATGATCGAGTTGGCCGACTCGGTCGGCGCGCCTATAACCGGAAAAGATTTCAAGACGGGTCAGACGCTGATGAAGACGATCCTCGCTCCGGGTCTGAAATCCCGGATGCTGGGCCTGGAAGGATGGTATTCGACCAATATACTGGGGAACCGGGACGGCCTGGTCCTCGACGACGCCGAATCATTCAAAACCAAGGAGGAAAGCAAGCTCTCCGTTCTCGAGTACATATTGCAGCCTCACCTGTATCCGATACTGTACAAGAACTACTATCACAAGGTGACGATCAACTACTACCCGCCCAGGGGAGACAACAAGGAAGGGTGGGACTGCATCGACATATTCGGATGGCTGGGGTATCCGATGCAGATAAAATTGGACTTCCTTTGCCGAGACAGCATACTGGCGGCGCCTCTTATCCTCGACCTCGTGCTCTTTATGGACCTTGCCCAAAGGGTCGGCATGAGCGGCATCCAGGAATGGCTCTCCTTCTATTTTAAAAGCCCGATGGTAAAAGAGAACCTCTACCCCGAGCACGACCTTTTCATTCAGTCCATGAAGCTCAAGAATACCCTTCGCTACCTCATGGGCGAGGAACAAATAACCCACTTCGGCCTGGACTACTACATGAGCGAGGAAGATGAGGAGAGAAAGACTCAGTGATTCAGGAATTAACTAATTTCATTGCTCAATTGCTCGATTAGATCTTGCCTCCGGCATGGATATAAGATATACTATATCCATGGAGGTCTTCCGATGAAGGTGCTGGTTTCAATCCCGGATTCTTTGTACTCTCGAATGATCGCCGCCATCCCGCAAAGGCAGCGGAGTAAAGTCATCGCCAGGCTGCTTGAAAATGAAATCAAAAAAAGAGAGCACGAGCTTTACAAAACGGCTCTGGCGGTTGAGCAGGATGATGAACTCAATTCCGAGATGAAAGATTGGGATGCAACGGTGGGTGATGGAATCGAGTAAGCTTGGCAGGGGCAGCGTATGGTGGGTAAATCTCGATCCAACACAAGGCTCTGAGATCAAAAAAGTGCGCCCCTGCGTATTGGTGGCGTCATCCCCCGTCAATCAAGCCCGAAGAACTGTTCTGGTGATCCCCTTGTCTTCTTCGGGCAGCCCGCCGCACCCGCCGATCACCGTAAAGGTTTCCTGCATGGGGAAGAATGTCCTGGCTGTCTGCGATCAATTGAGGGCAGTGGACAAAACACGCCTTTACGACCGGATTGAAATGATGGATCAAGAATCTTTGGGCGCCATCAGTAAAGCTCTCCAGCAAATCTTATCCCTCTAAGGGACCAGAACCAACTCCGGGACGCCGAGCCGCTTCGGGCGACTGCGCTCGGCCAATTGCGCCAAAGCCCTCGATATTTTGAAATGCTCAAACGAAGGCCTTCCCGGTTTTTGTTCTTTCTTGACAAATGCATACACTTGATACATATTGATGTGTCGTAATAGCGCATATCATCTGAGGAGCAGCATTCATGGTGGAGGGCCTTTTATGAGAACAACCCTGAATATAGAGGATGAATTGCTTGACAAGGCAGCAAATTTGACCGGCATCAAGGAAAAAACTTCTCTTGTCAGGCTCGGCCTCGAAGCTCTCATAGCGAGGGAAAGCAGCAGGAGGCTCGCCAAGTTGGGCGGAACTGAAAAGCAATTGGGGACGACACCTCGCAGAAGAGAGGGGAACACATAGATTGGTTCTTGTCGACACTTCAGTGTGGGTGGTCCATCTGCGGGACGGGAACATCGGGCTTGAAACGTTGTTGAACCAGGGCCTTGTCGCCAGCCATTCTTTCATCTTGGGAGAACTTGCGTGTGGAAACATCAGAAACCGGTCTGAAGTGCTTTCTCTTCTTCAGGCATTACCTATGGCGATCCATGCGGAGCATGATGAAGTGATGGACTTAATAGAAATACACAGCCTCATGGGAAAAGGTCTGGGTTACGTTGATATGCATTTGCTCGCTTCGGCTATCTTGACAGAGGTCCCACTATGGAGCCTGGACCGCAAACTTAACGAGACCGCTTCAAAACTGAAGAAAAGGTATTTACCCTCCTGCCCCTGATTGTTCGCCCATCCCGGGAATACGCAAGTATTCACCACATTCCTTCATGCGCCTGTGTCTCTTTGCCTCAAGACATTTTCGCGCCAGTCTATGCCGCGCCGACGTAGACGCGCGGCACGCGCCCGGAAACCCCGCAGGTCAATTCATAGGGAATCGTTCCTATTCGCTCGGCCACGTCAAGCGCCTGGATGACCCCGTCGGACGATTCCCCCCACAGCAGCGCTTCATCGCCGACCGCAACGGGATCGTTTCCAACGTTCGCCATGATGTAGTCCATTGTGACCGTACCGACAATCGGATATCGCCTGCCCCGGACCAAAACTTCTCCGTTGTTTGTGAGCCTGCGGCTCAGTCCGTCCGCATACCCTATCGGCAGGACGGCGATTCTGGTCGCCCCTGGCGTTGTCCACCGTCTGCCATAGCTGATGGGATGTCCTCCGGGCATTTCCCGCAGGTGAGCGATGTATGATTTCAGAGACATGACTTGCCTGGGCGCTATAGACCGAGAGGTCTGCTTTGACGGATAATGACCGTACATGAGGATTCCGGGCCGGACGGCGTCGAAATAGCTCTCAGGGATGTCGAGAATCGCCCCGCTTGCAGCCATGTGGACAATTCGCGGCCTTTTCGCAAGCTGCGCAAGCATGACAAGCACCTCTCGAAACCTTGAAAGCTGGAAGTTCGCATAGGCCTTGTCCACTTCGTCGGCCGTCGAAAAGTGGGTGTAAAGTCCTTCCCATATGCAGGTCCTTGATTTTGCCAGCCGGTCGAACAAATCTGCGGCCTTGTGCAAAAGCAGCCCTACTCTTCCCATCCCTGAGTCGAGTTTTAGATGCACCGAAGCGGGCAAACCCAGGGAATGCCCGCAAGCCTTCTCGACCCAGTCCAGGTCTTCCTCTCCGAAAATGCTCAGGGTCAATCCCGCTTCCACGGCCTGCGCAATATCATCAGGAAAGAGCCGGCCAAGGATGAGGATAGGCTGGGAAATGCCGCTTTCTCTTAGCTCCATCCCCTCCTCGAACCGGGCGACAGCGAACATGGCGCACCCTTCCAGGGCAAGCCGTTTTCCCACAGATACCGCTCCATGCCCGTAAGCGTCTGCCTTGATTACTGGAATAACCGCTGAGGACGCAACCTTTTCGCGAATGCATCCGATATTATGAACAAGGTTATCCAGATTTATTTCCGCATAAGTTCTCAAACTCATAAAATCCCCGTGCTTCTTTTCCGCATGGCTTACGCGCCAGCTTTTCCACCGCGTTAAGGTATTGCTCCGACCGGTCGAGATAAAATGAAAGAGCTTTTGCGAATCTTTTCCCTACGATGCCGTCGAGGAGCAATTGACTGACCTCCGGCTTTCGTTTCAGCACAGATTGCGAACGCAGCAGGATTTGCCGCTCTTCGTGAGACATCCCCTGGAGCAGCGCGCAAAGCACGTTTCGCGCCCGTGGCTGATACATCCAGAAATACAGCAGGTCCAGGGCGTTTATTATGATGATCTTCTCGAGGTCACTGGCCTCCGAACTTAGCTTGAGCATGAAATCCCGGGGGGATTCCAGCATCTTCAAAACGTCGGCCTCGGGATACATCAGCTCCAGTTGCGCGTATGTGTCGAATAGCCGACCCAGCTTGGCGGCATAGTCGCCCTTGCGCATCTCGATAAACTCATGGCGGTCCGCAAGCCCTTCGATGACCCCGCCGACGCAATCCGAAGCGGCTTTGGATATGATGGCCGCCCACTTCTGTAGCATTGCCGATACGTCTACTACGCCAAAAGCGGCTATAACCCCTCCCGCCGCAAGGTTCAGGAAAAAGGCGAGTGGAATCGACAGGACCGTTCGAAAAAGGAGGTTGCCCGTGGCGGCGGCCTTTGGAAGTCCACGCCACCTGTTGTGGCTGAACATATAGAGTCCATTGGCGATTGCCATGAATGTATAGAGAAGCACCGGATTGGTGGAGACGGTGACACCGAAGGAGCGATCGAGAATAAGCGTTTTGACGACATATTCGAGCAGGGGAACGGAAAGGCCGGTGAAAAGAAGCGAATCGCTCAGTCTTCCCCAGTTGATATAACTGTCCCACTTGAGAAGAGGAGACCGTCTGATGGCGCCCGCGCCGAAAATCGACTGCACTATGTTTCGCAAACCGGTTATTCCAAACCAGATAAGACCCCCGAACCATGCAAGGACCCACCAGTCCTTCGTTAGATAGAAAGTAGCGAAGGCAGGGACGAAGCCGGCCGCTATCTTCAAGGCGTCCTTCAGAGTGCTGCTCAGGTAATTCCATGATATTTCCGTTTCAGGCGCCCTGGTTGCCGGAAGAATCTCGAGGCCGTTGAGGTTATCCTCGCTTACGCCTCCCAGCGTAACGATATTGCCCTTCGTGACTATGCGCGTCGAGAGTTTGCGGATTTCCCAGCCCTCTTCGCGCTTCTGCCCTATGCGGCGCAGCCCAGGTATATGGCCCGCAAAGCCGTAAAGCAGGCGCAGGAAACAGTGGGACGCGCGTTGCGGGATGTAGGTGTTGCGGAAAAAAGCGTCGATCCACACGGGGATCATCAGCCTCTGAGGACCGGCTGAGAGCACCACCTCCCTCTGCGCCCTCACAGGAAGAGTTCCCAACACGGCAAGCCCCATCCCGTGAAGCCGTCGGGAATGGCCGGTGGAATCGCTCCCGATTTTCGAACGCAGCGGCCCCTTTTTATAGTATGCCTGTAGTGTCGAGATGTTTCGAAGGATTTCATGGAATTTTGCAATCCGCTCCGGGCTGTGCCCGTGTGCGTCTTCCATGCGCTCGATCATTGCGCGGATATGTTTTTTCAGACCTATTATGTTTCCATCGTTTATGGCCCTCTGCAATTGGTTTATTTCGCGATAATTGACATTCTTTCCGAAGGAAAAATCCTTAAGATTGAAAATCTCGAGATAACTGATAGCCCCTTTGCACTCATAGAGAAGCTCCAGCACATCTTCGGCTTTGAGATTGCTCAGATTGAGCGTTATGCGGCAGCCCGCCCGCAGCCCGGCCAATCGGTCCAACAGGCCCTGGGGTGTCAACCTGAGCAGATTTGGAACATCGGGGCCTTCTCGAGGCACAAGCGGGTCGGGAATTTCGGGGTTTTGGGCCGGCCTCAGGAAGCGGTCCACCAGCGCCTCCGAGTCAAGCCGGTTCATCTCCTCTACAAGAGAGGCGATCTTATTGCGCTGCTCCAGGGAACCCGCCTCAAAGCCCGGCCTCAGCTCTTCAGCCCGCGCTCGCATTACCGCAAGCAGCTTGTCATGTATGAATTTCGCCAGGTGAAGGATCGAGGGCTGACCCGCGCCGACGTATGAAAGAAAGGCGGTCTGATCGAGTCGATCCAGGTTCAGCCCGTAGCTTTCATTGATCTGCATTCGGTGGCGCCGGTTGAATGCCTCAAGAACCGTCAGCACATATTGGCGCTGATAGTCGGAGACCTTCCTCCCTTCCTCCATAAAAGACTTCGTCCTGCGGTCGGCAAGAAAAGAAATGAAATCCCTCGCATCCGACAAGCCCGCCGGTAGATAGATAAGCTGAATGTAGGTCTCGTAAAACCTTGCCGAAAGCTCTATGCCGATCCGCACAGAGACGCCCATAATCTCGGCGGCTTCCAAAAGCTCTTCGGCGGCCATCGGCGGAACATGGTTGTAGTAAATTACGGTGAGGCGCCGGATGCCCTTGATCCAGGCGTCCATTATAAGATGTGATGGCGATTTTCGCCCCTTGGTGTTCGAATCGTGAACGTGATCGTCGAAGGAGACCTGGTTCCATTCTTCGGGCATCTCAAGCAGATGGCGCCTGCGCAGAAGGCGGCGAATCGACCTTGGCTTGCCGGCGACCGCCATGTGAAAATCATGAGCCAGTTTCAGTTGCCGGAGTTTGCTGTCGCGGGTCCGCACCATTTCTTTCATGATCTCCAAAAGGACTCGCGCGGCATTTTTCCGCATGTGCGGCTCCCCGCTGCTCATGACCTCGTCCCGCAGGCAGCGCAGGGCAGTGATGCGCTTATCGGCTTTACCGGCTTCCAGGGACTCCAAAAGCCTCAAGGCGGCATAGGCCATCCTCAGCCCGGCCGAGGCCGCCAGTTCTTTTATCCCCCGCGGGTGAAGGTGCGGGTAGAGGAGGTTCTTCAGGTATTGGAAGGATTCCCTGCGGGCGAGTACGTCGTTTACGAGCCCAAGCAGCTCGTAGTCGCGATTGTCGAAAAGGATTCCCTGGACTTCCTCACCCATGTCGCTCTTCCGGTTTCCAGGCAAGTTGATACTACAGAAAATGCTAAAAGTTGAGTTTAACACCAAATATCGTACATGTACAAGAAAACGAATAATGCTACTCCGCGCTGTTGACAGTGAATTGGTCTAATGATAACAACTCATTATCGTTTCGTTCAGCATGGGTCCCGCGTGGACCGGGACGCAACGGAGATAGTGTCCATCCGGAAACCTCGGATAAGACACTGGCAGTTTCCAATTCGGAAAGTAGGCATTTTTCGTCCCCGGATCAGGTCCGGGGCAGGCTCTGGCAAGGAAATCAAGCCCCCCCCTTTTCTAAAGGGGGGCAGGGGGGATTTTAGCGCGGAGGCGCACTCCGGTACCGCCTCGCGGAGCGTCGAGATCCTGCCCGTGCCACCGCCGAAGGCAGTGGCCAAGTAGGCTGGCGGTCCCACCGCCCCGGGGCGGAAAAGGACACTTTCCGGATGGAAACTAGATAGAAACGAATTCGTCGGCTAAAAACCTTCACCTTAAGGAGTCGAGATGCGCATCATAGAAAATATCGCCGAAATGCAGCGGCTGGCCGACGCCTGGCGCGCTGAGCATGAGCGCATAGCTTTCGTACCGACTATGGGCGTTCTCCACGAGGGCCACCTCGATCTAATGCGCGCCGCCCGGAAACTTGGGACAAAGTCTGTGATCAGTATTTTTGTGAACCCGACCCAATTCGCGCCCACTGAGGACTTCGAAAGCTATCCGCGAGACCTTCAGCGAGACCTCGATCTTTCAACATCGGTGGGTACGGACGCTGCATTCGTCCCCAGTATGGACGAGATGTATCCGGATGGGTTCCAAACATATGTGAATGTCGCTCAGGTGACCGAAAACCTTTGTGGCGTAAGCAGGCCGATTTTTTTTCGAGGTGTCGCCACCGTAGTGAGCAAACTGTTCCACGCTGTAAAGCCCCATATTGCCGTATTTGGAGAAAAGGACTTTCAGCAGCTTGTAACTATCAGGCGCATGGTCAAAGATATGAATATGGATATCGACATCGTCGGCCACCCTATCGTCCGTGAGAAAGACGGCCTGGCCATGAGCAGCCGGAATGCCTACCTCAAACCGGAAGAGCGGCCCGCGGCCCTGCGTCTCAACCGCTCCTTGAAAGAAGCGCAAAAGCTTGTCGACTCGGGGGAAACAAGAGCGGCGGTGATTTTGAAGGCCGTCAACGATATCCTCACAACCGGCGGAGGGGCCACCGTTGATTATGCCAAGCTCTGCAACCCGGACACTATCGAGGATGTCGAGGTGATAAGCGGGCCGGCTCTGCTCGCCCTTGCCGTTCGGGTGGGAAAAACCCGGCTGATAGATAACCGCGTTCTGGAACTTCGGCCATGAATTCTTTCAGGCCGATCAGACCTCTTTTAACCTTTCGACCGTGGTGGTCGTGCCCATCTCGGTCAGCCACGCTCTCCAGATTGCCGTCTGTTTCTGCCGGAGTATCCGGCTCGATATTTCAGTTTTTTGCTCTTCAGAAGGCGCAGCGGCCGGGTTTTTTCCCTGGAGCTGGCAGACCACTAACCTGTTCCCCAATTCCAGTGGCGATTCCGGAAAGGGCCTGGAGTCCTTCATACTGAAGATACTGTTGAGACTTGCGCCCTTAAGCAGCTTCAAGTCTTTATCGGGCTCCTGCCTCGAAAAGAACCCACTTTGTCTGAGGTTGATATTCCCGGCCTTGGCGACATCGGCGAGGCTGCCTTTCTCTTTGGCCTGGGCCAGAATCTCTGTGGCCCTTTTCTGCGCAAGCCCCTTGGCCTGGTCTGCACGAAAATCCCTTCTGACTTTATCTTTGACGTTTTCAAACGGAATAGGCTGAGTTCTCTTTATCGATTTCACCTGAGCGATGGCGAAGCCTTTTGGAAGCTCCAGCATGTCGCTCACATCGTCCTGACCCAGTTCAAACAGCTTTGCCTTGATGGCCGATGGGAAAAGAGTCTGATCTTCGGCCATCGCAATCCAGACGGGGTCGGAGACCTTCATCTTCATTTCGAGCGCCGCCTTGCCTATGTCCTTTCTGGCGTAAGCCAGGTCGCGCAGGTTTCGCGCCTCTTTAAAGGCCATATCCTGAGCGCCCTGAGACTTGATATCCTTCTCGATCTCACCTCTTACCTCCCCGATGGGGGCGGTCCTCGCCTCGGTTATTTCCTCCGACTCGATTATGTGGAACCCGTGTGGAGTTCGCACAAGCTCGCTTATCTCGCCCGGCTGCAAGGCAAAAGCGGCAGCCGAAAAGACTCGGGTCCTTCTGCTTGGAAGAAAAAAAGCCCAGTTCTCCACCCTTCTTTGCACTCGCTTCGTCCTGAGAGTACTTCTTCGCCAGTTCGGCAAAGTCTTTGCCTTTCCTGGCCTCATCGAGGATTTTCCGGGCCTGCGCCTGGATCTTGTCCACTTCGGCTTGAGGCGCATCGGGCTTCACCCGAAACAGGATTTGCCGGGCGCGCACCTGTTTCTCACGCTTAAACCGGGCAATATTGTCTTCATAATAGCGGTTTATTTCATCCTCACCGGGGTGGATCTCCTTCTCCATCTCTTCCCTGTTTAGCAGCACGTAGACAATTTCACGCTTTTCAGGCTCCATGTACCGATTCTGATTATTCTGGAAAAAGGTCTGGAGGTCTGAGTCCTCCACGGTGACATTGTCTTCGAACGACGCGGGGTCCAAAACGACATATGCGACTTTTATTTGATCGCGGTTTAAATGCTGATCCGCCAGGATTTCATCTTCGGTGACGACCGCTTGGCCCATTATGAAAGACTCGACCTTCTGGGTGGTGATATCTTCGGACATCTGTTGCTCGAAGATATCGGGGCTCATACGCATTTGCCGCAGCATGCCTTCATAGCGTTTTGCGTCGAACTTTCCCTCAGTCTGAAACGCCGGAATCTCGAGAATCTTGCGCCTGACCTCCTCGTTTGTGGCCGTAAGACCAATATCTTTAGCGCCTCGAAGAATCAGATAATGCTGTATCAGAGATTGGAGCGCCTGCTCTCTTAGATTCAGAGAGCGCATGAGATCGTCGGAGAGCGCCCCTCCGAACTGCTTGCGTACTCTCTCGGCCATGTTCTCGTATGCCGTGGTGTACTCGGAAGAGCTTATAAAGTGATCTCCAACCCTTGCAATGTCGGATTCATGACGGGTCTGATAAAGGTATCCGCCCCAACCGACGAAAACTATGATGACCAGCCAGAGAAGGCCTTTAATACCCCATGATCTGGAGTGCTTTCTGACAAAATCGAGCATCGGCTCCGGTTTCCTTCCTACTTTTCGATCAAAGCGGTTGAGTGTTTCGGCGGGCCAGCAGAAAGTAAAGGATCGCCCCAAGACATGGCAGCGTGGAGACTACCGCAAGCCAGATCACTTTGGATTTTGTGCTGGAAAAGCGCCGCTTTGGCAAGTCCACAATAGCCCAGAGCGTGGGGATTATGGGAATAATTATTATAACAACAACAACCAGTAAATTCAATTGATTAAGGGCCATCCGCCAACTCCCGCCTCCCGCGTCAATGCCGGCTTGACCCGTTTTAAGGCCGAGAACCGGCTGGGGTTTCAAACTTCTTCATTTTGCTGGAATTTATAAACTTTAGTGCTTGGCGCCGCAAGTCAGAAATAGGATACTGCTTTTCAAAACACAATATAGTCTCCATCCAGAAACCTCGGATAAGAGAGTGGCAGTTTCCGAGCCGGAAAGGAGGCATTTTTCGTCTTGGCTAGGAAATCAAGGGGTTACGCGGAGGCGTACAGTGGTACGCCGCACAAGAAACCCCGAAGATTGACGCCGCCAGGGCGGAAAAGGACCCTTTCCGGATGGAAACAATACAGGCTTTCGCCATTTTGATCAATCACAAGGCAGGTGGCCAGTGCCCAAGCAATTCATCTCGGAACTGAAACCGAATATGGAAATCGCTTCCCTGTTTGTCGCCTCGGAGAAGCAGTTGAAAACTGCCCGCAACGGAACCGTTTACCTCGATTTGAAGCTGTCGGACAAAACGGGGGAGGTTAGCGGCAAGATGTGGGAAAAAGCCGCCGAGGCCTCGGCGGGTTTTAAACCCGGAGATATCGTCTACCTGCGGGCCAGAACGGAACTTTACAAAGATAGGATGCAGCTCAGTATTTCTGAAATAATGCCGGTTCCCGCCGGGGCGTACGATCCTGCCGATTTTCTCCCGGTCTGCCCTTACGACCGTGACGTGCTTTTCGAACGACTGGGCAAGCTCCTCTCAGGAATGACCGACTGTTTCCCTCGCCGTCTATGTCAAGCAATTCTGGCCGATCCTGAAATCATGACCCGCTTTAAACTCGCTCCGGCCGCGAAGTCAATGCACCACGCCTACATCGGCGGACTTCTGGAACACACGCTTTCCGTTATTACGCTCGCATACAGAATCTGCAATCATTACCCGGACCTTGACCGCGATCTGCTTATGGCGGGCGCTTTTTTACACGATATTGGGAAAATCGACGAATTCGTATATGATACGCATATCGACTATTCGGACGCAGGACGCCTGGTAGGGCATATGGTTCTGGGGACCCAGATCGTCGAGGACAAGATTCGACAAATTGAAGGCTTTCCCGAAGAGACGTCGCTTCTTCTGAAGCACCTCATCCTTAGCCATCACGGGGAGACCCAGTTCGGGGCGGTCAGGCTTCCGGCGAGTAAGGAAGCCTTCGCCCTGCATTTGGCTGACGATCTCGATGCAAAGATGAACGCCATCAACCGGATACTGGCCGATTCAGGCGAAGACGACGGTACGTGGACCGGATTCGAGACTATTTTTGGCAGGCATTTTTTCAGGGGTTTCCCTAAACAAAATGACGCCGCCGACGGCGATCGGATTTCGGAAACCGGGGCGATCGCGGACTCGGGCTAAGACGCAGGACAACAAGAAATGAGGGTCCCGGCGCGGGGCGTACCCAACTGGTCTAGCTACGAGGCTAGTCTCCATCCGGAAACCTCGGATAAGAGACTGGCAGTTTCCGAGCCGGAAAGGAGGCATTTTTCGTCTTGGCAAGGAAAGAACTTGTCCTGAGCCTGTCGAAAGGGCGGAGCGTCGAGATCCTGCCCGTGCCACCGCCGAAGGCAGTGGCCAAATCGGCCGGCGGTCCCACCGCCCCGGGGCGGAAAAGGACCCTCTCCGAATGGAAACGAGGCTAGGGTGCTGAAGTGGCGTTAACCGATATTCACGGCCAGCAAAGGGCCATTCGGTTTTTGAAGCAGCTTCTCGAAAAAGAAGCTGTTCCGCATGCCTTTCTTTTTTCCGGAATGGCGGGCGTTGGCAAGTTTGCTGCGGCCAAGGAATTCGCCAAAGCTCTGAATTGTCTCAATCCGCAGGATCATGATTCATGCGGCGATTGCGGCTCGTGCCGTAAGCTCGAAGAGGGACTGCATCCCGATGTGATCCACATCAGAAGCGAAGGTGTTTTCATCAAACTGGAACAGATTCGCGATCTAATGAAGCGTTTTCGCTTCCGGCCATTTGAAGGAAAATTCCGCGTTGTTATAATTCAAGACGCGCAAAGGCTGATGGAGCTGGCGGCAAATGCTATGCTGAAGATACTGGAGGAGCCGCCGAAGGCAAACATCTTCATCCTGCTTGCGACCGAATCGCAGATGCTCTTGCCGACCATAGTCTCGAGGTGCTGCCAGGTGCGTTTTCAGCCGCTTGGAAGACGAGATCGTTGCCGAATGGTTGACGCGCGAGGGCGGGCTCTCGCCGCACCAGGCGGCCGGAATTGCCCGTCTGGCTGCGGGAAGCATCGAGAAAGCGCGATGGTTTTCCGAAGAGGACCGGGCGGCGGGTTGGAAAAAAGTTGTCGAGAGGTTGGAAAATCTGGACGGGATTTCCATCCTCGATTTTTTCCCGATGGTTTCCGATTGGGCGAAAAACCGTGAAACTGCCGAGCAGGACCTCGAGTTCATAAAGCTGTGGGTCCGGGACCTTATCCTGTTTCGGTTCACCGGGGCGCAAAGCTTTCGCCAGGGTCAGGCGCCGCCAAAGGCTGCGCCGAACTCGGCCGGCGGCGTCGCCCGGCTTACATTCGAATTGAACGGCAGGACGAAAGAGGCGGCCATGTCGGTTCCGCCGGAGCGTCTTTTCTTTTTGTATCACAATGTTGAACAGGCAATGCAGGGTCTTGAAGGTGAACGCAAACCTGCAAATGACGCTTGAAGGCGTCTGCCTGGCCATAAAGGACTCGCTCTATGGAAAAGGTGATTGGAATTCGTTTTCGAAAAGGAGGCAAGATTTACCATTTTGATCCCGGCGAATACTCTCCCAGGAAGGACGAATATGTAATCGTAAACACCGAACAGGGGATCGGGCTTGGGCAGGTGGTTGAGCCGCCTTGCCCGAAGGACCCGCGAATCCATCCCCGGGAAATAAAAAAGATCGAACGGATGGCGACCGAAGATGAAATCCGCCAGCTTTTCAGCAACGTGGAAATCGAGGCGGACGCGAAGAGTTTTTGCCTGGAGAAAATTGCCGCCCACGCAGCTTCCGATGAACCTGGTGGACGTGGAATACTTCTTCGACGGCAGCAAGATCATATTCTACTTTACCGCAGATGGCCGGGTGGATTTTCAGAGAACTTCTCAAAGACCTGGTCAGAAGGCTGCGCACCCGTGTCGAACTGCGCCAGATCGGAATTCGCAACCAGGCAAAGATGGTGGGCGGCCTCGGGGGCTGCGGGAGGCCGTTGTGCTGTGCGACATTTTTGAAGAATTTCCATGCCGTCTCCATTAAAATGGCTAAGGAACAAAACCTGAGCCTCAACCCTGCAAAGATATCCGGGGCCTGCGGCAGGCTCATGTGCTGCCTCCAGTTCGAGCACGAAACCTACAAGGAACTCAAGAAAGACATGCCCAAAGTGGGCAAGAAGGTCGAACTGCCCGAAGGAAAAGGAAAAGTCGTACGGCAGAACGTCATGGCCAGGTCCTACACGGTTCAGCTCGAGGATGGGAGGGAAATAGACATCGATCTTGAGAGTGGCTGCTGTCGCCAGGGCGAATGCGGAGCCGCCCGTCCGGATGCGCCGCAGGGACCCCCCTCCATTCCTAAAGGGGGGCGGAGGGGATAGTCATAACCCCCATTTGCTGACGGGGCAGGGGGATTGTCAGGCGGATGCGCCCGTCCGGAATCACCGGAGGAACTGCTGGCCAAGACCACGGGAAAGAAGACAAATGAATCGATTCTATATAACCACGCCGATTTATTATGTTAATGCCGAACCTCACATAGGCCATGCCTACACGACAATCGTCGCGGACGTAATGAACCGCTTCCACCAACTGATGGGATTCAAGACCTTCTTTCTCACCGGGACCGACGAGCACGGGGACAAAATCGCCCAGGCGGCCCGGGCTGCGGGAGTAGAGCCCAAGGCTTACGCCGACAGGATAAGCGCGCTTTTCCGGCAAACCTGGCCCAAACTCAGTATCCAAAATGACAAGTTCATCCGGACCACCGATCCTGAACATGTTAGAGTCGTTCAATACGTGTTGCAGAAGGTCTTCGACGCAGGTGAAATCTACTTCAGCACTTACAAGGGCCTTTACTGCGTCGGGTGCGAGAGGTTCTACACCGAGCGGGAACTGGTTGACGGAAAATGCCCGGACCACGATAAGCCTCCGGTCGAACGGGAGGAGGCGAATTATTTTTTCCGGATGAGCAAATATCAGGATTGGCTGATAGCGCACATTGAATCCAATCCCGACTGCATCCGTCCCGAGAGGTATCGAAACGAGGTCCTGGCGTTTCTGAAGGAGCCTCTGGAGGACCTGTGCATCTCCCGGCCGGTTGAACGCCTTAACTGGGGCATACCGCTTCCCTTCGACGAAAACTATGTGACCTATGTCTGGTTCGACGCTCTCATCAACTATGTTTCCGCAATCGGATATCCCGACGGTGAACTCTACAGCGAGTTCTGGCCCGTTGCGCAGCACCTTATAGCCAAGGACATCCTCAAACCGCACGGAATCTACTGGCCCACCATGCTCAAGGCCGCCGGCATTCCGATGTTCCGCCACCTCAACGTCCACGGGTACTGGAAAACCGACGAAGGCAAGATGAGCAAGAGCCACGGCGCCGTTGTTCGGCCGCTGGACCTGGCGCCGGTTTATGGACTCGATGCCTTCCGGTACTTCCTTCTGCGGGAGATGGTTTTCGGGCTCGATGCGAACTTCAGCGAGGAAGCGCTGGTCCAGCGCATAAACGCCGACCTGGCAAACGACCTGGGAAACCTTTTCAGCCGTACGCTTGCAATGACTGCGCGCTACTTTGACGAAAAAGCTCCCCCTTTCGGCGTCGGAACCCGACAGGATGGACAGTGAGCTGCGGGATAAGGTTGAGGATGCGATCGGGCAATTCCGGGAGGAAATCCCCGGACTCGGTTTCCACAAGGCGCTTATAGCCATTTGGGAATGCATCGGCGCGGCCAATAAATACATCGACTACGCTCGCCCCCTGGAACCTGGCCAAAGATGCGCGCCTCCTGCCCCGGCTTCAGACCGTAATGAGAACTCTTCTGGAGGTAAATAAAGTCGTTGCCGTCCTGATTTCTCCTTTCATGCCTTCGACCTCCGCGAAGATGCTGGAGCGGCTCGGAATCGCGAAAAAAACGGCGGACCTGAGGCTTGCCGAGGATACCTCATGGGGCGGCCTGCAGGAAGGCACAAAGGTCTTCAAGGGAGAATCGCTCTTTCCACGGGTCGAAACGGCGGGAAAAAAGCCGGCAAAAACCCGGCAAACAAGGCGCCGGGAAGGCTCGATGTGAGCCAAAAACAAACCGTAGGAGCGGGCCATGCCCGCGATGATCTTCCCCAACCGTGGAGCGGGCCGTGCCCGCGACGATCTCTGAAGCACAGAAAGACGAAGCCTCAGCCGCCTCCGGGCCGGCCGCCGGCCCCCTGATCGATATCGACCTCTTCCGGCAGGTCGATCTGCGGGTCGGCCTTATCAAGAAGGCGGAAAAAGTCCCGCAATCCGAAAAACTGGTAAAGCTGATCGTCGATATCGGGGAAGAGCGGCAGATCGTGGCTGGAATCGCCAAAACGCACTCGCCCGCAGACCTTGTCGGAAAGCAGGTGGTGCTGGTGGCAAATCTCAAGCCTGCAAAGCTGATGGGAATCGAATCGCACGGAATGATCCTTGCCGTACGCGACGGGCGGATCTCAAACTTGTCGTTCCCGAGAAGAACGTGTCGCCCGGCGGCAAGATTTCATGAGGGGCCGCAATTCTGACAGTGCGCCTGCAATTCCATAACTAGTGTCCTATTATTATGACGCAAACGGAAATCTCATCCAACAGATAGACCCGAGAAGCCGGCAGAGCGGAAGCCCTGCAATCCAGTCCAAACACGGCCGGTTGAAAAGAACCAGGCACGCCCGTAAGGGCAGAAAGCTTGCCGGCTCCGTCCCGGCCGGGATCGCGTTCCAGTACGACAAGTTGAACAGGCTGACGCGCAAACAGTACCCGGACGGGAAAAGTATTGATTACTACTATGACGACCGCACTAACGGAGTTGGAAAACTGACCGCCGTCATCGACTATTCCGCCAACGATTCAGGCGAGTCGCTGTTTTCCTACGATAAGATGGGCAGGACGACCGGGGTGTCCAGGACAATCGACGGCGCCACATATGTCACTCAAACCTCCTACGATCTGCTCGGCCGCATCATAAGCATCACCTATCCCGACAACGAGGTGGTCAGTTACTCATACGACGGGGCGGGAAACATCTCGGCGGTAGACAACTACGCCTCTTTTTCCGGCTACAATGCCCTGGCTCG
>CAVSIN010000027.1:0-81332 GCA_963727975.1 uncultured delta proteobacterium | reverse complement strand
CACCACCGTCACATCATCCGCCGGCTCCACGCCGCCCGGTGAACTCGGCCGACCGCGCCGCAAGTATCGCGGCCTGATCGTCTCGTCGGCGCTGCCATCGACTGCCGGCAATCACGTCCCACAACCGCTCCTCGCCGAACATCTCGCCCTCGCCGTTCAGCGCCTCGGTCACGCCGTCGGTGTAGAGGATCAGCCGCGTCGCCGGGCGCCAGGTCGAGCCGCTGCTCCTCGAGGCGGATCTCCTCGAACGCGCCCAGCACGATGCCGCGCTGGTCCAGCTCGGTGACTGCGCCGTCCGCGGCGTCACGCCAGAGCGGCCGGTTGTGCCCCGCGTTGGCGTAGATCAGCCGGCGGGGTCGAGCTCCAGCACGGCGTAGGCCGCGGTCAGGAACATCTCCGCCTGGCTGTCCTTCAGGATAAGCTGGTTGGCCCGCATCAGTGCCGACGCGGGGCTGCGGCCGCTGGAACGCGGTGGTGCGGATGATCGTCCGCTGAGCGCCATAAACAGCGCGGCGGGCACCCCCTTGCCAGCCACGTCCGCGATCACCAGGCCGAGCCGCGGCGGCTTGTCGGACGGCTCGCAGAAGTCGTAGAAGTCGCCGCCGACGATGCGGGCCGCGGTGTAGGATGCGGCGAACTCCCAGCCGGGCGCCTCCGGGCACGCCTTGGGCAGCAGGCTGAGCTGGATCTCCTGGCCGACCGCGAGTTCCGCCATCTTGCGCGCCAACGCCTCGTCGGCGCGGCGATTGCATATTGTGCACCGCGATCCGCGACCTGGTCGGCGAACGCGGCGAAGGTGCGCTTGCTCTCCTCGCCCTCAGGCGGCGGCGCCCGCCGGCCGCGTAGCCCAGCTCGAGCGTGCCCAGATCCTCGCTGGCCGCGGCGCAGCGGCAGGAACACCCGCGTGCATCGCCGCTGCTCGAAGCGCTCGCCGGCGACCCCGTCCAGCCGCTCGTCCATGCCACGCACGATTCGCATGCGGCCCTCGCGCAGGCTGCTCACCGCGGGATGGCTGCCGGCCAACGGGAGCCCTGCGCAGCCTCGCCCGACTCATCGCTGCGGGGCCGGCCCACGCCTGCGGCGATCCCGGCGGTGCGGCGGCTGTCGTCCACCAGGTAAAGGAGGGCGTAGTCGCAGCCCAGCGGCGCCTGGAGGCCGACTCGAGCACACGCGTCACGGTGGGCTGCATGGCGCGGGCGTCCAGCACGGCCTGACCGATTGTCCGATACGCCGCACGGATCATGACGTTCTCCAACGCGGCTGGCCGCGTACCTGCAGGAAATGCAGCACGTCGGGCAGTTGCCGGGCAGCTCGTGCGGGTCGCGCTGCGTCACGTAGCGCTCGACCGTGACCACGCCGATGGGGCGGGCGCCGGCGGTCAGCGTGACCACCAGCCGCGCCTCGTCCGCGGTGCCGCGCAGGGCGTAGGTGCTATGGTGGAATGTCTGCGCCTCGACGCAGGCCGGATCGTTGAGGTATCCGGCGATGTCATGGGCGGCGGCTTCGGTTTGCTCAAGAGAGGTCCCCTCCGGCATGTCGATCACGACATCGAACTCGTTCTTGTTGTCGAACGGGAGCATCTTGAGCGGCACTCTATGCGAGAATACGAGCCACACGGCGAAAGCCATGAGGACCCCGATCAGCGCAATGAGCCCCCTTCGGAGTCTTCGGCTTTTGAACATGGGGTCTAGAATTCGGCTGTAGCCCTTGAAAAAGGGGTCCTCCTCCAGCATGTAGGCCCTATGGGCGGGGTGGTCATAGCTCCCTTTGAGCATGTGGAGGGAAAGCCACGGCGTGATGGTGAAAGCGACCAGCAGGCTCAAGAGCATCGCCACGGGGACGTTAAGGGCCATGGGCGCCATGTAGGGACCCATCATGCCGGTAATAAAAAACATCGGCACAAAAGAGATTATAACGGCAAAAGTCGCCAGAATGATAGGCGGCCGGACTTCGTTTACCGCGCTCACCACGGCGTCGAAGGGCTTTTGCGTTCGCATGGCGAAATGCCGGTGGATGTTTTCGACGTCCACTATCGGGTCGTCCACGACCAGTCCAAGGGCGAGGATGAGCGCAAAAAGGGTCACGCGGTTGATCGTGTAACCAAGCAGCAGGTTTATGAGAAGGGTAAAGCTGAAGGTGACCGGAACGGCAAGGGCGATGATTATCCCTTCCCGCCATCCCAGGGTGTAGGCCAGGAGAAGCACCACAATCGCTATCGCGACGAGAAGGGCTTCTATGAGATCGTTGACCTTCTCATCGGCGGTCCGCCCGTAGTCTCTTGTGACGCGCAGATGCACACCCTGCGGGCAGCGCCTTTCGGGCGAACTTTTCAGCTTCCTTTCGGACCTCCTCGGAAACCCATACGGCGTTGGTCCCCTTTCGCTTGGCTACGGCCACCGTTACAGCAGGGTAGTCCTTGTGCAGCTCAATATCCGTGAGGCCGGCGCCAGCCCTTGCGCGGCCGGGTCCATTTGCGAGAACGCCCTGTCTGCAAACGAGATTCGGGTATAATTGGCGGCCTCGCCGGGACCGTCCTCGACGGTGGCCACTTCCTTGAGGAAGACCGGTTTCATATCCTGAACGCCGACCACAAGGTCCCCCACCTCGTCAGCGGTGGAGAGAAAGCGGCCGGCGTCCAGCCTGACCACATTGTCGCGCTGGATGAGGTCCCCTGCCGGAAGGGCGACGTTCGCCGCCTTAAGGGCCCGCTCGATAGCGTCGATTCCGACGCCTCTTCCCGCCATGCGTTGTGGTGAGAGATGAACCGATATCTGCCTCTGTCTTCCCCCTACTATATAGGTCCTGCCCGCGTTTTTGACCCCCTGAAGCCGTATTTCAAGCTCTTCGGCCATGCGGTGCAGTTCGTAATCGCTGAATCGGATCGCTGTAGAGGGTGAGATTTATGATGGGCACATCGTCTATTTCAACCGGCTTTATCACCCATCCGGTAACTCCCGGCGGCACCTGGTCGATATTGGAGTTGATCTTGTTGTAGAGCTTGACCCAACTGCGTTCCCGGTCCTCGCCAACATAGAAGCGGACCGTAACGATCGCCTGCGACGGATAGCTGGTCGAATAAACGTATTCCACACCGTCTATCTGGTAGAGCAGTTTTTCAAGGCGGGTGGCAACCTGGCGCTCCACCTCGCGCGCCGATGCCCCGGGCATGCTGACGATTATGTCGGCAATGGGCACGACGATTTGCGGGTCCTCTTCGCGTGGCGTAACCGAGAGCGCCACCACGCCCGCAATGAGGCTTATCAGGATGAGAATGACCGAGAGGTTCCCCTGAAGAAAAGCCACAACGATCCGGGTCATCCAGTTGTCGCGGTTTGCCCTCGGTCACGGCGCTACGACCTCCTCGCCCTCCTTAAGTCCCGAGAGCACCTCGACGAGCGAGTCCCTGGTCCGGCCCGGTCGTTATGAACCTCCTCGCGGGACGGCCGTCCGGGCCGACAGTGTCCACCAGGTACAACTGGCCGACCTCCCGGACTGCTCGGGCAGGGATTACCAGCGCCTCATAGGCGCCGTACGGAACGTATATTCTCGCGAAGAGCCCGTTTACGAGATCGGAGCAGGCGGGCAGACCGATCTTCACCAGCATGGTGCGGGTCGCGGCGTCGGACTGGGGGACGATTTCTCTTATCTCCCCCTTCATCGTACGGTCCAGAGCGTCGATTCTGACCTCGATCTCCTGGCCGATCTTAAGATGAGGGATAAGCGATTCCGATACGACTGCGTGGATTTCGGCCTGAGAGGGCGCATCGAGAAAAAAAACGGGTTGGCCGGGCGTCGCCATATCTCCGGCGTTTAACATCTTCTTTACGACGCGTCCGGAAAAGGGGGCCTCGATCACGGTGTAGCTGAGCATTACCTGGGCTTCCTTTACCGCCGCTTCGGCTTGCTCCTTCTGTGCCTCCAGCCGCGCCATATCCCCCTGGGCCGCCTGGACCTCCTGAACCGCAGAGCCGGTCTGAGCGCTGGCAGACATCCCGCTGAGTCCTGGCGTACTGGGCCTGCTGCTCGGTGGCGGCCCCGTTTTTCAAAAGATTTTCATACCGGCGAAAATCCAATGCCGCTTTTTCCCGGTTCGCTCTTGAGGCGGAAACCTGCGCCTCGGCGGAGCGCAGTTTCGCCCTGGCCCCGTCAACAGCATGACCAAGCGCATCCACCTGGGACTTCGCCTGGCGAAGCTTTGCGCTGGACTTCCCGGTCGTCCAGCGTTGCAAGCACCGTGGGGCGGGCGCCTGCGTCCTCGGGTCCGCTAACCCAGTCACCCTCCTTTACACGGATTTCCCTGACTTCGGCCATAAGACGGCTGGATACCTGGGCTTCGTTCCTGGATCGAATGGTTCCAACCTGTTCGATTAGCAAAGGGAACGTTTTTCGCTCCACCCTGACCGTTGGCGGCTTTTGCCGCGACGGGTTCAGGCCGGGCAGCCTCAGGCCCCACCTTTCTCACGAACGCCCCGGAAAGCCAAAGCATCAGGACAATAAGGACCGCGAGCGCGCCGAGCCCCTTGCCGAGTCGAACAAGAGCGGCCCTTTTTTTTCGCGGAATCTCTCGGTCTCCGAAGCTTATCTCTCTGTCATTCCAGTCCCTCACAGAGCTTCGATAACCCGTTTGAGTTTTTCGCGGACGAGCCGGGCCTTCTCAAGTAATTGCGGGTTCGCAACGGCCTGCATGGAAGCCACGGGATCAATCGCGGCGACTTCTGTCTTTCCCTCGCCGGCCTCCTGGACGACGACATTGCACGGCAGCATCGTCCCGATCTTATCTTCGAGCTTCAGCGCCTCGAAGGCCAAAGCGGGGTTGCAGGCCCCTAAGATGCGATAAGGCCGGAACTCCTGATTCAATTTAACCCGCAGGGTCTCTTTGACATCGATCTCGGTAATGATTCCAAAACCCTCCTGCTTCAAAGATTCAATCGTGTGCTGCACCGTTTCTTCGAAAGGCAATGGAAGAATCTTGCTGAAATAATAGCTCATCGCTTACTCCTTTTGATCGGCTGAACCAGCCTCGAAATACTGCTTCAGGCCATAGTCGTTTATTTTTTTTCGTAAAGTGGGCCTCGTTATGCCCAGGATCTTACATGCCTCGCCGTAATTGCCCCCGGTATGCTTGAGAATTTTCAGGATATGCTCCTTTTCCACAGAGCTCAGGCTTTTGAGTTCACTCTCTTCCAGAGCGAGGCGGACGCAGGGACGGCTTCCGACCGCTGGAACCAGCATTCGTCGAGTTCGAGCACCTCGCCTCGGGAAAGGATCATGGCCCTCCTGAGCACATTTTCAAGCTCCCTGACATTTCCCGGCCAGTCGTAAGCCTTGAGGGTCTTGATGTATTCCATTGGAATTCGCGTTACGTTTCTGTTTAGTTCCCGGTTCATCCGCGATATAAAATTTTCGGCAAGCGGTACGATGTCCTCCGGACGTTCTCTCAGGGGCGGGATGTGGATCACGAACACTTTCAGCCTGAAATAGAGGTCTTCACGAAAACTGCCCGCTTGCACCATGCTTTCGAGATTCCGATTGGTGGCGACAAGGAGGCGCGCCTTGAAGGGGATGTCCTTCAAGCCTCCAACACGCTGGAACTGTTTCTCCTGGAGCACACGCAGGAACTTGGCCTGAATTTCCAGAGGGAGTTCTCCGACTTCATCCAGGAAAACCGTACCGCTGCCGGCAATTTCAAGTTTTCCCGGCTTCCGTTGGACAGCGCCGGTAAAAGCCCCCCGCTCGTGCCCGAACAACTCGCTTTCGAGCAGGTTGCTCACAACGGCCGCGCAATTGATAGCCACAAACGGCTCGTCGGGGGCCCACTGCTGGTGGATGGTTCGGGCGACCAACTCCTTTCCGGTGCCGGTCTCGCCTTCTATGAGCACCGTTACGGGTGTTGGGGCAACCCGCGCTATGTCTTTCAGGACTTCAAGGGTGGCGTTGCTTTTCCCGATAATCTGGTTCGGCTTGAAACTCTCCGAAATGACATGACTGAGGCGTTCGATTTTTTCCCGTTCTTTGCGCCTCATCAGAATCTTTTCAAGCAGCACGTCCAGGGCGTCCAGATCGAGGGGCTTATAAAGATAATCGGTAGCCCCGCGCTGAATGGCGGCAAGAGTCGCCTCCATGTCCTGAAAGGCGGTTATCATGATGACATCGCCTGAAAGATTTTCATCCTTTGCCGCCGAAAGAGCTTGTGTTCCGTCCATTCCGGGCAACTGGACATCGAGCAGCACGATGTCGGGATCGTGTTCCCGCCAAAGATCAAGCCCCTCCCGTGCATCGAAGGCGGCGAGAACATGGTAGCCCTTGCTTCGGAAGTAAAGCTCCAGGGTGCGGACAAGCGAATGTTCATCGTCTATCAACAGTATTTTTTTCATTTAAGCTTGCCGCGTTCATGCAAACCCTGCAAGTGCAAGCTCACCACAGTGCCGGCCCCTTCCTCACTCGAAACCGAAATGCCGAACCCATGCGCCTCCATTATTTTTTTCACGATAGAAAGTCCCAACCCCGTTCCTTTCTCTTTCGTGGTGAAAAAAGGCTGGAAAATGCGCTTCATATCCTGTTGTGAAATTCCGGGGCCGTTATCGGAAACCTCAATAAGAATTCCTTTATTCCCGTCCTTCTCCGGCGGCTTTAATCCTTATCTCCACCTTTCCTGCCGGTCCGGCCGACTCGATTGCGTTTTTGATTACATTTGCCAGTACCTGTCGAATCTGTTCCGGGTCTCCCATGACATGCGGAAGAGAGCCGTCCGTCTTGACCTCGATTGAACACCCTTCCGTACAGGATTGCAGTTGCTGCATGCTCTCGGCCATGACCGTTTCGAGCCGAAACGGAGTTTTCTCGAGCGAGATCGGTTTGCTGTAGTCGAGCAGGCTTGAAAGCATCTTTTCGAGCTGCGCGATCTGGTCAAGGCCGATGGAATAATGTTCGTGACAGAGGACCTGCACGGTCCAGGGACCGCCCGATTATCTGAAAATTGAGCTTGACCGACGAGAGCGGGTTCCTCATTTCATGGACAACGCTGGCTACGAGTTCGCCGATGGCCGCCATTTTCTCGGATTGAACGAGCTGGCTCTGCGCTTGCATCAATTCGTCATAGGCTTTCTGAAGAGAGATTTCCTTTTGTTTAAGCGAATCTATCAGCGCGGAGAGGTCCTCGGCCATCGAATTGAAACTCTGCGAAAGCGTCCCTATCTCATCCTGCCGGGAATAGGAAATGCGCTGGTCAAGGGAACCGTCGGCCATCTTGCGCGAGGCTTTGGCCATCTCGCTGATGGGCCTCGAGATTTGCCTGCTCAACAGAAAAGACGCCAGGATGCATATCAAACTCACCAGGGCGGCCGTTGTACAGAACAGCGATTCTGATACCCCTGATAGGGGCAAGGATTTCATCTTTTTCCATTTCGACCAGCAGGGCCGAGTGATAGCGCGGAAGCCACATGTAAGAGCCGACCACTTCACGTCCCATATAGTTGCGGTATATTGAAACGCCCTCTTTTTGATCGAGGGCCGAGACTATCCCGAGTGTCTCGAATCTCTGTTTCGCGGTTTCTTCGTGGCTGAGATACCTCGATTGTGTAACTATTTTCCCTTCCTCGTTAACCAGATAGGCCTCACCCGTCTTCCCCAGGCCGGTCCTGTCCGCAAGAAGCGGATCGAGCGTTCCCAATGCATCCATGATCGCAAAAACGGCCGCACTCATCGTGCCGTCTTCGGAATAAACGGGCACCGTGAGATGGATGTACCATGCGCGATCCGAATGCTGATGCAAAGGGCTCAAAACCGGGCCATCAGCATGTTTTCAGGTTTTTCAGGTCCTCCAGGTACATCTTTGTCACGATCATTTCGTTGTTCGGTTCGGTGGAAGCTATGATTTCGCCGGACAGACTGATTAGATCGATGCTCTCGTAAGCCGGGGACTTGCCGCGTGTGAGCGCAAGGGAGTCGTCGATAAAGGCGGTCTTTACCGCAGGCGCCTCCTTCGAACCGGGGGCGCCGTCCGCGTGGACCACATATCCCGAATTGCCGACAGGCCCGAAAGGACCTTGATGTCGTCCAGCCTTTCTCCGTACCACGTATCCAGCCTGTTCGCGCGGTCCTGCGCAATTGTCTGAATGTGCATGTAGGCCGAATCGATGAGCGTGTGTTCTGCGGCCCTGTACAGGCCTATCCCCATGATGAAGATCGGAATGACCGCCACGATGAAAAAAGCGGCAAAAAACCTGCGGGAGATTTTTTCTTTGAATCGAAACATATTTTGCCTACTATTAATTTGGCGTTTAATCACCAAGAATTATAAGGCTTTCCGGATTTCAGGGCACATATTTCTTTCCCGCTGAGCCCTGTTCCGCAGCGTCGTTTGGATGAGGCTGATCGTGCGGACACAAATGCTGGGTTTTCTGCTCGATGGATGGAGCGCCAACAATATCGTTTTGAGGTATCGGGGCTTGCGTGGTTCCGTTCTGGCCGCCATAGTCTTCGTTAATCATCCGGACAGCCATTTCCGAACGATATCCTGGTCCGCTTCTCTCCATCTCTCCCGATGAAGAGGAAACAATCAGCGTCAAAGCGATCATCAGGGACATCGAAACTGACTTTGGCATTTGAGCACCTCATGGTAAGACTGGATGGATTGGATTTAGACCTGATCCACCTATATAAATTGATCTTTCTAGAGACAGAGCCACTCAAGTTGACTCTGCCTGTAAGTAAGACTAACCTCCCCTTTTATTCGATCCCGGACCCGGACGGCGCCGGGCAGCGAAGAACTTTTTCCTTCACAGGCACGGTTATCCACCCTGAATGAGTACCGGTAAAAATACGTTGATAATCAGTCACGGTAACGATCTCCGGATTCGGGCAGGATACTCCGGGTGACGATTTCGATGATTGATAAGGCGACGCAAAGGCAAAGCCCGACGCAAACACCATGACAAAAAGCAAGCCGATTGCAAATATCAGTTTCATATCGATATCCCCTTTCTTACTGAAAAATCGTAATCACCCAATCATAAAGAGTCGCGTGGGGTCGCCCCCTGATGCCCGTTTCGGGGCTCCAGGGGGCGGTCAGGTTCTCGTGCTCGATCGGTTGGCGTTAAAACCCGTATAAGCCTATCACACCGGGCAGCGCAGCCCCGTGGGCGGCCATCGTCGGACAGCTTCCGGGCGCACCGATAAATTCGGTATAACCAGGAGCGCAGCAGGTGGGAATGTTAGCTCTTGAGGTTGCAGCCAACGAGTTGGTCAGCCCGATGAAGCCGACCAGCGCCAGGACCATTAACAGGGTTGTGATTACTCTTTTCATGACTTTCTCCTTTCGGTTAGTGAGTCCTACGGACTCGGATTTCTGTTCTCAAGATCATGCCGCTGTTACCCACCTTATTGAGCAACATCGGCGCCAGAAGAGGACTATTTTCATCTATTTTACATGTTATTGATATTTAAGAATAATTTCGATTCAGGGCGGTGATTCGGACTTGCCGTGAATCTAAAATTGAAGAAGGCTTTCAATTGGAATTGAAAGAAAATTTCCACGGACCATTGTGACCTCTACGCCAGTATCCCATGCAGCTACGAATTCACCTTTAACGTGGGTTGGCTGCAGACCGGTTGTAAGAGAGGTTGTTCACGTTTTCTTGAGTACTTATCATTTAGCGCGAACCAAATACGGCTAGCCTGGCAAAACGATCCAAAGTCAGCCCGGCGCCCTGAAAAGTGACTCAGCGACAACGCGCAAAAAAGCAGAAGAACAACAGTCCTTAAAACTTCTTGAAAGGAAGCGATCATGCGACGCGACGCGGAGAACGTTCTTGAAGGAAGTGGAGCAAAGCGCGATCCGGTGTGTAAAATGGAAATAGAAGAAGGCTCCGCATCGGGCAGCATCAAGTATGAAGGAACGACTTATCTCTTTTGCAGCGCCAACTGCCTTGAAAAGTTCAGGGCCGATCCCTGGAAGTATTTGCCCGCTCCGATTGAAACATCGGCTGAGGTCTCAAAGCCCCACCGGTCCGAACAGGTTCAGAAGGTTAAGCCCGAAACGGGCGGGGACCTTTACACATGTCCCATGCATCCGGAGGTGCGCCATGAAGGACCGGGAACATGTCCCGAATGCGGGATGGCTCTTGAGCCTAAGGCGGCGCCTTTTTCCGGTGAGCGGGTGGAATACGTCTGTCCTATGCACCCCGAAGTGGTGAGCGGCCAGCCTGGAACCTGCCCCAAGTGCGGGATGGCCCTTGAGCCGAAGACCGTCTTTGCGGAAGAGGAGGAAAACCCCGAACTGAGGGACATGAGGCGCCGCTTTTGGGTGAGTGTGGTGCTTGCGCTGCCGCTCCTCTTTGTCGCTATGGGAGAATACATCCCCGGAAATCCTCTGAGCGGGCTGATCTCCCCGCGCATTAAGGAATGGATCGAACTCATACTGGGGACCCCTGTTGTTCTGTGGTGCGGCCGGCCTTTTTTCGTTCGCGCCTGGCAATCTCTTGTGAACCGGAGTCTCAATATGTTCACGCTTATTGGAATGGGCGTTGGGGTCGCCTACCTCTACAGCGTGGTTGCTGTGCTCTTCCCGGATATTTTCCCTCCCACCTTTAGAGAACGGGAGGCCGGGTAGCCGTCTACTTCGAGGCGGCAGCCGTCATCGTCACACTCGTTTTGCTGGGACAGGTCGCTGGAACTAAGGGCCCGCAGCCGGACCGGCGCAGCGATCAAAGCTCTCCTGGGTCTGGCGCCGAAAACCGCGCGTCTCATCCGGGAGGACGGCGCGGAAGTAGATGTTCCATTGGACCAGGTTCAGCCCGGGGACCTGTTGCGCGTTCGTCCGGGCGAGAAGATTCCGGTGGACGGCTCCGTTGCCGAAGGATCGAGCAGCGTCGACGAATCCATGATTACTGGAGAGCCGATCCCGGTGGAAAAGCAGCCGGGGGACCGAGTAACCGGCGCGACGGTAAACGGGACGGGGACCCTTGGTGATGCGGGCCGAAAGGGTCGGTTCCGAAACCCTGCTTGCCCGGATCGTGCGGAATGGTCGCCGAGGCCCAGCGGAGCCGGGCGCCCATTCAGAAGCTGGCCGATGTCGTGGCGGGCTATTTTGTCCCCGCCGTGTTGCTTTCGGCTCTTATCACTTTTGTCGTGTGGGCGCTGGCCGGCCCGCAGCCCCGCATGGCGCACGCCATCATCAATGCCGTAGCGGTCCTGATTATCGCCTGCCCCTGTGCGCTCGGACTGGCGACTCCCATGTCCATCATGGTGGCAATGGGCAAGGGCGCAACGCTTGGCGTGCTGTTCAAGAACGCGGAAGCCATCGAAATGATGCGCAAGGTGGATACCCTGGTCGTGGACAAGACCGGCACGCTTACGGAAGGAAGGCCGAAGCTCGTCGGCGGTGGAGGCTGTCAACGGTTTCGATGAACAAAGCGTGCTGCGGTTTGCGGCAAGCCTCGAACGGGGAAGCGAGCACCCTCTGGCGGAGGCGATAATCTCGGGAGCCGAAGCGCGCGGCATTAAGCCGGCCGTCGCTGATTCCTTTGAATCGTTTACCGGGAAGGGAGTGAAGGGGCGTGTAGACGGAGTCGACGTGGCGCTTGGCAACCGCAGGCTGATGGAAGAGCTTGGGACAGGCGTTGGGGAGCTTGCCGAAAAAGCCGATTCCATGAGGTCCCGGGGTCAGACCGCGATGTTTCTCTCGATTGGAGGGAAAACCGCCGGCCTCATCGGCGTTGCCGATCCCATCAAAGAGACCACTCAGGAAGCGATCGAACAGCTCCACAATGAAGGCATTCAAATTGTGATGCTTACGGGGGACAGTGAGGTTACGGCCATGGCTGTCGCGAAAAAGCTCGGAATAGACGAGGTCGTGGCCGAGGTCCTCCCCGAACAGAAAGCGGACAAGGTGAAGCTTTTTCAGAACGAAGGCCGCTTTGTAGCCATGGCGGGTGACGGCATCAACGATGCGCCGGCCCTCGCCCTGGCGCAGGTGGGTATCGCGATGGGCACCGGCACGGACGTGGCTATGGAAAGCGCGGGGGTCACCCTGGTCAAAGGCGACCTCAGGGGCATCGTCCGGGCACGGCTCCTGAGCCGGGCGACCATGCGAAACATCAAGGAGAACCTGTTTTTCGCCTTCATATACAATGCGCTGGGCGTCCCGATCGCAGCCGGAGTGCTCTATCCCTTTCTCGGCATTCTCCTCAGCCCGATCATTGCGGCCGCGGCCATGAGCTTCAGCTCGGTCTCAGTGGTGGGCAATGCTTTACGCCTGCGGAGATTCAGCGTGTGAGCAGAACTCTACTGGGACTTCCCGAGTACAATACGGTGATATTCGCATTCCTGCTCAACTTCACGTGGGAATCTTTCATGGTCCCTTTTTACGCCGGGATGTCGGAGGCGCCCCATTGGGAGTCGGTCCTTTTTTGCGGGCGTGCATGCCTCGGAGATGCAGGCATTGCGCTCATCTCCTTCTGGATCGTCAGCAGGTTCAGCCGGACCGGCCGCAGTTGGCTGCTCCACCCGGCCGGGCCGGACATCGCCCGATTTTTGATTATCGGGATGGCCGTCGCCATGGTTCTCGAGATTCTTGCAACCCGAGTTTGGTTTCGTTGGGCTTACAGTGCGGCAATGCCTCTTGTTCCCGTTCTCGGGGTGGGGCTCATCCCATTGCTCCAATGGCTCCTTTTGCCGCCCGTGATCGTCTGGTTCGTCCATAGGCAGCTTCGGTGAGAAGTCCTTCAGAGGGCCTCCTTCTCAGAGCGGGCTGGGATTCATGAAAAAAGAGTGGCTCGTCCTCCTGATCTGTTTTTTCATAGTCATGACCGGCTTCGGCATTACGTTGCCGGTACTCCCCTTCCATGCTGAGCGACTTGCCCTGGCCCGGGGGACCTCCCGTCAGGCCCTGTTGTTGCACGTCGGGTTGCTCACCAGCCTATACGCCCTGATGCAATTTGTCTTTGCTCCGGTGTGGGGGAGATGGTCGGATGTCATTGGCAGGAAGCCCCTGATCTTGATCGGGGTCGCCGGCCTTGCCGCCGGCCAGGTCCTGTTCGGCGTTTCCACCTCGCTTTGGATGCTGTGCGGGTCTAGGGCAATCGCTGGAGCGCTGTCTTCAGCAGCATTTCCGGCGGCTCAGGCCTATATCGCCGATACGACGACGGAGGACGAGCGCAAGCGAGGCATGGGATGGCTGGGGGCTTCGGTAAGCCTTGGCTTTGTTCTGGGACCGGCCTTGGGGGGTGTGCTGGCTCGCAGGGACCTGAATGTCTCTTTCAACTACGGGCCGTTCCTGGTTGACAGTTTCTCCCTCCCGTTTTTTACTTCTGCAGCTCTGGCCCTGCTGACCTTATTGCTCGCCGTCTGGCTTCTGCCCGAAACCTTGCGCCACATGGCGGTCCAGGGAGCTGAAAAGGCTGAGGTTAGAAATCGGGGAGAATTGAACCGTATGCTCCGGCCGTTCCTGGGATTGACCATGCTGGTGCAGTTGGGTATTGCTATGTTTGAAACCACGTTTGCCCTCTATGCTCAGCAGGTCCTCGGGTATGGGCCGGCTAGTGTGGGGGTCGGCTTCATGGTTTGCGGACTTGTCATGGCTGTGCTTCAGGCTGTTCTGGTCGGAAACCTGTGGACAAAGATCAGGGAGGATTACCTGATTGCCGCCGGCTCAGCTCTGATGGGAGTCGGCCTTATCCTCCTCTTGACAGCGCGCAACCAGGTCCTGGTGATGGTTTTTATAGCCCTGTTCGGCGTGGGAATCGCTGTGGTGCTTCCCTCTCTATCCGCGCTCATCTCAAAGAGCGGCGGGAAGAGTACGGGCAGGGCGCTGGGGATGCAAAGCGCCGCCAACAGTCTGGGGCAAACCGCAGGTCCGTTGCTGGGCGGAATGCTTTTCGCCTGGAACGCGGGATTACCCTACCTGATTGACGGAATTCTGCTCATGGGCATCGGGTTGATTATCCTTCGGAAGCGGAAGGAAGATTGCCCGCATCGGAACTGAAAACGCGTGAATAGAGCTTATCCTGGAACTGATGGGTCTTCCGCTATCCCGTAACCTGATCCCTAACCTGATTAGAGATTATTTTGTAATACTGAGGGCGCACCGGAAGCCCACTTCTGCAAAAGATTCCCATGGCTGGCGCTGAACGACTGAAGCGGCGCCTTGCCGGCGCTCAGGATTTTTCAAGGCCCCGCCTAAGACCACGTATTCCACTTCCTGTGTTTTTTCCTTTGATGAGCCATCCGTTCGTATCTTGATGCCCCACTCCCCGATATTTTCGTTCAGACCTCGAATTCCCAGCGCATTCTGTCCGGAAAGCATCACGGGGTATGGTATCGGCAGACCCGCCTTCGGGACGGAAAGGGGCGAGGGCGCCTGAGATTGTGTCTGAGCATGCATCATCCCGTGCTGTGTATTTGCCTTCGCCTCGCTGGAGCGTTCAGCGGCATTCCCGGATTCTCCAGGCGCCCCGCTTCCTTTCTCCACTGCAAAAAGCCACTCTTCTTCGGTTGGCAGCCGCTTTCCAAAAAATCGCGCATAGGCGCTTGCCCCGTATCCTGTAACACGGAGCACGGCACAAGCGGCATGCTGCGGGTTGTGCACATGGAACGCTGCCGTCCTTGAAAAATTATTGGTTCGTAACCTTCCATCACTTCACCAAGAAGAAGCCATATCTCGCCATCACCCTGAACGACTCCCCCTTCGACTTTGATCCTGGAAATATTCTTATTCAAAAACTCGACGTACTCCTGGTTCGTAACCGGCGTTTCATCCATGTAAAATGAATTCACTCTGAGCGGTTTTCCATCATCGGGCGCGAGGTTTTTCGGGAGGCTGATTTCGCCTGCAGGAATCAAGTGCAGCGTAGTATGATCCGGCCCCATTATCGTCTGCGGCAAAGCGGTCCTCGCTCGATCGGGGGAAACACCGCTCTCTTGGCTATGGAGCTCCTGCCCACGGAATGGATTTGCAGGCGAGGGGATTGGAGACCTGTTATGAGTAAAAGTCCAAAACCCGATGAACCCAATAAAAAAGGCCGCGATCCCGACGATGAGAAATTGCGTCTTTCGGTCGCGAATCTTTTCAAGGGCGGCGTCTTTCGGTCCAAGCGCTATTTTCTCGTCCTTATCGAGCAGTTTTGCTATTGCCGGCTTTAACACCTCGACGGAGGGAAACCTCCCTTTTTTGTCTTCCGCAGTAGCGCACCGAATGATCTCATCAAGGCCCTTGAAAAACGGTGTCTCCGGATCTTTTAGACTTGCCTGCTTAAAAGGAATTTCATCCGAGGTCATCTTTCCGGAAGCAGCCTCGTAGAGGATCTTGCCCAGGGAGTATATGTCTGTTCGCTGGTCCGTTCTTTTCAGGTCCAGAAACTGCTCGGGAGGCATGTAAGGGGGAGTTCCCTTGATATCCATGGATTGGGTTATCGGCTTTAACCGGCAGGAACGGGCAAGTCCGAAATCGGCTATCTTTGGGATCTTCCCATCAAGCAGGATGTTTTCAGGCTTGAGGTCCCGGTGGACGATTCCAAGCGCATGAAGGGCCCCCACCCCATCGAGTACGGGAAGAAAGTACGAAGAAAGCCATTCCTTCATCCGCCCCTCTTCAGGGTAGAACCCCTCGAGCGACATCGTGGAACGCAGCGAACCTCCCGGTATGTACTCCATGGCGATGAATTCTATTGCGGCGTCTTCCTCGCCCTTTTTCACCTCAAGAAAGCCATGATCGAAAATTTGAAGAACATTGGGATGGCGCACCTGGGCCATTACCTGGACTTCCTGGCGAAATCGCTCGAGGCCGGTTTTCGCCTCGTATTCATTATCGGCTATTTCCTCGAACCACTTTGCGGAAACGATCTTGATGGCGACATCGCGATTGAGATTGAGCTGATGCGCCCTGTAAACCTCGCCCATTCCACCTCTGCCGAGGAACTCAAGGATCACCCATTTATCGTTGAGTACAGCGCCCACTTCAAAGGTATTATCCGTGATGCTGCTCATGGGCTTACTCCCTTTGTGTTCCGGGTCTTGGATGAAAATGAGGGTTTGCATCGCGACCGTAGGGAGTATAGCACAAATCTACCGGCCTCGATTATCTGCTTGATGCCTCCATTGAACGCCCTGCCCTGCGTACAATTAAAAAAGCCGGGCTCTGAGGCCCGGCTGAAACGGCAGTCTGTAATGTAAAACCCCATTCCGGTCTTAATACAACCACACCAGTATCCAGGTGACTACGAAGTTCCCGTTGATGTCCTGATAGCCCATCAACTGGATATTATCTTTAACCTGAACGTCATCGAGGGTCAGTTTTCCCCCTAAGTTATGACCCATCTGGGTGTTGCCGGCGCCCATCGTTCCGCCGTTGGAGTTGACCATCATGCTGCTGTATCCCATGCCTCCGTTAACCATGGCGGCTACCTGGGTATTGGCGCTCAACACGAAATTCTGCGGTGCGCCGTTGGAGTCCCTTAAAAGCCTGCTGGTCCCATCCAACTGCGCCGTCATTGTCAAACCTGCCGGATCGATGGTCTCAACCACACCTCTGGCTGAGAAGCTTGTTTGCTGCCACCCGGTTCCCATGTGCCAGCCGTGGGTTTGTTGCATCATAGCTGTGGAAACCGAAGCGGTAGCGGCGGCCAAAGCGACGATCATGAAAAAGATCAACGGCATTCTGCTCTTACGTTGCATAAATCCACTCCTTTGCTCGTTATGGTAAAAGTTGGGGTGCCACGATTATCCTGTTATCGGGCGTTGTGATGGGTGCCCATATGATCGTGGCCGCTCGTTCCCGTGTGAGAACCAGTCTGTCCGTTTCCTCCCATATGGGACCCCGTCTGTCCGCCATTGCCCATGTGAGGCCCTGACTGTCCGTTGGTTCCCGTGTGAGCGCCCATCTGCCCATTGCCGCCCATGTGGGACCCTTGGCCCGAATCCATCTGAGATCCCTGCATTCCGCTGCTTCCCATGCCTGAGTCACCCATGCCGCCTCCACCGAAACCGCCGCCGGCCATACCGCCGCCCATTGCGTTTGCGACGTAAGCCGAAGCAAGCATGAATGAAAGTGCAAGCATAATGACTCCGAATTTTCCTCCGAACTTCATCGTTACCTTCCTTTCTACTGTTTGTACTGTTGATGATAATCGCACACCTGACATGCCTTATGTTTACGGTTGCAACTCGGCAGCCCGCATCATTGCAGTACTCGGGCCAAGAAGCGAGGTCTGCCCGCAATTTGAAAAGTTATTGATATTTATGGAATTAATTCGTTGGGTGGCAGGGAGCCGAACGGCTTATCGATATTCGGAGTGAAAAAAATTTGCAGGTTGTTGAAATAAATTTTCAACTGCATCGACAAAAACAAATGTGCGCTCTTTTAGATCAAAAGCTCCCATGCGCTGACACGGCGAAAGCCTGATATCGCTATGGTCGATAACTATAGCCAATGGATGGGGACGAGGCGCTCTCGCCTCTTTATTGAGCGGCCGCCGCGCGGGTTCGGGCCGCTCAGGGCATTATAAAAACGGGTGTGCCGATCTGGACCACGCTGAACAATTCGTCCATGGCGCTGTTCTGCAATGCTACGCAGCCCAGGGTCCAGTCCTTGTGGCAGCCGCCTCCATGGATGAATACCTGCCCGCCCAGGGCCGTGTTGGAGGGCGGCAACCTCATTGAGTCATTTGCCTGTTTGATCGAGCAGTAGTCATTATTGGAAATCATGCCGCATGAAAGGGCGCTTTCCGCATTGTGCGGATTGGGATAGTTTATTCCAAGCGACTTGTAAAACCGGCTCGAAGAATTCTTGGTGCAGACGAAGAATTCTCCCTCGGGGGTCCTGCCGTCGCCTCGAAAGTATTTGTCCCCTTTCGGGCTGGGTCCGAGGGCGACGTGATAGTCGCGAACGAGCGTCTTATCCTGGATCAGCCAGAGCCGGCGCTCCTCCTTTAATACGTAGATCTTGGGGTTGGTGATAAGAGACAAGGGAAAATCAAGGTCCACAGCGGTATAGGGAAGCTCGCACTCAGGAGGGGCTGGAGGAGGAGGCGCCTCGATCTTTGCCCGCGGCTGTGGAGCTATAATTTGATTGGAAAAGCGAACATGAGCACAGGGCTGCGCAAACAAGGGTCCCGAAAAACACATGAAGCCTGATACCCCGAAGAATTCGCATGCCGGCTTTCATTTTCTAAGTCCCTCCGGTTATTGATTTGTTGCTGTTTTCAGGAAACTGTCTTGGCGTTTCATTCGCCGATTTCGGCCGTTTATCCTGCTTGTGTTAACGGGCGCTTTTGCGCATCCGGAGATCGACAGGAGAACAACCAAACCAATCCCCAGAACCGGATTCAATCCTCTGAGCATAAAACTCCCATGGAACTCAGTCCGAACGGCGTTCAGTTAAATCTTAACAGATTCGCAACTCTGATTTCAATTAGTCCACACGGGCTTGCGCCCCCCCCGGATGAGATAAATACGTTATCCAAGGCCGTTTTTCAATAGCCATGTGAGGGGGATTCGGAAAATTTGGGCACTCTAGAGATTCCAGAGTTGGATGCAAGGTCTATCGCGCTCACCACGTCTCCGGTCATAGAAGGCGCCCCGCTCACCGCCCTGTCTAGCGGAGCGTCGAGAATGAGCTGTCGGCCTTCGCCGCTCCATCATAGTGGAAGCAAAGAGGCGAGAAGAGTTAGTTTCCATCCGGAAAGGGTCCTTTTCCGCACTGACGGCGTCAATCTTCGGGTTTTCTTGTGCGGCGTACCGGTGTACGCCTCCGCGCAAGCCCTTGATTTCCTTGCCAGGACAAAGAATGGCTACTTTCCGAATTGGAAACTGCCAGTGTCTTATCCGAGGCTTCCGGATGGACACGAGCTATAAAACTCAAGGAACTGCCGGCCTGAGGCCCTTAATCTCAGCGAAAAACCTCTCGATTTCGGAGGCGAAGCTTTCCAAAGCTTCGCTGCTGGTATAGAACATGTGTCCACCTTGGAAAAACCTGACCTTGATGTTTGCCGACCTCTCAGGGGCAATTCCAAGGTGACTCATAACATAGGTCGTGGCGAAATAGGGGATGTCCAGGTCGAAATAGCCGGCCGCCGCAAAAATCTTAAGCCGTCCGTTCCTGTTAACGGCTTCCCGGAGCGATTTGACCGCATCATCTTCTGAGAAGGCCGCCCCCCAGTTCCACTCGGAGTTGGCCTCCTGCGATAGAAATACATACGGCATGCCGGCGCTGAAATGGAGGGCGTCCTGCATATACCCGTTGAGCGCCGCCGTGTACGGTCCGATGGTCATGGCCATCGCCGGGTCGTTAAAAAAACTGTTGTCCCGGGTCCGCCGGGTTGTCCTTCCGTCCATCAAACCGGGCAAGAGCCCTTCCGAGCGCAGGAGTTCCGCCATGAACTCGGACCTGGCTATCCGGATATTCTGATTTTTGATAAGTTGTTCGGGCATTCCGGTAAGGCCTGCCAGTTTGGCTGCAACCCTGTCTGCATCAGGGCTGGAGAGATTGGCGCCCCTGGCCAGGGCCGGCAAATATTCCTCGATGCTCCACCTTTCGGCTTCGGCCAGGACTTTGGTAAGGTCGGACCGGAACTCAGGACCGGTTTTCTTATGGCTCCAGGCGGTTGCCGCGTAGGATGGAGCGAAGAGCATGTACGGAAGGTCGTTCGACGGGTCCGGGTGAACTATGCTCAGGTCGAGTGCGGGTGAGATCAGGATCAGACCGTCGATCTCGATTCCATAATTCTCATATAAATGCCGCAGAAGTCCGGCCGCCCTCGTCCCCCCATAACTTTCTCCCGCGAGGCATTTGAGGCAGCGCCACCGGTTGTGTCTGTCGATATAGAGTCGAATGAAATCGCCGACCGAGCGGATATCATCCGCTGTGCTGAAATACCGTTTCGCGTTCTCGGCCGGAATTGACCTGCTAAAACCGGTCCCCACGGGATCGATGAATACGAGGTCGGTCCATGGGAGCCAAGAGTAAGGATTGGGGGCCACAGGGCAGGGTTGACCGGGAGGGACTTTTTCCCCGGTTATGACCCGGACGGGCCCGGCCAGCCCCATGTGAAGCCAGACCGAAGAAGCCCCCGGCCCGCCGTTGAACGCGAATGTAACCGGCCTTACCCCTGTTTCGCCTTCCACCGTGTAGGCAGTAAAGAAGATATTTGCTTGCGGTTTTCCGGATTCATCCACCAGACTCAAATAACCCGCTGTGGCGCTATAACTCAAATGGCCGCCCCCGGCCAGCTTCAGAGTGTGATGAGTAACCGACTGCTTTTCTCCAGCCTGAGCGCCGGGTCCGCTATCGGTGGATTTCTGTATTGAATCAGCTTTGGGAATCTCCGGGGCTGTCTCGGCGCCAGGTGGAGCGTGAAGTCCGAGACACAACAAAGTGAAAAAGATTAGAACGAGGGGGAATGTTTTTTCCCGATTCAATTTTCATCTCCTCTTCGAATGTTTAAGTAGGGAGGAGGCTTCAGGCTCCGAGGAGATTCCAGTAATACGCGGCTGTGCCGATGTCAACGAGATGCAACCTGTTTGCGCCAGATGGTTCTGCGATTTCGATCTGTTTTCCGATAGACTTGAATTATTCTTAAGGGCTTCTTATTTTTAGTCGCATGTGGTTATTCCTCGTTGTCGTGCTCAGGAGGATTCAAAAATGAGCAAGGAAGAAATACTTTTCCTCAGAAATGTGCTCCTCGACAGGCGCAGCAGCATACTGGAAAGAGTTCGGAGGCTTGCGGCCGCATGGCAGGAACTGGAAGAGCCCGCCATAGAGCTGGAAGAAGAGGCGCAGAAGGCCAGTATTGCCAAGCCTTACGACAAACTCGACGAGAATGGGAAGATCGAAATCGAGCAGATCGATCTGGCGCTGATCAAGATGTCGCTGGGTGATTATGGGGTTTGCGAGTCATGTGGGGACGACATAGCGCCGAAGAGGCTGCAAGTGATACCTTGGGCGCGACTTTGCGTGGAGTGCGCCCGCGACTACGAAAAGCAGCATAGGAGCCTGCCGCAGACGCCGGAAGCGGTCGTTTCCGGAAAAGTCCCCGATGAATACCAGGGTTTGACCAATGAGCAGATAGTCCATTTGATCTATGAACGCCTGCAAACCGACGAGAGAATCGACACGGAAGAACTCAGGATTTCCTTGAGGAAGGGAGTTGTTTTTCTGGATGGCTCACTTGAAAGTGAGGCCGAGCACGATCTCATTCTCCAGATACTTACCGATTCGATGGGGTTTTCATCTATTGTCGATCGAGTCGCGATCAATTGACCTGAGCATTGAGCCGGATGAATTCCCGGAAGGTGTTCCGGGATTGGATAGGCTGGACAGCCGCCTGTTTTATGATCGAGACATGCAAGAGGAGACTTTTGAAACAAAAGGACAGTCCCCTCTAAAGTATATTAAAGGTAATTTATTAAGTTAGTTTCCATCCGGAAAGGGTCCTTTTCCGCCTTGGCGGCGTCAATCTTCGGGGTGCGCCCTCACAGAGGATCGGGCGCTGAGCTTGAAGCGTTTTGCGTTAGCTCAAATTCTTAGCGCGAGCCCGAACGAAGAGAGGGCTCCCTGTGCGGCGTACGAACACTCACTGCGCTCATGTTCGCGCTCGACTCTCTAGACCGCGCTTGGATGCTTATGGTTCGCGCCCGATCTTTAGTGAGGGCGCGTGTACGCCTCCGCGTAACCCCTTGGTTTCCTTGCCAAGACGAAAAATGCCTCCTTTCCGGCTCGGAAACTGTGAGTCTCTTATCCGAGGTTTCCGGATGGAGACAAAGTTAGTATTTAAGCGCGAACGCAAAACTTAGATCTGATCGATTCTCAATTGCCGGCTGCAGGTATTATATGGAATGCCCAGGTGTTCGTAGGCCAGGCGGGTGGCCAGGCGGCCGCGGGGTGTTTTGTTTATGAAGCCTTCCTGGATGAGAAAGGGCTCGTAGACGTCCTCCAAAGTGTCTTTTTCCTCTGAAACCGATGCGGCCAGGGTTTCGATCCCGACCGGCCCTCCGTCGTATTTTTCAATGATGGTGCTAAGGATTTTGCGGTCCATTCCGTCAAACCCCTTCTGGTCCACGTCGAGCATCTTCAGGGCGGCGTCGGCAACCTGGAGTGAAATTTTCCCATTGGCGCGCACCTCCGCATAGTCGCGGACCCGGCGCAGAAGCCGGTTGGCCACCCTGGGGGTGCCGCGCGAGCGCCGGGCGATTTCGAATGCGCCTTCCTCCTCGACCGCGATCCCAAGTATTTTTGCCGAACGCAGAATAATGCTCTTCAGCTCAACAGGGCTGTAGAATTCAAGCCTGAGTGAAACGCCGAACCGGTCGCGCAGGGGGGGAGACAGCAGGCCCGCGCGGGTGGTCGCGCCGATAAGGGTGAATGGCGGGCAGGTCCAGTTTTATGGTGCGCGCCGAAGGTCCCTGGCCGATGATGATGTCGAGCTTGAAATCCTCCATTGCCGGGTAGAGGATTTCCTCGACAACGTGATTCAGCCGGTGGATTTCGTCGATGAAAAGAACGTCGCCCGGTTCGAGGTTGGTCAGAATGGCGGCCAGGTCTCCCGGCCTCTCGATTACCGGTCCGGAGGTGCTTCGCAGGTTGACCCTTAATTCGTTGCTGATGACGGCGGCAAGCGATGTTTTGCCCAAGCCGGGGAACCCGTGGAAAAGCACGTGATCCAGAGGCTCCGAACGCCCTCTGGCGGCGGCTATGAAAACCTCGAGGTTTTCCTTTACCTTCTCCTGCCCTATGTATTCAGCAAGGGTGCGGGGCCGCAGGCTGCCCTCGATCGGGAGGTCTTCTTCTTTTTTCTGTGGTGTGATTACCCGGTCTGTCATTTGGCTGACAAATCTTTTCCTGTCAGGTTGCAATGGTTACGATCCGTTTCGGCCTTACGCCAGCGCTTTGAGCGCCCCCTTGAGAAGATCTTCCAGCGACGGATTTTCGCCCAGGGCTTCCCGCACGCCTTTGAGCGCCTTTTCCGCCTCGGCTGGACGATAGCCCAGATTTACCAGGGCTGAAAAGGCGTCCGGAAAGGCATTTCCGGCTTCCACGAAAGGCTGGGCCGGTCCCGTCTTTTCCTTCGTCTTGCCTTGAACTTTGTCCCGCAGTTCCAGCATGACCCGGTCGGCAATCTTTTTGCCCACACCGGGGATGTTTTTCAGCCGCAGATAATCCTGCCGTATAACCACCTGTCTCAACTCATCCGGGCTGATGCCCGAAAGGATCCCTATCGGCCAGTTTTGGCCCCACTCCGTTCACGCCGGTCAGGAGCAGGAACATCTCCTTTTCGGCCATCGTGCGAAAGCCGTAGAGCTGAATGGCGTCCTCGCGCACGTAGCGTATGGATGTTGAGTCCCACGGGCTGCCCGAGTTCCGGCAAGTCGTAGAAAGTGCTCAATGGGACCTGGACATGATACCCGACCCCATGGACATCGACAATAACGTATTCAGGGCTCTTCGCCCGCAGCTTTCCTTCAAGAAAACCTATCATGACCTGTCCGGAATCTTCCATCGAATGTTCGAGGAATGAGTGCTGATATGGCAGACCGCGACTGCAAGGGCATCGGCGGCATTGGGTTCGATCCCGCCGTCAATGCGGAAAAGTCGCTGGATCATTCCGGCAACCTGCTCTTTGGCCGCTCTGCCGTATCCGGCGACGGACTGTTTTATCCTCAATGCGCTATACTCGTGAATGGAAAGTCCCGAGCTTACTCCGGCCAGGATTACGGCCCCGCGGGCCTGCCCGAGGCTCAATGCGCTCTTTACGTTCTTTGCGAAAAAGACCTCTTCGACCGCCATGAATTCCGGACTGTATTCCCGGATCGAGGCCTTGATTTCCTCGAAAATGATTTTGAGGCGCTCGGAAAGCGGGCGGGCGGCCGGCAGCTTTATGGTTCCGTGGTGGATATACTTCAGCCGGAAGCCATCCCCCTCCACGATTCCGTATCCGGTATAGCGGGACCCGGGATCTACCCCGATTGTTCGGATCATTTCCTATTCCAGCGACTCCATGATCTGGTCCGGAATATCGAAGTTTGCGTAAACATGCTGAACGTCGTCGGAATCCTCAAGGGCATCCATCAGCCTCAGGAGTTGTTGAGCGGTTTTGGGGTCTTCAATTCGAACGGTGGTTTGCGGGGACATGGTGATTTCGGCCAGTTCGTATTTAAGGCCCTTCTCGTCGAAAGCCGCCTTTACGTTTGCGAAATCCTCGGGCGAGGTAATGACTTCGAACTGGTCCTCCTGGTCTTTCACATCCTCTGCGCCGGCTTCGAGCGCCAGTTCAATGAGTTCTTCCTCCGGTATGGCGTTCTTGTCGAAAACGATGCTCCCCTTTTTGTTGAACATCCAGGCGACGCAGCCTGCCTCTCCAAGGTTTCCGCCGTTTCTGCTGAAAATGTGCCGGACTTCGCTTGCGGCCCTGTTTCTGTTGTCGGTCATGATGTCAACAAGAACGGCCACCCCGCCCGGTCCGTATCCCTCGTACATCATTTCCTCGTAATTTACGCCCTCCAGCTCGCCCGTGCCCTTCTTTATGGCCCGGTCGATGTTGTCTTTGGGCATGTTCTCGGCCTTTGCGGCCAAAACTGCGGCCCGGAGCCGCGGATTGCCCTCAGGGTTTCCGCCTCCCATCCGGGCCGCCACCATTAACTCTTTTATCAATTTTGTAAAAATCTTTCCGCGCTTGGCATCAGCCGCCCCTTTTTTGTGGCGGATGGTAGCCCATTTCGAATGACCTGACATGAAAGCCTCCTGCTATTTCCTTTTCAGATTCATGGCAAGTATATAGATTTCCCTGCTCTGTTTTCTGGTAGCCTCGGGTCTTATGACCCTGGTCTGGCAGAATTGTTTCTTGACCTCCGCGAGCAACTGGTGGAACTCCGACCCATGAAATATCTTGGCCAGAAAAGTCCCTCCGGGTTTGCAGCGCCCAGCGGGCTATTTCGAATGCCCGCTCGAAAAGAAGCGCCGAGCGGGCGCTGTCGGCCACCTTTATGCCGGAGGTGGCCGGGGCCATATCGCTGAGCACGACGTCGAACGGGAGATAGTCGCGCAGGGCGGCTTCAACGAATTCACGGTCGAAAATGTCGCCCTGCAAGAGTCACTACGCGGTTTGGAAACGCGTGTTCGATCGGCTTCAGGTCAATCCCCACAACGAGGCCGGACTGTCCTACAACCCCGCTGGCGAGTTGAATCCATGATCCCGGGGCCGCCCCCAGGTCAAGGACGCGGTCTCCCGCCCTCAATATCTTATATTTTTTTTGAATCTCTTCGAGTTTATATATAGCCCTCGCAAGATAATGTTGCTTCTTTGCCTTGCGAAAATAGTGATCCTGGACCGTAAAAGCCATCCCGTCCGCCTAAGGATATGAATTATTTCCTGAAATAGCTCCTATAACGGAAAATCGGCGGTTTGTAAACCGGGCATTCTCAATAACCCACGGTGAACATGTCTGCGAAGCCCAAGATGATCATCAATTTGGAGTAGCGCCGCCTTCCACTGCGGCGTTCGCCGGGGGCGGTGGGACCGCCAGCCTACTGGCCACGCCTTCGGCGATGGCACGGGCAGGATCTGACACTCCGGAGGCGGCGTCACTGTACGCCTGCGAAACTCTCCCTTCGAAAGCTCGGGCAAGTCTTGCCTTGCAGAGCCTGCCAGGCCTGATCCGGACAAAGAATGCCTACTTTCCGAATTGGAAACTGCAGTGTCTTATCCGAGGTCCGAGGACATGTAGCCCGGATTCGCAAAAGTTCGCTTTAGCGGCGTGGAATTCTAAAGTACTATCCAGGTTGAAGAAAATCTCATCTGCACGGCTTATTGCGCAGCCGTCTTTTCTTCTGCAGTCCGTGTGAAACAGAGGAGGATACAGATGGAAAAAACAATCCGCGGCAGAAAACTGACACTTGTCCAGGGCGATCTTACGGAACTGGCGGTTGATGCAATCGTCAATGCCGCCAACTCAGGGCTTCAGTTAGGGGGCGGCGTTGCCGGCGCGATCCGGACCAAAGGCGGGCCGAGCATCCAGGAAGAGTGCAACCGGATAGGCCCGATCCGGGTGGGCGAGGCCGTCGTTACCGGAGGCGGAAATCTTAAGGCCTCCTATGTGATTCACGCGGTTGGCCCGTCGTACGGCGAGGGGGACGAGGACGAAAAGCTGCGGAACGCAACCCTCAACAGCCTTGAGCGTGCAACCGAAAAGGGAATGAAATCCATTGCATTTCCAGCCATAAGTACCGGTATTTTCGGCTTCCCCAAGGACAGGTGCGCCCAAATCATGCTGAAAACCGTTTCAGAATTTCTGGAAAGCCGGGAAACGAGTCTGGAAAGGGTAATCCTGTGTCTATGGTCCAGAGACGATCTTGAGTTGTTCGAGAAAACTCTCGCTGAAGTGAGCGAGCTGGCAGCCGAGTGACAACGTGCCGAAGCTGGTCGCGATGTCGAGGATATTTCACGGAATCCTGAACAATACCGGAAGTATTGCGGCCTGATGCAGCTTTTGAATCAGTTGCACCGCTCCATAAATCCATATGAAATAACTGGCGTCCAGGAGCGCTCTTCTCAGTTGCTTCGTTTTGACCGGGTAAGTGTCGGGTTCCGAGTAGAGGGACATATTCGGGAAAGAATCTGGGCACCCGTTCCATGTACGATTGAAATTCCGGGCCGTGCTGCGCCTTCATGGCCTCTTCCTCCGCCGGATTATCGAAGGGTAATAAAGCCCGAATGAGAGCGTGAGCAAAGCGAGAATCAGAAGACTCCCGGAAGCCAGCCCGATCCCTGCGACGCCGATCAGGCTGAACAGGTAGAGCGGATTTCGTGTTACCGAGTAAGGTCCGATTTCCACCAGGGCGCTTGTCTTGTGGCCGGAAATATAGATAGAGCTCCAGACCCTGCCAAAAGCGCAGACTATGACGCAGGCAAGGCCCGCGAAATCAATGAGGCCCTGCCGGAGACCGCTCTCGATTCTGTTTGCGCTTACCATCAGCAGCAAAAAGATCAACAGGGCGAACAGCCGCGTGTGAATGATTCGCGTCTTCGAATCTGAACCTGCGCTCAAAAAGGTCATTTCTTCAATTCCGTAAAGCGAGGTCATAGGTCGGTTTTTTCCGCAAGTCTGCCGAAATTTATGACAGGATGACTGCATATAGAAAAGAGGAGAGGAAAACAAGTAAATTTCTGTCAAATTTTGATCTTTGCGAATCCCACTTTGCGACGTCTTTATCCGAATTCGCGCGTCCTCTCTGCCCCGATAGAGGAGGAAAATTGTTGACATTTTACTGCAATCCATTTATTAAGCATTGGTTCCACCGCCCGAGAAGGGGAATGAAAGGCATTTCCCCTCTGATTTGCGTTCGTTTTCACGCTCGTGCGCTTCATTTCGCCTGTTTCATTTCGCTTGGGCATTTCCTCGTGTTGAATCCGTCAGATGCATCCTCGTGGAACCGAGCAATAACCATGAGAGCTTTTCAGGCACCCCCGAAGGAAAGCGCTTTCGGTCTGGCAGGAAAGAATCCCAAGGTTTTGGCTCAAAACAGGTAATGCCTTTTCGGATATGTGTTCCGCTGATTCAGGTTAAGCGCAGCGCTCAGAAGCCTTAATCAGCTCGCGGACTAACGTGAAATCGACTCTCAAGAAGGAGGCTGACCTTGACATTTCAACCATCAAAGCAGGTGTATTCGGGAAAGATCAGGGAGGTAACCCTGGGAAGCGGAGACAAGGCGGTTACGATTGGCGGGAAAGGGGTCTATTCCTTCCATTCATTCGAGGGATCCATCCCGAATGCTCCCAGGATCGCAATGGAGGTCTGGGACAAAGACCCGAGCGAGGACTGGGCCGAGGCGGCCAAGGCGCCCTTCAGCGACGTGCTGGGCGATCCGGCGGCCTGGGCGCGCAAGTGCGTGCAGGACTATGGGGCCGAGATGATCGTGGTCCAGACGAAAAGCGCCGATCCGAACGGGGACAACCGGCCGGCCGCCGAGGTAGCCGCAACGGTGAAGAAGGTGGTGGACGCCGTTGATGTGCCCGTAATCGTCTGGGGGGTTGCCAATCACGACAAGGACGTCGAGGTTATGAGGCTGGTCGCCGAAAGTTGCTCGGGCCGAAGAATCGCACTCTGTCCGGTGGAAGAAGGCGACTACAAGCAGATCGGGGCTGCATGCCTGGGCTACAAACAGGTGGCTGTCGCTTCTTCCCCCATTGACGTAAACCTGGCCAAACAGCTCAACATCCTGCTCGGAAACCTCGGGGTAAGTCCGGATGACCTGGTAATCGACCCGACTACGGGCGGGCTCGGATACGGACTCGAATACACCTATTCGGTCATGGAGCGCATCGAACAGGCTGCGCTCACCCAGGAAGACGAAAAACTCCAGCAGCCCATTATCGCCAATGTGGCGAACGAGACGTGGAAGTGCAAGGAGTCGAACCTGAGCGCCGAAGAAGCTCCGGAACTGGGAGATCCCGCCAAACGCGGTATTTTGATGGAAGCAATCACAGCCGTTGACCTTTTGATCGCCGGGGCTGACGTGGTGGTTATGCGCCACCCCGAAGCGGTAAAGCTGGTGAGAAACTATATAGCCAAGATGATGTAATCTTGCGGAAAATCGGCTGCGCAAGTGATTTATTGGTAAAACGAACCTCCCCAGGAAGGGGAAAAGAGGTGCTACATGTCTGATGAGAAGAAACCAGTTTCAATCGCAGAAGAAAAGAAGGCAAAAAAAGTAGATTTTCGAGAGATGACCAGTTGCCAGACCACTCTCCAGATGCTCAAAAAACTGGAGGCGGATGGGCATGAATCGATGTTCAACCGCGCGGCGGAAATGAAGCCCTGTCCCATCGGCGCCGAGTCGGCCTGCTGCAAGCACTGCTTCATGGGGCCCTGCCGCCTGAACTCCAGGGACCCTTATGCCAAGGTCGGCGTCTGCGGGGCGACCATCGACACCATCGCCGCCCGGAACTTCGCGCGCAATGTGGCCGCCGGCGGCGCCGCCCATACCGACCACGGCATGGGCATGCTGGATGTTTTCCGGGAAGTGGTGAACGGGAGAGTCTCTCATTTCAAGATTCAGGACGAAACGAAGCTCAAGAATGTCGCCGAGAGCATCGGGATCGCGACCGAGGGCAGGTCGGTCAAGGACATAGCCAACGACCTCTATGCGGAGCTCGAACGGACCTACACGCAGGTCGAGGGGGAAATTCCCTTCGCCAAGCGCGTTCCCCCGAAGACCCTGGAGGTGTGGCGCAAAGCCGGGATCGTTCCTCGCGGCGCGATGCGCGAAATCATGGAGCTGATGCACCGCACTCACATGGGTGTTGACCAGGACTACAACAACATCGTAAAGCAGTGCTCCCGCACGGCCCTCGCCGATGGGTGGGGCGGGTCCATGGTCGCAACCGAGATCTCCGATATCCTCTTCGGCACGCCCTCGCCCAGGGTGGCCGGTGTAAATATGGGGTTTCTGAAGGAAGACCAGGTAAACATCGTGATTCACGGCCATGAGCCGCTTCTTTTCGAAGGCATGATCGCCGCTTCCAATGACCCGGCCAATCTGGAGAAGGCCAAAGCCGCCGGAGCAAAAGGGATCAACCTGCTCGGCATGTGCTGCTCGGGCGCCGAAGTGCTTGGACGGCACGGCATTCCCCATGCCGGAAATTTCGTTTCCGCTGAGCCGATTATCGCCACAGGCGCAGTCGATGCCATGGGTGTGGACGTCCAGTGCATCATGCAGGCCCTGCCAAAGATGGCCGAATGCTACGGGACGAAAGTTTTTACGACCAACCCGAGGGCCAAGATCGAAGGGGCAACCCACATCGAATTCCACGAACACGACCCGTTGGGCGCCCCGAACCAGATCATCGGATTGGCTATCGAGCGTTTCGCCGGCCGGACCGCCAAGATCGTCATTCCGCAGCGGCAGGACTGGGGCGTGCACGGCTTCTCGCATGAATACGTCAACTACATGCTGGGCGGAAAGTTCCGCGGGTCCTATGTGCCGTTGAACGACAACATCATCAACGGCCGGATTCGAGGCGTAGCGGGCGTTGTCGGCTGCACCAACCCGCGCGTCAAGCAGGACTACCTGCATGTCGAACTGGTTAAGGAACTTATCAAGAACAACGTTCTGGTGGTCCAGACCGGATGCTCGCAGATCGCGCTGGCCAAGGCCGGGCTCATGAAGCCGGATGCGGCGGTGCTTGCCGGTGAGGGTCTTCAGGAAGTATGCGAAACCGTCGGGATTCCGCCTGTTTTGAGCCTGGGATCCTGCGTCGACAACAGCCGCATACTTATTGCCTGCGCCGAGATGGTCCGGATGGGCGGACTTGGCGACAAGCATTGTCCGACCTGCCGGTAGCGGGCGCCGCCCCCGAGTATATGAGCGAAAAAGCCATCTGCATCGGGCAGTACTTTGTGGCTTCGGGTGTCTACACCATTTTCGGAGTAACCTTCCCGACGGTGGAGGGCACAAAGTTCCACGATCTGCTCTTCAACGGCCTCGAGGAACAGGGCTTCGGCAAGTGGGGATTTTCGACCGATCCTATCGAGATGGCCCATCTGATGATTGACCATATCGACAAGAAGAGGGCCGCACTCGGCCTTACCGAGCAACGCGAACGGAAACTGTTCAGCATGGAAGACCGCAGAGCGGCTGAAGGTTAAGCCGGGACAGGTCCCGTGACAGTCAATCCGTAATCTTAATTCCGGCTTGAAGCCGGTTGCGTTGCAAGGAAAAACAGAAAAAGGAGTTCAGTTATGTCCAGGTTAGTCGCTTTTGCAGCGATCCAGGGAGCTTACAATATAGTTTCCAAGGCTGAAGGCAAGTTCAAACAGGCCATGGATAAGTATGGGCCGAACCAGCCGATCGGGTTTCCCAATACGGCCTACTATCTTCCCATCATTTACTCGATCCTCGGCATCAAAATTGAAAAACTGGCCGACGCCGAGCCTGTAATGAAAATATGCCGGGAGCTTCTGCCTCCGCACATCAAAGCCCAGCACAACATTCACCTTCCCTACCTGGGAGGGACGCTGGATGCCGGAATGGCCGCCATTCTGGCTGAAGAAGTGGTTGAGGCGATCCGGTATGTGGAAGACCCCGATTTCTATCATCAGAGCGAAGAATGCGATATGGAAAACGGGAAAATCTGGCTTGGCGCCGCCGACGATACCAGTCATGAGAAAGAGAGGCATCGAGTTCGTCGACGGCAGCGCCCCCGGTTTTGCCGCAATCGTCGGTGCGGCCCCCAATCCGGAAATCGCCAAAATGATCGCCGAAGACTATCAGAAGAAGAACCTCTATATCTTCATGTGCGCCAATCAGACGGGCACCACGTTTTCCCAGCAACTCGTCGAGGCGGGCGTGGAAATCGGGTGGAACACGCGCCTGGTGCCATTCGGTCCCGATATCTCCGCTGCCGTCTTCGCCCTCGGTTTCGCAAACCGGGCCGCCATGGCCTTTGGCGGGGTTAAGCCGGGAGATTACAAAACCGTTCTGAAATACAACAAAGACCGTATTTTCGCGTTTGTGAACGCTTTGGGCGAAGTAAACGCCGAGTGGGCTGCCAACGCAGCCGGTGCGATCAACTGGGGCTTCCCGACAATCGCGGACACCGACATTCCCGAAATCCTGCCCACCGGTGTGTGCACCTACGAACACGTTGTCTCCAGCGTTCCCTACGAGCAGATGACGGCAAAGTCGATCGAAGTCCGCGGACTCAAGGTGACCATTACCGAAATACCGATCCCGGTTTCATACGGTCCGGCTTTCGAGGGCGAGCGCGTGCGCAAGGACGACGTCTACCTCGAATGCGGCGGCGGCAAAACATCCTGCTGCGAACTGGTCCGGATTGCCGACATGGATGCGGTAGAGGACGGCAGGGTGGAGGTTATCGGTCCGGATATCAAGGACGTGACCGCCGGGTTCGCGTTTGCCGATGGCGGTCTATGTCGAAGTTGCCGGCCGCAAGATGCAGGAAGACTATGAGCCGATCCTCGAGCGCCAGATTCACCACCTGGTGAACTACGCCCAGGGCATTATGCATATCGGCCAGCGCGATATAGCCTGGTACAGGATTTGCTAAGCAGGCGGTCGATAAGGGATTTACCCTCGAACATATCGGGAAAATCCTGCATGCCAAATATCATCAGGATTTCGGCGCTATTTTCGACAAGTGCCAGGTCAAGATCTACACCGATGAGGCCAAGGTCAAGGAAATCCTGCCTGTCGCGCAGAGTGCGTACAGAACACGCGACGAGCGCATCGAGGGCATGACCGACGAGGGTACTGAGACCTACTACTCCTGCACGCTCTGCCAGTCTTTCGCCCCGACGCATGTGTGCGTGATGAGCCCCGAGCGCACCGGTCTTTGCGGCGCCTATAACTGGCTGGACTGCAAGGCCTCTTTTGAAATCAATCCGACAGGCCCCAACCAGCCCGTTCAGAAGGGTGAGACCCTGGACGTCAAGCTGGGCAACTGGAAGGGTGTAAACGACTTTGTCTATAAGGCGTCAAGGCAGTCGATTTCCAGCTACAATTTCTACAGCCTGGTCTACGACCCGATGACCACCTGTGGGTGTTGCGAGTGTATCGCAGCGGTCCTGCCCATGTGCAACGGGATAATGACTGTAAACCGCGACTATGCGGGCATGACTCCCAGCGGCATGAAATTCACAACGCTTGCCGGTACGATCGGCGGCGGACTCGTTACGCCGGGGTTTGTGGGCCACAGCAAATACAACGTCACTCAGCGCAAGTTCGTCTCAGGGGACGGCGGTCTCATGCGTCTCGTATGGATGCCGAAGATGTTCAAGGAGGAAATTCGAGACAGGCTCGTCAAGCGTGGCGAGGAAATGGGCATCCCCAATTTTATCGATATGATCGCAACCGAGGAAAACGGCACTACCGAGGACGAGATTTATGCCTTCCTGGAACAGGTGGGACATCCCGCCGTTACAATGGAAAGCATTCTTGGCTGATAAATGATCCGGGCACAAGTATTGCTGGTCTTCGCCCGGTCTCATCGAGGAATCGAACTCTTACCAGGAGAGAAAACACATGGGCCTTACCGGGATTCAAATCTTTAAATTGCTGCCCAAGACCAATTGTGGAGAATGTGGGGTTCCAACCTGCCTGGCTTTTGCGATGAACCTTGCCTCAGGCAAGGCGGAACTGGAGAAGTGTCCCTACGTGTCCGAAGAGGCCAAGGAAAAACTCGCTACCGAATCGGCGCCTCCCATTCGGCCTCTTACAATCGGGTCGGGCGAATACGCCGTAAAGGTCGGCGGCGAAACTGTGCTTTTCAGGCATGAGAAAACCTTTGTCAATCCACCGGGCTTTGCCGTTCTGGTCTCAACTGATGAAGATGAGGCTTCGGTCGCCGGAAAGATCGACCGGTTCAAAAAATCGCAATATGACCGGGTCGGACTCAAACTTCGGGCCGAGATGTTTGCCATAAAGGACGCCAACGGTGATGCAGCCAAATTTTGCGCCTTGGCCAAGAAGATTTCCGACGAGATCGGGGCGGCGATGATTTTCATGTCCGATTCGGTTGATGTCCTCACCGCGGCCGCTGATTCATTCAAAGAAAAAAAGCCGCTGCTTTATGCGGCGACGCCGCAGAACGCCGAAGCGCTTGGAAATCTCGCCAAGGCGGCCGGGTGCCCGCTTGCGGTTAAGGGAGACGGCTCTTTTGAGAGCGTCATAGCGCTTACCGAAAAGCTGTCCGCTATGGGGCTCAAGGACATAGTGATCGACACAGGGAGTCGTAACCTCAAGAAGGTTTTCGAGGAACAGGTGCTGATCCGCCGCGCCGCCCTCAAAGACAGGTTCCGTCCTCTTGGATTTCCAACGATCATCATGGCCAATGAAATGGGTGACGGGATCATGGAAGAAGCCCTTGTGGCAGCCACTTTCGTGGCCAAATACGGGGCGATGATAGTTATGAGCGACATTCAGCCGCACGTGATTTTCCCCCTTCTACTGGAGCGGCTCAATATCTACACCGACCCGCAACGGCCGATGACCGCCGAGCAGGGAATCTATCCGATCAACAATCCCGACGAAAACTCGCCGGTTCTGGTGACCTGCAACTTCTCGCTGACCTACTTTATCGTATCCGGTGAAATCGAGTCCAGCAGGGTGCCTTCGTGGCTCTGTGTTCAGGACACCGAGGGACTTTCGGTCATGACCGCCTGGGCCGCCGGTAAGTTCTCGGGTGAAAGCGTCGGGACCTTCATCAACAAGTGTGGGATCAAGGATAAGGTAAAACACAGAAACCTGATCATTCCAGGGTATGCAGCCGGCATAAGCGGTGAGTTGGAGGAAGAACTCGGCGCGGGTTGGACCATCTCGGTCGGTCCGAGGGAAGCAAGCCAGATCCCAAAATACCTCAAGAGCTTGAAGGCGTAGACGGGAGATGAAGGAATGAAGCTAATAGGTGAGAATCTGAACATTATGAGTAAGAAGTATGGGGTCGCGCTGAAGGCAAGGGAGGCCAAACCCCTTCAGGACCTTGCCATCGAGCAGGCCGCAGCCGGAATGGACTATGTAGACCTCAATATAGGCCCGGCGGGTAAAACGGGCGAAGAGCTATTGAGCTGGCTCGTACCGGTTATCGAGGAAGTCGTTGACATCCCACTTGCTTTGGATACCTCAAACGTCAAGGCGATAGAAGCCGGCCTCAAAGCATGCAAGAAAAACCGGCCAATCATCAATTCGATCATGGTCCGCCCTGAGAGAATGGAAGCCTTGCTTCCGCTTGCCGCCAAGTATGACGCCGAATTCGTTGGTTTGCTCTGGGGACCCGAAGGAATGCCCAGGGATGAAAACGAACGCGGAGCGCTGTGCGCCGAACTGGTGTTTAAAGCCACAGGCGAATTTGGCATAAATCCCGAGCGTATCTATATCGATCCCATCCAGACGCCGGTCAACGTACAGCAGATTCAGATCATGAGCGTTCTGGAGTTCATGAAAATGTTCGCGGATATCGCTCCGGGGTGCAGGAGCACCATAGGTCTTTCCAACGTATCCAACGGGCCGCCCGAGTCTCTGCGCCCGATCCTGAACCAGGTTATGCTGATCATTTACAAACGGCACGGACTCTATTCGGCTATCGTTGACTGCTATGACACCAAGCTTCACGAAATTGCCCGAGGCAAGCATCCGGAGTTGGAGGCCCTCGTCCATAAGGTCGAAGATGGACAGCCGATTGATATGAACACCCTCTCAGATGAGGAGCGCAAGTTCGTAAAGACGGCCAAAGTAATCCTGGGCCAGACACTGTATTCCGATTCATGGCTCGAAATCTGAAATATGTGCTACAGGCCCGCCCCACCTGTACAGAGCGGGGAGGGCGGGCTTCATTTTCTCTCGCACCATAGATCCTGCCGAAGCGCGGTTGCCATTGTAGCTGCTCACCATACAGAAGCGTGTAAGACCTACATTTCGATGACTTGCGCGGATTTACGCGACTTCCATATCCGATGGAGATCACATGAAAAATTCAACTTGCCTTCGCCGCTCCATTATTTCTGTTCCTGCTAACCGCGAAAAAATGGTCTCTAAGGCCTTCGAACTCGATGCTGACGTTATCATGCTGGACCTCGAAGATTCGGTTCCCGTCGATGAAAAAGAGGGGGCCCGCAAACGGGTTATCTCCATATTGAGGGAACGGGATTGGAGAGCAAAGCTCAGGTCGTTTCGCATCAATGGGATGGATACGCCCTTTGCCTACCGCGATATCATTGACGTAGTCGAGGAAGCGGGCGAATACATCGATACGATAGTTGTGCCGAAAGTCGATGACCCTGCGGAAATAAAGGCGATCGACTATCTTTTGACCCAGATAGAGTCCCGGATGGGCTTCAAAAGGCCGATCGGGCTTGAAGCTTCAATAGAAACCGCATCGGGAATGCTTAGGTCCGGGGAAATCGCAGTCAGCTCGCCGCGTGTTGAGACGCTCGTATTCGGGGTTGCTGATTACAGCGCTTCCCTGACCATGTTGAGTAAGGGCGTCAGCGGTCACGGCGATGAGGAGGATTTCTACCCGGGTCACAGGTTCCATTTCCCTTTGAGCCAGATGGCAATGGCGGCGAAGGCTGCAGGTCTGGCGGCTATCGACGCCCCTTATGGAGATTACAAAGACCCCGAAGGTCTGAGGCGTTCATGCCTGATGAGCGCCGCCCTGGGGTACGATGGCAAATGGGTGATTCACCCGGATCAGGTTGCAATTGTAAATGAAGTCTATTCTCCTTCGGAGGAAGATTTTCAACGTTCCGTAAGGATCCTGGAGGCCTATGAACAGGCCCGGGCGGCCGGACTGGGATCGCTCGCCCTGGATGGGAAAATGGTCGATGCCGCGTCCGTACGCGTCGCCAGGGTGGTTCATGCTCAACGGGAAGCAATGAACAGGCGTTCGGCCAAGCCCTGATCCATCTCACAAATCATCGGGCGGAACCGGTACTGAATATGAAGCCAAATAAGTCAAAGACGATTGGCGCCAAGTCCTTGAAGCGTGGCCAGGAAAACTTGACCAGGCATTTGGAACTTCAGATACTCTACGACATCTTTTCTGCTCTCTATAGTTCGCCGCATCTTCAGGATGTTCTCAAGCGCGCGCTTTCCAATATTCTCGGGACCCTCAAGTTCAAGATGGGGGCTCTGTACCTCGTCAAAGAATCATCGGGTGAAAAATGGCTGCTCGACCTTTCGGCTCATCATGGATTCTCGCCCACCTTGCTCAACTGCATCCGACGACTGACCATGACCTCGGAGATGATGGGCAGGTACAAGGATAAGGACCCGATCAGATGGTTTCCAATCTCAAAGATTACTTTTCCCGCCCTGCGCGAGCGCATGGAGGAGGAGGAGGTCGATGAAATCATTTGCATCCCTCTTATGTCACACAAGAATGTCCTGGGGCTGCTTTACGTCACCAATGACGGGGCATATAAGTTAGGAGCAGGGCAAAGCGAACTCCTGAGGGCCATCGGAAACCAGCTTGGGGTTTCCATCCAGAATGCAATGCTCTTCGACTCGATAGAACGTGCTAAATGCGAACTGGAGATCAGTTTTGACGCCATTCAGGACGCCATTTTCCTGATTGATGACAAGATGCGGATTTATCGAGTGAACCGCACCAGCGAGATGGTTTACGGACCCAACCTGGTCGGGCGAAAATACCCTCAGGTAATCTACGGGATCGAGCAGCCCCATTCCGAGTGCCCCATTCGGGCATGCCTGTGGGGCGCCAAGCCCGTCCGCAGGGAGGGCCCTCACCCTCGCTGGGGGGGCTACTACCACTTTCACGCATTTCCTGTGCTCAACGTGGCCGGAGACCTTGAGAGGGTGATCTACTATGAGAAGGACGCCACTGAGGCCAGGAAACTCGATCAACGCTTGCAGCAGTCGGAGCGGCTCAAGGCGCTGGGGACGCTGGCCGCTGGAATCGCTCATGAAATTCGAAACCCGCTGGCCACCGTAAACTTCAATACTCAGATGCTTCAGCGTGAGTTGGAATTACAACCGGCCCAGCAGGAGATGTTCAAAGACGTATTCGAGCAGATACGCAGGATGGACCGTATCATCCAGCAGGTGCTCCATTTCGCGCGGCCTCACGAGCCTCAGTTCGTGCCCCATAGCCTCAATGAAGTCGTGCGCCACTGCCTGGATATGTCAAAGATGTACCTCATAAAGGCCCGTGCTGAAGTTTCGGTCGATCTGTGCTCCGACCTACCCCCTGTCGTCATGGATTTCAATCAGATCTGCCAGGTGTTGATGAATCTGATAATCAATTCCATCGATGCGATGCCGGGGGGCGGAAGATTGAGGTTAAGAACTTCTTGGCGCAGGGAGCACGGACAAATCTTTGAGATTCACGATTCGGGGACCGGTATCCTGGAAGAAGACAGAGGGCGCATCTTCGACCCGTTCTTTACCCGAAAACCCGAAGGGACAGGAATGGGTCTAAGTATATCGAGGCAGATAATCGAAAAGCATGGAGCTCTTATGGAGCTGGATTCAACTCCGGGAGAAGGGACCACTTTCCGTTTGATTTTCCCCTCGGGAACGAATTGACTTCCATCGGTTCCGGACCTGGCGCCGGAGCCTTCAGCCCGGACGGTTCGGGGCCTTGAGACGAAAAAGAAAAAAAAGATTTAGTTCCGGGCTGATCGGCAATAATCTTGTAAGTAGCTGACAAACCGACACATATTAGGCATTATAGGTATAATAAATACCGATTATATACGTCACAATTTCCCCCTTATATATTTTTTCTATTGTATCGATAATATAGTTGATAGTATTAGACTCTGTAAATCGGAGATAGTAGCAGATGCGCGCAGCTTTGATTATCGTTCTCATTTTGATTTTGTCGTTGCCCGGTCAGGGTTTTGGCGGGCCCCATTGAATCGGTTCCTGAGCCGGACGTCCACGGAGGCGACCTGATTACCGCAGGCGGCCGCATCGAGTCCACCGTCAGCCAAAATTCCCGATTCAACAGTTGAGATGTTTATAAGGCAAGGACCAAACAGCCGATTCGAATTATTCTTCATAGACGTTAGATACGGGTATGACCTGGTAGATTTCGAGTTCTACAAGTCATGGTGTCTGCAGAAGGATAAGCCGATCCGCAGGAACGCAATTCATAAGATCAGACTCTACAACTGCTATGATCCTAATCTGCCCCCTGAATTCAGGGGCATGGAATGGAACCAGATCAACTATATCGTCAATCATAAAAAGGGATCCAAAGAAGCCATCCAGCAGGCAATCTGGCACTTCACATATAGTGGGAAGCCGCAAAAGCTGAGTGCAGAAGCAGCTCAACTTGTCGAAGAGGCGAACCTCAAGGGAAAAGATTACATACCGGCAGAAGGTGAACTTGCTGGCAGTCATTTGTCAGCCTGAGCGAGAAAAAACAGCCGGTGTTTATAGAATACAAAATCCCGGAAGCCGTCGCTTTCGATTTAGCTCCAGGCTGTTTTCGCCCCGTCGGTGGCCCCGGCGGCAGCGGGCGCTTCCTCCTTTCCTGCCTGGCTTCCCTTGCTTGGTCTAATCCCTGTTATCCCGATTATCCCGGAACCGGTGTTCTACCGGGTCCGGATCCTCACGCCCCTATACCTGTTCCCGAGCCTTCCAGCTTGCTTCTGCTGGTAAGCGGCATGGCCTGCATCCTGATATCCAGGACAGTCAGAAAACGTATCAAGAAACCGTGCCGCTAACTGCAAAAAAGTGGTCTTGGCCTGAAGCCAACCAGGCCTTTCTAGCTCTTTGCTTGTGCGGCCCGTATAGTATTGCCTGTACCAGGCTATGAAACTCGATATCCCTTGGCGCAGGGGGGTCCGGGGGCGGAAGCCGAAATCGCGGGCAATGTCCTGAGTATCCGCACAGGTCATCTGGACATCGCCGGGCTGCATGGGAAGAAATTCCTTTTGGGCCTTCATCTGAAGGCAATCCTCGATTACCGATACAAATTCGAGAAGCTGGACGGGCTTGTTGTTTCCGATATTATAGATCCTGTACGGAGCGAAACTGGCGCCGGGGTCCGGCCTGAGTCCATCCCATTTCGGGTCTGCAACAGGAGGATGATCAATGAGCCGCAGCATTGCTTCCACAGCGTCGTCGACATATGTAAAATCGCGGCTCATAAGACCGTTATTGAATATCTTGATCGGTTCCCCGGCCAGTATTGCGCGTGTAAAAAGAAAAAGAGCCATGTCCGGACGTCCCCACGGACCGTAAACGGTAAAAAAGCGCAGACCCGTAGATGGAATTCCATAGAGGTGGGCGTACGTGTGGGCCATCAGCTCGTTTGCTTTCTTAGTGGCCGCGTAAAGGGAGACCGGGTGGTCCACGTTATCGTGCACGGAGAAGGGGATTTTCTCGTTTGCGCCATAGACGGAACTCGATGAGGCAAAGATCAGATGCTTGACTCCGCTGTGCCTGCAACCCTCGAGCACGTTGAGAAAGCCGTCGATATTGCTTTGAATATAAGCGCGCGGATTGATCAGCGAATAGCGAACTCCGGCCTGAGCAGCCATGTGTACCACTATGTCGAATGAATACTCTTTGAAAAGCTCTTCAATCGAAGAATGGTCCTCCAAATCAAGTCTGAAAAACTTAAACCCGGGATATTGGACAAGTAAAGAAAGCCGGTCTTGCTTAAGCCTTACGTCATAATAGTCGTTGATATTGTCGAGACCTGTTACAATCCATCCCGCTTCAAGCATCTTCAAGGCTATGTGAAAACCGATGAAACCGGCTGCGCCTGTCACTAAAATTGGTTTTTGAAGATCCATTGAAATTTCCCCTCGCATTACTGCCCTCGTGCCCGAGGGCATACCTGGAAAATCAGATGCCAACGCGCTGCGCGTCAGCCATGATTGTGCCTCGACCACGCAACAACTGCAATGATCACCCCGGGGCTCCTGCCGATTCAGATTGCTGTCTGAACGTCTGTGTCCTGGGACGGCTATTACTAAACCGTAATTTAAAAGGGAATGGAATTCGGAATTGAGCCTTCCTGCCCGAAATTCCTGCATTCAAACCGAAGTCCATATTCCAATCAAATGCTTACTGCATAGCTCTTAGGGAGATTTTCCCGGAGTCAATGAGCAGCTTGGCATCGTATTTGCTCTTACCGAATGCGGCACCATTAGTTGGCACCATACCATAAAAGGCAAACTGCGTGAAAGCGCAGGACGCAAAGTCACTGGCCTAAGTCTCGGGATACCGGGATATGGTCGCAGGACCGCTGGGCGGATGCAGCACCTCCTCAGGACGCTGAATTTGCCGGCAGCACACCTGAGGGGGTCAAAATGAATAGATCGCATTGGATACCTGCTCAAAAGTCTGGTAGTTTCGCTTTTTCTCCTTTTTTATTTCTCTCCTGATGCCTCCGCCGCGCAGGCTCACTGGCATGGAATCAGGACTCGGGTCCGGTTGCAGGCTACAAGGTGTACTACGGTGCCATCGACGCGGGAATTACACCAACACCGTGGATGTAGGCAACAACACAAGCTACACGCTGCCAAATCTGTCCAGGTCCGACCTACTATTTTGCCGTCACTGGCCTATGACAGCAACAATAACCAGAGTGGCTCTCTCACCGGAGTTGATCATTGATTCGATAACTGCGTCAGCCGGAACAGGCGGATCGATAGCGCCGGCCGGAACTTTTTTCCAGAGTAAGGGCGCCAGCCAAACCTTTACGATCAGCCCGTCTGCTGGCTACCAAGATCAGCCGATGTGCAGGTTGACGGTCAGTCCGATAGGAGCCGTGGGCGCAGCTATACATTTTCCGATATCAGCGGCCCGCACACCATTTCCGCAATTTTTGCGGCTATGGTGACCAACTATACGATTACAGCAACTGTCAGGCTCAAACGGATCCATCTCCCCTTCGGGCGTCGTCACGGTAAACTCCAGCGGCAGGCCAGACCTTCGCCATCACTCCGGCTTCCGGTTACCATGTATCCTCGGTGCATGGTCGATGGGGCCTCTGTCGGCGCAGTCACGAGCTACGCGTTTTCCAATGTAACCGCCAACCACACCATCTCGGCGACATTCGCCCAAATACTTATACCATCACGCCTTCTGCCGGGGGTAACGGGATCGATCTTCCCCGCCACTGCCGGTCACGGTAAACTCCGGAGCAAGCCAAACATTCGCGATCACTCCGGCTTCCGGCTACCATGTATCCTCTGTGCTCGTCGATGGGGCCTCTGTCGGGGCAGTCACAAGCTACACGTTTTCCAACGTTATAGCCAACCACACCATCTCGGCGACATTTACGACCGCCCGTAAAATCAGGGCCTCCGCGGGCTCAAACGGCTCGATTTCCCCGTCAGGGGTGGTAGGTGTCGCTTCAGGAGCAAACCAGACGTTCACTATAATCCCGGCCGCCAATTACAAAATCAATACAGTCAAGGTCGACGGTAAATCAATCGGTAAAGCTGGCAGCTATACCTTCGAAAATATAGAGGCTAACCATACCATTGTGGCGACATTCGGTCCCAGCGGACACAACATATGGGCATTTTTGCAGGGAGGGGGCTCGATTTCCCCGTCAGGGGCGGTCAGTGTTGCTTCAGGAGCAAACCAGACCTTCACTATAACCCCTGCCGCCGATAGCCAGCTTGCTTATGTGCTGATCGATGGGGAATCAGTCAGCTCTAACGGCGGGGAATTGAACGGCTTGCCCGCCACCGGGAAATCAGTGCGCATGGTAAACTACCAGTTCGCGAATGTATCCTCTGAGCATACCATCTGCGCCGTCTTCACAAAGATGTCTCCGCCTGTTGCAGACGCCGGACCGGACCAGGCAGTGGAAAGCAGCTCTATGGTGACGTTGAATGGTTCTAATTCGACCGACTCTGTGAGTGGAATAGTTTCCTACAGATGGACTCAGGCAGCAGGGCCTCGTGTAAAACTGTCAAACCCCTCGGCGCCTATATGTACTTTTAGGGCCCCCAACATTACGAGCGGAAAAGTGCTTGCATTCAATCTGGAGGTCGCTAATAAGGCAGGTATCAGTGGAGGCGCTAACTGCCTGGTAAACGTGAGTGGAACCGATAAAGCTCCCTCAGCAAATGCCGGCGGCAATCAGACTGTTAATTCCTATACCAATGTCACCCTGGATGGATCAGGATCGTCTGGCCCGGATGGATCAATCGCTTCATATAGATGGGCTCAAATTGAGGGACCGGCCGTTGACATTATTAACGCCAACACCAGCCACGCTTCATTTGTAGCTCCCGATCCAGGCGCTCTTGGCGCCACCCTGGTCTTCCAACTTCAAGTGTCGGATAATTCCGGATTGACTACGAGAGACCAGTGCACAGTAAATGTGGTGACCGTGGATCAGCCGCCCTTCGCCCACGCGGGTCCCGACCAGACTGTCGCAGCGAAGTCGTACGTAACGCTCGATGGCTCCGGCTCGTATGATCCGGTGAGTTCGACTGATTCGTATCGATGGAAGCAAATCCGCGGGACGCCGGTTACTCTTTCCGACCCTACGGCAAAGGCCCCGATTTTTACTGCGCCAACCGGTTCGGACGCTCAAGGCGCCGACCTCCTATTCTTGCTGACCGTCACGGACGCAAAGGACCAACTGAGCGCTACAGCCAAATGCGCTGTAACGGTTACGCCTTAGGCAGGATCGCCGGCCGACTTTCAGAGCCACTTTGAATAAATCTCACACGATATAAAGGGGGGCGGAAGCCCCCTTTATCTCGTGTTTCTTTGCCTCGCCGCGGCTAAGCGTTTTGACCACGGCGTTAAAGGTTTTTGGCTTCAGAAGGGATTTCCCTACAGGCTAATTGTTATGCAGGGCTAGTCTGCTGCCGTGTGTAGTCTCTCAGCCGGGGTTGTGGTCAACAGGCCGCGACCGAGATAACCTTGGCATGCCTTCGATGCACTCCGGAGAGAAAGCCGCGATGCATACGACGAAACCCGATGAATTGTATTTTCGCCATTTCATTTGCTAAAAGGGAAAGCCAGCCCCCGTGCACTTTATAGAAAAAATCGCTCGATAGAGGCCCGCCCATTGATAAAGGACTCGTGGATGAAACTCGTGGGGGGCGACCTTTCAGGATCGCCCCGACGGGGACATAATGTTCAGAGGGTTAGTCATCTCTAAATTACTTCCCGGGAATTGTGCAGCTCTTCGATCCTCATTTTAATTGCGTCAATTCGTTTTTCCTGGAACAGGCAATTCAGTGAATCCCGTGGGCTATCGTAAAAATGATAATTGCCTGTTTTCAAGTTCCTTCTGATAATACCAACAACCGAAGATTCATCTTTAACGAGGACCTTCAAAAAAGGAGATTCCGGATCGTGTTCATAAATCATTTGCTCGTCCTTTCGGTTAATAGTAAGCGAGAGCAGTCGCTGTATCGAACTCCAATGCGAATAGAAGATGAGAACCAAGCTTCTGTGTCAGGACTCTAAAGCGGCGCTTCGAGATTAACAAGGGGTATTTTAAGCGGTAGAAATAGAGTAAACAGCATACCTAATATAATACAAAGGTTCATATTTCCGGTCACTTGTACTATAAGCGATCATTTGCGGGCAAATCGCATTTTTTATCCGAAAAGGGTCCCTTTTCGCCCCCGGATCGGTTCGCGATGCTGTTGGCTTAAGCATTGACCGATGCTTCGCGGGTGACGCTGGGACATGGAGAATTGCGTTCAAAAGGCGAGAATAAACCCTAAGTGTGCTGTGCGACAGGCATTTTCCCTTTGATGCAGAGCGCGCGATTTTTCTTACCGTGCTTCATCTTCTCATGGTTAGCGGGTCCTTGCCGGTTCTGCTGCAGGTGGCTAAGGGACCACGCCATAGATGGCGTTTAGGGCCGTTCCTTGCATCATGTCTACGGGGCCATGGCTTTCCTGGGGGACGAAATCGAAGGTGAGGCCCTGGCGACTCCTTTTTCTCCTCGATGCGCCAAGCATGTGATCGAAAAGGTATTGTTTTTTCACAATCGGTATCTTTCTACCGGCCATTGACCCTGTGTTTTTCGACGCCTCCTCCATCTATCTGGCGGGATCGGCAGAAGAGAGACTCGGGAAAATGGGATTTGGCAAGGATCATCGGCCGAGCTTAATCAAACTATCCCGGACGTTTCCCCGCATCCTGGGCGCCAGCATGAGAAACGTTAAAGAAATCAAGGAAGCGGTGCTCTCGAGGGCGGGAAGATACAGGGATGTCCATCCCGATGGAAACTCGTCCGAACACTCATCTCAGTTCCAGGCAAAAGAGGCATGAGTGGGAAACATCCGCTACATTTGTCCGCCTCAATTGCTGGCAGGCTCGACAAGAGGCGGTCGATCGGGGAGTCGATCATAGAATCCTCGAACTTTGACTATCCCCAAAAAATATGCCGGTGGCGCCGCAGAATCTTATGCCACCCATATGTTACAGTAATTACAGGAATATTTCTATAGCACTGTTAAACTTCAGCTTAGTTTTGACCGGACGGTCATTGGGCCGCCCGCCTCAGCAGCTCGGCAGGTCTTTATGCTGAGTTTATGCGTCGGAAATCTTTACAAATGCATAAATGAGGAACAGCTTGGTTTTACGGCATTATTTTGAATTGCAGCCGTCGGAATTGTTTACAGTCAAGGTTTGCGGGATGGCTGGACGTAATAACAAGATCATACAGTAAATCAGCTACTTACCCCCATATCCATACAAAATGCACGTAAATTGCACGCAGGCATAGTGCGCCGGGACTTTGGCAGAGCGAATCGTTTGACTGGTCTTGATTGAGGGGGATCTTCTTGTGGGCTCAGACCACAGAAAGCATAGACGACTCAAAGCCGAAAGCGAGATTTTTGCGGCTTTTGTAATGCCAAACGAACCGATTATTGTGGGCAAGGTTATAGATTTGAGTTCGGGCGGGGCGGGCGTCAAGTATCTTGCGACCAGGAAACTAAGAACAGGGCCGACCAGCATCAAGATATTCGGCGCGAGTTCACGTCACATGGAGCGAATACAGTCCACGGTGATCTATGATATGGCAATAGCTGAAGACACATTGAGCATTCCCTCGGTTAGGCGTTGCGGGATCAAGTTCGGTCGATTTGGCCTTAAAGGCAAAACCAAATTGCAAGAATTGATGGAGGGGTCTTTGGGCGGCAAGCATGACTCCGTCAATCACAGAGTAGTGGCTCCAGTCAGTGAGCGGCCGAAATGACCGGTTGGAAAATGCACGCTTCAGCCTTTCCACACTGAAATAGGCCGTCGTATTTTGGCTTACGAGAAAGCTATTGGGCCCTTTCGCCGCTCGATCATCTTGAGATGGGGCTTGCGACAAGGCTTGAGAATTCACCGACCCTGATTTCCGCATCGTGAAGGTGAGCAACGGCAGTTTTTCTTCTGAGCGGCAAAGGGATAGGTGCGCCAAAACTATCCCGCATCATGATCTGATGCGTAACATATTAAATTTGTTTATCTTATTACGAGTATGGGTATATCTGCTACCTACTTTGTCCCCTCCGAAATACCACTTTACAGTCACTGTCCAAACACTTAAACTTTGTCTCATCTTTTCAGGCCGATCTTCCGATAAAACCTAAGCGACTACTATGCGATTATTCGAGGAGCAGCATGTAATCGAGTTGGCGGAGCCGCATGCTGCCCTGCCGGTGAAGTTCAAAAAATAATTCACTCAGGGGGCGTCTTGTTATGCCGCCAAAAATGAGAAGCACCAGCGCCTTCATTCCGGTATTCGCTTTCATCCTTCTCTTTCATTCGCATTGCTGCGCGTGGCAGGGGAAGGTGGTAAGCATGCCCGATGCCGACCTGTTGCTCATTTCTCATGAGAGTAAAACGGATACAGTCAGATTGTACGGGATTGAATGCCCTAGGAAGGGCCAGCCCTATTCTCAGCAGTCGCGAACCCTTGCATCGCATTTGGCATTGCAAAAGACTGTGGAAGTAACCCCTTTATACAGAGGGCATAATGGATTGGAAAACGCCTTGGTCCGGATTGATGGATTCAAAGATTACCTTAATCTCCAGCTTATTTCTTATGGGCTTGCATGGGTGAAGCCCAATGAATGCAGTGCAAATATATGTGCTGAATGGAGGGCGCTGGAAAATCTTGCGCACTCAAAAGGAATTGGACTTTGGATGGACCCCGATCCGATTCCTCCCTGGCAGTGGGAAAAAGAAAACAGGCAGAAGATACAGGAGCGGCTCCAATCCCGGGAAAAGACCCCGGAATAACCTCTCTTTTCTGCCACAGTATTGGCGACTACAACGGCTTATAAGACCGTGAACATATATCGAAGGCCCTGAAAAAGATGGAATCTACTGTGAGAAGAATGCGAAAGAACTCCACACCTCCCTTTGAACAAATCTCAGAGTTGAACTCGCCGTCATTTCTTGGGGAAAGCTATTTCCACCAGGCGCTGGCGCTTGAGAGAAAGCGAGCCGAGCGTTCAGGGAATACATCTTTGCTGGTGAAGCTTGAAATTCGCGATATTGTGGGAACTGAAAAAGATACGATTGCGGGCAGGATCGATGCTCTTCTTTGTTCGATCGTCCGTGAAACTGATATTAGAGGCTGGTACGAACAAGGTTCCATTGTTGGAGTGATTTTTACCGAACTGGGTGACTCAGAACTGGTTGAAGCAGAGGGTAAGATTCTGAAAAAAACTCAGGAAGGATTAAAAGGAATTCTCAACGAGCAAGAGTTCGGGGCTACCGGAATCAGTACGGAGTATCTGTCCTACACAATTCCGTGGTGCAGGAACGGACATGGACACGTGAGAGTAGAAGCCGTTGCGGAGGAATCCTCTGATGTTTCTAATCTTGGTGGATTTGGTTTGATGAAGTTTGCCCTCAGGCAAACGCGGTTCTTATTTTTTGGTGATCTACTGTTTATATCAATAGCTCATTTTTTGGGCGTATGGCCGATTATTGGAAGGGATACGAGTTTTCTCATTTCGTATTTGCCCGCTTTTATTTTTTCAATTCTGCAATTTGTTCTGACACTCTATATTTTTGATCTGTATAATGCGGAAAGGATTTTTGGCCCACGACAAACCGCGTTTCGCCTGTTGGCGTCATCGTTCTCCGTTTTTGCCCTTTGCACAATTCTCTTCTTTTTTGTTCCTCAATGGCAGTACAGCCGCAGTGTTCTCGCTCTGCAAATGTTGCTGGTGCCTGCGCTCCTTCTTTTGTGGAGGACTGTGTACTTCCGCTTATTCCAATTTGCCGGATCAAAATCATCTGCGTTAGTAATCGGCTCCGGAGAAACCGCCGCAACAGCCCGTCGCCTGCTGAGTTCGCCAGTCTCTCCATTCGAATTCAAAGGGTTCGTGAGTGACGAACTTACCCCACCGGCAAAGGTGGAGTGTGAACCTGACATACTGGGCGCCACAAATAAATTGACTGAGATTATCACTAAATTTGGCATTAGGACTATCGTGCTTGCAATCCCAAGGTCTCGATCAGCACACATAACGCGCAGGATACTTGAGGCCCGTCTCCTCGGCATAGAGATAATGGATATGCCACAGCTTTATCAGCGACTTACGACCAAGCTGCCCGTTCAATATATCGAGGACCAGTGGCTGTTATTTTCAGATGGATTTAATTTGCTCTCCAGGGGATACGTTCAAAGAATAAAGCGTATTCTTGATTTCGTTTTTGCGGGGTTATTGCTCTTCGTTGTATCACCTTTAATGGTGATTACCGCCGTTGCCATTCACCTTGATTCTCCCGGCCCAATTTTTTATAGACAACAAAGGGTTGGGAAAAGGCTCAAGATTTTTTCCGTCTATAAATTCAGGTCCATGATCTATAATGCCGAAGAGCAGGGAGCTAAATGGGCTCAAAAAAAGGACCCCAGGGTGACGAGAGTGGGGCGCTTTATTCGCTTCTGCCGCATTGACGAGATCCCTCAGATATGGAATGTATTTACGGGGGATATGAGTCTGGTCGGCCCACGCCCGGAGCGCCCCGAATTCGTGGAAGTATTGGATTCTCAGATCCCTTATTACAGTGTCCGGCACACTGTCACCCCTGGAATCACTGGATGGGCTCAAATCAACTATCCTTATGGCGCTTCGATTGATGATGCGTTGAAAAAACTCGAATATGATCTTTATTATATAAAAAATATGTCCATAGTACTTGATCTCAAGATTTTACTAAAAACCGTCGGCGTAGTGCTTCTGGGTCAGGGAGCGCAGTAACCGATTGTTTGAGGACCGTAGGGAAACATCGGTTGTCTGCACTGGATTTATGGTCTTGAGAAGCCTGGGGAATTGCCAGAATTGACAGACACGGTTGGTTCATCGAGATATTTTTTGCTTACAATCGACGTCGAAGACTGGTTTCAGGTCGAGAATTTCAAAACTTCCATTCCGTTTTCTTCCTGGCCGGCATGTGAGTCAAGAGTCGAGAAGAATACACATTTGCTCCTGGATTTCCTGGAGATGGAGGGATTCAAGACAGCTAACGGCGCAAGGCCGGGCGGACCTCTGAGAGCTACTTTCTTCGTGCTCGGCTGGGTGGCCGAAAGGATCCCCGGACTGCTGAGGGAGATTCAGGCCAGAGGCCATGAGGTGGCGTCCCACGGCTACCATCATAATTTGTGCAATCTATGCTCGGCTGGGGAACTGAAAAAAGACCTTTTAGAAAGCAAGAAAGTCCTGGAAGATATTTTGGGGCGTGCTGTCCAGGGGTACCGTGCGCCAAGTTTTTCAATAAATGAGGAAGTGCTGGGAATACTTGAGGAATGTGGATACTTGTACGATTCGAGCTTCAATGCTTTCGCCGGCAACGGCCGATACGGAAAGATCCAAATATCCCCGAATGGAACAGGTATTGTTGGTAAAACGTCCCACAACATATATGAGCTTCCCATAAGCAATTTCAGAATAGGTGGATGCACCGTGCCTGCGGGCGGAGGAGCCTATTTCAGGCTTATGCCCGTGCGGTTTTTCGAAAAGATTGTCCAATCGGTTCTCAAGCGCCAGAATGCCTACCTCTTTTACCTCCACCCTTGGGAAGCCGATCCTGACCAGCCGAAAGTGGAAGGGGTTCCGGCCTTTTTGCGGTTTCGGCATTATACCAATTTAGGAAGAACCATGCCCCGGCTGAGATTTCTTGTGAGCCGGCTGAGGGATTTTTCATTTGTATCGTGCAACGAGTACATTGAAAAAATGGTCCAGTGAGTTAGTCCTTCCTTGTTGAGCGGATGAGTTCAACGCTATAACCAGGGCGGCATTAGGTCTCAAACAAGAACATTTCGCAGGTCCGGGCGCCCATGTATCTCGATTATTACAGATTTAAGAAGAACCCTTTCCATATAACTCCTGACCCGGAGTTTCTATTTCTCAGTTCAAGCCACAAGGAAGCTTCAGCCTCTTTGATTTATGGCATCGAGCAGAGGAAAGGATTTATAGCCATCACGGGTGAAATCGGCGTCGGGAAAACCACAATACTGCGCTCTTACCTAGAGAGCGCAGACCCTGAAAAACTAAAGGTGGTCTATATCTTTAACGCAATGCTCTCATTTGAGAGCCTTCTCAAGCAGATTTTCAACGAACTGGGGCTTGTTGCGGCCGAAGGCGAAGGTGTTCCCGAGCTTGTAAGCAGCCTTCACCGGTTTCTCATTGAAGAGTACAAAAATGACAGGAACGTGGCGCTCATAATCGACGAAGTCCAGAATATGCCTATTGAGACTCTGGAAAACCTGAGAATGCTTTCAAACCTTGAAACCTCTAAAGACAAGCTTGTCCAGATAGTAATGGTAGGGCAGCCGGAATTCGACCGAAAGCTGGAATTGACAGAACTTAGACAACTGAAGCAGCGGATTGCAATTCGTTGTAAGATCAGGCCCCTGAGCCGGGATGAAAGTTTTGCGTATATACAGCACCGCCTTATGAAGGGCTCGCTTTTCCATAACCAGGTTTTCACGAAAGGCGCCCTCAACAGGATCGTAAAGGAGGCCGGAGGTTTCCCCCGCCTCATCAACATAGTGTGTGACAATGCCCTGATCACAGGATTTGGCTACCAGCGCAATCCTGTGGGCGAAAAAATCATTAAAGAGGTGATATCGGACTTCAGAGAGTCGAAAGTCTCGTAAGATTTTCAAAGTAATGCCGGTCGTCGCCGTCTCCTTGGGCATTATTCTGCTCGGCGTTTTTCTGGCCAGGCCTCTAGAGAACCGGCCGGTAAAGGAGGCGACGCAGGTCCCTTACAAGGCGGAGGTAAAACAGGACCCGCCTGCTCTTCCCCCTGCGGATCTTTCAGTTCCACAACAGGTTCCGGTCATTCACGAAACCTCCAAGGCAGAGCAGCAGGCCCCAGTTATTCACGAAACCTCCACGGCGGAGCAGCAGGTTCCAGTTATTCACGAAACCTCCAAAGCAGAGCGGCAGGTTCCGGAATCAGCGCCTTCTAAACAAGTGGAATCGACCCATGGGAATAATGGACCTTCCCTTCCTGAGAAACAACCTCTTAGAGTGGAGCCTGCCGAGAAAATTGCCGACGTACCGGAACAGAAACCACTTTTAGTCACGGCCCCCTCTGGCCTGTGGAAAGAAAAGCGCGCTTTGGAAAGAATCGCGTCCAAAGGGGACAATGTTTCACAGATACTGATGGAAACCTACGGATACTGTGATCCGGATTTGATACAGTTGTTCAAAGAGGCCAACCCGCAGATTCAAAACTTGAACAAAATAATGATTGGCGAGCAACTCAAACTGCCTCAGTTGGCGCCGCCAAAATCCGGCTCCAGGTAATGGCTTCGAATTCAAACCCTTTATCTTTTTGCCCGAAAATAATCGGATGTTTGCGGATCAGCTAAAATGCCGCTTTCGAGTTTATGCCTTTTGGGGTCTACCGTGGTCAAAAGTGTGATATGCTCGAAAAATATTGATAAAGAGGCGCGAAATACGGTATTCAGGGCATCCTGATGTGAATAGCGAAGATTCTATTTCACACAGCCGAAGTCTGACAGTTTTCTTGTGCGAGGGAAAGACAGCAATTCATAAGGAACCAAAAGACTTAAATCGCACAAAATGGCAGCCAACCGTAAAATCTTCTTAAGAGTCGGGATTATGAAAACAACAAAACAAATTCGGGGTTTCTGTTTGGTCTTGGTCTTTTTGGCTCTGTCGGCATGTAATAAAACGCAAGTCGTTAACCCCACGCCACTCGGGTCTCCCGGAACCGTTGTTCCCCCCATACAGGAGGAATACAGGATCAATGTCGGTGATAAGTTGTCCATAAAGCTGTTTTATAATCCCGAATTGAATCAGGATGTAGTCGTTCGTCCCGATGGACGTATAACGCTTCAGCTCGTAAACGAGATAAAAGCTGCAGGCATGGCGCCCGCCAAGCTTTCCGAACAGCTCACCGAAAAGTATGCCAAATACCTTGCGCAGCCGCCCGAAGTCAGCGTGATAGTCGACACTTTCACCGGTAATAGAGTCTTTGTCGGCGGAGAAGTGGGCGCTCCGGGAGCGAAGGATCTGATCGGACCGACTACAGTGTTGGGAGCGATCATGATGGGAGGCGGATTCAAGGACACCGGGGATCGGAGCCATGTGATTCTGGTGCGGAAGGATGAAGACAACAAACCTCTGTATATGTGTTTAGATATGGAGAAGGCCACAAAGGGCATCGACCCGGCTCAGGACGTTTACGTGAAGGCTTATGACATGGTCGTGGTGCCCAGGTCGGGCATCGCCGACGTCGACCTTTGGGTGAGCCAGTACATAGGGCAAATCATCTCCCCCTTTTCCATGTTCGGATACTACTTCGTTCCTACTGGTGGCATCATCCATTAGATGGATCGGCTTTGCAGTTCATCCAGCAGTCTACACAAGCTGTGTTTAATTTTCCGGCCTCACAAAACATTTAAATTGAGGTACGGCAATGAATGAAAATCTTCCCGTTCAGCGGTCCAACAGCTTTGTGCCCGGTTCTCCTGCTCGGGCCGGCAGCGCCTTTTCCATCGGCGACATGGGACCTCGCGATATCCTTAGCACCATATTCAAACACAAGTTGATGATTCTCGTGGCCTTTATCCTGATCGCCAGCTTGTGTTGCGCCGCCGTCGTTTTTTATCTGAAGTTCCTGTATCAACCGATCTATGAGGCCAAGTCGCTCATAATGGTCAGACCCGGCTGGGAAAGTCAGGAAATAAACCTTACGCCGGATCGGCGGGAGACGAAGGTCAGCAACCCGGAATTGCTGGCCAGCGAGGCCAGTATACTGCAGTCAAGGGACCTGAAGGAAAAAGTAATAAGTATTATGAAACCCGAGGTGATTTTCCCGGACCTGAAAAGCAACATTGCATTGGGGTCGTCCGTTGCTGAACTCGCGCTGTATCGATTCGAAAAGAATTTCTCGGTGAAAAGCTCCGGCGGAAACATTCTGGAAGCCACTTTTAAAGGGCCACGGCCTGCAATAGCTGCAAGGGTTGTGAGCGAGTTGGTTAATTATTACATGGATAAGCGCGGCGATACTTATAGAAACCCGAAAGCTTTTCTTTTCCTGGAGCGAAAGACTGAAGAGTACAGGCAAAAGCTCGCGGAGGCGGAAAGTGGGCTCAAAGCCTTCCAGGATCAATCCAAAATAATATCGTTTGATGAACAGAGGAGTTTTCTGCTGACTAAGCAGAGGCAAATTGCGGTCGATCGTCGTGATGCAGAAAACCAGATCGCCCAACTTCTGGAAAAGACCTCCTCACTTGAAAGGCAGTTACCAAACATACAAAAAACTTCCATTGACGCCTCCGTAAAGATGTCGGACCTTGAAAACCGCCTCCTGGGGCTCGAGCTTCAAGAACAGGAGCTCCTGTCGAAATACAAAGAAGATAACCGTTTTATCGCTAACGTTCGCGAGCAGATCCAGATGACCAAGAACTATATCAAAGCCGCATGGCCCCGGTTCGGCGCAGGCGCCTGTAGACCCTGCCTATCAGGATTTACAAAAGCGGATATTGGAATACAAAGCAGACCTGGGCGCCCTCAAAGTCAAGCAAAAAGGACTCGATGAACAGTTAAAAACGGTGAGCGCAGAAATTACCGGTTTCGAAGCTCAAGAGTCCAAATATAAGCAGTTGGCCCGGAATGTTGCGGATAATGAAGAGAAATACAAGACTTATCTTTCCAAATTGGAGGAAGCCCGCATACATGATGAGCTTGACAGGCAAAAGATGACCAATGTAAGCGTTCTGGAGCCTGCATCGATACCCTTAGTACCTAATAATCCTGCACAGCCTTTCATCTGTGTACGTTTTCATCGCGCTGTTCCTTGGAATTGCAGGCAGTATAGGTCTTGCCTTTTCCGTGGAAATGATGAGTCCCGGCATGAGCACTCCGGTCCAGGCCGAAAGGCGTCTGGAGTTGCCCGTGCTTGCTGTCGTTGGCTGTAAGTGATGTCCGGATTCGAACGCTGTTCGTTGTAATTAACCAACGGTGAGCGGAGGGAGACTTGTTAGCTCTGCTGGAATTTGAAAGCAGATCGTCAACAGGTCTTTAACAACATGGAAGTTTCAACATCCCCCGTTCGAGGTGAATTATGAGTAAAATTTATGAGGCGTTGCAACATGCTCACCGGGAAAAGAAAACGAGCGGGAAAGAGCGTCGAGGTTATCATTCCCCAAAGTCTTATCTAGCATGAAGAAGTGGAAATGGGCCAGGAGATGCTCGGTCTTTACAAGGTCATCGATACCATGCTCCCGAACATGAGCAACCGTGTGCTCCAGTTTTTGGGGTCGCGCGCAGGTGAAGGCACATCGACTGTCGTAAGGGAATTCGCACGAATTGCAGCGGAGCGGATAGGCCGTTCAGTGCTGCTGGTGGATGCGGACCGGTACCAGGGGACCCAGTCACAGTTCTATTCGGTCGCATCGCAATGTAGCTGGATCGATATTCTCCATGAATCCGGAGACATTGGAGCGCGCCATTCACCGGGTGGGTGAATCGGACTTATTCATTTCTCCCGCGTGCAACTCCTGTGTTCCCACGCCGGATCTTTTCAATTCGCCCCGATTCGAAGGGTTCTGGGCGAACCTGAAGCTTAAGTTCGATCTCGTCCTTATCGATTCTCCACCGCTTGACAATGTCACCCGATGCTTTGGCCATGGCCTCAAAGGTGGATGGAGTGATTCTGGTGGTGGAGGCGGAAAAGACCAAATGGCGGACGGCCAGACATGTCAGGGAACAAATAGAAAGAGTCGGTGGGAACATCCTTGGGATCGTGTTTAACAAGAGACGCTATTATATCCCTCAATCCATTTATAAATATCTGTAGGCCGGCCAAAGAGCGGAATCCCGAGGCTTTGAGAGCATTTGACGTTGACAGAAATCCCCGCCAATGCGCAACGTGCAATACCTGGTCAAAAGAGGACGCCTATAGGTCTTTGTAGTCTGATTTGCTTCTTTGTCTTTGCTTATTGGCCTACCTTAAATAAACTTGTGTTCCAATGGCGTAATTCCGACGATTACTCGTACGGCTTCGCTATAATACCTATAAGTATATATATTGTTTGGAAAAAAAGAAGCATTCTGGCGGGAATTGATTTCAGCTCGTCAGCCTCCGGTTTGGTTCTTATAGTTGTCTCTCTGCTGATTTATCTGTTTTCACGATTTGCGGAAATTGAGTCATTGGCCGCATTGACTATTATCCCGTGTTTGTATGGCATCATCCTTTACCTTTTTGGACGTAAGATTTGGAAGGAGCTGCTCTTTCCGGTAACTTTTTTGATCTTCGCCCTGCCCGGTCCATCTCAAATCTACGCATGGCTCACGATCCCGCTGCAACTCTTTGTGTCGAGGATGAGCGCCGAGTTGGCCGGTTTCCTGAATTGCCCCGTTTTTCGAGAAGGTAATATCATATTCCTCCCGGATAAGGTTTTCCAGGTTGTCGTCGCGTGCAGCGGCTTGAGGTCTTTGGTCTCGCTTCTGGCCATCGGCGCTGTCGCCGGGTATTTCATGCTGAGGTCAAATCTTCTGAGATCGATCCTTTTCCTCTCAGCCGTCCCGGCCGCAATTGCCGTCAACATACTGCGCATTTTCTTGCTGGTAGTTGTTTTTTATTACTTCCGCGTTGACCTGTCCAATGGGACCGCTCACACTGTTTTTGGCCTTTTGATCTTTTTGATTGGTATGTTTGCAATCGTCATTGCAGCGGGAATCCTCTCCAGATGGGACAACCCAACCTGCGAAAACTAGGCGCCGTTATAGCCCTTCTTGCGATCACGGGCATCCTGGTTCATACGATGCCGGTCTCGCAGGCGGTCATCAAGAAGATTTCCTTGCGGGCGGCCCTGAGCAGTATCGGGGATTGGAGAATCGAAGGCTTTTCTCCCCTGGATAAGAAAATAGTAGAGGCTCTGGATCTCGATGATTACTTGAATGCCGCCTATTCTCGGGGACAAGATACGGCTTCTCTCTATGTAGGCTACTATGGGAGCGCGAAAAAGGTGGGGGCCGCTCACGATCCGCTTGTTTGTTTTCACGGACAGGGGTGGGTCATAACCGAAAGCGCCGGGGATGTCTTACTTCTCAAAGACGGACGACATATTAACTGTAGCTGCATGCTGGTCGAACGCGATGAAATGAAGGAACTGATCGTCTACTGGTTCCAATCATATAGATATACATGCTCGAGCACATTTTCGCAAAAAGTTGTTTCACTCTGGAACAGGCTCGCCGCAAACAGAGAAGACAATGCGTTCGTGCGGGTAATCGTTCCGGTAAAGGATTCGGCATCTTCCGCCAGGCTGGTTGCCAACGACTTCATCGAGTCCTTCTATCCAACCTTTATTGAATTTATTGACAATTCATAATCCGATTTCAACCCGGCGGCAAATCCTGGTGTGATGACCACGTTCATATTCAAGTCAATATTCTGTTTCTGCGCTGTGGCGATTTTTTATATCTATGCCGGCTATCCTGCACTCGTTTTTGTGCTGGGAATAATCAGCAACAAGAGGGTGGAGAAGTCCTCTTTCGAGCCGTCCGTATCGATTCTGATCGCCGCCTACAATGAGGAAAAGAATATCGGGCCGACTCTCAGGAACAAGCTCGACCTTGACTATCCGACAGATAAACTGGAAATCATCGTAATCTCCGATGGCTCCACAGACCTGACCGATGAAATAGTGAGCGGATTCGCCTCTTCGGGCGTAAGGCTCATAAGGCAGGAACCGAGGGCCGGAAAGACTGCCGCGCTGAATAAAGCCATCGAGTCGGCGCGGGGAGAAATCGTTGTCTTCTCCGATGCGAATTCCATTTTCGCTGCAGATGCGCTTAGGAAGCTTGTCGCCAATTTTTGCGATCCCGGCGTCGGGTACGTCACGGGTAAAATGGTGTACGCCATTCCGGACGCGGGTGACGGCGGCTATGGCTGCAGCGCATACATGAGATACGAGAATTTCCTGCGGGTGCATGAAACCAAAGTCGGATCGGTCGTCGGGGTCAATGGCGGAATCGATGCAGTAAGGAAAAGCATTTATGAACCAATGAACCCTGACCAACTGCCGGATTTCGTGCTGCCCCTGAAAACGGTCGAAAAAGGTTTTCGCGCGGTTTACGAGCCTTCCGCCCTTTTGAAGGAAGAGTCTCTTAAATCATCTTCAGACGAATACAGGATGCGCGTGAGAGTTTCGCTCCGGGCCCTGTGGGCATTGTATGACATGCGGCGGCTGCTCGGTTCGGGACAAAACCGGACCTACGCCTGGCAGCTTTGGTCTCACAAGGTTTTGAGGTATCTTGCGTTTGTCTTCCTGACCGGCCTTTATATGACAAATTGGGCGCTCTGGTCTTCCGGTCCGTTATATAGAGTTGTTTTTGTAATTCAAAATGTGATGTATTCGTGCGCCATTGCATCGGCTTTCTTGACTAAAATCGATATCGATCAAAAACATCTATATTTGGTCAAATATTTTTTCCTGTTAAACCTCGCTTCAGCTCACGCCTTCTTTAAATTTATGCTCGGACGAAAACAGGTAGTTTGGACCCCCAGGAAAGGGTAAATCCTTTCCCTGTCGCAGTGATGGAATAGATAAGCAGAAGATACATACAAGGGCCCATTCATGTTCGGATTACGCTGGAAAATCTTGAGGGAAAGCGCCGCCATTGCGCAGGGATTAAGAATAAAAATTTATGAAGACTGGCGGCCTGAACTCGACGAAATCCTTGAAACCTTGCCGGAGCAAGATATTTTCCCGCACGAACTGTTCAGTTTGTTAATGAAGTCGCCAAACCCAGGAAGGAAAGAAATCATCCTGGTGACGGAACGAGGAGATCCGATTGCGCTCGCCGGCGTCAGGGACAGGTGGGGATACTGGGAGCCGGTCACCCATATGATCGCTCCCGGGGTGCTCTTCCCCGTAAAAAAAGGGCGCCTGAGTCGCGTATTGCCGGCCCTTGGGCTGCACCTGAATGTGCAGTGGTGGAGATGGCCCGGGCCGCCGCCAACGGCTGAGTGGATCGAGCAAGTCCAATCATTCCCCGCTTACGGCATGCAGTGTTGTGAAGATTTTGAAGCTCATTGGCGAAAATCGAGCCTCATAAGACACATAAAATCGGCAACGAAGCGATGTAATGGATTCAAGTTGAAGGTTGACTTGGCGAATTCCATTGAATGGGTTCTGAAGAGTTGGGACCAGAAATGGCGCCGCGTCCAGGGAGGGGGGCCGGGCCTGGATATCGCCGACAGGCTCATTGCGGCCAAATACCTGCAAGAAAGGGGATTGTGCCATTCACTTCTGCTGTTCGACCGGGACAAACCCGTCGCCGGCTTAAATCTTATAGTTCACCGCAATGAGGCGCTGGCTCAGACTGCTTATCGCAACCCCGAATACGACTGGCACGGAGCAATGAACCGTCTTTGGGAGATGTGCTTTTTGTGGGCCAGGGATATGGGATTCGAAGGAATATTCCTCGGACACGGTTATGATTACAAGAAGAGATGGGCGCCGGAGTGCGGGCGGCATACTACATTCTGTGTCAACCCCGACATTGCCCTGGTTGGCGGTCGCGTTTGCAAATTGATCGGGACTGTTCGGGGGAAGTTGAGGAATGGTTGCCGGTGCAGCCCTCCTGTAATTTCTAGTTAATATGACGGGCCGGCCTGGCATTGTCATGCAGGGCTAAGGCAATCTCTGTGCCTCCTGGAAGATACTTCACGTCATCGACAGCGGCGGGCTATATGGCGCCGAGGTCATGCTTCTCAATCTTATGAGTGAGCCGGATATTTGGCTCTAAAATATGATAATATTTTATTCATCATTGATATATAACTCCTAAGGCCGTCGTCCGAGCTTCTGGTTTTCATCATGATTTTAATGTGCAATGCGGGGTTCGATCTTGTTAACAATCATCAGAAAAATGCTTGACCTTCTCTCTGCCCGAGAAAAGGTTTACCTCTATCTTCTGTTTGCAGCGATGGTCGGTATGGCCGGCTTCGAAATGGCGGGCATCGCTTCGATAATGCCCTTCATGGCTGTAGTTGTCGGCCCGGATGTGATTCAAACCAACCGGTGGCTCAAACTCGCCTATGACTTTGGGGGGTTCACGAGTCTGCAGAGCTTCCTGTTTTTCTTGGGAATGCTGGTGTTTGGCCTGCTGGTTTTCGGCAACCTCTTCAAGGCCCTGACTACCTGGGCGTCCCTCCGATACCACAACCAGCTCGTCTACGCGTTGTCACGCCGGCTTCTGGCTTCTTATCTGCTGCGCCCCTATGAGTTCTTCCTTAACAGGAACTCGGCTGAGATGGGCAAAAATGTGCTCTCCGAAGTTAGAACCGTCATCGCTGACGTTCTCAGCCCCGGGATGCAGGTGCTTTCAAATGCCTTGCTAGGCTTCTTTATCCTTGCTCTTCTCATGGCTGTGAATCCGCTCATCGCCATGACCATTGTGGTAGTTCTAGGCGGGGTGTATGCGTTGATCTACCTGCTTGCACGCCGCCGCCTGGCCGGCATCGGCCGGGTCCAACTCGAGGCCAACACCATGAAGTTCAAAGCCGCCAACGAGGCAATGGGGGGCATCAAGGACATGAAGGTCCTGGGAAGGGAGCAGGCGTTCCTTGACAGGTTCGCGGTGCATGCTTTCCGTCATGCGCGGGCCAATGCCTCTGCCGGCATTATCTCCCAACTGCCCCGATATGCATTGGAGACCATTGCCTTTGGCGGCATTCTGCTGATCGTCCTCTTCTTCCTTGGCTCCGAGCAGGGGGTTGGCAGGATCGTCCCCCTCCTGGCGCTCTACGCTTTTGCCGGGTACCGGCTGCTCCCGGCCCTGCAGGTCATCTTTGCCTCCATTTCGGCCGTGCGTTGCAGTTTGCCTTCCCTGGAGGCTGTGCATCGGGATTTGACTGAAGGCGGAACGGGGACCGATCCTGATGCTGCTCTGGCAGCGACCCTGAACGTGCAGCCCTTGCCGCTCACGCATGAACTTGTCCTCAGAAACGTGACCTACCGTTATCCCGGGGCTCATGAACCTGCCGTCAGGGGCATCAGCCTGTCCATCGCTCGAAACAGCGTCGTAGGATTTGTCGGCGCCACGGGTTCCGGCAAAACTACCATCGTGGACCTCATCCTCGGTTTACTGGTCCCGGCTTCTGGCGAACTGCTCGCCGACGATACCGGGATCAGCGGCGGCAAAATCGCCAGGTGGCAGCGCAGCCTGGGCTATGTGCCTCAACACATCTATCTGTGTGACGATACCATCACCCGCAATATCGCCTTCGGCGTCCCGGAGCAGGAGATCGACATGTCAAGCGTGGTCCGTGCCGCCCGCATCGCCAACCTGTACGATTTTATCGAAACGGAGCTGCCGGAAGGCTTTGACACCGTCATTGGCGAAAGGGGGGTGCGACTTAGCGGCGGCCAGCGCCAGCGTATCGGCATCGCCCGCGCCCTGTACCGCGATCCCGCTGTGCTGATCATGGACGAGGCAACTAGCTCACTGGACGGAATCACCGAAGTGGCGATTATGGAGGCGATTCATGCCCTGGCGGGGGAAAAGACCCTCATCTTGATCGCCCACCGCCTGACCACTGTGAAAGATTGCGATGTCATCTGCCTTATGGAGCGTGGCAGCATTGTCAGCACGGGTACATATGACGAACTGATGAGTTCCTCCTCCTGGTTTCAGGCGGCGGCGCGGACAGGGACCTGATGGCCCCTCGTTTAGTTCATTGTCCATCTAAGTAGGTGATGTCATTGGGGTTCAATGAAATATATGTAGTATGTGAGCACTTACCGTCGGGGGTATGCGTGATGTGCTTCGAGGGGGTGCAGCCGGTCTCCTCGTAGATCCGCAAAAGAGCGGACAGCTTGCGGTCTCCATCTCCAACCTGATGAACGACGATTCTCTAAGGAAGCGCCTGGTGAGCCGGGTGGAATCGCAGTGCGGGAATGCTACTCATCCGGGGCGATGGCGCAAAGCTATCGGAACATCTATGCCTCAATGCTGCGGTGATGCTTCGCTCTGCCTCTTGAGCGTCGTAATTTTTTACACATTCGCTTTTCCATAAATTCCGGTGAAATGTCAGCCTATTAGGTTCGGATCGGCTAATCGTGAGGGGGCGTTTTGTCGGATAACTTTACATTTTACCATGTCGAGTCTGTTTGAATGAAGGCCGCGCGAGAACTTTCATGGAGTTTTTACTTATATATATCAGGTAGATACAAGGTTGTCGGGGGTTGGCTTTCCCCTGGCACGCGGTTTGCTCAATGATCAGAAGCCCCGCATATCGTGAATCGATAACGCCGGCGGGCAGCTTTGTTTCAAATGGCGCCGGTTTTTGACAGGCGCTCAATCGCCTCTTCTCAACGGCAACAATGGAATCAAAACATGAGCAAATCGCTTTTTAGCAGTCTTCTCCTTTGTTTTTCCATCCTGTTCTCCGCCGCTTCACTCAATGCGCAGGTCCTTGTGCTCTCTCCGCATCCGGATGATGATTTGGTCGCATCGGCCGGCGTCATCTATCGAGCGGTCCAAAGAGGAGAGGCCGTCAGGGTTGTTTACATGACAAACGGTGATTTTGACGGCCAGTCAACAGGGTACACGAGGCAGGGCGAGGCCGTTGCGGGCCAAAGCGTCTTGGGCGTCCCGGAAAATAATTTGATTTTCTTGGGGTACCCCGATGGATATCTGGACCAGATCTACAGCAACTACATCAACCCCGGCAATGTGTTCGTGACTCCAAATAACGGCCTGTCACAGACTTACGGAAACCGGGGGCTGGGCGGTATGGATTACCATTCGTACCGGTTCGGTTCTCCTGCTCTTTACAACAGGGCCAATATTCTTGCGGATCTCGAAGATATTCTAACGACATTTATGCCCCAGCACATCTTCGTGACTTCTGAATTCGACGCTCATCCGGATCATTCTACAACGTATCAACTGTTAAGGCTCGCGTTGGCCTCTGTCCAGGCAAGCAATCCCGGTTACTTTCCGGTGATCGATAAAACGATTATCCACTGGCTTGATAATTCTAACCTCACTTGGCCCAATGCTATAGATCCCACCGCATTTTTTGCGGAAATTCCCGATCTGTCAGAAACAACAAGCCTTTCCTGGTCTGCCAGAGAAAGCCTCGACGCGCCGCTGCCAATGCAGTCGACCAATTTCGCAGCTAATGCAAAATACCTGGCGATCGCTTGTCAAGTTAGTCAGGGGGGAGCCACCGGGTCCTTGGGCCAGTTTATACATAAAGATGAAATCTTTTGGGCGGAAAACCCCCTGGGCGGCAATCAGCCGCCGATCGTAAACGCGGGTTCGGACCAGAGCGTAACCCAAGGGGTGACGGTTAACCTGGATGGGACGCAAAGCAGCGACCCCGACGGGGATGCTCTGTCTTTTCAATGGGTGCAAAGGGATGGCGCCCCTGTGCAGTTGTCGAACCCCAACTCGGCTACGCCTTCTTTCACGGCGCCCTCCAACCTGAGTCAGAACGAGGTCCTGACTTTCGAACTTGTTGTCTCGGACTACCAGTTTTCAAGTGCTCCCGATGCCGTGAGTGTCACCATATTGTCCGGGAATCCTGCTCCGACTAACGTTGCTCCGCTGGCCACAGTGACTGCCTCATCCCAGAATCCGCAGACCGGGCAGACTGCGGCTAAGGCCGTGGATGGGGTGATTGACGGGTATCCAGGCGACTACACTCGTGAATGGGCCACTAACAGCCAGGGGGTGGGCGCATGGCTCCAGTTGAGTTGGGCGGTTCCCTACACTGTGACTCAGATTATCCTTTATGACAGGCCGAATCCGAATGATCAGATTTTAAACGCGACAATAACGTTCAGCGACGGATCGAGTCTTCCCGTTGGCCCTTTGAACAACAATGGTGCGGCCACAACATATTCATTTCCAGCCAAGGTGATCACGGGTTTAAAGATGACGGTAACTGGAGTGAGCAGTAGCACTCTGAACATCGGGTTGGCCGAAATACAGGTATATGGAACTTCCGTTTCAGCCCCTTACACGCTGAACGTCAACGCTTCTCCGCCCGGGTCCGGGTCGGTGACCGTGAGCCCCGTCCAGGCCAATTACTTCCAGGGGCAGCAGGTCACTCTGACGCCAACCCCCAACGCAGGTTATGCTTTTGGAAGTTGGAGCGGAGACGCGACTGGAGCGGCGAACCCCCTCACACTTACGATAAACGGCAGCACTAACGTCACGGCTAACTTTGCGGCCCTGCCCGGCACTCTGTCAGTTTCCCCTTCCAGCGCGCTGAGCGCTGCCGGGGCCCCCGGCGGACCATTCGCTCCTTCCAGCGCCGCATACACTCTCCAGAATACCGGCAACACCTCGATTGACTGGAGCGCTTCCGCGACGCAGAATTGGGTGGCGCTCTCGACGAACAGCGGCACCCTGGCGCCGGGCGCGAACACCACGGTGACGGTCTCCATTGGCGCCGCCGCCGCGAATCTGGCGGCAGGTTCTTACAGCGACGCCGTGACTTTCACAAATCTTACGAATGGCAATGGGAACACGACACGTGCTGTGACCCTGACGATAGCGCAGCAAACGGCTAACATTGCTCCGTTGGCCACGGTAACCGCCTCATCCCAGAATGCGCAGACCGGGCAAACTGCGGCTAAGGCCGTGGATGGCTGCATCGACGGGTATCCGGGCAATTACGCCTGCGAATGGGCGACAGTCAGCCAGGGGGTTGGGGCGTGGCTCACTTTGAGTTGGTCCGTTCCCTACATTGTAAATCAGATCGTCCTTTATGACAGGCCGAATTCGAATGATCAGATTACAAGCGCGACAATAACGTTCACCGACGGATCGAGTCTCCCCGTGGGGCCGTTGAACAACAATGGAACTGCCACAACATATACGTTTCCAGCCAAGGTGATCTCGGGTATGACGATGACGGTGACTGGTGTGAGCAGCTCTACTCAGAACATCGGATTGGCTGAGATACAGGTATCTGGAAGTCCCTCCGGCCAAAGCCTGTATAACCTGACGGTTGGCTCTTCGCCGCCGGGGGCCGGGTCGGTAAACGTAAGCCCGAACCAGACGAGTTATTATCAGGGCCAGCAGGTCACGCTGACGGCGAATCCCGGCACGGGATATGCCTTTGGCAGTTGGAGCGGGGATGCAAACGGAACATTGAACCCCCTAACGATTACGATGAGCGGCGACAGGAGCGTTACGGCCAATTTTGTGGCCATTCCCGGCAGTCTGGCGGTTGCTCCGGCCGGAGGACTGACGGCATCGGGCGTCCCCGGCGGGCCGTTCAGCCCTTCCAGCGCCGGCTATACTCTTCAGAACATCGGCAACAGCTCGATTGACTGGAGTGCTTCCGCGACGCAGAATTGGGTGGCGCTCTCATCGAATGGCGGCACTCTGGCGCCGGGCGCGAACACCACGGTGACTGTCTCGATCGGCGCCAACGCCGCGAATCTGGCGGCTGGTTCTTACAGCGATACCGTCACGTTCACAAACCTTACGAACGGCAATGGGAACACGACGCGGGCCGTGGCTCTTGCGATAAGCCTGCAAACGGCTAATATCGCCCCACTGGCCACAGTGACCGCCTCATCGCAGAACGCCCAGACCGGGCAGACTGCGGCCAAGGCTGTGGATGGCTGCATCGACGGGTATCCGGGCAACTACACCTGCGAATGGGCCACGAACGGCCAGGGGGCCGGCGCGTGGCTCGGCTTGAGTTGGCCTTCGTCCTACACAGTGAATCAGATTGTTCTTTATGACAGGCCGAATCTGAATGATCAGATTCTGAGCGCTACGATAACGTTCAGCGACGGATCCAGTCTCCCCGTGGGACCTTTGAATAACGATGGAACGGCCACAACGTATACGTTTCCGGCCCGGACGATCAACGGTCTGACGATGACGGTGACTGGGGTGAGCAGCAGAACTCTGAACATAGGGTTGGCCGAGATTCAGGTCTTTGGCTATTGATCCTGGAAGATGTGTTTCCTGGAAAGCAGCACGCGGCTGCGGAACATGCCGCGCTCCCTTGGCAGACAGGATAGTCGCAGGAACCTGCGAATATCACCGCCTTGCCTGCCGTATGCGAATAAATGCAATCAAGCATGGAATCCTTTGGCGACTCTCATCCGGCAGAGTCTGTCATTTGTTGAGAATTTTCGATTTCGTGCGTCCTGCCGATTCATAAAGCCCCGTCCCGGTATTGGGAAATACAAATCCGGGGTGAGCAGCAGCATTGTTAAGGCAGGCTGCGGGGCCATACATACCTCATTTTCATAAGCCATATTACGGCAGGCTCGAGTAGAGCGGGCAATACCTCCGTCAAACGAGAATAAAATCAAGTGTATTTGAATGAAAAGCAATGCGGGATATGTAACCAACATGCTGGGAGGGGAATGCTCATCCTCGACAGGGAGGAGTTGCATTTCTCTTTTGCCGCGAGTTGGCGACGCGTAGTCATTTGCGGGAATACTATGCTTCACGTGAATTAATGGCAAGAGGCTACGAGGTGGCGTGGTTTGGCACGCAGGGAAGAGGGCAATGCCCGTTTCTCCGGGAAATCCGCAGGATATTCATTAAGTATCGGCGCTCTATGATATACACGATGCCGTAAATAGATGCGCATACCCGGACATGTAAATCAACCACCAGAGCCAATTTGAGCTGTTGCTTGAGTAGGTCAAAGCGCAATTATTTATGACGTTATGTATAGACGATATTAAATTCTACCCTCTGTGCCTGGCGAGGCAATTTAAGCGAAAAGGTATAAAATGCGTGTGGATCTCTGGTTGATATAAGTGAGATGTGCGATATGTTTTCTATATCATGTTAATCCTCAAATTGTATAGTCACGCATTGACCTATAACCCATTCTTACTACCATACTATCTTTATGTAGTCATAACGTATTTATGAGTCTCTACTATAGGTGTTATTAGGAATGTCAAACACTACATTGACAGTCTTCAGGTAGGGGCAGAGTAAAATATATATATGGATGTTGAAAGATAAGGATATGGCATGTGGTATTGAATATGGAATATCTAGTGAACGAAGATTATATATTTAATGACTGACAATAAAGATCTATCTGACCTTAAACGACAAGAAGATTTGGATTGGTGAGGTATAAACAGGATGCGCGTGCTTCTCTTTACCGCAGCAAATGCTTGGAGTGGCGTCGAGGTGCATACCCTCTGCCTTGCAAGTGCTCTTAAAGAGAAGGGGCACGATGTTGTCATTGTCGAACTCGGCCGGCGGCGCTACGCTGAAGTTGTTCAGCCGTTACCCTGTCAGGTACTCCATTTGGATCTTGGATCAGGGGCAGCTGACGGGATTCAATTGGAAGCTTTAGGAGTAAGATCATGGTTGCGGCTTTTTGGTTCCCTTGAAGGTGACGTCGCCATTTTGGTCAAAGGGAATTTCCTGTTCGGTGGCCTTGCACTGGAAGCAGCAGCCAGACGCCATTTCCGGCGTCTTCTGGTCCTTGAGCACATGCAATGCCCCCTTTCCGAGCGAAGAACGGGGAGGCATTTGGGGGGACTGGTGCCAGGTCTTGGCCTGTGGTGGTATCGCGAGAAGCTTAGGGGGTATCTCCGCTCGGTTTTTCCGCAGAAGGTCGTCTGCGTGAGCCACGCAGTGGCGTCGACGCTTCAGAAGGACTACGGTTATCCGCCTTCGAAGCTGGTAGTAGTGCACAGCGGTGTGGACACCGAGCGCTTTGCTCCGAGTCTGAAATTGCGTGGTCTCGCCAGAGAGGCTTGGGAAATTCCTGGAACGGCTTTTGTGTTCGGAACGCTAGGGCGGCTCAGCCCCATGAAGAATCTCGGCCAGCTTATCAACGCCTTCTCGCAACTCTGCCACTGCACAGGAGGGCGTGACGTTCGACTCGTCATTGTTGGCGATGGACCGCTCAGGCCTTCTCTTGAGGCACAGGCGCTCTCAACCGGCGTTCAAGAGCGTGTTGTCTTCGGGGGCTTCTCGGAAACCCCGGAAAGCATATATCCAGCCTTCGATGTCTTCTGCTTCCCCAGCGCTGGAGAGGCTTTGGGAATAGCTTTGATCGAGGCGATGTCATGCGGGTGCCCTCCTATCGCTGCTGCAGTCGGTGGAGTGCCTGAAATATTGAACGAACCAGGGCTGGGTTGGCTAATTCTTTCAGGAGACGAGAACGCCTTGTTTTCCGCGATGCGCAATGCCATTGGGCTTGAAAGCAAAATGCTTCAACAGATAGGTACCAATGCCCGCGAACGCGTGTTGGGCAGTTTTCATGCCGGTGATCGCTGGAGTGAGCTGGTGGCGGTAATCGTGGCGGCCAGCGTATGACGTAGCTGATCAACTGTAATCCTCAGGGCGGCGGCGAAGTGGGGACATTAGACCTTGCTGGATGCTTCATACCCTATCAGGGGGAAAGACCCTCGTCTTCGTCGTGTACCGACTGATCGTGGTGAAGCCTTGCTATCGTCATGTATCTTATGGAGCATGGCGGCATCGTTTCAGCTGCGACTTCTTGCTTCTGGAGATGTGTATAACTGCTGTCGATTGAATCATACGCCGGTCCATTTGTTGCAAGCTATTATCCCTTTTATCTCTTATGGTAACAAACGATTTCCTTGCTATTTATCATATGATAACCGGCAATAACAGCGACGATAGTATGTATAGAATAGTATCCGGATAACATTGTGCTCGTTTGCTATCGTCTGCCAATATCCCAAGGAGATAAACACCATGCCAGCCATTAGTGTAGTAATTCCTGCTTATAATGCCGGTTTATTCATAACGGAAGCGATAGAAAGTGTACTTCGGCAATCCTTCAGGGACTATGAACTTATAGTGATAGATGATGGATCAACTGATAATACAAAAGAAAAGATTAGCGTCTATGCCGATAAGATAAAGATACTTGTTCAAGAAAATTCTGGTCAATTTGCAACACTTAATAGAGGGATACGCGAGTCTAAGGGAGAATTGGTAGCTTTTTTGGATAGTGATGACATTTGGGAAGAACATCACCTCGCCAGGTTACTGGATGGTTTGAGACAATCGAAAACCGCTCGGCTCATCTACGGCAGCGCATTCTGGGTCGACGCCAACAAGAATCCCTTAATGCATCTACAGCCTAAGCATAAATTGCCAGTTGGATGGGCATTTGCGGATCTATTTCAACACAATTATATTACTATGTGTACTGTTTTGGTAAAGAAGGAAACAATTATTGAATGTGGTTGGTTTGATGAAGATCCAAATCTTGCTAATGCTGGCGATTGGGATATGTGGCTGCGGATATCAGCGAAGTATCCGATCACGGCAGATGAAAATGTCTATTTTTTTCGTCGTTGGCATGATAATAATGCCTCAAAAAACGTAAGCGCCCGTGCCATAGGTATCATTACTGCCATATCCAAAGCAAAACAACTAATCATACAGCAAAAGGTGGACATTAATAATAAGCCAGATCTTATAGATGTACATGAAAGGATGCGCCGCTTATACTTTGATATGGCTGTCGGGCTATTCAGTGCTAATGAATTCGCCACTCTCCGCTCCATTGGTTTTAATTGTATGCGCTACGGATACGCCACTCCTCAATTTCTGGTTCGATGGATGCTAACCTTATTGCCTTTACAGGCTACTAGATTTATTGCAGATAGTGTCCGAATCGGAAAAAGGCTGCTGGCTTGAGCCGTTGTGCTAACTTTCAGTGGCGAGGTGAGACTAATGTGTCACCTTAAGGCCCGGATGAGTGTATATATGGGTGAAGAGCAAATAATGATTCTGGATAGCAGAAAAGAGGTTCTTTGTGGTAACTTATGATTCATTATTCTCCTTTGTGCTATTATGTGACGCACACTAACCTGTTAACTGTCTAATAAGATGAAATAAATATCGATGAAAATATTGAATACTGCTGACTTCAAGGATGCGATCCTGTTGTATCTGGAAAAAGTATATACCGGCGTCCCCGGTCACTATCGTAGCTGCATCGGTGGCCATGAGACTCTCTATGCCTCGTGTTTCGCGCTGATGATCTATCATTACTTGGACGCTTTATCTAACTACGATTCAAAGCGGCTGCGTGAATGGGGGCGATATATATTAGATTATCAAGACAAAGAGAGTGGTTACTTTGTAGGCCCTGAGATCTCCAAAGGGCGCGTGATGGGTGGAGGACACTCCATCGAACATTTAAAGGCGCATATGACCGTGCACGTACTACCAACACTCAAGATAATCGAATTGAAGCCTGTATATCCACTTAGATATGCACATCGTTATGTGGACACAAAATATCTCTCAACGTGGCTTGCGGAGCGGGACTGGCGAAAAGCATGGCTTGAAGGCAATAATTTATTGTTTGTAGGGCAGCTGTTAACCTACTTGTACGAAGAAGAGCACATCGTTGAAGCGAAGGCGGCGCTTGAATATATGCTGCGATGGTTAGATAGGCAAGTGGATGCAGCTACTGGATTGTGGGGTACCAATGGATATTGTAACATACATAGCGCTATGTATGGTGGTTACCATCAATTGCTTCTCTATTACTACTGGGGCAAAGCGGTTAGCTACATGCCGGCGTTAATTGACTCTGTGCTTTTTGCCCAATATAAGGATGGAGGATTTTCGACATCATGGGGCGGCGGGACCTGTGAAGACGTTGATGGGGTTGATATCCTTGTGAATATGTATAAGAGGGAATTCCACAGACGAAACGACATGGAGACAGCCCTGAAACGCGCATTTTTAAATATATGGAGAAAAATGACTCCAGAGGGTGGCTTCGTTTATAAAATTGGAGAAGAATTTATACATAACGGTATGGAATATACATATGCCCCCAAGAATATTGCTAACATGTTTTCAACGTGGTTCTGTCTTCACGCGATCCTGTTGATCTCCGAAATTATTGAGCTCCCATGCACGCAGCAGCTTAATTATAAATTTAATCCGTCGTGTTCTATGGGGTGGCACCTAAGAGACGCTTCAGCCAAAAGAGCCTTCTGGGGGCGTGATTTCGTTAAAGTGTGGCAGACTAGAATTCTTGGCAACGCCTACTTTGTTGCGAAAGGAATCAAGGACCGCTCTCGGTTGCTTAGTAAAGCGTACGGTATCGCGAAGCGGTTTGGATGAATCCATCACAGGGATTCCTGGAGCACTCTTTGTGGTAAGGAGTGATGGTCATGGAGACTGACCCTATGGCCTCTGACTATTAGGCCGCAGTTTCGGAAAAGAGAGATTCTATGCAAATGCCTCTTAATTCCAGAGCTTACCCCCGGCTATGCTGGTGAGAATGGCCCCAAAAACCAGTGACCTTGTGACAAAGTCTATATATCGGTGCCTTTGACTAATCTTTATACCATTAGCATTGCAGAAGACTGAAAATATGGTGAGCGTAATAATCAGCTGTTACAATTATGCTAAATATCTTCCATTTTGTCTGGAGTCCGTATTATGCCAGACGTATGGGGATTTTGAGATTATTATCGTCAATGACGGATCGACCGATAACACGGCCGAGGTGGTGGAAGAGTATCTGCCTAATCCCCTGATACGATACATCCGGCAGGAAAACGCGGGGCAGGCCCACGCTAAAAACACAGGCATCCGGGCAGCGACTGGAGAATTTATCGCGTTCCTGGACTCTGACGACTTTTGGGAGACAGATAAGCTCAAAAAGCAGATGCCTCTTTTTTCGGACCCTAGAGTGGGGGTAGTTTACAGTCGTGCCCGGTTTATCGATGAGAACGGCAGGAGCCTTAATCTCAGCGTTGGTGGAGAATACCAAAGGCCGCGTACCGGGAGGATTACCGAGCATCTGTTTTTTGACAACTTCATCCCCTTCTCGTCGTCGATAGTCCGGAGAGAATGTTTGGGTAAAGCCGGTATTTTTGACGAGTCCATTAAGATGGGGATTGACTGGGACCTGTGGCTGCGCATTTCTGTTCACTTTGGATTCGCGTATGTTGACGAACCTCTTCTTATTTATCGCATTGGGCATAGCGGGCAGATGTCGAGGAACTTTGAAGAGCGGCAGCGCTGCTCGGACAGGATTATCCAGAAGTTTTTGTGCGCCAATCCAGGACTGCTACCAAAAAGTACAATCCGCAATGCACTAACATATACATATTTATCCCGTGGCTATTTCTATGAAAGAATTAACTTCAAAAAATCAGCAATGTATCACATGATGGCGTTTAAGATTAATGCATTGTCGCCAAGTGTATACCGTGGAATTGTGAGGCTGATTGTGAGACAATTCATTTAAACGTATTTATTCACTAAGGTGTATAAGTTATGTGACAAATACGATGACGGTTACATAATATATATTCTATCTAATATCTGATCTGCGTAATTATTTATGACAAATATTAACATGATGATTTATAACCAATTCTGCATTTAATCATGATCTTAAATATTCTGTTTTAATGATAACTTCACTTAATACAAGAAGTGCAGTTATATGTCTTACGCCGCTTCACCTGCTTATTCGTGTCGTTTTGCATCAGTTGGAATATGAACATGACATCAGCATTCCTTAAAACGCCTCTATCGGTGGCGGGCTGTACATAAGCCATTTCGGAGGGATGGTTGTTCATCACGAAGTCATAATCGGCAACAATTGCAACATCAACCATCGTGTCATTATCGGTGATGCTTATGGCGGAAAGTCCCCCGGCGTGTCGGCAATCTGGCATAACGTATACATTGGCCCCGGAGCAAAAATCATCGGCGGCATCATCGTAGGCAACAATGTGGAGATCGGGGCAAACTGTGTGATAACGAAGCTGCTTCCAGACAACGCTCTGGTGGTTGATGTTCCGGGTGAGATTCGTTCCTTGAAGGTTCAGTTAACTACAGGGTGAACACGATCACCGATACTGAGTTGTGTGCACGCGGGCTAAAAAGATGAAAATCAGGGTCGCCTACCTCATCGACACTATCGCGTCCTGCACCGCTGGGACAGAAAAACAGTTGCTGGAAACAATCAAGCGCCTCGATCATGAACGTTTTGAGCCTATTTTGATTTGTTTGCACAATTCAAGCTGGCTGGCTTCCAACAGGATTCCATGCAAGACCGTCATCTTAGGATACACGGGATTTGTGAAGCCTAACTTTCCGCAAATTATCCTGCAACTGCGATCTATCATGCGACGGGAAGGCATTCATATTCTGCAGACCTTTTTTGAAGATTCCATATTCGTGGGATTCATTGCGGCAAGCCTTGTCCGCCCACGTCCGATCATGGTTTCGAGCAGGCGGGATATCGGGCTCGGAGAAGGAACGCCATGGTATCATACGCTTTACAGGATGGCCCTGCCGATCGTAAATCTTCGCTTCGAACGGGATCGTTACGAACAGTGAAGCGGTAAAAAGATATGTTGCGACCCGCGAAATCGTTCGGCCTGCGAAGATCAAAGTTATTTATAACGGAGTAAGCCTTCCGAACCGAGATGGGACCATGTCCAGCGGCCGAGGGGACAATAATGATTTGGTGATCGGGCTTGTCGCAAACCTTCATCCGGTGAAGCGGGTGGACGTGTTTTTGCGCGCGTTGTTTCTCCTCAGGCAGGGCCTTCCCGCCCTGAGGTTCCGTGCTGTCATTTGCGGAGACGGGCCTGAGAGGCAATCGCTTTTCAATCTGGCAGACCGCCTCGGACTTGGTTCCATTGTTCAATTTGCGGGCAATGTTAAAGATGTAAACAGTTATTTGAGCCGCTTGGATATTGGAGTGCTCTGTTCCGACAGGGAAGGGCTCTCCAATGCGATTCTCGAATACATGGCCCACGCGCTGCCCGTTGTTGCGACCGCGGTTGGCGGCAATCCGGAATTGGTGGACGATCTCAGCGGTTTTTGCGTTGAGCCCGGGCGGCCTGAGGCTTTGGCGGATGCCTTGATCAGGCTTTGCACGGATCAAGAGTTGAGGCTGAAATTGGGCAAGGCCTCGTTTGAAAAGTTGAAGTCCTCATACTCATGGGAAAAGTCGATGCGTGAGTTGGAGGACTATTATATCCGGATAGCGAGGCGGGGGGGTTGCGCTCGAGTTCAAAATCCTGGGATGGTCTCATGAGTCTATTGCCGGTTTGGCGCCGACATATCATCGAGCCTCTTGACGCTTTGAGGAGCGGCAGTCCGCGGCTGAAGTACTGGCGGGAACTGGAAAAGACCCAGTATTTACCTGTTGGAGTGATGAAGAGGAGGCAATGGGAGCGATTCGTCGAAATCATTCGATTTGCATATGAGGGTAACCGGTTCTACAAAGAACTCTATGACGCGGCCGGCGTCAGGCCCGATGATATAAGGCGCCGGGAAGACGTCCTCCGGCTACCCGTGATTACGAAGGAAGACATCCGTAACAACTCATGCCGGATGATCTCCAGGGGCTACGAAAAGCAGCGGCTTTTGCGATTCAAGACCGGTGGGTCCACGGGAAAATCCCTTGAGCTCTATATTACAGAAGAGTGCAGCGAAATGCGCAATGCCTGCGCGAGGCGTCATGACAGGTGGGCGGGGTGGGAACCCGGCGAACCTGTCGGCGCGCTTTGGGGCAATCCTCATCTGCCCAAAGACCTCAAAAGCAGGTTAAAGAACTGGTTGCTTACCCCAACGATATATCTCGATACGATGGAGGTAACGGAGAGGTCGGTCAGGGAATTTGCCGGAAAGTGGCTGAAAATAAAGCCGACCCTTCTATTTGGACATGCGCACTCGATCTACCTTCTGGCCCGGTTTGTCCGGGATTGCAAGATTGGCGCTATCCGTCCAAAGACGATCATTTCTACGTCTATGATGCTGCTTCCTCATGAGAGGAGGTTCATCGAAGAAGTTTTCGGGGTGCGCGTGTTCGATCGATATGGATGCGAAGAGGTCAGCCTCATCGCCTCCGAGTGCGAGAAACACGAAGGCCTCCACATGAACGTCGAGCATCTCTATATTGAATTCCTTCGTGACGACGGTCGATATGCCGGCCCCGGCGAGGAGGGAAAGATCATTGTTACGGACCTGATGAACAGGGCGATGCCGTTTATACGCTACGAGGTGGAGGATGTTGGCGTGCCGTCTGACAGGGTGTGCTCTTGCGGTCGAGGCATGCCGCTGATGGAAAATGTAACCGGGAGAGTGGCCGATTTTCTGATAAAGAGAGATGGAAGCCGAGTGGCTGGAGTCTCATTGATAGAAAATACGCTGACAAAAATTCCAGGCATCGATCAGATGCAAATTATCCAGGATACGCTGGAGCTTATCACGCTCAACGTTGTGGAGGGTAAAGCCTTCAATGAAGAGCGCAGAGCAAGCCTCCGTGCGTACTTTCAAAACCTCTTCGGAGACGGCGCGGTGGTTGAAGTCAATCCCGTAAAAGTGATAATGCCGGAAAAATCCGGCAAGTACCGGTTTTCTATCTGCAAAGTCAGGCAGGATTAGGAAATATGAGTTTCATCCTCTATCTGCTGTTTGTTGTGAGCTGGTTTCTCCATTTGACTGCAAGGGTCCCGGCCCTTGGGGCGGCGCGTTTCGATTTGCTGCTGATATCGGCGCTATTCGCCCTCGGCTTGCTGTCGCAACTGCGTCAAAACCGGATTACGGAAGACAATGGCGCCGGCAAGATGATACTGATATTGTGCATCTATATCATAATATCCATACCCTTAGTGGAATGGCCGGGCAGCGCTCTGTTCTCAGGTTTGCCCAACTTCATCAAGGCTATATTATTCTATTATTTTACTATAACGTTCATCACGACCGAAAAAAGATTGCAAATATTTATAACCGTGTTTATCGCATGCCAGTCCTTCAGAATCTTCGAGCCCGTTTATTTGCATTTGACACAGGGCTATTGGGGATCATTTGCGTCCATGGCGAACTGGGAATTTCTGGACAGGCTGTCCGGGGCGCCTTCCGACGTCGTAAACCCAAACGGTCTTGCGTTCGTCATTGATTGTACGATCCCGTTTCTCTATTATCTTGCCTTCCTCTCCTGGAGATGGTCTATCGCATCGTTACTTTCATTGCCAATATGTTTATACGCGCTGGCGCTTACCGGATCGAGGTCAGGGTTTGCGGGTTTGATTGCGATCATGATCGGCATATTTGTCAAGAGCAAGAACAGGGTCGCGCCGGCAGCCTTGTTTTTGTGCATATTGACCTTTGGTTTCATTCATTTAAGCGCAGATCAAAAAGACCGGTATCTCTCCTTATTCTATAGCGACACCAAGAATGCTGCAACGGCTGAAGGAAGGATGCAGGGTGTAATAACTAACTTCAAGGTGGTCCTCAGGAGACCGGTATTTGGACACGGCATAGGCACATCCAGGGAAGCTAACGCCAATTTTGGCGCTAACGACCAGCCTGCTCACGATCTGTATGCAGAAACAGCGCAGGAGTTGGGGGTTGTCGGCCTGGTCATTTTCCTCTTCTTGATCAAATCGATTTTCGAGAATTTCCGAAGAAGTATGAAAATGCTGCGAGATTCGACACAGGACCGTGCTTTTCTTCGCAACGTCGGAGATGCCATGCAGGTCTGGTTGTTCATGAACATAATCTTCAGTTTTGCCAGCTACGGACTCTCAAGTTACGAATGGTATCTTTTCGCGGGGTTCTCTGTTGTGCTCGGCAGGTTGTCAGTGGGGGCGTATGAGACCGGAGAAGCCATGACCGCGCAGTTGCGGGCAATCTCTGCGTGAGTAATATCAAGGGGGATGTTGACTGGGATCATCCACCTAGTTTCCATCCTGAAAGGGTACTTTTCCGCCCCCGGATCAGGTCCGGGGCGGGCTCTGGCGGCGTCAATCTTCGGGGTGCGCCCTCACAGAGGATCGGGCGCTGAGCTTGAAGCGTTTTGCGTTAGCTCAAATTCTTAGCGCGAGCGCGAACGAAGCGAGGGCTCCCTGTGCGGCGTACGAACACTCACTGCGCTCATGTTCGCGCTTGACACTCCAGACCGCGCTTAGATGCTGAATCCTCACTTCGTTCGAATTCGAGCTGTCCGGACAAGCCCGCGTTTGATGCTTCTAATTCGAGCCCGATCTCTTGTGAGGGCTCAGTTCGCATCCGGAACCCTCACTTCGTTTCGGGTCCGCGCTTGACATTTTCGACCGTGGTTAAACGCTGGACCCTCACTGCGCTCAGGTCCGGGCTTAACATTGCGAACATGGTTAAACGCTTCAAGTCCGGGCACGATCTTTTGTGAGTGCGCTTTGTGAGGGCGCATGTACGCCTCCGCGTAACCCCTCCCTTCGGCTGGCTCAGGGCAAGTTCTTTCCTAGCCAAGACGAAAAATGCCTCCTTTCCGGCTAGGAAACTGCCAGTCTCTTATCCGGGGTTTCCGGATGGAGACCACCTGGCGCCGGGCGGGAGTTCAATTTTGAGACGGCCACCTCGTGAGTGAGTTGCGGCAAGGCTAAACAGGGCTTTTTCCATACGGGAAACAGCGAAATTGTAATTATGCCGAAATCCTTTATCGCAAAACGATATCACGGCCTTCATGGCTTAACGCTTCCGGTATTTTTCAGATCTGTAGGCTTTTTATTCATTGCATTTACTCTACCGGGCATGCCTGCAGCTATGTCCGGTCAGCCTGGAAAAATTCCGGCAGCCCCTGAGACTGTAACAGAAAATTTGGTAAAGACGATCTCTCAATTGCAGGCTAACGGAGGCCGCACTACCTGGGAACAGCAGTCCCGGGCGGCGGAATGGATCGAAAATGAGTTTCAAAGCCTTGGAGTGGAAGCCCGTTTTGAGACCTACGAATATGACGGCAGGACCTGGAAGAATGTAGTCGCCGAAATAAAAGGCAAGAAAGAGCCGGACAGGTGCGTGGTCGTCATGGCTCATCTTGACACCCGCCGCAGCGACCCGCAGCATGAAAACCCAGGCGCCGATGACAACGGCAGCGGAATAGCAGTGCTCCTCGAGATTGCAAGGGGTTTGAGTGCGGCCCCGCTCGACAGGACTGTCCTTTTCTGCATATTCAGCAATGAAGAACCGGGCGCCATCGGTAGCCGGAATTTTGCTCGGGACGCCAGGAAAAACGGCCTGGCAATAACGGCGGCAGTCAACTTCGATACCCTTGGCTATAATTCCGATAGTTTCGCCTGGGATTCTGTTCTATCCAAGGATGGACTCAATTATAAGCTCAAGGCCTTTTTGCCGGCTGCGGAAAACTACTGGACCGGTTTATTCAACGGGAAGCGTGCAATCAGGATCGCAGGCAGGCCTTCAAATGCCGGCCTGGTCCAAACCGTTTCCGCTTCATTTTCACGGCATACAAGCCTGCAGGTCAAGCCGCTCGTTAGAAATGACTCCGGCTGAGGTGACGAAGGCTCCTTCTGGCATGAAGGATATGACGCGGTGTATGTCGTTTCCCTCTATGATAATCCTTATGAACATTCGTCCATGGATACGATGGACAAGATCGACTTCTCTCAACTTGAGCAAGTTGCCCGAGGCGGGCTGGCAGTGGTCCTGGAAATGGCGGGGAGCGCGCCGGAATGACCGCTCATCAACGGCGCCGCCAGGGCGTTTTCCTCTCTATGATTAATGCGCCCCATAAAATCGGATAGTTCAGAGAAGTGTGGCATGCATTTGACCCTCACTCATGCAAAATCCAGGGTTAATGGCCCGTGAAGGAAACGAAGGTTACGGAAAATAAACCGGTTCGTCGTCGCGTCCTGTTGATAATCCGCTGGCCGATTGGAGGCATCAGGACATTCATCAGGTATGTGTATAGGCTATTTGATAGCAGCAAATATAGCCTTACTATCCTCGCGCCCGATATTGAAGAGCTACGTTTACTTTTGACCGATCTCGAAGACTTCGATATCGAGTACATACCCCTCCCTGCTGATGTTTCAATTTCTCAATTTCTTATAGCTATCATTCGCACACTCACTTCCGGCAAATATCACGTCATACATTCTCAGGGGTTTACTGCGGGGGTTCTTTCGGTTATCCCAGGGTTCATCATGAGATGTCCCCATTTACTCACCGTGCATGATGTTTTTAATTGGCCCCAATTTAAGGGGCCCAAGGGAGTCATGAAAAAACTCGGGCTTTCTCTGGTCCTGCCTCTGGTTGATCGGATACACGCTGTGAGTCATGATGCTAAGGAAAACTTACTAGAGTATGTGCCGTCATTGAGAATCTTTAAGCAAAAGGTGCTTGCAATCCCCAACGGTATCGAGACAGCTCGGTTCATTGGGGATGAAAAGCTGGACCTGAGAGGGGAACTCAATCTCCAACAAGATTCATTTCTTATCGGTTTTTTCGGCCGCTTCATGTCGCAAAAAGGATTTGTGTATCTGGCGGATGCTGTTCACAGGCTGTTGCTGAAGCCCGACCTACCAAAGCGGCCTCTTGTTTTGGCATTTGGTGAGGGAAGCTACATCCGGGAGGAACAAATCGATTTACGGCGCAAGGGTATTTACGAGCATTTCCGCTTCTTGCCTTTCGTTCCCAATATAGCTCCGGTTTTGAGGGGCTTGGATGTGATTGCAATGCCTTCCTTGTGGGAAGCCTGTGGGTTGTTGGCCATGGAAGCAATGGTGGCTGGTGTTCCGTTGATCGGGACGGACTGCATAGGTCTTAGAGAGGTGCTCAAGGGCACCCCCAGCGTCATGGTGCCTGCCAGGAGTAGTGTCGCTCTGGCAGAGGCCCTGGTGGCCGAGATCATCAGTCCCTCGAAAGTTAAGGCGAAATTATTCAGGGATGAGGCGGTTTCGCGCTTCGACGTAAGCGGCCAGGCAAAAGAATTGGCAGCGCTGGTCCAAAGTTTGATCGCTTGTCGGCAGATGGACTAATTGGATATAATGGTATGTCTTCCAAAGTAAAATTCTTTACACTTTATAATACCTTGCTGAAACGATATTCAAACTTACTTTTTCGTCCGATTCTTCACACAGGCACAATCAATACAGATCCGTCCTCAAATACGCTCCTGTATACACTTCTAGATAAGAGAAACTACTGTGCGTATCTTATCGCCGCCAAATCATTCCTACAATACTATAATAAGCTGCGTGTCGTTGTGCAAAGTGATGGATCACTTGACTATCTAAGCAAGAAACACTTGAAGGAACATATCTCGGGAATTGAGATTTATGAAAGAGATGAAACATTGGACTTTCTTGCGAAGAATACGGATGCGGACGTACTCAATTCTCTTCCCGATCTTAGTAGATGTCACTTTCTTCTCCCATTTAAACTTCTGAACGTCATCTGCAGGTTTAAGGGACAAAAAGTAATCCTGATGGATTCAGACTTGGTTTTTCTTCGTGAACCGACGTTCATTATTGACTGGATAAAGGATGGCAAAGGCTATAGCTTTCACAGCGATGGAGGAAGCTTGTTGGCTGAGACATTTCATAAAATTGGATTTGATTTCCAAAAAGTGGACATCTACGATTTTAACTCCGGGCTCGCAGGCTTCAGTAACGAAGTCGATCATCATGACATCTCCTACATTGTCCGCAGGATAAGATCTTTTGATGAAAGCCTTCTTGCGAATTGGGAGATAGAGCAGGCCATCTGGTCCGTGCTCTTTAATCGTTTCGATAACCCTGTTAATCTCGATGAGGTGCAGAAAGACTATGTTGGAAGTGGTTGGTGGGATTACTCCCGGTTGCTGGAAAAATGCGTACTTGTTCATTTCGTAGGCGCGATTCGCTTCAAGAATTTGAAATATGTGCGACTCGCCAACAGGGTGATGCGAGGGCTGCGCGAGAAGCTGACGGTATGTGAGACAGGGGAAGATCCCTGATCGCGAATCTGATCTGCGGAGACGCATTTTGAATTAAGAGCGTTTGCGGGTCCTCCCGGGAGAAAAGCATACATTCACTGGGGAGGCGTGGCCAACACGGCGTAGGCATGGAGCCATTAGACCGCAGCCAAAGGCCCCTTTTTACTACGAAGAGCTTTGGGCGTTTTTAAATAATTACCTTGCGCAGAGATCTCTGCGCAGAGCCTGAGTGCGTTCTTGGTGGCGAAAGGTTATAGATTATGTGTCCAAAACAATATAAAGTCCTGCATTTAATCGAAAGTGACGGGCTCTATGGAGCTGAGAATGTGGTCCTAAATCTTTCGTTGGAGATGTCACGTCATGACCTTTACAAACCCGTTATAGGATGCATTACCGGGGATGCAAATGACAGAAATGCCTTGCGTGAGCAGGCGGAATCCTTTGGAATTACGGCTGTGCCTGTCGGAATTAACAAATATACCATGGCCTTCCAATTACTAAAGGCCATTCGCCAAATCAAGCAATACGGGATCGATATAATTCATGCGCATGGACATAAAGCAGTGATTGCAGGGTTTCTTATGCATATATTATTGGATATTCCAATAATTGGGACATGCCATTTATGGTTTGATTCTCCAAACGGTAAAATGATATATAATGGAATGAAAAGATTGGAGCGATTTCTTTACAAATATTGTTCATTCTGCATCTGTGTATCAGGAGTGATACTATCGAGACTGTCTCAAAAGACGCCAGGTATCACTAACGCACTGGTAATATATAATGGAATTGAGTTTGATCCGAATATGAATAGAAATATAGATAAGGGCGCGATACGAAAAGAATTAGGCATCCAAAACGACTATCCTATTATACTTAACGTGGGAAGATTGACTGCACAAAAGGCACAAGGCGACATAATATCTGCAGCAATGATATTAAAAGCAAATGGAATGAATGTTAACATAATTATTGCCGGAGACGGCATATTGCGTCCGCACCTTAATGAACAAATTGAACATCTTAACCTGGCGGATGTCGTGAAGTTACTCGGGTTTAGAGGGGATGTTTCAAGACTGCTGAATGTTTCTGACATCTTCCTGTTGCCGTCTCTGGAGGAAGGCTTGCCGATAGCGCTGCTGGAGGCTATGTCTGCACGAGTCCCTATTATCGCTACGCCGGTGGGAGAGGTGCCCAAGATCATTGAAGATGGCGTAAATGGCCTGCTTGTGCCGGTAAACGATGTACGCGCAATCGCCGGAGCGATTGAACGGTGCTTAAAAAACATGTCTGAAGCTGAGCGCATGTCTGAGAATGCCTTTGAACAATGTGAGAGAACCTTTTCTAGTTCAATCATGTACAGAGAATACACTAAGGTCTATGAAAAAGTTATGTCTCAAAGATGAGTAGGGACTCATTCTGAGTCTTCTTGGGTTTCCGGATTTGCCTTTAAGGTGGCGGATACTGAGGCTTTCAGCAATCTCCTGAGTTGCTTTGCCTTCGTCAGCTAAAAGAATGATTTGGGCGCGCAGGGACATTCGTTGCTCGGTCTTTCCATTTCTGGTCCATGACCGGAGCATTTCTCGTTCGGATTCGTTTAATTCAATGGTTGTCGCTCTCATGGAGAGCAAGATACAATATTACGCTCATTTACGCAAGCAAGTACTAG
>CAVSIN010000026.1:0-68544 GCA_963727975.1 uncultured delta proteobacterium | reverse complement strand
CTTAGTTTCCATCCGGAAAGGGTCCTTTTCCGCCCTGGCGGCGTCAATCTTCGGGGTTTCTTGTGCGGCGTACCGGAGTACGCCTCCGCGTAACCCCTTGATTTCCTAGCCAAGACGAAAAATGCCTCCTTTCCGAATCGGAAACTGCCAGTTTATTGTCCGGAGTTTCCGGATGGACACCAGCCTAGGATTATATACGGTTTTGAAATTCCGATCAATTTAGATGCCGGCGCCTTGTTGTTTTGAACTGTTCAATCATTTTGATTTCTTTACTCCATGACTTGGGCTATTGGTTTAATGTCCCCAAGAGGCTCCGCCGCACTCAGCAGAGTGGCCAGGGGGCTGCCCGGGGCGCTATGGCTTTCTGATTTAGTTTTGCATATAAGTTTGTGATACGAGGAAAGGAAACTCATGAAAAAAACCCTGGCAATTGTTTTGTTCCTGTGTCTGGCGCTGGTTGCGGCCTATGGGGCTGCAAGCTACTGGGTAGGTGGGCAGGCTCGAAATCAACACGATCTGCTGATCGCGCAAATCAACCGCTCAAACTACGTGGAGGCCTCGAGTCAAGAGCTACGAACGCGGCCTTTTCAGCTCCAGGGCGCTGACCACCTTCACCTTAATCCTGCCCGAGAGCGGGAATTCGATCAAATTCAGCGTCATCAATTACATCTATCATGGGCCTTTTGTTTTTTTGGAAAACCCGCACCTGAAAAGGGGCCTGCGACCTGTCCTGGCCGTAATCCGAACGCGGCTGGCGCCGGACGCTTCAGGAGAAGCCTTGAAAAAGATGCTGGAAAAAATACCCGAACTTGAATCTTCCGAGATCCTGACCGTGCTTTCTACCGATGGCGGCGGAGAGTCATATTTCGATGTTCCCTCCTTCCAAAGAAAGCTCACGGACGAAAAAGGCGTACAAATCGGAGGTGAAATGGGGCGGCTTTAACGCCCAATCCAAATTCGACCTGCCGCTTGGGGAAGTTACCGGCTCGTTACAGCTCTCCATCCTTGCAGATGACGGAGACAGAACCAACTGCTGCGGGTAAAAGATATTCAGGGCGATTTCAATTCGCATCCCGGTATAAAGGGAATATCGGTTGGATCGACTGCCCTTTCGATCGGCAGTATCGAGGGTATCGAGAAAGAGAATACCTCCTTCAATCTGAACTCGTTTGGACTTAAGGCTGAGTCCGGGGTTTCCGGCGAGACGATTAACGGCTCCCTTCGGCTCGAGTTTTGAAAAACTCGACGCAGACGGCCTGGGAGTGGGGCCTTTCGCGATGGAGTTCGAGGTGCGGAAGCTGGACGCGGATGTCCTTTCCCGCTTTCAAAAGCTTGTCCCCGAATTCCGGAAAAAAGCTGCTGAAAAGACCGAGAACGCCAACGGGGAAATTGAAAGACTACTTACTCAGATAATGGTCGATCTGCTTGTAAATTCTCCGGAGTTCGAAATAAAGCAGCTAAGAATCAGGACTGACAAAGGAGATCTCAACGGCAGGGCCAAGCTGACCTTTGGCGGCCTCGGGAAGAATCTGGCGGGAAACATCCTTGGCTCTTCTCAGCAGTATCGACGCAAGCGCGGAACTTTCGGTCTCGGAGGCGCTGTTATACCTTGTGGTCGAAAATGTTTTCCGTGACCGCTCCGCGCAAGATCCTGAATCGGCGAAGACGAGCGCCAACGAGCTTGTCAATGGGGCTTATGGCGGCAAAGTACATTATTTCGGAGGGTGGCTCATTCAAATCGAGCGCAACCTTCAAGCACGGCATTCTCACTGTTAACGGGCGCAAGCTTGACTTATCCAACCTGCCCTGATGCCCGCCTTCGCCAGGACGGCCGGTCTTTGACGCAAGAGCCGCAATTGCCGATCCCACAAAAAAAAGGCGGCCCACAGGGCCGCCTTCTGAACCGGGGAATGGATTTCGACTGAATTATCCGAGCAGTTTGAGTATCGCCTGCGGCTGCGGTGTTGGCCTGCGCCAGCATCGCCATTGCCTGTCTGCTGCAGAATCTGGTTCTTGGTGAAGTTGCTGACTTCAGACGCCATGTCCACGTCCTCGATGGTGGATGTTGAAGAGGTGTAGTTTTCGATGCTTGTGGTCAGGTTGTTAACCGTGTACTGGAGCCTGGTTCTGGAACGCGCCGACAGCACCCATGTAGGAGTTGATCGAGGTAAGGGCGGTGTCGAGGGCGGTCATGGCCGCCTGAGCGCTTGCCAGGCGTGCTGATCGAGATATTGTTGCCCGTGCTTACTCCCAGACAGCTTGTGGTGGCGCCGTTGAACGTGAGTTGGATCTGGTTCGTTGAGTCGTTGGTTGCGCCGACCTGGAAAGTGATTCCGGTCGCCGCGAGGCCGGTGTCGTTAATCAAGTTCGTTGACCCATACTGAGTGGAATTGGCGATACGGTCGATTTCACTCTGGAGAGCGGTGAACTCACCCGTCAAATTGGTGTTGGTCGGTCTGGCCGGAGGCCGCCTGGTGGCCAGAGATTTCATCTGCGACCAGGATGTTATTGATCTGGCTGTACGCGCCGTCGGCCGTCTGAAGCATCGACTGCGCTTCACTGGCGTTCTGCGAGGCGACCTGCATCGCGGCGATCTTGGCCTTGAAAGAGTTGGCGATTGCGTAGCCCGCCGCGTTATCCTTGGCCGAGTTGATTCTCAGACCTGACGAGAGTTTCTGGAGTGAGCTCGATATGCTGCTGTTGGTGTTTATCAGGTTGTTCGTGAATCGATCAGGGCGTTCATGTTGGTGTTGACTGTAAGTGCCATAACTAATCCTCCTTGATGTTGTGATTTAACTTCCTTGTCAATTGCATCCAAAAATCCCATTCCGCAGTTCAAATTCGCTTTGATTGATGAATCGACAACCCTGGCAAAAAACTTGAATCTTTTTCAAAGAGTGGGATTAACGTGTTGAATATTGTTCCGATACTGTTAGAGTTACGACTGCTTTCTTCTTAAGAACACGGGACCGGGAGGTCTGAATGCCCATTTCCCCATTTCGAAGCGATTCGGCGTTATTGATCGTACAGGTGGACAGCCCCCAGGATGAGACAATAGGCGATTTCTACTACAGGACCTATGCTCCCGGTGCGGGAATGGCTCGTTGCGAGGGTGTCCATGTAGTCAATTTTACCTACTACCACCGTCTGAGGCATGAGCTGATGCTCGATGCCGATGTTCTGGTTCTGAACAATATCTGCGATGCGGACCTTCTGCCGGTCATAAGAGACAGGAAAACCCGAAATAAACTGACCGTCTACGAACTTTGCGACGATCTGGAAGCCCTTCCCCCAGCAATCCCATGCGGGCCTTCTACCATCAGTCGAATAATCTGCTGTTGATAAAAAGACTTGCGCACTACTGCGATGCGCTTCAGTTCAGTTCGCCGGAGCTAAACAGGAAATACGGCTATCTGAACCGGAGGCATTGCGTTTTTCCGAATCAAATATTGACAGCGCCTCTGCAAAGGCCGAAAGAGATCGCGGAAAACGGTGAGAATCGGGTGGGGCGGCTCGATCGGTCATTTCGACGACATGGCGAAGATTTCGGATCGCCTCATCAATTGGATAATGTCCAGAGACAATGTGCATCTCTATCTCATGTGCGCCGACCAAATCTGGGAGCTTTTCGAGGCGCTCCCGGCAGATCGGAAGAGACGGTTCGCCACAGGCGCCCTTGATGACTATTACAGTTTTGTCTCACATCTGGATATAGGAATAGCGCCTCTTGAAGACACTCCGTTCAACAGATCGAGGTCTGACGTCAAGTTCCTCGAATACGCGGCCCACGGCGTGGTCCCCGTCCTCCAGGCCACCGGGCCATATCTTGGGTCTGTAAAACAGGGCAGGACGGGGTTTCTCTTCAAAACGCCCGATGAACTCATTTCTACGCTCGACCACCTGGTCTCAGACGCCTCTGTAAGACTCAGCGTTTCGGCATCCGCCCGAGAATACGTACTACGGGAACGAAATTACCTCGAGCGTGGAAAAGACAGGGTGGAGTTTTACCTCAGCTTGATTGCTGCGGGGAAAAAGGGTTGCGAACCGTTGAGAGAAATAGCGGCAAGCACCTTTGAGCGTCTGCATAATTGCGCGGGCGCCAAGAAAACCGGACGGCATCTGCATCTAAGCCCAACGCGTTACGAATTTCTTTTGCAAGCCGGCATTCTTTCACGCGATCCATCAGACCGTTCGAAAGCCTGGAGGATGTTTGCGGAAGCCATCGAGATGAATCCTTCTTTTTATTTGCCCTACCTATTCGGAGCCTTCGTATCTCACGATCCGGTCGGGACGCTCAAAGAGGCATTGCTTAGGAACCCGCGTTCCATAGTGTCCCTGATTCACCTCGGCAGAGCCTATATGTTGAAGGGCAAGCACGCCGAAGCGGTTGAGAGCTTCAAAGCGGCAGCCGATATCTTTCCCGAGTACGAGGCGCCTTATATCGAATGCGCCGGCTGTTTGCGCAAAATGGGACGAGAAGAGGACGGGACAGCACTTCTGAGAAAAGCGATCGATCTTATTCCAAAGGTGATCAGAGAGCCGCAAGGTTGCTAGAGCAGTTTCCGTCCGGAAAGGGTCCTTTCCCGCCCCGGGGCGGTGTACGCCTCCGCGCTAAAATCCCCCCTGCCCCCCTAAAACCGCCGGTCTCTTATCGGGGACCTCCGGATGGAGACTGGAGCGCCTTCCGTACTCCTTCCCCCGGGCGCCTTGAGTTTCGCTTTCCCGCTATTTATATTTTTAATGAGGTGATAAACGTTATGGCCGGTCTTGAGGATCCCGCCGCAAGTCCTTTCTGGTTCCATGAATGTGTCGTCATGCCAATGCCCACCGGCAAAAAAGCGGCTAACCTCAGGGAATTATTGGAGATACTGCGCGAGGTCGACGAGACGGTTTTGTCCTACCATCTATGGCAATCCCGCATGTCCATCGCTCACCCTGGGGTCGAGTATCCAAACGACTTCGCCATATGGGCCGCAAACGCCTTGCAGGATAGTCGGCTGGCGGAGAAGCTCAGCGTTATCGATCCCTTCAGTTTTGAAAATATGGAGCAGGTCCGCGATACTCTGGTGGATCTTCTGGAAGAGTACTTGTGGGACCTGCCCTATGTGCCGTGGGCCAGACCCGGGTTCGAGTTCTATTTCTGTGAAGCCTCGACTGTAGTGCTGCGCTCGCAGATTGTCGCCCGGACGCTTTCCGAGTTTTGTTCCGGGCTCGCAAGGGTAGGGCCGGATTCAATTTATTACCATTTTGTGGATGCACGCTGGCGATTGAGGTCGATGAAAACGGACGACTTTTCCAATTGGATCAAAGCTTCATACGATTTGCCGGAGCTGGTCTCAGCAGTGCAGGGCATCGACGTATGGTTTTACACCCTTGAGGAAGTCCGTAACACCATCATCGATCTGGTTAACCAATATATAGGAGAAGTCCGATGACAACACGCCTGAATGAACTTGAGCCGATCGTAGGCGCCGACAGTCATCGATCAGTTGCGTCGCATGGCGGAACGACTGGGCGGACAGCGCCTGGTGCATATCAACTCAACCCGCATCGGAGGAGGAGTGGCTGAACTGCTTCGTCAGAACATACCTTTGATGAACGAACTGGGCATAGATACGCGTTGGGAAGTGATCGAAGGGGACCAGGCGTTCTTCGAGGTCACCAAGGCAATGCACAACGCCTTGCAGGGCTTCAAAGTCAATATTACCAAGGCGATGTTTGAGCATTACCTGGAGGTCAATCGTCTGAATGCCGCCAGACTTGGACTTGACTCCGATTTTGTCGTGGTAAACGATCCACAGCCCGCCTATTTGATTGAACACATGCGTTCCCGGGCTAGAAGGTGGATCTGGCGGTGCCACATAGATGTTTCCAGACCCGATCGCAATGTCTGGAGATTTTTGCGGGAAGCGGTTAAACAATACGATGCTTCGATTTTTTCCATGCCCAATTTCTCTCAGAACCTTGCGCATCCCCAGTATCTTGTCTATCCCTCGATTGATCCCCTGAGTGAAAAGAACCGTGAACTTTCTCAGGAAGAAATATCGGCGGTGATGGAGCGGTTGGGCATCGAGAGGGATAAACCGATCATCTTGCAGGTCTCACGATTTGATTCATTCAAAGACCCGCTGGGAGTAATCGAGGCATTTCATATGGTGCATGCCCACACGCCTTGCAAGCTCGTACTGGCCGGAGGCGAGGCGACCGACGATCCGGAAGGCCCCCGCATTTTCGCAGAAGTCCAGGAGGCTGCCCTTGGGGACCCCGATATTCAGGTTCTGCTCCTGCCCTCGGAGAGCCACCATGAAATCAACGCCCTGCAGCGTGCGGCGGACATCATCGTGCAGAAGTCCGTCCGCGAGGGCTTTGGATTGACGGTAACCGAAGCCATGTGGAAGGGAAAACCGGTGATCGGTGGAGCAGCGGGAGGCATCGTGCTTCAACTCCGGGACTTTCACACCGGGTTTCTTGTCCACTCCCCCGAGGGTTGCGCTCTTCGAATCCGGTATTTGCTCCATCATCCGGAGGTGGGACGCCGTATGGGTCAGATTGCCAGGGAGTTTGTGCGCAGCCATTTTCTTCTGACCCGAAACGTCAGGGATTACCTCTCGCTGATGATGCTCTGCGACAATCCCGGCGACCGGTCCATAGAATTATAGGGATTGGGGGAGGGATTAAAACCCCGATTCCTGCATTTCTGAATGATTCGGCTCAAACAGGGGTGGATGGGCGGCGCAAAGAAACAGCAATAGAGTGGAGCAGCGCCAGGAAGACGAGCGTCCAGCCCAGAAGCGCTGCAAAGAGGAAACATCGCGAGATCAAGATGAGGAGATCCACCTTCATGACGCCGGCCAGTTTTAGAGTGCAGGTCGTGTACATTCCGAGGGGGAAAATGACGCTCCAGTATTGAGGGTCGTAGAAGATTTGCTCCCGGTGAATGATGAAGCGCCAAACCCCGAGCGCCACGAGAAGAGGAATCCACCAGGTGGCGGTGGCCCAGAAAAAGATCGTAAAGCCGGAAATAAAAGGGAGCAACTCAGTCAAGAACGAGTAGCCGGCGGCGTTCCCGATGAGCACGGTCCCTGCGAGTGTGGTGATGGCGACCGCACCCATGTTGATCCAATAAGAATGGCTGAGGTCCGCGGGTCTGAACTCGAAAAACATGAAGCGGTAAAAAATCAGCGTGATAATGAGAATGTAGAGCATGCACCCGACAAGAAACATGCAGAGCGAAAAGAACACGAGCGCGTTATGGGGGACGGAAAGCTCGGAAACGACCAGCCCGCTCAGGATGGAAACAGACTGAGTCCCGACTACCGCAACCAGCCAGGTCCCGTTGATTGCCTTCTCGAACGGGGGTTTGTCCACCTTTACGGTGAACAACCCGAAGACGCCGTAGATAAGTACAATCCAAAGCGCAGTCCCAAGGGACAGGAGGAGCAGGGCCGGGGTGAGGGCGTGATCGAGGATTACGAATTGACTGCCCAGGATGCAGGCCCCGGCCACGGTGGTGAAATACCCTGCTCCACGGCTGTGGTCGCCAAGGTCGGCCATAAAGCGCAGGGGATAGAACAAGATACGGCTAAGTAGAAGCAGCCAAAGAATTGCAAAGAACGCGATATTGAGCCGGAAAAGTATTACGGCGACCGACTCCATACCCGTCAGGCGAGAGGCTGTCGAGACAATTCCGGTCGCCATCACCATGGCGAAGCAGCCGGGCGGGAGTTCTGCGGCAGCCGTTCGCAGCCAGCCGGTTATGGCGTTCATTGCAGCTCAGTGCTCCGTTTTCTGAAAATGATGTAGTTTCTCGAAAGGTAGGGCAGGGGCAGACTCCAGATATGTATCAAGCGGCTGAAGGGAGAAAAGGCAAAGAGCGCAAAAGCGGCAAGGATATGGAGTTTGTACATGAATGGGACATCGCGCATGAGATGATGGTCCGGCCTGAACGTGACGATGCTACGAATCCAGGGAGCAACGGTATCGAGCACATAATAATGGCCGAAGAATACATTGTACGTGCCGACGCCCGCCACAAAGAGCAGGAACCCCAGGGTGATCAGGTCATTTATTGACGAGTTCACAAGCACGCGCCTGTTAGTGACCCGCCGCCGGATGAGGAGCAAGCTTCCGGTCACTGCCGCCACTCCGATTACCGCCCCTGCTGCGACCGCGATGCGGGTGTGGGCTTCCCCGCTTATGCCCGCTGCGCTGAAAAGGCTTTGAGGGACGAGCAATCCTCCGGCATGCCCGATAAAGGTGAAGACTATTCCGTAGTGAAAAATAACGGAGGAATACTTGAGGCTTTCCTTTTCGAGCAGTTGGCTGGACCTTGCATTCCACCGGTAGGGATCGGTGAAGTAGCGGAAGGTGTGGCCGACGACGAAAATCGTAAGACAGACATAGGGAAAGACCACGAAGGCCAGAAGATTCCAGTCGCTCATATCGGGCGTCTCCTCCAGGCTGAATCGAGGACTGCGAACAGTTTCGCATAAGGACTTTTCATGACGCGCAACCGGGAAGCCATCAGCGAAAGTTGGTCCCCGTATTCTTCCAATAGCGGAAAGATGGCCTCATCGGGGCAGACGGAGATAAATTCGAGGAGCATCGGAAGGTAGTCGGGCAGTTCTACACAGCTCACCTGGTAGCCGGCGTCCCTGTATGTCTTTATTAACTCCACCAGCGCTAAACTCCTCTTTTTGTCATCTCCCCATTTGTGGAAGGTAAGATTGAGGCAGAGACTCGGATTGTGATCGAAAGTCCGGGTGTATTCCTCCTGCAGGGCAATAAGGGGCGTTTTCCCAAGATAGGACAAAAAGTCCAGCAGTTCTTCTTTTAAACCGTTGGGTATCCCTTTCGCCGTTTGTTCGATGTCTTTGGCCGAATTCACAATGTCTTCACATGGATAATCCAGCAGGCGGGAGACCAGACCGCAGAGCATGCGCTCTTCTTTCTCCATTTCTCAGCTCCCGCCTTTGACAGGAAATGCGGCCCGTCCCTGGTCCAGATGCAGGCATGCCGGATCGTCCTTCACTGCTGTAGGTATGACGTAGCGCTCAGCGTATTTGGCGATAGCAAGCAGCCGGTACATCTGTTCGGCGGACCGGGCGGTGAGCCCGACCGCATTCAGCGGCGCGACATCCGGGGCCTTGTCGACGTGAACCGAACGCATGTAGGCCCTGAGGGCCATGAGCCTTGACAGCGCAAGCCTTACCGGGACCTCATCTCCTGCTGCAAGGAGGTTGGCGAGATAGCGTATCGGGATTCTCATCGAGTTTAGCTCAAAAGTTTCACCGGCGCCGTCCATGGCTTGAGTCAGTGGACTCAACGGCGGAATGTACCAGACCATCGGAAGGGTGCGAAACTCGGGATGAGGCGGGAGGGCGAGCCTCCATTCGACTGCGAGCTTGTAAACCGGAGAAAGGCGGGCGGCCTGGATGAAGCTTTGAGGTATGCCGCCGGCTGCGGCCTTCGCCGCCACATCCGGGTCCATAGGGTCGAGAAACATGTCGATTTGTGCGTTATAAACGTCACGGTCAAGGGAGGTGGATGCCGCGGAGCGGATTCTTTCGGCATCGTAGAGGAGCACCCCGATGTACCGGATTCTGCCCACACAGGTTTCCGCGCACAACGTGGGCATGCCGGCTTCTATTCTGGGATAGCAGAAGATGCATTTCTCCGATCTGCCCGTTTTCCAGTTGAAATAGACCTTCTTGTATGGGCACCCCGAGGCGCAGAAGCGCCATCCCCTGCATCTTTCCTGGTCCAGAAGGACGATTCCGTCTTCATCGCGCTTGTATATCGCGCCTGAAGGGCAGGAGGCCATACAAGAAGCGTTAAGACAATGTTCGCAGATTCTCGGAAGGTAGAGCATGAAGACATTTTTGAACTGGAGCAGAACGTCGCGCTCGAGTCCGTTGAAATTCACGTCATCCTTTCCGGTATGGTTAACTCCCGCCAGGTCGTCCTCCCAGTTGGGGCCCCATTTTATGCGTATGTTTTCCCCGGTGACGGCGGATTTAGGCCTTAAGGAAGGTTGATGCGCTCTGATCGGCGAGGTTATGAGGTCCTGGTAGTTGTAAGTCCACGGCTCGTAATAGTCGTCGATCTGCGGGAGCTGTGGATTATAGAAAATCTTAGCCAGTTTGCCGGCGCGTCCCCCCGCCGCCAGGACGAGTTTTCCGTCTCTAAGCGCCCATCCGCCTCTCCATCGTGACTGGTCTTCCCACTTCTTCGGGTAGCCGATCCCAGGCTTGGTCTCCACATTGTTGTACCATATGTATTCGGCCCCGGCGCGGTTGGTCCAGACGTTTTTGCAGGGAATCGAACAGGTGTGGCAGCCGATGCATTTGTCCAGGTTCATAACCATGGCGATTTGGGCCTTAATCTTCATACCACTGCACCTCTCCGGGGCGGGGCGGTGTGACCGCCTGCCAGGATGGGCGGTGTGACCGCCTGCCAAGATTGCAAAGCGGGCGGTGTGACAGCCTGTCAAGATTGCAAAGCCGGGCGCTAATCTTCATACCACTGCACCTCTCCGGCCTTCCTCACCACAATAACCTCGTCACGCTGGGCCCCCGTGGGACCGTAGTAATTGAAACCGTAGCTCAGTTGAGCATAGCCGCCTATCATCTGAGTGGGCTTCATCATTATGCGAGTGACGCTGTTGTGAGTGCCGCCGCGTTGCCCGGAAATAGCTGAACCCGGCACATTGATCAGCCTTTCCTGGGCATGATAGCAAAAGGCTTTCCCGCGCGGAATCCTGTGGCTCACCACTGCCTTGGCCATCAGCACGCCGTTTGAGTTGAAACATTCCAGCCAGTCGTTGTCTTTGACCCCGATCGATTCGGCATCGTCATTGTTGATCCAGATCGCCTCCCCACCCCTGAAGAGGGTAAGCATGATCTTGGTGTCCGAATAGGTGCTGTGAATGGACCATTTCGAGTGAGGGGTGAGATAGTTGAGAATGATTTCCTTTCCCGGATTTCGAATCTGGTCCAGCTTGCGGGAATTCAGGGCGTCCGTGTCGACGGGGGGGCGGAAAACTGGAAGACCTTCCCCGAAGACCAGCATCCACTGGTGGTCCTGGTAGAACTGAGCGCGCCCGGTAAGGGTGCGGAAAGGGATTTTCTTCTCGATATTGATGACGAAAGGCGAGTACGACCGCAGCGCAGTTTCCATGCCGCTCCAGATCGGAGTGGTGAGGACCCTTGAGGGCTGAGCGTTTAGTCTCTGAAACGTGTACTCTTCCCCCGTTTCCGCGCAGAACTCTTCTGCAAGTCCGCTCAGGCCGCTTATTCTTTCGACGGCCTTCCAGGCTTTTTGGGCGGTCATTCCGTTTGTTTCCGGAGAAAGCGCCAGGATGGCTTCGGCAACCTGCTTTCCGGTCTCGATGTTCGGCATTCCCACGCTTACGCCATTTACCAATACGGCGCCCAGTCGGCGCTTGAGTTCTTCGTGCTCATCGGCGGCGTTCCAGGAGACGCCTTTTGCGCCCATGCCGATTTTGGCTATCAAAGGACCTACCGAGGTCATCATCCGATGGATGTTGGGATAGTCGCGCTCGACGACCTGGAGAGCGGGCATGGTCTTGCCTGGAACCGCCTCTACCTCTCCCTTCCTCCAGTCCCTGACCGTCCCATAGGGCTGCGCGATTTCGCCGGGTGAATCGTGGAAAAGAGGCGTCGCCGCAAGGTCCTTTTCCTTCCCGAGATGCGGGGCGGCAAGCTCGGAGAACTTTTCCGCCAGGGCCTTGAATTGATCCCAGTTGGTCCTTGTCTCCCAGGGAGGATCGATTGCGGGATTAAAAGGATGTATGAACGGGTGGAGGTCGGTTGTGCTGAGATCGTGCATCTCGTACCAACCGGCGGCCGGCAGGACCACGTCTGCATAAAGGGCGCTCGTGTTCATGCGCATTTCGGTTGTAATCAGAAGGTCCAGCTTACCATCGGGATCGGCCTCTCTGTAAACCATCTCCTGAGGCTCCGCCTCCAGGCGTTCCTCGCTCATTACGGCATTGTCCACCCCGAGCAGATGCTTCAGGAAATACTCGTGTCCCTTGCCGCTTGCGCCGAGAAGATTCGACCGCCAAAGGAAAAGTATCCTCGGAATGTTGTCAGGACTGCACGGGTCCTCGATGGCGAATTTCATCGACCCTGACTTCAGCATTTCGGCCGCGTAGGAGGCGATCTCGGAGTCGGTTCGAGCGCCTTTTCGAATCGCTTCTTTGCAGATATCGAGCGGATTGCGGTCAAACTGAGGATAGGAAGGAAGCCACCCGAGGCGCGCCGCCAATATGTTGCAATCGGAGATCCGTCCCGGAATGAAGTCATTGGAAACCGGCGAGGTCAAAGTCTTGGGGTCCAGCCTTTCATAGCGCCATTGGTCTGTTGCGAAGTAATAAAAGGATGTCCCGTTATGCAGACGCGGCGGCCGCATCCAGTCGAGCCCGAAGGCCAGGGTGGACCAGCCCGCAAGAGGCCGCACCTTCTCTTGTCCGACGTAATGGGCCCAGCCGCCTCCGTTTACTCCCTGGCATCCACACAGGGTGGTGAGACCGACTATGGCCCGGTATATAGTATCACTGTGATACCAGTGATTTGTGCCCGCCCCCAGAAAGATCATCGACTTCCCGCCGGTCTTTTCTGCGTTTTCGGCAAATTCACGGGCAACCCTGATCGCATCTTCTCTCGGGACCCCTGTAACAGCTTCCTGCCATGCAGGAGTATAGGGGGACGAATCATCGTCATAGTCCTTTGCGCCTCCGTGTCCCCTGTCCACCCCAAGGTGGGCCGCCATTAGGTCGAAAACGGTGGCCGCAAGAAACTCGGATCCTTCCGCTGCTATTTTCTTTACAGGTACGGCGCCGGCCCTGGTTCCCGGTCCCGCGATCTCGAACATCGGGAATTCGACCGAAACCCAGCCATCGTTGTCCTCGCAATAGCTCAGAACCGGGTCGATATTGTCCCCGGTTGCGCAATCCTCCATGTTGAGGTTCCACTTGCCTGTTTCTTCCCACCTGAGGCCTATGCTTCCGTTCGGGGCCGCAAATCCTCTCTTGACCGAGTCATAGAGCACTGTTTTCCATTCGGCGTTTTTCATCTCCATGCCAAAGTCGGCGGCCCTCAGGAAACGGCCCGCAAAGTATCTTTCGCCCTCCTTGCGAAGGATCACCGCAAAAGGCAGATCGGTGTATCTTTTTGCATATTCGATGAAGTAGGGGCATTTACGGCTGATGTAGAATTCGTTCAAAACCACGTGGATCATCGCCATGGCGAGAGCCGCGTCTGTGCCGGCCCTGGCCGGCAGCCATACATCGGCAAATTTCACGTACTCGGCATAATCCGGGGCGACGGCCGCCACCCTGGCCCCACGATAACGCGCTTCCGTGTAGAAATGGGCGTCCGGGGAGCGTGTCATCGGGATGTTGGTTCCCCACACTATCATGTAGCTTGCATTGTACCAGTCGCCGCTAACCGGAACGTCGGTCTGCTCGCCCCATATCTGGGGAGAAGCGGGGGGAAGGTCGCAGTACCAGTCATAGAAGCTGACCATCGATGCCCCGATAAGGGAAAGAAATCTCGCCCCCGAGATGTAGCAAACCATGGACATGGCGGGGATGGGCGAGAAGCCGAAAATCCTGTCCGGTCCATACTTTTTGATCGTGTGAACAAGCGACGCCGAAACAAGCGTGAGCGCTTCGTCCCAGGAAATCCGGACAAATCCTCCCTTGCCCCTCGCCTTCTTGTACTTGCGGGACTTGTCCACGTCCCCGGCAATGCTTTCCCAGGCCGCAACGGGATCGGCGTTTCGCCCCAGAGCATCCCGCCAGAGTTCGACAAGAGCAGATCGCGCATAGGGAAACTTCAACCGAACCGGGCTGTAAACATACCAGGAAAACGTCGCCCCTCTGGGACACCCGCGCGGTTCGTAGTCCGGACTCTCCGGGCCGGTCCCCGGATAGTCCACGTTTTGGGTTTCCCAAACTATGATCCCGTCCTTTACATACACATTCCAGGAGCAGGACCCGGTGCAGTTGACGCCATGGGTGGAGCGCACCACCTTATCGAACTGCCACCGCCTGCGGTAAAAGCTCTCCCACTCTCTTTTAGCGCAGCAGATATCGATCCACGAGGAAAGAGTCTCATCCCTGCGCCCGCCGCACTGCGCGCTGGGTCTAAAGAAACGCAGGGGAGATGAATGGTTGCTCTTGGTCATGGTTTGTTTCCTGTGACATGGCGCGAAATGAGGACACTTCGAAAGCATTGAACAAAATATTGGAAAATCAGAGCCGGAAAAGGAGACAGGCCAATTGGAAGCCGGGCGCGAGCGCGGCAAGCCTGAAACCGCATGTTTCGCAGGTGAACCTGGCCCAATTTGCCTGACCGGGATCAAGAGCAAACTATAAGGAGCGATAACTCCCATCGCAAGTACCGGGACGGGCGCCGCGGGTTGCGTTATCGTAACGCTAAAGATTGTTTGACACCCAAAGGCCATGAGGAATATTACTTAACCGGTCTATCATACGAGGAAAGAGATGGGTAAAAGCTTGAAGATATTGGGGGTAATACCGGCGCGGTACGATTCCACCCGCCTTCCGGGTAAGGTATTGCGCGATATAGCGGGCAAGCCGATGCTCCTCCGGGTCTACAGGAGCGCTCGCCAATCCAAGCTGTTGGCTGATCTGCTGGTAGCCACGGACAGCGAGAAGGTAATGCAGTTTTGCGGGCGAGAGGGGATCCCCGTCGTGCTCACAGGCCGGCATCCTTCGGGCACCGACCGGCTTCGAGAGGTGATGGAACGGGTTGACGCGGACATTTACGTTAACATTCAAGGGGACGAGCCAATGCTGCGCCCGGACCACCTGGAGGCCATCGTGTCGCCGTTTCTGACAGGAGACCCACAGGTTGTCACCCTCAAAGTCGCCTTAGACGAGTCCGCTGCACGAGACCCCAATATCGTGAAGGTAGTAACTGACGATTCAGGACGCGCCCTCTATTTTTCGCGTCTCCCTATTCCCTACGACAGGGATGGCGCAGGCGGGGTCAAACGTTACAAGCACATAGGCATCTATGCATATACGCGGGCAGCTCTCAGCCTTTTTCATTCGCTGCCCGAATCATCCCTGGAATCGGCGGAGAAACTGGAGCAACTGCGCTTCCTGCAGAACGGCGTAGCAATTCATGTTGTCGAGACTCCTCATGACACAGTGGGAGTGGACACCGAGGCCGATCTTCAGCGGGTAAATCTTCTGCTCTCAGAGTCCGAGCACGGATAGAGGCAAAGGCAGCCGAAGGAATACGCCCCACTTACTCGTAGACTTTTTCCTCCTCGTCTGTGGCGCACTGGGCGTCCATCTCGTGGTCGCGCCGGGCGCCGGCGGCCTTGAGCTTGCTCGTATTCGTCGTACCACTCGTGGGCGGTTATCATGCTCATGACCTCGTTGGTGCCGGTCCAGATGCTGGCCAGTTGCAGGTCGCGCACGATGCGCTCCACCGGGAAGACGTTGGTGTAGCCGATGCCGCCCATCACCTGCATGGCGTGGCGGGCGGCCTGCTGGCAGGACTCGGTGACGAACTTCTTGGTCTGGCTCACCAGCCGGCGCACTCGGTTCATGGGTACGCCCGCGTCCACCGCCCTGGCCGTGGCGTAGACCATGGCCCGGCTGGCGTCCAGGAGGGTTGCGGCCTGCGGCCACCTGGAAGCTGACGCCCTGGAACCTGTTGATCGGCTGGCCGAAGGCCTTGCGCCGGGTGGTGTAGCCCGTGGCCACCTCCAGGGCGGGGCGCGCCGCGCCGATGGTCATGGCCGCAGTGCCCAGGCGCTCGGGGATCATCATGGTGTTGAAGACATCCAGTGCGCCGTTCAAGCGGCCCACGATGTTGGCCCCGGGCGTCCGGGCCTCGCGGAAGACAACGCGCCCGGCGCCGCCGCCCCGGCAGCCCATGAGGCCGTAGAGATATTCCACGGTGACGCCCGGTCCCTTGTCCACGAGGAAGCAGGTCAGCCCCTGGTGGGGTTTGGCCAGGGGGTCGGTGCGGGCGTAAACCAGGAAGTAGTCCGCGCCATCGGCGCCCACGATGAATCGCTTCTGACCGGTCAGCAGATAATCGTCGCCGTCTGCCACCGCTTGGGTGGTGGTCCCGAAAAAGTCGCTGCCGCCCCGGGGCTCGGTCAGGCACTCGGCGGCGAAGATCTTGCCGGCCAGCAGCGGCTTGACGTAGCGCTCCTTCTGCTCGTTTGTAGCCGTGCAGGACGATTGCGTCGCAGACCAGTTCGGCGCCCACGCCGAAGACGCAGGCGAAGATGTAGCCCAGCACGCCCACCTCCTCCATGACCATGCAGGTGCTAACCCAGTCCATGCCGCGCCCGCCCCACTGTTCGGGATAGCGGCAGCCCAAAAGGTTGCGCCTGCCGGCCTCGGCCAGGAACTCTTTGGGGAACTGCAGCTTGTCCTGGTCCATATCCAGGATCATCCGGCGCGGGACCCACTTGACCAGTTCGCGCACCTCGTCGCGCAGCTTGATCTGTTTCTTGCTCAGTAGAAAGTCGAACATCATATCTCCTTGCGCAGATTTTACTTCATGACTTTGGCCGTGAGAGCGCGTGGCAACGCTTCCACCAGTTTGAACTCGGAGGGCGTCTTGAATCTTCAGGAAGCAGTACGGTATACATCTTGACGCTCCCCGGAACGGACCCCTTCGCCAGAGCTTGTCGAAGGGCACAGGGCAAGCTCACCGGGCGCCGGGAAAAACGAATCAGCCTGATTAGATGAGCCAACCGGGCTTGGAGCGTCGGCAAGAGAGCGGACAGCCGTGATTATGCGATTGCAGTCCGGCTGAGGGATGTTTGCCAATTGTTTTTGGGCTCTCCTCTTAATGTGAAGCTAGCACTTCGATCAGGCATCCCTTCGTTAATCTCGGAAACGGCTTGCTCGAAAGGGATTGCCTCTGACGGATCTTGTTTGGCTTCATCGTAAGCCCGAATATCGTCGAACTCCTCCAGAGCTTCTACGATCTGCCCCACTCCGCAACGGGCGCCACCACAGCTTGCGGTTCCCGCCCTCATCTACCAGGTATTGCTCATGAAACCCGTTTACCGATTCTCCTCGCTCATAAACTGCCATTTCCAGCACTTCTATTATGCACACTAAGGACCTTCCCGGCAATTTTGAAAAAGGTGAGCATCGCCGGTTGGAATAGAAGTCGGAGGGTAACATTGGCGATTCCATACCCGTGAGCATGGCGCAAGATGTTTCTCTTAATATCGATGCAGCCATCCGAGCGTAGCCAACTTCGAGACCCCGAAGAGCCAGACGGGAAAAAGGCCGGGAACACAAATCCCTCGGCCTTTGTTGTTTTCTGGCTTCCCGGGGCGGACCCCCTTCGGCAGAGCTTGCCCTGAGCTTGTCGTAGGACTAAGGGCAAGCTCACCGCCTGATCAATGCCAGCTTCTTCTCACGGCGCCACCCCTTGATCTCCTTTTCCCGTTTCGCGGCCTACAACTTGTCGAGATGGGGTTCAGAATAAAGCAAGACCGCTTTATGCTGGTTGATCCGGTGGTCGAGATCTGTCGTTATTCCAGTGTAGATCTACCCGTTTCTGTCACAGATATAGACGTGCCACATGGCTGCTCTCCCAAACGGCAAAAAGGCCAGGAACACTCCTGGCCTTGAGAAGATCGAGTTCCCGGGGACGGATTCCCTTCGCTTCGCTCAGGGCAAGCTCACCGGGCTCCGGGAACAAAGAGTCAGCCTTCTATGAGAAGAAAATTTTCCCACTTGCGAACGTTGATTGAAGGCGCTATATATGTATAGCAAACTCAGGAGGAAAAACATGCTTGCTATTCGACTTCCCGTCGAGATTGAGAAGCGGCTCGACGAATTGGCAAAGGCTACCGGGCGGACCAAGACCTTTTATGCACGCGAGGCAATTCTTGAGTACCTTGACGATCTGGAAGACGTCTACCTTGCCGAGAAGCGCCTCGAAGACATTCGAGCAGGCCGCACGCAGACCGTTCCGCTTGAAGAAGCGATGAAGCGCCATGGCTTGGAAGGTTGAGCTGGACCCCGCCACAGAGCGTGATTTAGACCGACTCGACCATCAGGTTGCCCGCCGCATCCTCAAGTTTTTATATGAGCGGGTTTCTCGCCTGGACGATCCCCGCAGTATCGGCAGCGCATTGCAGGGAGGCAAGTTCGGAGAGTTGTGGAAATACCGTGTGGGTGATTGGCGCGTAATTTGTAAAATCGAGGACGAACTTGTAACAGTATTGGTTCTTCGTATCAGGCATCGAAGCACTGCGTACCGATGATGAGAAACCCGGTCGTCCATCTGAACTGAGATTTATCTGTCCACCAGGGGGTGGGAAACGACCCCTGATTCGCTTCCTGCAGTGCAACCGGAACCCCATGGCAATTGACACTATGTTGCCCCCAAAGCAAAAGGGCCTAGACTTTTCAACCCAGACCCTTGATCTCGAGCTCCCCGGGACGGACTCGAACCGCCAACCTAGTGGTTAACAGCCACCCGCTCTGCCAATTGAGCTACCGGGGAATGAAGAGATGCTCTCTTTAACAGAGCCCCCCGGTTTTGTCAATAGAGAGCGGACATAGAGAGCGGCTGGAGAGCAAAGCCAGAGGAGAGCCCGTATGTATTCAGGCGTCTCCTCTGAAGTGCGCGAAGCGCAAAGGCGCTCATGCCGTTTAGATTTCCTCCAGCTCGAGTTCATCCTGAAGTTTGATGCAGCCGATGACGCTTTGAGCCGCCGGACATTTGCTCAGATAGGACGCAAAAGCTTCCCTGGCGGCTTCCTTTTGATCCGCCGTGACTTTGAGATGGTATTTTACGCGGATCGTGGAGATCTTGAGAATGCCGCCGACGTTTTCAATGTCTCCTTCCACATCGGCCCTGTAGAGGTCTTCGGTAGTGCGGATTTTTTTCCCGGCCAGCGACGCGGCCAGCGTTCCCATCATTCAGCCGGCGGTCGCGGCGACGATATGGTCGAGAGTGGCCGCGTGCTCCTTTTCCGGTTCCACCTTGTAGAAGTTCTTTATCCCGCCGTGAACGCCATAGTAAATCGGTTCGCCGAAGCCCTCGATCATGGCTCTCCTGGTGGGGCCTCTTTCTCTGACGATCCTGACTCGAGACGTGTGGACTACTTCTCCCATGAGATTCTCCTTTCTCGCGCAAAGACCGCCCGATAAAAACGAGCGGGAACATGTTCCCCCTTAAGTGATGGCCCCCGGCCTAAAATATGCCTCCTCACTTCAAAGACTATAATTGCCAAAATCCGAACCGCCAGATGCCGGAAGAAAAAAATCCCGGGCCGCTATGCCTGGCGGCTCAGATGCGCAATACTTTGGGCCCCGGGTTACCTAAGGTTCGCTTGTCTGAGACAATTGATCGGGAACAATCTGCCGGGACATTCGGTTTTGGCCCCCGGGACCTCGCGGTGTCCCATGACGTTTGCCGCAGGGTATGCCGTAATACCTGCGAAGGACCGAAAGAAGAAAGGAAAGAGATTGCAACTGGTTCGGGGTTGGTTTCTCGTAGTTGAAGTTTCCGACCAGGGCGATTCCAATCGCTTTTTCGTTCATATCATCGGCTTTGCAGTGGGCGCCGTTTTGCTGCCTGATCCACCGTGGGGACATTTCGATTTGCCCGTCGCCTTTCCCACAGAGTTCCGTTATCGATCAAAAAATGATACCCGAGGCCATTCCAGAAACCACGCTGCGCCGTGTGAGCGGTTTATCGTTCTGGCGTTCCCTTTCCAGGTGGCTGTATGGTGAACGACGATATACTTCCATTGCGGGTTCCGGTAGAGGTTTATAACGTGGCGTATCATTCGTGGCGTTCGGGGATGATGAGCTTTCGCCCTACCTCCAAAGGATCGCTGGGTTTGAGCCTGTTTGCCGAATAGATCGATTCGGGCGATACGTCATACAACCGGGAGATCCGCCAGATGGTCTCCATCGGCCCGACCTCATGATAAATGGTCCTGGGGCCGCCAAGATAAGCCGATGCTCTTTTCGACCACTTCGGAGGGCTGGGCGGGCTCAGATGCGGAGTATGCGGCAGGTGGGGGGGTTGCGGGGTAGGGTGGGGCTATAACCGCTGGTTCGCAGCCTGATATGAGAGACGCAAGAAGCAGAGGAAGCAGGCAGCAGCACGCGGGGACGCGGAGACGCGAAGACGCGATTACGCGGGGACATCTCCATCGCTCCCGTTTTCGCCCTCTCCCCTTCACGCCTTTACTCGGCCCCTCGGCGCCAGAACCACTCAATCCCTCAATCCCTAATTGCCTGATTCTCTAATTTCACAATGCCTTGATTCACAAGTATATGGGCATGTTCTTCCCGTTTGCAAGCCCGTTCTGATTATCGGCCGAAAGGGCTTCGGATATTTTAGCCGCCTTTTTGACCTCCATGAGAGCAAGAATCGCTGCCGCCTCATCGGGGGTCATTGTGGCGATTATACCCATAACGAGCTTATCGTCGAGGTTTTCCATCAGCTTTGCGGCTTCTTTCGGCTTCATGGTCCCGTAAATTTTGGCAAGGCCCCGGACCCTGGTATTCTGGGTTTCCTGCTTCTCGGTTCGAACGGATTGGACTTCCTTTTGAAGCGCCAGCAGGTCTTTGACCTTCTGCTCGATTTCCTTTTCCAATTTGTCCAGGCGCTCTTCTTTCTCTTTAAGCTGTTCCTCTTTTTTGCGGATTTCTATCTCTTTTTGCTGAAAAGCGCTCAGGGACTCGGATGTCGAAGTCCCGGGCCTGTTTTTGGCTTGCTGTCTCGACCGGCGCGCCTTTTCGGCTTCAGCTCTGGGCTTTTCGTCCTTGGCGATTGCTTCGGGAACCGCGCTGGTCCTTTCCGGCCCGGAGTTGAGCGCACCGATAACAGTAACGGTCAGCTTTATGACCAGGACCGTCATAAGGGCGCAAAGCGTAACTGAAAGCAACCTGGAACCCGTTTTGCCCGCTTTCATGATTCTCCTTCCCTGCCGGTCCGGTTCCGGTAAACGCTGAAGACGGCTACATCGTCCAGTTTCTTCTGTTCCTTGCGAGACTGAATCAGTCTGTACAATTCCTTGTCCCTTGTTTCGATACTTTCGAGCGTCTTGACGGACTTATCGCATTCGATCATAGCCTGCTTGCGCTTTTCGACCTCTATCAGAGGCCTTTTCCAGTTCTTTGTATGACAAAAGCAATTCACGTTCCAGAAAGCTCAGGTGGTCTTTGAAATGAAGATACCTGGCTGCGTCGATTCCATTTTCCTGCTCTTGTTCGAACTGCTCGGATTCCAGGCGAATCATTTCACTAAGCCGATCGATGCCGGACTGTATCTCGCATTCTGGCGGACTACCGCGGCCCCAAGCGCCGCCTGCGCTTCGCGAAGCATGAATTCCCGGTGTCTCATAAGCGATTTGAGGCGAAATTTAAATGGCATGCTTTCCAATCCGTCGCAAAACAATAAAAGGAGTTATTCTTTCTGTTGGCGATTCACCGCTCATTGTTCACTGAAAAGCTCCTCCAGGGCCGCGAGGGATTCTTCTATGGAACAGCTTTCGATAACCGGCTGCGTGAGAAATTCGTTTGCCTTTTCAATCATTTTGATTGCGTAATCGGTTTCCTGGTGAGAGCCGCGGACGTAGGCGCCTATGCGGATCATGTCTTCGCTGTTCTTATAGTCGGCAAGTATGCGAATAAACCGGGAAGCCAGTTCCTTGTGCCTGTCGGAAAGGAGCCGCTCCGTCAAACGGCTGACGCTTCTCAGCACGTCGATTGCCGGGAAATGCCTTTTTTGAGCCAAACCCCTGTCCAGGACAATGTGGCCGTCCAGAATGGAGCGCAGGGTGTCGGCCACAGGGTCTTCCATATCGTCGCCTTCGACCAGGACAGTATAAATGCCGGTTATGGATGCCCTGTCGAACTTGCCCGACCTTTCGAAAAGCCTCGGAAGCAGGCTGAATACGCTCGGAGTGTATCCCTTGGTAGTCGGGGGCTCACCTGCCGCCAGCCCTATCTCGCGCGCAGCCATGGCGAGACGGGTGGCCGAATCCATCATGAACAGAACGTCTTTGCCCAGGTCCCTGAAGAATTCGGATATGGCGCAGGCAAGATAGGCCCCCCGTATGCGAACGGTCGCAGGCTGGTCCGAAGTGGCCACTATGACTACCGAGCGCTTGATCCCCTCCGGGCCGAGGTCGTTTTCCAGAAATTCGTTAACTTCTCTGCCGCGCTCGCCAATCAGGGCGATCACGTTGACATCGGCGCTCGTGTATCTGGCCATCATGCCCAGCAGGGTGCTCTTACCGACCCCCGATCCTGCAAAAATGCCGATCCTCTGCCCCTTGCCTATGGGAAGAAGCGTGTTTATGCACCGCACCCCCAAGTCGAGCTGTTGTTCGATCAGAGGGCGTTCCAGAGGATTGGAGACCTTTCCGGCGAGCGGATAAGGCATGCCGGATGAAATCGGCGCGCCGTTGTCCAGGGGCTGTCCGAGACCATCGAGCACTCGTCCCAGCATGGCCTCCGACACCATTACGCTATTGGAGGCTTTGTGAACCTGCACCAGGCTTCCCGGACGGACGCCGTTCAGATGAGTCAGGGGACTCAGTTTGATCCTGCTGGCTTCAAAGCCGATCACTTCAGCCAGGATCGGATGAGGGGATTCCGAATGGACAATTCTGCAGATATCTCCTGTAGCCGCGTTGATGCCTTCGGCTTCCAGCAGATTTCCGGTAAGCTGAACGATCTTGCCGTACTTTTTGCGGAGCTCGCAGCTGTTCAGGTCGGCAAATCCGGCGCTCCCAGGTTCAGATAGTCGCCGGCGTCGTCTGCAGTCATATGCGGCGCAAACCTGCTCTCCATCTGTTCCGCCCGTCTGCGTCTTTGCGAAGCGCGCGCGCGCCGAGAAGTTTCTTTTCCAGGTTTTCGAACAGGCTGGCGATAGAAGCATCCAGGAGCTGGACCGCGCTTTCGATCCGGCAGCCTCCGCGCTCCAGGTCCCTGTCGGCTTTCAGTGCGAAGTGTTTTCCGTTGGCCCCCAGCAGTCAGCTCGGCCCTTTTCTCCACTATCTCCAGGTCATTGGGGTTGAGATATACGGTAAGAGTGCTGTGCTCTTCGGCTTCTTCGAGAAGGGCGCTCACGGTATCGGCCACTATTTCAGGGGAGGTTTGGATTTCCCTGTTCACGATCTGTCTGGCTATCCTGATGCTGGTCCGGATCAGCCAATCCCGATAATCCTCGAAGTATCTTTGCAGGCAGGGCTTCCATATTTTGCGCAATGCGCTCGAGCTGAGATTTGATCACCTGAACGGATTTTTGCCCGTAGTCAAATCCGTCCTTTTCGCCCTGTGCAAATCCCTGGCTGTAAGCATCCCTTTCAATCTCCTGGGTGCGGCGTTCGAGTTCGAGGAGCTTTCTGCGGTAGAGTTCTTCGGAATTCATCTCGGGTTCGGGGATCGTTGTTCCCCATCGGATCGGACGAGCCATTATTGCGCCGCCGCTGCGACCTTTTGTGATAAGGGGAAAACCAAAGGCGGCTATCTCCGGGTTCCAGGTTTTTTTTCAGCAGATTAGACAAATGATTCTCCGCCATCCTTGCCTGCCAGAAGGAGTTTGCCATCCTTTTCGAGCCTGCGGGCCACAGTCGAGAATAGCCTGCTGTGCGGCCTCCACTTCGCTCAGGCGGGCCGGTCCCATCATCGAGATATCTTCCTGCAGCATCTGGGCGGCGCGCTGGGACAGGTTTTTGAATATCTTTGCCTTGAGATCTTCGGAAGCCGTTTTGAGCGCCATGGTGAGTTCTTCGTTGCGGATTTCCTTGAGCAGTTCCCGGATGCCCGCGTCGTTCACATGGAGCAGGTCTTCGAAAACGAACATCAGCTTTCTTACTTTCTCGGCCAGGTCCGTGTCCGTTTCTTCGAGGAACTGCAATATGCTGTCTCCAGTTCTGCGGTCGCAGTGGTTGAGGATTTCAGCGACCACCGAGACGCCCCCGATCTGCTGTCCCCGAGTTCCGATTGAGGTCAGCTCTTTTTCGAGCACTTCGTCCACTTCCTGGATCAGGTCGGGGGGCACGGTCTCCAGGTTCGCAATTCTTGCGACGATTTCAAACTGGAGCTGCTCGGGAAGACAATGCCAGCACCTGGCTGGCCTTCTGATGTCCCAGATGGGAAATGATGATGGCAATGGTCTGCGGGTGCTCACCCTTTATGAAGCCGGCAAGCAGTTTGGGATCGATGTCTCTGAGGTGTTTGAAAGGAATTCTGTGCTTTTCTTCATCTATTTTGGAAATGACCTCTTTTGCCTGCTCACCTCTGCATCACGGTGGGCAGCAGATTGCGAATGAACTGGTCCCCGTCCACATTGACTCCGCCTTCCACTCCTGAAAAGCGAGGTGAATTCCTGAGCAGTTCATCGGAGGTTTCCTTTCTTACCCCGTCTATGTAGGACATGTGCAGGCTCAGTTCCTTGATCTCATCGGTCGAGAGCTTTTTGAGGATCAGAGCCGATGCCTCTTCACCCATGGCGAGCAGGGCGATTGCCGCTTTTTGGGGTCCGTTCAGCTTGTTCGCGCTATTTGGCCTGGCCATGTTCCTAAACCTCGTCCCTCAGCCATTGTCTTATTATTTCCGTTGCCTTATCGGGATCGTGCTTTACCAGGGCGGTTGACTTCTTTCGGATCGAGATTTGGTTCATTGGTTTATCCAGAAGCAGTGCGGATATTTGTTCGTCAATAGAGGGGCCGGTGGCCGGGGCCGGGAGCTTTCTGATTTCGTCGGCGACCTGGCGGAATTTGCGCATGAACGGCCTTATCACGAAGATAAGCACCAGTGCGGCGAGGCCGATATTGAAAAGCAGCCTTTGCCAGCTTTTGAAAAGCTGGAGATATTTGTTTTCGGCCTTGACCATTTCGGAGCCGCCCATATCGGAGACGAACGGAATATTGGAAACCGTTATCTGGTCTCCACGCGTCTCATTGTACCCAACCGCTTTCTTGACCAGTTCCTCCAGGGATTTCATCTCCTCGGCCGACCTTGCCGACGTATGTCTGTTTGGGTTTCCCGTCGGCGCCCGGTTTGGTTTCATATTTTCCGTCCACGATTACCGCCACGGAAAGTTTCTTGATATTGCCGGGCATCTGGACGATTTGTCTGCTGGTTTTGTTTATTTCGTAGTTTACGACTTCACGCTGGCTGTTTAACTGCTTGGCCGGTTTTGCGGCGCCTTCAGCCTGGGGAGAGCTCTGCAGAAGTTTTCCTTCGATGTTGATGGGGACGTCCGGGTTGCCTTTGGCGGCGCCCGCTTCCTTTCCTTCCGAGGTTTCCGTGGTCCTCTGCTGGCTCCTGACGACCGCGCTGTCCGGGTTGTATGTCTCCTCGGCGATCTGAATCTGGTTCAAATCCAGGTCGAGCGCAACCCTGGCGAGCACCCGGTTGGGGCCCACCACCTGTTCGAGCATGCTCTGGATCTTCTGGCGCATATCGTCTTCCATGCGCTGCTTGCGTTCGAGTTGGGTGTTGCTCATCTGCGAGGACTGTTCTTCCCGGTTTTTCTTGTACAGGACCTGTCCGTCGGTGCTCATGACGGTAATTCGATCTTCTTCCAGTCCCCTTACGGTGGCCGCGACCAGGTGAACTATGCCCTGCAGCTCCTTGTCGTCCATTCTGGCCCCGGGACGCAGCTTCAGGACCACGGCGGCGCTGGGCGGCTTCTGGTCTTCCTTGAAGAGGCTGTCTTCGGGCAGGACCAGGTGGACCCTGCTCTCGAGCACCTCGCTCATGCCATTTATGGTCCTGGCCAGCTCTCCCTGGAGCGCTCTTTGGTAGTTGATTTTCTGGACGAATTCCGTGCTGCCCAACTTCTGCTGGTCGAAAATCTCGAACCCCATGCCCGATCCTTTGGGAATTCCGTCGGAAGCAAGGGAAAGCCTGGTTTCATAGATCTGCTCCCTGGGCACTTCGATGCTGCCCTCGGAAATACGGTATGGAATTTTTTTGGCTTTGAGGGCCTGTGCGATTTCTCCCATGTCGCTCTGAGACAGCCCGGAATAAAGCGGGGCATAGTCGGTCCGGTTGTTTAGATAGACCAGAAAAGCCAGGGCGCCGGCAAAAATAACGATGCCTCCGGCATAGGAAATCTTTTGCGGAAGTGTGAGGGTCTTGGAATATTCGTAAAGTCTTCGCAGATACTGCAGCGCAATATTCATGTCTACAGGCCCGTTTCAGTCAGCAAAGATGTTCGTTAGAACTGCATGCGCATCACTTCGTGATAGGCATCCAGCGCTTTGTTGCGGACTTTGGCCAACAGGAGCAGTCCCATGTTGGCCTCTTCCAGGTGGATCATGGTTTCATGGATATTGGAAGCCCCCTTGACCGCAGCTTTGCTGCCATTGCGGCATCCGCCTGGTTCTGGAGCTGGTTTACCTCGCCGATCTTCGATTTCAACTGGTCGGCAAAGGAAGCCGAGCTCCGCTCCGCCCGGACCTTTGGGCATCGTTGCGCCGGGCGCGCCCTCACACAGATTCTTCATGATCGGATCGATACGCATGGACCCCTCCTGATTATTTTGCGCCAATGTCCATTGACTTGAGGGCCAACTGCCTGGCGGTCTGAAGGGCGGCAAGGTTTGCTTCATACGATCTGCTGGCGTTCATCAGGTTCGCCATTTCCTCGACCGGGTTGATATTGGGCATGAGCACGATGCCTTTTTCGTCTGCGTCCGGATTGCCCGGGTCATAGACTTGTTTGAAATCCCGCTTGTCCGGGACAATATCGGACTACCTGCACTTTTTCCGCTCCCTCGCCCATCGCGGCGTTCAACTCGCCGGCAAAACCCTCGGCGGGCATCGTTTCGTAGATGACCGTCTTTCGCGTGTAGGGCACGCCCTCGGCAGTCTTTGTGGTATTCACGTTCGCCAGGTTGGAGGAGAGCACGTTTATCCAGGTGCGATTGGCCTTCAGGCCCGATGCGCTTATTTGTATCGCTGATTCAAGGTCCATTAGACGCCTCCTTCCGTTATCGCCGTTTTGAGCATCGTGAATTTCTTGTTCAGCATGCTGACCATGTGTTGATATTCAATGCTGTTCTTGGTCAGGTTCACCATTTCGGTATCCAGGTCCACCGGGCCGTTTTCGACTACCTCCGGGGTTTCCATCGCCTGCAGCGGATCATCGGGGGCCAAATGGCTGTCGTTGGAGCGAACCATTTGAAGCACCTGGTCCTCGAGCGACTGCCGCAGGGCGTTTTCAAAGGAGAGCCCCTTGGCCCTGTAACCCGGAGTGTTGATGTTGGCCAGATTGCCCGAGATCAGTTTCTGGTTCATCGAATTCAGGCTCAGCCGGTCCTCGATCATCTTTACAGTCTTGTCGAAAACAATACCGTTGCTCATAACCAAACTCCTTTGCTGTTTGGCCCTATTGATGAGCAAATCTCGTACCATTCGCTGAAGTCTGAGCACGAAGGGTCCTTTTCGACCTGGCCGTCAAAGCGGGATCAGTGACAGTCTAAAGCGTAAAAGGCCTGAGCTCTACGCACTGCGAGGCGCGCTCACCAGGGCTACATCGTTCGGATAGCTGAACGGATCTATTTCAGTCAAAGAATTGACGAAAGATGTGCGGACACCTACATTCCAATGCTTTGACGGTATTCGGCGAGCTTGTTCCGGAGGGTCCTGACGCTGATGCCGAGTATTTCGGCGGCCCTGGTCCGATTGCCCTCGACAGTGGAAAGGGCCTTCTCGATCATCATCTTTTCCACTTCGCAAAGCGGCATGAGGGAAAACCCGGAAGGCTGCGCGGCGCCCTGTTCAAACCCCGGGTCCAGGATAATGCAATCCGGGCTGACCACGGGCGAGTCCGAAATCAGCACCGCGCGCTGGACCACGTTTTGAAGTTCCCGGACGTTGCCCGGCCATGAATAGTCTGCAAGCTTTCTGAGCGCTTCGGGGGCAAAAGAGCTGATTTTGGAGCCGTTTTCGGCGCTGTATCTGGCAAGGAAAAACTCCGCCAACGGGACGATGTCGCCCGGCCGCTCGCTTAGAGGAGGGATTCTCAGCGGTATCACGTTGAGACGGTAGTAGAGGTCTTTTCGGAATTTTGCTTCCTTTACCTGGTCTTCGATCCTGATATTGGTGGTCGCAATGACCCTGACGTCAACCGGGACGGGATATTTGCCGCCCAGCCGGTCCACTTCGCTTTCCTGGAGGACCCGCAGCAGCTTTGCCTGGAGATGAAGAGGGATCTCGGTAACTTCATCGAGCAGAAGCGTCCCGGTGTGCGCCAGTTCGAATTTGCCTTCCCTGTTTCTGATCGCCCCTGTAAAGGCCCCTTTTTCGTACCCGAACAGTTCGCTCTCCAGAAGAGTTTCCGGAAGGGCGGCACAGTTTAGCGCGACGAAAGGCTTATCTTTTCTGCCGCTTTGATTGTGAATGTAGCGGGCAAACAGTTCTTTGCCGGTCCCGCTTTCCCCCTGAATGAAGACGGTCGCGTTGCTCGGGGCGATTTTCCTGGCAAGGGCCTTGATCGAGCACAGAACCGGGTCCCGTGGAGATTATCGGATCGTCCTGGGCCTGGAGCGTCGATTGTTGACCGGTCCGCTGTTTTGCTCGTCTCGATAAGTTCGATTGCTTTTGTCAGGCGCTCCGGCTGCAAAGGGTTTGGTCCAGAAATCGTAGGCCCCGTTTTTGACGCTCTGAACGGCGTCGTCGAGCTTTGGTTTTCGGGTGAGCACGATCACCGGCACCGGCGGCTCCAGGTTCCGGGCGGTTTCAAGAAAATCCAGCGTCTGGGCGGCGTTGCCGTTCAAATGAAGAAGCACGAGCCCGGGAGATTCCTTTTTCAGCAGGTTTTTTGCCGACCTGGCCGAGTCGGTCAGAAAACACAGATGCCCCTGATCTCTCAGAAAAGAGGAAAGTTTTCGGGCATCGTTGGAATCTGTTTCAATCAGGAGTACGTTCATCAGTCTGCCTGGTTGAATGTCAGGGAACTGCGTTAGCCCTGGCTCATATCAATTGTATTGAGCTGCTGCTGGGCCACTGCGCTCCAGAAAGGATGCTCGGTGGCCTTAATCTGGTTCAGGCTCTGTATAGCTTTGTCCGTCTGGCCTGCGGCAATATAGAGCTTTGAAATTTCATACATAAGCTCGTTTTTCTGATCTTCCCCGGAAACCTCGATTGCCGTCTCCATCATTTCCGCCGCTTTCTGGAATTGCTTCTGTTCGGCGAAACACTTGCTCAGCGTTACCAGAATCGAGCGCCGGGCATAGGCATCGTCTGCTTTTGCCCGCAGCATCGCCTTTTGGAGAACGGGAATGGCTTCATCAAACTTTTTGGCCTGGTAGAGGCAATAGCCGTAGGCCGCATAAGAATCCGGGTCGTCCATCTCGAATTCCTTTCCCTTCTGAAGGACTTTTCCAAAAGATTTCACGGCCTCAGCGTATTTCTGGTCGCGGTAGAAAATGTGTCCGAGTATCTCGGATTTCTTCAGGTCCAGGGCTTCGCTTTGAACCAGTTTGCAAAACTGGAAAGACCTGCCGTTATCATTTAGGCGAAGCGCATAAACGGCGCACCGGAGCAGCAGGTCGTCTCCCTTTTTCTGGCCCTTTGCAATCAGCTTGTCGTAGATTTCAAGCGCATTCGAGTAGAACTTCAGCGAAGCGTAGCTTTCCGCAACCTGTTCCAGGATGTCCGGCGATTGGATCGAGTCGAAAACGCGGCGATATTTGTCATGCAACTGAACTACCTTGATGAAGTCCTTGTCGGAAAAGTATTGCCTGACAAGGTCGCAGAGAATCCTTTCCCTCAGGGCTGCGGTCCCCGGGGGGAGGAGCCGTCGTTTTTGGCCGGAAAGGCTTCATCCATCAGGTCCAGACTGTGCGCAAGATCGCATCTTTTCAGGTTGAGCGCCGCCAGCTTCATTAAAACGATCCTTCGCAGGCTTGGGGAGAGATCTTTGCCGCGCAGATCGTCATAGATCTTAATAGCCTGGTCCAGGTCGTCTTTTTCCATCAACTCTCCCTGGCGTATCCTGCAGATCAGGTCTCCTTCGGAATCGGTGTAATATTTCTCGATAAAAGCATACATCTTGTTTGCAGCGCCAAGTTCCCCCTGGATCAGAAAAATCTCGGCGATCTTAGCCAAAACGATGTCCTGGTCGGGAGCGCTTTGCTGGTAGTTTACGTATCTGAGCAGGTGTTCCTTTGCCTTTTCGATGTTGCCGAGGGCAAAATGCGCCTCTCCGATGAAGCGGAAAACATCGGGTTTTTTCGTGTAATAGTCAGGTTCCTGACCGATGCAGTTTTCGAGCATCTCCAGGGCTTCTTTGTTCGCCCCCAGAATCAGGTACACCTTGCCAAGTTCATAGTAGGCGGCCGCCTTGTCATCTTTTTCCGCCGCGCCGCGCAGGGCCCAGCGAAACGCCTCCATCGCCTCCAGGTATGACTGCTTCTTATTGTAGATATCGCCTATGCCGATCCAGCAGCGGGATGCGACGGGATGGTCCGGCCATTCGGAGGTCACCTGCCTGAACAGTTTGTCCGCTTTTGCATAGTTTCCCATGATGGAGTGAGCAAGGGCCGATCTGTAAATCGCCAACGGGGCCTGTGAAGACAGGGGGCCGGCTTTCAGCGCCTCATCGTATGCTTCGATTATTTCAGGGGCGCAAAATACGAGGTTTCGGGAACAGTTTTCGAACTTCTCGTTTGCGCTCGCGTAAAGGGCAAGCGCATTTTCGTCAGGTTCGACAAAGGCCCTGGGCTTCGAGGCAGACCCCGCAGGGCGTGGAGACTCGCCCTCTTTTGCCGACTGCGCATTGGCGACGGCGTTTTTGATCTGCTGTGAGACTTTGGACCCGAACAGCTCTGAGGTCTCGACCTTTTTTACTTCAATTGGCGGTGCTTTTTCCACCGGCTTTCCAGTGGAGTCCGGTGCCGGCTTAGCGGCTGCAGCGGCTTGGGGCTCGGCGGTTTTGCCGGAAGGGGTCAACTCCAGCGTCAGAGTGTATTTCCCGTTTTTCCCCGGTCGCACCTTGGAAGAAACCGAGGTGTTGTTCTCACGGAACAGGACTTCAAAAAAGCCGCTCTCCCGCCTGAATTTGACCTCCCTTGCCGCGACCTTCCCGTCTTTGAATACTTTATCGGGGAGTTTTGCAGTCATCTGCGAAAAGAAAACGGAAATCCCGTCGGCGGACGGGGGACCGATCTGTTTTGGCTTGGCGCCTTCGGCGTCAAAAATCAGACATGTCCGATTTCCTTTAACCGAAAACCGCAGCTTCTTTATCCTGGTTTCCGATGTTGCCCTTCGCGGCCGCCTCACACCAGGGCAGGGCAAGGCCTGCGATTATGCAGGCAGCAAATAGGAGGCCAAGCAGGGTTTTGAGTTTACTCATCCCAATAAAACCGCCGTTATGGAGTAACTCCCAAGATGGTCCATTGCGCGCAAGCGACCTCCGCGACCAAATGACCGAAAGCGATTACCACAGAGATCGCAGAGAAAATAATTCACTAAAATTGTGACATAATTTCAGCAAACTCACACTTGCCGTTCCGTCTGGAAAGAGTGAGCAAGGGGTGTGCCAATCCGTTCATGGGTGTGCGGCGGAATGATCCCTCATGCAGCGCTGTTCTGAAATCAGCGACTGCCGGAGGAGGGCGGCGTTTTTTTCGCTCCGGCTCGCAGGCGCTTTCCTGTTAAAGACTGAGACGCTCTTTCCGGCGCCCGGGTTGGTCCGTCCCGAGGAGCAGAAAAGAGCGGGGTCAGGCAGAAATGCCCGGGCCTTTTCTATTTGCGCGTCAGTTATGAAGAAATGCAGAAGAGCTACCCGAGTCTCAGCCGTGAGGCCGTGCAGGCGGCAATAGCGTACGCGGCGGACCTCACGCGTGAGCGATTTCTAGATCTGCCCGCCGCTTAGGATTTCAACATGAGATTCAAGACGGACGAAAACCTGCCGGTTGAGAACGCGGATATGCTCAGGCGAGCCGGTCATGACGCTGTGACCATTTCTGATCAAAAACTCAGCGGTAGCGCTGATTCTGAAAATAATACGAGTATGCTCGTCAGAAGGCCGTGTGCTGATCACCTTGGACACCGGTTTTGCAAATATCCGCGCCTATTCTCCTGAAAACCTTAACGGTTTGGTAGTGCTTCGTTTGAAGCGGCAAGACAAAACCCACGTTTTGGAGGTATTCAGCCGCCTTCTTCCAACGTTTTTAACTGAACCGCTCGCAGGTAATCTATGGATTGTCGAAGAAAAGCGTATCAGAATCTGGAAATAACCATTACATGAAAAATTATTCCAGAAGCTGACTCGTTCTTCCCAGCGTCTAACTCACCAGGCACAAAATGACGCCCTTGGTGTTTTGCAGTATCTTTGGAGGCATGGCTTCCCATGAGGAAGGGCTTTTGTTCGCGGAAGCTTTTCTTACCCATGACCACGATCTGGAACTTGTGCGCGTCGATTTCGTTGAGAAGGTCCCGTGCAATGCCTTCCTTTGTCTGGAGTATCAGGCTTTCCACGCTCTGCTCCCCAACTCCCTCGCTCCAGCAGCAGATCGCGTCCTTCCGACATGTACCGGCCTACCGTGTCGGTCCACTCGGTCTTCCATTTTTCGATTCGGCCCTGCCTGTCTTTCTGCTCCGCCGAGTCGAGAATGTGGCCGTCATCCCAGAACGTGGGCGGGATCGGGGGCATAATGTGCATGAAGGTATAGCTCAACCCGGGGCAGGGACCAAACAGCTCGGCCGTGTAGTAGGACAGCTCCCGGACCTCCGGCACCCCTTCCATTGCGATCAGCACTTTCATGGAATCGTTCACAGGGGTATCCACGATCCATACGATCTTGTCGCGTGCATACTGGGCCACCTTCCCGGAGATGCTCCCGAGCAGCAGCGCCTCAACCTGGCTCCTCCCGCGCCTGCCGACGACTATTGTCCGGATTCGCTCGATATCCGCCTGATCGATTATGTCCAGGGCCGGGTCCACGCTGTCGAGTTTCAGCCGAAGCTCAATGTTGGCTTCCGGAAAACCCGCATCGGTCAGCTTGCTCAAAGAGGCCTGGAGAACGGCCTGACCCACCCTTTCCTGATCTTTGAAAGGGAGCCTGCATGCTCTCCTCGATGTCCATGCAGAGGTCCTCCGGAAGAAGGGTGGCAATCTGCTGAACGCAATGAAGGAGCACTATCTTCATATCTTCCTGGTTTTTGAGCAGTCGCCCCAGGATCGACACCGTCTCGAGCCCTCTCTGAGTTCCATCCACTGCCAGAAGTATTGTCCGCATCGCCTGCTCCCTTTCTTCCCGGACCCGCGAGTCCGGTAATCGTTGAACTGCATGCTGACAGTCTTGTATTCCGCGATTGACGCAGTTAAGGTTGAGTTCCGAGAAAAAAGCGTCCCCGAGGTTAAGAGCCTTTCAGAAAGGTCTCGATTTCATCGAGGGAATGCACCACCCGGCAGGGCGGAAGGCTTTTAACGAAGACCTGTCCGTAGCTTTTGGTGAGCATCCGGATGTCGAAAATAGCTATTACCCCACGGTCCTTCGAGGAGCGAATCAGCCGTCCTATTCCCTGCTTCAACTGGATTGCGGCCCTTGGCACCTGGTATTCATAAAAGGCGTTGCCACCGTTGCGGGTGATACGGTCCACCCTGGCTGCGATCACCGGGTCGTCAGGAACTTCGAACGGCAATTTGTCGATGATCACGCAGCTCAGCGCCTCTCCCGGCACATCGATTCCCTGCCAGAAGGAACTGGTCGCCAGGAGGACCGAATCGACCCTGTCCTTGAACTCCTGGAGAAGCGCGCGTTTGGTTTTTTGCCCCTGGACGAGGAGCGGGAACGAAATCTTCCCCTCGAAGAGTTTGTGAACTTCATACATGTTTCTGTAGCTGGTGAAAAGAAAAAGGGCCCGCCCGCGGGTCTTTTCGATGATTTCGGCGGCCTGGGCGGCCATCTGGGCGCAAAACGCCCTGTCATTGGGCGCCGGGAAGCGCGAGGGTATGTAAGCTATGGCCTGCCGCTCATACTCAAACGGCGAACGCAGCAACAGTTCACGGCTCTCCGGGGGCACTCCGAGCGAGTTTCGCACAAATTCAAAAGCCCCTGCCACAGACAGGGTGGCCGATGTCATCACCACGGCGGGAGTAGCGGGGAAAAGAAATTCGTTGAGCACCGGCCCGACGTCTATGGGCGTTGCATTCAGAAAAACCCCCTGTTGCGTAAGCTCATGCCAGTAAACGAGGGATTGGTCCTTCTGTTCGATAAGCAACTGGAGCGCGGCCGAGAGTTCGCCGGCACGGCGGCCGGCGCAGGCAAGGTTTTCGGCCTTTTCGGCAAAAGGTTCAACCATGGCGGGAAGCTCATCGAGGGCGTGAGCAATCTGCCGGCACGTGCCGGCGAAATCACTCGCCCGCTTTTGCCGGCTCGAAGCGGAAACGCCCTGTCCCTTTTCCGGCCTGGGCCAGGTTGTGGTGAAAAAGACGGCTCAACACCTCAAGCTGCTGCCCGACTGTTTGAATTGCCTTCAAATTAAGCTTCTTCGAGTCGCGGCGGCATTCCTTCAAGATATCCTGGGCGAGCTGCGCTATTGCGAAGCTGCTGAAGTGGATTCCAAAATACTCGCCAACCACATCCTCCAACTGGTGGGCCTCGTCGAAGACAACGGCTTCGTATTCCGGAATGACCTCGCCAACGCCTCTGCGGCGAAGCGCGAGGTCCGCGAAGAACAGATGGTGATTTACCAGCACTATGTTGGCGCGGGCCGCCTCGTTTCTCAGCCGTGTCAGATGGCATCGGGAAAATTCCGAGCACTGCTGGCCCAGGCAATACTCGGAGCTTGAACAGACCTCGTTCCAGGTCCGGAAGTTGTCGGGCAGCCAATCGATTTCCGAGCGGTCGCCCGTATTCGATGTTGCCGCCCACTTCTGGAACCGGCGAAAAAGCCTCGCCTCCTCCTTGTTCCAGAGCGTGGGCTGATAGCAGAACTCCAGGAACCGGCGCCGGCACAGGTAATTTCTGCGTCCCTTGAGGCAGACGGCCTTCAGTTTTGGGTCGATGTTTTTCTTGAGAAAGGGAATATCGTGATCGAGGATTTGGTCCTGGAGGGTCTTTGTGCCGGTCGATACGACCACTTTTTTGCCGCTGAGTATGGCCGGAACCAGATATGCCCAGGTCTTGCCGGTCCCGGTCCCGGCCTCGGCCATGAGCGGGGTCTTGGAGCGAAAACATTCGAAAACGGCCTGAGCCATTTCAAGCTGGCCCTGGCGGTACTCGAAACCTTGAACTTTTGAGGCCAGAATTCCTTCCGGCCCGAAATATTTTTGCATCCGACTCAACTGAACAACTCAGTCTATCGCTACAGCTTCACCTGCTGCACGAAAATAATGTTCGGGTGCGCCGCAGGATTTCCAGCGCCTCGGGGGGAGCTTCGTTGTCGAGCCGCACTATTGCGATCGCCCTGTCCCCTTCACGGCTGCGGGCGAGGTGCATGTTGGCGATATTCACATTGAAATTGCCGAGCGTTGTCCCGATGTGGCCGATGGTCCCCGGCTTGTCCAGGTTCTGGATAATGAGGTTGATTCCTTCCAGTTCCGCCTCGAGCATGTAGTCGTTCAGCCGAACGAGCCGGACCTCCTGTCCCGGAAAAACCGCTCCCGAGGCGGAATATTCCTCTTTTCCGCACCCCTTTACCTTTACGGTAATCTCCCCGGTATAGCCCCTGGACTGAGAGGTCGTGGACGCTGTAAGCTCGATCTGGCGCTGTTTGAGAAGAAGAGGCGCGTTTATCAGGTTCACCTTTTCGGCCATGATCGGGTCGAGCAGCCCCTTGATTACGGTCTGGGTAAGGGGCTGGATGGGGATATCCTGGAGGTCCGAGCCCGCATAGGTGATCTCGAGCTTTAGCACCGCCCTGCAAAGCTGGCCCTGAAGATTGCCGAGCCGCTCGGCCAGGAGCAGGTACGGCCGCAGTCTTTCGTAGTCCTTCATGCTGATCGACGGGAAGTTGATGGCGTTTCGAATCAGCCCGCGCTGGAGGTAGTCCAGAATCTGGGAGGCGATTGCCAGGGAGACGTTTTCCTGCGCCTGCAGGCTGGAGGCCCCCAGGTGAGGGGTGAAAATGACGTTGGGCATGCTCGAGCAGAGGGCTCCCGGCGGGAGGCTCTTTTTCGAAAACATCGAGCGCGGCCCCGGCTACATGCCCCTTCACAAGAAACTCGTAGAGGGCTTCCTCATCTATCAGCCCGCCGCGGGCGCAGTTGAGAATGCGCACGCCGGGTTTGGTCTTTGCCAGGGTCTCGCGGTTGAGCATCCAACGGGTCTCGTCGGTGAGCGGCGTGTGCAGGGTAATGAAATCCGATCCGGCGAGAAGATCATCGAGCGAGACATACTCGGCGCCCAAGACCGCCGCCATCTCGGGCACGATATGCGGATCGTAGGCAAGGACCTTCATTTTCATTGCAAGGGCGCGGTCGGCGACAATCGAGCCGATTTTCCCGAGACCCACTATGCCCAGGGTCTGGTGATAAAGCTCGGTGCCGACGAATTTCTTCTTTTCCCACAGCCCATGGCGCATGGAATCGGTCGCCTGCGGGATGTGGCGCGCAAGGGCGAGCATCATCGCCAGCGTATGCTCGGCGGCGGCCATGGCGTTTGCCCCCGGTGTGTTCATGACCAGAATCCCGCGCGCGCTGGCCGCTTCGACATCGATATTGTCCACACCCGTGCCCGCCCTGCCGACCACTTTGAGCCGCTGAGCGCTTTCGATCAGATCGGCGGTAACCTTGGTGCGGCTGCGCACGATCATGGCGTCGTATTCGGGCAGAATGGCCTTGATTTCAGCCGCGCCAAGCCCCTCGGGCATATCCGCCTCAACCCCTTCGGCCGAGCGCAAAATCTTCAGACCGCTTTCATCGAGTCCGTCGCAAATGAGAATTTTCAGCATTTGATCTCTACCCCAGATATGCTTTCTGAATCTCGGGATTTTTCGACAGCGCCTGCGATTGGCCTTCCAGCACTATTTTCCCGGCTTCCAGAACATAAGCACGATGAGCGTACTTTAAAGCGATTCGTGCGTTCTGTTCTACGACCAGAAATGGTGGTGCCGCTCTCGTTGAGTTCTTTGAGCACCCGGAAAAGTTCGACCATCAGAAGAGGCGACAGTCCCATCGAAGGCTCATCGAGCAGGATGAATCCGACGCCGCTCATAAAGGCCCGCCCGATTGCGAGCATCTGCTGCTCGCCGCCGCTCAGCAGGTCTCCTCTTTGAGATTTGCGGTCGGCCAGACGCGGAAAGAGCGCAAAAACACGTTCGTAGTCCCTTTGGATCTGCTCCCGGTCTTTTCTTGCAAATGTTGCCAGCTTCAGGTTTTCGAAGACGGTGAGATTTCCGAAAATATGCCTCCCTTCGGGCACAAGGCCGATTCCGTACCTGGAGACAAGGGTATGCGCGGAGACCGGAAGAAGACTGGTCCCGTTGAATTTTATTTCACCCTTGCTCACCTGGGGTCCTTCGGGCGGCGGAAGACGCATGATGCTCATAAGAGTGGTGGATTTGCCGGCGCCGTTGGCGCCAAGCAGGGCGACTATCTCACCCTCGTTCACACGAAAGGATATCCCGTGCAGCGCCTCGATATTTCCGTATTTTACGTGAAGATCAGATACCTCGAGCATGGACCGGTTCTTCTTCTCCCAGATAGGCCTGAATGACGCGGGGGTTCTGCCTGATTTCATCGGGCCGGCCCTCGGCGATCGTTTCGCCGAAATCGAGCACTTTCATGTTCTCGCAGACGTTCATCACCACCCGCATGTGGTGTTCTATCAACCAGATCGTCAGCTTGAATTCGTCTCGAATCCAGCGGATCATTTCTATGAGCTGGCCGACTTCGCCCGGGTTCATCCCGGCGGCCGGTTCATCGAGCAGAAGGAGCCTGGGCCGAAGCGACAGGGCGCGGCCGATTTCCACCCGCCGCTGAAGCCCGTAGGGGAGGTTTTTCGGAAATTCGAGCGCGTAATGCCGAAGCCCGAGCAAGTCCATCAGTTCCTCAGCCGTCTTTTTGACCCGCCGCTCGCTCCTTACGAACCTCGGGGTGCGCAGCACCGAGTGCAAAAACCCGTAACCGAGCTGATGATGCTGAGAGACGCAAAGGTTTTCGAAAACGCTCAGGCTGTTCCAAAGGCGGATACTCTGGAACGTGCGCGCGATTCCCAGGGACGTAACCTGATGCGGCCGCAGGCCGCTTATATCCTGGTCCAGAAAGCGGATTTGACCTTCCGATGGACGGTAAAAGCCGCTCACCAGGTTGAAAACGGTCGTCTTGCCGGCGCCGTTAGGGCCTATCAGGCCCATCAGCTCACCGCCCTGGAGGGTCAGGTTAAGATCATATACGGCCCTAAGACCGCCGAAAAAGTGCGTTACGTTCTTTATTTCCAGAAGAGCCATTTTACGCCCGCCCCTCTCTTGGCGCAAACCACCGGCGCAGCTTCGGGAAAATGTCGGTGAGTTCGCGATGTCCCATGATCCCCTCGGGCCGGAAGAGCATCAGCAGGATGAGCAGAAGCGGCACCACGACCCATTTTACGACCTGAAGCGGCCGAAAGGCCTCGAGCGCAAGCGTAAAGACAATCGCGCTGATCACCGAGCCGCTCAACGATCCCATTCCGCCCAGATAAACCATGACCAGCACCTCGGTCGATTTCATGATGGTGAAAGTCCCCGGGATTTATATAGCCGAGCACGTGCGCGAAGAGTCCCCCCGCTATTCCCGCCAGCCCGGAGGAGAGCATGAAAGCCACCATCTTCATGCGCCGGGTATTTACGCTCATTATCTCGGCCGCAATTTCGTCGTCCCTGATCGCGACAATGCCTTTGCCGTAGGTCGAATTTACGAGCCGATGGATTATCCAGACAGTCGCGCCAACGCATATGAAGACCCAAATCATGGTCCAGGGGAGATCGACGACCTCCTGCATTGAATCGATCACGTTGCGCATGCCCATGAAACCGCGTGCGCCGCCGATCGGCTGGATGTTCTCTATCGAGCTTTTGACGATATAGTTAACGGCCAGGGTTATGATCGCAAGGTAGTCGCCCCGCGTCTTGAAAGAGGGCACCGCGACGAGCAGCCCTGCAAGAGCGGCCGCGACCCCGCCGGCAAGAAGCGTGACGGGGAAAAGATAAATTGCGCTGGAAGGTGAAAGCAGAGGCGGCCCGAAAATCGAGCTGCCGGTGAACAGCATCACGTTTAGAATCGAGGTGACATAGGCCCCGACGGCCATGAATCCGGCATGTCCCACCGAGAACTCGCCCATGTACCCGTTCACGATGTTGAGCGAAGTTGACAAGATTATATTTATCCCGACATACATCAGAACGAGTTGGACATAAGCGTTCAAAATGCCGAGTTTTGTGGCGGCGACGGCCAGAGCGCAAAGTGTGGTGTAAGATAGAATGGAGCTGTAATTGCGCATAGCAACCTAAATCTTTGTGGCCCTTGCCACACCGAAAATTCCCGTGGGCTTTATGCTGAGGAATACCAGCAGAATGCTGAAAGCGATAAGATCGCGCAGGGTCGATGGAAAGAAAGCTGCAACGAAAATTTCGACGAACCCGAGAAGAAATCCCCCCGCAATGGCGCCGCGTATTTCCCCGATTCCGCCCAGAACGGCCGCGATGAAAGCCTTCCAGCCGACGAGCGCCCCCATATAGGGGTCGAGCACCGGGTAGGCGGTGGCGAAAAGCACGCCTGCCAGGGCCGCCATCGAAGAGCCCAGGATAAAGGTGAAAACGATGACCGTATCCATCGGAATGCCCATCAGCGGCACGGCCATCCTGTCGTAGGAGATGGCGCGCATCGCCATTCCGATCCTGGTTTTACGCACGATTGTCTCGAGCAGAATGAAAACCAGAACCGTTGTGAGGATCACCAGCACTTTGATGTTGGTGAAAGTTACCCCTCCGATGTTATGAGCCGCATTTGAAAGAAGCTGGGGAAAGCTGCGGCGGCTCGCTCCCAGAAGGGCCAGATTGCCGTTTTCAAGGATCAGCCCGCACATGAGGGCCGTAATCACGACATAGAGTCGCGATGCGCCCTTGCGCCGCAGGGGACGGTAGGCAACCCGCTCGATAGCCACGCCAACTCCCGATGTAATTATCATGGTGACCATCACGGTCAGTCCGAAAATCAGCGCCGGCGGCAATCCGGGCGAAAACCAGGCATACTGGCCGAGCAGAAGAGTGGCTATGAAAAAACCGACGTATGCCCCGACCATGAATATGTCCCCGTGGGCGAAATTGATCAGGAGCAGCACCCCGTAGACCATCGTATAGCCCAGGGCGATCAGGGCGTAGAAGCTCCCCCACTGCAGGGCGTTAAGCAGATTCTGAAAAAATGTTTCCAAAAACAAGCGGCAGGTCCTTTGGGTACGGTAAAGGATCAAAAATGTTGCGGTTCTCCAATAAAGTTAATGAAACCGATGCTTTTCCACCAGCAATTTCAACAATTGAGGCGATATACGAAAGCTTGTTTGACTCAAACGTTGAGCCGCCACAATCAGGTCCACCATGCCGCGAGATCCAGCTTCATCAAGGATCCCAATCACCCCCGTCACATTAAAACCCCGATCCTTTGCAGTTCGCCTGGCTGCCTTTTCATCGATTAGCACCAAGTCCGCATTGATCTGACCTGCGAGTATGATGACTTCTCTCTCTCCTGCATGCAGCGATTCTAAAAGCTGTTCCAAATGATGTATTGCGCTTTCGATCTCCAGCCACGCAGGCGGTTGCTCCATCCATTCTCGAACAATTTGAGGGGAGCCTCGTTGGAAAGTTCTTGGACGACAGCTTCCGGGATGAATATCTTGCCAAACAGAGCCGGCAACAAGTGGATTCGGTCAATCAATCGCAAGTAGCAGATCGGCGAACTGTTCGAGACTATTTTCATTGAGATCCGAGTTTCCGGATAGCTTCTATATCTTCCTGAAGATCGGCCTCGGTATAGTCAATATAGGCTCGTGCATTCTTCAGAAATCTGTCCGTTTCCCAACGCGATGGCAGATCAAGCATGTGTTGAACCTGGGCTTCGGTAATGACCCCGGCCCTGTAAGCCTCTATTGCCAGGGATTCAAGTGCGCCTCGAGACAAGTCCTTCCATCGGTTTTGTATCTGCTGGACGAGCTCGTCGGGCACTGAAATGGAGACATCCATAATGGCCTCCTCGAAGCTAAAGTAAGCGGTTCGAGTGCTCTGAAACCAGTATTTCGCCGAATGAGGAGCAATTACCGAGCTGTCTTCTCCTCGATATGCAACATAGAAGATATCCCTAATCCAGTCAAAGGTCCGCATCGGGAAACTGCGACGTCTTGAGGACTTGGGTTTTCAATCTCGCGCACATTCCACAGCGCGAGGCATCCGTAGTCATCGATGGCGCACCGGCAGAGGGTCACAAAACCCTCGGCTTGTGCTCATGACACAATCATCATAGCATGCTGTGTTGTATTGTCCAGTTTTCGAGGTTTTGTGCGGGGCTAAATCCGTGCCGGTCTACAAGGGTGTTTTTAGAATATGGACAATACAAACTGTCCAGCTATATGGTGTGGCAAGGCATCTTTTCATTCCGGCTTTACCAACTTGGGCGATTGGTTGTATCCAATCGCAGGGTCGTTTGACCTGTACAGTCTTATGAACTCGATTTCCTTGTGGGTGACTTCAGACTGTGTCGCCGTTTCCGATTCCCAGAGAATATCTCGCGTAATGCTGAAACTACGTCTTTCCTCGCGGGTGAAGTCTTCAGCGATGAGATCGCTATCGGCGCTACCAAAGTAGTTGATGCTATCTGTGCGATCTTGACCGACGTAAATCTTGCCATTTGGATAGGTGATTTTGTAGATGACATTCATTCGTAATCACCCATGTCCAAGCCACATGCCTTCCAATAATTCTCACTCCTGCCGCTCCAGGCCGCTTCCGAGTCTCCACCGCTTCATGGACAAACGGACCTGTAAAACTCAAACTCACCCCTGTCGCTGATCCTGACTATTACGGCGCACTTAATCGGATTTCCGCCTGGGGTGAAAGTCATCTTGCCCGTAATACCGTCGAAATCCTTTACCCGGGTGAGCTTATCCTTAACGGCCTCCCGGTCCTTTTCGATATTGCCGCTAAGCCCGCCGGTATTCTGGATGGCCAGGCACATCAGGTTTATCGCGTCCCAGGTAAGCGCCGCTACGTCATCGGGAACATAGCCGTATTTTGCCTTGTACTTGTCAATGAATTCCCTCGTAGCGCCTTTCGCGCCGGCAGCGGCATAATGGGTGCTGAAAAAAGATCCCTTGCAGGCGTCGCCGCAAAGGTTCATCAGTTCGGCCGAACCCCAACTGTCGCTTCCGAGTATAGGCTTCTTCCACCCAAGTTCCCGCGCCTGTCTTACGATGAGCGGGAACTTCATCGTAGTACTGCGGGGTAAAAAGAACCTCCGCGCCGGACTTGGATATCTTGGTCAGCTGTGCGCTGAAATCCTTGTCGCCGTGAGTGAAAGTTTCGAACGCAACCACCGAACCGGGTCCGTTGATCTTCTCGAAGGCTTCCTTGAAGAACTCGGCAAGACCCTTGGGATAATCGCTTGAGATATCATAGAGAACAGCCGCTTTTTTGGCCTTGAACTCCTCGGTATGCGAACTTCGCCACAACCGGTCCCTGGAAAGGGTCCAGGAAGCATGCCCTGAAAACGTAAGGCCTGTTTTCGGTCGTCTTGGGATTGGTCGACCAGGGCGAGATCATGGGGGTCTTGTTGGCGTTGCAGACTTCGCCGGCAGGAATCGCCTGCTTGCTCGACTGCGGGCCGATGATTCCGAGCACCTGGTCCTGGGCGATCAGCTTGAGCGCGGCGGCTACTGCGGATTCCGCCTTGGACTCGTTGTCTTCGTAAATGAACTGGAGCTTGTAAGTCTTGTCGCCCACCTTGAGGCCGCCCGCCCCGTTTATCTCCGCAATCCGGATTTCTGCGGCGTATTTGGACGATTCGCCAACCTTGGGAATGTCTCCGGTCATTGGAATGTTAAAGCCTATTTTGATGATGTCGGCGCTCCAGGCCGGAGGCGCAAGCGCGAAAACCACCAGAAGAACCAATACAGCAACAACGGCCGATTTCCGCACTACTCCCCCTTTGTTAGAATGGTTCCGAAATCCGCATGGCTTCAAAACGGGTCTTCTTTGCCGGATCAGTGGAAAAGCTTTCGAAAGGATGTAACCGCAAAAACCAGGGCGAAGGATATCCGCCCTGGTTTCTTTTTATCTCTATCTCAGGTAAGCGAAGCGTGATCAGGCATTAATACATGTCATCCATGCCGCCCATGCCGCCCATACCGCCCATACCACCCATGCCGCCCATACCGCCGCCGCCGCCCGGCATCGGAGGAGCTTTCTTCTTCGGCTTTTCAGCAATGACGGCCTCAGTGGTGAGCAGCAGCGATGCGACGCTCGCACGCGTTCTGGAGGGCGAACCGGACCACCTTCGTCGGGTCCATTACGCCCGCTTCGACCAGATCGCCGTATTCTTCGGTTTCTGCATTGAAGCCGAACGCTCCACTGCCATTCTTTACATGTTCCACAACAACCGAACCTTCGTAACCGGCGTTGTTGGCAATCTGTCGGATCGGCTCCTCCAGCGCCCGCTTGACTATGTTGAGGCCAAAGAGTTCCTCGCCTTCGAGGTTCAACTTTTCGAGCGCGGACACGCAGCGCAGAAGCGCAACGCCCCCACCCGGGACAATCCCTTCCTCAACGGCCGCCCTGGTCGCGTTCAGCGCATCCTCGACACGCGCTTTCTTCTCCTTCATCTCGGTTTCAGTGGCCGCGCCCACCTTGATTACCGCGACTCCTCCGACCAGCTTGGCAAGCCTTTCCTGGAGTTTTTCACGGTCGTAGTCAGAGGTTGTCTCCTCGATCTGGGCGCGAATTTGCTTCACGCGGCCTTCGATAGCGTCGCGCGAACCCGCTCCGTCAACGATTGTCGTGTTGTCCTTGTCGATACTGATGCGCTTGGCGGTCCCCAGGTCTTTGACTGAAACGTTTTCAAGTTTGACCCCGATATCTTCGGTGATTACCTGGCCGCCTGTAAGGACAGCGATATCTTCGAGCATCGCCTTGCGCCTGTCGCCGAAGCCGGGGGCTTTAACGGCGCACACCTTAAGGGTGCCCCGCAGCTTGTTTACAACCAGGGTCGCCAGGGCTTCGCCCTCCACGTCTTCAGACACGATCAGAAGCGGACGGCCCATTTTGGCGATCTGCTCGAGCACGGGCAGCAGGTCTTTCATATTGCTGATCTTCTTCTCGTTGATCAGGATCGCAGGGTCCTCGAGCACGGCTTCCATCCGCTCGGGATCGGTGACGAAATAGGGAGAAATATATCCTCGGTCGAACTGCATGCCTTCCACCACATCAAGGGTGGTTTCCATACTCTTGGCCTCTTCGACCGTGATCACGCCTTCCTTACCCACCTTGTTCATGGCTTCGGCAATAATATCGCCGATCGTGGCGTCGTTGTTGGCGCTTATCTTGCCAACCTGGGCAATCTCTTTCTGGTCCTTGATGGGTTTGCTGAGCTTTTTCAGTTCATCGACGACGACCGCAACCGATTTTTCGATTCCGCGTTTGAGGGCCATCGGGTTGTGCCCCGCAGTCACCAGCTTCGAGCCTTCGCGGAAGATGGCCTGTGCGAGGATGGTGGCGGTAGTCGTCCCGTCTCCGGCGACGTCCGAGGTCTTGCTGGCCACTTCCTTGACCATCTGAGCGCCCATGTTCTCGAACTTGTCTTCGAGTTCGATTTCCTTTGCGACCGTTACGCCGTCCTTGGTGATAGTGGGCGATCCCCAGGATTTTTCCAGCACTACGTTGCGTCCCCTCGGACCGAGGGTGATTTTGACCGCGTTGGCCAGAATGTCAACGCCTTTCAACAATCTTTCTCTTGCCTTAGTGTCGTAATAGATTTCTTTGGCTGGCATCTTTTCGATCCTCCTTCGCCTTTGCGCCTATTATTCGAGAATGCCCAGGATGTCGTCTTCGCGCATCACCAGGTAATCGTCTTCTCCGAATTTGATTTCCGTGCCGCCGTACTTGCTGAAGAGCACAAGGTCGCCCGGCTTTACCTGCAACGGGATGACTTTGCCGTCTTTGGTGAGGATTCCGGTCCCAACGGCGATAACCTTGCCCTGTTGGGGCTTTTCTTTGGCCGTATCGGGAATGATGATGCCTCCAGCGCTCTTTTCCTGTTCTTCAATACGTTGAATGATGACTTTGTCGTGGAGCGGTCTGTATGCCATTCTGCTGCACTCCTTGATTTTATTGGTGGATTTGCCTAAGGCCGATCGAGAACACCATACTAGCACTCTTTTTGATCGAGTGCTAATTAATATAAAGCCAAGACAGAAAAAATCAAGGTGGAAAATCTCCGAGGGCCGATTTTCCACATAGATTTCACCGCAGAGGACCGAGCATAGGCAGGTTATCGAGAGAACAGAGAGCAGCCGCAGGCAACAGCTAAAAGATAAAAAGCATTTCACCGCAGAGCACGCAGAGGACACAGAGAGCGCAGGGAAAAGCTTTCTTTACCACGGATAAACACGGATGAACACAGATGAACACAGAGAAAAATCGATGAACGTGAAAATGAGCGCGAACGCGAAGAAGGGTTGTTCTCATTGAAAATACAGGCCAAATACAATGAGGCCGGCGCAACTCCTTGATTTCATTGGCACGTCCTCTGTGAATACTGCGGAAATGCAGCGACTTTTGAACCACGGATGAACCCTCACCAGGTTCGGGTTCGCGTTAAGGCTTCGGCCCAAGGTTAAACGCTGGACCCTCACTGCGCTCAGGTCCGGGCTTAGCGTTCCGAACATGGTTAAATGCTTCAAGTCCGGGCACGATCTTTTGTGAGTGCCCAGTTCGCGTCCGGAACCCTCACTTCGTTTCGGGTCCGCGCTTGACACTTTCGACCGTGGTCAAACGCTTCAAGTTCGCGCCCGATTCTTTGTGAGGGCGCTTTGTGAGGACGCACACGGATAGACACTGATGAAGGAGGCTGAAAAAGAATTAAGAAATCCCGATTGAGGATGAACCCACCGATGAGAACTCAACGCCCGGTGAGATATGGCGGGGTGGATGGAGATTTATAAGACCTTATTCGGTTTTCAAAGAGCCCCGCTGAGGACTGAGGACAACCACGGATGAACACGGATGAACACGGATGGAGGAGGAGTGTAGCGTGCTGGGTAAAGGCTGACTCAGTTGCTCAATTTCCTTATGTGTCTGTATCCACCCCGTTGCGCTCCCTCACACGTGGTTCAAATTTGCTCAATTTCTCAATTTATTACGTTTGATTTGGCCCTGCAAAACGGCAACCAGAAACGGCAACCAGAAGCGGCAACCAGAAGCGGCAATAGAAGCGGCAAAAAGATGTAAGAATTGAGAAACTCCGAATTCGCGGATTTAGGAAGTAATCCCTCAATCCCTCAACTACGATTCGCCTGCTTTTTTGGACATTCTGGAGCGCCTGTGACTAGTTTGCAGTGATTTAGTCCCTTGATTCTTCTATTGAAAAGCGCATTGAAATGTCGTATTTTTGTAAGGGTAAGGGGTGTCATATGAGAGCCGAAAACCTGCAAACGCGCATCATGAAACGGATTGCCCGCAAACGCGGTGACGTGTTTTTGCGCGCGGATTTCCGCGACCTCGGCGGCTATGACCAGGTGGGGCGCGTTCTTCGCGGGCTGGTCAGCAACGGCCGGCTGCTCAAGCTCGGTTACGGGATTTACACCCGCGCCGTTAAATCGCCATTCACTGACAAACCCGTGCCGCCCAAAGGACTGGCCACCCTGGCCGAAGCGCTCAAGCGCCTCGGGGTGGAGATCACAGCCACCCGGCTTGAACAGGACTACAACGCCGGCCGGACAACCCAGGTCCCTACGGGCCGCGTGGTTGCCGTTCGTGGGCGTATCAGCCGCAAGCTCGGCTATGATGGAGTTTCTCTGAGTTTTGAACGTGCTTGACCGCAGCGGGAAAACATAGTGGCCAACTATCAGCCAAGGCGAATTTTGGGCAAATGGCGCGAAGGGTTTTCTCTCGACATCCACACTCTATCGAGCATACCCATCGGCCACAATGAGTATGGCCATATGCAGTACGACACCACGAGATCCGAGCTTGGAGATCTTTTGTACAGGCTCAAGTTCAAGTCTGATGATACTGTTGTTTCCGAGATCGCCGATGCCGCCACGGCGTTCGTAAGGGAATGGAAACCAGGTGTGGAGATCATAGTTCCTGTCCCTCCATCAAGCTCCAGGGCTCTACAACCCGTATCCATTGTTGGTAATGCCCTTAGCCATCGGTTAAATATTCCCCTCGTCGATTGTGTGAGGAAAACTCGAGATGCTCAACAACTCAAAAATATTTATGATCTCGATGAGCGGTTGCGTCATCTGCATGGTCTACATGATGTCGATGCTTCTGCCACGAGTGGCAGAAGGATATTGCTTTTTGATGATCTCTACCGGTCGGGGGCAACGATGAACTCGATCACGACTCTGCTCTATGACCAAGGCAAGGCCTCCAATGTTTTCGCTTTGACGATAACACGGACGAGGAGTAACCGATGACAAAGGTCTTCATAGGCGGTTCACGGAGGGTTTACCGTCTAGATGAACCGATCCGGATGCGGCTGGATCGGATCATCGAAAAAGGACTACCTGTAATTATAGGAGACGCAAACGGAGCCGATAAAGCCGTCCAGCAGCACCTGAACAGCAAGAACTACCTGAACGTGGAGGTTTATTGCTCCGGACATGTTTGCCGAAACAATATAGGCAATTGGAAACAGCGAAAAGTATCATCAACTGCGCGTCCCAAGACTTTCGATTTTTACGCCACGAAGGATCGCACCATGGCCGATGAGGCCACGGTTGGCTTCATGGTGTGGGACGGGAAAAGCAAGGGAACGCTCCTCAATGTCTTCAGGCTTCTGAAACAGCAAAAAAAAGCTGTTGTTTACAACGTCGCAGAAAAACGCTTCTACGAGATTAAAGAACTCGCGCATTGGGAAGAGTTTATCTCTCATTGCACCGGCGAGCTTCGCAATAAGGTGGAGCAACTGGCGGCACACGAGGATCAAGAACGTGGCTCTTTATCGCAACAATCGTTCAAACCGCGCCGGGTTGCACGACGTGTAGGCGACGGGATACCAAACATCCCTGCTTCGTAAAGTGCTTGCGCACTCCAAATGCTTCGTCACCCGCCTCTGATTATTCTTCGAAAGGACCGCACGGCTTGCGCTATATCTGGCGCCTGTGTGATAGCGGAGACCACGGCGACCTTTGTCGCCCCCATCTGCAGGACCTGCTTTATATTGGATTCCTTTATGCCGCCCATTACGGTAAAGGGGATTCGAAGATGGGGGGCTATTTGCGCAATAGCCCCGGGACCCAGGAAATGCTCGACGCCTTCCTTGGTCCCGGTTGGAAAGATCGGACCGATATTGACGTAATCGGCGCCCTCATCCCGGGCGCGGAGGGCCTCCTGGAGGTTGTGGGAAGATGCGCCGATTATCAGGCCGGGGGCAATCTTTCTTGCCGCCGGAACCGGAAAATCCTCCTGCCCGAGGTGCACCCCGTCCGCGCCGACGGCAACGGCCACATCAACCCGGTCATTTATGACGAGCAGCATGCCGGCCTTTGCCGTGCGTTCTCTGAATATTTCCGCCAACCGGAAAAAATCCCTCTCGCACAAATCTTTTTCCCGGAGCTGAACAATGCGCGCCCCGCCTCCGATGAGGCCATCGAGGACTTCGAGGTCGGAGCGGCCGTTGGAAAGCCGCTCACAGGTGACCGGATAAATGTCAACGGTTTCAAAAAAGGATTTTCTTTCTTCTCTTTCCATAATAATACCCACTAGTATATTGGATTTGGGAACACAATGACTTTTTTGGACTTATCATGCCGGCGCATGCTCTTCGCAGGGCGCAAGGCAGATGCGGTTATACGGCAATCATGGAGGAGTGAAAATGGAATGGTTCTTCAGGACTGATGAGACGTGGCAGAACCTTATAGTGCGGGTCAGCCTCGGAGCGGTCATTTTTCCGCACGGAGCGATGAAGCTTTTCGGATGGTTCGGGGGCAGAGGCGTTTCGGGCAGCATAGAAGTCTTCTCTCAGCTCTATCATGTTCCCGCGTTTTTGACGTTTCTCGTCATCGCGGCCGAATCACTCGGCGCGTTGGGTATGATTGCCGGTTTGGCGACCAGGTTGTGCGCGTTCGGGATATTTTGCGACATGATCGGGGCCATTTACCTTGTTCACTGGCACAACGGTTTTTTCATGAACTGGTTTGGCAAACAGCATGGAGAGGGATTCGAATATCACCTGCTGGTCATGGGCATGGCGCTCGCGCTCATGATTACCGGAGGAGGCAGGCTGTCTATGGACGGCCTGATAGGCCACAAACCCTATTACAAGCGGATAAGTTTATGAGATCGAAGTTATCTCGCCCGTAGCGCTGAAACGATATTCATGCGGGCGGCCCTGATGGAGGGCAGCGCGCCACCTGCTATTCCCATCACTATGGCGAATATGACAGAGGCGGTAACTATACGGCGGTTTAGAAGAAAGCGGAAGGTCAGTTCGGAGAAGGTGGTCCAGTTCATCGTAGAGATCGTGAATTTGTTCATGAACGAGGCGGCCGCAAGGCCGATCACGGCCCCGAGCAGGCTCAAGAATACGGCTTCGGAAAGAAAGGCAAGCAGGATAAAGGTCCGCCGAAACCCCAGCGCCCGGAGGGTCCCGATCTCCGAGGTGCGCGCGGCGACCGCAGCGTACATGGTGATCATGGACCCCGTCATCGCCCCCAGGCTGAAAATGAGCGTAAGGCTTATTCCCAGGATTCGGATAAACCTGGCCATCAGTTCGGATTGAGCCTCGTAGTATTCGTCTTCCCGCCTGGCCTCCTCGACAAGACGGGGGTCTTTGAGCACGGTTTCCTTGAGTTGCGGGAAATCCGAAGGGTCCTTCATCCGAATGATCACCGAGGAATATACCGGTCGTTTAAAAGCGCCCATCAGTGTGTCGACGTCTCCCCAGATTTCAGAGTCAAAGGCCGTACCGCCTGCATCCATAATGCCTGAAACCGTCCAAGTCCGTCCGACGAAATCGATTGTCCCGCCCAGTCCCGCGATCCTGAACTTTTTGGCGATATTGCGGCCGATGAGGATTTCCGAGGAACCTGCATTGAACTCGCGTCCGGCGACTATTTCAATCTGGGGCCGCAGTTCGAGAGAGACGCCGTGCGTTACTCCCCTCACCTGGACATTCGAGGGCGAGCCGGTCTCCTTTTTGGGAATACTTATCAGGAAGACCGCTTCGCGCGCCGCGAGATGGCGCAAGTCCTTATCCACGGCAACCTGGGAGAAGGACTCGATTATTGCGGCGTCCTTGCGCTCGATGATGCTCTGGACTTCGGTTTCGGCCGATCTGCGGATGAAAACGGCGTTTTGAGGGCTTCCAGAAGTGATAAGGGTGTGCTGAAAGCCCTCGGCAAGCATCAGAACGGTAGCGAAAACGAAGATGACCAGCCCCATGCCGCCAGCGGTCAAAAGGGTGGTGAGGCGCCGAACGAGGAGATTGCGGTAGCTGTAATAAAAAAGAAGCATGGGCTTGTCTGCCTGGATTCGCCGGATCAATCGTAAAAAGAGCCGATCCTGGCCGCCGTGTTTTCGTCAATGGTTTCGATCAGCTTCAGGATGAGTTTCAGGGCGCTCACGTAGTCCGAGGTGTCGATTATCGTATTGTGGGTATGGACGTAGCGCGACGGGACAGCGATAACCACAGTCGGCACTCCTGAAGCATGAAGGTGGATAGGCGCCGCATCGGTCCCGCCTCTTCTCCTGACGGCTAGCTGGCAGGGGATGCCGTTTTTTTCAGCCGTGTCGATCACGAATTGGGTGAATTCGCGATTCATAATGGCAGACGAGTCCATAAATCGAATCTGGGGACCCGAGCCGACGGCCGCCTGCCGCTCTTCCCTGCCGGCGCCGGGCAGATCGTCGGCTGGAGCCCCTTCGGCCACAATGGCGAGGTCGGGATTGACCGATGCAGCAGCAGCCTTGGCCCCTCTGGTTCCCACCTCCTCCTGGACCGTACCGGCAAAGATTATCGTATTCGGGTGGGATATCTTAGCGGTCTCCAACGCCGCGTGAACTACCAGCGAAAGTCCGGCGCGGTCATCGAAAGCCTTCGAGAGCAGCAGGTCCGGGTTGCGCATCCGCACAAAAGGGCTGTCCGGAACGATCGCGTCCCCGATCCTGATGCCGAAGGCCTGTACCTCCGCAGCATCGCGGGCGCCGACGTCGATGAACATGTCTTCTATCTTCATCACCTTTTCGCGCTCGGCCTCAGAGAGAAAATGAGGAGGCTTTGCGCCGATTACTCCCGGGATTTCGACCCCTTGCCTGGTGCGGATTCGCACTCGCTTGGCAAGAAGCGTGTGCGCCCACCAGCCGCCCAGCACAAGAAACCTGATGAGGCCATCATCCATTATAGTCTGCACGATGAGGCCGACCTCATCCATGTGCGCGGGAATAAGTATCCTGGGAGAGCCGGAACCGCCTTTTCGTTCGCAAAAGATATTTCCGGCCCTGTCGGTGAAAACTCCTTCTCCAAGCTCACTTCGAAAAGATTCGGCGCACTTCGTTTTCCTGCCCGGGCGCCCCGTGGGCCTGACTCAGTTTTTCGAGAAGCTCAACGCCTTTTTCTTTCATCGCATCGTCCATTAAAGAATCCCCCTTAGGAAAAGACGGACTTCAAACCCGAAAGCCTTACCGCAGCACAGCTTCCGGGATGGACGCTTTCTTCGGTCGTCCGCCGAGCTTACCATTAGCCCGCACAGCAGCGGATTTTGCGTCTGAAGTGGCCTTCCCGCCTGCCTTGCCCAGTTGTGCCGCCATCCAGCGACGGGAGCCGAGGAAGCCTTCCAAAAGAGCGGGCAGGTAAAGATCAGCATCAAGGGCGGGGAAGTGCAGGCCCAGCCCCGAGGGCGAAATCTCGATGTTATGAAGCTGCCCCGGTTTGGCTTCTTCAAGCCCTTGGGCGTCATGCGGCTTGAATGAGATTGACAGGCCGCTGCTGAGGTCGATCACCAAACGCCCGATACGGCGGTCATAGCGTGCCGCTATCGCCGTAGGGGTGTTGGCTAAGCGCGAGGCCGCCCGCTCGTTGGCGGCGTCAATTTCGTCTTTAGACTCAACCATGGATTCTACTCCATTCCGCACATATGTGCGTCAATCTCGACGTGAGAGATGCCTTGATCCTTGAAAGCTCCACTGCCGGAAAACCATAATTCTCACGCAGCTCCGGCGGGCCTTCGGGACAATTGAGCTTGAAAACAGCCTCACAGCCATTGCCGATGACATGCACATGGGCTGGCCCTATGGTCATTCGAGTAAATCACCACGCGCAGACCCTCCATCATGTAACAGTTGGCATTCTATCATAAACCTAAGCGTTTTGGTTGTTTTTTTCTTCGTATTCATTTAAACTCATTGTCATTGAGGAATCGCATCGTCCATTAAAAAATCTGCCTGAATCCCCCTTAAGAAAAGACGGACTTCAAACCCAGCCGCGCGGGCGCCAGGCCAAGTTTCCGGACGGCGCCCGGCCAGCCCATGGACGGGCTCATACCCCACAGTATTTAGTAATACTAAGTTAAGTTTGTATTGACATTTCATTTTCATGGGTCCACAGTAGACTCATGAAAAAACAACAACTAAAATCTTTGGACCGAAGGCTGAGCCTGTTCCTCCGGGAGCTTCTTGAACCTATGGGCCGGAGTGAGCGGCGGCATTGGGCGCGCGTATACTTGCAAGGGCTGCTGCTGGATGGAGACCGAAAATCTATCGGACCGATTGCGGAGCGAATCCCTGGCGCCGATGTCCAAGCTTTGCGTCAGTTTGTTGGACAAAGTCCCTGGGCGGTCCATGATATCCAGCGCCGCTTGGCTAGGAAAATCGTTGATCTTTTCTCCAATGCCGAAGTCTGGATTGTTGACGAAACTTCTTTCCCTAAAGCGGGCAAACACTCCGTGGGTGTAGCTCGGCAGTATTGCGGGACTTTGGGTAAGGTCGCCAATTGCCAAGTTGCTGTAACCCTTCACTGGAGCAGCGATCAATTCAGCTGCCCTATCGGTTGGAAATTGTATATTCCGAAAAGATGGTTTGAAGACCCTGATAGGGCGGCCAAATCCAAAATTCCGCCCGAAACTACATTCAGGACAAAATCTGAACTGGCCATGGAACTTATAGACCAAGCGGCCGATTGGGAGTTGCCTGCGCGGCCCGTGGTTGCAGATTCCCATTATGGTGATGATTTTCATTTTAGGCAGCAATTGCGCGGCCACAGCCTTTCTTATGCCGTGCAGGTAGAGCCCGCCACAGTTGTGTGGCGGCAGAATCCCAATGCTATCGCGCCGCCGCCTCAAAGGATTGGACGGCCCAGAAAATATCCTCCTTTGGCAACGCTGCCTAAACCCAAAGATCTGACTTCCGTGGCAGTGGAGTTGCCTGAGGATTTTTGGCATCAGATAGAAATGGAGAGATGGCGCCAAGGGGCCTCGAAAATCGCGGTTTGCGCTGGTGCGGGTATGGGCTGCGCATGGGTGGGACAAGCCTGGGCATGGAGAAAGAGTTCCCGAACTGCTCTTGATAGAATGGCCCGAGGGAAAGAAGACCCCGACCAAATACTGGCTGGCTTGGTTCGGGACCAAAAGTATGGATATTCTCGATGTCGTACGAATTGCGAAAGCGCGATGGCGTATCGAACTCGACTACCGGGAAATGAAAGAGGAGCTTGGGCTTGATCATTATGAAGGTCGGCATTGGCTTGGGTGGCATCATCATGTAACTCTTGTGACCATTGCTTATGCGTTTTTGCAGGCTGAGCAAGCCCGCTTTAAAAAAAACTTCTGGTGTGACCTTGCCCCAAATGAGGAGGTCACTACAAAGGGCACTGATTAGGCTTGCCGGGTTCTGTCCCTGGTGTTGTACGCGGTTCCCGGCATTATTTGATTCGTCCTGAGTACTTAACTTAGTATTATTAGTTTCCATCCGGAAAGGCTCCTTTTCCGCCCCGGGGCGGTGGGACCGCCAGCCTACTTGGCCACTGCCTTCGGCGGTGGCACGGGCAGGATCTCGACGCTCCGCGAGGCGGCGCCGGAGTACGCCTCCGCGTAACCCATTGATTTCCTTGCCAAGCCGAAAAATGCCTTCTTTCCGGCTTGGAAACTGCCAGTCTCTTATCCGAGGTTTCCGGATTTAGACTATTCAACCAATCAGAAGTTATTGTTTAAAGTTAATTGCGGGTGGGCACAATAAAAATCGGCCGCATCGCCAAAAAGTTGCCTGCAATGGGCAAGGCCGGGCGCCGCCGAAGGCGCAATCTCGAGGCGGACTTATACGAAGTTCAAGCGAGCGCCAAAAGAAGCTGAAAAGCTCGGGGAGCTTTGCCCCCCAAACCCCCTCGCAGCTTCGCTGCTCTATATGGCGCTGCGGCGGCGGCCCAGCAAGTGCTGGGCAACCGCCGCCGGCGCCGAGCGCTTGGCCGCGCGCGCAGGCGCGCGCGACCAAATCTTGCGGGGTGCGGGGGAACCCTCACTAGGCTCGGGTTCGCGTTGAACCTACGAGCACATGTCCGACGCTGGACCCTCACTGCGCTCAGGTCCGGGCTTAACATTGCGAACATGGTTAAACGCTTCAAGTCCTGGCACGATCTTTTGTGAGGACGCGCCACTTCCCCGCTCTTTTCGATTACTTCAATCTTGAACGCAATTCTCCATGATGCTCGCTTCGCCCGCGAAGCATGAAAATAGGGCTATTTTCAACGCAACTTCGTATTACAACCAGATCCCCCGAATCAGGTCCGGAGCAAGGCCGGGCGGGAGGTCCCACCGCCCGATGGCGAGGTTGGAAAGATATTTTTCGAGACAGGTCCTAAGATCCCGTATGCCGGGTCCTGGTCCGATTCTGCCTTATAAGCGCGTCCAGGCCGAATTTTTTGACTCGATAGTTCATTTGCCGGAATGTAAGGCCCAGGTCATCGGCGGCCCTTCTCCTGATCCACCTGTTGCGCTCGAGGGCCGCCGAAACCTCCTTGCGCTCGATTTCATCCAGGCGAGACCATGCGGAAATTGCGTCCAGGCTTGTCTGACCCCGAACCTGCCGCGGGCTTCGGGTCAAGTATCGATGCAAGGTCCTCAGCCTCGATCTGCTCGCCATCAGCCATGCTTACCAGGCGAATTACAGTATTTTTTATCTCGGCTATGTTCCCGGGCCAGTCGTATTCGCACAGTTTTTTCAATACCTGAGCGCTCAGTTGAGCCTTCCTGCCCTGTTCTCTGCATGCCTGATCGAGAAAATGTCCGATCAAAAAGGGTATATCGTCTTTTCTCTGCCTTACCGAAGGCGCATGAATCAACAAGGTGCTGAGCCTGTTGAGAAGGTCCTTTCTGAACGACCCGGCCGCCGCAGCTTCGAAAAGGTTAACGCTCGAAACGGCCAAAAGCCTCACATCGGGCCCCTTCGGCGTTGTTACTCCAAAGCTCCCGGCCTGCAACCCGTCGAGAATATCCAACAACTTTACCTGGTGAGACGTCGAAAGGTCGCCAATCTCATCGAGCAGCAGCGTGCCGCCGGCCGCCTTGTCGAAAGCGCTTCGCGGGGCGTGGAGTTCGTCGATGCCCCCGTTGAGGAAGTCTTTTCCATTTCCGAATAATTCCTTCTCGATCATATCTTCCGGAAGAGAACAGTGAACTCTTACAAAAGGAAAGGGCGCCCTGCCGCTCAACTCGTGAACGATCTGCGCAACGGAGCTCTTTCCCGTCCCCGGGTTCCCCCCAGATCAGGACAGACGCTTCGGTGGGCGCGGCCTTCCTGATTTCCGCCTCGAGCTTTCGGGCCGCCTCGCTTTTGCCCGAACACACCAACCCAAGACGCTCTTCGGAAATCTTTGCCCGAAGAGTCAGATTCTCTTTGATCAGCGCCTCCTCGCGCCGTTTCACCTGAGATTCCAGGCTCAATATCTGCGTAATAAAAGAAGCCAGAATCGAAAGGAACTGCACGTCCTCGACCAGCGGGACCTGCTCGCCGAAAAAACGGTCCACCATAATCGCTCCCACTACCTCGTCAAACAGGATAACCGGGGCGCCGAACAGGCGGACCTGTTCCGTTTGGATGGAGTGAAGGGCTTTGCGGTCGAGAAACAGGGGTCTTGGACTATCCTTGCAGAATAACAAAGGGCTGGGGAATGCGGAAAACCAGGTCGAACTCCGATTTATAAAGACTTCGAATCCTTTGTTCCGTATCAGCGCTCGAATCATCCCGGGACGGGGTAAAGAAAAACCGGACTTCGGCGCTGCCGCCCCTGATAATGACGGCCGCCGTCGATCGGGGAACAGCCTGCGAAAGGACCCCTAGCAGACCCTCGATCGCCTGTTCCGGGTAGAGCGCCCGATCGATCATCCGGTGGATCAGGGAAAAGATGCTGAACTTTAGTTCGCAGAGATTGTCCATGCGCGCCGCCTTCTTATTAGTTTAGAAACTGAATATCCGGGCTGGCTCGCCGAAACAGGTCTTGCTGACATAGGTTCCAGTTCCGTGCCAAACCGTTAGAGGTCCGTTTTTGAAAGCGGAATGGGACAATTGAGATGAATTCTGCCGTCAAAATGGCACAATTTGTGTTCATTTGCCTCCGATCCTGATACAATTTTGTGCCAATTCGATTGCATATTTTGAACTCACTCTGGCGATAAAAACCTTCCGAATCTGCACTGCAAGCCGACACAAGAGTGTTTGGCAAACAAATTGCTCTCCTGGTTAATCGCTGCGCAGCACCAGGAGTCGCCACATCTGTGGGACCGGCAATTTTTGAACTTGTCCTGAGCCTGTCGAAGGACGCGAAGACAGATCATTGTCCGGACATGGAGGGACGCGAAGTTCTAATCAATCGATCAGGAAGGTGACTTATGGCAGAACAGAGTTGAATTCAAAAAAACACTGGGGCTGACCGGAGTCACGGTGAATGCAATGGCCTTGATCGCGCCGGGGGCTTTTCTATGGTTGACCTATCAGGTGCAGGCGGCGCAGGTGGATTTGGCCGGCAATACTACCGCGATGGACATGTTTGCGGGTCTGTTTGTCGCGCTAATCCTGGCATTCCTGACCGCGATTTCCTATTCCAAACTCTCGGAGCTCTATCCCCAGGCCGGGACCGGCAGTTCATACTACTTCACCGAACAGGCGATGTTGGGCGAGGACAAGCTGTCAGGCTTTCGCCAGGTTGTCCAAGTTTATCGTGGGATGGTTCTCCCATCTTTACTACTGGGTGTACCCGGGAGTGATGGTGGCGATGATGGCCACGCTGATAAGCTATATATTCCAGCCAGTTCGGGGTCGAGCTCTCCGCTTTCTGGCAGATCGTGACCGCAGTATTATTTGCGTTCATGGTCGGATATATAGCCTACCGCGGAATCACGGGGTCAACCATATCCAGCATAGTGATCAATGTTATCCAGATCATCGCTTTAATAGTGGTGACCATTCTGGCGCTGGTTTACAGGTTTACCAACCCGGAGCATGTAACGTTCGTTCATACGGAACTCTCATCGGTCGTAATGCCGCACAGTTTCGTCAACGTGATGTTCCAGGCTACCGTTGCAATATTGCTGCTGGTGGGTTTCGAATCGGCGACCGCGCTTACGGCTGAATCCAAATCCCCCAAGCATGTCAGCCGCGGGGTCATCATCTCGTTAGTCATTCAGGGACTCATTATGTACCTTTTTGAGTACTTCGGCGCCAATGCCTGGTTGAATACGGCCTATACCGGAAAAGACGCCAAAGGCGCAGTGGTCACCGGCATTGACGCCGCCGCCGCCTCCAGCGCCCCGATAGGCGACATGGTGAAAAACCTCGGTGATGCTCTTCTTGGCAACCTGGGCTTCGCGCTGATGATTATGGTCGCGATTTCGGTTGCCATGGCGGTAGTCGGCACCACTTTGGCCTGCATGAACACCGGCGTGCGCGTTACATACGCAATGTCCAAAGGATAAGGAAGTTCCGAGCTTCCTCGGGTTTCTGCATCCCAAACACGCGACGCCCCACGCAGGCGTATGGGCGATGACCATTGCATCGGCGGTCATCGGCGCATTTGGAGTTCTGTCGGTCGCCAACCTGACCGCCATTACCTTCTGGTCAAATATCGGCACGTTCATTCTCTACGGAATGACCAACCTCATTGCGCTTGTGGCGTTTTTGCGGCATCCGCAGCGAAATGCGTTCACGCACATCGTGGTCCCGATCCTCGGCGCCCTTGCCAATGTCGCCATGCTGATTGCGGTGCTCTATCTGGGGATCCTTGGCGGCGGCGATACTCAGACCGCCGCAATGTGGTCGATCATAGCCACCGGCAGTATGGGTCGTCATCGGCGTTGTCTACCTGTTCGTTCAAAGCGCCAGGACCCAGAGAAAAATCATTGGAGGACCAGTCGAAACTTAAATTAAGTCGATCCAACTCGAAAATAATCGGGCAAGAGGGCGTTTTTCGAGCGCCCTTTTGCCCGTTGGAGGCCTCCTTGCCAGCCAGCTCTGTTTCGAAAAGGGATTATGTATCGGATGCCTTACAGGTGCACGGTCTCTCCGATAAGGGGAGCGTCCGTCAAAACAACGAGGATTATTTCGGCTATTACATGCCGGCCGAAACGGGGCTAAACCAGTTTGGAAGCCTGTTCGCGGTTTCGGACGGCGTGGGCGGAAGCGCTGCCGGTGAGGTTGCCAGCGCGGAGGCGGTCAATGTTTTGCTCCAGGAATATTATTTCGGCGATCATACGGAAAAAATCCCGGAAAGGTTAAAAAACGCATTTCAACATACTTCTCTGCACATCTACGATCTGTCGATCAGCCATCGCTCCGCGCGTAACATGAAGTGCACCCTGTCCACTCTTCTGCTGAGACAAAACCGGTTTTTCATCACTCACGTGGGCGACTCGAAAATCATGCTGCTGCGCGATAATGATATGATTCAACTGACCAAGGACCACAGCCTCGTCGGCAAACTCATGCGCCTTGGACTGATAACCGCTGAAGAGGCGCGTACCCATCCCAACAAAAATGTGCTATTGAAGGCGGTTGGCGAAGGTCCTTTGCTGGTGCCGGATTTTTATTCGGGACTTACCAGACCCGGGGACCTTTTCTGCATGATTACCGATGGGATACTGGAACATGCGACTGCTGACGAGTTAAAGTCGTTTCTCATCGAGCAAGGTTCGTCTGAAAAGGAATTGGCCGAATTGATAGCCGAACTCAACAGGCGCGGCGGCTATGACAATATGACCATCATGACGGTCAGAGTTAACAGAATAGAGTGATGACATCAAATAAAAGGCGGTGCAAAAATGACTAAAATAGAATGCATCCTGCGCCCGGACAGGATTTCGGACGTGCGCAACGTCCTTGGCAAGCCTGGGCATCAAGGGAATGACCGTAACGGAAGTGATCGGCTGCGGTTTGCAGAAAGGTCATACTCGAGATGACTGGAACACGGAGTTCAATATCAATCTGCTCCCGAAAACCAAAATAGAGATGGTAGTTTCCGACAGCATGGTGGATGAAGTCATCAGTGCTATAATCGAAATCTCCCGCACGGGCGAAATCGGTGACGGAAAAATCTTTACCTATCCAATTGGCAACGCCATTCGGATTCGCACGGGTGAAACCGGCGAAAACGCCATATAAAAGTTTATCGTTTCAACAAGAGAAGCAGAAGCGCGATCAAAACGGCGATCAATACGGCACCGCCGTATATCAGCAGGTTGTTTCGCTTGGTGGGAAGGACCGCGGCCAGCGGCGGGTCGGGTTCATCTATCCATTTGAGGTCCGCATTTTCAGGAAAACGCAAATCGTTGGCCATCTGCTCGGCCGACGTCGTAGCGCTCCTCCTTTCGTCGCCGCAACGCTCTGCGAATGGCGGCCCATATCCCCGGATGCAAACCCTTTATCGATGTGAGCGGTTCAAGGGTTTTGGTCATATGCTGGTACATGACCGTCAGCGGGTTATCCCCGGTAAACGGAGGAGAGCCGCTCAGAAGGTGATAAACGAGGCAGCCGACGGCATAGATATCGCTTTTTGCAGCGCCGCGTTCTCCCTTGATCTGTTCGGGGGCCATGTATTCGGGGGTCCCCATGAGACCTGAAAAACCACGCCAGGTTACCCGGGGCGCCCCTTCCATGAGCGCAATGCCGAAATCGAGAATCTTCAAATGGCCATCCGGAGCGAGCACCAGGTTCTCCGGTTTTATATCCCGGTGATACACTCCCCTCTCATGGCAGTAGTGCAGGGCGTCGAGCAGGTTTGCGACCAGCTTTACCGCCTGATCGACGGGGAACCTTCCTTTTTCGTTCAGAACTTTCGCCAATGGTTCGCCTTCAGCATATTTCAAAACCAGGTATGGAGGGTCCTCTTCAGAAATCGCCACGGCCACGGGAACGTCCGAGTGGTTCAAAAGCTTGCCGATCGCCACTTCCCGCCTGAAGCGCTCATAAACGGCAGGATCTCCCAACTGGTCAATATGGGGGACCTTCATAACGACCTTCCCATTGGATTGAAGGTCCTCGGCCAGAAAAGTGGCGCCAAATCCCCCCTGGCCCAGAGAGGACAGAATCTTGTACCTGTCCTGAAAAATTGTTCCGACTTCAAGCATTTTTATAAGTGTCCCTCAAATGGGTGCAAAGCGCTTTGTTCCGCAAAAAGATTCTTTCAATCTATGAATTGTATCATACATATTGATAGGTTGCGCTTAATGAATCAGTCGATCGAATACAACTGCCGGTCTTCGCCAGCAGCCGGTATCTTCGCCTGCCTTTCCGGCAGGCACTTAGCCGAACTGAATGACCATGCCGCCTGCCACAATAATGGCGAGGCCCACCCATGTCGAATTCGGCACGCTCTCGCCAAAGACAAATCGGCCGCACATCACGCTCACCAGTGGCGAACATGGCCACATAGACGCCCAACAGCCTGGAAAAATCCCATCTCACCGTGTTGACGAGCAGGCCATAGCCCGCCAGCATGAGACCACCGGCCAGGATAATAACAACATTGGCCCCGCGCAGACCTCTTCGAACCACCGCATCGCCTCCGACCTCCAAGAGGGCCGAACCCAGGAAGACGAGCCAGGCGGCAAGGGGCAGATCAAATTTTTCCATTTTTCACCTTTCCCGATAACAGGGTTAGGAACACGCCTTGCGCGCGAGAGTTGTAGCAATTCCCGTGCTCGGAGCAAGCAAGTTTGAGCGTCGGCGCCATAGAAGATCGAAACCCCAGCGGTGGGGCGGTGGGACCGCCACGCCTCGCAGAGCGTCGAGATTGCGCCGGTGGCCGCAGAGGCCACGGCGGGCTCGATCGCCGAGCGGGACCGATTTTTTTCCGGAAAATTAAAATTCGGTAAGTCGTGAAGAATTTATTTCGGTCTTGAGGGAAAACTGAAGCAAGTCGCGCTGCAAAAAGGCACAAAATTGTTCCGCCGGCAATTGGATTCCGGACCTTTGCTTGGGAGATGGGCACTAATCGGGCGGGCGCAGGAAGAATAAATTGATCGTTTTTTCGGAGAGGCGTGAAATCAATTTTACCAGTAAATATACGACGATCAGCGAAAAAACCATCCTTGCCGCTAAGATCCCGGAAAAATCTGCGCCTGTAACGGCAACGGCGAGCGTATCCTCAAACAGACTGTGACACAGACCCATCAGGGCCAGGGAAAACAAGACGTCGCGCCTGTCGACGCGTCCCGAAACAGACTCCCGGATTATCAGTCCTCCGCCGTAAGCAATCCCCATGGTCATCCCGACAATAGTAAGCGTACAGGCGGAGGAGCCAATCCCCAGCAGCCTCAGGACCGGCGCGAGCAGCCTGGTCATTATGGCCGTAATCCCGATCCTTTCCAGAATTCTCAATACCAGGAGCAAGCCCATTATAATGAAGAATATCATTATCAGGCCGCGGGCCTGGCTCGGCGGCCCAGGTCATGATCGAGGAGTCGTCGATGCGCGGCAGCCATTCAGGGGTATTTTGCTCCTGGAGCAAGCCTGCCCAAGCTATAGAGTCTAAAAAGCGCCCATCCAAGGACGAAGGCGCCCCCCATGCGGAACAAACCCATAAATCGCAGGCGCGCGCCCGCTTTTTGCGCGATCCGGAGCTCGATTGGAAGACTGTGAGCAACCAGCATCATTGTCCCCAGCACCGTGGTCTGCGCAACCGTCAGTGACTCGTTCGCGGAGACGGAAACGAACACGACAATCCCGGTATAGATATTGGACAGAATTGTCGTTGCCCAGACGAGCCCCATGCTGCCCGGAAGCCCAACGATACGCATTACCGGGGATAGAATTTCCCCCAGGGCGGCTACCGCGCCGAATTGCTGGAGTATCTTTACCGCAATGATTACCGGGATCATTATCCGGAAAAGCGTAAGACTGATCTGGACCGTTTCGGCCAGCAAGTTTCCCGGGAAAATTGAGTAGAGGCTGGCGTTTCGAAGAATTTACTTCTATTCGTATGAAATCAGGACGACGGAGACAAGCGCGAGGATTATTCCGGCGAACTGGACAATGTTTATTCTTTCCTTGAGGAAAATCATTGCCAGGGCCAGGGTTACGACCGGGTAAAGCGCGGTCAGGGGCGCTACGACGCAGATCTTTCCTTCACGGATCGCATACATGAAGCAAAGCAGCCCGAGATAGCCCATCATCCCGGTGAGAAGGGCGGGAATTATCCCCCGGATTTCGGCCCCTCCAAGTTGAGGCCGCAGGATGAGGAAAGCGAACAGGCCTGTTATTGCCCCGCCGATTACTTCGAACATGAAAGCTGTTTTTGGCTCGAGGCAACTGAGGGCCATTTTGGGCAAAAAGGCCCACAAGCCCCAAATCAGGAGCGCCAGAGCCGAATATAGAACCCATTCCTTCATTGAACTTTCCTTTAGCCGCAGGCTACAGTTCGCCGGTTTCGAACCATGCCACATCCAGAGGGTTTCGTGCAGGCAGCCGGTGGTACTTGTATTTCGGATAGCCCGCCATCAAAATTCCCGTAATCGTCCTGCCCGCCGGGATTTTCAGAAACTGCGAAAAAGCAGGGAACTGCCGGGCGCATATCTGCGCGTAACCGGCCCAGCACGTGCCGATCCCCAGCGCCGGGGCGTAGAGCTCGACATATTCCAGAGCAAGGACCGTTGAGACCGGAGCCGCAGCCAGGTCTGCCGGGGCATGAGCCACGATAATATGCGGCGCCCCCCGCAGAATCCGGTCCTCGCCGTTCTCGTGCGCCCGGATTATGGCGGGCATGTGAAAACGCTTCGCCAGCTCCGGGGAAAGCTTCACAGCTTCCCGCATCCACTCGACTACGATCTGGCGGAGGCGCATCAGGTTTTCACGCGCCCTCGACGACCAGGTAGGATATTCGCCTGCGAATTATGCCCCGAAGGAGCGAAACGGGCAATGTCCAGAAGCTTCAGCATCTTCTCCCTTGGGACCGGTTCATCCTTGTAGCAGCGGATGGAGCGGCGCGAGCGCAAAAAGAGCGCACTTTGTGCAGGATCGAGAGAATAATGCTCCGGGATCTCCGTATGTTTTGAAATAGGGTTTTTCCTGTTGTCCAAGGCGCCATTTGGACAGACTGCCACACAGTGGCCGCACCCGATACAGTAGGCGGCCGCTGCCGGGCGCATCTCCGGCCTGCCCTCGGGGTCGAGCGAAAGCAGGCTTCAGAGGGCAAACCTCGACGCAAATTCCGTCGCGGCTGCATTTTTCGCTGTCAACTTTTATCAGGCTCATAAGCGAATCGACAATACAGCTCCGACTTGAAGTAGGACTCACTCGAAGAAGGCTGCACCTGTCTCAACCGGGGCTGGGCATCGTCTGTTTCTCCGTGATCCGGGAACTTCGGAGGTCTCTTCTCGCCTTCCAGCTTCGGTCTGGAGCCCGGGGCCGGAATTTTGTCGGCAAAAGCCGCATAGACCGCCCCCTGCTCGTCCGATCTTGCAACCGCCCCCGAAGACCCATTTATCTTGGCGAAAACAATGCCGTCAGGAATTGGGAATGTTTCAACGGGCTTGTCTTTCAGGTACTCTTTCATGAAATAGACCCAGATCGGACAGGCCGCATGCCCGCCGGTTTCTCCTTTTCCAAGCGAGACGGTGTGGTCGTCGTAGCCCACCCAGACGCCGGTGAGCACCGAAGGAGTAAAGCCGATGAACCAGGCGTCCTTGAGTTCGTTGGTGGTTCCCGTTTTCCCGGCGGCCGGCCTCTTGAGTTCCCTTGCTTTTGTCCCGGTCCCCTCCCTCACGACCCCCTGGAGCAGGTCGGTCATCAGGTAGGCCGTTTTGGCCGATATCACCTGTTCTTTTTTTACCTGGTGTTCCTCTATCAGATTGCCGTATCGGTCGAAGACTTTTTCTATAAGATACGGCTCAACCCGCTCACCCTGGCCGGGGAAGGTGGAGTAGGCCGTGAGCAACTCCTGGAGCGTCACGCCGGAGGCCCCAAGGGCGAGCGACAGAGTCGGAGTAAGCTGAGATGTTATCCCCAGTTGCCGGGCGTAATTGATGGCGTAGTTCACCCCGATTGATTCGAGGAGCTTGACCGTCACCACATTGCGCGAATGGATGAGGGCCTTTCGGAGCAGGATCGGTCCCCAGAACTGGCGGTCGTAATTGGAAGGGGTCCAGGAGCCTTTCACGCTGTGGTCGTAATAGGTAATCGGCGAGTCGATCAGTATGGAGGCCTCGGTGTAGCCCTTGTCGAGCGCAGCCGCATAAATTATGGGCTTGAACGAAGACCCCGGCTGCCGCACCGCCTGCGTGCACCGGTTGAACTGGCTCTTTTCGAAATTGCGCCCTCCCACCATGCAGATGACCCGGCCGGTAATGGGTGAAATGGACATCAGCGCCCCTTCCATCCCGGGGTCCTGCTCGACGGCGGCAATCCAGGTATCTTTTTCCTGCCGCCTCGTCCAGTTTTACTCTGAGGACGTCGCCGGTGCGGAAAATCTTCTCCGCGCGCTTGTTGGAAACCTGCACCCATTGCCAGCCCGACTGGGGAATCAAGCGCCTTTGCCGCACCAAGGTCCACGGAAATTGTCTTTGATTTGGCGTCGAATTCCTTTATCAGCCCCGCCACCACCTTGCCTTCTTCCAACTCGCCGTTGGATTGAGCAAGGACTCGAAGAGCGCTCGGCCAGTCATCTTTGGGGACATTGACGTGAAGCCCGCGATACTGTTTATGCCGTTTATCGAGTTCGCGAAGACCCTGGTCGAGCGCCTTTTCGGCGATTCGCTGCGCCTTGAGGTCCAGGGTCGTCTGGATAATAAGCCCCTCTTTATAGAGCATGTCGCGTCCGAAGCGAGCCTCGGCCTGCCGGCGGACTTCCTCGGTAAAATAGTCCATCTTCTTGAGCGCCCAGCGCTTGGGCTTTGCGATCTGCAGCGGCTTGGCCAAAGCTTTGCGGGCCTCATCGAAAGTTATGAAGTCCGAATCCACCATCCTCTGCAAAACGTAGCGCTGCCTTTCACGTGACACCGAGAAATGATGAATCGGTGAAAAGCGGCTGGGAGCTTTGGGCAGACCGGCCAGAAGGGAAGCTTCCGAAAGGTCCAGCTCGCTCGCGTGTTTGTCGAAATAGGTCCTGGCGGCCGCCTCCACCCCGTAGGCCCCGGCGCCGAAATAAATCTGGTTCAGGTAAAGATAGAGAATCTCGTTTTTGCTGAGGCTGTTGTCGATCCGGTGGGCGAGAAGGGCCTCTTTGATCTTGCGCATGAAAGTGCGTTCGGGGGTAAGGAGCAGGGATTTCACGACCTGCTGGGTTATGGTGCTTCCGCCCTGTACGATTTCACCGGCCTGTATGTTTTTGAGCATGGCGCGAAAAATTCCGATCAGGTCCACCCCGCCGTGCTCGTAGAACCGCGTATCCTCCGCAGCGATAAAGGCCTTGATCAGATGCGGGGGAAGTTCATTTAGCGGAACCAGGTATCTTCGCTCGATAAAGAATTCGCCGATCAGTTCACCATCGGCTGAATATACGCTGGTGACCAGTGGAGGGTGATAGTTCTTCAGGGCCTCAACGCTGGGAAGCGACTGGTCGATTTGCAGATAGAGCGCGAAAACCGCGATGCCGCCGACCAGGGAAAGGCAGAGGAAAATTGAAAACAGGCCAAAAACAAGCCAGCGGAGGGTCCTCCTTTTTGGCGTGCGGCCTCTGTGGAACGGGCTTTTTCATCTGCTCACCCCTTTTCCGGCATCGAAAATCGTGAAGGAAAACCGATCCGCCGCAGTCCTTGATATTTTTATTATTTGCCGCCATTGAATTAGCTTTCTTTAACATGCCGGCTATGGCAAAAGGAATACCGCATTTGCCGCCGCCGGTAATAATAGGCCTCCGGCGGCGCCTTTTCAATACTAATTGCTGAATTTGCAGCGCTTGCGATATTCGACATCCGCGACCAGGTTTTCTTTCCTGCGGCACTTGAAATACCGCAGATGAAGTTTAGCTATGGATATAGCGCTTCGCAGAAAAATAACCGTCTCATGGCGAAAAGGATCATAAAAAATGAAAGCTCTTTGTTTTTACCAGCATGGCGGTCTCGATGTTCTCAGGTACGACGATGTTGCCGATCCCACTCCCGGTAGAGGCCAGGTCCTTGTCGAAGTCAAAGCCTGCGCTCTGAATCACCTCGATATATGGGTCATGCGAGGATGGCCGGGCCTTGATCTTGAGATGCCTCACTGGGGCGGATCGGACATAGCCGGAGTTGTGGCCGGTTTGGGCGAGGGCGTTACCGGATTTGAAACCGGCCAGCGGGTTGTGATCGATCATGGAATAAATCCGGTCGAAGATGAATTCACGCGCCGGGGCGAGCACTCCATGAGCCCCGGGTATATGATTATTGGCGAGCATGTTCGCGGAGGGTTCGCGAAGTATGTGGCGGCGCCCGCGAAAAACCTGGTAAGAATGCCTGACGATATCGATTTCCCCGAAGCCTGCGCCCCGCTGCTGGTCACCCTTACGGCCTGGCGGATGCTGATAAACAGGGGAAAACTCCGGGCCGGCGAGACAGTGCTGGTAGTCGGGGCCGGAGGAGGCGTCAACAGCGCATCCATACAGATCGCCAAACTGGCCGGGGCCACCGTCTATGTGGTGGCGAGCAACGCCGAAAAAGCGGAAAAAGCCCGCGAACTGGGAGCTGATTTCGTGATCGACCGTTCTAGGAGCGACTGGGGCAAGGAGGTCCAGCAGACTCACTGCAAAACGCGGGGTGGACCTCGTGGTGGACAACGTGGGCGCGGCCACCCTCAATACCAGCATGGCCGTCGTGGCCAGGGGAGGCCGGATAGTAATCGTCGGAAACACCAGCGGTCCGCAGGTCGAAATCGACGTCCGCAGGATATTCGGCAAGCAGATAAGCCTTATCGGGAGCACGATGGGCAGCCCGCAGGACTTTCGCGACATCACCCGGTTGCTCTGGAGCGGCAGGATCAAGACGCATCATCGACGAAGTGATTCCTCTAAGCGAGGGCAAGCGCGGGTTTGAAATCATGGAGCGGGGCGAAATGTTCGGCAAAATAGTCCTTGTGCCTTAAAACATGGAACTCGAGGGTTGAAGATGGATAAAAACCAGATAAGCTGGAATGAAAGAACCGCACAGCAAATAATTCAAAACCTCGAAAAGCGCCGCATGGAAGGCAGTTATGCGGCCACCGCCGCCCAGGCGATCGAGGAGGTGCTGGCAATGATCCCGCATGGGGCGAGCGTCTATCGCTGCGGTTCGATTACCACCACTTCGATGGGGCTGTGGAAAAGAATAGCCGCTCTGCCGAAGGTGGACATAATCGATCCTTTCCAGCCCGGGCTTACGCCCCAGGAAAGCCTGGCGGTGAGGCGCAGGGGGCTCGACGCGGACGTGATGATCGCCAGTTCCAACGCCATCACCCTGGACGGCAGACTGGTCAACCTGGACGGCCTGGGAAACCGTGTGGCGGCCATGATGTTCGGTCCCGAAAAGGTGATCCTGGTGGTGGGAATGAATAAAGTCGTCCCCGACCTGGATTCCGCCATTGCCAGGGTCAAACACTACGCTGCGCCGGTGAACGCGATCCGTATCGGTGTCGAAGCACCCTGCACGGCCAACGGGCTGTGCACCGACTGCCGGTCGGCTGAACGCGTCTGCAACATGTGGAGCATCATCGAAGGCCACAGAAAAAGAGGCCGCATCCACGTAAAACTGGTTGGAGAGGCGTTGGGATACTGAGAGCAGGCCAATTGAGCGAAAGTTCAGCGCAATTTTTACAAGGCTCATGGTTCGCCGGGCGATCCATCAATGACATGATCGTCATTTCGTTGAAACAGAAAAAACGGCTCGGCGACATTTACGCCGTATTCCTTCGGGTCGAATTCCGCAAGTGCTTCCCCATGTTCACGCACACGCGAAACCAATC
>CAVSIN010000025.1:0-89536 GCA_963727975.1 uncultured delta proteobacterium | reverse complement strand
TCCGTGCCTTGGCGGTGGAGACCCACGAGGACTGGCTGGAAGCAAGCCGTTACATCAATATGGATCTACTCCAAGAACAAAAGAAGCTGCGACTAGGTATCGCTGCCTGAGAGGCCGCCCTGGAGGGCCGCCTCCGACGAGTCACTGTTGGACCCATTCTCGGCGGCCCTCCAGGGCTCGCTTCGTCGGTTGAAGCAGTAAGGAAAACAAAAAACTAGGCGCCGTATGCCCTGATCGAATTTGCAGAACTTGACGCACACAACTGACGGAATCTATTCGGGGACGGTTACGGCCGGTCTCTGGGATTGTGTTGCTGGAAGAAGCATTTTGAGGCAATAAGTTTAAAGATCGAGAGGCGGCCCCCGCTTCTCAAACATGAAGAACCAATTCAAAACAATTCAACGAGGAGGATTAAATGAACGCAAGTATGATCACCATGATTGCCCTCGCATGTGGTGCTCTCGGCGTCATCTACGCGCTGGTGACCGCAGCATGGGTATCCAAGCAGAGCGCCGGTTCCGAAAAAATGCAGGAGATCTCGGAAGCAATCCGGGAAGGCGCGGAAGCATTTCTGAACAGGGAATACAAGACCGTCGCCGTCGTCGCAGTGGTGCTTGCCGGAGTGCTGCTCTTACTTGGCAAATGGACTTCGATCGGATTTCTCATCGGCGTATGCGGTTCGGCCCTTGCGGGTTACATCGGCATGATGGTATCCGTAAAAGCCAACGTGCGCACGACGGAAGCCGCAAAACGGGGCCTGCAGGCAGCGCTTTCGGTCGCTTTCAAAGGCGGGTCGGTTACGGGCGTCATGGTCGTAGGTCTGGGACTTCTCGGCATCACCGGCTATTACCTGATTGCCAAGTCGTTTGCGCCCGTTGACAAGGTATTCGAAGCTCTTATCGGCCTTGGCTTCGGCTGCTCGCTCATGAGCGTTTTCGCTCGTATCGCCGGCGGTATCTACACCAAGGCTGCCGACGTAGGCGCAGACCTGGTGGGCAAAGTGGAAGCCGGAATCCCCGAGGACGATCCGAGAAACGCAGCGGTTATCGCCGACAACGTCGGTGACAACGTTGGTGACTGCGCGGGCATGGCTGCCGACCTCTACGAGACCTACACCGTTACGCTGGTTGCGGCCATGCTGCTGGCAAAAACGGTTTTCGGCGCCGACAGCCTCTGGGTGGAATTCCCGCTTTTGATCGGCGGCATCTCGATCGTTGCTTCGATCATCGGCACCTACTTCGTGCGCCTGGGCAAGAACGAGTACATCATGGGCGCGCTCTATAAAGGCCTTGCGGTCGCTGGTATTCTTGCGGCGGTGGCTTTCTATTTTGCATCCGAGTGGTTCCTGAAGCAACCGGGCCTGAAGACGGGCGGCTTCACGGCGATGAGCGTTTTCACCACCGCCCTCATCGGTCTCGTGCTGACCGGCGCGATCGTTATGATCACCGAATACTTCACCTCCAAGAGCTTCAACCCGGTTAAGCACATTGCCGCGGCCAGCCAAACCGGCCATGGCACCAACGTGATCGCGGGTCTTGCAGTCAGCATGAAGTCCACGGCCGCCCCTGCCCTGGTAATCTGCGGCGCGATCGTGTGGGCCTATCAGCTTGGCGGCGGTTTCTCGGGTCATCCCGGTGAAGGCCTTTTTGCCATTGCTCTTTCCGCCGTTGCGATGCTCTCCATGACCGGTATCGTTGTGGCCATCGACTCCTACGGCCCCATCACCGACAACGCCGGCGGTATCGCCGAAATGGCGGAACTTCCCGAGAGCGTCCGCGCCATCACCGATCCTCTGGATGCGGTAGGCAACACCACCAAGGCCGTTACCAAGGGTTACGCGATCGGTTCGGCCGCTCTTGCCGCCCTGGTCCTTTTCGCCGAATACTCCCGGTCGGTCCCCGGCCAGGCCATATTCGACCTCTCTAACCCCATGGTCATCGTCGGCCTCTTCATCGGCGGCCTCCTGCCATACTTCTACGGCTCGCTTCTGATGGAGGCCGTTGGTAAGGCCGCAGGCGGCGTAGTCGAGGAAGTCCGCCGCCAGTTCCGTGAACTCCCCGGCATCATGGAAGGGACGCACAAAACCGGAATATGGCAAGTGCGTTGACATCGTCACCAAGAGCGCCATTCAGCAGATGATGGTTCCTGCGCTCATCCCGGTGGTCGCACCGGTCGTTGTCGGATTCCTGATAGGCAAAGAGGCCCTCGGCGGCATGCTCATCGGCGCGATCATCACCGGTCTGTTCCAGGCCATCGCCATGACGAGCGGCGGCGGCGCCTGGGACAACGCCAAGAAGTTCATCGAAGACGGCATGTACGGCGGCAAGGGTTCCGACGCTCACAAGGCGGCCGTCACCGGCGACACCGTAGGCGACCCGTACAAAGATACGGCCGGCCCGGCAATCAACCCGATGATCAAGGTCGTCAACATCGTCGCGCTGCTGATCGTTCCTCATTTGAAGTAAGATCCGGTGAGCGGTGAACGGTGAGCGGTGAACGGAAAAAGAACGAGTTCAGCGCCCGTTGAGTCGCTCGCCTGTTTTCCAATGTTCAATAAAAAAAACCGGCGGTCCGAAAAGGACCGCCGGTTTTAAAGTTAGTAAGGCGAATCTGCATTCTTAGTCAATAGTATGACTCTGAACCGGCTTCTCATCTCATTGCTTTCACAGCCAGCGCACCTCTCTTGGTTTTCGGCGTATAATGCTCACGGGTAGGTACTTGGGATAACCAACCATCAAAGCCCCGAATATCTGGCGGGAGTCGTCAATTTGCAGGAGTGCGTTCACTTTTTTGCAACTCATCCTGGCAGCGCTGATGAACAGACCGGCCCAACATGTGCCTAAACCATTCGCTGCCGCAAGCAGTTCCATGTTACGAATTGCCAGTGCGCAATTCATCGGCGAAAGATATTCAGCCTTCAATCCGCATAGAACGATCAAGCAAGGGGCTTTTCGGAATACCATTCCGTCCAGTTGCTTTCCGCTTCTGCGCAGAACAATGATATCGTGATAACGCTTAAAGTTGGAAACCAGTTCGGGCGCGTAGCGTTTGGCCAGTAGGCGGCCAATTATGCTGTGGTCCGTCGCGTATTTGAGTCCCTTGTCCCACAAAATATCGATGCTCGTTTTTTCTAATTCATTCATGAGTCCTTGATCTTGAATGACAATGAAATGTTCTGATTGCATATTGCTGGCCGTACCGGCATTTGTGGCGATCTCAATCAATCTTTCAATCAGGTCCTTAGGGACGACGTCACTTTTGAAACATCGGGTGGATCTGCGGCCCATCATCAATTGTTCGACATCCGCCGAATTCATGACTCCATCGCCTGGAGGGGCAATTTCTTCCTCCAGGATGGTCTGATGTTCGATAGCGTTTTGGGGGCAGTAAAGAACACAGTGTCCGCACTCGCAACATAAGCCCTGGTTAGCGGCGATTACCTTGCCGGACGGCCTGCGATCCTCACGAACAAAAACGTAATTGGGGCAGACATTGACACAAATTCCACAACTATTGCACAATTCGCTTTGAATTTTTATCATTCTGACCTCCTTTGCCGGTACAAACAGAGCACACCTGCGATGTCCATATCGACAATCGTGAATCGTGCCTGGCAGAGGCCTCGCGGCTTCATTGCCTCGTTCATGGGACCGGTTTACGCTCCGGTCCGGCATAGGGCGGAAATCATTACAATATACAGTGCTCTCAATAAAAACGAAACCGGCGGTCTCATGGGCCGCCGGTTGTTTTGAATCGCATCTGAGAACTTGTAAGCAGTGAACGGAAAAAGAATCAGTCCGGCGTCCGCTCTAGAAAAGAGGGGCGATTGACGTCAGGTTCACTTCAATTCCCTGCCGATAATCTGCTCGACGAGCGTATAGGGGTCGGACTCCTTGTCAACGATCTTCCTCACCATCTCGTCGATGGAATCCCCGCGCCCCTCGACCCTTTCCAGGATAGTTTTGAACGCCTGATCTTTAAGGGCGCCCATGAGCTGAATTCTGGCGCGTTTTTCCAGAATTTGCCGCCACTTTTCTGTGTGGGCGGCAAGAAGATAGTCCCTGTGTTTTTCAATTGCGTCGTAGAGCTCTTCGATCCCCCGGCCCTTTATGGCTACGGTTTGCACGATCTGCGGCTCCCAATCCCCACCGTTTTGCCTTCTGGCGCCAAGTTCGATCAGGTTCATCAGTTCGCGCACGGTCTTTCGGGAGCCTTCGCGATCGGCTTTGTTCACCACGAAAATATTGCCGATTTCCATTACGCCGGCCTTGATCGCCTGAATGTCGTCCCCCATTCCCGGCACTGTCACCAGCACGGTTGTGTGGGCGCTGTTTGCGATTTCCACCTCGTCCTGACCCACGCCCACAGTTTCGACTATGATCACGTCCTTACCCGCTGCGTCCAGAACGTTAACCATATCGTTGGTGGATTTGGAGAGGCCGCCGAAATGACCGCGCGTGGCAAGGCTGCGGATGAAAACACCCGGGTCGAGAAAATGGCGCTGCATGCGGATGCGGTCACCCAGTATGGCCCCCCCTGTAAATGGGCTTGTCGGATCGACCGCTAAAATCCCCACTGTTTTTGCCGCCTTGCGATAGTTGATCGCTATCTGGTCGACAAGAGCGCTCTTGCCAACCCCCGGGGAACCGGTGAAACCGACAACGTATGCTTTACCCGTATGCGGATAGAGTTCCCGCAAGATGTTCATGGCGGAGGGAATCTCATCGTCGATATCTCGAAGGATACGAGCTATGGTCCTTACATCGCCAGAGACGATCCGTTCAATGACGTCCATGCGCTAAACCCTGTATAAAGTGGTGGAGCTGAATTTCCGGCGAATCATGATGATTTGACGGTCGCAATGCGCCGCTTGCCATCCCGTTTTGTCTACCTCGCATGACAGACTTCTGCACAATACTAAACGATTACTTCCTAAAACTGAACCGGCGGCGCCTAAGAGGCGTACGCCGCGAAGCGCGGAAGGCCGACCGCGCCGCCCGAGTCTATCATGGGCGCTGGGGGTGTGCGGGAGACCTTCTTAGCACAACCCCCCTGCGCGGCCTGATATTTTTGCTGACCCAGTCTATGATGTCCTCAAGTCTTGCGCCGGGTTCGAATAATTCCTTTATGCCGATTTCCTTGAGCTTGGGGACGTCCTCGAGAGGGAATATGCCCCCACCCACCACCGATATATCTTCCGCGTTGTTCTCCTTCAAAAGTTCGAGCACCCGGGGAAAGGAATATGTGTGTGCGCCGGACAGGATGCTTAACCCGATCATGTCCACATCCTCCTGGATGGCGGTGCTCACGATTTGCTCCGGCGTCTGATGGCACCCTGTGTAGATGACCTCGAAGCCCGCATCACGAAAAGCGCGAGCCACAACTCGGGCGCCCCTGTCATGGCCGTCCAGCCCTGGTTTGGCGACCAATATACGAAGTTTCCTCGCTTTTTCCATGGAAACCTGCCTCCTTGACTAGTTTTGAGTTTTGAGTTGCTTAGAAAGTCCCAGGGTCCGTATAGATTCCAAATGCGCTCCTGTATAGATCGCAACATTCCTGCTCGGTCGCTCCTGCCCGGACCGCCTCTATTAGGGCGGGCATGACGTTGTTTTCCCAGCACGGAGGACCTTCGCATCTGCGCCTCAACTCGTCCATCGCTTTTTGGAACCTGACTTTGTCCCGCTTTTCCTTGAAACGGTTGGTTCGCTCGACCTGCATCCGTTCTATCTCGTCGTCTATCTTTAGGACGAATTCCAGTTCCGGCCGATCTGAAGTGTATTTGTTCACCCCGATTATGATTTTCTCCCCCGCCTCGACCTGCCGTTGGAAATGAAAAGCCGCATCTGCAATCTCCATCTGCGGGTAGTCCCGTTCTATGGCCGCAACCATCCCGCCCATTTCATCAAGTTTGCGGATATAGACGTTGGCTTCTTCCTCCATTTTGTCGGTGAGCGCCTCGACAAAATAAGAGCCGGCCAGCGGATCGATCACATGCGTGACGCCGCATTCGTCAGCCAGTATCTGCTGCGTGCGTAGCGCGATGAGCGCGGCTTCCTCGCTTGGAATCATGTAGACCTCATCGAGCGAATTGGTGTGCAGAGACTGGGTGCCGCCCAGAATCCCCGCAAGAGCTTCGGTAGTGGTCCGAATGACGTTGTTGTACGGTTCCTGTGAGGTAAGCGAGCACCCGGCCGTCTGGGTATGGAAACGCATCAGCATGGACCTGGGGTCCTGCGCCCCGAAACGTTCCTTCATGATCCGCGCCCATAAGCGCCGGCTCGCGCGCATCTTCGCTATTTCTTCGAAAAAATCGATATGGGAATTCCAGAAAAAGGAGAGCCGGCAGGCGAATTCGTCAACTTTGAGCCCCCTTTTGATTGCTTCCTCGACATAGGTAATGCCGTCGTAGATCGTGAAGGCAAGTTCCTGAACCGCAGTCGATCCGGCTTCCCTGATGTGGTAGCCGCTTATGCTGATCGTGTTCCAGCGGGGCGCTTCCCTGGTTCCGAACTCAACCGTATCGGTCACCAGTCTCAGGCTCTGCTCCGGCGGAAGCATGAGCGTCTTTTGCGCTATGAACTCCTTGAGGCAGTCGTTCTGAATTGTGCCGCCAAGTTTCTTGCGCGAGTAACCCTGGTTTTCGGCATTGGCTATGTACATGGCCCATATCACAGAAGCGGGAGGGTTGATCGTCATCGATGCGGTGACTTCCTCCAGGTTGATGTTTGCGAACAACCGGCTCATGTCCTCCAGGGTGTCGATTGCAACTCCGCATTTGCCGCACTCGCCTCGCGCAAGAGCAGAGTCCGTATCGTATCCCATCAGGGTCGGGAAGTCGAAAGCAGTGCTTAGGCCGGTTTCACCGTGATTAATCAGGTAGTGGAACCGCTTGTTCGTATCTTCGGAAGTGCCCAGTCCAGCGAACATCCGCATGGTCCAGAGCCGCGACCTGTACATGGTTCCCTGAACGCCTCTGGTGTAAGGGTATCTACCGGGAAAGCCGATGTTTTCCAAAAAGTCCCTGTTTGCAACGTCAAGCGGAGTGTAAAGCGGCTTGACCTCCAGGTCGGATACGCTGGAGAACCGGTTGAGCCGCTCAGGCATTTTTTTGAGAGCCTTCCGGTATTCGTTCAGCCACTCGGCGTGTTCTTTTTCAATGCGATCGAGCGCTGATTCGCAAAGAACTCCTTTTCCCATTCCCTTACCTCCTGAGAGCGATGAGTGTGCGCCCCGTTCAAAACAGCTTCAGTTTGAAAGATCGCATCACCTTGCGCCCTGTTGAAACAAACAGCCCGAATTAAACCAAACAATTGAGAGAGACAATAATGTAATTATAATTCGACGATTCAAAAAAAACGGGGAAGAAATAAAGACCTGACTGGTGAACATCTCGCCGAACAATAGGGCGGACCGGGAGATACGGAAATAAACAGCGGTGAGCAATCGACGAACGAAGACCCCACCTCTGAACAGGTCCCGGAGCTGCGCCCATTCATGGACTTAACCAAAGTGCGAAGTCATTGTCAAACAAATTCCGCTTGACTCTCCGGCCTCACTTGGAGTACGAAAAGGTCTCATCTTCCCTTTCTGTACCCGCTTCGACCTCTTCAGGCTGTATTGTGAACGGTTTGCCAACGATTCGGTCCGCGATGGACCATGAATGTTCGAACCGGAAGGAGGTGACATAGTTTTAGATTGCCGCGAATCGGGGCGCTTCCTGAATAGAAAGCACAGCATTCATACAAGAAGGAGGGAAATATGGCGGACGTTCTGAAACCGCGATGGGGTCAGCCGGCTACCGGCATCATTTCAACCATTGTATTCTTCCTGGTCGCATTGTTGACATGGTACATTTTCAGCGATCCCAGAGGCCCGGTGGGATCTTTTCCATACCCATTCGTTATGTACCTCGCAATGATGATCCTCGTGGGCCTATGGCAACACATGTTCCTTGGGGACTGGCCTTTTCAAAAACTTTCCCCGCCGGTAAGAGGAGTTGTCCAGACAATAATGAACCTAATTATAGTCTGGTTCGTCCTTCACGTTGTTTTCTACAGGGTGTTGGGACTGGGTTTCAATTTTCTGAGTCAGTGCAACCTGGATAGCCTTGCTGAATCGGGCAAGTTTGTGCCGCTTTCGATGCCCACCATCAACAAGGTGATTGCAGATTCGATCGCCGCCGGCAAATCGGTTCTCCCCGATTTGAAGTCTTTGCCGCTCAAGGCCATGCAGGAGAAGCACTTCGCTCAGAGCGCGATCGTTTGCTACGTGCTCATCGGGTTCTATAGCTACCCTTTTGTGACCATTCTGTTCGGAAAATGGCCCGTTCGCCCGAGCGATCTCACTCAGCCCCAGGCAGGATTTGCGGAACTCGGATGGACCTCCCTGTTGACTCTTTTCTTCTACACGGTCCTCATTGTGCCTTTCTGGGGAGCGGTGTTTGAATCAAGCCTCGGAACGGCGAACGCCTTGGGCCGCCCTTGGTGGGGCGCCATCGCGGGCACAGGTCACCTGCATTGGGTCTTCGGCTGGTGGGAATGGATGATCATAGTTTTGTTCATGACCCCCAACGTGTGGCGAATGAAGCCCTGGACGCTGATAAAGCTTCCCCAGCCATGGAAGGGAATCGTCTCTTTCATATTCAACGTCATAATTGCCTACCTGCTCGCCGAACTCTTCATAAAGCTGATGCCCAGCTGGATGAATATGGAGGAGCTGACCCATCACCTCCCCGCAACCGACGCCGGTAGTCCTACCCGCTTTTTCTGGTATCACACCGCCGAAGTAGCCGGGTTCACACTGATTCCGTTCCTGGCCTGGCACCACTACTTCGATGATATGGTCCCGATGGCCGACAAGGATTCGTGGGGCGCATTCTGGTTCAGGACGATCGGCGTGCTGATCCTGATGGTCATCAATTACATCCTGTTCTACGTAGTAAATTTCGGGCACTGGGGACTGGGCAACCCCCATATGCACGGAGAGCTTGCCGAAAGATACGTCGGCGGCGAGTCCCTTATCTGGAATTTCTGGTGGATCATTCCTTTGCTCTGGAACGAATGGTTCTTCCACAAATGGCCGTTCTATGTCCATGAGCATGATTAGCAAGTCTTTGTCCGGTCTCCACGTATTTGAAAATGAAACAGCCCTGAATTAAAGACTGTTTCCAATTAGAGAGGGCGGGGTTTATCCCCGCCCTCAACTTTTGTGATGCGTCGGGACCGGCGGCGCTGCGGGGCCAAAAATGGTCGGAACCTGTTGAATTGAGCAAAGAAGTCCTGTACATAAAGGAAACGCGCCTGAGTTTGGGCGATTGAGCAAAATTCTAAGCGGAGCCGCGAAGAGATGAGACGCCTACCCTTCGAGGCGGAAGAAATTGCTGTCCTTGCGCTGGCCATCGACGCCTCGGAAGAGTTCATCAGCGATTTTTACAAAATTTCCACCTCTGAATGGAAAAGATATCGATATGACATACAGAGCTTGAGCGACCTTGGCGAACAGGAGGTCACAGATGTCGCTTTCGCCCAAATCCGGCGATATCTCAGACGCCCCGGCGATAGGACACGGGGAAGCGAACCGGGAGACTTTTTCAAAATCTGCATCCAGGACCATGTGATACGCAGGGCCGTCGAGCGCGATAAGGGGATCGGACTCTTTCCGCTCACGGCTTATATAGTGACTCATGAACTGATTCACGTCGTCAGGTTTGCAAAATTCCTGCAACGGTTCGACTCCACCGCTGCCGAACGGGATGCCGAAGAAAAGCGGGTGCACGCCCTTACATACAATCTGCTGCAAAAAGCCCGGATACAGGGATTGCCCGAAGTTCTGGCCGCCTTCAAAGACTGCCGGACAATGGAGAATTTTCTTGTGGGTTGAAAAGGAAATGCTATGGAGGCAAAGATAACCAGACAAGAGGTGCGGCGCGTCGCGCTTCTCGCCAGGCTGGAACTCTCAGAGGCCGAAGAGGAACGCATGACCGGTCAGATGAACAGCATTCTCGAGTACATGGACAAGCTCAATCAACTCGACACAAAGGACGTTGCGCCAACTACACACGCCATCCAATTGCAAAACGTGTTCCGCCCGGATTTGGTCCAATGTTCACTGGACCGCACGGAGGCGCTTGCAAACGCGCCCGGAACGGACGGCGTCAATTTTGTGGTCCCAAAAGTAATTTAGCAGAAGAGGCCGGTTTACATGCAAATCCACTCTCTTTCAATTCATGAAATTCACGACCTGCTGAAAAGCGGACAAATCGGCGCTGTTGAAACTGTCTCCGCATTTCTCGAACGCATTAGCGCAATCGACCCGAAGGTGAACTCCTATCTGAGCACTCTGGGAGAGCAGGCCCTGGATGAAGCCAGGCTTTTCGACTCGGGGAAAAAGGACTATTCGGCCTCACCACTGGCGGGTGTGCCGATCGCCATAAAAGACGTGATCTGTATCCAGGGGTCTCTTACCACCTGCGGCTCGCGCATCCTCCAGGGATTTGTCGCTCCTTATAGCGCAACGGTTGCCGAAAAACTCAAGCAGGCAGGGGCCATTTTTATCGGAAAGACCAACATGGACGAATTCGCCATGGGATCCTCAACGGAGAATTCGGCTTTCATGAAGACCCGCAACCCGTGGGACCTGGACCGCGTTCCGGGCGGGTCTAGCGGTGGTTCGGCAGCGGCCGTTGCGGCCGGGCTGTGCGCCGGAGCGCTCGGGACGGATACCGGAGGCTCGATTCGGCAGCCATCATCCTTTTGCGGCGTTGTGGGCATTAAGCCAACCTATGGCCGGGTTTCCCGCTTCGGGCTGGTGGCCTTCGCATCGTCCCTTGACCAGATAGGGCCGATAACCAGGGACGTGGAGGATGCCGCCATTATGCTCCAGGCAATCGCAGGCCATGATCCAAGGGAATCCACTTCCGTAGATCTGCCGGTCCCCGATTACAGGGCCGCGCTCAAAGAACCGATCCGGGGTCTGCGCCTCGGGATTCCCCGCGAGTATTTCATCGAGGGAACTGCTCCGGAAGTCGCGGAGGCTGTGCGCAACGCAATCTACACCTGCCGGGAACTCGGCGCAAAAACTGTTGATATTTCCCTGCCGCACACCGAATACGGCATCGCGGCTTACTATATAATAGCCCCGGCGGAGGCCTCTTCCAACCTTGCGCGCTACGACGGAGTAAAATACGGGCTGCGGTCGCTGGAGACCAGGGACCTTATCGAGATGTATCGCAAGACCCGCTCCCGGGGTTTCGGCGCCGAAGTGAAGCGCCGCATAATGCTCGGCACATACGTATTGTCGGCAGGCTATTACGATGCCTACTACAAGAAAGCCTCACAGGTCAGGACGCTCATCAGGCAGGATTTCCTCGATGCGTTCGAGAAGTGCGACGCGATACTGGCCCCCGTTTCGCCCATACCGGCCTTCAGGATAGGGGAAAAATTCGATGATCCCCTCCAGATGTACCTAAGCGATGTATTTACGCTCCCGGCAAGCCTGGCGGGAATTCCGGGAATTTCCGCGCCCTGCGGTTTTACCTCGGAGAAGCTGCCGATCGGGCTTCAGATTCTCGGACCTCATTTTCGGGAGGAACTGATTCTGCGCATAGCACACCAATTCGAACAGGCCACCCCGTTCCACCTGCAAAAACCTCAGTTGTAGCGGGCTGCGCTCGTTGTTGCAGACCTCAATTCCTGTCTTCAGTCGAACCGTTAAGAGCCCGGAAACGCCTGATCCCCAGATAGATTCGGATTATGCCTCCCAGAAACAATACCAGGCCGCTTATGCTTAAGAACCATGCGCGCCAGGCCGTCAGAGTGTCTAATCCTTCGAAGATAAGCAGCAAACCGAAAACGACCGCAAAGACTGCAAGAAGGTTCCAGCGCATTTCTCTTTCCCCCTTATTAATGTTTAATTCTGTCTGCAAGGGCTTAAGAGATTATCACCGTTTCCCTGCTTTTAAGAGATCAATTAATAACTATTTCGCATCTCAAGCGCATTTATCGTCCGGCAGGCCGCATTCGGCGGCGCCCTCCTGCCCGACGCCGTTGAAGCGCAGAAAAGAATCCAACCCCTGCTGCCCCATGTAACGCCCCAGGATTCGGGGGTCGGTTCGAGCTAAATCGACCAGCACCAGGGCGTCGAGCGCATTGTTGAATTTCGGGTCGACGCTGAAACCCAGAAACTTTCCGCCAAGTTTCATATAATGCTTCAGCAGTATGGGAATGCCTGCTCCGTCCTGCTCGATGTCCGATATCAATTCCGAAAAGTCCTGGATATCATGAACCATTGAATAGGCCAATCCCCGCTCCTTTTTTCCCATCGACCCACGGGGAGGCGAATTCCTGGCCCGCGCCAATTTTGCCAGATCGCAATCCGTATGGCCCTCTTCAAGGAACTTTACCATCAGCCTGCGGGAAACGCCCAGATATTCATTGTTTATGCTTACTGCCCCGAATAGGAACCGGTATCGGGGACGGCTTGATACAAAGCGCCCGATTCCCGACCACAGAAGCATGAGGGGCTGGTATGTCTTCTGATGCTCGGGGCGGACAAAAGATCTCCCTAACTCCAGGGCCGAACCGAATATGGGGGCCAGTTCATCTTTGTACTCAAAAAGAGTGCTCGTATAAAGACCGGTAAAACCGCGCTCCTTAAGAATTGCATCGCCATCGCCAAGCCGGTAGGCCCCCACAATTTCATCGCGCTCCCGGTCCCAGAGAATCATGTGCCGATAATACTCGTCAAAACGGTCGATATCGATAGCATTGCCGGTCCCTTCGCCTGCTTTTCGAAAGGCGATCTCCCGCAGGCGCCCGATTTCATGAAGCACGTTCGGGATTTGTGCGGCTGATGCGCTTATTACATCGAAGTTCCTGGAGGAAAAAAGTATCTGCTCCGGGGGCAAACGGCGGATTTCCGCGCCTATCAAGCCGGCCTCTTTCGCTCTTGCGACCGGGCAATGGCTTGCATGGCCGTTAATCGATCGCCGGAACAACAGGTCTCGATGCCTGTCGCATTTGCGATTGCGCAGATTGTAAGTCCTGAGGCGCAGGTAATCCATTATTGCCGAATCATCGAGTTCAGCCAACCTCTTGAACGGGATCGGCCTGCCTACATGGACCCGAAGCCTACGGGGCCTCTTTTTGAGGTTCTGTCCCGGTAACATCAACGTGCGAAGCAGCGGATGCAAAAGACCGAGCCCGCAAAAGAGCGGACTATTGCGGCCCTCGAAGTAAACCGGGAGCACGGTCGCCTCTGACTTCCTGACGATCCGGGCAACCGTCCGGCTCCACTGCCGGTCAATGACGCTCAAGCTGCTCAGGTGCATGTGGGAGACCTCTCCGGCCGGAAAGACGCCCAGGGCCCGGCCGCCCCGAACCCACTCAATGGCCTCTCTTAACGGCTTGAGGTTATGCGCTGCCGATCCCTGCCTCGTGAAGGGGTCTACGAAAATGAGCAGTTCATTGAGTTCTCGAATTCCCAGGCCGGCGAGCAAATAATTGGCCATAATTTTGATATCGTTTCTCTTCTTCAGCAGAATCGAGGCGAGAATCATGCCTTCAATTGCGCCAAAAGGATGGTTGGCCACCACCACAAGGGGCCCTTCCGAAGGCGCTCTGGCTTCATCGTTTGCGGAAATTTCATAAGTTAGACCAAGCACTTCTAGGATACGATCCGGAATTGCCGTCTCATTCGGAAGCAAATTAAGCTGTGAATAGAGATAGTTCAGCCGTTTGAGCGGCAAAACTCGACTTAGAAACAAAGACTTGAAACGCTGCCCCCACCCCGATTTCCGGCTGGTTCCGCCATGCCCGTGAAACGCCGCCAACGCGCCGCCGACCATCTCTTCCATCAGTCTCACGCTCCTGCTCTTCGGTTGGATAATACCGGTCCGGACCGGTTCTTTTCATTGGGAGATGGCGGGAGTATAAAAGCGCTCTGTGACAGTTCTGTGAGACCTGAGTTAAAAGATGGTTACAGGCGGTCATTCTCGATAAATGTCCCCACTCCAAGATATTCTTTGACTACCGCCTTCAACTCCTGTTTTCGATCGAGGAATTCTTTCTTCATCCCCCGGAGCCATTCCGCGTGGCGGTTTACGTCATCTTTGCTCAAAAAAAGAGGATGTTTTCCCGATTCGATGTGGAACCGCAGCGATTCGTTTTTCCATTCCCATGGACCGGAACCCGAACAGAGCATGCACCTGGCTGTCCCGTCTGGCAAGAACCTGAAAGTATCGCTCCCGCAAAGTGGGCAAACCGGGCCGACAGGGCTAAAACGCTTGGCCGGATCCAATATGGCGAGGGCGAGATTTGCGGCGGTTTCTCTGTTCGCCGAAGAGAGTAGAGCCTCCCCGGGAAGCGCGCCGTAAACCACAGCGGACCCGCGCAGATCGCCCATCGTCAGTTTGATAAAACTCTCCACGTCACGCTTGGTGCTCCCTTCCATGCCTTCCATCCCGGCGATCCCCACTCCCACGGCTGGTTTTCCCCACAGTCGATCGACAAATGCATAGAATTGAAGTCCGCGGTCCAGGAATTTTTTGAGGCTCCCGTTTGCCGACAGAAGATAGGCAGGAGCTGCCGCCACGTATGCGTCAGCTTCGGCAAGAGCATTCAACACGGTGAGGAAATCATCCTGCTGAGGACATCTCATCTGATCGAAAAGGCACTGGTAACAGGCTCGACAGGGTTTTATGTCGAGTTGGGGAAGACGCGCCAGCCGCAACTCCCACCCCTGTCCCAATTGCCTGAAAATCTCTTTTATGAAGAGTTCGCAGTTTCCGAATTTCCTTGGTGAACCGGAGATCCCGAGAAGAGTTTTTCCCATTTTGCCGCACTCCTTGTATGACAGACCTGTTAACAACGCTAAGAGATCGCCCCGCGAGACGCGACCCTCAGCGGGATGCCTTGAAGAGGTCGCCCGGGAACAAAAAAGCTAACCGGAGGGGCTAGAACCGGTTAGCTTTTGAGGAGGAAAGAGTTGGTTTCTCTTTTGCTATATAGATTGAGCAATATGTGTGCCAAGGCCAATATTTCAGGTTTTAGCGTGATATTACAGCAGCTTAGTCATTGATGCACATTTTTACAATCACGCCATTATAGCGCCATTTTTCTGCCAAATCACGCCATAATCGCGCCATACACTGCCGAGCTAACCCTCGTAGAATAGACTCCAACTCGGATGCGCTCCAGACAGGATTTCGGCAACTGAAATTCTCGCATACATATGCAGCAGGACCGTCTTCCCCCTGAAGTTATCGGCCCGGTAAACGGCGCGATTTTCGATAAATCCTCTCCGTGTTTTCCGCTCTCTTTGAGCATCAGCACCCGGTTCGGGGAGTAGAGCCGGTGAGCGGTTTCTATCATCCGCCTTGTCCCTGGAGATGATAAATCTCCGGCGATGAGTATCTCACGGCGTGGGGCCGATCGCGAAATCGAGCGCTTGCATGAATTGCGTATAAGCGGCAGGCAGAGCGGCCACCTGTCTGGAAAATGATCTCATGAGCAAATCCGCCTGTTTTTCGAATTCGGGGTTTCCGGTCATCCTGCCAAGCCGCAGCAGGTTCATCGCCGCAACGGAATTGCTCGAAGGCAGCGCCCCATCATAAATTGCCTTCTCCCTTGCGATCATCTCCTCACCGTCGGTTCCCGCGTAATAGAACCCGCCATCGGGGTCCCCGAAAATCCTGGACATATCCTCCTGAAGTCTAACCGCTTCGCGCAGACAGGTCACGTCGAAAGTGGTTTCGTAGAGTTCAAGAAGACCCCAGATCAGAAATGCGTAATCGTCTGCATACCCCGGATTGGCGACTTCACCCTGCCGGTATCTGCGATAGAGCCGTCCCGTTTGGGTCTGCATTCTTTGCAGGATGAAATTCACCGCTCCAGCCGCCGTCCGGGCATAGGAGCTATCTCCAAGCGCCTGGGCGCCTCTGGCGAGCGCCGCTATCATCAGGCCGTTCCAGGCGACCAGGATTTTATCGTCCTTTAATGGATGCGCCCGCTTTTCGCGGGCTTCCAGAGCCTTTTGCGGCCGTCATCGAGGAGCTTCTCCAATTCCGGAAGACCCATTCCCAACGTTCCTGCGAGAATCTCAAAAGACCTCGGAATGTAGGCGATGCTCATCCCCTCTTCGAAATTCCCCTGATGGGTGATGCCGTACGCCCGGCAAAAAAGCTCTCCTGCATCTTTACCCAGAATGTTTTCAACCTGCCTCGGCGTCCAGGTGTAGAAAATCCCTTCTTTTCCTTCGCTGTCCGCGTCTTGAGCGCAATAAAAACCTCCTTCAGGGCTTAGCATCTCGCCGGTTGCATACTCGAAGATTTCCTTTATCACTTTTGCGTACCGCGCCTCGCCGGTCGCCAGAAAAGCTTCGGAATAAGCAAGCGCAAGCAGCGCCTGGTCGTAGAGCATTTTTTCGAAATGCGGCGTCAGCCATCTTTCGTCGACCGAATACCTGTGAAAACCGAAGCCGATCTGGTCGAATATCCCGCCCGAGCGCATGGACAACAGTGTTTTTTCCACCATTTGAAATGCATTGGACCCAGGATTCCGGTTGTGCCATCGCGTAAGGAAAATTAGATTATGCGGGTTCGGAAACTTAGGGGCGCTCCCGAATCCTCCCCACACAGGATCAAACGACCTGGCCAGTTCGCGCCATGTCTTATCCAGCAGTTCTAACCCGGGAAGCTCGTCTGGCCGTTTCGACCCCTTCGGCTCTATGGCGCGGGTTATTTCTTCGCTTATCCTGCCAAGTTGCTCCCGTTCACCGGTCCAGAGTTCGGAAATCTTTCCCGCTATTTCCATTAAACCCGGCATTCCCATCCGGCCTCTTTTGGGAAAATAGCTTCCGGCAAAAAAAGGTTTCCTGTCCGAACCCATAAAAATCGACAGTGGCCACCCTCCTCCACCTGTGATCGCCCGGCACGCGTTCATATATACCTGGTCGATGTCCGGCCGCTCCTCGCGGTCTACCTTTATGGATACGAAGCTGCGGTTGAGCAGGTCCGCAACTTCCTCATCCTCGAAAGATTCACGCTCCATCACGTGACACCAATGACAGGTCGAATATCCAATTGAGAGAAAAATGGGTTTGTCTTCCCGGCTCGCCTTCTGGAACGCCTCTTCTCCCCATGGATGCCACTCCACAGGATTTTCGGCGTGCTGCAAAAGATAGGGGCTTTTTTCCCAAAAAAGATGATTAGCCATTCCGGTTCCTTGCAAATAAAGGGAAAAAACTGCGCAGGCGCCTTCTACGGGACAAGCTGCTGACTCTCATTTGATAAGCATCAGCCAAAATGATTTCGATGGCCGTGGATGAAATCTCTTTAAACTCTCATATTTTGATTGACTTTAAGATGTCATTTTCATTTCATATCGACCTGATAGGATACTTTGGTTTCTTCGAAAGGAGAAGCGGATATGCCCCGGGAATCGGGAGATATGGCCATTGCGGCAAAGCATCGTCAGATAGGTGTAAGCATGCCGCCCCTCGAGGTCGAAGACCTGCCGGCGCCCGAGGAGGTCTTCAAGCTTAAGCGTATAGGTTTCGAGGAACTGGTGCTTTTCGTCCTTGGGCCGAGTCTGATCGCATTGGGGATTTCCTTGGGCAGCGGGGAATGGCTTCTTGGTCCCCTCGCGGTCGGAAAATACGGTTTCAGAGGCATTGGCTGGGTCATCCTGGCGTCGGCAGCGCTCCAGGTATTTTATAATGTAGAACTGGCGCGCTTCACCGTCGCCACGGGCGAGCCGGCCGTAGTGGCCTTCGGACGAGTCCCACCCGGCTATCTGTTATGGATTCCGCTCGCGCTGTTTGCCCTCTCGCTTTCCTTCCTCGTCGGAGGGTGGGCGGTAAACGCGGGCGCCAGCCTTTTTGTCCTTTTCACCGGGCGGCCCTACCTGCCGGAGGAATTGGAGATCGTGCGCCTTCTGGGGCTCGCTCTGCTTCTTTTCTCCTCTCTTTTCGTATTGTTCGGGCAAAAAATCGAGAAAACCCTGGAAATTGTTCTGGGCACTTCAGTGGTGTTTGTGCTCATGGGAATCGTCATCGTCACCCTCGTAGTAGTTCCGATGGATTACTTGAGCGGCGCCCTGGCCTCTCTCGTCACCCCGGCTGCACTCCCCAAGGGAGCCGATGTCTCATTGCTCGGGGCCCTCGCGGGCTACACGGCCATGTCTTCAGGCTTGAACTTCATGTTCATCGGGTTCTATCGGGACAAAGGGTATGGCATGGGGTACAGGACCGGCTACATCGCCGGACTTATCGGCGGGAAACGGGTGGAAGTCCTGGCGACGGGAAAGGTGTTCCCGGAGGATGAGAAGAATGCCAAAGTTTGGAAACGTTGGTTCCGCTATTTGCTCCTGGACCAATGGGTCGTTTATTTTCCAGGCTGTATCATCGGGATGATGGGGCCTTGCATCCTGGTGGGATACCTGGCCGGCATGCCGGGGGCGCACGCCCCTACTGAGGATACTATCCCGGCGTATGCGGCGTTGCAACTCGGACACCAGTATGGGCCGGTACTGTTCGGGTGGGCTTTGCTCACCGGCTTTCTCATGCTCTTCGGGTGCCAGACAGGGATTCTGGAATCTCTCACGCGCTGTTTTACCGATTGCGCTTACGGTGTGAGCGACCGAGTCCGCCGCTGGACCGGACGCGATCCCAGGTGGCTCTATTATCCTATCCGGCTCATGCTGGTTCTCCTCATGGGCGCCGTGATCCACTTCGCTCCCCCGATGCAACTGATAGAACTGTCTGCCAATATGGCGAACCTTGCTTCGATGATCTTCCCTCTTGCTTTGATCTATCTCAACCGCCAACTGCCAAGGCCGGCCAGGATCACCTGGTGGTCATACCTGATGCTGGTGGCCAACGTTGTCTTCTTCGGGTTTTTCTTCATCAACTTCGTGGCCGTTATGATGGCCTGGACACCGCTGATAAAGTTCTAAAGGCGAAGGCTGCTATGTCTGAACCGGCAACTCTCAATATATCGCGTTTCGGATCCATCCGCTCCCGGCTTGTCATAGCATTCATCGTGATCGCCCTGTTGCCCATGATGGTCATAGGAGTGGTGCTGGGCGTCTCAGGGTCCCAAGGCATTCAGCCCCAACTTGCAAGACAACTGAAAGCGGCGGCGAACTTCAAAGTCAGCGCACTCAACGCCATGGTGGCAAACCTTAAGATCGCGCTGGCCGATGGGCTCATCGGAGAAAACACTCTCCAATACGTAAGCGCGGTCGTAAAGTCCTCTGTGCGCACACAGGATTATGAGGACGCCCGCAACATTCTGGCCGGCCGCTTCAACCAGTTAATGGCCAATACTCACGGATTTGAAGCGCTTTTTCTGTTGGATATCGATGGTCGAGTGGTCCTGTCCACCGAGGCTTCACCGGAAGGCAAAGTCTGCCGAGACCTCTCTTTTTTCCGCAGAAGCCTGGACGGACCGGTCGCAACTCTGTTATCGCAGGGCGGGACTACGATGCTCATAGCCCGCCCGGTCACCGGCCTGGGCGGGCGGGTGATCGCGATCATCGCGGGCAGAGCCGCCCTCCATCCGCTCAATGAAATCATGTTTGACAAGACCGAGTTGGGCAAGACCGGCAGGACCTATCTGGTAAACGAAGACCGCGTCCTGATGACCGCCCTCCCGGGGTTCAAGCCGGGAATGCAGGTGTGGAGCGCAGGTATCGGGGCCATCCTGGAAAACCGAGCCGAAGGTATGGGCGCCTACAACGATTTTCGGGGAGTGCTGGTCAATGGGGTATATCGCTGGCTTCCCGAACTCGATGCGGCTCTTTTGGCCGAACAAGAGCAGGCGGAATCTTCAGAGACTATGCACGCGCTGCTGGCTGTCAATGCTGGAGTGGCGCTGGCCGCAATTTTGATTGCCGCTATGGCCTCTCTCAGCTTTACCCATCGCATCACGACCCCCCTCGTCGATCTTGCCGAAACAGCTACCCTGATCGGGGCAGGCCAATTGGAACTAACTGCCCAAGTCGAGCGCAATGACGAGATCGGGGTCCTTGCCGGCAGCTTCAACTTCATGACCGCCAGGTTGAAGGCGACCATGGAGGGTCTGCGCTCAAGCGAGGAGAAATATAGGCGAATTTTCGAAAATGCCCTCGAAGGAGTTTTCCGGATATCCTTTGACGGGACTCTCCTGAGCGCAAACCCGGCGCTTGCCCGCATTCTAGGCTATGATTCCCCGGACGAATTGATGCGGTCTATGACGAACTTGCGGCAACAGCTTTTTGTGGACCCCGCAAAACTCGATTCGTTTTCTGCCGCTGTTCTCGGTCAAGGGATGGCGCTCAACAGGGAACTCGAGTTCTACCGCAAAGACGGCCATAAGACCTGGGTCTCCGTCAGCGCCAGGATCGAACGCGATGAAGCCGGCAATCCACTGTTTTTTGAAGGATTCATTGCCGATATCAACGAACGCAGGCGCGCGAGAGAAGAGCTTCTAAGAGCACACCGCAGGATCGTAAGCACACTGGAAAGCATCACCGATGGCTTCGTGGCCTTAGACCGCCACTGGCGCTTCGCCTACGTAAACGCAGAGGCGGAGCGCATTCTGGGTGTGCAAAGAGAAGATTTGCTCGACAGAGCGCACCAGGAGGCATTCCCTTTCAGCCTTGGCAACGATATCGAGCGACTCTGCCGCCGGGTGGCGGATGCGCGAGTGGCTGCGGAATTGGAGCACCACCATACTCTTGATGACAGGTGGGCCGGCAAGTGGATCTACTTCAAGGCATATCCCGCAGAAGACGGGGGACTCTCGGTCTACTTCCGCGATATCACTGAGGAGAAAAAAGCGGACGAAGCGTTGCGGGAAAGCGAGCGGAAGTTCAGGGCCATCTTCGAGCAGACCTTTCAGTTGATGGGGTTGCTGACCCTGGACGGCGTATTGATAGAAGCTAACCAGACCGCTTTGAACTTTAGCGGGCTCGAAGGTCCGCAAGTCATCGGCAAGCCCTTTTGGGACACCCCCTGGTGGACCCACTCTCCGGAACTTCAAAAAATATTGCGCTCAGGCGTGCAGCAAGCCCGAGCAGGCGAATTCGTGCGGTTCGAAGCGAGCCATCCCGCAGCGGATGGAACAATGCGCGACATCGACTTCTCTATCAATCCTGTGGCCGACCCGAATGGACAGGTCATTTTCCTGATCGCCGAAGGCAGGGATATTACCGAGCGAAAACAGGCGGAAAACGCCCTCCGGGATTCGGAAACGCTCCTGTCCGTAATTATCGATTTTCTGCCCGATGCTACTTTTGCAATCGATACCGCCGGCAAAGTCCTGACATGGAACAGGGCCATCGAGCACATGACCGGCGTTGGCGCCGAAAAAATGCGTGGCAAGGGAAATTATGAATACTCCCTGCCGTTTTATGGCGAGCGCAGGAAGTTGTTAATCGACCTTGTCTTTGAATCCGACGAGGTCATCGAGAAGAAGTATCATTTCGTGAAGAAGGAGGGGGGAATCATCACGGCCGAGGCGGTTGTCCCCGTACGGGAAACCAATCGGGACCTGTTTGGAATAGCCAGCCCCCTGTATGACAGCAGCGGTAAGGTGGTGGGCGCGATCCAATCCATCCGCGACATAACCGACAGGGTCCGGGCCGAATCCGAAGAGAGGGCGTATGCCGAGGAACTTCACGCCATAAACCGGATTGCCCTGGCTTGCACGAGTTCTCCCGAACTCCAATCCGTTCTGGAGCGGGCGCTCGATGAAACCCTAAATATTGTCGGTCTGGAAGGAGGTGTCATTTGTCTGGCGCGCCCCGATCGAACATTGCATCCGGTAGCCATCCGCGGGTTGGACAAATCGCTCGTTCCGCTTCTGTTTCCGCAAGGGATCGATTCTGAAGACTGCTTCTGCGGAAAATGCGTGATCGACAACAGGCCTGTGACTATTGCGGACTGCGGTCAGCCTGCCCTTGCAGATCGGAAACTCCAATTCGCAAACATACGCTTTCTGGCTGCCTTCCCGCTGACCGTCCAGTCTCACTGCATGGGGATGTTGAGCCTCTTTTCGCATGAGGGATACGAGATTTCCGGGCGAGGTTGGAACCTTTTGCAGATAATCTCGGCTGAGATCGCTCTTGGTATGCGCAATGCTCTGCTCTATAATGAAGTGCAGCAGCATGCGGAAACCCTCGAACAGAAGGTGCGCGAGCGCACCATACAACTGGAAGTAGCCAATAAGGAGCTTGAATCCTTCAGTTATTCCGTTTCGCACGATCTGCGCTCCCCGCTCCGGGGAATCGATGGCTGGAGCCTGGCGCTTGTGGAAGACTGTTTCGACCAGGTCAACGAGCAAGGCAAAAAACATCTCCAGCGCATCAGGTCCGAAACACAACGCATGGGGAAGCTCATCGACGGATTGCTCGAACTCTCCCGGGTGTCACGATCCGAGATGAAACGCGAGCTTGTGGACCTTTCCGGGACAGCGCGCATAATCGCCGACCATCTCCGCGAATCTGAGCCGGGCCGGCGAGTTGAATTCATTATCCAACCCGGCATGACCGCTGAGGGTGACCCCAGGCTGCTCGAAATCTTACTCACCAATCTGCTCGGCAATTCATGGAAGTTTACGGCCAGGCATGATTCGGCCGTGATCGAATTTGGCCGCATGGAAAAAAACGGAAGAAACTTCTGGTTTGTCCGGGACGATGGCGCCGGTTTTGCCATGCAATATGCAAATAAACTGTTCGGCCCGTTTCAACGAATGCACAAAAGCACGGAATTTCCCGGCAGCGGAATCGGGCTTGCGACCGTCCAGCGCATAATCAACCGCCACGGCGGACTCGTCTGGGCGGAGGCCGAAGTGGAAAAAGGAGCAACATTTTACTTCGAACTTTAGGAGAACTTATGGACAAAAGGGTCATTCTTTTGGTCGAAGATAATCAGAGCGATATCGATCTCACTTTGCGCGCTTTCGAAAAAAGCCGCATCCTCAACCCCGTTGTTGTGGCCCATGATGGGCAGGAAGCCTTGGACCTCCTGATGGGCGCCGATGGACAAAGGCCCGTTGCGCGGATACAGCCGGCGGTTGTCCTGCTCGATCTGAAATTGCCCGGAGTGGACGGTCTCGAGGTATTGAGACGCATACGCGAGCACGACATGACGAGGCGCCTGCCCGTCGTGATTCTCACTTCTTCGGACGAACAGAAGGACCTGGCCGAAAGCTATGACAAAGGCGCAAACAGCTATATAAGAAAGCCCGTGGACTTCGATCAGTTTGCAGCGGCGGTTAATCAGCTCGGTTTATACTGGCTGGTGCTCAACGTTCCCCCACCGGCCGATTGATGCCCCAAAACCTATTGGGCGGGAAATTATGGACAATTCTCTCAGAGTTCTAATAATCGAGGATTGCGTGAGCGATGCAGATTTGGTTCTTCGCATCCTCGAGCGCGCAGGATACGCTATCGTCGCCCAACGGGTGGAAACGGCCGCACAAATGTGTGAAGCCATCAAGAGCCAACACTGGAATATCGTAATTTCTGACTTCTCCTTGCCCCAGTTCGACGCATTCTCCGCTCTGCGTCTCCTGCAGCAAAACGATTGTGACGTCCCTTTCATCGTAGTCTCCGGCAGCATCGGAGAAGATACCGCCGTATCGATGATGAAAGCCGGCGCTCATGATTATGTCATGAAAGACAACCTCGCGCGCCTCGTGCCCGCTGTGCGCAGAGAACTGGCGGATTCCGAGGTAAGGCGGAAAAACAAAGTGGCCGAAGAATCGTTGCGTGAGAGTGAAGAGCGCTACCGCAGCATAATTGAAAATATCCCCGACGTTTTCTTCCGAACCGACCAACACGGCGTCATTATCATGGCCAGCCCCTCAGCAGCCAGGTTATTCGGTTTCCAATCCCTTGACGAAATCCTTGGAATGCCTGCGGAGAGTTTATGGGTGGACCCGCACGAACATTCCGAAATGCTGCGGCGCCTCGATAAGAATGGAATCGTAAGAGACTTTGAAGCCGTTATCAAAAGAAAGGACGGTTCGCCCCGTTTCGTTTCGGTGACAAGCACATTCTGGAAAGATCGCAACGGAAGCACTATCGGGGTCGAGGGATTGATTCGTGATATCACCGACCGCAAACAGGCCGAGGAAGAACGCATACGCATGGTGACGGCTATCGAGCAATCGGCCGACGCAATATTTATAACGGATACCGATTGGGTTATTTGTTATGTAAACGCGGCCTTCGAGAGTATGAGCGGCTATGACCGAAAGGACGCCATCGGCCGGCGTGTGCGTTTTCCCAAGAGCGGGCTGCATAAAAAAGCGTTCTCTCGAAATATAAGGGAGACGCTCTCAAAAGGCGGAGTCTGGTCAGGACGTCTCACGAACAGGAGAAAAGACGGCGTCTTCTATGAAGCCGAAGTCACCGCATCCCCGGTCCGCAATGCCGCCGGGCAGATCATCAATTACGTGAGCATTCACCGGGACATCACCCGCCAGGTAAAACTTCAAAGCCACCTCCGCCAGGCTCAGAAAATGGAGGCCATTGGCACTCTGGCCGGAGGCATCGCCCACGATTTCAACAACATCCTCTCGGCCATAATGGGTTATACCGAGTTGGCCGTACGCAAACTGCCCGCTCGAAGCCCGATCATTCGCGACCTCCAGCATGTGCTTAGTGCAGGCTGCCGCGCATCGGACCTGGTGAAACAGATTCTTACTTTCAGCCGTCAGACCGAGCAGGGGAGAAAACCTGTGGAGGTCGCTTATATAGTGAAAGAGGCGCTCAAGCTGCTGCGCTCTTCGCTGCCCGCAACAATCGAAATTCGGCAGGAACTGCCGGTTGCTCCCGAACCGGCCATTGTTCTGGCCGACCCCACCGAGATTCATCAAATACTGATGAATCTATGCACGAACGCTTCCCACGCGATGCGCGCCAAAGGCGGTGTTCTACGCGTTGAATTGTCCGATGTCGTTGCCGATGATGCGTTTATTTCCCAACATCCCGATCTGCGAACCGGGCCGTATGTGCGCATTACCGTGAGCGATACGGGACACGGCATGGAGAAGGCCGTCATGGAGAGAATTTTCGATCCGTACTTCACCACAAAGGGGCCCGGTGAGGGTACCGGACTCGGTCTTTCCGTCGTCCAGGGGATCGTAAAGAATTGCAACGGACTGATCACCGTCAACACCACCCCGGGGAAGGGGACCGATTTCGATGTGTTTCTTCCCAAAATCGATGAAAAGGTCCCTGTTGAAGCAGGAGCGAATTCTGTGCTTCCCACCGGGACCGAGCGAATACTTTTCGTTGACGATGAGGAAGCTCTTGCCCTGTTGGGACAAGAAATGCTGGCTTCTCTCGGCTACACCGTCACTATCAAAACAAATCCCCTCGAAGTCCTCGATGCCTTTCGAGCAGACCCTTACTGTTGCGATCTTGTGGTCACCGACATGACTATGCAGGGTCTTAGGGGCGATGAACTTGCAAAAGAACTCCTGGCTATCCGGCCCGATCTTCCGATCATCTTGTGCACCGGATTCAGTGAGCTTATCGATGAAACCCACGCACGAAAAATGGGAATCGGCGAGTTTCTCATGAAACCTTATGCTGCGACAAATCTAGCCAGGGCGATTAGAAATTTGCTGGGGCGCAGATGATTTTCCCCGCTATTTCTCACCTTCGAGCTCCAGTCGCCCCTTGATCTTGGCCCCGCAACTGGGACACAGAATCTCGATTTGCTCTTCTGGGCCGGAGTACTTCTCTTTCAGCTCCTCAGGCGGTATGAACGATACGTCTCCACACGCGCATTGGGGACATTGCCCCCGAACTATTTGCCTTTTCTTCTTCTCCATACTCATCCTCCGATTTAGATTATCCGGTTTTTCAAACTCCCACGACCTTCTCTCCCCGCTCCCTGCTTCTTCGCCCTATTTCCCCTTGCTCGTACCCGTCTTCGCGCATACCAGCTCCAGGAAAGCCTCATGGTCTTCGATTCCCCCCTCCTTGGAATACACGACCTGCATGCCGGTTGGTTTCTTCAACAGGACAAAAAAATAGGGGGTCCGAACCTCGCCCAGCATTTTATGGACGGCGAAATCTCCATCGGGGATGAGGGGAAACTTAACCTTATGAAGGTCCCTGAAGGCATTTACCTCGTATGAGGAATTCCCTGCGCCGATCGCAAACATTTTTACGCGGGATCCTATCGCAGGGTTGGCGGAAATCGCCCGAAAGAGCGAATTAACACCCGGGGCCTCATTCTGGCAAACGGGACAGTAAAGGCTGAAAATCTCAATGATCAATACCGCCGAATCGATCTGGGAGAGTAGAAACGGACCCCGGTCGATTTTGAGATATTCCCGCTCCTCCATTTTTTGGGGGAGAGGGAGCTTGAGATTGGGGAACATGCTCCCTTCGCCGGGAGTCGATTGAGCAAATGGCGTTTGAAGAGGGCTACTTGACAGACACAGGAAGCAGAGCAGCATCAAGGGTATTTTTGATATCTTCATTCCCATGATCTTTGAATCCATAAATCCCGAAAAAATGCCGAGCCGCATTTGAAAGCTCACTCTATCACGATTTGCTTTTCCTCGCCCAGATCGAAGTCGTCAAAATAGAGGTAGCCCTGGTCAAGCGCCACTATCATGGGTATCTGTTTGCTCGTCGGCCCCCAATATTGAATGGCCCCCGGGCTGCTGAAAAGATCCTCTTCCGCCCATTTGTCACGGTTTTGGGCGAATACGCCGAACGATGGGGACTCCAGTTCAACAAGAGACTTCTCGATTACAAATTCTTCTTTCCCCTTCCGCATCTCGGCCGTGATCAGTCCTGTCATCGGCAGACCCAGAACTCGCCCGCCCCTGTCAAAGTCGGTTACGGCGGCCATGTAGCCCGTTTTTCCGGCAAGCACTAGAGAACCGGCCGTCAAACCGAGCTGGAACGTAAACGCGGCGTCGAATTTTGTGGGTTTCGAACTTCTGCCCTCGTATCCAAAAAAATGAGACTGCGTTGATAGATTAACCTTCTTGAAATCCTCCACCTGCTCTGGACTCGCTTGGATCTTGCCCTCTCCTGCTCCAAAGAACCGATCGGGGTCTCGTTTCATCTCAGATATGCGATGGCCCGTCTTTTCGATCAACAGCTTTTCGGTCTCGATTTGAGAGACCTTCACGTTCCCATGATCGTCACGGTCCAGGATGAGCATCTCCTGAATAGCGGGCGGTAGCGAAGCCATTAATTGCGACGATTGGACCGTCAAGTGCGGCAAAAGAAACTCCCGTTTGCCCTCGATCGACGGCAGCTCCAAAATGTCCTTCTCATGCTCGCCAAGCGCCTTGTTCAACTCGGCGATCAGCCGCCTCATCTCCGGAATGAACTCCACAAGCCCTTCAGGCGCCAGAACAACGCCGTGGTTCAGGCCTTTCATGCGTCGCAGGATGATAATGCGAGCGATATAATCGACAATGCTGTCCAGGGACATGTTCTTCGCGGCGATTTCTTCCGAAATGAGCGTAATCGCGGGCTTGGTCTGCAGGGCCACTTCAAGGGTGATCTTGCTCGCTGTTCGCCCCATCAGCTTGACAAAATGGTAGTATTTCACGGCGGATGCGGCGTCTTGGTTCAGATTTCCCACCAACTCGGAGAATATCTTCGTGGCTGTATCGAAACCGAATGAAATGGGTAGATGCCTCCCGGCCGCCAAATCACCATCGATCGTCTTGGGGATTCCGATCACCCCGCAATCGATCCCCTCGGTCTCCAGGTACTCCGCGATGAATGCCGCATTCGTGTTGGAATCGTCGCCCCCCACTATCACCAGGCCATCGAGTCGGTTTTTGACAACCATCTGCCTGACTTTTTCGAACTGCTCGGGGGTCTTTATCTTCGTCCTGTCAGTCCCGAGAAAATCGAACCCGCCAATATTGATTATAGTCTTGATGTCTTCTTTTCTTATCTCGAAGAGGTCCCCTTTCATCAGGCCTTTTGGCCCCTTTCTTATCCCCAGGAGGGTGTTGTCCTCTCCAAGCACAGCCCAAAGACCGGCGAGCACGTTGTGGCCTCCTGCCGCCGGACCGCCCGAGAAGAGCACAGCGACTCTTTTCCCCTTGACCCTGTCGGATTCGTCTGACGGGGCGGCCTCCAAAATGATGCTTCTGCTCCGGGAAATCATCTTGGGAAAGACCTCGGCGATCCTGTCTTGCGCCTTGCAAATAAGGGTCATCTCGGTTTCTTTGAAAACCGCGGGCGCTATTTTGCCCTCTTTGCTCAGAAAAACGGAGGAAACGGGGATAGGAAGCTTTCGAATTCTTTCTTCAAGAAGGGAGTGCTTCCCGGCCGACAGGCTTATTTTCGAGAATAAATCCATGGTCATTCCTCGTTTTTATCACAATTCAGTCCGGCTATTGACAATAGCTATTACAGAATTTGCAAGGATTCCTCAAAAGAATAATTAGCGTCCATCCGGAAACCTCGGATAAGACACTGGCAGTTTCCAAGCCGGAAAGGCGGCATTTTTCGTCCTGGCAAGGAAATCAAGGGTTTGCGCGGAGGCGAACTCCGGTACCGCCTCGCGGAGCGTCGAGATCCTGCCCGTGCCACCGCCGAAGGCAGTGGCCAAGTAGGCTGGCGGTCCCACCGCCCCAGGGCGGAAAAGGACCCTTTCCGAATGGAAACTAATTACATCTGCCCGGAATACAACCCATGGCCGCAGTCTATCATGCCCCTCCGGGCCGCCTTGAAACCTGGAAAAAGACGGTAGGATGGGTGGAGCGAAGCGTAACCCGTCAAGCTTTTCGTAGTCGGAGCGGGCCATGCCCGCGATGGAGTTCTCGTAACAGCGAACAGGGGGCCGTGAGAAACACAGTTGCTTAATTCGTCTCCATCCGGAAACCTCGGATAAGAGACTCGCAGTTTCAGAGCCGGAAAGGACGCATTTTAGTTGTGTGCGTCAAGTTCTGCAAATTCGATCAGGGCATACGGCGCCTAGTTTTTTGTTTTCCTTACTGCTTCAACCGACGAAGCGAGCCCTGGAGGGCCGCCGAGAATGGGTCCAACAGTGACTCGTCGGAGGCGGCCCTCCAGGGCGGCCTCTCAGGCAGCGATACCTAGTCGCAGCTTCTTTTGTTCTTGGAGTAGATCCATATTGATGTAACGGCTTGCTTCCAGCCAGTCCTCGTGGGTCTCCACCGCCAAGGCACGGACAAGCCGCAGACAGCTCTCCCGGTTGGGAAAGATCCGCACTACGTGAGTTCTTCTCTTGATCTCCTCGTTTAGCCGTTCGAGCATGTTTGTGGATTTCATGTGCTTATGGTGTTGAAGCGGGAGACGGTAGAAGGCGAGGGTTTCCCCGATATTCTCTTCCACCCATTCGCACAGCTTCGGATACTTCTTGCTCCAGCGCTCAAGCCACTGCGCCAGGTCCTTTTGAGCCTCGGCAAGGTCCCTTCTGTCATATATCCACCGCAATTCCTGCAAGCAGTCGTCTACCGCTTTCCTCGGGAGGTGATCCAGGGCGTTTCTTAGGAAGTGTACGTAACAGCGCTGCCAGACGGCTTCGGGAAGTACCTCGGCGATGGCCCGTTTGAGTCCGGGATGATCGTCCGATACTACGAACTCTACGCCCCGTAAGCCGCGCCTTTTCAGTTCCACCAGGAAATCCTTCCAACTTGTCGCACTTTCACGGTTGGCCAGTTCCACGGCCAGGATCTGCCGTCTGCCCTCTGCGTTGATGCCGATGGCGATCTGCACAGCCTGGCTGCGGATAACCCCGTCATCTCTGACTTTTTCGTAGCGGGCGTCCAAGATCATGTAAGGATAGCTCTCTTCGAGGGGTCGCTTGGCAAACCGCTCCAGGCTCTCGTCCAAAGTCTTGTTGACCTCGCTGATCGAGGAGGCCGAAAACGAGTGGCCGCACAGCTCCTCGGTGATGGCTTTCACTTTTCTCGTGGACACGCCCTGGACGTACATCTCGGCCAGCGCGGAAACCAAAGCTTTCTCCGATCTTTGATATCTCTCGAAGAGTTGAGTGGAAAAATGCCCTTGCCGGTCCTGTGGCACTCGGAGTTCGAGCTTGCCCACGCGTGTTATCAAAGACCGGCCGTAGTAGCCTGAACGGTATCCAACGCGCCCGTCGCTCCTTTCCCCTTTCTCGGCTCCTACCGCCTCTGTCATCTCCTGCTCCAACACTTCCTGGAGCACCTCACGAAGTAATGTCTTGAGGCCGTCCTTCTCCTCGCTGAAAATCTCTTGGAGGTTGATCCATTTGCGCTTACATTTGTTCTCGGTCATGGCATATTCTCCGTCTGTTCGGGTGGGTGATTCGTTACAGTGAAACACCCGTATGCCATGACCATCTTCTGCAAGTCATTCTTTTTTGCAGAACTTTCTGCACATTACCCGCATTTTTCTTGGCAAGGAAATCAAGGGGTTACGCTGAGGCGTACGTCTGTACCGCCTCGCGGAGCGTCGAGATCCTGCCCGTGCCACCGCCGAAGGCAGTGGCCAAATCGGCCGGCGGTCCCACCGCCCCAGGGCGGAAACTAATTCCCCGGTTCCTGGATTGGTTTAATACGTCTTCGCTTGCGAACCGAATACCGGTCTGCTATTGCTTAAATCCTGCCTTTGGCGGAACTGCCCAAACAATGGAGGAATAATCATGTTTAGAGACCAAAGCATCGGGTTCATAGGCGGGGGAAACATGGGGGAGGCGTTAATCCGCGGGCTGATCGCAGCCTCCTTGTTTCCGGCCGAAAAGGTTTTCGCATACGATGTAATTCCGTCCCGTATTCAATACCTGGAGAAGGAATTCGGAATAAAGGCGCGCCAGAGCATCGGCGAACTTGCCGAATCCAGCAGCATTATCCTGCTCGCCGTAAAACCCCAGGTAATCACTCAAGTGTTGGATACGCTCCGCGCCCACCTCTCGCACAAGCCGCTCGTCATATCCATTGCGGCTGGAATTTCGCTTTCAATCCTTGAGGGGCGCCTGCCGGACAGCACCGCAGTAGTCAGGGTCATGCCCAACACCCCTGCTCTTGTCCAGAAAGGGGCCTCAGCTCTTTCGCGAGGAAAGGCGGTTTCCGCTGCGCAGATGGAGATGAGCCTCGCGCTTTTTCGCGCTGTGGGCAAGGCGGTCGAAGTCGAAGAGAAGCTGATGGATACCGTGACCGGTCTTAGCGGAAGCGGGCCGGCGTATATTCTGCTCGTAATCGAAGCCCTCATCGATGCAGGGGTCTTAATGGGACTGCCCAGGCAAACCGCGCGGGAACTGGTGATCCAGACGGTCATCGGGACTTCCATGATGCTCGATAGCACAGGAAAGCACCCCGCAGAGCTGAAGGATATGATCACATCCCCCGGGGGAACTACGATCCACGGGCTGCAGGTCCTGGAATCATATTCAGTAAGGGGCGCCTTGATGGAGTGCGTGGAAGCGGCCTCACGGAGGTCGGCTGAACTCGGGAAGAGCTAGATTGGACAGAATTCAGACGAGCACTGTGATCACAGATACGTGGCCGTGTGTCTATATTCTGTCTAAGATGCACTAATTCCGTGAGCACTGGATAGAAGTTGCATCCGCAAACAAATAATCTCCTGGATGGAAATCCGGACTTGCACTTGAGCGGAGATCGGGAGGTTTGCGGATGCTCCCCGTTGAGTTGGACCACAAGGTTCTGAATACTGTGCCGGTTCCGGCGCATCAGTCGATAAACAGGGTATTTCAGACCCTTCAGACCATATTGAGTCAAACTATCATACCCTATTTCAGAAACGAAAGAGGGGTCAGCCTTGTACAGCTTGCCGACCTTCGCCAGTCTATCGTCTTCCGCCGCATGGAGGACGAGGAAAATAGAATAGCGCTGCCGACGCTGCTTTTACGGCAAAAACAGAACTGGACCATCCTGATACACGAGAAGCTGTTCGATTACCTGGCTCATGTTCTTTCGCTTTCGCCCGGAGTTCAGAGGGCCGGATGGAGCCAGTGGAAGAGCGAGGGATGCTCAAATTCTCCGAGTTTCTTTTGAGACATCATTTCGAGCATCTTGTGTTTCCCAACGCAAGCGAGCTTGACGTCATCCGCTCCGATATCGACTTTGCCGCAGGCTGGGGGCAAAAGGACCCGAAAGGTTACCAGGCCTTTCTGGAAGTGCTGAGCAATCCCGCATACGGCATAATCGGGAAAAATTATGTCGAACTGCTGGACCGGGCGCAACGCGGTGAGAAATTCGATTTCAGGCTGGGGCGAATAGCTGCAGCTTACGCCAGGCACATTGCCGAACTGCCCGTGCAGGCTTCCTCATCGATCTTTTTCCGGACCTGGATTTGGAAATGAAGGTGAGGGTCCTGAGCCATATCTACCGCAGCACCCGCATCTCCGGGACAATCACTCTCAAAAAGAACCGCCGATCTGAGAAAGGTCCTGCGGTTGTTTGCCATTACCATTCACCACGATTCCAATCGAAGGGACTGGAGCTGTTCAAAACATTCAGGAAACGCTGGGGGGTAGCGTCCGCTTTTAGAGGAGCTGGATATTTCGCCGGATTTGGACCAGGAAAGACCTGTTCCTCAACTTTTCGAGATTTTCAAAAAGAATCTGGAGGTATTCGTGGAACCAGGAGACATCATAAATCAACAGGGAGCCGCAGACAGTGTTTCCCCAACCCAGGACCGGACCCGGCGCCCCAGCAGACAAAGAGCCTCAAGGAGCGCATCGATGAGGCTCGAACCGACCCCGATATACCGCAACCGGTAATCGAGCTGATCGAAAAGAATAAGATGAACGCGGCCGGACAGAGCGGCGCAAAGTACTACGGAACTGATCGAAACCCTGCTCGCAATTCCCTGGGGGAAAATAAAAAAAATCTGGGTATCTCCGGAAGAATTCGACGAAGGACTTAACCGCTCCCATTACGGTCTGAAAAAACCAAAGGAAATAATATCCGATTTTTTTGCGAACCTGATCTGGCGATATCAGCATTTCAAGGAATCCGAAAGAAGACACTGGCACAGGACCGGGAGCGCCCTTCTCTTTGTGGGTCCCCCTGGAGTGGGCAAGACTTCTCTGGCGATTTCCATCGCCCGCAATCTCGGCATTCCGTACCACAAGATTTCACTGGGCGGCATGAAGGACGAGGCGGACATCCGGGGCTACGGGTTTACCTATGAGGGGTCAAAACCGGGCCTCATCGTTCAGGGCCTGATAAAGATGGGCGTGATGAACGGCATGTTCATAATGGACGAGGCGGACAAAACCGAAAAGTTCGCAATCGCCACCCTGCTCGAGATACTCGACCCGGAACAGAACCACCTTTTCCATGACAAGTACACCCAGAGCACCGTCGATATAGACCTTTCGAACTGCCATTTCATTCTTACCGCCAACACGGTCGACACGGTCCCGGCGGCGATCCTCAACCGCTGTGAGGTCATTTTTCTGGACAGGTACAGCGTGGACGAAAAAATAGCCATCGCCAGGGAGTTCCTGGTCCAGCGTATCCGGGAACGTTACCTGATCGGACAGGACGAAATCTTCTTCGACCCCGAGGAGGAAAGCGAAATCCTGAGGCACCTTATCCGCGATTACACCTCCGAGGCCGGTGTGCGCGACCTCGAGCGCATCATGCGCACACTTTTTCTCCGCGCCCAGCGAAAGGAGATCATGGTCAAGGGTAAAAGCTCGGTAAAACTTGACCTTGCCAAGATACACAAATATCTCGATGCGCCCAATCGCCAGCGCCTTATTAACGAAGATGACCGCATCGGCGAGATGATGGCCCTTGGGGTCAACATGGAGATGGGGGTCGGCACCCTGATCCCGATTCAGGCAACCCCGGTGCGGACCGGCCATGACAGAAAAAACGGGGCCCATTCCTACCTGAGCATGGTCCATACCACCGGAAATATCGAGCGCGTGATGGACGAGAGCCGAAAGGTTGCATCGACCGCCATCCTCCACCTCGCAGAAGAACTGGGCATAGATGCGGCGGACATGTCTACCCCGGTGCACCTGCACTTTATGGGCGGCTCGACCAAAAAGGACGGACCTTCAGCCGGGGCTGCGATCGCCCTTGCGCTGGCTTCGCTTTTCGGATGGCGAAAAATCCGCCGCGACGTCGCCGTAACCGGTGAAATCGATACCCAGGGGCGGGTCACCGGCATAGGCGGGATGGGAGTAAAGCTGGAGACCGCCTATGCGGCGGGCTGCAAGACCCTGATTATCCCCAGGGAGAACCTGACCGGGACCGAAGGCATAGACAGACTCCCCGACGCCCTGAAGCAGGAACTCCAGATCCTGACCTACGAGCAGTGGAAAGGCAGCCACGAACCGTTCGATTACTCTCGCCACGTGCTCCAGGTGGTCGCAGTTGACGATATCGTCCAGGCATCGCAGGTGGCTTTTATCGAACAGGAAGAAATCGATTCGCTGGACCATCTTTTCGAGGAGCACGCGGAAAAAGCGCTGGCTGAGGTTGCCCTCCGCAGGTTTCGAGCAGAGCTGCGGGTAATCTACCTGGATAACCCCGACGAGACCGATCCGGGCCTGATTCGGCGCCGATCTCTGCTCGGAGGATCACGGATGCATCATCCTGGTCCGCAGTGACTTGAGAGAAGAAATTTTGAGCAAGCTGGGCGAACTGTCCGCGAAACAGCGTCATAAGGGAATTCGACCCGAGAACCGAGCGCCTGGTTGACGTGCTGAGGGAAATAAAAACAGCCTACAGGGACTATTCCGCTCCGCCGCTCAGAATATCGCTGATAGCTCCTCTGCCCTTTCTAAGAAAAGAGGGAATCCGTCCCGAGGACCTCGAACGGGATGCAGGGTTTGCGGGGCTTCGGATTTTCGCCAACTGCTGCACGGCGGAGAATGTGCCGGTCCGGGACTGCCGCACTATGCTCGCCAGGTCTCTTTCCTGCCTGGTGAAGCTCACGGACGAATTGCTGGAAAAATGCCCCTTTCTGGCCAAAAAGGATGGAATCTATGCGCCAACGGTCGCATTCATTCCGGAGAAATACCGGCTCGACGGGCGCCGGGCCGAAGAAATCCTCGACCGCGGCCTTTCGAAGTGGCTGAATATAGTTGAGAAAAGCCAAGAAACGGAGGCCCCTGCGATCCAGTCTGGCATGAAACTATAAGACCGGAGACCAAATGACATGAACGAAACCATTAAAACTCTTCTTGAGAGAAGAAGCATCCGTAAATTCAAGCCTGAGCAGATCAGGGAAGAGGAGCTGAACGCCATTCTCGATGCCGGAATGTACGCACCAAGCGGTGCAAACCAGCAATCAGCTCTCTTTGTCGTTATTCAGGATAAGGAAACGTTAAAAAAGCTCTCAGCCATGAACGCGGCTGTGCTGGGAAAGAATATCGATCCTTATTACGGTGCGCCGACCGTCATACTCGTTTTTGCAGACAAGAGCAAGATCACGCCGGTCGAGGACGCGAGTCTTGCGCTTGGCAATATGTTCAATGCGGCAGCATCTCTGGGTGTCGGCTCCTGCTGGGTTCACCGCGCAAAGCAGATGTTTGAAACCGAGGAAGGCAAGGATTTATTGAGGAAGTGGGGTGTCGCCGGAGATTACATAGGCGTGGGTTCCTGCATTTTAGGATATCCCGACTGCGAGCATCCGAAAGCGGCCCCAAGAAAGGACAATTTCGTCATCCGGGTCTGACGCCTTGTTGCGGGAGACGGGGTCAAATCCTCGTCTGACCGTTTTCAAAGGGTTTCATTCAACCCAATATCCTGCTTCCCATAAGCGAGACGGGACCCACTTCTCTTCTTGTCGGCCGTCGGGCCTTAGCGCGGAAGGCGCCCCGCGATGGGTCTGTCATCCACGTTGGGCGCCTTCTTAGTCCAAAAATCGGCGCTCCCTTCAATCTTTTGGCGGTTGATTCAGGCGATGGAAAGCCGATGCGCCCACGTTTGTGCGCTGCGCGGCATCCTTCAACACGCTCGGGACAAGCTCCCCGCGCCGGCCCACAGTGGATTCTCCACGTTCCGCGAGGCGGGGTCTGCCGAGGGGGCCTGAAATCACAAAAAAACCGTCTCATTGGCCTGTCACTTGCATGTTCGATTTGGAGCACAATAACCTGTCAGGCATGGCGGAATAGGAGCATGGAGTGATCGACGACATGGAATATTATAGCCGTGTGGTCCGCGTTCGAGGCCCGGTCTTTGCGGTAATTGCCGCAATAAGGGAAAAAGGCTCTAGTACGCCTATATTGCTCGAAATAAGTGGACCAGACACCAAATTCCCCTTTCTTATAAGGGTTCCATCATCTGATGCCTCGATTTGTGAGCAGATTTTTATCAGGCGTGAGTACGATTTCAACGTCAAAAGAACTCCAAAAACCATATTTGATGCCGGCGCCAATATCGGTCTCGCCTCAATTTACTTTTCAAATAAGTTCCCATACTCAAGAATAGTCGCCATAGAACCTGAAGGAAGTAATTTTGAAATACTTAAAAGGAACGTTGCGCCATATGAAAATATTATTCCTGTTCGTGGGGCGCTATGGCATGAAAATACGATAATTAATCTGGTTGATACTGGTTTGGGGAAATGGGGTTTTATGACTCAAGCGCTCGATGTTGGCAAGGAAGGGTATGGCGAGGTTCTTCACGAAACACTTGGTATGACCGTTGACAGGATAATGAAGGAACAAGGCGTAGAACATATAGATATTCTAAAAATCGACATAGAAGGCGCGGAATTGGAGGTTTTTAGAGATCCATCCTCTTGGATCGGGAAAGTCGATACTTTGATTGTTGAACTTCATGAGCGAATGAAATCGGGATGCAATCGTAGTTTTTACAGCGGCACAAACGGGTTTCATGACGAATGGCTGCAGGGTGAAAATGTATATCTGACACGAAACGAAGGCTGCCTGACGCCAATTCGCGTTCAAGGCCGGGCGGGGATAAACCCCATAAGCGCTCAAATAAGCGTGTAGGTATTTGAAATTATAAAGGGGCGGCGACCACGATTTAGTCACCCCCGCGCAGGCAGGCGGGGGTCCAGTCCCTTACCTATTGATTTTATAATGAAAAACGCAAAAACTGGATTCCACAACGTCATTCCCGCATGTCTTAGGCGGGAACTTCGCGGGAATGACGCCCCTTTTTCTTTACAGCATTTCATCCTTATTTGCGCGCTTATGGGGATAAACCCCGCCGCTGCGTCATTTACGCATTCCGCTTCGTAGGAGAGGGGGAGCGCAGCGCTGTATGCCCTCCCTGAGGACAAGACTTGAACGCCGATCGGTAAGACGAGGGGTTGGCCGGACAGAGGTCGCGGCCAGCCATAGGCTTGAAAGTGAAGGGACGGAATCCCGAAACCATGTTATTTTTCTTCATTCCCCCAAAGAGCTGAGAATTTCACTCTTTTCTATGCATTTTTGCGCCTTTTCCGAAAAGCCGCGCTGCTTGTAAACAGCGCCCAGCCGCCCCCAACTCACCGGCTCCAGGGCGACATAACGCAGGGCCGTTTCGAACGCGATCTGGGCCAACGCGCCATATTTTCGAACAAAAAAGCCTTCGTGCCCAACCATTCCCAGCTTCTGCCGAGTTCAGGCCCTTGCGGGGCGGAGGCGTTTATCAACTTCAGGGCGTTTTGGCGATCGTTCATGCAACAGAAACTGTAGGCCATGTGAAGGAGCAACTCGGAGTAATTGGGCAGCGGTTGGGTGGGGAAAAGATTGGGCGACATATTTTTTGCCGGAGACTTCCTTGAAAACTTTAAGCGCCTCCAGGTGCTTTCCCATCCGCTGGTAGATGATTCCCATATGGAAGTTGTGCAGCGGGTTTCCGTCCACCAGGCTTCTGGCCATGGCCAGATAGCGGACGCACCTGTCGTATTCTTCCATCTCGAAGCTGACCCTTGCCAGGAAAAGGTAACCCTCCGGAATGAGATGATGATTGTAGTTTTCATTCTCGAAACGCTCCAGGGCCTTCTCCATGCTCCGTATCGCCTCCTGCCGCCGGTCCAGGGGCGCATAAGTCATGGCAAGAAAAAAATGCAGCCCGCCATCGTCCCTGCCTTCGGCTCTTTCCCTTTCCATTATTGCCAGATTGCGCCATGCCTTGGCCATCCGAATCTCTTCGGTCATATACCCCAGGTGAGTGATCACGATGTCTGTGACCACCAACTCAAGCCCGGCCCTGACGGCGCTTGGAAATATCTGTTCATGTATGCGCCCCTCGAACCGCACGTCCCCGATGATGGGAGTACAGCGCAACTGCCGGCAGGAAGTGGGAGGCGCATCCGTCTGATGGTTTTCCAATATGAAATAGAAGGCTTTCTTACCGTCGAAGTGTGATTTCAGAGATTCGATGTGACCCTGATTTTCCGGGGTGATCCTGTCGTCCGCGTCAACCCAGAGCTGATAGCTTTTGACAGCCTTTGACATGGCGAAGTTTCTAGCGGCCGCAAAATCGTCGATCCACTCGAAATCATGAATCTTCGAGGTAAACCGGGCGGCGATTTCTTTCGTGTTATCGCTTCGAACCGGTATCGACAACGATGATTTCATCGGCAAAAGGACCGAAGCAGGTCAGCGCGTCCGCAATATTTGCCGACTCGTTTTTTACGATCATGCAGACCGAGAGGCCAGGGGATTGCGCCATCAGCTCATTGCCTCCTCTGGTTTGCGGGTTTCGGGAAATAGAATCAGGGTCCCCGAGCTGGGACACAAACCTCAGAAATCGCTCCGGAAAAGCCTGGCGAAAGACATCCTCCTTGCTCCTGATACAGCCCGTCAAGATAGGGCCGGAAGGCATTATCGGCGGCCATCGCCTGCATCATTTGAAAGGCTACGGAAATCTCGCTTTCGTCCCTGGGCCGGGCGCTGCAAAAGTATTGCTGCAGCGGCCGCCAGGTCGCCGGTCTTGAGAGATGCGAAGGCGAGCGGAAGGGCGAGTGAATCTGGGTCCGGCGCACCGTCCCGCGCCTTTTGGAGGTACTCCAGGGCAGCCGAAAAATTCCCGCAATTGAGCAGACAGACTCCCGAGGCGCTCGAAAACGGCGGGCCCCGGTTTCAGGCGCCCGGTGAGCTTGAGAAACGGGATCGCCTCGTCGAACCGGCCGGTTTCGGCAAAACAGATTCCGATAACTTCCACCAGGTCGATCTTGTCAATGCTGTCTTCGAAAAAGATGTCGCTTTTGCGGTCCCGAGGCGGAAGCGAAACGAACCGGTAGGCCTCAAGAAGCAGGGGGAGCGCTTCACCGTGAGCCTGTTTCCGGAAAAGGGCAAGTCCCTTCAGCAACCGGGCCGTGTTCTGGACCGGCGCAACCGAGAGCGACCGGGAAGCGGCTTCCAGCGCCTGGTCGATTTCGCCGGCCCTCAAGTGATGATAGCTCTTCATGTTAAGGATCATAGCCTCGAGGCTCGGGGTCAGACTCTTTGCCGCAAAGAGCGAGGTCAAACGCCCGCCGTGCTTCCTCTTCCCGTTCCAGGGCCATGCAGGTCAGGCCCAGGTGATACCGGAAATGAGAGTTGTCGGGGTCTTCGGCCAGTTCCTCTTCGAGCAGACTCAAGATTGCGTTCGTATTTTCTCCTGACGATATCGGGTTCGAGCGCATATCCGAAATGCACGATTTCAAAGTCGGCGTGGTGCTCTCTTGCGCCGGATTCGATCAGAAATCGGTCCACGCTCTCGTGCACGCGGCCTGAAAACCGAATGCCGGGCAGATTTCGAAAAAAACGCACGGCGCGCCCGACCGTTGAATCAGCCTTTCCATCCGGGCCGAGTTGATAATGGGAACAGCGTAAGCGTCCACGCCCCGGCGCAGATGCGGCACTTCCTCAGGCAATCCTCGACGCCGAACGAATTGAGCCGTTCATCGGCATCCAGAAAGATGATCCAGTCACCCGTCGCATGCCGCAGAGATTCGTTCCGGGCCTCGGCAAAATTGCCTGTCCAGGGAAAAGAAAATACTTTCGCGCCGCAGGACCGGGCCGTTTCCTTGGTCCTGTCGGCTGAACCCGTGTCAACGACTATGATTTCGTCAACAAGCCCGCGCACGCTCTCCAGGCATCCGGAAATGTGTTCCTGTTCGTCTTTTGCGATCATGCAAAGCGAAACGCGGAGAGCGGCGTTATCTGAGCAGGTATTCAAGAGGGGCGCCGCAACTCCGGGATTCCGATTCCAGAAGGTCCCTTACCTGACTTATCTTGCCCGTTTCGAGCGACGAGTTCTTTTCGGCCTCTTTCAGCAGAAGCTCGGCTCGAGTGAAATCTTTTAGCTTCACTGAGGCCAGGGCCATCGGAAGGACCAGCTCGGACCTCGCCACGCCTAGTCTTTCGGCTTCTTCGAGGTGCTTCAGACCCGAAGCAAAGTCGCCCGCGTTTACGCAGCAGACGCCGGCGCGCCTTGCGACTTCAGGGTCCTTGCCGCCCGCTTCCAGGAAATGCTCGAAATATTCGACGGCCTCGCGCGGCCGGTCGATTTCCGAAAGACAGATTCCGAGCAGCTTGTGCAATTCCCGGTTGTCGATGAACGCATGTTCCTGGCTGAGATCTGTTTGGCGCAGGTCCGGCGCGAGGCTGAAGGAACTCTTCAGACCTTGCCAGCAGAGGAAAGGCGGCGCCGAATTCCGCCTTGCGGAAAAGAGCGATGCCGCTCGCCATGTACGCCGAGTTTTGCAGGGGCTCCAGATCGATGGACCTTTTGGCGAATACAAGCGATTCGTCCGGCCGGCCTTCCAGCAGTTCGACATAGGCCAGCAGGTTGCAGGTCATTGCTTCAAGAAATCAGCGGAAGGTCTTTGGATACGAGCGCGCGCTCGAAGTGCCCTCTGCTGCTCGGCGGTCCTTTGAAGCAAAAGGTGGCTTATCCCCAGGTAGTAAAGGCAATAGGGGTCGTTCGGGTCCCGTTCCAGGTGCTTTTGCGACAAAAGGAGGTTTCTTTCCACCTTTTGCTTCATCTCCTCCGGCGCCAGTCTGTAGCCGAAGTGGTCGATGAAAAAAGGGGCGACCGCGATCTTTGCCCCGATTCGCGCAAGCGCCGGTTCGATCCTTTCGTGGACTTCATTTTCAAAAAGGAGTTCGCGGCAGATTTCGGAAAAGCCGAATGTTCAAAGTGACGCTATAAGCGGCGTTCTCCCATTGGTAGCTGCGTATCGGCACCGACCACGCGGTGACCGCCGGGTCCGATGCCGCTTTTCTTATGCAGTCCTCGACATCCGTTCGGATCGAGTGCTTCATCGGCGTCCAGGTACAGTATCCAGTTCCCGCCGGCCTTTTTCAGCGACTCGTTTCTGGCGGCGGAGAAACTGCCCGGCCATGGCATGTGGTAGACTTTTGCGCCGAATGATTCCGCAACTGAAACCGTATTATCCTCGGACCCGGTATCCAGGACCACGATTTCATCCACCAGCCCGCGAACGCTCTCCAGGCATCGGGGAAGGTTCTTTTCCTCGTTTTTGACGATCATGCAAAGAGAGATGAGGGGTTCACGCATATGCCGTTTAAAACCAATCGAGCAATCCTAAACGCCTTTTGAGCGCTTCGCCGTTCCCGTTACGTATGGATTCAAGCATTTCCGAGCAGCGCCGTGCGATGGGTCGATAGTCAGCGCCTGGTCAAGAATACCTGCGGCTTCATCCTTCTGCCCGATGGCGCAGTGCAGCGAGGCAAGCACGTAAAGGGAATCCGGCGCCTGCGGGTTTGATCTTGAGCGCCCTTTCGACTGCTTCGGCCGCGCCCGTGAAGTCGCCGGCTTTCCCCAGCATCTCGGCCGTCTGTAAATAGATATCCGCCACCTCATCGCGAGAGGCCGCCCGGACTGCCACTCCAGCGTGGCGCTCTGCCGAATCAGGGATTCAAATTCCAGCCATGCCTTGCTGTCTTCGCGGCGAGCGGCGCAGGTATTCCCTGTACACTTCGATGGCGGCATCGATCTGAGCCGCCCTGGCAAGCCCCCGAGCGCTGTTTCCGAGAATTTCGGTATCTTCGGGCTTAAGCTCCAGCGCCTTGTAGAAATTTTCCAGGGCCTCCGTGATCTTTCCGCTCTCGAGGTTAATCACGCCCAGATTATTGTATGCCTCGGCCATCAGGGGGTTTTCCTCAATGGCCATTTCGAAGCAGGCTACGGCATGGGCGATATTTCCGCGCTCGAACTGAATTTCGCCCTGTCGCCTGAAAAACTCGGCTGCATCATGGGATATGACCCTGATCTGCCGGCCTGGCGAGCGACTCGAGTCGGGAGCGAATCTCTGCGTCCTCCGGATTTTTGTCCAGATACGACTGGAGCACTTCCCTGGCGAAATCTGCTTTCCCGAGCGCCGTCGAAGACGCGGGTGCACGTCAGCACCGTGTCCCTGTCCCCCGGTTCCAGTTCCAGCGCTCTTGTGAGCGAGTTGAGGGCGTCTTCGATCTTGCCCTGCGCCCAGTAGACGTTGCTCAACCTGCAGTGGGCCTTTGCGTTGAACGGATCGGCCTTGAGCACCTGGCCAAAGCAATCGGCCGCCTCAGAGTGCTTGTTTTCGCAAAGGGCCGCTTCACCCTTTTCGAACCAGCTCTGAGCGGAATGCTGCTCGCAGCCGCGTGTCCCAACTGGCTATTTCCATTCCGTTCTCCCTCTGTCGGATTCTCCGAAATTGCTTTCATTTATCAAACTCGCCGGAACCATTGCACCGATCATCCTTTTCCATTCTCCGATTTGATCCGCCGGCTCCCGGAAGCAGCCGAAAGATTCGAAGCAGCCGCTCCTTTTCATCGAGAAAGCGCGCCAGATAGGAATGAAGCCCGCATGAGAACAGAAGATTGATCCACCATGTCCACATTCCAAAATCGAAGTTTCTTATCTCCAACTCATTGTTCACCAGGTGAGTTTGCCATCTCACCATCCCTGGATCGAAGCGGTCAAGGCGCCCGAGGTCGGCCACGTCGATGTGCTCGCAGTGGTGCATGTCCCATCTCGCCTGGATTTGTTCCCGGGAAAGATGCCTCAGGGGCCTTTTCGCGATATCAACTTCGGCTCCGGCTATCTTCCGTATCAACTCGATGGCGCGCGCCTCGTATGAGTGTTGTTCAAGCGCAAGAAGCGCTTTTTCTGCGGCTTCCCGTTTCCTGTTCTCCGACCAGCTTTGGAAATAGCCGTTGACGGCATCTTCTATAGACTCATAGGCCAGGTAGTGCTCATCGGGAGCAAAACCGAGAAGGTCCAGCTCCTCCAGACGAGGGTTCATCACGAATGCCCCGCAGGCCGGCGCTTCGAAAAAGCGCATGTTGGCCTCATCGCGTATGGGCCGATTGAAGACCAGGATAGAGCTGGCGAGCATCCTGGCGTATTCGGCCCCGAATATGCCGGTCCCGATATGGACCCTGTATTTATCCGCCAGCCGAGCCAGTCTGTAGAGGAGTTGCTCTCGTTCCTGCTGCACGTGGTGATTGAGGTTGCCGATGAAAAGCAGGTCCCACTCTTTTTGCGCGCCGTAGCGCCTGTGAACTTCCGGATCGAACCCGTAGAGACAAAAGTACTCGCAATCCGTGAACCCAAGCTCTTTGAAAATTCTTACTCCCTTGAGGTCGCAGAAGAAATGGTCGAAAGCGCCCATAACCGGCAACATTTGGTTCAATGAGAGGTTGTAGTCGCCCAGAAGACAGAAAACCGGGTATTCGGCCGCCTCGAGACCAGGCGGAATCTTGTAGTATTCGGCGTCTCGAACCAGCACTGCATCGGGCGTCCAGCCAGATGGAAGCGCTCTGAGCACCTCTTCGAACTTCTGGTGATTGTGGTCGAAGGTCGCCACATCGGCCGTCCGCTTCAGGGCCTTCACCAGAAAAGCCTCATTTCCACTCGGATCGCAGAGTCCCGGGCCGACCAAAAGTTTGAGGCGCGGCAAGGGGCCGGGGAAAGCAAGCCCCCGGGCCGGGGAGGTTTTCGCGTCCCCATTCGCTCCGCCGGCAATACCCGAGTACGCCTCCGAAGCGCTCGGAACTCCGCCGACGCCCGCTTGTTCCATGGTCTCGATCTGCTCCACAAGGCTCCTCGCAGGGGCATAGCCCGGATATCGAGAGGCCAGGTCCGCCGCCACCGGGCGCGCTTCATCATATTTCGCCTGTTCGTAAAGGCATGAAGCAAGCAGGTAGCGGATTTCCTTCGAACCGGACCTGTTTTTCACAAGCTCTTTGAGGCAGGATTCGAGCAGATGAAAGCACCTGGAGCTGTAAGATTCCCGGATGAACGATCTAAAGGCGTCCATGTCGGCCGGGTCGAGCATAACCGATTCATAGAGCGCATACAGGCCGGGCGAGGGACTTGGGGCGGCGGCCCCGCCTGAGGTTGCGGAAGACCGATCGCATTGGTTCTGCCCATCTGCGCCGTCGGGCGTCCACGAAATTCCATTTCGAAAAGAATAGCTCGCGGTTGTGCTCGTTTTCCACCCCGCCGTCGTTTTTTTCCTCGTTCAGATGCACGACCCGCACCGTATTTGCGATTGCAAGCCGGCCTCCATATTTGTGGCGCGCCTGCAGGAAAAAATCGGTATCCTCCCAACCCGCCCTGATATACCTCTCGTCAAAACGAAGCTCCGTTTTTCTGAAAATGCAGCACGCCGTAGGTATCATGTCCACTTCGGGAAGCGCAGGCGCCAGGTCGAAATGATTTGCGCTGTTTCGGCCCGCAGTTCCGTCAGGCTGCATGAGGCGCGCGGAAATCCCGAATAATTCCCGGTTTTCCCGGAGCCTGTAAATCAGGTCCCTGTTCCAGCCGGAGGGAAGCCCCGATATGTCGTCGTCGCACATGATCACGTAAGGGTTTTGAGACGCCCGCAAACCTTCATTGCGGTTCTTCGCCGCGCTCTGCTGCCTGCTGACCATGATCAGGTTATACGGCGGAACCGTCTTCTCAGCTATTTCGCAGAGCAGCTTCCGCAGCTTCTCGCCGGGTCTGAAAGCCGGAATTATGATGTCCGCCGCAAGGTCCGTTTTGAAGTGGTATGGATAGTCGCTTGTTTCGGAATAAGGGTCGAGTTCGGAAAATCCGTGGAGCTGCGCATAATTGCCGTGGAGTCCTCCGCAAACGTCAATCATGCCGCACGATGCGCAGACCCCCTCCCGTGTGTTAATCCGCCTCTGGAACTCCCTCCCGTGCTCCAGGTAGGCATCGACTGTCTTGGGAAATACGCCGTAATCCCACTCATAAGGGTCGAACATCACCTGAGGATTGTTGCAGACGTGATGTTCGTAGCCTTTGAGCAGGCAGAGCGGAAAATACCGGACATTCACCCAGTATTTCCTCTCCCTCAGATAATCCAGGGCCTGCTTCAGCCACGGGGCGACCTCCCCGGCGCGTACCTGCACCTCGTTCAACCGCTTGACTATTTCCGGCTGCTCGTGCTTTCCCCATTCATAATGCGGGATTGAAGTTTATGAAATTGACTATGCGAGGGCCTATCTCGCGGTCATAATGCCTGGCCAGCTTCGGCAGGTCCTCGTAATTGTACCTTGTAAGAGTGCAGTTGACCCGGACAAAGCAACCGGATTCATTGAGAAATCGGGCGGTACGGTTCATTTTGTCCCATGCGCCCTGAACGTTCAAAAGCCGGTCCTGCTGTTCCTCGAAGCCGTGAATGGAGAGCAGCCATTCCGTGCATCCGGCCTCCGCCAGTTTTTTGACCTTTTCGAAAGCCAGACCATTGGTAATTATGCATGTGTGGAGGCCAATCGACTCGGCATACCGGATTACCTCCGCCATCTGCGGATAGATTGTCGGCTCGCCGCCTGTGAAGTCAACGGAAGTGTTTCCGCGCTCGAGGGCCGCTTTCAGCTCGTTTTGAACCTCATCGCAGAGGCTTGGACCAGTCGCACTGGTCGTATGTGTAGTAACACATCCTGCACCTGGCGTTGCACGGCCGATTGATGTCGATCACCGCGCGCCGGGTGGGAATCAGTCCCGAACTTATCAAGGCCTGCTCCTCACCATTATACGGCATCCAAGCAAAACGCCCGCCCCCTTCGTCAAAGGCGCACTGCGGCGGTCATCTCAAAAATACTGCTCAAATCAGGTATAGAGCCGGTAAACACCGGCACAGGAGCATTTTGCAAGATGTTGGCCAACTGCTGAACTCTCGGTGGGAAAATGCTTGATAGCATCCATGCGATCTGACTCAGTGAGACAGAAGGCCCGGCGGGACTGAGAGTGAAGTCCCTCTCTTCGACATGACCTGCTTCTGCTATGTGTCAAGGTTATGACGAAGCCCTTGAATTGATAGGGTCCCTTTTCAGAAGGTTTTCCACCATGCCGATGCAGCGTCAACCCCTCTTCATCGCCAAAGCCGCTTGATACACCGTCCGGCGGGGAAGGTTGAAGCGGCCGGCAATGGCAGACGCGGCTTCCTTTGATGAAAGGCCGCCCAGGAGCAAGGCCTTCAGCTCGTCTCTCCAGGCCGGGATTGAATCTCGAATTCACGATTGCGCCATGATGCCCTTCAGGTTCTCCGTACTCCGGCGACTCCGTTTTCAACTCCATCCGGCGCCCTGCCCCCTCCACCACCAGGGTCAACTCGCCCCTGACCTCGCCCGAGAAATGCTCGAGGGCTTCCGAGATCAGAACCCCGAAAAATTTCCTCGTGTATCTTCGTAAGCTCCCGTGCGACCGCCACCCTCCTTTCGCCCCAGCTCCCGAGCATATCTTTGAGGGTTTTTGCAAGCCTTTTGGGAGACTCATACAGTATCAGGGTCATTGCAAGACGGGCGTTTTTTTCGAAAAAGCGCCGTCTTTCGGCGCCTCTTGGCGGGAGGAAAACCCAGGAAAACAAAGGGTTGGGTTGGCAGTCCGGAAACGACCAGGGCCGATATGAGGGCGGTCGGACCGGGAATGGCGACAGGTTCCATCCCACGCTGCGAGCGCCGCTTCAATTAGAAGCTTTCCAGGGTCGGATACGCCCGGGCGTTCCCGCATCCGTGACCAGCGCTACGCTCAGCCCGGAAGCGATTTTCTCGAGCAGTTCGCCGCCACGCTGCCGCGCATTGTGCTCATGATAGCTGACCAAGGCGTTTGTGGATGCCGTAATAGGACAGAAGTTTTCGTGTGTGGCGGGTGTCCTCCGCCGCGATCAGATCGACCGCCCGGAGGGTGTCGAGCGCTCTCAGGGTGATGTCGGCAAGGTTTCCGATAGGCGTTGAGACAACGTAGAGCTTTCCTTCCTTTGCCTCTTTTTCAGCGTCCAGGTTCGAAGGCATTGACTATCCAGTTTATTTCGGGTTCTTCGCCGTTCCACCTGACCGCGACAACGTCGAAGCGCGCATATGAGTCCAGCAGCCCCCGCTGTTTCAAATACCACAGGGCTGCGCGCGTCAAACGCCTGCGTTTATATATGGTGATGGATTCCTCAGGGCTGCAAATCCCGTCCGCCTGCCGGGCCCTTACCTCCACAAATACAATTGTCTTTCCGTCTTTTGCGACCAGATCTATTTCGCCCAGCGGACACCGGAAGTTTCGGTCGAGGATTTTGATTCCGCTGCTCGACGAGGTATTCAGCCGCCGCGCTCTCGCCCTCTTTTCCCTTATTATAGCGGCTCCTCACCATCGAATGCGGCACTCCGTATCCGGCAAGACGCCATTAAAAGTGATCCGGTGCAGCGAACATGGCCCATGCCTGCGAAGGGCCTCGCAATGGCGCGCGGTTGCATAGCCTTTGTGGGAATCAAATCCGTATTGAGGAAATTTTTCGTGAAACTCACACATCAGGCGGTCGCGATGGACCTTGGCGATTATCGAAGCGGCAGCAATGGAAATCGAAAGACAGTCTCCCTGCGGAATTCCCTTCTGCTCTATCTGGAGAGGAAGTTCGTATGGGCCGTCGATGAGGAGGAAATCCGGCTCTATTGCCAACTGGCCGACAGCGCTGGTCATGGCCCGGAAGGTTGCCTGGAGGATATTTATCCGATCTATTTCGACATTGTCTACAACCCCGATTCCGATGGCGAGCGCGCGTGACCGGATTTTTGCGCAAAAATCTTCCCGCTGTTCGGGGGTGAGCCGCTTGGAATCGGTGATCCCGGGGAGGCGAACGCTCTTTGGCAGGACCACGGCGGCTGCGACCACGGGACCTGCCAGCGGCCCCCGGCCCGCCTCGTCTATGCCGCAAATAAAACGAAAACCCCGCCGGTAGGCATCCCTTTCATGGAGACGCATGTCAACCGCCAGGGCTTCGATCAATTGCCGCTGCATGAGGCCCGCCTTGAAGAGTTTCGAGTTTCTAGAGTTGAGTTTTAAGGTTAACTCAAAACCGGCAACTAAAAACAAGAACTGGCCTATGACTTGGCCGGCTCTCGCTTTTCGCGTATTCTGGCCGCCTTGCCGACCCGGTTGCGCAGATAGTAGAGCCGGGACCTGCGGATGCGGCCTCGACGCAGTATCTCTATTTTTTCCATCTGCGGGGAATGAACCGGGAAAATACGTTCCACGCCAACCCCGTAGGAGACCTTCCGGACCGTGACAGTGGCGCCCATTTTGGCTCTATGGGTAGCGGATCACCAGACCTTCGAATACCTGGATGCGTTCTTTATCGCCTTCACGGATTTTCACGTGCACTTTCACCGTATCGCCGATCCTGAACGCCGGGATATCGAAGCGCATGTGATCTCTTTCGATCGTTTCGAGCAAGCTGATTCCCATTTTCATTCCTCCGCAAATAAATATAAACAGGGTCCGGAAGGTCACCCGTAACGATTCAAATGCAAAATCTGCTACCTTCGTCCCAGCAGCCGGTCCATCAGGATAGAGGCCGCCGAGCGCACCGGAAGATGATTGTAGCCGTTAACGCCCGGAATCGGTTCGAGCACGGCATCCACAACGTCGAAAATCTCCGGCGCAAGGCCCCAGCCTGTCCCGAAGAGAAGCAGAAAGGGCCGGTTTTCCCTTTCGAGCAAATCCCGGGCCTCGCGATGGGGCAGAGCACCCCCTCCATTCTTTGCCGTGGTGGCCCAGAGGACCGGGGTTTCTCCGCTCTTTCGAGCGATATCCTCTATGGCCGAAGAGAGGCTTTCCACCACCTTGAGAAGCTTCATGGCCTCGCGCCTCTCCGGCAGGATTTCGCCTCCCTTGCCCTCGATCCAGTGGGCCGTAAGCCGGTTTGCGAGGGCCTGCTGGTCCTTGAGAGGCGTAACTATATAACACGCCGGCACGCCGTAAGTACGGCACGACCGCGCCAGGTCGTGAAGATCGAGGTTCGTTATCGCCGAAGCGATTGTGTCACCCATCCTGTTCAAGACGGGATAATGCAGGAGCGCTAAAAAAAGTTGCGCCATCATCGATTCCAGAGGCCCGCGCTAGTCGCGGAGCTATTGCTTTTCTTCAAGCTCCCGCCGGGCCGATTCGAGCAGGGCAAGGTCCTCAGCAGTAAGACTAAGGCGGGCAAAAAGGTCGGGACGGCGCATCCTGGTCCTCAGCAGCGCCTGTCCCCGCCGCCAGCGGCGGATGCTTTCATGATTGCCGCAGAGCAGGACCGCCGGAACGCTCATGCCCTCGAAATCCTGAGGGCGGGTATATTGAGGATGCTCCAGAACCGGTTCGCTGAACGAATCCGCCGCAGCCGAACCCACATTGCCCAAGCACTCCGGGGAGCAGCCGGGCAACGGCGTCCACCACGACCATGGCCGCAAGCTCCCCGCCGGTCAAAACATAGTCGCCGATCGATATCTGATCGTCCGTGAAATACTCGGCCACTCGCTCGTCAACACCCTCGTACCTGCCGCAAATGAGAATGAGCCGCGGAAGGCGGCTCAGTTCCCGAGCAATCTCCTGGTTGAACAGCCGCCCCTGGGGGGTCAGCAAAACGCTCCTGGCGGAAGGGCCGCTGTCCACTGATTGCACGAAGGGCGCTTACTATCGGCTCGGGTTTCATGACCATGCCCTCTCCGCCTCCAAAGGGCCGGTCATCGGTCATCTGATGCCTGTCGGCGGCAAAATCGCGTATGTTGTGCATCCGAACCTGAATCAGTCCGCGGTCACGGGCTTTTCCCACTATGCTTTCTTCCAGGGGTGAAGAAAACATGCCGGGGAAAATGGTCAGGATTTCAAAGATCATTTATTGCAAGGCCTTCCGGCAAATCTACTATAAGCTTTCCATTCAGGAGATCCACTTCACTGATGACCTCCTCGATTGCAGGGATGAGCAATTCTTTGCCCCCGCTTTCCACCACGTAGACGTCATTGCCTGCCGGTTTCCAAAATGGCGCTCAAGGTCCCCAGCGGCTTGCCCTCTTTTGTCTCCACCGAAAGCCCGATGAGTTGGAAATGATAGTATTCGCCCGAAGGCAACCCGGGCAGCCGGTCTTTATCGATAAAGAGATCTTTTCCCGTTAACGCCTGAGCCTGGTCCATGCTTTCAATTTCTTCGAACTGAGCGATCCAGACCCGTTTTTGAGCGCGAAGGCTTACAAGGGTCAATTGCCGTTGCGCTCCGCCTTCGATCGAAAACAGCTTCTCTCCGGCTTCCATTTCCCCAAGGGTTTCGCCGTAAGGAAGAACCTTGAGCGCACCCCGGACCCCATGAGTTCTTACCACTTTCCCAACAGGGAACCAGGCAGGATTTGTCCATCTGTGCTATTCGATTATCTCCAAAACGGCCCGCTTGCGAATTTTCGTCGACGCAGCGCTCAGGATCGTTCTCATGGCGCGGGCAGTGCGCCCCTGCTTGCCGATTACCTTTCCCGAGGTCTTCTTTTGCTACCCGAAGTTCAATAACAGAGGTCTGCTCACCCTCTATCTCCGAAACTCTCACCTTCTCGGGGTTGTCAACCAATGCACGCGCCATAAACTCGATCAGTTCCTTCAACATGATTTCCTCCGGATGAATGCGCTGCGTCTATCAATTGGGAATCTAGCTCAGCTTTCCATGCTTTTGAATGAGATTGCGAACGGTGTCGGTCGGTTTTGCGCCCTGCCCCAGCCAATACTGGAGTCTCTCGCTGTCGATCTGGACCTGCGTTGCCATCGGCAGCGGGTCATAGGTCCCGATTCTCTCTATGAACCGGCCGTCGCGCGGCGCCTCAGAGGAAGCGACAACAATCTTGTAAAAGGGTCTTTTCTTTCTTCCGCCACGTGCCAAACGAATTTTAACCGGCATTAACTCTAGACCTCCTGTTTCGATCACACGCCCCCATTTGCCGGGAGACGACCAGTGCCTTTCAGGGCGCTCTTACCCAGTCGGAATCATTCTCTTTACCCGGCGCAGACCGAAGGCGCAACTCTCCTTCTGATTTTGCACAGTAAAATTTTTTATATAACGCATGATGCACAGATTAGAAAGGGAAAAATGACCCTTTTCGCCTTAATTTTCCCTTCTTTTTCTTGCCTCCGCCCCCGGCGCCCATCATCTGGCGCATCATCCGGCGCGAATCTTCATAGCTCTTGAGAAGCCGGTTTACATCCTGAACGCTCGTCCCGCTCCCGTTCGCAATCCTTCGCCTGCGGCTCCCGTTCAGTATATCCACGTTCCTGCGCTCCTCCCTGGTCATCGACTTGATGATGGCCTCCATGCGCACGAACTCCTTCTGATCGACCTGGACCTTCTTCAGCTCTTTTAGCATCCCCATACCCGGAAGCATGCCGAGTATCTGTTCGAAGGAACCCAGTTTTTTGACCTGCTGGAGCTGGGAGAGGAAATCCTCGAGGGTAAATGTGTCCTGCCTGAATTTGCGCGCGATCTCCTGGGCCTGATCGGCGTCAAAAGCCTCCTGGGCCTTTTCGATCATCGACAGAACATCGCCCATCCCGAGGATTCGCGAACTCATCCTGTCAGGGTGAAAAACCTCCAGGGCATCGAGCTTTTCACCAACACCGATCAACTTTATCGGGCAGTTGGTGACCGATCGGATGGAAAGGGCCGCCCCGCCCCGCGCGTCGCCGTCCAGCTTTGTAAGAATGACCCCGGTAAGGCCGAGCTTTTCGTTGAACGAGCCGGCAATCTGCACCGCGTCCTGGCCGGTCATTGCGTCGGCAACCAGCAGAATCTCCGATGGCTGGAGGATGTCTTTGAGCCGCGAAAGCTCCTCCATCAGTTCGGCGTCTATATGCAGCCGCCCCGCCGTATCCACCAGAAGAGTGTCGCAGTTCTCCTGGCGGGCGTAGTTTAAGGCCTCTTTTACAATCTGCTCCGGGGTCTGCCGGGACGTCGAAGAATAGACCGGAAGCTTCAACTGGCCGGCAAGCGTAATCAACTGGTCGATCGCCGCCGGCCTGTACACGTCCGCCGGAACGAGGCAGGGCCTTCTGCCGTCCTTGGAGAGCTTCCGGGCGAGCTTTCCCGCAGTTGTCGTCTTGCCCGAACCCTGCAGCCCCACGAGCATCACCGGAACCGGCGGCCGTCCGGAGAGCTTGAGGGGCTCGGCGCTGCCGCCCATTAGCGCGGTAAGCTCTTCATGCACTATCTTTATGACCTGCTGGCCGGGCGTAAGGCTCTGCATCACTTCCTGCCCGACGGCCCTTTGAGCAATGCCGGCGACGAAATCCTTCGCCACCTTGTAGTGGACGTCGGCCTCGAGCAGCGCCATCCTCACCTCGCGAAGCGCCTCCCTTATATTGGCCTCGGTGAGCTTTCCCTGGCCCCGCAGGTTCTTGAATATCTTCTGAAATTTATCCGAAAGATTATCGAACATTTTCCCGCCGCTCATCCGGCGCCGGATCAGCATAGCACATCCTGACATTCACGCCATTGCTCTAATGCCTCCCGCCGCAAGCCTCACAGCGCATGATGGACACTTCGAGCGTTCGGCCTTGAGATACGGATTACTCCAGCACGATTTCCCTGAAAGCCTGCGGGTCCGATATCTGCTCTATTTCGGGGTTTCCCGCCCAGACCATCGCAAACTCACGAAAATAGCTCACAAGCGCGATGTTCGCCCTGAGGCGCATCCCCGGCTTCAGCTCATCGAGTCCGAACCACTTTGCGGGGAAAAATGCTTCGACAGCCATGTGAGGCAGAGATTTTTCTATCCTCTGCACATGCCCCTCCGAGGGCAGTTTTTGCCCGGGAACGCCCTTTTCCAGCCGAAAAAGCTCCGGCTTTATCTCAAACCCGTCAGGACAGGAAGAATTGTTTTGAGGAATGAGATAGACGGCCAGATGGTTCCGTTTGCCTTCCGCCTCGACTGTAAAATGAAGCTGGAACGCCTCGGATTTGGGGAATCTATCCTTGTAATCCAGGAAATTCGGGTCAACGTAGGTGTCCGACAGGCTGAAAAGGTAAAAGCCCTCCGGTCTCCATGTAAGGTGCACATCTCCAAAGGGGACATAGGGGGCCGGCGCGGTAAAGCCGGAAAGCAGCGTTTTTTCCTTTTCCCACTCGATGAGCGACTGGTCGGAAACATCGATTCGGTAATCCGCCCGGACTATCCTGACCGGCTGAACTCCAGCGCTCTTTTGCAGACTCTTCCCCCCCTCTGCGTGCATCTGGCCGGCCTCTTCTCTGCGACTCGCCGGCGCTCCTTGCGTGCACCGACTCGAGTACGGGATTGAGCTTCTTGAAATCCTGCGTCAACGCCTCATATGGCCTGTTTGATGTGTCGATAAGGCCCATATTGTAGTCTTCACCGTCTTCGCGTCCCCCGAGCGGCTCGTCGCAGTACTGAAACCAGTGCGCGCCGACCACGTTCGGGAACCGGGCGAAGCTGAGCAGGGCGTTGCCCGCTCCCCACGTCCTCTCGGCTTGCGTAGCGACCGTCATGAGGTGGCCGGGTTTTGCATGGACATTTCTGGCGGTCTCGTTGCGGTTGCCGCTCCTGTTTTCGGCCGCTGCGAAAAAGAACTCGCTTACCAGAACAGGCTTGTGGCTGAGTTTGCGCAACCCCTCAAAGAAGTAGGGAGCGACCCAGCCGTCGGCGACGTCAACGTTGTAGTTGGTCGAAATCACGTCCACATTGTCGCCCATCGCCAGGATCGCGTCCTGGTGATAATAGAGCGGAAGCCTGTCGCCAAGCACCAGCGCACCCGGGTGGGCGGCGTGAATGGCTTTGTACATCAGTTCGTAATAGCGCTTCGCGCAGGCGCTCATGAATCGGTCCACCAGCCGGATGCCGTTTCCGCCCGGCCTCAGCTTCAGACTCGCTCCCGCCTTCTTCAAGTCCTCAAAATCCCTGGCGCCGCCCTGAGGCGACCAATCGGCGAGAAAAGCCTCCCAGCTCCCCTCATAGTTGTCGTAGATCATTTGCCACAGGAAGCGCTTGGTGTGGTTTTCCCAGGGCGCCTTCAAAAACCAGATGAAAAGAGAGGAATTCCACCAGCCGACTTCATTGTCGCTGAAATATCCGATCAGTTGAGGCAGATTCCTGTAAGGGGCCGTAAGCTCTCTGGCCTTTTCCAGGGTCTTTTGTTCCATTTGCGGATCGAAGGGATCGAACCAGTGGAAGTGCGAATTTCGGCCGAGTTCCAAATCCACCATGAGCGGGAGCCCCAGATCGGGCGAACTGTCGGACCATCCGCCCAGAGTATTGAATCCCCATTCTCTGAGCCGGCTCGCGATCTGTTTGCGCCATTGCTCGATGGAAGGGTAGAAATTCGACCAGCAGTACGCCTGTCCGGCCCTGCTCTTTTCGCTCTCCTTGCCGGGAGTAACGATATTGACGCCTTTTGAATAGAAAGGTTTGCCCTCCGGATCGATCAGCCACTGGACGCCGTTTATATCAGCCGTGCTCCATTTTTTGCCTTTGAAGTCCGCCTTTGCTGAAGGGGGGGTCGGGGGGATTCGGATTTCGGAGTCCTGGGCGAAAACCAACTGGGAGAGCGATATCACAACCAGCAGCACAATCAGATGTCGAATCATGGACGCAAAATATACCTCTTAAAGATAACCCGGAATAATCGATTTTCCGGGGGGATACGGCTATGTCTCCAATTCGGCGGCCTCGGCGGATGTATGAGCGGCAGCCGGTATTCAGCTGAGTTTACGGACCCGCCTCGACCTTCGCGGCAGGTTCATCGACCGTGGCGAGGTGCTTGTAATAGGCGGCGTACTCCAGGGGGACTGTAATCACCTGCGTCAAATTAAGACTGCCGTACATCTCGGAAGGCAGCAGAAAGTTGCGGAAAAACACATTGCAGCATCTGGAGCTGAGAGGCGTGCGAGAGTAAAGCTCGCCGCTTGCCTTCAACCTCCTCCGGACTCAGAGGCAATGTCACCCAGTTCGTAGCGGCAAGAGTTTTCCCCGAAACTTTGCTGTAGCCGCCAACCCCTGTGCTGGAAATCTCCTTGGACCACTCACCGGCGTGTGGATAATCCTTGTAATGCACCAGATAAGTCAGCACCTTGGCCGGCAGGGTATCCTCATCGGAGTAAATGGTTTCGGAGCGCGTCCAGAACGAAGACCCCGGCCGTTGCATGGTCCGGATGATAGTCGCGCGGGTCCGGAAGCACGACCCAATCGGGCGAAAACTCCTTCATCACCCGCTCGATCTCATCCCTGAGACTCACGCCCGAGTACTTTACCCATCGGTTCAATACCTTTTCTGTGCGGCCGGTCGAAGAGCGTGTGAGGAGATATGAAAGGTTTGAGGTTAGACCAGTAGGATTCCCACAGGTCGTCTATGCCGTCATCGGGGAAACCCAGAAAAGTGGCGTCCTCAGGCTGAAGACCGAGTTCGCATAAAGCCTGGACCGCTTCCTCCTGCCTTTTTTTCCCGTATTCGATGAAATCCTTGGCGGAAATGTGCGCATTCTTCACCCTGAGACGAACGGCGTAAGTGTAACCGTCCCCGTTTGTGACAAAGACCACACGGACCTTGCCCTCCCCTTCGAGCACTCGTTGAATCAGTCCGGAGGCAGCGATCGATTCATCGTCCGGATGGGGAATGAAAATCATCACTCGAGTGCCGGGGGGGACTGAAAGTCTGGCCATGAGGAATATAAGAGAAAGGATCGAATTTGGAGGCAGCCGCCGGGACCAGAATGTTGTGCCTGTTGCATCAGGTCCTTGATCGAATTTGCGGCCACCGGAGAAAAAACCGACAGGTTCTGCAAGTACTGCTCGGCGGTGATTTCCTCCGCTGAACAAACGAACCGGTCCGCAAAAGATAATGACAAAAATGAGAAATAATGCGCTCGCTATGCTTCACAAAAATACCTCTAATGATTATGTCATTCGCTATCTACGACAGACAGCTGAAGCTCTTATAGCAAAAATGATGACCGCATGACCATTGCAAAAATACAATATGTGCCTGCAATCCATGCGAAAAACTGATTCGTAACTGGACGGATACCGCTGCCGCGGTTTCTATCCGACCGCCCTTCCCGGCTCGTCCAGGCCGAATTGAGAGTGGTAAAGCGCGGCGAAAGGGCCTTGCGCCTTGATGAGTTCATTGAAGGAACCCTGCTCGATAATCTCGCCTTTGCCCAGCACGATGATCCTGTCGGCTTTGCGGACGGTCGAAAGCCTGTGGGCGATAATGAAGGTCGTCCGGCCGGAAGTCAGTTGTTCCAATCCTTCCATGATAAGGGCTTCGGTCTCGGCGTCAACCGAAGAGGTCGGCTCATCGAGAATCAGGATCGGCGAGTTTCGCAAAATAGCGCGAGCAATAGTGATGCGTTGCCGCTCTCCCTCCGAAAGTGTTGCGCCCTGCTCGCCCACTATGGTGTCATATTTATCCGGGAGCCTCTCTATCGATTCGTGTATCCGGGCAAGTTTCGCGGCGGAGATGACCTCTTCGATCCCGGCTTCGGGCCTGCCGTAGGCTATATTCTCCCGCACCGAAACCGGAAAGACCAGGGGAGGCTGAAGCACCATGGAAATCTGGCTCCGAAGCGACTTCAACTGGTAGTCGCGGATGTCGACGCCGTCTATGAGGACCCTTCCTGCGCGCGGGTCATAGAAACGTGGAATCAGGCTGACCAGTGTCGATTTTCCGACCCCCGTCGGACCCACGAAGGCGATCTTCTCCCCGGGCTTCACGCTCAGGTTGATATTTTTCAGCACCGGCTGCTCAGCTGCGTAATGGAAGGAGACGTTTTCCCAGACCACTTCTCCCCTGGTTCCCGATTTTGGGAACGCCCGGGTGCCTTCCTTGAGGTCTCTTTCGACTTCGAGTATCTCGAAAACCCGCTCCACACCGACTTTGGCGCCCTGAATCAGCCCCCAGGTCTGACAGATTGTGTTCATCGGGCCATAGAGTGAGGCCAGGTAGGTTGTGAAGATTATTATCTCTCCCACCGTGATCTGCCCGGACATGACATGCCTGGCCCCCACCCAGACGACCAGCGCGGTCCCTACGGCCATCACCACATTGACAATGCCCGAATAAAATGTCTGAAGAGTGTATAACCTGAGGCTCGCTCCGAGGCTCTGGTTGCTTGCGCTCATGAACTTGCGGTGCTCTTCCTCTTCCTTGGTGAAGGCCTGGATGATGCGTATGGCCGACATCGCCCGCTGCACAACCGAATAGACCTCGCTTTCCTGCTGGCGTGCAAGCATGGCGGCCGTTGTTATCCGGCGGCTCATCACGGAGATGGACACCAACAGCACGGGGCAGACCGCAAGAGAAAGAAGAGTAAGCTGCCAGTCGATCTTCATCATCACGAAGAACATACCGCCCAGCAGAACCACGGCGCTGACGATCGGGAAAACCCCGTTCATTGTGAGGCTCTGGATGGCATATGTGTCGGCGGTAACCCGGTACAGCAGGTCTCCCACCTGGCGGCGGTTGTGGAAGGCAAGCGAAAGCCGCTGGAGGTGGGCGTAGAGGTCCCGGCGCATGTCATTTACCATCTTCTGGCCTATCTTGATGGTCGTGTAGTTGTTCAAGAGCGTAATGCCGCCCAGAACGATATAGATGATGACCAGGCCGATCGCCGCCAGAATCAGAAGAGTTGCGGGCGTAAAGACGTTTTCCAATCCCCACGGGGCGGGTTTGCCGCTGAGAACGTTGTCGATTATGACCTTTAGCGGCCAGGGCTTGAGCAGTTCGCAGCCGCTCATGATGAAAACCTGAGCGAGGGCGATCAGAAACGGAAACCTGTAAGGCCATAAATATTTGAGAGTTTTTTTGAACATGGGAAAAACTTCTCTTTCGTCAAACTTCGTGCGTCAATTGAGTCGGTTTGAGCCCGCGGACAAAACATCCCGGCGCCTCACATCCGGCATTTTTCACTCGCGCCGGCCCGCGAATTTCAACGGGTATTTAATCCGGCTTTCATAAAAGGGAAAGCAAAAACTCTCAAGATTCTGCAAACAGAAAAAAATCACGCGGGAGAGGCCTCCTTCGCCCTGCCCAACATTTCGGACCAAGAAACCCGGACAACCGTCGAAACGCGGGGGCGGGTTGTTCAAAACAGATTTCCGACAATAACTGAGCACCAATAAATGTTAGCGGTGTCGATATAAGCTGACGATATAAAAGCAACATTTTACATAATAGTGATAGGTGATGCCCGCCTCTCAATATTATTACCATATTACCCATTGCAAACGTGGGTGAATACATAATAAAATCATTGCATTCCATATTGACATAATCTAAAAGATTTTAATTGCGTGGTACAGGTTGTTCGAACCATATTATACTTTCTTTTGTTTGATGGCCTGCAGGAGGAGCTCATGAGTCAAGGAAAAGGTCTTTTGGAAAGATTAGAGCGGAAGGGAATCTCACGAAGAGATTTCATGAAGTACTGCACCACCCTTACCGCAACAATGGGACTGTCCTCAGCTTACGTATCAAAAGTGGCCGCTGCATTGGCAAGCGCTCCCCGCCCGCCTGTTATCTGGCTGGCCCTGGCGGAATGCACCGGTTGCGCTGAAAGCACTCTGCGAACGATGTATCCATGGATCGACGAGTTGGTGCTCGACATCATTTCGCTGGACTATCATGAAACGATCATGGCCCCGTCCGGCGAAGCAGCGGAAAAATCGCTGCATGACTCCGTTACCAAGAATGCCGGGAAATTCATCCTGGTCGTGGACGGTGCCATTCCGACCGGCGATAACGGGAATTTCGGAACAATGGGCGGCAAGACGATGCTCGAGATGATAAAGGAAGTCGCTCCGAAGGCGATGGCCACCATCTGTATCGGGACCTGCGCCTCGTACGGCGGACTTCCCGCAGCCGCTCCGAACCCGACGCAGGCCAAGAGCGTGAGCGAAGTCACCGGGCTCAAGACCGTCAATATCCCGGGTTGTCCGCCAAACCCGATAAACTTTGTGGGAACCATTGTGAATTTCCTGCTGTTTGGCAAGCTCCCCGCACTCGACGACAAGGGACGGCCTCTTTTCGCCTACGGACAGCTCATTCATGACCAGTGCCCGAGACGGTCTCATTTCGAAGCAGGCGAATTCGTGACCAACTTCAACTCCGAGGAAGCCAGAAAAGGCTATTGCCTCTACCAGATGGGGTGCAAAGGCCCTGAAACCTACAACAACTGCCCCGATAGTCAAGTGGAACGACGGAACGAGCTGGCCCGTTCAGGCCGGACATCCCTGCATCGGGTGCAGCGAACCCAATTTCTGGGACAAATTCACTCCCTTCTTTAAATCATCCTGATCGATTGGGACATTTTGGCGACAAGAAAATTAAGTGATTCGTTTTTCAAATAAGGAGAAACCATTATGGCACGAGTGGTAATAGACCCGATCACCAGGATTGAGGGTCACCTCAAAATAGAAGTGGAAGTGCAGAATGGGAAGGTGACAAACGCGTGGAGCAGTTCGACCCTTTTCCGCGGAATCGAAATAATGCTCCAGGGCAGGGACCCGAGGGACGCAAACCTTTTTACGCAGCGCGCCTGCGGCGTTTGCACCTATATTCACGGCCTGGCCTCGATCCGCGCGGTGGACGACGCTCTTGGGGCAAAACTGGCCGATAACGGGCGGTTGATCCGCACCCTGCTCCACGGCGCCCAGTACCTGCACGACCACATGGTGCATTTCTATCACCTGCATGCGCTCGACTGGGTGGACATTGTGAGCGCGCTCAAAGCCGACCCGAAAAAGACGGCGGACCTGGCCGCAAAGGTCTCCCCCAACAGCCCCGGCAGCGGTGTAAACGATTTCAAGGCGGTGCAGGCCCGTGTCAAGAAGTTTGTCGAAAGCGGTCAACTCGGACCTTTCGCCAACGGCTACTGGGGCCACCCGGCATACAAGCTGCCGCCCGAAGCCAACCTGATGGCGGTTGCCCACTATCTTGCGGCCTTGCGGCAACAGGCCCGCACGGCCAGGCTGATGGCCATATTCGGCGGCAAGAACCCGCATATCCAGAGCATGACCGTGGGCGGCGTAACCTGCGCCACCGACCTCACCCCGGACAGGATCGCCGAGTTCAAGTACCTGTGGAAGGAGACAATGGATTTCGTCAACAACGTCTATATCCCCGACGTCCTGGCGGTTGCCGCCTTCTACAAGGATTGGGGCAAGATCGGCGGAACGAAGAACTTTCTGGCCTACGGCGATTTCCCGATGGGACCGAAGGAACCCGACAGCTTCCTGTTGCCGCGTGGGGCGATTTTCAACCGCAATTTGGCCAAGGTCGAGCCGGTCGATGTCGCCCAGATCACCGAACAGATCAAGCATAGCTGGTATGAAGGCGATCCCAAGGGACTCAACCCGGCCAACGGCGAAACCAAGCCCAAGTTCGACAAGTACGATACGGACGCCCGCTATAGCTGGATGAAGGCGCCGCGCTACAAAGACGAGCCGATGGAAGTAGGGCCGCTCGCGCGCGTTCTGGTCGCCTACGGCAAGGGCGTTCCGGCGGTGAAGGAAAACGTTGACGCGGTGCTGAAAAAACTTGCCATACCTGCTGACGCGCTTTTCTCCACCTTGGGCAGAACTGCGGCCAGGGCGATTGAGACCAAGATCATCGGCGAGGCGATGGGGACCCTGCTCGGCCAGTTGGTTGAAAACCTCAAGAAAGGCGACCTCAACATCTGCGACGAGCGCACGTGGGACCAGATGCCCGCCGAAGGCATGGGCGCGGGTCTGAACGATGTTCCCCGCGGCGCGCTGGGGCACTGGATCAGCGTCAAAGACAAGAAAATCGCCAACTACCAGATGGTGGTGCCATCCACCTGGAACATCGGTCCGCGCGACGCGGCCGATAAGATGGGTCCTCTGGAAGAGGCCCTCATGGGGACCCCGGTTGTCGATCCCAAAAGGCCCGTGGAGATCCTTCGCACCGTCCACTCTTTCGATCCCTGCATCGCCTGCGGCGTGCATGTGATCGATACTGAAAGCAACGAAGTCTATAAGTTTGAAGTTGTCTAAGACAGGTTTTTTGGATACTTATAGGGAATCCGGCCGCGCGCCGTGTGCGGCCGGGTTCCCTTTTTTGTTGCCGGGCGGTTTCAGGCAGGTGCTATATGTTTGATAAACACATACTGGTGCTCGGGGTTGGAAACATTTTGCTGGGCGACGAAGGGACCGGGGTTCGGGTAATCCAGAAACTTGAAGAGGAATACGTCTTTTCGGAAAACGTGGAACTCTACGACGGAGGGACGCTTGGGGCTCAAGCTCCTCGAACCCATCTGCCGGTCCGACTTTGCGATAGTGGTGGATATAGTCCGCGCCGGCGGCGCCTCCTGGCGCCATATACCGCATCGCCGAAAAGGATTTGTCCAAGAAGAATCCCCTACAAGAGTTCGCTCCACGAACTCAATATCGTCGAAACCCTTATCTATGCCGAAGAGCTTGGAAACAAGCCCGAGACGGTTGTGATCGGAATCGAGCCTGGAGACTGGACATCGTGGAGCACCGAACTTACCGAACCGGTCCGAAACCGGATGGAGGATTTTGTCGCCGTGGTCCTGGAGGAGATTGAAAAAGCGGGAGGCTCCTGGAAAAAAGCCGAACAACCTGTTAAAATCCACCGAGTGGTGTGAGCATCCGTTCGCAGGGCTTTTACGCCCATCCACTGTTCACTCCCGGATGATAACGTAAAAGCGAAGGCTCGATGAATCTCCGGTGTCCGTCCTGAAACACCTGATGAGACACTTTAAGTTTCCGATTCGGAAAGCAGGCAACCTTTCCGGACGCAAACCACAGAAAGGGAATTTCAATGTGCCTGGCCATTCCGGGTGAAATCGTACAGATAGACGATGGAGTTGCAACCGTGCGGATTGCAGGGTCGCTGCAGAAAGGCGTCCCTTCTGCTTCTGCCCGAAGAACCCAAACCGGGAGATTATGTCATAGTCCATGCGGGATTTGCGCTTCACGTGGTCGACCCCGCCGAAGCCATGGAATCACTTCGTCTCATTCGCGAACTGGCTTCCTTCGCGGACGAAGAACCTGTATGAAAAAAATAATCGTTTCCGTCCTTGGCCACGACAGGCCGGGCATTATAGCCGCAGTTTCAGAAGTGCTTTTCCGCAACGGATGCAATATAGAAGACGTTAGCCAGACCATACTCCAGACCGAGTTCGCCGGCGTATTCATCGCCTCGCATCCGGATGCGCTGAAGGCCGACGAACTGATTGGCCGCCTGCGTGAAAAGCTCGATCCCATGGGGCTTTCGGTCCTCCTTCGCGAAATGGATGCCGCCGGAGTTTGGGAGGCCCCGCCAAGCGAGCCTTTCGTCATAACCACGATGGGGCCCGACCGCCTCGGCCTCGTCGCAGGCATAACCGAACTGCTGGCGCGGTTTGGCGTTAATATCTCCAATTTAAAAGCGGTTTTCAGGGGTGGAGACAATCCGCACGAAAACACGATGATCTATGAAGTGGACATTCCCGTCGCGGTGGACCAGAACCTTTTCCGCGAAGCGCTCTATGAACGCGGCAGGGAACTGGGCCTCGATGTAAGTCTTCAGCACAGGGAAATTTTCGAAGCCATCCATAGAGTCTGACCCGCGGACAATCCCATGCTTACTCATAGAGAAGTGCTTTCCACACTCGAAATGCTCAAAAACGAGCATCTCGACGTCCGAACCGTTACGCTTGGCATAAGCCTTTTCGATTGCGCGAGCGATGAGCCGGCAAGATTCATCGACAGGATGACGCGCTAAAATTGGCGACCGTTGCCCGAAACCTGGTGAAGGTTTGCGACGAGGTGGCGGTTCGCTATGGCATCCCGATTGTGAACAAGCGGATTGCGGTAAGTCCCGATTGCGGTCGCCGCATGCTCATGCGCGCCGGATCAGATGGTCGAGGTCGCCAGGGCGATGGACCGCGCGGCAAAGGGAGTCGGGGTGGATTTCATCGGCGGGTTCAGCGCCCTTGTCGAAAAAGGTTTCACCAGGGGGGACCACGCCCTCATCGAGGCCATCCCGGAGGCGCTTGCGGCAACCGAGCATGTCTGCTCCTCGGTAAATGTGGCGTCCACCCGTGCAGGCATCAACATGGATGCGGTCTACCTCATGGGAAAAACGATAAAGAGGGCCGCCGAGCTGACCAGGGAGCGCGACGGAATCGGGTGCGCAAAGTTGTGCGTATTCGCAAACATTCCCGAAGACGTTCCTTTTATGGCCGGCGCCTATCTCGGTGTGGGCGAGCCGGACTCGGTCATAAACGTCGGCGTGAGCGGTCCCGGCGTCGTCAAGAAAGCCTTAGACCGCGCGCGCGAGGCAAATCCCCGGCTTGACCTGGGACAACTCTCGGAAATCATTAAACGCACTGCCTTCAAGGTGACAAAAGTCGGCGAACTGATCGGCAGGCGTGTGGCCGATGGATCTTGGGGTCCCGTTCGGGGTGGTCGACCTCTCGCTTGCTCCGACCCCCAACGTCGGAGACAGTGTGGGGGAGATCTTTCAGAGCCTGGGGCTGGGCAGCATCGGCGTTCCGGGCACAACCGCCGCCCTGGCGCTCATAAACGACGCGGTAAAAAAGGGAGGGGCGTTCGCAAGCTCTTACGTAGGCGGTCTGAGCGGCGCCTTTATTCCGGTGAGCGAAGACCTCAATATTGCCGAATCGGCCCGGCAGGGATTTCTTTCCATCGAAAAGCTCGAAGCGATGACCAGCGTATGCTCGGTCGGACTGGATATGATCGCCCTGGCGGGAGATACTTCAGCCGAAACCCTTGCCGCGATAATAGCCGATGAGATGGCGATAGGGGTGATAAACAGGAAAACCACGGCCGCCAGGCTCATTCCGGTTCCGGGTAAAAAAGCGGGAGACAAAGCCCATTTCGGCGGCCTGCTCGGAGAGGCGTCAATTATGCCGGTGCCGGGAACGGACAGCTCCGGGGAGTTCATCTCCCTTGGGGGCCGCATCCCCGCCCCGACGCAGAGCCTTACCAACTGAGACCTGAATAATCATAGATCAGCGGTCCCCAGCCTCAGCTTTCTCCGGAAGATGCCGCGCTGCGAGCCATCCGGCCGCGAAAGCGAAAAGAATCATGATCCCCAAGAGCACCGCTGCGTTTTGCAGCATATCCACGGATAACCAGTTGAAAGGCTTTACCGGGAAACCGGCTGCTATGTGAAGTTCTCCCGGCGATCCGTGTGTTACGCTGGCAAAGGCAAAGTCTCGCACCACTCCATCCAGGCCTTTTTCTCCCGCAAGTCCTTCCTTTTGGCTTAGCATCGCCTTAATCAGGGGCGCATCGGCCATTGAACGCCCGACCCACTCATCGGCGTTAGGGTAGCCGGCCAAAACGGTCCCTTTTGAGTCAACAATCAAAACTTCGCGGTTTTCAGGCAATGACTTTTCAGGAATCTGAGCCAGCCTCTTCAGGTCCAGAGCGGCGAAAACTACGCCTTGCGGCTGACCGGTTTCACCAGACCACGGGTAAACGAGACCGATTGAAGGCTTGCCGGTGGCGCGGGAGAGCTGATAATCGCTGAAAACGAACTGGCGGGTTCGAACGGCCTGCTGAAAATACTCCCTGTCCGCAATGTTGGTCCTGACCGAACTTGCCGCATTGCAGAAAACGTCCCCGTTCAGGTCGGCCGCCCCGATGTTGCTGAAAGATGGCTGATTCTTCAGAATATCCGAAAACAGGCTGCGGCAGGATTCCGAATCTTCCCGCATTACCGGGGTGGATTTCGATAGAACAGCCAAAAGAAGCCGGTTCTGCTCCATCAGTTGACTGTTGGATGCGGCCATGTATTGAACCAGCCTGCGGGCCGTATTCTGTCTTTCTGCCTTTTCATTCTTCCATTGCTGGTGGGCCGGATTAATTATTACATCCAAGGTGGGCAAAAAGAAAAGCGGAACAAAAATCAAAATTTGAAGCCGCAGCATCTTCGCGGTAGACATTTATCATCCTTTATCGAATTGTTAGAAATCATCCCGGATTCTTCAACGCCAAAAAAGGAAGCGTGAAGCAAGAAAGGAATACCAGGATTTGCGCAGTCGACTATGTCTTCATTTCTGCTCCCCGCTCAGAACAGTTTTGCCTTTTGGGTCGCTTAAAACTAACAACTAATAACTAAAAACTCTCACAATGTCGAATTCTACAAAGTCCGCTATTCATGTTTTTATTTGTTGCCGGTATTATTTTATCGTGATTGGGCGTCCGCTTTTCCGGGGGTTGCACCACTTCGACATTTACGAGTCCGGGCTGGATGATGAAAACTTTTGAAAATTGCAAGCCCTCTGTGCGCCGGCATTGGTTGGTTTTCACTGCTGGAGTGGTGTGGCTCGCGGTGGGCGTCGGGTTGGTCGCGGTGGCATGTTTCTGGCTTTACCGTTCGGCGTGGCCTTTGAGCCTCGTGCTTGGCGCGTTAAGCTTTGCCCTGGGTCTGATCGTCTATTCTTTTGGATTTTCCCGAATCGTTAGGAAAAACCTTGAGCGGATAGGCGGCAAGCCCGAAGTGGTTTGTCTTTTCGCGTTCCAGGGCTGGAGGAGCTATTTTCTGATTATCATTATGATCCTGATGGGTTATGCACTACGGCATTCCCCCGTCCCCAAATACATTGACGCGACGATCTATTTTACAATGGGATCGGCCCTAATCTGTGGCAGTTCACTGTATTTTCGGCAATTTTACGCCGAAAATGCCGGTTGACGTCACTTTTCAGAAGGCCTGGGCCCTCAAGGCAGCTTGGCGAGCACGGATTGGACGACCTCTCGCAGTTGCTTGAAATCATCATCAGTCACAGGCCCCCCTATTGCCCAATTGCTCTGCACTACTACCGCCCTCACGCCTTTTATCGCATAAAAGTCTACATCGCGCCTTTCGCCATTCCCGCTTATTGAGAAAGCTTCGGGACCCAACGAGGGCTCCGCCGCTACGGTAACTTCCTTTGCCTGCTCCCTGGCGGTTATTTCCTTGATCGCGAGCAGCCACTTCCTAAGTTCGTCGGGTGGTTGCTCGGTTACCATCAGGATCACCAACCTATGACCGGGCGCCTTGGTTTCTACTCGGCATGATTCCTCGCCGAACTCCACGGGGGCATCGTGGTCTGCGCCTAACAGCGGCTTGAGATCAACATCCCCCAACAACACGCAAGAAGGACGTTTGTCCTGCGCAAAACACAGGCCGAAAGACAGCAACACCGTAAAAAAAATCCAACACAGGCCTCGCTTCATGCGCCTTTCTCCTTCCAGCGGACTACTCCGATCGTTCGATCCCAAGCTCATACTACCCCTAAACACCACACAATTTGGCAATCGAAAATGCAAGTGATGGGTCTATGATATTGGTTTTTGCAATTTCACGACATGACTGCTTCCCCGCAGTTGGTGGTCTCATTCCCCCGCTCCAGGTAGTCGATGGGGCAAAGCCAAAAGGGGTCGGCCCTGATGCCGTTAACTTAAGAGTGGCAGGAAGCCCCGGAGCCTCTCTGCCCAAAAGGGTCATCAGGAAACTTGCTCAGAGCGAGCTTGCAGCCTTTCGTCCCATCCGACTCAGTTGCCAGAGAGAAAGCCCGTGCAAAATAATCAAACTCGGCACCGCGAAAGCAGGGACCATCACGGTCGGGAATGTTGTTAGCTGCACGTTCGGATGATTGAGGGCCAGAATCTGCAATGGCCCCGGCGAACTCAACATACCCATCGAAATCGCAATTGCAAAGTCGGTCAGGCCCAGCAGGTTCCAGGCAATTCCAGCCCTTCGTCCCGCCGAGGTCCCGAAGGATGCCCGGAACGCGACCGGCAAGGCCAGCAGGCCTACCGTGATGTCCCCGAAGCCAGCCGGCAGGGCAAAAACGCCGGGAATAGCGCCATGCATCCAACTCACCAGAAAGCCGCCGCCAAAGATGCGATATACTTGAAGCCCGATCAGCCAGGATGGAGGCGTGACATCCAGTAGCGCCGCCATATGCCTGGAGCGTGTTGACAAGACAAGACCGATAAGGACCGGAACGAAGATCGCAACCGGCAAAAGAGACGCATTCGCAAGGCCCGGAATCGGCTTGAAGGCTCCATGTAAGGCGAGCCCCCATGCAAGCGCCAGCCATATCGTGTACGGAACCGCAATCGCGAGCCACAGTGCGGCTCTTTTACTGCCGGTAAAGTCGGTGCGAGAGAGGCCGAGCCAAAGTCCGGCCAGGATCGTCGCGTGGATGCTCAAGCGCGTAAAGGCTGTGAGGACTCCACTAGACCAAAGATCGGGAAACAAGATATTGAGCCCGAGCCAAATGGCGGCCAACACCGCCGCCAGCAGGAAAAAACGCACAGCCCCCCAATGCAATTCTGGGAATTCTACTCTCATGGCTATCTCCTTTCGGCTCCAAGAGCAGCCTGAATGCAAACAGTCAGTGACTATGTTAAATGTAGTGAGTATAATATTTGAAGTCAATCTGAGGGATCCAGAAATTCAAAGAGACCTTGTGAGGCCTCTCATTTCGAGGAGCGAAACATGGGATCGGGTTATGACCGGGAGTGCCCAATCGCCCGGACGCTTGACATCATCGGCGAGCGATGGACCATCCTTATTTTGCGCGATTTGTTAAGAGAGGGTCCGCGCCGGTTCCTGGACTTCCAGCGATCATTGCCGGGCGTTAGTCCCAACACGCTCTCGGCGCGCCTTAAGATCCTCGAGGAGCACGCTATCATAGAGCGGAAATTCTACGAGGAGCATCCACCGAGGGCCGAATATTTTTTGACGGAGAAAGGGCGCATGCTTGGACCGGTTCTGAAGGCTCTTTTTGAGTGGGGGCAAAAGTACACGAAGTGATGTATTCCATCCGTGGTTGAAGAAGTTGGTTTTTCGCCTGAATCCAACCTGAATTTACATGACGGCCTTGAAAAGGCGGAATTGGGAAAGCGCCTCGGCGCGCAGGAAGAAAAAGTGAAATCGAGGAATTAGTAAGAAACAGAGAATTTTCTTCAAATTCATTCCTAAATGTTGCAAAATCGTAGCAGTTTTGAGTCCAAAAACTCAAAACCAAAAACTGCTTTTGAGGCGAGTATGGCTGGTTCAAGAAGCTATAGGGATTTGGTCGTCTGGCGGAAATCCATGGACTTGGCTGAGAGAATCTACTCCTGTACGCGATCTTTTCCCGGCGAAGAAAAGTATGGCATGACTTCACAGATGCGCAGGGCTGGGGCATCCGTCCCCACCAATATCGCCGAGGGTCAGGCCAGGAACAATGTAGGGGAATTCCGCCAGTTTCTTGGCATAGCTGGAGGATCGGTTGCGGAACTGGAGACCTGGATTCTTCTATGTGTACGGCTGGGCTATTTGGACTCGGTGGGATCGGAGAAGCTGTTGGCGGACTGCGCTGAAATCCGGAAACTCCTTACAGGCTTGAAAAATTCGCTCAGGCAAAAAGAGTCTTGAGTTGGCAAAGATGCGCAATGCCGGGACATTCCTGACCGAACTGAAAACTGAAAACTAAAAACTGAAAACTAAAAACTGAATGGAGTGTTGATTGGCGTATCCGAGCGGAAACTTTACACCATGAAGCTTAGGGGCAAAGCCTTGGAGCTGGGCCGCCGCACGCTCATCATGGGTATTCTCAACATAACCCCCGATTCTTTTTCGGATGGGGGCCGATTCGCCGATTATGAGCGGGCGCTCGCACGGGCCTTTGAGCTGATCTCGGCGGGCGCAGACATCCTGGATGTTGGAGGCGAATCGACAAGACCCGGATCGGACCCGGTCCCTCTCGCGGTGGAACTCGAGCGGGTGATTCCGATCATCCGGGCGGTGCGTGAAAGAAGCGACATCCCCATATCGATAGATACCAATAAGTCCGAAGTGGCCCTCCAGTCGCTTGAAGCGGGCGCCGACATAATAAACGACGTAAGCTCCCTGCGGTTCGATCCCGGCTATGGCGCGGGTCGCCGCTGAATCGGGAGCGCCGCTCATCCTGATGCACATGCTTGGCACCCCGCGCACAATGCAGATCAATCCCGTTTATGAAAGCGTTATCTCGGAGATAATAGCATTTCTGGAAGAGCGGATGAGATTTGCCGTCCAAAACGGGATAGAGCGCAGTCAAATAATAGTCGATCCGGGCATAGGTTTTGGCAAGACCGTTACGCACAATCTCAACATAATAAGGGACCTTGATTCCTTTTCGTGCTATGGACCGCCCCATAATGCTTGGCGCCTCGCGCAAAAGATTTATCGGCAAAGTTCTTGGCCGGCCCGAAGGTGAAAGGGAGTTGGGAACCGCCGTGGTGAATGCCTTTGGTATTGCGGCCGGGGCGCATATCCTCAGGGTGCACGACGTTGCTTTTCATCGGGAAGCGGTTGGCATGGCGGAAGCTGTTCGAAACGGCTATTTCTCCGAAACCTGAGAAATCAATGAAAAAGGTGGGCGGTTTCCCTTGAAGCCCTTTTTTTAGAGTGTTATGGAGATCCTATGGGAAAGCTTTTCGGGACCGACGGAATTCGTGGCGTTGCAAACGTCTTTCCAATGACGACGGACCTGGCGATGAAAGTCGGGTTCAGCACGGCGTATATCTTCAAAAAGCAGCACCGCCGGCCAAAGATCATCATCGGCAAAGACACCCGCCTTTCCGGTTACATGATCGAGAACGCCATCACTTCGGGAATCTGCGCCATGGGGGTCGACGTGCTGCTGGTCGGGCCTCTGCCGACTCCGGGCATAGCATACATTACGAGCAGCATGCGCGCCGATGCCGGCATAGTCATTTCCGCCTCGCATAATCCATACGAGTATAACGGCATCAAGATATTCGGAAGCGACGGTTTCAAACTTCCCGACGAAACCGAGAATTACATCGAAGAGCTTATCCTCGAACGGCGAAATAGAACGGCTGCCCAAGCCGCCGGCATCGGAAATAGGCCGGGCGCGGCGTATCGATGACGCTCAGGGGCGCTATATCGTCTATCTGAAGAATACCTTTCCGCGAGACCTTACCCTGGAGGGGCTCAAGATCGTAATCGACTGCGCGCACGGGGCCGCATACCGGGTTGCGCCCACGGTTTTCGAAGAACTCGGCGCCGAAGTGGTGCTTACAGGCGACAGGCCCAACGGAAAAAACATAAACAAGGATTGCGGCGCTCTTTTCCCCGAGCACATGGCGTCGGTTGCTCGCGAGCAGGGCGCCAACGCCGGTTTTGCCCTTGACGGGGATGCAGACCGGATAATTCTGGCCGATGAGCATGGCGAAATACTCGATGGCGACCAGATGATGGCTATTTGCGCAAAGCATTACATCGAGCGCAACAAGCTGAAAGATAAAACCGTTGTCGCAACAATCATGAGCAATCTGGGGTTCGAGGTGGCCCTGCGCGGGCTGGGCGGCAACCTCATAAGGACCCCGGTGGGCGACAGGTACGTGGTGGAACAGATGCGCCAGAACGGTTACAATCTCGGGGGCGAACAGTCCGGCCACATGGTCTTTCTCGATCACGGCACCACGGGCGACGGCATCCTCTCGGCGCTCCAGGTGCTTGCCGTTATGCTTCGCGAAGGCCGTCCGCTCTCCGAGCTCAAGAAGATCATGGAGCAATACCCTCAAAAGCTGGTGAACGTTCCCGTCGGCGTAAGAAAACCCATAGACCAGGTCCCGGAAATAGTGAAGCTCCAGCGGGCCATGGAACAGCGGCTGGGAGAGGAGGGCCGGATTGTGATTCGCCCCTCGGGGACAGAACCCGTGATCCGGGTCATGGTCGAAGGGGCCGACCGTAAAGTCATAGAAGAAGTCGCATACTCGATGGCCTCATGCATTCAGAAGCACATGGCCGGCAAAATGGTGAACAGTGATCACGGCATGCTCGCCGGAATGATCCCACCCCCTTGAAAAACGGGCAGTGATCCAGTTCACTGATGAAGGAATTCATCTATGCTCCTCGCATTGGATATCGGCAATACCAACACCGTGCTGGGCCTGTTCAAAGACGGATCGCCTGGTGCACGACTGGCGTATTCGCACCGAAGTCAACATGACTATCGACGAATACGCAATAACTCTTCGAAGCCTGTTTGCGGTGCATGGAATTCCCCTGGACAGCGTAAGCGAACGTGATCATATCGTGCGTGGTGCCGCCTGTCTTGAACTCCGCCGAGCGGTTTTGCCAGAGCTACTTTCGGACCACCGCCCTGGTGGTCGGTCCGGGAATCAGAACGGGCATGCCGATCCTCTATGACAATCCAAAGGAGGTTGGCGCGGACAGGATCGTAAATGCCGTGGCGGCCTACGAGCAGCGCAAAGACGCGGTAATCGTGGTCGATTTCGGGACGGCGACGACCTTTGATTATATTTCCGAGCGCGGGGAATACATGGGTGGAGTGATCAGCCCCGGAATCATGATTTCGTGCGAAGCGCTTTTCCAGAAGGCGTCCAAGCTGCCCAGGGTCGAGATATTCGCCCGCCCGCCCTCCATACTGGCCAAGAATACCATTGCGTCGATGAACGCCGGAATCGTATACGGCTATGCGGGCCTCGTCGAGGGAATCATCTCGAGGATGAAAAAAGAGGTAAACCGCGAAATATATGTGATCGCAACCGGCGGACTGGCCCCGCTGATCGCAAGCGAGTGCCCGCTGATCGACGCGGTGGACGATTACCTCACCCTCAATGGCCTGAAAATAATTTTCGACCGGAATAAAAAGCCCGCGTGATCCTCACATGAGCGAAAGCAGGATACCAAAGCCTCGGCCCGGGAAGCTCTGTTGCGCTCGTGGCGCCGGCGAGCCCCTTCGAAGCCGATCTGTACGAAAAGGGCGTGCAGATTCTCCGAAACGCCGGATACGAGGTGGTTCCCGGCAAGAATATCTTCAAGAAGGAGAGCTATCTTGCCGGAACGGACCTGGACCGGCTCCAGGACTTGACGGAAGCCGTCCTGGACCCGAAAATCGAAGCGATCATCTGCATACGGGGCGGATACGGCAGCGGGCGGCTCCTGCCCCAAATTCCGTTTTCCAGCTTCCGCCGCAACCCGAAACTTTTCATCGGGCACAGCGACATCACTTTTTTGCATCTTGGGCTCATGAGCAAGGCCGGCTGGACCACTTTCCACGGTCCGAACCTCACCGGCATGAGCGAGGCGCCGCAAAAGGCCGAAAGCGTCCTTAAGGTCCTGTCGGGAGAGGCTTCATACGAATGGAGGCTGGATCCGAGAGCAGATCATCAGGCCCGGCGCCGCCGAAGGCCGCGTGCTGGGGGGAAACCTGAGCTGCCTTGTCCACCTGCTTGGAACACCCTATATGCCCGATATGACCGGCGCGCTGCTCCTGATCGAAGACTGTGGAGAAGCCCTCTACCGGCTCGACCGGATGATGAATCACCTCAAGCTGGCCGGCAATACTGCCCCTGCTTGGCGCAATCCTGCTTGGAGAATTTACCGGCTGCGCCGAAAACAATGATGTATGCAGGATGGTGATGGATCATGTGAGTGAATATGACTTCCCGGTCGTTTGCGGCCTGCCCTTCGGCCACGGCAGCCGCAATGAGGTGATTCCGTTCGGCGCGCCCTTTGTGCTGGATACCGATGAACGTGTGCTCAAAATACTCGAAGCTCCTGTTGCCCGCTGATTCAGAACGACGCCTGGATTCCGAATTCAAGGCGGCCATCGGCCGGGGCGCTTTTTCCGGGGCCTCGCTTCTCATTTCCCGGGGCAGGGCGCCCGATTTTGAGCGCACGTGGGGAACCGTTGAATCGGGCGGCCTTCCTGTGAACCGATCCACTCGCTTCGACCTGGCTTCTTTGACAAAGCCCCTGGTTACCGCTCCCCTTTGCATGGCTGCGGTTGAACGCGGGTTACTTAACCTCGACGATCCTCTTTCCCGATTCTTTCCGGGTTCTGTGCCCGGGGACAAAGAGGGGATCACGCGTAAGAAGCCTGCTTTCGCACTCGTCCGGGCTTCCGGCATACGAACCTTTTTATCTGGAACTGATCAAACTGCCTCCCGAAGCCAGACCGAACGCGCTTGCGTCAATGATTCTGCAAACTGCCCTGGATAATCCTCCCGGGAAAACAGCCAATTACAGCGACCTTGGTTTCATGCTGCTGGGGTTGATTCTTGAGCGGCAAATGGGAGGCAGGCTGGACCGTCTCGCCCGGGATTTTCTGTTCGCTCGGCTTGGAATAGATGAACTCCATTTTTGCCCGATCGGTCCCCCTTCCTCCGTCCTCTGTCCGAGTTTATCCCGGCCCGGAGGCAGTCCTCACTCCTGACCTACGCCGCCACCCAGTTCTGTCCCTGGAGAAAGCGGCTTCTTTTCGGCGAAGTGGATGATGAAAATGCATGGACCCTGAACGGAGTGTCCGGACACGCCGGGCTTTTCGGGACGGCGCGGGGAATCTTTAAGCTGCTTTCTTTCCTGTGGAATATTTATGAGGGTAATCTGACCGACCCGCTCTGGCCCCGCGATCTCGTGCGGCTTTTCTGGACCCGGACCGAAGTCGCCGAAGGTTTGAGTGACTGGTGTTTGGGTTACGACACCCCGAGCCGAAAGGGTTATTCAAGCGCCGGGCGGTATTTTTCCGGCAATACCATCGGGCACCTCGGATTTACCGGGGTCTCTTTCTGGTTGGATCTGGAAAAACGGATCCTTGTGATTCTCCTTACCAATCGTGTTCATCCAACACGGCAAAACGATGAAATCAGGCAGTTAAGACCGGTTCTGCACGATATCGTCATGGAAGCGCTCGCATATGGAAACTGACGGAGTCAAGAAAATATACCTGGTGGGGATCGGGGGGATCGCCATGGGGACCTTGGCGACGATGCTTAAACAGAGCGGCTTTGAGGTGGCCGGATCTGACCAAAACCTCTATCCTCCAATGAGTACGCATCTCCAGACCCTGGGCATTCCCATCTTTGAGGGATTCTCGCCGGAAAACCCTCAAAAGTTCGCTCCCGATCTCTTTATCATGGGCAACGTCATACGGCGGGAAAATCCGGAAGCCCAATTCATCATGGCGCAGGACCGGCCCTGTCTGTCGATGCCCCAGGCAATTTCCCGGTTTTTTCTCCCGGGCCGAAGGAGCATGGTTGTAGCCGGGACCCATGGAAAGAGCACGACCTCGTCTCTTCTCGCATGGGTCCTCGAACGAGGGCGGAAAAGACCCCGGGGCCTTTATCGGGGCGCTTCGTCAAGGATTGGGGCAGGAGCTGCCGGCTGGGCTCGGGCGAATACATGGTGCTGGAAGGCGATGAATACGATACGGCCTTCTTCGATAAGGGACCAAAATTCCTCCATTATCAGCCCCATATAGCGATAGTCACAAGCATCGAATTCGATCATGCGGACATCTTCACCGACCTCGACGCAATTTTGAAAGCGTTCCGCGACTTTGTCAGACTGATCCCGGAGCGTGGATACCTCATCATCAATGCCGACGACCCGAACTGCATCTCGCTCGCCTCTGAATGCAAAGGGCGCGTGATTACCTACGGCCGCTCTCACCGCGCGGATTGGCGTATTAAATCGGTTGATTTCCGCTCCGGCGAGGTGTCTTTTCAACTTCGAAATCCCGGGACGTTTCGGGAAGAGACATTCCGATCCCGGCTGCCCGGAAGGCACAACGTCTGGAACATCACGGCCGTGATCGCTGCATCGAGCATTGCCGGAATGACTTTGGACGCCATTCAGGAGGCGGTGCTGGCTTTCAATGGAGTAAAGCGGCGCCAGGACGTCATAGGCGAGTTCGCAGGAGTTCTCGTGGTGGACGATTTCGCTCATCATCCGACTTCCGTTCACGAAACGCTCCTTGGTCTGAAGCTCTTCTATCCCGAGCGCCGCATTATCGCCGCTTTCGAGCCCAGGAGCAACTCGAGCAGGCGAAACGTTTTCCAGGAGCTTTACTCGCGCGCATTTTCTGCGGCCGACATAATCTGCGTCAAGCAGCCGCCTGCGATGGACTCCATTCCCGAACCCGAACGCCTCGACGCCCAACGGCTTGTAGATGATATCTGCAAACGGGAAAAGGATGCGCACTTCTTCCAGACCACCGGCGAACTGCTCCGATTTCTGCTTCAGTCGGCCCGGCGCGGCGACCTGATCGTCTGCATGAGCAACGGGAGCTTCGATGGGCTTACGGAGAAGCTGGCTGAAGAATTGGCGGCGCAACCCGATTTTGCCGCGCTGAAACAATAGAAGGATTGCTTAAGAGGCTACCAATGTCGCGAATTCTCCTCCATATTTGCTGCGGTCCCTGTTCGATCTACCCGGTTTCGGTCCTGCGCGGCGAGAATTTGGCCGTACACGGATTTTTCTACAATCCGCACATTCAACCTTATCAGGAATTCGAAAAAAGACTCGACACGCTTAAAGCCTTCGCGCAAAGCGAGAACCTGCCGGTTATCATAAGGGCCGACTACGATCCGCAAACCTTTTTCCGGCAGGTGGCGTTTCGCGAAACGAATCGCTGTCTTTACTGCTATTCTCTGAGGCTGAACGCGGCGGCGAGCCTGGCAAAAAAGAGCCGCTTCGACGCGTTCACCACGACACTTCTCTACAGCAGACGCCAGAAGCACCAGTTGATAGTATCGCATTGCTGAAGAAGCGTCCAGAAAACACGGGATTGCTTTCCTTTACAGGGATTTCAGGTCCGGATGGCGGGAGGGTCAACAGAGGGCGAAGGCGCTCGGCATGTATAGACAACAATATTGCGGATGCATCTACTCCGAGATGGAAAGGTTTTACCCTAAAGCCGCCGGGAGTGAAGAGTCCGGCGTCAACAGTAAAGAATCTGAATGAGGAAGCGCTGCGACAAAGCCTAAACTGTATCGGGAGGCAATACGATATGACCTGCCCGGGGCCTCCGCCCCCCCAGCCGGATTCCTGTAAAACAGACTCGATCGGAGAGCTTGAGCCTTGCGGCATCCAGGTCGATGAAAACGGCGACTGGTTTCATAACGGAAACAGGATCTTTCGGCCGGAGATCCTGGAAGCTCTCTATGCAAAACTTGACCAGATACCCACGGGCGAATTTATCCTCACCGATTTCAAGGGACCCTGCCTCCTCGATGTTGCCGATACCCCCTTTGTGGTTTCAAGAGTGGACCTTGAACGGGATGAGTCCGGCAGGGAGCGAATTATTATTCGGCTCAAAAACATTTCACGGTCCGAAGTCCTGGATCCCGATACGCTGGCGATCGGAAAGGATAATATTCTCTATTGCAGGGTGACCGCCGGACGCTTTTTGGCCAGATTCTCCCGCCCCGCCTATTACCAGTTCGCCGAGTTCGTGCGTGAGAATGATACCGGCCAAGGCTTCTATATCGAGCTTAATGGAAACAGGCGCCCTATTGCCTGATCTTGAAAAGCGCCGCCCTCCGAAAAAGGGCTTTCCGGCAAAGGGGGGATTTGAAGTTCCCCCCCCCTTTCTAAAGGGGGGCGGGAGGGATTTGATTCTGCCATGCTGCATAAGGTTTTGAAATCCCCCTCGATGCTACCCTAGTCTCCATCCGGAAACCTCGGATAAGAGACTGGCAGTTTCCGAGCCGGAAAGGAGGCATTTTTCGTCTTGGCCAGGAAATCAAGGGGTTACGCGGAGGCGTACTCCGGTACGCCGCACAAGAAAACCCGAAGATTGACGCCGCCAGGGCGGAAAAGGACCCTTTCCGGATGGAAACTACCCTGTGAAAAGTGAAAGCCTATCGAGCCGTTTCTCGTCATGCAGCTCCTCGTTTGCCCGACGAACCAAAAAAACGGCCCGGCATGGTGTCAAAACTTCCGTGCCGGGCCGCTGCAAACTGCGTCAATTAAATGTCGGTTGTTAAATTATTTCATCGAGCATTTTCCCCGCGATTTCACCGGGTTTTATCTGGTAGTTTCCGCTTTCCAACTGATTTTTGATCTGCTGGACCATTTCGGTGCGGACTTGATCTGGTCCCCGTAATCGCCTTTTGCGCCTGAGCCAGGTCCTGATAATCTTTCGAGAGTTGCACCCGGTCTGAAGAAACACCATTTCCAACCGCGGCCTTTTCTTGCGCGCCGGCTTTGCCTGCGCGTACTGGAATTCTGCACGGCATTTGTCAGATATGGCGGGATTTTCCTTATGTTCATTTGTTTCCTTCCGCTACCAGTCCGTCACCGACTATGGATTCCTTTCCTGCCGGGCCGGCATCATCATCCTGTTTAGGGCACATCTTTTCCAAAACCTGACTGGTCATCCGGTCCATCATGAGCCTGCGCTTGCCTTCGCCGGAGATTGACACTTTCTCCGCGCTTGAATCGGCGCCGCCCGTGTCCCGGCCGGTCTTTGCCAAAAGCTTCGACCGCTGCAACTGTCGAGTATAGGTGCGCAAAACGCTTTGTACCCGATAGTCGGTGATAACCATGTTGCTACTCCTCCGACTAATATATCGGCTTAAGGCGTCTAATACTTAAAGACAAAAACGCTTCTGACGGCCGCGCGGAATCGTCTTTTCCCGCATTTCCATGTCAGTTTTGAAAAACCTTGGGTAGAACTCACATAATCCGGGCTGGCATGGAAATTGTTACACTATGATTCGGCTGGAATTTACGGACGCTTGAGGTTTTTTCAAATGGGGGGCTGTGTGGAAAGGGTCAGACTGCACCCGTTGCAGCCACTTTTTCATAACCTGGGACGTCCGGGAGCTCCTTACGGCTGCTCTGGCGTGGGGCATTAAGTCCCCTCAGCATCCCCGGAATGCCGTTTACGCTTCATCCGGCATCCAATGCCAGCTTTTCAAACCCAAGTCCGGGGGGAAGACGGGTTGGAGAGGCCGTAAGCAACCAGAAGAAATAGGGAGGGTGTTCAGACCATGAGCAGATCCGAATGGTGGTCAGCGGGAGGAAACCGAACCCGGGAAAATACGTTCATCCGGGTGCGGCAAAAATTTCCGACCAGGGGACCAGCTTCAGAAAGGCAGTTGAGGACCAGGAAGAGGCGATAAGGATGCGCGATTTGCTGAGGCGCTCCATTGCCGCCCTTTCCGCCCTGGCAAAAAATGAGAGTGCAGCCGTGTGTGAAAGGCTTGCCGATTTCAAGAACTCAGTGCAGAAAGCAACTGCCATCGAGCAGATAGAGACAAGCCTCTCCGCCCTGAGAAACGCGATAGTCAAGAGCGAACAGCTTGTCGACGTCGGAACCGGGCCGAATGTGCGCGACCTCCTCTGCAAGCCTGCGCAAACGGTTCCGCTAATCGACGCAAACGGCCACCGCAAAGAGCTCCAGTCGATTTTTCTCGGTTTGATCTCCGAATTCGACCACGACTTTGGAGAAGAGTACTCCGGGCGTCTGGCCACACTTCGGGAAAAAATCGAACAAAGCGCCCAAATCGAAGATCTCGTAGGGCTCAAGGATGATATCATCGCACTCGTCCAGACCTACAACCAGATGATAAATGAGGAACGCAGCCTGGTCACCGACTTCATATCCGAGATTGGCGCCGGCCTCCTGGAGGTCGAGCGGCAGTACCTTGATTCGATCAATCAGACAGGGCAGAGCCACGAGCGAAAACACAAAATTCAACAGCCTGCTCGAAAATCATGTGGAAGATATGAAAAAATCGGCGCAGCTCAGCACTACGCTCGCCGAGTTCAGGGGCCTCGTCATGTCCAGGCTGGCCTCCATACGAACGGCCCTGGAGGAGAAGCGCCGGTCTGAGGCGCTCCGCCAGGAGAGGCTCACAGAGGAGATGGAATCTCTGAATCAAAACCTGAGCAGGATGAAAAAAGAAGTGGACCAGGTCCATGAGAAGCGCAAGGCGCTCGAAAAGGAGATCCTTATCGATCCTTTGACCGGTGTAGCCAACCGGCGCGCTTTGAGGGAACGCCTCAAAAACGAATTGTACCGCTTCCAGCGATATCGGCAGTTTTTTTCGATGCTCCTGTTTGACGTCGACCATTTCAAGGTGATAAACGACCAGTACGGCCACTGGGCTGGAGACAGATGCCTCAAGGAGATCATAAAACGCATCAAGCCCATTCTGCGCGAAACGGATTTCATGGGACGCTGGGGGGGAGATGAATTCCTGGTAATCTTTCCGGGCACCGACCTGGAGAGCGCGGCTGCGGTTGCCGAAAGACTCCGCAAGTTGATCGAGAATACCCGGTTCGTCTACCACAAGCAGGAAATCAGCCTCACCGTAAGCATCGGCGTTACTGAAATTCAGGATGCCGACGCGATCCCAGGAAATGGTCTTTAACCGAGTGGACAAAGCCATGTACAAGGCGAAGAAAAAGGGCAGGAACATGGTTGTCCTTGATCTGAGTCATCCATCCGGAAACCTGGGATAAGAGACTGGCGGTTTCCAATTCGGAAAGTAGGCATTTTTTGTCCTGGCAAGGAAATCAAGGGCTTGCGCGGAGGCGTACTCCGGTACGCCGCACAAGAAAACCCGACAGATTGACGCCGCCAGGGCGGAAAAGGACCCTTTCCGGATGGAAAATATCTAAATTGGGATGTTCTTAAGAAGCGCTGGGAACTGCGCCTGCCTCTCCGCTGCGGCCGCCGTTGCGCGTGACCGCAATTCCGTCTTCTGTCCTCGGTCTTCCCCGTCTGAACCGGGTCTAAAAAAATATACCGGTTCGGCCATCTCCGTCCGGAAATACTGTAATCTGTCCTCAAGTTGGTTTACCCATCGCAAACAATGCAGTGCGCTGATAAACAATGCCGGGGTATCCGATGGACGGGAATTTAATTCATATATTGCTCGTTGAGGACGACGAAGACGATTGCATGCTGATTTCAGCGCTTCTCGAGCAGGTAAGATCAACCCGCTATTTCGTAAAAAGGGTTTCCGACTTTGACGGCGCAGTTCTCAGAGCTTCAACGCAACTCCATTGATGTTGTGCTCCTGGATTATCTGCTCGGCGCCAAAACGGGCCTGGATGTGCTGAAACACATCGACGGAATGGTCACAAGGCCGCCGGCCATACTGCTGACGGGACACGGGGACTACTCAGTCGACCTGGAGGCGATGAAACACGGGGCGGCCGATTATATCGACAAGTCGCAGCTCAGACCCGATGTGCTCGAGAGGTGTATCCGGTACTCGCTTGAGCGCGAAAAAACAAAAAACCTGCTGAGACGTCTGAACTGCATCCTCAACATGCTCAAAGAGTGCGGCCTCGCCATAACCCGGGCAAGCGGGGAAGAAGGTCTTTATCAGGAAATATGCCGCATTGCCGTCGAAGTCGGAGGATACAGGTTCTGCTGGGCTGGGCTGACTGACGAGCACAGGCTCCCTGCTGCCGGTGGCCCACGCAGGAGTTCGAAGACGGATACCTCCAGAACATCAATGTCGGTTCAAAAGATGGGGAAACCGGGCGAGGTCCAATCGGGCGTTCCGATCCGCAACGGAAGACCCATTCGTTGATCAAAGACATTGGTTCGGACCCGGCTTTTGAACCCTGGCGCGCCGAAGCAATGAAACGGGGCTATGCCTCATCCATTACCCTTCCTCTTTTGGTTCACCACGAATTTGCAGGCGCACTCAATATTTATTCCGGCGAGACTGACGCCTTCAATGAAGAGGCGGTGAACCTTCTGCGCGATCTGGCGCACCAACTCTCTTTGGGCATATCTTATCTTCGAAACAGGTCGGAGCTTGTCCGGACTCAACGAGCGCTTCAGGAAAGGGTTGAGTTTCTGAGGCTCCTGATGGACACCATTCCCAATCCCGATTTTTCATAAAAACGCCGATCTGCGCTACGAAGGCTGCAATAAGGCCTACGAGGACCTTACCGGGCAAAAAAGCGAAAAGATTGTTGGGAAAAACGTCTTCGAGACTGGAGTTGTTGAAAGTCCCGAAAATTGCCACGCCATGGATTTGGCCCTGCTCAAAGGAGGGGGCTCGTTCACCTATGAGACCTCCCTGAAAGGGGCTGATGGAACGCAGCGCCTTGTGCTGGCAGACTAAAGCGGTTTATCCGGACTCTGAAGGCAAAGCGGCGGGAATTGTCGGCACATGGGTCGACGTGACCGAGCAGAAAAAGGCCGAAAAACATCTGAACGAAAGAGAGCGCTATTTCAGGTCGATTCTTGCAAACATGCACGAAGACATATTTGTGATCGGCCGTGACTACCGCATCTGCGACGTTAACCGGCATTTTCTGGAAACGATAAAGCGCAAGCGCAAGCAGATCGTCGGACGCCCCTGTTATGAAGTACTCCAGAACGCCCGCAGGCCTTGTTTTCTCGATGGAAAACGATGCCGTCTGGAAGATGTGTTCCAGACCGGAAACCCTGATTCGGAAAATAGGGAGATGGTTCGCGCAGACGGGAAAAAGGCGACCGTAAACGTGCTTTATTCCCCTCTGAGGGATGAAACCGGAAAGGTAGTCAAGGGCATATTGGCGGTGCGCGACATTTCTCACGAAGTCCGGCTCGAATCGGAGCTTCGCCAGGCCCAGAAAATGGAAGCGATCGGGACTCTTGCGGGCGGCATTGCACACGATTTCAACAACATCCTCGGGATAATCCTGGGATATACGGAGCTGACCCGTTTTCAGTTGCCCCCGGAGACCCCGGAATCTTCAAATCTTGTCCAGATCCAGGACGCCTGTCTTCGTGGAAAGGAAGTGGTCAAGCAGATTCTGGCCTTCAGCCGCAAAAGCGAACTGGAAAAGCATCCCGTATATATCGGTTTCATTCTCAAGGAAGCCCTCAGACTGCTCCGCCCGGCTCTGCCCGCGACCATAGAAATAAAGTTGGATATCAATACGGCCGCCGGATCTGACCTTGATCCTGGCTGACGCCACCCAGATGCACCAGGTGATTATGAACCTTTCCACCAATGCCGCCGACGCGATGTCGCAGGCAGGGCGGAACGCTGGAAATAGAGCTTGGCGAAATTTCGATCGCCTCTTCCGACCTGGTTCATTTTTCCGACCTTGCGCCCGGGCCCTACGTTTGCATCAGCTTCAAAGACAGCGGTTGCGGAATCGAGCCGTCCAACATCGAACGCATTTTCGAACCCTATTTCAGCACCAAGGGTTTGGGCCGCGGCACCGGGCTGGGATTGGCGGTCGTTCATGGGATCGTAAAGGAGCATAAAGGCGAGGTGAAAGTGTACAGCGAGCCGGGCAAAGGATCGGTATTCAAAGTCTATCTGCCCGTAATGAGCACGATATCGCCGGTCGTGGAGCAGGACCCGCACAAGCCTGCTCACCCTCTTGGGCACTGAAACCATCCTGATGGTTGACGATGAAAAACATCTCGTCGATGTGTATTCAAAGCTGCTGAACGATCTCGGCTACCACACGCTGGCAAAGACCGACAGCAGCGAAGCCCTTGAAACCTTTCGCAATTCTCCCGGCAGTTTCGACCTGGTCATAACGGACCAGACAATGCCAAAGATGACCGGAATGGACCTGGCGAAGCAAATTCTGCAAATCCGCCCCGATATGCCCATCATCATTTGTTCCGGCCGCGATGACTCGCTGAACGAGCATTCGGCCAGGCAGGCCGGTATCCGCGAATTCATGATGAAACCTCTTCTGATGCAGGATCTGGCTGGAAAAATCCGTGAGGTCCTGGACGAAGGGCAAAAGAGCGAATCGGATTAATGAAGCGGAACCTTGGGCCGCAACCAAAAGACGAAAAGCGATTCACCTGATCATAGACCGGTCATGGAGAGGGCGCAGAGGACGCGGAGAAAAGCTTTGTAAGACAAATGCGCAGGGAAAACATAGGAGAATTTCACCTTATTAACAGAAACGGCTATTTCTATGTCCTGAGAATAAGGTGAAATACTTCTATATTCCTGTTAATCTTGCTAAATTTCGGTTTTCTCTGCGCGCTCTGCGCCCTCTGCGGTGAATGCTTGCCAGCTACTCGCTCTGCGTAGCGCGATACGGCGGAGGCGCTAGCTCGGGTGAGCCGCTGCCCCTCATTTTTGAACCCCCTGATCCCTGCAGGCCGGGTCCCTGTATTCAGGCGTCGGGACGAGCACCGGGTGATCGATTATCCATTCTTCCTTGTACCGGATTTCCGGAACGCAGCCATTACGTGAATCATGATATCGGGGCGGGGGGCAAGCCTCATCCGCCTGTACGCCGGTTAGGAATCCACCGGTTACACTCACAAACAACAGAGCAATTCCGAGAACCAGTTTCTTACTCATTTTCACCTCCCAACGAGATTTCAGGGATTCTCCCAAATCCTGCAACATACCAGAATCACTTTAAAAACCTCGTTAATAAAAGCTAAGGCAATTCATGGCCCAGTCAACCCCGGCGCTCGCATCGTTACAAGGGCGTTCCGATTGAGTATGAGCATCCTTCCGGCTGTCATGCAGAATGGATTGTTAGATAGTCTCCATCCGGAAACCTCGGATAAGACACTGGCGGTTTCCAATTCGGAAAGTAGGCATTTTTTGTCCTGGCAAGGAAAGAACTTGCACTGAGCCTTTCGAATGGAGCTCCCCCCTTTCCTAAAGGGGGGGCAGGGCAGCAGTGTCCGGTTAGGTATTTGCATATGCATTATTTTGAAAAAATTAACGAAATTGGGATCTTCGAATGATTTTTCTCTTGACAATTCAATAAAGCCGCGCGGCGGCGCCTCTTCGTAAAATCCAATAATTTTAGGAGGTTACGAAGATGCCGCGTTCCTTCTTTCTGAACCAAGAGCCGCCGTCGTTCGATGATCTTTTTAACCCAATTGAAAAAGTCCAATCCTCTATTCCTCTTTTGGAATCGAGGGGCTACAGGCCATTGCAGATGGAATTCATGCATCAACTCAAAGCCCTCGTTGCCTTCCACCTTGAGGAGCATAAATCCGGGCGCGATCTGCTTCAGTTTCTTGAAGAGGACGATTTCGCTCGACGGGCAATATCTCCCCCCCCAGGGGATAAAGAAAAGCTCCTTTTTCGAGGCGATCAATACCCGAGGGCTTGAGCAAATGTTCTATGTTTTCAGACACCTCCAGGCTGAAGCCACCAACGTCATACCCAAAGCTCATGCAGATTGGGGTGAACTGATCGCCATCGACGGCTCATACATTGAAACAGTGCTCTCTATGCACTGGGCCGATTACTCGGACCAGGCAACAAAAGCCAAGGTACACATGGCCTTCGACCTTAATCGTTCTATCCCAAAGGAGATAGTCTTAACAAACGGCAAGGTCGATGAACGCCCCTTTGTCAGCCCGCTGCTCTCCCCTGGCCAGACAGGAGTTATGGATAGAAATTATCAACGCCACAAGGATTTTGATTGCTGGTTGGCCGAGGGCAAACATTTTGTCTGTCGCATTCGCGAAAACACCCGAAAAACGATCATCAGGTCCAATCCTGTCACAGCGGGAAGCAATGTCTTCTATGACGCAGTGGTCTTGATCGGCACGAAGGGCGTCAACCAGACAGAGAATCCCATAAGGATCATCGGATACCGAGTTGATGACAAGCAATTTTGGATTGCCACGAGTCGCCATGACCTTTCCGCTGAACAAATTGCAACAATTTACAAAGAGCGCTGGCTCATTGAGAAGTTCTTCGGATGGTGGAAGCGTCATCTAAAGGTCTATCACATTATTGCAAGGAGCCGATACGGCCTCACGATGCAAATCCTTGCCGGATTAATAACTTACCTTCTCCTTGCAATTTATTGCCAGAACCATTTTGGGGAAAGAGTCAGCATAAAGACTCGGGTTTTTGCCAGATGGGCACATATGACACTGATTTTACTAGTGCGCCCTAGATTCCATGCGGGTTTACAGCCCCGCAAACCTCGAAAAAGTTCAAAAAGTGTAGGCACACGAGGTCAATTTTTATTCTTGACACCATCTGGTAGTACATGCTAATCGAGTAGGCATGTATCTACGAACTACAAAACGCAAAAACAGAGATGGATCGGTGGTCGAGTACTACCAGCTTGCCCACAACGTCCGGCATTCCGAAACGGGAAATCCGGTCGCCGAGATCATCCACAATTTCGGGCGAGCGGATGAACTCGACCGGGACGATCTGGTCAGGCTCTGCCGCTCGATTGCCAGGGTCTGCGGTGTTGAGGTTCATGACCCTTTGGATTCTGCTGAAACCGCTACAGGTCCCATCCGCGAGCAATCACCCGCGCTCCCTGAAAAGGTGCGGCTGATTCAGACCTTTGATTTCGGTGTTCCTCTTGTGGTCGAGGCGCTTTGGGAGCGACTGAAGATCGGCCCCGCATTGCGCAAAGTTATGGAAGAATCCGGAGGCACTCCTTTACACGAAAGAGCCCTTCTTGCCATGGTTGCAAACCGGCTCTGCGAGCCCGACTCCAAACTCGGCGTATGGGATCGCTGGCTACATTCGGTATACATGCCCTCTTGCGGTACGGTAAAGCTCTACCAGATGTATGAGGCGATGGACCTGCTGCACTGGAACGTGGCCGAAGTCGAGAATGCGGTCTTTTTCCATGTGGCGAACCTTTTCAACCTCGTGGTGGATGTCATTTTCTATGACACAACGACCGCCTCCTTCTCTATTGACGAAGAGGACGAGGACACCGAAGCGGGATCGGGCTTTCGAAAGTTCGGCCATTCCAAAAACGGCACATGGAGTCCGCAGATCGTGGTCGCTCTAGCCGTAACCAGGGAAGGCCTGCCGGTAAGGAGTTGGGTATTCCCCGGCAACACCTCCGATGTTGATACAGTCAAGAAGGTCCGTGAAGACCTCCGGGGATGGAAGCTTGGGCGGGCGCTCTTCGTTGCCGACTCCGGGATGAACTCCGCCACAAACCGCGATGAACTGGCCAGAGCCTGCGGAAAATACCTTCTGGCTACCCGTATGGCCAGCGTTTCAGAGATTAAGGAAGAGGTAGTCACCAAGCCGGGCCGTTTTAAAACGATTGCCGAAAATCTCCAGGCAAAGGAAGTAGTCGTAGGAGATGGAGAACTCCGGCGCCGTTATATCCTGTGCCACAATCCCCGCGAGGCTGAAAGGGAGCGAAAGCATAGGGAGCAAGTTGTCAAAGAGCTTGACGAAGAACTAAAAGGCCATCCGGATCATCATGCCACTGCCAGATGGGCAATCGATCTTCTGGCATCCGGCAGGTACAAACGTTACCTGAAGGTCGATAAGCAGGGCCGTATCCGACTGGACCGTGAAACAATCCAGCAGGTGTCAAAGTATGACGGCAAATGGGTGCTCCAGACCAATGATGACACCATAACCGTAGAAGATGCAGCCGCCGGTTATAAGGGACTCCTTGTGATCGAGCGGGCCTTCAGGACCCTTAAGAGCACGCGGATCAAGATGGAGCCGATGTACCACTGGCTGCCCAAACGCATCGAAGCTCACGTGAAGCTTTGTGTCTTCTCGCTTCTCATCGAAAAGAGTCGCCGAACTCAGATGCAAGCAGTCCTGGCCGAACATCCGGAGGACACTTTCCACGCTCCAGGCGACCGAGTTTCACACCCGAAAAAATCAATTCTTTCAACGCAACGAGCCATCATCCGAGCTTGTCCGAACACTTAAATCCCTAGAGATTCCAATGCCTAAGGCCGTCATGGATATTCAATCGGCACCCTCTCACGCGTAGGCACACGACAAATTTGGCCACCCTATGTAAGTCACTAGATTTATGGCCATTTTATGATTGTGTTTGCCTACCCCGCAAAAACCCGAGAAAGAGAGTCAGACAACTCAGGACCCAAATTCGTAACGAGCTTCAGGGCATCAAGGTTGCCAGTGCAAGCTTTCAAGATTTCAAAGAACAAGGGACAAGCTCCCGGCAAGCAAAAACCTAACCGGACACTGCTGGGGGCAGGGGGGATTTTAGCGCGGGGGCGTACTGCGCCCTCACTAAAGATCGGGCGCGAACCGAGCCCTCACAAGAGATCGGGCTCGAATTGGGCGCTCACAAAAGATGGTGCCCGGACTTGAAGCGTTTAACCATGTTCGCAATGTTAAGCCCGGACCTGAGCGCAGTGAGGGTCCAGCATCGGACGCGGGCTTGTCCGGACAGCTCGAATTCGAACGAAGTGAGGATTCAGCATCTAAGCGCGGTCTGGAGTGTCGAGCGCGAACACGAGCGCAGCGAGTGTGCGCCCTCACTAAAAATCGGGCGAGAACAATAAACATCTAAGCGCGGTATGGAGTGTCAAGCGCGAACACGAGCGCAGCGAGTGTTCGTACAGCCAAGCTTGCCTGAGCCTGTCCAACGGGCGGAGCGTCGAGATCCTGCCCGCGCCACCGCCGCAATCTCGACGCTCCGCGAGGCGTGGCGGTCCCACCGCCCCAGGGCGGAAAAGGCTGCTATCCGAATGGAAACTAGTCAGGCTCGCTGTCGACAACCCGGCCCCACGACAGGAGGCCGGTCGCCGGGCGTGCTCAGAACTTCTCGGTATCTTTAAAAAAGTCGCTCATTAGCGCGACCAGCCCGTCTTCGAAGAAAAACAGGGTCACTCCCTCGTTCTCATAGGGCTCGTTTTTCCTGTTGATTCCCCTGTTTCTCCAGTGGGCTGCGACCTTATCGTGTTGGGCGATGGTGTGCTCGACCCTAAAGGTGAGTTCAGGATACCGGCGGAAAAGTATTTGAAAGAATTTGAGGATTCTTTCCTTGCCGATTAACGGCTGGGTCTTCGGGAAAAAAAGGCGGGCGTCTTCTTTTAAATAATCCGCCATTTGCCCCGGGCTTTGGGCGCTGAGAAATTCAAAGAATTGAGTTACCTTACTGCTAAGATCTCCCATGCGGCTTCTTCCCCAAGTGGGGCCGACTCACAGCATCCCCTTTCAGTTGATTCCGCAGCAACCCGGCGAGTTGGCTGCGTCTCTCGAAAGCATGTTTAAAGAAAAGATGCGCGCTATCGGTCTCTCCTCACGATGAGTACAGGGACCTGTGTCTGGTTATGAATCACTCCATACGCAACGCTGCCAAGCACTGCTGCAGTTAAAGCGCTTCTGCCGTGAGAACCCATGACAATGAGATCGACCTTTGACTTTTCAGCTTCTTTCACAATATCCGTAACCGGATGCCCTGTCCTTATAATAATCTCCGATTGAACGCCGCTTTCGTCGCACAGCTTCTTTATTTCTCCGGCATATCCTTTGGCGGCCTCGCGCAGAAAATCCTCTGTAGGCTCATTTACCGCTGGAATTGCAAAACTTAGAATTGCGCGTATATCAACAACACTCAGGATAATTACCGAAGCATTCAACTGCTTTGCAAGATCGACCGTATACCTGACCGCCTTTTGAGCTGTCTTTGAACCGTCTGTTGGCGCGAGAATCTTTGAAACCATACATCCCCCTTTATCCGGAATAATACATCAAATAATGATGAAATCACAGTTTGTCATCGCTGCCGGCCCGCTTTGAGATGCCGGTCATCGTTCCCTGCGGGATGCCGGCCTTTTCGTTGACGGCTGCCATTGTTGAATACGCCCCCTTGGCATAATACCGGACATCGCCGCCAAATCACAGTATGTCCTGACATTCACCCATTGACCTCCTGCCTGTTGTCTCTTATCTAACCTCATGACAGCCTCAAAAGATGGATTCCAATAAGCGTGGGGGCTGGGACGCGCGCTCCACGCGATCTTCCCCGCTACGCGCTCCTGGCGGGTGCGGGGCATCTTTAAAGTGAAAAAACATTTCCCCGCGCTTCCAGGGTCGGCGACGCAAGGCTGCGCCCGTAACCGGCTTCAACAATTTGCCGCAAATAGGGAGGAGATTGAGCCATGAGACAAAATACTGTTTGCATTCTCTTTGCCGTGGTTTTCCTGGCGGTCTCCGGGCTCGCTTCCGGGGCGCATGTTGATCCGATCCTTAGCGAAAGCGGAGGCCGGCCCGCTGCTCCGGCAGGGATATACTCTGATTCCGAGGCCCCGCGCGCCGCCTCGGCTCTTTATGCGGCACGGGACGCAGAGGTGTCCCGGTCCCTGCTCAGCGGGATGGATGAAGCAGGTTACGCAAAGCTTTTCCTGGATGCCGCCGATCTCCCCCCGGGGTTCAAGAAAGTGCAGGATGTCCGCAACGAAAAGCCGGACCCCTCGGACAGGAAATGGGCCGAATTCAAAGGCAGGCGGCAGGGCTTCGTAGTATGGATGGCGAAAGACAGTAAAGCCATGCTGTGGCGGATCGTCGATGTCCGGTTGGTATTCCCCGGCCCCGGTGAAGCCCGGTCATACCTCAACAGTTCGCTGAAAGAATTGTCTGAAGGAATGCCGGAGTTGGCGAACCCTCCAAAGCTCGGCGAGAATTGCCGGGTTTTCGGACCACACAGCAGGGAAGCCGAGCTCTTCGGAATCAATCTCAGGTCCTACATCTTCGTCTTTCAGAGAAACAATGTCGTCGTGAAACTGTATGTGGCGCAGGGAGATGACAGCAAAACAGAACTCACTCCCGCTCCTATCCTGCCGATAGGCAGGAAAATCCTTGATCGGATCGACCGGCAAGCCAAATAGTGTCCATCCGGAAGCTCCCCCCTTTCCTAAAGGGT
>CAVSIN010000024.1:0-200685 GCA_963727975.1 uncultured delta proteobacterium | reverse complement strand
GCCGGGGCTCGTGGGTGGGGGAGCGGCGACGCCGTCGCCCTCGGCGGCCTCGGCCGCGGACCTCACCACCGCACCCGTGGAGCGGCGGACGATGGAGACCGCCGCCGACCTCGACCGGCAGCCTGGCCTACGAGGCATCGCGGCCGGTGGCCGCCGGCAGCGCGGGGACCGTGACCCGTCTGCCCGCGGAGGGCGCGGTCATCGAGCGCGGCGGCGTGCTCTACGAGCTCGACGGGCGCGTCCGCCCGCGGCTCCTCTACGGCGATCGCCCGCTGTGGCGGCCCCTGGGCCCGAAGGTCTCCGACGGCGCCGACGTGCTCCAGCTGGAGCAGAACCTCAAGGCCATGGGGTACGCGCCCAAGGGCATGAAGGTGAACCGCCACTGGGACGCGAAGACGACGACCGCGGTCAAGCGCTGGCAGAAGGCGACCGGCCGCAAGCGGGACGCCACGCTCGACGGCGCCGACCTCGCGTTCCTCCCGGGCGCGGTCCGCGTCGCGTCGCACGAGGCCGGAGCTGGGGGCCGCCGTGGCGCCGGGTGCCCCGGTCCTCGGGACGACGACGGCCACGCGCGTCGTGACGCTGGACCTGTCCGCCAGCCGCCAGGACCTCGTGGCGCCCGGCCAGGCCGTCACCATCGACCTGCCCGACGGCTCCGTCGTGCCCGGGCCACGTCCGGTCGATCGGCCGCGTGGCCACAGCCGGCGAGAACGGGGCGCCGGCCACCGTCCCGGTCACCATCGACATCGACCCCGGGGCGACCCTGCCGGACCTCGACGCCGCGCCGGTGACGGTGCACGTCGTGACCGAGAGCCGCCCGGACGTCCTCGCGGTCCCGGTCAACGCGCTGGTCGCGCTGCTCGAGGGCGGCTACGCCGTGGAGGTGGTGGACGCCGACGGGGCGCGCCGGTACGTGGGCGTCGAGACGGGCCTGTTCGAGGACGGCAAGGTCGAGGTGGCCGGCGACGGCCTCGCGGCCGGCGACCTCGTGGTCGTGCCGCGATGACCGGATGGGCGATCGCGCCGGCGGCGGATCGCGGTGCCCCCGGCGGACGCGGTGCCCCCGACCGGGTCATCGAGCTGCGCGGCGTCGGCCGGCGCTACCCGGGCGAGCCGCCGGTGGATGCCCTGGTGGACGTGGACCTCGCGATCGACGCCGGCGAGCTGCTCGCGATCGTCGGCCCGTCGGGATCCGGCAAGACGACGCTCCTCAACCTCATCGGCACCCTGGACCGGGCGACGGCGGGCGAGGTCTTCGTGGCCGGCGAGCGCGTCGACCGCCTGTCGGACCGGCGGCTGTCCGCCCTGCGGGCCTGGCGGATCGGCTTCGTCTTCCAGCACTTCCACCTGCTCGACGGCGAGTCGGCGCTCGACAACGTGGCCGACGGCCTCCTCTACCGCGGCGTGCCGGCGAAGGACCGGCGGCTGGCGGCCGAAGCCGCCCTGGATCGCGTCGGCCTGTCCGACCGCGCACGCCACCGACCGGGCCAGCTCTCCGGCGGCGAGCGCCAGCGCGTGGCCATCGCCCGCGCCCTCGTCGGACGGCCGGCGATCATCCTCGCGGACGAGCCCACGGGGAACCTGGACTCGGTGACCGGCGCGGCGCTCGTGGACCTGATGCGGGACCTCAACGCGACCGACGGGGCCACGATCGCCGTGATCACGCACGACCGTGACCTCGCGGCCTCGCTGCCGCGCCGCGTGGAGCTGCACGACGGGCGGATCACCGCCGACGGGCGCACCGCCGGGTGCCGGCGTGACGCATGACGCGCCGCGGTGCCGGCGTGACGGCCGCGGGCGAGGCCGCCGGGCGGTCTCGCGCGGGTCCATCCCCGACCCGCGCGGCCCGGGCCCGATCGGGATCGCGCGGATCGCCGGACGGGGCCTGGCGTCCCGCAGGCTGCGGTCCTCGCTCACCGCGGTCGGCATCGCCATCGGCATCGCGGCGATGGTCGCCGTCCTCGCCATCTCGGACAGCAGCCGGGCGTCGCTCCTGGCCGTCCTCGACCGGCTGGGCACCAACATGCTCACCGTCTCGCCGGGCCAGTCGTTCATGGGCGACGACACCGCCCTCCCCGACGACGCGCTCGGGATGATCCGGCGGATCCGCCCGGTCCAGGCCGCGAGCGCGGCGACGACGCTCGAGACGTCGGTGCGCCGGACCGACCTCATCAGCCGGAGCGAGACGGGCGGCCTGTCCGTCCAGGCCGTGGACCGCTCGCTCCTCGAGACGCTGGGCGGCACGGTCCGCACGGGCCGCTTCCTGGACGCCGCGCTCGAGCGGTACCCGGCCGTCGTGCTGGGCTCGGTGGCCGCGGCGCGGCTGGGCATCGTGCGACCTCGACGCCCCCGTGCAGGTGTGGATCGCCGGCCGCTGGTTCACGGTCGTCGGCATCCTGGACTCGCTGCCGCTCGCCCCGGAGCTCGACCGGGCGGCGCTCATCGGCCGCGACGCCGCGGCGACCTGGCTCGAGGCGGACATCGCGCCGTCGACCGTCTACATCCGCGTGAACCCGGCGCAGGGTCGACGAGGTGCGGGCCGTCCTGGGGGCCACCGCCAACCCCGAGAACCCCGAGGCCGTCAACGTCCAGCGTCCGTCGGACGCGATCGAGGCGCGGGCCGCGGCCGCGACCACGTTCACCACGCTGTTCCTGGGCCTGGCGGCCGTGGCGCTCGGCGTGGCGGCCCTGGGCATCGCCAACGTGATGCTGATGACGGTGCTGGAGCGCCGGCCGGAGATCGGCCTGCGGCGGGCGCTGGGCGCCACGCGGGGTGCGATCGCCGGCCAGTTCTTCGGCGAGGCCCTGCTGCTGGCGGCGCATCGGCGGCGTGCTGGGTGTCACGGCGGGGATGGCGATCGGCGCCGCCTACGCCACCAGCCAGGGCTGGCCGGTCGTGGTCTCGCTGCCCGCCGTGGCGATCGGCTTCGGGGCGACGCTGCTCGTCGGGTCGATCGCCGGGCTGTACCCGGCGATCCGGGCCGCGAACGTGCCCCCGACGGACGCGCTGCGGGCGGGGTGATGCGCGCGGGCCTACGGCCTGCGCACCGGGCTCCCGTCGACAGCCCCACGTCGACGGCGGCTGCTCCGTCGATCCGCGCTACGGCAGGACCGTGAAGCGACCGCCGGCGAGCGGACGAAGGACATCGAAGTGGCGGTGATCGAGGGTGACGATCGTCTGCGTCCGGTAGCGCGCGGCGAGGACGACGTTCGAGGCGTCGGCGACGCCGATTCGCTGGTCCGCGTAGCGCTCGATGACCGCGTGAGCGTCCTTCAGGCCCTCGCCGTCGATCGCCGGCAGGTCCCAGGCGCCGCCGGCCAGCTCCGCCAGGACCGCCAGCTCGGCCGCGACGCCCAGTCGTGATGCGACCAGGTAGTCGAGCTCGGCGACGACGTATGGGGACACGACCAGCGGCTCGTCGGTGTCGTCGAGGACGGCCGCGACCGCCTGGTGATCGGGCTCGTCCGTGTCGAAGTACGCGAGCAGCGCGCTCGTGTCGACGATCACCGCTCGCCGAAGCCCGTCAGATGGTCGTCGGCCTGGCGCGCGATCGGCGCACCGCTCGCGAACAGGCCTCCGCGAGGACGTGGTCGCTCATCGCCGACCGCGCTCCGGATCGAGTCCCTGATGACCTCGGCCTCCGAGACGCCTCGTCGCCGAGCGACCCGTCTGATCGCGGTCTTGAACTCCACGGGCAGGTAGACTCGTCGTCTTGTCCATGAGCGTATGGTACCACCGCTGGCACCACCGATGCGGACATCTGTCGACTGGCCTTCCATGCCCCGGTGCTGATGGTGGTGTGGTGCTGGCGCGCCCGACGGGAGTCGCGCGTGCGACCGGGCGCGTCACGTCTGGCGTCGCTGCACCGGGCCGTTCCAGCCGGATTGGACCGTTCCCGGCGGCGATCAGAGTCCTGCTGATGCCCCTGAGTTCGCTGATCTCCCGCAGCTCGCCGGCGGCGGCCTCCTCGATCACCTCGTTCGCGGCGGGCAGCGGCCCGCCCTGCCCGGCGGCTGTCCACGCGCCCGATCCGATGGTGCCCAGCACCGCGTCCATGTTCGTCTTGAACGCCTTGCTGTTCTTGCGGATGATCGCGATCTCGTCCTTGAAGCTCGAGAGCGTCGCGGCGTACTCCTGGCTGCGCTTGTCCGCCTGGGTGAACTGCTCGTTGGTGGCGGTGAAGTGCGTGGCCAGCACGACGAAGCCCACGAGCACCACGGACAGGGTGAAGGTCACGAACACGAGCGTGAAAAATGAAATCTGAAAATTAAAGATCTTCTTCTCGGAGTGCGGGATCAGCATGACCGTGAAGCGCTGCCGGCCCTTCTGCACCACCAGGCGGAAAAAGGCGAGCAGCGACGACCATGCCCGGCGCAGGGATCCGCCGACGCGGTCGGCGAACTCCTTCTCGGCCTTCTTGTACTGGGTCACGGGCACGAAAAACCCCCTCGAGCGGCGGGCCTCGTCGATACGGAGGCGCTCTGCAACCGTACCACGGGCGTTCGCCTCGTGTCAAATGATTGCTGCTGCTGGAAATAGCGCATCGTCGGCATCGTTTTCCTTGACTCCGGCCCACGGCCGTGATATTCTTCGCTTTCGAACCACGACCCGAAGGAATGGCACAAACGGAGCATTATGCGGTATTTCGACACTCACGCCCACCTGGGCCTCATCACCGAGGACCCGATTGACCAGCTGATCGTCGTGCGCGAAGCGCGGGCCGAAGGAGTGTCCCGCATCGTCACGGTCTCCAACAACCTCGCCGACTTCGGGCAGCTCTACGAGAACCTCCGCACCGAGAGCGAGGTCTATCACAGCATCGGCATCTCGCCGTCGTCGGTCGTCCAGCCGGGCGAGGACTGGGAAGCCCGCATCGCCGAGGGCACGAAGCTCGAGCGGGTGGTCGCCATCGGGGAAATCGGTCTCGATTATTATCGGAAGTTCGGCGACCGCGACTCGCAGGTGGAGCTGTTCATCCGGCAGCTCGACCTGGCCGGGCGCCTGGACCTGCCCGTGATCATCCACAACCGCGACGCCGGCGCCGACGTCCTGGAGATCCTGCGCGAGCGCCTGCCCCGCCGGGGCGGCATCCTCCACTGCTACTCCGAGGACGCGGGGTACGCCCAGCGGGCACTGCAGCTCAACCTGTGGATCTCGTTCGCGGGAAACGTCACCTACCGCAACGCGCGCAACCTCCAGGACACGGCCAAGGCGATCCCGCTGGAGCGGATGCTCATCGAGAGCGAGGCGCCGTTCATGGTCCCGGCCTCCCACCGGGGCAAGCGCAACAAGCCCGCGTACCTCTCGGAGACCGCGGCGTACCTCGCCGAGGTGCGCGAGATGCCCCCCGAGGAAGTGTCCGAGATCCTGTACGCCAACAGCTGCACGGTCTTTGGGATCCCGCAGTAGCCGGCTCCTCGAGCCCATCGCCCTCGGGGGCGCGACGGTCCCCACGCGCCTCTTCCTCGCGCCCATGGCCGGGTACACCGACGCCCCGTTCCGCTCGCTCTGCGCGGAGCAGGGCGCGTCGCTGTGCTACGCGGAGATGGTGTCGGCCGAGGCGATCCACCGCGGCAGCGACAAGACCCTGCGCCGGGTATTTCATACTCATCTTCGCTTGAATACCTTCATAATCAAAAAGCATGCCTGTACGGAACAAAGATTCCATGCGGGCGCGCTACTATTTACTCCAGTTTTGAAACCTTTATCTGTCCGGATTTCTGTACCGAGAAGCGTGCGGAGTTCACGATTCATTGGAGATTCCCTGAGGTATGTTTAACTTGCATTCAGGAGGGAATCAAAAATGAATTCTTCGAGAACTCCAATCGTATCGGCGCTGTTGCTTTTTGCGGCCACGGCGCTTTTCCACGCCGTATCTTGCCACACAGGCTTCGCTCAAGTTTCAACGGCGGCCTCGGATAATTGCGGGTGGCCTTGCCAAAACTTAAAGCAGGATCGGAATTACCTGTTTCACCCAAGCCGCGTGAACCAATGCCAACCCCGCGGGCTTGAAAGCGATAACAGGCTTGAAGAACTGAGCAAAGAGGCTTTTACCAGAGACGATCCACTTATTCCCCGGTATTGCGGGTCTCCGTTCGGCGCCCCTGGCTTCTCCGGGGTTGGGGCCGGGAAATGACCGGCGCCCCGAGCTTGCAGGCAAAAATGGCGGATATCAGGCCTCCCGCAACCGCCGAACGCGCCGGATAGACATTCGAGCGGTCGGCCTGCGCGCTACGCGCTCATTTTGCGCCAAGGGAGGCCAGCGAGAGCGCTTCACAAAAGTGAAGCAGCTCGAAGCGCGCGTAGCGAATACTTTACACCGTAGTCGCTGCAGTTTGTGAAGTGTATCGTTGCGGGCTTGCCTTCAAACGGCATCGCCTACGCGCAAAACGCGCAGCAATTACGTTTTTTTTGACTGTCCTCATTATATAAGTCTATCTTACGAGGTAGATGGTTTTTTACTCCCTGCCACGATGACCGTTCGGCTCAACAGGACCTTCCAACTATTCATTTGCCGGACAAATTCGCGATTGGAAGAGTTTATCGTTTGATACCTCCTGCTCACTTTCCGGAATATCGATTTGCTGAAAACAAGTATGGGAACATATAGTATCGGGAAAAGAGCACACGACGATCTGTTCAGTTTGTCCATGTCCACTCTCAGTTCATGGAACCCGATCTCCGCCAGCGAATGCGCCAGGTAGAAATATGAAATCGGCGTGATATGACCCTGAAGAGTATGATTTTCCCGGCCGCCGCACGGCAGGGGGCCAAAAGGTTCCGAAAGCCGGAAAAAGAAAAAATCTCACGCGGGATCTCAGGTTCAAAATATTAGGAGTGGAGAACACCGCTACGCCATCATCTTTCAAGACCCTGTGAACGTCTCTCAGCAGCTCCTGAGTTTTCCGAACTGATCAATTACTTCCGTGCAAACCACAACGTCAAAAGATGAATCTGCATAAGGCAAAGCTGTCCTTATCCAGATCCACTATATCTACTGCCTGATCTTTCACTTCCATTAATTCGTGAGGTACAATCACATGCATACGCTCCCTACACCGGATCGCCTCGCTCATTTCTTTATAAGGTCGCCTTCGCCACTCCCAACATCAAGTATCTGCGCAGGAACAGGTACGTCTCGAAATATTTCAACTGGTACAAAGTCCGTCAACAAGACATTGTTGAATCTTATTGGCCATGGGACAAGTTCCTGTTTATTCTGAATAATGCGTAAGCTTACTCTGTGGCGAACGCCCTCCGGTTTTCACCCGGATTTCATCCGGACGGCCCGTGCAATTGCTTTATATCCCTATGGCGACTGCTGCGTCAATGAGGTGGTTTGTTCCGGCCGCCGGCGTTGTTTGCTGGAAATTCAGCGAAAATGCAGGAAGCGGGGAGCAAGAGGACGGATGACTCCCTCCCGGGGAGCTGCCAATCCAGCCGTCAATCCCGCCGTCAATCCCGCTTGTAACCGGGGCGACAGAGGTGTAAACTGCCGAAAAAGAATTTTCCCGTCCCCTAGGCAACCCTGGCGGGGGAATCGGGGTTGCTTGTGACCGGGGGACGACGGGTCGCAGGGGCTTCAAGACGCGGGAAACGGGAGATAGGAGACACGGGAACAGACGCGGAACAACCATCATCCCTTGTCCGCGTCCGGCCTTCGTGTCAGTCTTTTCATTCTTGCTGGAGAAACAAAGGGGAAGAGCATGAGCAAAAACCAGGACGCCAAGAAAGATGGAAAGAAAAAACCGGCCAAGTCTTTAAAGGAAAAAAGGGCCGAAAAGAAGTCCAAAAAGGAAACCAAAAAATAAAATGACATAAATGGGCGATCAGGCATTGCCCAAGAGCGCCAAGGGTGAGATTTTCTTTCTTCACCCTTGCTTCACTCTTCCTATTGGGAAGTCATCGTCAGGGTATATGTCGTCGTGGCCCCGTCCTTTTCCGGCTGAATGGTCACTTGGAGAAGCTGTTTATCCTTCTGGAACTGGATGATCTTTATATCTTGCTGCTCTGCCTGAAAAACTGTCTTCCAACCTTTCGCCGACATGGCGTTCCTGTAGAACTCGGCGATAGCGCCAACCTTGGCCTTGACGGTGGCGCTGAGCATGGCGTTATTCGTCATATCAATCGCCTGCTTGACTGTGGAGCCCTCATAGAGGGGTATCTCCTTTAGTTTTTCAGGCGCGATGACCCCGAAAGCCGAACCGGCGCACGAAAGAACGCAAAATATAGACACAACCGCATAAGCTAGAATTCTCCACCTTTTCTCCATCTCTATCTCCTTTTCGGCAGATGGAAATTTCGCAACCAGTCAATCGCGCCGGTTAAACTCGTTCATCGCATCGGACAGGCATGTGGCGAGGACGGCGCGGGCTGCTTTTTCAGCCTGTGCCGTCATTTTTTCGAAGTCTTCCCGGTCTTCGGGATATGGGGGCTGGAGGACAAAGGTTTCGACCGGCTCCCCGTGTTTCGGGCGGCCGATCCCATTTTGAGGCGTGGAAAATCGGAACTGCCGACGTGGTCGATTATGGACTGGATGCCCTTGTGTCCCCCCGAGCCGCCTCTTTGGGCGATTCGAATCCGGGCGAAGGGAAGGTCCAGGTCGTCATGTATGACAAGCATCCGGTCCGGAGGGATTCCGAAGTATTTGATGATCTCGCCGACGGCTTCGCCGCTTCTGTTCATGAAGGTGAGCGGCTTTGCAAAAAGGATTTTTCGTCCCTCGGCAATCGCGAAACCCCAGGAGGCCCGGAACTTACGTTCCATCATTGCGGGCGAATAGTGCGCAATCAGCCGGTCAACGACCTGGAACCCCACATTGTGGCGCGTGTGTTCGTATTCTTTTCCCGGATTGCCAAGGCCGATGAGGGCAAGGATTTGCTCTTCGTTGCGGCAGACATCACCCATAGGGACTGAGCCGTTTCAGGTGCTTTTAGCCCGCAGCGATTTTGCAAGCGGGCAATTCGGCAGCGGCCAACCGGCCCCGCGGCGATTTTGCAAGCGGGCGCTTCGGCAGCCGGTCCCACCGGCCGGCCGCTATTTCTTCGGGCCTTCCTCCGTGGGCTGGGCCGCGACCTCAGGAGCCAACACGCTTACGACCCCTACGGTCGGGTCCTCGTCGAATTCATAGGAAGATTCCGCTACAAGGTCCCCGACGTGGAGCATCTCTCCCAGATCGATCTTGCTCACATCGATCCGGATGCTTTCCGGAATCTGGTTTGGCAGGCAGCGCACGGCGAGCGTTCGTTGAATCAGGTTCAGCTCTCCGCCCTTCTGCACCCCTATGGAATCTCCCACCAGTTCCACAACGACTTCCACAGTGATTGGCTGATCGAGGGGCACTTCATAGAAATCGACGTGCAGAAAACGCCTCCGGTAAGGGTGCGTCTGAATTTCGCGAATGAGCACCTGCCTGGTTTGGCCGCCATCGATCTTAAGATTGAGGAGCTTGCTCTCGCCTCCGGTCTCTCTGAGAAGCTTCTCCAGATGCAAAGCCGAAACCGAAAGTGAGGTCGCCTGGGTTTTCGGTCCGTAAAGCACCGCCGGGACCCTCAGGTCCCGGCGCACGCTTCGCGCGGCGCCTTTTCCGGTCCTGTCTCTTGTTACCGCTTTAAGTTCCAGAGCTCATTCTTTATTGCCTCCTGATGTATCCGGCGCTCGATTTCGCACAAAAACCTCGGACGTGAGTTTTCGGCAAGATTCCGGGCGCCGTGAGTCTCAAATTTCATTGAATATCGAGCTTATCGATTCCTCAAAATGCACCCGCTTGATGACTTCGGCCAGCATGGGCGCAATGCTCACCGTATGGATTTTTTTGCAGGCCCTCGCGCTTTCGGAAAGAGGAATGGTATCTGTCACCATCAGTTTCGAGATGGGCGAGGAGTCTATACTTTCCACAGATGCTCCGGAGAGCACCGGATGAACGGCGCAGACATCGACTGTCTCGGCCCCGGCCGCTTTAGCTGCGCTTGTCGTGCGCAAAACGGTCCGCGCCGTATCGATCATATCGTCAAGAATTATAACCTTTTTCCCTTTGACGTTTCCGACGATCCTCGGGTAGGTGCCGTTTTCCTCGCGATAGTCCATCAGGGCCAGATCGAGCTTGAGCCGGGATGCGAAAAACCTGGCGCGCTCGGCCCCTCCGGAATCGGGGGCCACCACGATCTCGTCTCCCCGTATCTCTTCTTTGAGTGCGTCGCTCAAAACGATCGTGCCAAAGAGATGATCCACCGGAATATCAAAGAAGCCCTGGATCTGGTCGGCGTGCAGGTCAATCGTAATCACGCGGTCAGCCCCCGCGACGCTCAAAAGATCGGCAACCACCTTGGCGGAAAGCGGGACCCTGGGCTTTTCTTTCTGGTCCTGCCGTGCCGTAGCCGTAGTAGGGAATTATCGCGTTAATCCGCCGTGCAGACGCCCTTTTGAGGGCATCGATAATCACCAGCAACTCCATTAGATTTTCATTGACAGGCGGGCAGGTGGACTGGAGCACGTAGATGTCTTTGCCCCTGACGTTTTCGCCTATTTCCACCCTGACTTCTCCGTCACTGAAGCGGGTGATGAGAGCTTTGCCCGGACGTATCCCCAGCCGCGAACAAACCTTATCGGCAAGGGCGGGGTTGGAATTTCCGGCAAAAAGAGTGAGGCGGCTCCACATAATTGCAATCTGCCCGCTTGAAACTGATTCCATGTCCGTCTCCAGGAGCAGGTCGACAGCCTCGGGCCAGAAAAAAATGGCTGGGGCGGGAGGATTCGAACCTCCGAATGCGGGTTCCAAAGACCCGTGCCTTTCCGCTTGGCCACGCCCCAACGCAATATTCCGCTAATGCGGCAAATCACAGCGGAGACGCAATAAACAAAGGCGTCCTCCGGTCAGATCAACTCTGGCGGCCGATTACTTGGGCGGCATGGACCCAGCAATCCGGCCAATCTCTTTTTGCAATGATTTCAGCATCTTCTGCCGCCTGTCCGGTCCTGAAAATTCCAAACACAGTCGGCCCGCTTCCACTCATGGAGGCCGCCAGGGCGCCCTGGCCGATCAACCATCGCTTCAGGTCGGCTATGACCGGATATCGGGGTACGGTAACCGATTCAAGATCATTTTCAATGAGACTCCTGAAGTCTGCCAAGGGTGCTCACTCAAACTATTTAGTTTAATTTGAGGCGAGCCTTTTGTCAATTTTAAACTTTGATATACCCAGCCCGTCGGTACGATTACGGGTGGTTTTATCAGCAGCAGCGGATAATCCGGCACCCCGTCCGCAAATTGCAGCTTCTCACCTATCCCGGTCGCCAGGGCAGGTCTTGAGTGCAGGAAAAAAGGCACATCGGCCCCGAGCCTGAGGGCCAGTCTTTCCAGCTCGCGCGGGGGGACGGCGTTTTCGAAAAATGAGTTCAGGGCCACAAGAACGCCGCCCGCATCCGAACTGCCGCCCCCAAGCCCGGCGCCCGAGGGAATGTGCTTTTCAAGATGTATGTTCATCCCGGCCTTTTTCCCGCTGCTTTTCACGTAAAGATCGGCGGCGCGCCAGGCCAGGTTTCGATCATCGGACGGTATTTCCGGGCGAGTCACAGGTGATTGAAATGGGCCCGCCTCCGGGCCGAACGTCGAGCGAGATATTATCGAAAACCGAAACGGGCAGCATGAGGCTCGAGATATCGTGATAGCCGTCTTCCCTTTTTCGGATCACCTCGAGCCACAGGTTTATCTTTGCGGGAACGCTCGATCTTGAGGATCAAATCCGAACCGTCCTTTGCCGTTCAGATCATCCGGTGTTCCGGATGGACACCTGCTATTTGCCTGATTTCTGGATGTAGCGCATCCGCAGATCATAGAGCACGGACCTGAGGAGCCTTTCCTCATCCTGGTCGAGATTGCCCTTCGTTTTCTCCTGGAGCATGCCCAGAGTGTCGATAATCTGCTTTGCGATGGGCAAATCGACCTGCGTCCGATTGGTTTCCGGCTCCGGAATTTCTCCCAGGTGCACCAGGGCCGACGAGCTGAGGGAGAAAATGAAGGTGGCCAACGTAACTTCCGGCAAAGGGCCCCGTGCCTGTTCCTCCTCCGTGCCGGAAGCCTCTTCGGGACGGGCGCTCTTTTGTTCCCCGGCTGCGGAAGCCGCTTCAGGCTGCGGGTCCCTGCTTGTTTTCTTCCGTTTCGGCCTCCTCAGTGAACCTGCGACGGTCCTTTATCACAAATCCCTTCTCTTCTTCCTTTTCTGCCATGGCGCTTTTTTCCTCCTCAATCAATTCGAGTGGATCTAAAGCTCGATTGCCTGGACAATGTCCACATTATCCATCGCAAGCAGTTCCTCGATGACATGCGCGGGAACGGGCGTATCAGTGCGGAGAAAGATAATGTTTTGTCCGCGTTCGAGCACCTGCCCGACATTCATAAGTGAAATATTTATGTTGTGGCGTCCCAGGCAGGTGCCGATGGCGCCTATGGTGCCCGGAGTGTCGATATTGTGGATCAGCAGCAGATGCCCTTCGAGGGCCGCTTCGAGGCGGAAGTCATTGATCCGGACCATGCGCGGTTCTTTTTTCCCGAGTATGGTCCCCGCAACGAGGTTCTCTGCCTGCGAAGTCTTTACATGAATGCTGATCAGGTTGGTAAAGTCCTCGGCCTCGCTGCGGACCGACGTGGTCACCCTGATGTTCCGCTCCTTTACGTGGATAGGGACATTGACGAAGTTGACCATATCGCCAAGGATCGGGGTAAGCATGCCCTTGAGGATGGAAATGGTCAGGGGCTGCGTTTCCAGTGAAGACGCATCACCCACGTATTCTATGGATACCTTCTGTATGGCGCCCTTTGTTATCTGGGTCAGCACGCATCCGAGCTTTTCGGCCAAAGTCAGGTAGGGACGCAGCTTGGACAGGACAGCGCCGTCAATATTGGGAGCGTTTACCGCGTTGCGGATCGTGCCGCGCGTCAGGAAATCCGTTATCTGGTCGGCAACGGCGATGGCGACGTTTTCCTGGGCCTCCGCGGTGGAAGCTCCAAGGTGAGGCGTAGCTATCACCTGATCGAGGGTGAGCAGGGGATTGTCCGTGGGAGGCTCTTTAGCAAACACGTCAAGCGCGGCCCCGGCCACGATCCCCTGTTTGATTGCCTCATAGAGGTCCTGCTCGTTTACGATTCCTCCGCGTGCGCAGTTGATGATGAAAACGCCCGGTTTCATTTTCCTGAAGGCATCCGCATTGAGCAGGTTGCGGGTTTCCGAAGTCATAGGGGTATGAATCGTAATGTAGTCGGATTTGCGTCAACAGATCATCGAACGTTACGCCCCGGATACCGAGAGTGTCAATCACTTCGGGATTGATGTAAGGATCGTAGCCGATGACCTGCATCTTGAGCCCCTGGGCGCGTTCGGCCACCACTCGTCCGATCCGGCCGACCCCGATGATTCCAAGCACCTTGTTGAAGACTTCCTTTCCCTTGAAGCGTTTCTTCTCCCACGCGCCATTCTTTAGAGAGCTCGAAGCCTGCGGAATGTTGCGGGTCAGAGCAAGCATCATGGCTATGGCGTGTTCGGCCGTGGTTATGACGTTGCCTTCCGGGGTGTTCATTACCACTATGCCGCGTTTGCTGGCGGCTTCAATATCGACGTTGTCGAGCCCTATTCCGGCGCGGCCTATCACTTTCAGATTATGGGCATTTTCCAGCACTTCGGCGGTAACCTTGGTCCCGCTCCGGATAACCAGCGCGTCGAACTCCTTTATGACCTGCCTGAACTCTTCGGCAGTGAGTGTAGTATTCACTTCGACTTCGAAGCCGGGAACTTTCGCAAGCTTTTCGATCCCCGATTCGGAAAGGTTGTCGCTGACAAGAATCTTCATTAATTCCTCCTGAAACATCAAATAAGCAGCATTATCGGCTCCTGGCGTCAGGATCAAGAGCAAAGGACCTGCTCTGGCATCCGGATTTCCGGATGGACGCTATTTAGCCTTTCCAACAGTTTGCTGCGCCCCGCTTTTTCAACTCCTCGTCAATCATGCTCCTGAAGTTATCCAGCGACGGGCCACCGGCAAACAGGGTCCCGTTGATCATAAATGAGGGGGTCCTGTCCATTCCCGCCTGAACGGCGTCCCGCACGTTCTTTTCCACCAGGGCCTTGTATTTTGAATCCTGAAGGCACTGGGAGAACTTCTCCTGTGACATTCCGAGCTGGACGGCAATACTTACCAGGTTGGCGGGCGACGAGGTCCGGCGCGGTGAACAGCCTTTCCTGATACTGCCAGAATTTGCCCTGGTCCTGGGCGCAGTGAGAAGCCTCGGCCGCCTTGAAAGCGTCTTTGTGACGCCTCAGCGGATAGTCTTTATAGATCCACTGTACTTTGTCGCCGTAAGCGGCCCTGACCTGCTTTGACCACCTCATGGGTCGATCGGCAGGCGGGGCATTGATAGTCGGAGAATTCGACTATGGTGACCGGCGCATCGGAAGGACCCAGGGCAGGAGCGCCCTGGGTGTCGACTTGTTATCTTGGGCGGATAGGGCACGGGCACAAGAATACGGACACCGTATTTGGGCTCGAGGGCATGAGCGTAGTCCTTGATGGCCTGCGATCTTTTCTGCTGTTCCAGAAAGGTCTTTATCCGCTGTCTCAGCTCCGGAATGCTTCCCTGATACTCCTGGAGCCGCTGCCTGGTTGTCCTGCATGTACTTGTCGATCTCGGATTCTTCAACCGGCGCCGAACCGGCGGGGGCTATTTGCTCCACGAGATTCTCCAGCGTTTTCCCCTGCTGTTTTCGCTTCCTTATCGAGAATCATTTCAACTATCAACTGGTCCAGCTTTTCCCTCTTCATCCGGTAGATGTCTCTGCGCGTCTCCAGAAGCCTTGGGCCAAGGAGCACATCGAGCCGCTGGTTAGTTATGACCTCGTCGCCCACGGTGGCGGCAATCCCGGCATCATCGGCGCCCGGAGCCTCCGCCGCGGGCGGTCCGCACTCTTTGCCGCGGAATGTGAGAGGTCGTTTTCGAAGGGGACCCAGAAGAAGAACCCCACGAAGAAAAGAAGGGCCAGGGTCGCTTCCTGCCAGAAAAGCTCGTTTTCTAAACGTAGCCACAAGCAGCAGCGAGGATGACGGCCGCATTGGCCATGCAAAAGACGCAGGGCGCTTTGAGTTGAATCATGAGCAGGATGAGAACAGCTTCCACTCCGGCGGCGGGGCCTGCGATCCATGTGACCAGCTCCTGCTTCCTGAACAGGGCCAACATGGCTGCTCCTGAATAAAACACGGCGCCCAACAGCCACAAAGGCATGCGCAGAAAATGAATTTCGAGCGGTATCCCTGCATGCGTTCGAGCAAAGAGATTTGAGAAATGGGATATTTTCCTGAAATCCGCTCATCAGCGATATGATCAGCCCGGCCAGAGAAATGAGCAGCAAAAGGATGCTTGCTTTCCGGTTGCTCTGGAAGTGGAGGTATTTCCAGTTTGTCCGATCTATTTTCTATTTTTCGGGTTTTTCGGGAGGACATAAATTCACGATCTCCATCAGGCGGAGTTTTACGCCTGGACTCGGGTATCCCATCGGCTGAGCTACTTTATGAGAAAATCCCCTTTTTCTTTGGTTCCAATTCTTTTAGGTCCTCGTTAATCTCTTCAATTTTCGAGGGCGAGTCTGTGATAAGGGATTTTGCCTTTTTAAAGTGCGAGATTGCGAGTTCCTTGTTGTCTTTGTGAAAGTAATAGCGCCCGAGATGGAAGTGCGCCAGCCCAAGCTTGTTGGCCTGCCCCAGGACCACTCCAAGCTGATAGTCCACCTCGGGGAACATGGGCGCAAGTTCTTCTATTTGCATCAAATGGTCAAGGGCTTCATCTTTTTTCCCCATATCCATCAACACCAAGGCCAGCCTGTAATGGGCGATCGAGGCGGAAGGGTCGATCATCAGGGCCGACTCCAGGGTGCTTTGCGCCTCCTGCAGTTTGCCCATCCTGTGGTAAGCATCTCCCAGCGTGCTCAGGACAAAAGGACTGGACGGCATCAGACGAGCGGCCTGCCTAAGCTGCTCAACCGCTTCGGACCACTTGTTCTGCCTCAGGTAGAGGCGCCCCAGCCCGAATACGGCAGCATTGTCACCTTTCTTTATCCCTGCCTGGAAACGGTCAAAAGCTTTTGCCTCGTCGGTATAGTCCGCTATCAGGGTGGCCTGCATGACCTTGAAATCCCCGCTTGCGGGTTCCAGCGCTTTTCGGGATGAGGCCTTCTGTTTTTTGACCATTTCAGCTCAGGTACTGGACTCGTTCCCCAAGGGCCGGATGGGTGGAGAGATAACTGGGAACCCTGGAATTTGGCCAGCCACGTGCACTGCAGCAGCTTCTGCATGATAGAGGGCATGGCGGCAGGATCGTAGCCTGCCGCGCAAAGAAACCTGAACCCGAACTGATCGGCTTCCATTTCATGGGCGCGGCTGTACTGCAAGGCCAGCGGTCTGGGAAGCAGCCATGCCTCCGGCTGCCAGCCCGGGAGCCCCCAGAAGAATCCCCGCAATCAGGCCGGCTATCATTCCAACGCTCAGTAATCTTCGCCTCGTCTATCGACCGCTGAAGGTGCCGCGCCTGTATATGCGCCAATTCGTGCGACAGAATACTTGCCAGTTCGCCTTCAGACGACATCATTTCGATCAATCCGCGGTAAATGAATATATTGCCGCCGGGAACCGCGAAGGCATTCGGAATCGATTGATCGACCACGAAGAACTGGAATTGGTAAGTGGTTATGCCGACTTCTTTGGCGACGCGGTTACCAACGTTCCTGACATAAGTGAGCACTTCGCCGTCTTCGACAAGGGGCATCGACTTGCGGATCAACCTGACGATCTTTTTGCCCCAGCTCTTTTTCTTCGCTCAGGGTGATTGCGCTCACTTCGCCGCGCGGGCAAAGGATTACGAGCGTGAAAACAAACAAAGTCAGGGCGATCAGTCCCTTTTTTATTTTCCTTCCGGAAACCGCTGTAGAAAACATAAGACTAAGCCTTTATCAATCTTTTTCTGGTATGGTTCCGTTCGGCCCTTGCTCCCACTCGACTCTGGGAGCCTCGGACCACAGGCTTTCCAGGTCGTAAAAATAGCGCACAGGTTCGTAAAAGACGTGGATGATTACATCTCCGTAATCCATCAGGACCCAGTGACCCTCTCGTTTTCCCTCGGTCCCGATTGGTCTGATCCCCCTGGTTTTGAGGTCGTCTTCGAGGTTGTCGGCGATCCCCTGGACCTGCCTGCTGGATTTTCCGCTGCAAATGATAAAATAATCGGCAAAGGAGGAAAAGCGGGAGACCTCCAGAACAACCAGATCGAGGGCCTTGAAACGCAACGCCTCCCTGGCGCACAGGATGGCCTTTTCCTTGCTGCTCATCTCTATCGGAGATCTTTGCCCTTTTGTTCAGCTCCCGCCGAGATTCCCGAATCTGGCATCATTGTTCCTTGCAGTGTTCGGAATGCGGCCCGCTGACCGGTCCTTGCGGTATAACTCATTTTCCCCAATATAACTCCATACATTATCCGGGACCAGATATCGCACGGATCGCCCTTCGGCGGCAAGCTCCCTGATCCTGGTCGACGAGATATCCATCCTGCGTATTCCGGAGGCTGTACACCGAACAGAGCGCCGGATGCCGGATTTCTCGCTTTTCGGGGACGATTCTATATAACTCGGACACCTTTTTGGACACAAATTCCAATATTTCATCTTCACCGCACTCGGGTCTGCAGAGCACGACAATGGCCGCCAGCCGGAAAATTTCCTTGAACTCATACCAGGTATCCATCTCAAAGAAAGCGTCGCATCCGACCAGGAAAAAAAGCTCGGCCCCGGGATTTTCCTCGCGAAGCTGTTTTAGCGAATGCACCGTGTAAGATTTTCCGGGCATTCGCTGCTCGAGGTCCGAGAGCCGGAAGCGCGAGTTGCCGGCAATGGCAAGCTGGAGCATGCGCCAGCGGCTCTCGAAGGAGAGAATTTTCCTGTCCGGTTTGTGGGGAGGAACGGCGGCCGGCACGAAAAGCATCTCATCGAGTCCAAGTATATCCAGGGCTTCCTCGGCCGCTCTCAAATGGCCCAGATGAACGGGATCGAAAGTTCCTCCAAATATGCCCAGCCGCAGTGGCATTGGCTCTGCTCCAGTATTGCAGCCGCGCAACTGACCGTTGCCGAAGGCAATGAATTTGGTTGTCGTAAGTTCTTCGACACCCATGGGGCCGAAAGCATGGAGCTTCGAGGTGGAGATGCCGATCTCGGCCCCAAGGCCAAGCTGAAAACCGTCATTGAAGCGCGTCGAAGCATTCACCAGGACAAGCGAAGACTGTACCTGCTGGACAAACCGGTGCGCCCGTTCGAAGTTTGTCGTAACAATGGCCTCGGTATGTTGAGAGCCGTATCTGGTGATGTGGCGGATAGCTTCGTCCATGTCCGGCACTACGCGCACCGCGAGAATGAGATCGAGGTACTCGGCGTACCAGTCCTCCTCGGTTGCGGCGGCGCAGTCGGGCACAAGCGCCCTGGTCCTCTCGCAGCCGCGCAGCTCAACGCCGTCACGCCGAAAGTCTTCGGCCATTGCGGGCAGGAAACTGCCTGCAATCGCCTCGTGAACCAGCAATGTCTCCATTGCGTTGCAGGTGGCCGGCCGCTGCACTTTGGCGTTGAGGCATATATTTCGGGCCATCTCCAGGTCCGCTTCCGAATCCACGTAGACATGGCAGACGCCCTTGTAATGCTTTAAGACGGGCATCCTCGCGTTTTTGGCTACAAAGCGTATCAGATCCTCTCCGCCGCGCGGGATCATGACATCCACATATTCCTCGAGGCCGAGCAGATCGAGCACTGCCTGCCGGTCGGTGGTTTCGACAAACTGGACGGCGTCTTCGGGAAGCCCGGCCTGCTTGAGCGATTCCCTCAAAATCCCGGCAAGGCGGCTGTTCGAGTGAAAAGCCTCGGACCCTCCGCGCAGGATCACGGCGTTTCCGGCCTTGATGCACAGCGCCGCCGCATCCACCGTGACGTTCGGGCGCGACTCGTAGACGATTCCGATCACCCCGAGAGGAATGCGCATCCTGCCGACCTGCAGTCCGTTGGGCCGCGTCCACATCCGGGTGACCTCGCCAACCGGATCGGGCAGCATCGAGACCTCTTTAAGCCCCTCAATCATCTCCTTGAGGACTTTTTCGCTTACGATGAGCCGGTCTATTTTTGCCTTGCCCAGCCCTTTGCGCTCCGCCTCTTCGACGTCTTTGCGGTTGGCCGCGCCGATTGAGTCTCGCTCGAGCTCCAGGGCCGAAGCCATCTTCTCGAGAGCTTCCCGCTTCTGATTGCTGTTTGCCATTGCCATGAGATGAGAGGCTTCGCGGGCTTTTTTGCCCATCTCCAAGATTTCGTCCCGCATAAATTCCTCCGGTTTCGACTTGCCAGTCCTTTAGAAGTCTCGCTTGTGAGAACGAAATTATCCCTGTGAATCACTTCATCGGAATGCTTGTAGCCGATAAGCTTTTCGATTTCCTCGCTGTGGCGGCCTTTTATGTTTTCGATTTCGGTCGATTTATAATTGGTGAGCCCTATACCGATCACATTTCCGTCCTTGTCGATGCACCGCACCGGAGCGCCGACTCCGAAGACGCCCCGCACTTCCCTGACTCCTATGGGAAGAAGAGACCGGCCCCGCTTTATCAGGGCCGTTACGGCCCCATCGTCCAGGGTCAGCTCGCCGGCGGGTTTGGGCAAATTGGCAAGCCAGACTTTCTTGCCCGGAGTAAGCGCGCTCCCTGGGCACAAACATCGTGCCCAGTTCTTCGCCGTCAAAAAGCCGCAGCAGAACGTCTCTTTGCTTTCCCGGAGCGATTATCATCGCAATGCCCGAAGCAAGGCATTTGCGGGCCGCGTTCACTTTGCTCAGCATTCCGCCCGTGCCGACCGATCCCGGCTCCGGAGCGGCGCAGGCCAGGATTTTGGAGTCCACCCGGTGAACCACCGGAATCAGCCTGGCGGAAGCATGAAGCCGTGGGTCGCAGTCGTAGAGTCCATCAGTGTCGGTGAGGTTTATAACCAGGTCCGCTCCGACAAGCCCGGCGATAAGCGCCGAGAGGTGGTCGTTGTCCCCGAACTTGATCTCTTCGACGACAACGGTGTCGTTTTCGTTGATAATAGGCATGATTCCCCAGGAAAGGAGCGTCTCGAGCGTATTGCGCGCATTGAGATACCGGAGGCGGTTGGCAAGGTCCTCACTGGTGAGGAGCACCTGGGCCACAAGCAGATCGTACTTGTCGAAGGCCGCCTCCCAGGCTTCCATCAGCGCCCCCTGGCCGACCGCCGCCGCCGCCTGCTTGTGCGGAATCGTCCGCGGGCGCTCCGTAAGGCCCATCTTGCGCATGCCGGATGCGACCGCGCCGGAGGATACGACCAGGACGTCCATCCTGGCGCTGCGTTCCCGAAGTTCCGCGATCTGGTCGCTAAGGCGGTGAATCATGACCCGGTCAAGCCCTTTAGGCCCCGTCAGAACGGCGCTGCCCACCTTGATCAGAAGGCGCCTGCATCGGCTGAATACTTCCGCTCGCTCCTGAGACTTGTCCATAAGCTGGATCGGTTCCCCGTTTGAATGTCAGAGAATTTCAAGCCGTTTAAGCGTCAAATTCCCAAAGCTAATAATCATATTCCCAAAACCTGTTTTTTACAATGAGTTCAAGGAAATGAAGTCAAGGAAATTAAAAACAACATCGCCAACCTCATGTTTTTAGCTCAACCGGCAGGGAACGATTCATTGCTGTAATGGTTTGATATGGACCTTAATGCGGAAATGTCAAAGGGGGTGATTTCGTCATCCCGGCGAAATTGCTGCTTTCGCCGGGGTGACGACTACAGGGTTTTCGCCCTGATCTAAATCATAGCTTTTCGATCCGGACCGCGCAGGCCTTATATTCCGCCGTGAACGTCACCGGGTCGAACACCGGGTTGGTCAGCCAGTTGGCGCAATTCTCGCGGAAATGAAACGCCATCCAGACCATTCCCGGCGGCACCTCATGGGTCACCCGGGCCTTGACGATCACCTCGCCCCGCCGCGATTTCACCCGGATCTTCTCATCGGGTTCAATCCCCATGGCGTCCGGCATCTTCGATGGAGATATCGGCGGTTTCTTCCGCGAGAAGATCGTTCAAGCCCTCACACCGGCCGGTCTGGGTCCGGGTATGATAATGATAGAGCCGTCGGCCGGTACTCAGCACGAACGGATATTCCGTCATCCGGCACTTCGGCCGGCGGGGTCCAGTCCACCGCGTTGAATCGGCCCCGGCCGCAGGTGAACTCCCCGTTCTGATGCAAAAAGCAGGTCCCGGGGTGATCCTCAGTGGTGCACGGCCACTGAAGCCCGTTATTTTCAAGCCGGGCGTATTTGATTCCCGCCAGACTGGGGGCCAGGACGGATATCTCATTGTCCCAGATTTCCTGGGCGCTGTCGGATGCCCAGTCATGCCCCATCCGTTTTGCGATCTGCTTGAATATCCACCAGTTCGGCCGCGCCAACCCAGGCGGCGGGCTGGCGGTCCGGACCCGGCTGACCCGGCGTTCACTGTTGGTAAAGGTGCCGTCGTTTTCACTCCACGCGGCCGCCGGGAAAATGACGTGCGCAAACCGGGTGGTCTCGGTTTGAAAAATATCCTGGCAAACGAGAAATTCCGCGGAAGCCAGTTCGTGCTCGACTTTTCTGATGTCGGGTTCGCTGTTGGCCAGGTTCTCACCGAAAATATAGAACGCCCTGACCTTTTTGCTGACAAGCCCTTCCATCATCTGAGGCATCATCAGCCCGACCTTGTCCGGAAAGTCCGGTGACCCCCCAGGCCTTTTCAAATTTCTCACGCGCGGCCGGCGACGGTCACACTCTGATATCCGGGAAATACATTGGGCAGCGCTCCCATGTCGCATGCGCCCTGCACATTGTTCTGTCCCCGCAAAGGGTTGACGCCGCCGCATTCCATGCCCATGTTTCCCAGCAGCATCTGCAGGTTGGCGACGGACATGACATTGTTCCTGCCGCAGGTATGCTCGGTAATCCCCAGGGTATAGCAGACCATCACCGGTTTTACGGACGCAAGACGCCGGGCGGTGTCCCGGATGACATCCGGCGTCGATCCCGCATATCTCGGAGGCACGCTCCGGCGGGTAGCTCATGACCTTTTCCTTGAGCGCATCAAAGCCGGTGGTGCACGATTCCACAAATCGCCTGTCATAGAGGTCTTCGGTGATCAGCACATGCATAATGGCGTTCAGCAGGGCGATATCGCTCCCGACCTTCAACGGCAGATGCATTGTCGCCAAATCGCAGAGCTTATGCTTGCGCGGATCGACAACGATCAGTTGCGCGCCGTTTTGAACCGCGTTTTTGAGAAACGTCGATGCCACGGGATGGGCTTCGGTCATATTGGACCCGATCACCAGAAACATTTTCGCCTTGGCAAATTCGCTGAACGAATTCGTCATGGCACCTGAACCGAACGAGGCCGCCAGACCGGCGACCGTGGGCGCGTGTCAGGTACGGGCGCAGTGATCGATATTGTTCGTTCCGATCACCGCGCGAAACAGCTTCTGCATCTGATAGGAATCTTCATTGATGCTTCGGGCAGCAGCTTACGCCGGCAATGGCATCCGGACCGCTTTGCGCGATAATCTCCTTGAATCGGTTCGCCACCAGATCCAAAGCCTCGTCCCAGGATGCTTCCCTGAACCGCCCGTTTTCCCTGATCAGCGGTGTTTTCAGCCGCTCTTCCGAATAGATGAAATCAAACCCGTATCTTCCCTTGACGCATAATCGGCCCTTATTGGGTTCGCCATCTTCGACACCGGATACCCTGACGATCCTGCCGTCCTTGACATGAAGCAAAAGCTGGCATCCGACGCCGCAGTACGGACAAGTGGTTCGAATCTTTCGTCACTTCCCATGGCCGCCAGCGGATGCAGGATTTTTTTTCAAGCAGCGCGCCCACCGGACATACCTGGATGCACTCGCCGCACGAAACGCATTTGTCCCTGTCGTATGAAATCAGCTTCCCGTCCGGCCCGTCTGTGACCTGAAGAGCGCCTATCCCCTGTATTTCATTGCAGGCGGTTACGCAGCGCAGACATGAGACGCAGCGTTCGGGCCATGATTTTAAGAAGGGAGTGGTATATGCCGAAGTGAATTTCGACGTCGGGGGCTGCGTTTCAACATTTGTTATGCCATGTTCATAAACCAGGTCCTGGAGCATGCACTCGCCTGCTTTGTCGCAGATCGGGCAGTCCAGCGGATGATTGACAAGCAGTGCTTTCAATGCATCCTGCCGGACGCGCAAAAGACGATCCGACTGATGTAGTAACCGATCATTCCATCCGCGACAGGCGTCTTGCAGGAAGCCATGGGCGTTGAATTCCCATCGATTTCAACAACGCACATCCCGCAGGACCCTATAGGTTTCATTCTTTCATGAAAGCAGAGCGTTGGAATTCTTATTCCCGCGCTTTTCGCCGCCTGAAGGATCGTGCTGTCCTTCTGCGCGAAAACCTCTCTGCCGTCGATCGTCAACTTCACCATGTCCATCCTGGTTTCTCCTTCGTTATTTCATGTCATACTCGTTGGCGCTTGGACGCAACTGACCCCCCTGGGGGCGAGGCGGTGACGCGAGGAGGGGCTGACACGGGGGCGCGCAGAGTAAAATACGCCGCACAGGATATTAAACGACCGTCCCATTGTTGTCAAACGAATTGAACTGTACCTGAGCGGGCTTCACAGCCGCAGGCCCCGTGGGATCGAGCGGGGAAGCGAGTACCCTCTCCAGATGCGTGTAGATGCTCATGCTGTTCTCACGCAAAAAACCTATAAGGGTAATATTGAGCCTCTCGGCCATCTCGACCGCCATGCTGGTCGGCGCCGACAGCCCTGCAAGGATTTCGAGGCCGAGCACACCGGCCTTTTGCACCATTTCGAAACTGAGGCGAGACGAAACGATGGCGAGGAACGCCTCCCACGTTTTGCCTTCCTTGACCAACGCCCCGATTACCTTGTCAAAGGCGTTGTGGCGGCCGATGTCCTCAGCGAACGCAAGCAGGTCCCCAAAACGCCCGAAAAGTGAAGCCGAATGCGTTGACCCGGTGAGCGGGAAAATGGTTTGCCCGGTTTCGAAAGATTGCTTGAGCCTCAGGATGTCGCCCATGGAGATTCGGTTGAACGTTTGAACCGGAGGGCTTTCGCAATATATTTCGCCCGCTTCGGCCTTGCCGCACAATCCGCAACTGGACTTGCTGAAGTGCTCGCGCCTTCCCTGGCGATTCACCCTGCTGGACGCTCTTTTCGGGTCCAGGTAGACGAGCACCCTGCGTTCTCCCTCGATGGCCTCACAATGCCTGATTGAGAGCAGGTCGTCGCGCGAGCCGATGATTCCCTCGGTAAAGCAAAAACCCGTCACGAGGTCTATATCGTCACCGGGCAGGCGCATGGTAATGGCGTAGGGGGAATCGTCGATGTAGATTTCCAGAAGCTCTTCGACAGCAAGGTTGTATTCGGCCGCGAAAAGACCGTTGTCTTTGAATCTCGAAGTCTTGTGCCTGAGGATTTGCACTTTGACCATCTCCTCTTTGCCGTTTCAGGAAGTGTTATATATAAGTCCCTCACACGATGTAAGGGGACTCCCCGGCGCATGCGCGGCAGATCGGCCCATCGCCTACCGGATAAGGTTCTCCGCACAGATTACAGCACCCAATGCCGCCCCTGCTTCGCTTACCGAGGAATTGAGGCTGGACGAGGACTGTCTCGATTCCGTAGAGTTGCGGCCCCGCCTGCCTGATTTGTTCCATGAGGAGTTGGCCGTCCTGTTCCCGTTTCGCCTTGAGCTTGAAAAGCCATGCCTCCACTTCCGGCCACAACCGCACTTTTTGGGCGTCGACAAAGACGCGGACGCCTTGACCGCTGTGCTTGTCAAAAAGGCTCAATGCAAACCGGCCCAAGTTGATAATTTTCAGCCAGCCGTTTCCGACAGTGCAGGGCGTAAGCAATTGTATGGCGTCAGGGAGACAGTTTCCCGTTTCGGAAACCGCCTCAAATAACACCCCGTTGGGCATGCGGCCAAGCGCAAGGTCCACCATGACCCCCCCCGCCGCCACGCCGGGCGAAGCGTAGCCGTGAAAAGACTTCACAATGCTCAGGTATTCCTCGAAAGAATATTGTCCTATATTCATCTCAAAATCTCATAATGCTTCACATCCGCACCCATGAGGCAGAGGAGCGCAGGAGTCGTTATATTAAATATAACATAACGGCTGGAATTATAGATTCCCGGCGTGTTAAGTCAAGACTACATCACAGTTTTCGTATTCTGCACGGAATGTTTTTCAGGTTCGGCGTTCCGAACTCCTTACCCAGCTTTCCGATAGAGGTGAGCATATTGAAGTTCGATTTTCGCCATTCGAACTGCTTCGCCGCATCCCCTTCAGGGAACCACCATCCCAGGTCTGCGCTGACCACACGCGGGTGCACGATATCGGTAACCCGCGCCGTTTGAACGATTTCGCCGTATTTCGTCGCAATGATGACCTGGTCGCCATCGCTGATCCCATGAGCCGCCGCCGTGTCGGGGTGAATCTCAACGATCGGGAAGGGCCGCTTTTGACGAAGCTTCTTCACCCACCGGTAGGAAGAAAGCAGATAATAGCGGCTCTTGGCGCTAATCAAGATCAAGCGGATAATCGGGATCGTCCTCTTCGGGCAGACCGGTGAATTCGGGGAGCGGTTTCAGTTTGAACTTCTCAGCGGTGCTCAACTTCAGTTCCACCTTTCCCGTTGGAGTGCGGAAGCCCTTCTCCTTCATAGAGCCTGAAACGATCAGGCCCCTTCAGAAACCCTCTGGCGACGAATTCAGCGTAAGTAAGGCCCGATGGTCTGACAACATCTTCCAGAAAGTCTTCAAAATCATCGTGCCAGTATTGAGGATCGGAGATCCGCTTGCCCAGTTCATTCATGATTTTCATGTCGGGCCAGCACTCTTGCGGTGGATCGACGATTTTCGGCCGGGCGAGTATCATGCCGTGTCCAATGCCGTAGTGGCCGATATCGTTCATTTCGTACTGGTGCGCCACCGGAAGGACGATATCGGCCAGGGATGCGGTAGGCGTCATGAAAATCTCCGCCATGGCGACAAAATCGAGGTTCATAAACGCTTCATAGGTGACGGCGCTGTCGGCCCAGGCTACCAGGGGATTGGTGCACATACCGTAGTATCCCCTGACCGGATAAGGCTTGCCTTCGAGCACGGCTTTCCGGAAATAGGCCGGCGGCACCGTCATCAGTCTCGGAATGACGCCGTGGTAGGCGCCGATCATCTCCTTGCGCTTGTCCGGGATGAGATCGGCCCGCACGAATTCGCCAAGCCCCATAATTTTCGGATCATGGGCATTGATATTGCCGCCCGGCACTTCGAGATTCCCGCAGATCGCCATGAGGCAAACCAGGGAGCGGGTGGCGTCGAAGGCATTGACGTCATGCTCGATGGGATTGCCCCACTGCAGAGCGGCCGGTCTGGCCGCGGCATAAAGCCTTGCGGCCTTGCGTATCAGATCGGCCGGGACCCAGGTGATCTCAGAGACCGTCTCCGGGCTGTAGTGTTTCACATGCACGCGCGAGGTCTTCGAAGCCGTAGGTATACTTTTCAACGAACTCTTTATCATAGAGCGCTTCCTCGATGATGACGTGCAAAAAGCCCAGAGCAAGCGCCTGTGCCGTTCCGGGACGAAGTTGCAGCCACAGCTCGGCCCTCTCGGCAAGCTCGGTCCTGCGGGGATCGACGACGATAAGCCGGCGCCTTTTCTAAGCTGCTCCAAAGTGAGACTGGCTATCTGCCCTTCTTCGTTGGTGGAAAGAACGTTACTGGCCCAGGAGAGAATGAGATTGGTCGGGTTGTGCAGATCGGCGACGGGGTAAAACCCGCAGGTGTGGATGCCCGTGATCTCCCGGGGGGCATGGCATACATCCTGAGATGCAACGACATTGGGGGAACCGAAGACATTGGCAAGCCGGATCAGAACGAAATGCTCGAGGCCCTTTGGCATCCCGACGCCAAAGCCAACTGCCCGCGCCCCGTAGTTCTTCCTTGATCGCGAGAAGGTTCTTCGCGGTTTCAGCGAGCGCTTCATCCCAGGAAATCCGCTGCCATTTCCCCTCGCCGCGTCTGCCCGCGCGCTTGAGAGGATAGCGAAGACGATCGGGGTGATTGAGACGATCGGGCGACACCCTTCCTTTGTAGCAGGTGTACCCCTTGTTCAAAAAACCGTCCGGGTCTCCTTTGACCTGAACGATCTCATTATCCTTCACACCCACCAACAGAGCGCATCCGCCATGGTCCATCCGTGCGCAATGAGTCTTTGACCCAGCGAGTCTGTTCCGTCATATGCGGTCGATCTCCTTATCGATTGACAATCCGGCCTTTTCAGGCGACAATATCAAAAATATCCGCTCAATTACAGACCACACTGCGATTCGAGCAAACTTATCGGCGAAAAGCCAGAGAGAAGCAAACTAATGACAAATCCCCCTCGAGGCGGGTTCAACTCATTTCGCAAATCCGTGAGGCAAGTCGGCGCACTGCCTCGAACCACCAAGAAGAGCACCATTGAGGTCTGGAGACCCAAGCTCAACGAGAGGGTGCAGATACCCAACGGGATCGGCACCGTGGTGGAGATCTCGGGGGACATGTATTTAATTGACCTTGAGAACCAGCTTGCAAAAGTGTGGGAGCGGCTTACCTCCATCAAACTTCCAAAATAGCGCCGGTTCGCTTCGGTTTCGAGGTTGATCACGACCTCACGGTGATTCATGGCCGAGCCCGATCATAAACTGCACGCACGGGAGATCTATTATGGAGATTCCACATGCAATGGTGAAAGATTTGCGTTCCACCGGGTACTTTTTTGAAGAACTGAAGAATTATTCTCAAGCTCCGGAAATGCACGTTACAACTTATTGTATCCATTTCGCAATTCCATACCTGGCAAGACTATTGGAATCCTACGACAGGTCGGGCAAGCCTGAATCGAAGTAGAATTTTGAGGCTTGCAATCAAATATTTATCGAATCCAAGCGATTACGAAGTAGTGGATTCCATTTTCGGACTCAAGAAAGTAGCTGAATCCGAAATTGACAAAACAGGTAAAGCGGCCCTTCAAGAGCAGTTCGATAAACCCAGGTCTTTGGCGAATCGCCAAAGGCTGGAGTCGGCGGAATTTATTGTCAAGCTGCTCGTTAATATCATCAAGATGTTCAAACTGGCTGAACCGAATGCTAAGCAGAGAAAAGCCGACGGGGTGGAGAACCCGGTTGGGGATGCCATAATCCAGAGCTGGGAAATTTTGGAACTGGCGGGCATTTAAAGCTGCCTTCCTGAGATTGGCGGCGGGGTCCCGCACGGGAAGGGGGAGCTGAGAAAAAAAGTCCGTCATGCCTTGCTTTTTTCGCCAAGAGGAGCTACGATGTATCAAAAGATACGAGCAGTGCGTTAACTTGAGTTATCTCGGGAGTCGGTCTTTCGCCTGATTAGAACGATTCTTAAGTAGCTCCGAAGCCGCACCAAAAAAAAAATCAGAAAAGGATCAAAGATGGCAGAAGGTAGAGTAAAGTGGTTCAACGAGAGCAAGGGTTTTGGATTTATTGAAAGAGACGGCGGGAGTGACTTATTTGTTCATTTCTCCGCTATTGAAGGCAGCGGATTTAAGTCCCTGAGCGAAGGCGATCTGGTGAGCTTTGTCGAGGAACAAGGCGCAAAAGGCCCCCAGGCGACTCAAGTGAGAAAGCTTTAGCCTCGGTAGAGAAATTTTCGTCTATTCTACGATGGAAGAAAGAGCCGGAGTAAATCTCCGGCTTTTATCTTTATAAGAGGAAGCTATGCAAGTCGCAGTTCGAATTCGGAGAAACAGAGGAGAGCGAATATGAATATTCATGTCGGCAATCTGGCCTTCAATGTCACTGAAGATGATTTAAGGGCCCTTTTCTCCAGTTTTGGAGAAGTATCTGCCGTGAACATTGTAAAGGAAAGGTCCTCAGGACAGTCAAAAGGGTTTGGATTCGTGGAAATGCTAAACAATTCTGAAGCGGACAAAGCTATGAAAGCCTTGAACGGGACCCGGCTAAAAGACCAGCTCATAAAGCTGAGTCAAGCAAAGCCACCTGCCAAACGTCCGCAAGCGCGGATTCGGGTCAAGATATTAGTGTTTGAGACACTTTATAACAATTTGGCGACAAGCCAGGATTCAAGGAGTTGAATAATGGCTCAAAGGTCAAAAGCCACCTTTCAGAAACGGGAAAGAGAAAAAGAGAAGCAACAGAAACAAAGGGATAAGGAAGCTCGCCGCATGGAAGCCAAGAAGGCCAAGGCGGAACGTGAGCCGGTCTACGGTAATGAAGACCCCGATATCGCCGGAATCAAGCCGGGGCCGCAGCCCCTCCCCGACCAATGGCGATGGGCCGCGCGGTTTGACGGCAAGTAGGCGCGCTCGAGTTTCTACCGTGAAAACGAGCGCCGAACCCGATGCCCTCCGGGGCTCGAGGAGCTAATGTTACGGCTGTGCTTTTGTTACACGTCTTATCTTCATTTTGTTTTCAAAGAGCTGACAAACGTGCGCGGGGCATCGGATATGTTCCGGCTGCAGCACGCTACGCCTTTAGCTAAACCTTGCTAATTCCTCGATTTCGTTCCTTTTTCCAGGGCGCTGATGCGCTGTTTCGATTCCACCACCTCATGGCGTCCCGCTGACGGCCCCGCCTCTTGTCATTGACAGGTCAGGGGGAGCGTCGAGAATAAGCGGGATCCTTACGCGCTACGCGAAGTCCATCTCCAAGGGATGCCCGGGCGGGCATTCCACCGTAATGATCACTTTAAAATAGAATGGCATGTGGGTGAACTCTTCCCTCGTGTTGGCTTTATTGTGACCAACTCGAAACTTGAAGCGGGAACAAGTAATTACGATTTGCAATGGGCGGGCTGAGATCGAAAACCGGATAAAGGAGGGAAAGAACACCCTCCGCTGGGATAAAACAAGCTGTCATCGCTTCGCAGCCAATCAAGCAAGGCTTCTCGTCGGATGTCTCGCCTACAATCTGCTCCATATGATCCGGGATACCGCGTTCTGGGGCGAGAATGTCAAACCGTCCATAGACCCAATCATCCGGCGGCTTGTGAAGGTTGGAGCCAGAGTCGTCTATCACGCCGTGGTCTGTCCATGTTGCGTCGGCCTTTTCACTCGCCCGGTACTATCGCATCTTATTCGCCTGAGCCTGTCACACGGCGGCGTGGCGGAACGGGTTCACCAAATGCGGGGAGGAGTTGTGTCGGAAAATCGCAAGAACCGGTCTGATTCACGTTTCACTTGCGCATTTTATGGGTAAGCTTGTATGCTATCGGGGCTTCAGGGGTGCAGAGGAGGTTTTTCCGGGCAAAAATCGGATCTCAAAATGCAGTTTGGATTTATAGCGCAGAAGTCGATGCATTATTATGGATTATTGCTGTGCGAATTTTTTGTCGTTCGCACGAGGGAGGAAAAATGATGAAAAAGTCATTGGTTTTAGTGGCGATGTTGTTGTCCCTTACCGGCTTATCAGCTGCGCTCAGTCAGGCGGCTGCAGTTAAAAGTATGGTCGGGACCTGGACGGGAACCGCAACAGAGGCGCAGTACGATGGCACGACCTGTACTAAAAATTCTCACCCAGCCACCATACAAGTCAAGGGCCAATCCGGATCGATGTTCTTTGGTACGCTAACAGGAAATAGCGCACCAATGAACTTTACAGGTAACATAACGGGCAATGCCTTCACTCTGACTGTTCTGAGTCCCGCTGACGTGCGGGTGACATTCGATTCCAGCTTTTCCGCCGTGCCGGGTGGGGGCTTGGCATACGTGAATAATAATCCGGTAACGGTAGCCGTTACTACCAACCTGTCCGGCTTGTTCGTTAACGGTCAAGCTCGTGATACGGTCGTGGTCATAAATGGCGCCGTGTCGGGGAAAACGCTCACCTTCGTGGGCAATGTTCAGGGCGGGACAACCGTAACGGGTAGCCTGATCAGGCAATGATCACCGAATCGTACTGCGCCATTCCTCGCTATGGCGGGGAATGGAGTTTACCCACGCGCCATTCTATTCTACAGACAACCCTGCGAGGGGTGAGTTCCATAAGCGCTTAACTTGCCGTCATCGCGACAGCGCATTTGAGCCGGGATTCAGCGCCCCTTTTCCCTGTCGGATGCGCCGGTCCCTACCGAAAAGTCCCCTTATCCGAACTTCCCGACGTGAAAGCAATGGTCGCTGAAGGTGGAGATGATGCGGGACCGGTTGTCGTAATCGACGTGAACTTCCGGTTTTAATGCTGCAATTTCCGCCTTAAATAGTTCTTATCTTTTATCACGTCCATGCCACGAATCCGCATGGCCAAACGAGCCGCCCTGCCAACCTCTCTCGTCGCCACATACTCGACAAGTTCTGCAGAATAGGGATCAATATTCGCTGCTAAGCTCGCTTCAATCTTCAAAATTCCACAAATCATGGGACACGTTTTCGTGACCGATAAATTCCGTAAAATGGTTATTGATAATGGACTGCCAGGTTTTGAATTCGTTAATGTTTGGAAAGGGTGAGAGCGTCTACACTCCCTACGGTTGACTGCGCGAACACGCAATCGTTCAATGTGGATTAGAGGTCTTCAGGCCCCACATTCCGGACCGCTCATTTGCGAATCCAAAAGGAACCCCCATGAATAGCGCCAATGGCCAACTTTTTGAAAATAGGGCCAAGCATATTCATCAGCTCCGGGTCGCTCTGGACAAAGGAGCTTGGAAACACAATATCAGGTTGAGGGGCCGATAAAAGCCAAACCGCGAGCAAATACTGTTCATTGTAGAACCTGTCGATGAGTTTCGGCGCATAATCCAATGGCAGGAATATGTCATGAAAATGGACCAAAACACCCTTTTTGAGTTCCGGAAGTATATCCAAAAACATTGTTGTTACGTCCGAATTCATGAAACAGCGATGCGATCCATCAAAAAATAGAACGTCATTTGAATCAAGCTTTTGAAATATGCTGATATCAACATTTTCCAACGTACTGTAAATTACCCGATCTGCAACAGATTGGATGTTATCTCTCGGTTTTGGATCTATGCTTATTATATCTGTGCTTAGATCATGATCCTTAATTGCTTTTCTAACAAATTTTGTTGAATTGCCGGACCCGATTTCAAGATAATGAGTTGGTTTCATCAGCGAAATTATGCAGTACAGCGCCAAAGCGTCAAGTCCGGAGAAATATCCATTATTCCAAAAGGGATCGACTTCGCTTATTTTTTCCTGTGAAATGTTTTGCAGGCCGTTTTGAAAGCTCAACATTTTTTCCAGAAGGTTACGGTATTGGCGCTTGTTTGCAGATAATATCTGTGTAATCCGTTGGTGTGGTTCGTGGCCGTATCCATATCTTGGAACGGGATTGATCGGGTAGTCCAACCAAATCGCCTTGTGCGCTTTATTATCTCTTTTAAACAGAAACTTGATGGCTTCTTTTAGCAGTCGCCTTTTATATGTAAACTTTTCAAACATGAAGAAACCCTCGATCCACGGCAAATTTTATTCATTAATTGCAAAAGCATACGATATCCAATCAAAATACGCAAGATGGCAGGCGTTCACCGGGAACACCGACACAGAGACGCAGAACCCGTTCACCGCAGAGACGGGACATGGTCCGGACAGGGAGAGACCACAGAGCGGCCTCGGGCCGCAACCATAAGATGAAAAGCGATTCACCTGGCCAGGCGAACGCTTACCCGGCGGTCGATCACCGGGGCCTGTTCATAGCCTGCGACGCAACGCGACAGAATTGAGAGCACCTCGAAGGGCTGTTCGATATAGGCGAAAGAAGGGACCCCGAGGGGTTCGATATAGGCCTTGCACTCATCCTCGAAGCGCTTGTCGCCGCTGAAGGTGACAAGAACCGGTTTTTCCGGATACTTCCTCGCCAGGTCGACCATAAAGTCGAACGGCGGTATGCCCGTGTCTTCCGTAAGCATGAGCACTGCAATGGCCGCATCGATGTTCGGGTCCTTGAGCACAGCTTCCATGCCTTCCCTGTAACCGAATTCGACCCCGCTAACCGAAGCGGCCGCCCAGATATCGACGGGATTTCGCATGCGGATGAACGGAGGGCTGATTTCCTGGAGCCTGTCGCGGGTCTGCGGTGTAAGGTCGGGCACCTCAAGCCCCAGACGGACGCAAAGGTCCGGCAAGGCTAACCAGCATGGCGCCGGACGGGGCGAGGAAACTTACCCTGTTCCCCTTGGCAAAGGCGCCATCGAAAGGGCCTTTCCCGCAAGGATCAGGTGGGTATAATTCCATATTCGGACAATGCCGGCCTGACGAAGCAAGCCGTCAATCAGACGGTCCTCAGCGGCCATTGCGGCGGTATGTGCGACGGCGGCATGCCTTCCCGCCTCCGTGGCGCCGCTCTTCAAGCACTATAACAGGCTTGAGCCTGGTGACTTCCGTGGCAACTTCCAGAAAGCGTCCCGGCCGCTTGATGCTTTCGAGGTACATGATGATCGCGCTCGTGTGCGGATCTTCGGCCAGATACTCCAGGGCGTCGCTCTCGTCGATATCGATCTTGTTTCCCAGGCCGATGACCCGGCAGACGCCGAAATGCTCGGCCGTCAGGATATGCTTCATGGTATGGGTGGCAAAATTGCCTGTCTGGGCGACATAGGACACTTTGCCGGATCGGATCCTGCCCAGCGGGAAAAAAGTGGAAGTGAAACTGTGCGGCGTTGAGGTATGACCCGATGTGTTGGGTCCCATGACACGGACCCCGGTCTCCTTGGATGATATCGATGAGATCGTGCTGAATCCTGGCCCCGGATTCATCCACCTCGGCAAAACCTCCCGCGGAAAGCACTACCTGTCTGATTCCCTTTGCGGCGCATTCCCGAAGCGCCCCGGGCGTATCTTTTGCGGGGAGAATGATGACGGCCAGATCGATTCCCTCAGGCAGACCGGCGATAGAAGCGTGAACCGGAAGTCCGAGAATTTCCCCGCCCTTTGGATTGACCAGGAAGAGCTTGCCGGCATAGCCGTTGGCCAGAATATTTTTTATCACATCGTTTCCCGGCTTGTGGGGGGTGGCGGAGGCCCCGATAATCGCCACGCTCGCGGTTCGAAAAACCGAGTGAGTTTCCCTTTCATTGTTTTATGCTTACGACAGATGGCTTCTCAGCCGCCATCAGAACGACAAGAGCGTCCACCGCCACGGGTTTTCCGTTCGGGCGAATCTTCAAAGGGTTTATATCGATTTCGAACACGTCATCGTATTTGATTCCAATCTCCCCCAAGGCCACAAGGGTCTGACATAAAACATCGATGTCGGCAGCCCCTTCTCCCCTGAAGGGTTCGACAATCTTTGCGCCGCGAATCTCCGCAACCATATCCAGGGCATCCGAAAGCGTCAGAGGGGCGATGCGAAACACGATGTCTTCGAGGACCTCTGTCAATATGCCGCCGATCCCGAACATGACGCACGGTCCGAAATGAGTATCTCCTGATCAGGCCGCAGACGATTTCCCGGCCGCCTTTAACCATTTCCTGGACCAACAGGGCTTTACACCCCGGGATCTTCAAAAGACGCTCGCCTTCCTCTCTCACTTCTTCCTCGGTCCGCAGGTTAAGCGCAACCCCTCCGACCTCGGTCTTATGATACAGGGCCTCCCCTGAAGCCTTCAGGACAACGGGAAATCCAATCGCCGCCGCGTACGAAGCGGCTTCATCGACATCTCGGGCGATAGCCTCATTGGTCACCGGAACGCCGAAGCTTGAGAGCAACCGCTTGGACTCGTGCTCGCTGAGCACCGAGCGTCCTTCCGCCAAGGCTTTCTCAATCACTTTCATGGAATCCTCCAGTCATGTGGGACCTGCCCCCTATTGAATCAGTCCATTTGACGTCCTTTAGAGAGATCACAGCCCGAAAGCCCTTAAAATACACATTAGATAACCTCACGCAATGAGCGGCGGCGTAATCTTGTCTTCAGCGAAGACCGAACTTAGCATAGTCTCCATCTGGCAACCTCGGATAAGAGACTGGCAGTTTCCAAGCCGGAAAGGAGGCATTTTTCGTCTTGGCAAGAGAATCAAGGGGTTACGCGGAGGCGTACAGTGCGCCCTCACAAAAGATCGGGCGCGAACTGTAAGCGTCTAAGCGCGGTCTGGAGTGTCAAGCGCGAACATGAGCGCAGTGAGTGTTCGTACGCCGCACAGGGAGCCCTCTCTTCGTTCGGGCTCGCGCTAAGAATTTGAGCTAACGCAAAACGCTTCAAGCTCAGCGCCCGATCCTCTGTGAGGGCGCACCCTGAAGATTGACGCCGCCAGGGCGGAAAAGGAGCCTTTCCGGATGGAAACTAGCATAATCAAGGCCGTTATCTTACCCGGAGAAGGCTTGGTTTTGTCAACCGATCTGTCATGCGAGGAGAGGTGAGGTTATGAAAGTCGGGTTTATCGGGCTGGGAAATATGGGGACGGGCATGGCGGCGAACCTGCTCAAGGCAGGCCATGAGGTCACCGTCTACAATCGAACGCCGGCCAAAATGCAAGGCGCTAGCGGAGCAAGGCGCGCGTCCCGCCGATCAGGTGAGCGGACGCCTGCCGGGGCGAGGCCGTCATCACGATGCTGGCTGACGACGGCGCCGTTGAAAGCATAGCGTTCGGCGATGACGGCGTGATAGGCAGCCCTGGGCAGGGGCGCCATCCACATTTCCATGAGCACGATCAGCGTCGAGTTATCGGAAAGGCTTGCCGCTGCGCACTCGGAGGCCGGCCAGCGTTTCGTCGCTGCGCCCGTCTTCGGGCGGCCGGAAGCGGCGGCGGCGGGCAAGCTGTTCATAGTCGCCGCCGGCGCGCCAGATGCGGTTGAGGCCTGCCTGCCTCTCTTCGACGCACTGGGGCAAAAGACTTTCATCTTTGGCGATAATCCCCGAGCCGCAAACCTGGTCAAGCTCAGCGGTAATTTCCTGATCGCCTCGGCGATCGAAGCGCTGGGCGAGGCCATGGCGCTTGTCGGCAAGGCCGGCGTCGATCGAGCGCCAGTATCTCGATCTTCTGACCTCAACGCTCTTCTCCGCACCGGTCTATAAGACCTACGGCGGGCTGATCGCCGAGCGAGAGTTCGAGCCTGCCGGGTTCGCCGCGCCATTGGGACATAAGGATATACGCCTGACCCTCGCCGCGGCGGAAACCCTTCGCGTGCCCATGCCGTTGGCGAGCCTGTTGCACGACCGGTTCCTGAGCCTGCTTGCTCAGGGCGGCGAAAGGCTCGACTGGTCGGCCATCGCACAGCTTGCATCGAAAGATGCAGGCGAGTAAGCGCAGGGGCCGGCACAGGGCGAGAATTAACCGAATCGCGCGCGCAAAATTCTTCAAATCACGGAGGCTCAAAGAGAGGGGGAATGTTTTTTCAGTCTAAAGATGCCCCGCTGCCGCCGTTTCGGATAAGGGGCAAAGTTCTGTGCCTGGCGGCAGCCCTGATTTTCATTTTGCTCGGTTTCAGAGCGGCATGGGGCGCCGAGGTCTGCCATCACGATCTGAAAGTCGAACTGCAGCCTGAAGCACACAGACTGCTCGTTAAGGACGATATCCGGATCGCAGAGTGGAAGGGCGGGCAGATCGGCCTTGTCCTCTCGGATAAGGCCAAGCATCAAATCCGTACTGGTCAATGGAAAACCCTCGAAGTACTCCTTCAGTTCAGGCAAGCTGACCCTTTCCGCCGTCTCCGGCATGTAAGGGGCCTCTTCGAGTTTCGATTTCATTTGATGCCGTATTTAACGACCCGGTAGTCTCGAGAACCTGCCAGCTTTGACAATCCCGGATTCGGGGTGACGGGGTCGATCGGTGACAGGGGGACCTTTCTGCTTGCCGATTCGGGCTGGTATCCACGCTTTGCGGGGCGGCGAGCCGCCACTGCCGGGTTGCCCGCTTGCAGAATCGCCGCGGGCGAAATACAAGAGGACTTCAGCCTCGAGGTTACCGCTCCGCGGGGCATCTATGCGGTTACGGCCGGCGAGTTGATAGGACATGAGGACCGGGGCGAGATCAGCATATCGAGATGGAAAACAGGCCCGATCGGGCAGGATCTGTCGCTTTCGGCGGGCAGGTACATCGTTCGCTCTTCTGCGCGCGGCGATTCTGCAAGCGCGCAATTCGGCAGTGGCGGCTCGCCACCGCGCGGCGATTCTGCAAGCGAGCCGCCCGGCCGCCGGTCCAGGGGCGTCCCTGTTTATACATACTTCACTTCGAGAAAACGACCCGCTTTCGCAAACCTATCTTAATGCCGCTGCCTCGCACATCGAATTTTATGAACGTATGTTCGGGCCGTACCCTTTTCCCAAGTTCGCCATAGTCGAGAATTTCTTCCCGACCGGATACGGGTTTCCGTCTTATACGCTTCTGGGCGCCTCGGTCCTCCGGCTTCCATTTATTCCGGAAACCAGCCTCAGGCACGAAATCGCCCATTCCTGGTGGGGCAACGGCGTGCTGGTCGATTACGCCTCCGGGAACTGGTGCGAGGGTTTGACCACCTATGTCGCCGATTACCTCTCGCAGGAGATGTCCTCCCTGCAGACGCCAGGCTTTACCGGCAGCAAATTCTGCAGGACTATGCAACGCTTTGCCGCATCGGGGGCCGATTTTCCGCTCCGGCTCTTCGAGAGCCGCTCAAGCCCCGCCACGAGGGCCGTCGGCTACGGTAAAGCGGCGTTCGTTTTTCATATGATCCGGCAAAAGCTCGGGGATGAGGCTTTCTGGGACAGCCTGCGGCAGATATACAAAGAACGGCTGTTTGTCAGGACTTCATGGGAGGATTTCCGGGATGTCTTCGTCAGGACCGGAGGCTGGGACCCCGGAGAAGCCAAACTGTTTTTCGATCAGTGGGTCGAGCGAAGCGGCGCCCCTGTTCTGAAGCTTCAAGACGTGAAGCTTGAATCGGGTGCTTCCGGTTGGCGGACAACGGGAACCATTCTCCAGGACCCTCCCTGGTACGATTTGGATATGACGGTCGCGCTGAAGATTTCACCGACTGAAAGATTCGATAGAAAAATCAGCAATCAACGGGCGGCTCTACTGCTTTCGCCATTCGAATCTTCCGCAGCGCCTCAAAAGTTGATTGCAGACCCGGATGTAAACATCTTCCGGCTTCTTGACCCCGAAGAGATCCCTTGCACGGTCAACAGCGTCAAGGGGTCGAAAAGTCTTTGGGCGGTGCTGCGCGAGGGCGGCGACACGGAGGACGAAAAAGCCTTTGAACTTTTGCTTGCGGGTCTGGGGCATGCAGACGCCCCGTAACGAGCGAAAAAGAGGCGGAGACGAAGATGAGCGAAGACAGGGACTTCCTGTTTTTTGGCCTCCCGCGCTCTGAAAAGCTTAAATCCTTTTTCATCGTCTTCAGGGGAAGATGTAATGGTTTCTTCGGAAAAATTCTCGGTGGAAGGTTTCTACGGCGCCGACTGCCTGTTTGCAGTTTTCAATGGATCGAATCGGGGCGCCGGAATAACGGCGCTTTTTCTTCCCGTTTCAGGGACATCGGCCGACTCGGTCATGACGGCGGTCCGCAAGATCACTCATTATGGGAAGTACAGCTACCTGGCGTTCTCGCACGGAGTAATCGCGCAAAAAGGGGTGTGGGACGTTTTGCGCTCGCCTCTTCAGTTTGATTTTACGAAAAAATGAGCTTTTAGGCCCTCTTTTTTCCTTCCGCCCCTAAACTCACTCTATACTTTTCCTGTCAATCTTGTTATCTAACCGAAGCAATTCAATGGGTTTTCTCATAGGTCATATTTATTGGCCGAACAAATTCACGACCGTGCTCGCTCGAAACGAGGGAGCATATTTTTTGAGGAGAAAAAAGCGTAATGTGCCGTTTGATCTCGTTGACCAGTGAAGAGCCTCAGTCACCCATCCTGGCCATGCGCGCCCTCGATGTGATGCGGGAGGGTCATGACGGCTCGGGGGTCGGCCTTTTTCTGAGCGATCTCAGCGGGCCGTTCGAAGAGCTGAAGGGCTTGCCGATCCTGTCCGGCATATTCACCGGTGAAGGTGTGAAGCGCCTCGATCAGTACATGATGAACCTTGGGTTCATGACCAAGCACAAGGTTTCCATGCGGGCTCGACAAAAACACCGCCTCCGGGCACTCCCAGGCGGGACGCTTATGTGATCCGCGCCTACGAGTATCCGCAATCCTGGGAAGGCCTTGACCAGAAAGAAATTCGAGCATCGCCTCATGCTTACGCGCCTCCAGTTGAGGCAAATGGGCGAGGAGCAGGAGGACATGATCGTCTACAGCTTCTGGCCGGACGTGATCATGATAAAAGAAATCGGCGACCCGCTCCAGGTAGCCGAATACCTCCAACTCGACCACGAAGAACTCAGGGCCAGGGTCATTCTCGCCCAGGGCAGGCAGAACACCAACTATGCGATAAACCTCTACGCCTGCCATCCATTTTTCATCCAGGGCATAGCTTCGATGACCAACGGGGAAAACACGGCGTTCGTGCCGATCCGCGAATATCTGATGTCGCGCGGCTTTCCCGGCTATATCGGGTATCAGTCCGACTCCGAGGTCTTCACTCATATCGCCCACTATACGGTTAACAGCCTCGGACTGGGGATCGAGGCGTACAAGCATGTAATCACTCCGCTCCAGGATGAAGACCTGGAATCTCACCCGGACGGAGGATTTCCTCAAGCAACTGAAGCACTCGTGCCGCAGGCTCATTATCGACGGTCCGAACTGCGTCATGGGACGCCTGCCCGATAACACCCTTTTCCTTGTCCAGGACCGGAAGAAACTCCGGCCCGCCGTCGCGGGGGGCAAGAAGGGCATGTACGCGTTCTCCTCGGAAATGTGCGGCCTTGACGCCGCCATTCCCGACCGGGACAAAAGCAAAGATTTTCAGCCGATGCATCTTGATACGGTCATTATTCCTTCTGACCGCTCGGAGGTCCGGATATGCTCTCAAATGGAACCCTTATCCCTTCTTCACTGAGCGTGAAGGACCTGCTCTGGCAGGTTCAATGGGACAAAGAAAAATGCACCCTGTGCGGCCGGTGCACCGCTGTTTGCCCCGTTCAGGCAATAGAGCTTGGCGTGCACAGGAAGAGGATCGTTCAGATTCCTTCACTGGCCGAGATCGGCCCGTCCACGTCTTCGTCCAATGTCTACCAGGTCTATCACGGGATTCGGCAGAAAACCGATCCCGCCTACGCCTGTGTCGGATGCGCCATGTGCAACCTGGTTTGTCCGAACGGCGCGATAATTCCGCTCAAGTCGGACGAAATCGACAAGCAGCGCTTCCACATCAACCGGGGTGGACAGCCAAGAAGCCGCGGCGGCAGGAGAAATGTGCCCGATTCTCTCAATCTCGGGACGCTCGACCGGATAAAGTTCATCCGAATCTCGATGCTGACGGACCCGGCGCTCGATGCGGGCCGCCATGAATTCGAGCTGCGGACCCTGCTCGGCCGTGTCCTGCCTCCGGAGGAAAACCTCAAGCTCTACCGGGAGAACGGCTGGATTCCCCCCGTGCGGGAGATCTATCCTCTTATTATCGGCAGCATGTCCTTCGGCGCTCTTTCCCCGAACATGTGGGAAGGGCTCCAGATGGGGGTGGCATACCTCAACGAAGAACTCGGAATGCCCGTGCGGATGTGCACGGGCGAGGGCGGCTGTCCGCCCAGGCTCCTGCGGTCCCGATTTCTCAAATATACGATCCTGCAGATTGCGAGCGGCTACTTCGGCTGGGACGAAATAATCCATGCCCTGCCCGAGATGAAGGAAGACCCCTGCGCGATCGAGATCAAGTACGGACAGGGGGCCAAGCCGGGCGACGGCGGTTTGCTGATGTGGTACAAGGTGAACAAGCTGATTGCGGCGATTCGCGGAGTGCCGTCCGGGGTGAGCCTGCCCAGCCCGCCGACGCATCAGACGAAGTATTCGATCGAAGAATCGGTCGCCAAGATGATCCAGTCCATGTACATGGCCTGGGGGTTCAGGGTCCCGGTCTATCCGAAGATTTCCGGAACTTCGACCGCCCTTTCCGTTCTGAATAACCTCACCCGAAACGCCTACGCCGGCGGGCTTGCCATTGACGGCGAAGACGGCGGCACGGGCGCGGCCTACACGGTATCCATGGACCACATGGGGCATCCGATAGCGAGCAATATACGAGACTGCTACCTCAACCTGGTCAGGCTCGGCAGGCAGAACGAAGTTCCGCTTTTTGCGGGCGGCGGGGTCGGCAAGAACGGAAAACTTGCGGCAAACGCCGCCGCGCTCATAATGCTCGGCGCAAGCGGCGTCCAGGTCGGAAAGTACATGATGCAGGCAGCGGCCGGGTGCGTGGGTTCCGAATCCGACCGGTGCAATATCTGCAACATAGGGTTGTGCCCGAAAGGGATCACCTCCCAGGACCCGCGCCTCTACAGGCGGCTCGATCCCGAGAAGGTGGCCGAGCGGGTCGTTGACATATTTCTCTCATTCGATACCGAACTAAAGAAGATCGTCGCTCCTCTCGGACGTTCGACTTCTCTTCCGATCGGCATGTCGGACGCTCTGGCCATAGACGATAAAGATGCGGCCGAGCGCCTTCAGATAAAATACGTTGTGTAACGCAGGGAGCGGGACGGAACCGTGTCTTCTTCGCCCGCTACTCGCTTCTGATTACGTGGAGTTTGAGCATGGAACAGCAACAGGCAATTCGCCTTTCCGGATTTGAAAACGGCCATCGCATTGAATCGCGCATTCTCGAAGAAAGGATTCAGCAGGCCGTAGAGAACGGCTATCGCACCCTCGAAATTGAGGCTTTCGGCCAGCATGGCATCGGGGGCAGGCTCTGGAAGGCCGGAAACGACAGGCTTCATGTCAGAATATCCGGTGCGCCCGGCCAGCGCGTCGGCTCCATGGGCTTTCCCAATACGCTGATCGAGGTCCTTGGTCCGTCTTCCGACGATGTGGGCTGGCTGAACGGCGGGGCGGAGATCGTCGTCCACGGACATGCCACAAACGGCGTCGCAAACGCAATGGCCCAGGGCAAAGTCTATGTCGCCGGAAACATCGGCGCGCGCGGCATGACCATGACCAAGCACAACCCGCGCTTCGCGCCCCCTGAGCTGTGGGTGCTCGGCTCGGCGGGCGACTACTTCGCCGAATTCATGGCGGGCGGCATCGCGGTAGTCTGCGGCTATGAGCCTCAGGACCCGGAAAATGTCCTGGGCTTTCGTCCGTGCGTCGGAATGGTCGGCGGAAGAATCTATTTTCGCGGCCCCCATAAAGGGTACAGCAAGCCCGACGCCAAGCTGATCCCGATCGAGGACGGCGACTGGGAATGGCTCACCGAAAACCTTAAAACGTACCTCACGGCGATCGGAAAGACCGATCTCTACTCCCATCTTGCCAATCGGGAGCGAATGGCAGCTCCTGGAGGCTCGTGGCCCGCATGAAAAATTCTCAAGACCCAGGCGTTCGATGCAGGCTTTTCACAAGGAGGTCTGGGACTCCGAACTGGGCCGGGGAGGCCTTATCGGAGACCTCGTGGATTTCGAAAGAAGCCAGATTCCGCTCATTACCACCGGCTTTCTCAGGCGCTATGTCCCGGTCTGGGAAAACAGGAAGTTTGCTGCGCCGTGCGAGGCGAGCTGCCCGACCGGAATGCCGGTCCACGAGCGGTGGCGGCTCATTCGCGAGGGGCGGGTGGATGAGGCCGTTGACCTGGCGCTGGCCTACACGCCCTTTCCCGCCTCGGTCTGCGGCTATCTGTGCCCGAACCTGTGCATGCAGGGCTGTACGAGGCAGACGGCGCGAATGATCCCGGTGGACGTCAGCCAGTTGGGCAAGGCGAGCATCAGGGCAAAACTTCCCGAGCTCCCGCCCCTTAGCGGAAAAAGAATCGCGGTAATCGGCGGCGGTCCTTCGGGCATATCGGTTGCCTGGCAATTGCGCAGGCAGGGACATGAGGCGATTGTCTACGACATGAGGCCGGAACTGGGCGGGAAAATCTCCGGCCATGATCCCGAGGTCCCGCATCCCCGATGAGGTGGTGGAAGCCGAACTCGCCCGCGTGAGGGAAGCGCTTCCTCACGTGAACCTGCGCCAGCGGCTCGAAAGGTCCGATATAGAAGAACTCAGGGAGGAATTCGACTTCATCGTGATCGCCTCGGGCGCGCAAAAGCCGAGAGTCTTGCCCATCCCCGGCAAGGAAAAGATGATCCCGGCCCTGGAGTTCCTCCGCATGAGCAAGGCGGGCGAGGCGAAGGTGGGAAAGCGCGTGCTGATCATCGGGGCCGGAAACGTCGGCTGCGACGCGGCGGCCGAAGCGCACAGGCTCGGGGCCGAAGAAATCCTGCTGGTAGATATCCAGGAACCGCTCTCATTCGGCAAAGAACGCAAGGAAGCCGAAGCCGCCGGCGCGAAGTTCAGGTGGCCCTGCTTCAGCAAAGCGGTGACCGACGAAGGGCTCGAACTCACCACCGGTGAAGTCATTCCCGCCGACACGATAATCATCTCGGTGGGCGACATGCCCGAACTCGATTTCCTGCCGGAAAGCGTCGAGACCGAGCGTGGATTCATAAAGGTAAACGAGCATTATCAGACAAGCGATCCGAAGATTTTCGCCATAGGCGACACGGTAAGACTCGGGCTTCTAACCGACGCAATCGGGGCGGGAAGAAAGGCGGCGGAAAAAATAGGCGACATCTTGTCCGGCAAAGACTTGCAGGTTTGCCCCTCGCGCTCGAAGATCGACTATTCGCGCGTAAAGCTCGAGTATTTCGATCCGCGTCTTTCGAGCTTCGACGGAATCGAGTCGTGCGCCTCCCAGTGTTCCTCGTGCGGGACCTGCCGCGACTGCGGAATATGCGTCACGATCTGCCCGGAGTCGGCCATTTCGCGGCAAAGCCGCGCAAACGGCGCTGAATTTGAAATGGTCGTAGATCCGGAAAAGTGCATCGGCTGCGGGTTCTGCGCCGGCGCATGCCCCTGCGGCGTCTGGGACCTGGTGGAGAACGAGCCGATAGAATAGGGCGGTGGGACCGCCGGCCAGGATCACGACGCTCCGCGAGGCGGGCTCGGCCACCGATCTCGACGCTCCGCCCGTTCAGCAGGCGTGCTTGTCGTGAGCATGTTACGAACGGGGGCAAGCTCTTTCCTCTCTAGAGCCGCCCCGGACCTGATCCGGGGACGAAAAATAACTCCTTTCCGAATCGGAAACTGCAACTGTCTCATCCCGTATTTCCGTATGGCCATTAGATAGTTAGTTAAGAAAACCGGCTGATTGCAAGAATTGAGATTCTCTCCGTCCACCGGCGACCGCCTGTGGACGGTTTTGTTTGGTGCGCCAAGCATGGCGGGAACGCGTGGAAAACTGAGGGTGGTAAAACGCTCAAACAACTCGACGAACAGGCCTGACTTATACACCTCGGCGTGAGACTCTACATCAACAATCTCGCGTCCAAAGCCACAGCGCCCCCGCCTTCATCGTCAAGGCTCACCGGGTTCAAATCCATCTCGCGAATTCGGGGGAAGCGGCTCATGAGCAGGGAACCTTGCACAAGGATGCGGGCCGGCGGCTTTCAGGTCTGCCTCGCGCATGCCCTGCGGCGTCCGGGACCTTGTGGACTATGAGCCGATAGAATAGATGGTTGCGATCCTGGATAAGCATCCATGGTAAAGATATGCCGGATCGACTTCTATTGTCGTACTGTATTAAAGACTGAGCCAGAGACGGACGGCAGCTTCAACAGCGATCACCTGGAAAGATTGAAGGGCCCCGAGCTTTTTCAGGAGCTTTGCTCTCGGGATCGTCACGATATTCTGGACGTCAAAAACACCAGGGCGCAGAAAGCGGGCTTTGACATTTACTTCGAATCGAGAAGAGCGGGGACTCGTCGTGTGCGGGATGACGGTCACAAGGGATCGGTCCTGTTCTGCGAAATGGATGCTGAGGACAAGGCAGGGTCGTACCTTGGCGGCAAGCCCAAGGTCAACTAACCAGACCTCTCCCCTGTTCGGATGGGCCATTTTCTGCCTCTTGCGCATCGAGAGTCAGGAAAAGGTCTTCAGCAGCAGTGATGAGGTCCTCGTCCGTGAGAGGAGGGAGCTCAAGATGGACACTCCGGCGAAGGATTTCATATGCAACTTTCTGTTTTTCGGAATCCCGCAAACGCTCAAAAGAATCGATGATCTGTTGCATGGATAAGGTCATAGAAGCCTCCCCAAAAAGCTTTCTACATCTTTAAGAATACCACGGCGCTAAAACTCAGGCAAGAATTCGTGTGTTAGCGCCAGTTGGCTGTTCCAAGCCGAATCCACCTCTCAACCGGCTTGCAAAGCAATCCTTGAATCCAGGTTTGACAAGCGATCTCAAGCACTTCGGTCAACAACTCTGCGCGGCAGGTGAGACTCTACATCAACAATCTAACGTCCAAAGCCACAGCGCCCCTGCCTTCATCGTCAAGGCTCACCGGGTTCAAATCCATCTCGCGAATTCGGGGGAAGCGGCTCATGAGCAGGGAAACTTGCACAAGGATGCGGGCCGCCGCATTGAGGTCTGCTGCGCGCATGCCCCGGAATCGGCCCAACACGCGTTTTCCCGACAGCTCTCCGAGCATTTCGACGGCCGTGCCGGCGTCTATCGGAGCAAGACGCATACTTACGTCCTTCATGACCTCAACCATAATCCCTCCCAAGCCGGTGAGCACAACAGGGCCAAAGGATGGGTCCCGTTTACCCCCGATCACGAGTTCCCGTGAGGCTGGGGCCATCTTCTGCACCACGATGCCGGAAATGTCGTCGGAAACCTGCTGCAAGCGGCGCCATTCGTCCCGAAGAGATTCGGCATCCCGCACATCCAATGCCAGGCCGCCCTTGTCGCTTTTGTGCAGAAGCGAAGGAGAGACCGCCTTGAGCGCCACCGGAAAACCAAGGTCCTCAGCTGCTTCAAGAGTCCTGTCCAGGCCCCTCGCCATTCGCCATGGCACAGTGGGTATGCCTGTCAGGTCCAGCAATTCCAGCGCCTCGTAGAGAAGGGGCTGCCGGTTTTGGCTCTCGATGTCGCCGAACCACTTCTCGATCTTTTCAACAGGTATGGTCAAGGGTTCGTGAAAAGGCGCAGCAGTTACATCGGGTCCGGGCTTTGCACTGTCTGCGGCGCAGGTTTCGCACCCAAGGCCCGCTCGATCAGGATGAGATGCGGTTTTATTCGACTGCAATCGAACTGCAAGGGCCTGCACGGCTTCCGCAGGTTCCAGGAAAAATGGGAAGTTTGAGGTTTTCGCCAGGCGCACCCGTTCGTCAAACGGGATTTCCATAACCGTCGCCACAGGTTTTCCCGATTGAGAGGATATCTCGAACAGGTTTTCCACCAAACGCCGCATTGCTTTCTGCTCAATCTCCATATGTGACACAAGGATGAACACAACGCCGTCGATATCAGGCTGCAGCAGGGCCTTTTCCACTACGCCAATATAGAAGGGGAGATCGAATATGTCCCCCAGGTCCAGCGGATTTCCCAACCGGATGACACCGGCGCGGCTGCGGCTTTGAGCCTCATCGATAATGTCGCGTCCCAAAGGAGGAAGGTGAAAGCCGTACTTTGCGCAAACGTCGGCGGCTACTACGGCATGCCCACCTGACCGCGATATAACCGCGAGGTTTTTTCCGCCGATCGGCGGGAGGCACAGGCCTTTGGCGGCGCTTACCGCTTCGGAGACGGAATGGACCCTCAGGATGCCGCTTTCACGGCAGACGGCGTCAACGACCTGGTCATCTGCGGCCAGGGCGGCCGTGTGAGATTGGGCAATCGTGAGACTCGCGGCGCTGATGTTGGATTTGTGGAGTATGATTGGCTTGGAGCATCGTCTGGCCAGGTCGGCAAAAGCGCGGCCCCTTTTGAAACCTTCCAGGTAGAAGTATATGACGGCTGTTTCAGGGTCATCCATGACATAGGCCAGGTAGTCGGCTTCATCGAGGTCCAGTTTGTTTCCCATGCTGACAAACTTGCTTATGCCCACCCCGGAGTAACAAAGCCTCTCGACAACGCAAAGACCAACTCCGCCGCTTTGAGCGAACACACCGACTTTACCTCTTCTGAATTGGCTCCCGAAAGAAACGAATGCGGTGTAGAGCCCGTTGGCGGTATTTGCAGTGCCCACGCAATTCGGACCGACAAAGCGGATGCCAAACCTTTTGCTTGCATCCAGGATTTCTCGCTCGAGCATTTCTCCCCGGGTCCCGAGCTCTCGAAAGCCCGCCGACTCGATAACAGCCCAACGTGTCCCTTTCTCGCCGCATTGAGCGAGCATTTCGTGAACGAAACGCGCAGGCGTGAGGATAACGGCCAGCTCCGGGCTGCCAGGCAATTCTGCGATTGAGCGATAGATAGGATGTCCGAGAAATTCTCCGCCTCGAGGGCCAACGGCATAGATTTTTCCCTTGTATCCCAGGTTGACAAGATTTGTGATGACGTTTTGCCCGAGATTGTCCCTGGATTCGGAAACTCCAACTACCACTACCGATTCGGGATGAAATAAGACATTCACGATTCTGCTCCTGCTTGTACACTGATCTCGATGTCCGGAGGTCGCCGCAGAGACTCGGAGTGCGCGGAGATGACGAGACCGGCGGGGGGGGATAACTACTGCGGTCCGCTTCCGGATGGGGCGGCGGGCCTGTATAATTTCATGGCGTCAGGCCTATTAAACCCAGAGGCGCAGCGGGAACTCCACAAATAACATTGTGCAATTCCCCTTCGCAATAAGGCGCACCAGAGTTAAAGCTGCGGCCGGGGAAGAAGGCCGGCCCTTTCGGTGATCTCTCTTATTCTTTCCTCCCACTCGATAGCCATTATGTGCACGCCGGCAACACCGGGGATTTCGCGCACTTCCTGGATCTGCTCGAGAAGGAGCCTGATTCCCTCTTCGGCCTGGCTTCCCTTGGGAACGCCTCTGATGCGCTTGATGATCTCATCGGGAATGCTGATTCCGGACACATTCCTGTTCATGTAGGCCGCCATACCGGCGGACTTGAGCGGCGTGAGTCCGGCCAGAATGAAGCACTGCTTGTCCAACCCCATATCGCAGGCCATCTTCATGAACTCCCGGAATCGGCCCATATCGTAGATACACTGGGTTTGAACGAAATCGGCGCCGGCCCGGATCTTTTTTGCGAGCCTGATCACCCTGAACTCGAACGGATCGGCGAAAGGGTTGGCCGCCGCTCCCAGAAACATCCTGATGCTCCCTTCGACCGGATCGCCGCTGTTTACCGTGCCCTGGTCCCTGATTGTGCGCACCACGTCCAGAAGCTGGATGGAATCCAGGTCGAAGACGTTTTTGGCCATGGGATGATTGCCAAAGGTCTGATGATCGCCGGTAAGGCAGAGCATATTGCGAATCCCGAGAGCGTACGCCCCGAAAACGTCACTCTGGGCGGCGATTCGGTTGCGGTCTCTGGTAACCATCTGCATGACCGGTTCCACGCCGCTGCGCACCAGAATCGCGCTGGCCGCGATGCTCGACATGCGCACCACCGCCGTCTGATTGTCAGTGACGTTTGCCGCGTCCACGCAGCCCCTGATGAGGTCTATCTTTTTTTGAAGATGCTCCACGTCTGCGCCCTTGGGCGGGCCGCACTCGCAGGTTACGGCAAAATGACCGGAGCAGAGCACCCTTTCAAGGTTACTTCCCGATTTCATAACGTTTTTATCGCTCATGGTCGTCGTTCTCTGATGTGGATTGCGTTAGTCCAACCCGTGGGCGGAGGCCGCCTCGCAGGCCGGGCGGACGGGCTGTCGAGATCGCGCCCTGTCGTGTTATTTCAGCCTGTAGAGATGTTCCCGAATGGTCCGGCGGACCCCACCATCTGAAGCGGTCCTCCAGTCTTTCGCGGGAAGAATGTTCTGAAGTTCATCAAGTTTTCCGAGCCTTTTGAGCCGGTCATATATGAGCTGCCATACACAGTCGATGTTTGCAGGGTCAACTTCGCACTTGCCTTTTTCAGATCCGCCGCACGGTCCGTTCAAAAGATGCTTCGAGCAACGGGCGACAGGGCATATTCCACCGGTATGGGCCGTCATGCAGTCTCCACAACCGGCGCACATCTCCGCCCAAAGCCCCGGCTCCATCCCGGCGCCGTAAAAAGTAGTGTTCAATCCCGGAAAGATCGGCACCTTTCCGAGCCGGTCGGCAAAAAAATTCACCCCCACGCCGCAGGCAAGCGACACAACCGCATCGATTTTTTCATTCTCCACCCGGCTGAGGATGGGCAGAATAAATTCCTCGTCGCATTGCCGCTGGACACAGTCTTCCAGGATCGTTTTGCTTCGGCCTTCTTTGCCGAAAGCGATCCGCAAGCCCGATGCGAGAATCTGCACCTCGGCTTCTCCTCCAGCCAGGCAGACGGTGGTGCATGTGCCGCAGCCGACAATCAGAATTTTTTCGAAATTTTCGAGATAGCCCTTAACCTGTCCGAACGGTTTAGGGTCCGCAACAATCATCGTGAATCTCCTTCTTGAAGCAGCTCGTCCGGGGCAACAGTTTCTGCCGAAGTCGAGCGGAATTCTTCCCATATCCGGGGCCAGCATTCCTCTGCGCTGCCATCTGTTTTGAAAAGCTGCACGTTGTCCTGTCCCACTCCAATCTCGTCCAGAAACTTCTTGGCCCGCTTGATGCGCCTTGCGAGCAATTCTTCAGCCCCGGGGTAGAAGCAGCCGTTTTCGGCGCAGGCGATCACGGCGACCTTATCTGCGCCCAGTTCGAAAGGGCTGAGCAGATCGACGGTGCTAAGGCGGCTGACGCATGGAATCATCACGCGCAGGATGCCCGATTGCCGGATTTCCTCTTCGGTTTGCTCCCTCAGAAACTTCCTGCTGGTTGTCTCATTGAGACAACAATAGGAAACCACGAAGGGTCTTGCGATCTTCGCCGCATCCGACTTGGACAGAATCGCTCTCAGAGTGTCTTTCATACCATTTGTGGCAAAACGTGACAACGCGATCCCGGCGGCAGGGCATTCCGCGGCGCACAGCCCGCAAGTCTGGCACTGTTGAGCAGGCATAACTGCCGTCCTTTCCACCCTCGCCACCCCGAAAGGGCAGACCCGCACGCAAGTGAGACAGCCGGCGCAGTGGGCCGGGACTTGAGATAGGCGCCGGTGGCGCAGGCAAGACAACGTCTCGATTCGGCGAGTGCCTCCGCCTCGCTGTATCCCGGCTCGATAGGAGAAAAATCCTTGATTCGTTCGGCGGGGTCCATAAGACTCACCTCGACGCGTTCGAACCGTTTGGCGAGAGCAGCGGTTGCCGCCGGGAGCTCGCCTATGGTTGTGATCGTTCGTTGAGCGAGCTTCAGCGTCTCTCCCGTCTCCAAGAAATGAGATATGACCCTGGCGGCGTCATGGCCGGTGGCAACGGCCTGGATGGCGGAGCCGGGGCCGGTCATGACTTCGCCGCACGCGAATACGCCGCGTTCGGATGTGCTCATTGAGGCGCGGTCGCAAATGAAGCCGGCCGCGTTCAACGGCAACGGGCGTTTTCGCCAAAAATTCCAGGTCGGCTTTCTGGCCGATTGCGAGAATAACGCTGTCAACTTCGACGCTGGTGGTCACCGATTCATCGTAGCGGGGACTGAACCGATGCTGATCGTCAAAAACGCTGGTGCAGCGTTTGAACTCGATGCCTGTAACTGTGCCGTTTTTTTCAAGAATTGCCTTAGGTCCCCAGGAATTGAGAATTTCTATACCCTCTTGCTCGGCCTCCTCTATTTCCCATTTCCATGCAGGCATTTCTTCCCGTTTCTCAAGGCAGGCCATGTAAACCTTGGACGGCCCAAGGCGCTTGGCGGCCCTGGCGATATCGATAGCCACATTCCCGCCCCCGACCACAAGTACGCGGTCTCCGAGTTCGGGGTGCATTCCATTCGCGATGTCCCACAGGAAGGTAATGCCCAGAAACACTCCCTTGCTGTCAGTTCCGGGAATGGGCAGCGAATGGCTTTCGGAAAGACCCGCTGCGATGAGAATTGCATCATTTTCTTTTCGCAGCTCATCAAAGGAAATATCCCTGCCCACCTGGCAACCGGTTCGAACCTCGATGCCGGCAGCCAGTATGTCCTCGATATCTTCGGCAAGGGCCTCAACCGGAAGTCTGTAGCGGGGAATGGCATGTGCGAGCATGCCGCCGAGCCTCGAGTCCTTTTCATAGACCCTCACCCGGTATCCGAGAAGCGCAAGGTCCAGAGCAGCGGTCAGGCCTGAAGGACCTGAACCGATGACGGCCACGGTCCCTTCTCTGCTTTCCGCCGGTTTCTTTCGCCTGGCGATGCGGTACTCTTTTGTATTCTCCACTACGAAACGTTTAAGCATCCTGAGGCTTACCGCCGAATCGATCTCCTTTCTGCGGCACTCGGATTCGCACGGATGGTGACAGATGCGGCCGCAGACGGAAGGAAACGGATTCACCTCGAGCAAGACGTCAAGGGCGCCCTCATAATCGCCCCTGCTCAAACGCTGCACATACTCGCGGGTGTCGGTGTGAACCGGGCAGGCAGCGGAGCATGTGGCCAGCACATCGCCTGCCGAGATTTGCGGGGATTCTTTATCCATCGTGCTATTTAACCCTCTTGAGCCAGAGAATCAGGACTTTTGAAAACAAATGACTTGCAACAATCCGGCAGGCAAGAACAGGTCACTAAAAGTCGAGTGATATATATCACAATTTAGTCCGGATAACCATCAGCTGATCATATTCGAATCGACAAAACGGCCAACTCCTCTTCGGAAAACGCGTTCAGGAATTGAACGTATCGACTCAGGCAAATAACGATTATCGAGCAGCCCTCGAATTTCGGATACCGCTGATGGGTTGATGCATAATTGCATTACTAGGTCCTCGGCCTGTTCCACTTACAGTCGACTGCTTCTAATCCAATTATTTCGCGATTTCCTCATCGCTCAGGTAGCATGCCGGGTCGCAGCCCCAGAGGTCGCCGGTGGCGGCTTCGGCGCGCACGCGGAAGTTGCCCCCGCAAATCGACAGCCATTTGCATTCCGCGCAGCGTCCCTTCACGTAGAGTTTCTTGTTCTTTAACCGTTTCATCAGCGGGTTGGAAAGATCGGTCCAGATTTCGCTGAATTTGCGCTCTCTTACGTTTCCGAAAGAATAGTGTCTCCAGAACTGGTCGGCGTGGACGCTTCCGTCCCAACTGATGCACCCGATCCCCCGCCCGGAACTGTTGCCCTCGTTCATCTGGAGCAATTCGAGGACTTCGGCCGCCCTGGAGGAATTCTCCCGCAGCATCCTGAGATAGAGGTAGGGGCCGTCGGCGTGATTGTCCACCGTGAGCACTTCCTTGGCCTTGCCGCGCTCGTGCAGGTCGGCGGTCCTGTCGATTATGAGGTCAACCGCCTCGCGCGTCTCCTGGTGGGAGAGGTCTTCCTTCATCAACTCGCTTCCGCGCCCGGCGTATACGAGGTGATAAAAACAGACGCGCGGGATGTCATATTTTTCGAGAAGGTCGAATATGCCGGGAATCTCCCGCACGTTGAGCCGGTTCATTGTAAAGCGCAGGCCGACCTTTATTCCGGCGTCCTGGCAGGCCATGATACCGTCCATGGCCTTGCGGAAGGCGCCTTTTACTCCCCTGAACCGGTCATTTACTTCATCGAGTCCATCCAGGCTTATCCCGACATAGGAGAGGCCGACCTTTTTGAGATCGCCCGCCGTTCGCGAATCGATCAGGGTCCCGTTGGTTGAAATCACCGCACGCATGCCCTTGCCGACCGCGTATTCGGCAAGTTCGATGAGATCGGGCCGAACCAGCGGTTCGCCGCCCGAAAAAAGGACCACCGGCGAGCCGAAAGCGGCAAGATCATCCAGGACCGCTTTGCCCTCGCTGGTGGAAAGCTCCCCGGAGAACTCCTCGTCTTTTGCGTGCGCGTAGCAATGGACGCACTTGAGATTGCACCGCCGGGTTACATTCCAGACAACGACGGGCGTCTTGTCTGAAGAAAACTGAAGAAGATGGGAAGGCAGCTTGCCGCTGTGGCGCCCGTAACGCAAGGCGTCCGAAGGCTCGACCGTGCCGCAGTAAAGTTTTGATATGCCGATCATGCAGACTCCGGCTCATATCCGTCCGATCTCGTAATCCGGACGGGCCAGCGATATCTGATATAAGCCACCGTTCAGAGCTGATAGATATTTAACTCTCAACGGCTGCAAAGTCCAGCGAAGTTGAGGGATTACGACATTTGTGATGAATGGAGCATGGGACGCCGGGCAGCGAGCCTCGGCTGGAACTAAATTGGGCACCTTATGCCGCGTCCAACGCAGTATCCGGGCCTTTCAGCCTATCTCTCTTTGGTAAATTCACCGGGTCTTAGAGGATATTGCTTGTAGCTTTCACGGATTAGTTCATCGAGGTATTTCTGATGGTCAACTACGGCCTCCCTGGGCATAATGAACTGGGTCTGTCCGCTTCGATCGGCTATCAGTCTGAATCCGTAATCATAGTCCACCGAAATTCTCTGACATACGGCAGTTGCACTCTCATCGCGATCGAGCGCCTGCACGATGATCTCATTGATTGCCTGCTCGTTGAAATGAATCTTGAATCCGTGTTTTTCATAGAAATCGGCCTCAAACATCCTGACCTGGTTGTATAGCGACAGGACTTCCTTAAAGACGGCTTCCGCCGGGATTCCGGTCTTGACGTGATGGTCTATCACCAGATCGGTCCTGTCCGGAGTGAAAACGAGCGGATAATTGTCGGCGAAATCTTTTCTTATCCTGAAGACCTTGTCCCGGACGGCGGCTTTTTCTTCATTGATGAGCTTCTGATAGGTTTCAAAGTTCCCTGACCTCTCGGGGTCTTTGAGCAGGCGCTCCAGCTCCTCTTCGGAGTTTTTGACGATATCGGCGGTAATGGCAAGATGCCGGATCGCCGATGAGGGGAGCTTTTTTTCAAAGGGCAAAATGACCTTTTCAAGCACGCTGACCAGACCACGCGCGCCGGTTTTCTCCAGGTAGGCCCTTTCGGCAAGGATGCGCAGTGCTTCATCCTCGAACCGGATATCAATTCCGTAGCTCCGGAAGTCTTCCTTCTTGCCGTTGATGATGGGATTGTTGGGATTTTTCAGAATCTGGAGCAAATCCTCCACTTCGAGCGGTTCGAGGACTGCAACCACGGGGAGCCGGCCCACGAATTCGCTCTCGAACCCGAATTGAATCAGGTCCTCGGCCTTGACGTGCTTTAGATATCGAATATCGTTTTCACGGCTGTGGATCTGGGCGCCAAAGCCGATCTCCTGCTTCTGGAGCCGTTTTTTGACTATCTCGGCAAGACCGTTGAAAGCACCGCTCATGATAAAGAGTATATTTCTCGTATTAACGGTGCGCTTTTCGCGTTTTCCCGTTTTTCGGTACTGCTCGATCGCCTGCATCTGGGAGACCGGATCGTGTGGCACCTTGAGGTCCACTTCGGTCTCTTCCATAGGCTTGAGAAGCGCCCTCTGCACTCCTGTCCGGGAAACGTCCGGGCCAATGAGGTGCTGAGAGGATGCGATCTTGTCGATCTCGTCGATGTAGATGATTCCATGCTCGGCGAGTTCGATGTCCTCATCGGCCTGAATCACCAACTCCCGGATGAGGTCCTCGACATCCCCGCCCACGTAGCCGGTTTCACTGAACTTGGTGGCGTCACCCTTTACAAAGGGCACTCCGAGCTTCTGGGCGATCAGCTTGACCAGATAAGTCTTGCCCACACCGGTCGGACCGATCAGGAGGATATTGTTCTTTATCCTGCCCACCATCGGTTCGCTTCCGAACCTGGCGAGGCTCTTCAGGTATCTTATCCGATTGTAATGGGTGCAAATCTTTGTGGCCAGAATAGCCTTGGGCTCGTCCTGCCGGATGACGTACTGGTTCAGGTAGGCCTCGAGTTCGTCCGGTTTCATGTCGAACCGTATGTTCTTCACCCCGCCCGGTTTCTTTTCGCTCTCGACGGGTTCATGATCATGCTCAGTGGCCATCATCGGTGAAATAACCTTGATTCGATAACCATATTTTTTTGAAAGATAGTCGCTAAGCTCTTTTTGCGAGAGTTTCCTGATCGGGGAAATTTGGAGGTTCGTCCGTGCATCGAGATACCTTTCGCACCCAGAGCTCAAATCCGTGGTCTTCGTATAAAGCGTTAAATTTAATTATAAATTCTGTCCACCTTCCCTGCAATGATCCGATTCGCAAAAGGGCGCCGGTCACTGTACCCGCAATCTCCAACTTATTGGATCGGCAGTCTTTTCGGACGAACTTTATAAATCGGCTCGCGAGATCTTATTTTCCGGCACGGCAGCATAAAAAAACGGGAGGCTCGAGCCTCCCTGGATAATTTATGAATTCGGGATTATGACGCTAATTTTAGTCCCAGCCCAGAATCTCCTCGTCATAGAGCTTTTCGAGCTTGCGTTTGTGCTTTTCTTCTTCATTTTCAAGCACCTGGAAAAGCTTGGAAGCTTTTTCGCTCATGCATTTGTTTTTCCAGCCGGAATAGAAGGCCAGGGCTTTTTCTTCTTTCTTCATGGCGACGAATGAGGGCCTCCTGGTAGGTGATATTGTCGGAAAAAGTCAACGTCCACCAGGTAGTCGCTGATCTTCAGGTTTTCAACCTCCTGGAGTTTTATCTTATCGAGGTTCAGCGAGTCCAGATTCCTGAGCATATCCCTGTGGCTCTGCTCTTCGGTGACCATTTCCTTGAAGAACTCTTTTATTCCCGGATTCTTTGCGCGTTCGGCGCATTTGCGATAAAACTCCATCGCATTTTCTTCCTTTTCAATGGCAAAATCGACCACATCACTGACGGAGTGGCAGGAAAGGGTGCTCATTAGTGTCCTCCTGGTAATCGGGATTCACACTTATTTAGGTCCCAGACAAACTTACTCGAACAAAGAAACGTGAGAAAAGCTCGATACATCGACGATCCCCAAGTCGGTCAGTTTTAACTCCGGTATGACCGGAAGCGACAAAAAAGAGAGCGCCATAAACGGATTGTCGAGTTTTGTCCCCCAATCTCTTGCAATCGCTTTGAGCATCCTCAGCCTGTCCGATACATCCGGAGCAGGCAATGCGGACATAAGCCCGGCGATTGGAAGCGGCAGAATCTCGATCAGGCCCTCCGAGGCGGCCGCCATACCTCCGCCCGTTTGTTTCACTGCGGAAACCGCTGCGACAATATCGGCATCGGATACGCCCGCCGCGATCACGTTATGCGAATCGTGGGCAACCGAAGTGCGATAGCTCCTTTTTTCAGCCCCAGGCCGTGGACAAATCCGACCGATGGACCCCTGCCCGGGACGTATCGATTATAGACCGCTGACTTTGAGCAAATCGCGTTCGGGGTCGCAAACAACGCAGCCGTTTTCAATTTTGGGGTCCATGAGAAGTTTGCGCGTAAAAAGCGTTGCCTCAAGTACCCCGATCACCCGCAACTTACCGGCTTTGGCCGGGACGAGCAATTGTTCCGGGCTTATCCTGCCGATATGCATGGGGCTGCCCGGCAGGGGCGGCATCGGCCAGCAGGCGGGATCGGCCAGCAATTGGCCTTCCCGCGCGGTTTCGATTCCATCGCTTGAAGACCCGCACGGGATTCCAGGGACTAAGAGTCGGACTGATGCTGAAATCGGCAAAAAACCCGGGCGCAAGCGCTCCGCGCCTTCGGAGGCGAAAATAGTTGGCCGGGGTCCAGGAAGCCAGAGTGATGGCGCGCACGGGGTCCATTCCCAGGGTCATTGCCGCATTGACTATGGCGTTCATGTGTCCTTTTGCGATGAGGTCATCCGGGTGCAGGTCGTCGGATACGAACATGCAATGGGGCCAGGTGGAGTCATTTACGATGCCGATGAGCTTTTCCAGGTCTTTGGACTGGCTCCCCTGGCGAATCATGACCGTCATTCCGCGTGCGAGCTTTTCAGCTGCTTCCTCAAAGGCGATGCATTCATGGTCGGAGCCGATTCCTGCGGCCATGTAAGCGTTCAGGTCGCGGCCTGAAAGCCCTGGACAATGACCGTCCATGACCATGTCCTGAAAAAGCAGGAGCTTGTCGGTAACCTCGGGATCGGCAGCGATCACACCCGGAAAGTTCATCATTTCCGCCAGGCCGAGCAAGTTTTCGTCAGGGAGCAAAGACTGGAGGTCCACCGCCCTCAAGTTGGCGCCGGAGGTCTCCAGAGGAGAAGCAGGAACGCAGCTCGGCAGATTGAAAAAGATATCCAGGGGAAGATTTCGCGCGCATTCGAGGAAATACCTGATCCCATCCAGACCGAGCACATTTGCGATTTCGTGGGGGTCCGCCACCACTGCGCTCGTACCCCACGGAAGCACTGCGGCGCAAAAATTGGCCGGACTTAAAAGAGAGCTTTCGATGTGAACGTGTCCGTCTATGAAACCCGGGCTCACATACATTCCGTCTGCCTCGAGGGTTTCCCTGCCTTCGTAGCGGCCCCACCCGGCAATGAAGCCATCATGAACCGCCAGGTCGGCGGTCTCGATTCGCCCGGAAAAAACATTCACCAGCCGGCATCCCTTTATGCAAAGGTCTACCGGCCGCCGCCCTCTCGCAGCTTCGATCAAACCAGCCAAACGCGCCGTATCCATCTTCATGGCAGTTCCAAAGAGCGATTACATTTTGTACTTGCTGAAATCGAGAGGGATCGAGCTTATCGAGCATTTCGGCCCACTGCTCCTTGTTTTTTTCGTCAAAGGCGGGCTTGGCCTCATCGGACTTGAGATACTTGGTAATTACTTCGTCCTTGACAAAGATGGGAGCATTTGTCCGAAGCGCGATTGCAATGGCGTCGCTTGGGCGCGAGTCGATAGAGCTGAGCTGTTCGCCGTTTCGGATGTGGATCAGGGCGTAGTAGGTATTGTTCTTCAGCTCGCAGACCTCTATGCGCTCCACCTTGACTTTGAGGTGGTCGAAAAGAGTCCGGATCAGGTCATGAGTCATAGGCCGCGGGAACTGGATGTTTTCCAGTTCGGTGGCGATTGCCGTAGCCTCAAGCAGGCCTATCCAGATAGGAAGCGTGGTTTCGTCGGCAATGTCCTTGAGCACCAGGATCGGCGTGTTCGAATGAGGGTCCATTACCAGCCCGGTTACTTTCATCTGCTTGAACATGCTTTCCTCCAACCATATGCCTCGGTGTCCCCCGGGCTCGATTCGGTAGAGTTGATAGGTTTAGAGATTTCCTTCAGGCCAGGCCTTCGACCACACTATAACCTCAAACAATGCGCGAAGCAAGGCGAAGCAAGCGAAACAGAGAAGCTCCGCCCTCTTTGCGCATTATGCCTCGATGATATCTCCTCTCAGGGAATGAGAATATGCAAAGGCGATTTTCACGTTAACAATTTGGCCCATCGATCGATAAAGGCGCCTGGAAATTGACTATTCTGTTTTGGGTGGTGCGTCCGCTCATCTGCCCGTTGGAGGCCCTGCTTGGCCCTTCAACGAGCACAAGCCGCATCGAGCCGACCTCGGCAAGGTTTTTGCCAAGACTCATATCCGCCTGATAGCTCTGGAGTTCGAGCAACCGGCGCGCGGCGACCTCAGCGTCCACCTTGTCGGGAAATGTGGCGGCCCGGGTGTTCGGGCGATCCGAATAGCGAAAGGAAAAAAGGTTATCGAACCGGACCTCTTCGAGCAATTTCATTGTTTTTTGGAAGTCCTGTTCCGTTTCGCCGGGAAAGCCGACGATAATATCCGAGGTAAGCGCAATTTCGGGACAAACCTGGCGAAGCCGCCTGATTTTTTCCATATAACCGGCTGCCGTGCAGCCCCTGTTCATGCGGGCCAGAACGCCGTCCGAGCCGGCCTGCACCGGAAGGTGAAGGTGCTTGCAGAGCGAGTCTATTTCAGCGAAACAGCGCATGAGTTCATCTGTAAGGTCCTTGGGATGGGATGTAGTGAACCTGATGCGCGCAATCGAGGTCTCCGTCGCAATGCGGCGCAGAAGATCGACAAAGGTGATGTCTTCGTCGAGCCCCCGGCCGTATGAATTGACGTTCTGACCGAGCAGCAGGACCTCACGGACGCCGGAGTCCTCAAGGCGCCCGATCTCTTCGAGGATTTCATCGGCCCGCCTGCTCCGTTCCGGACCCCGCACGTAGGGGACGATGCAGTACGCGCAATAATTGTTGCAGCCCTGCATTATGGTAACCGGGGCCGTTACGCCTCCGTTCGGCAGAATCTTGCCCTCATCGAGATCAGGGCCGCCACTTTCTTCGCCCGGCAGGCAGGCAAGCCTGCCGCCGCTTTCCTGAACCCGTTGCAGCATCTGCCCGACACGATTAACGGCCCTTGTGCCTATGACCATATCGAGGTGGTCGAACCTGTTCGAGCAGCTTCTCACCGAGTTGTTGGGCCACACAGCCCCCGGCTATGATCTTGAGGTGCGGTTTTGCAGCTTTGAGGCGGCGCAGGCTTCCCAGAAAAGAGTGGACCTTTTGTTCGGCCTTCTCACGCACCGAGCAGGTGTTGAGAAAGATAACATCAGCTTGAAGCATATCGTCGACAGGAACGTACCCCAGGTTGGAAAGCAGCCGCTGGACCCGCAGGGAATCATATTCATTCATTTGGCAGCCGAATGTGCGGACATAAAGACCGCGCGGACCGCCGGAATACAGAAGTGGTTCAGACATTGTTTGGTCCCGGGCGCAGAGAAGATGACGCTTCCCGGCCTCACCCCTGCCGCCGCGTCTACTAATCGCCCCTCAGCCCTCTGCGGTCATTCTGCGTGAAGTTCTTTGACCGTGAGGCGTTCAATGAGCGTGAGCATAATTCGAAGAGCCGATTCCGGGTAATCTCTAATTAGAATACCCAGGTCGCCTGCGCCGTATTTCTCCACGATGCTTTGGCCGATACTCCTCACGCAGGCATGAAAGGGGGAAACGGGACGGCCAAAAAACTCCCCGGGTTCGTTGATAAGGGCGACTTCCCGCCCGCCCACGGTCACCTGCACTCCTCCCTGGGTCGATATGAGGCGGTACAACTCACTCCCGCCGTTCACCTCCTCCAGTATTGTCTCGCCGTCTTTATAGAACTGAATGCGTTCACTGTTTTCCGGGACGGCTTGGCCGAGGTCCATCAGATTCAGGGCTGTATCGGTGAGCTGGCGCAGGATGGAAACGAGCACATTCTGAACCATCCGGGGGCTTTCACGGATAAGGTAGTCAAGGTTTTCCGGCCCGTACCTTGCTATCCTGCATTCCTGCTCCGCACGCGCCGTGTAAAATGAAGGCTTCTTCGCCAAGAAGGACTCCAAACCAAAGATATCCTGCTCGCCCAGCGTCCGGATCGTCTTTCCATTCTTGCTCAACGTCACCCGCCCGCTAAGGATTACAAGAAAGAAAGGATTTTCCTGTCCCTGTGACAGTATCAGCCGGTCTCTTGGGAAAACCGTTACTTCTATGGCTTGCGCAGGATCTATTTTGATTTCTTCCTTCTTCACGTTCAACTCATTCCGCCTGGTTCCAAGTAAAGCCCCCCCGCGCCGGAGCGCGTTGGCTCGCACGCCCGTTCGGGGGAAAAGCGACTGTGGACGCAATGTAACTTGCGGGGGGCGCCCGGGCAAAATCAAATCTTCGAACGATCCGGCCGCCAGGGGAAAACTCCCGCCCGTTCCCCATTAAACGGCAAAGCATTTCGCCGGGATGAAAAGTTTTAATCAATATGGCGCCGCATGGCAAGAAATTTGAGGCCGCGCATTGAGAAGCCGAAGCAGGGAGCAGGGCCGCCCCCTTTCAAAGAGAATGGTTTAGCATTAAAGATTCGTCTGCTCCGTTCCGATGAATAAGGCTGAGCAAAGACATCGCCACTACCGCCTTGACGAAGCGTCTTTTTGGATCGTTTGGCAATTGAGAGGTGAAGATCATCGGGATGACCATGGACGAACCACTGCTGGACGAAGTCGATCGTGTGATCCAGGCCTGAGACCACTCTTCAGGCATTCATCCGACTCCACGGGCACGAGGGCGCCGATTGCTGAATTCGCATGAGAGCACCGGTATAATCGAACCCGATACATCATATCGGGTCGTTTTCAAAGGAAATATCGCCGCCGGCCACGATCCCGACAGCGTCAGGCGTGATTTCATCAGGCTTTTCAAAATCGACCCGGCCAGGGTCGAAGATTATTTCTGCGGAAAGCCGGTTATGCTGAAGAAGGGGCTGAATCATCAGGACGCCGCACGCCTAGTGGCAGCCATGGAACATGTGGGAATCCCGTGCGTCCTCGAATCCGGGAAAGAGGGGGGTAGACACAGAACAGAGGAAGAACTTCCGGCTGCCTTCCCGGGTCCTCCGCCCGCCGTGTCCAACGCCATGAATTGCCCCAAGTGCGGGCATGTGCAGCAGGAAGGCGAAGAGTGCTCCCGGTGCGGCCTCATCATTAAAAGGTATAATCAGCCAGGATTTGCTGGAAACCCCGGCGCATGCAGGATCGTCTTTTACGACGGCGTCAAAGAAAAAAAACAGTTGCTTCTGGTCTTTCTAGCCCTGCTCTTGGCCTTCATCCTCTATATGGAAGTCCGGTGCGCACGAGAAATCACCTATCCGCCCGGGGTGCTCATAAAGTCCGAGCCGCAAATGCGGCCGATCAGGGACCCAAAGCCGTGGAAAGTTGGAAACAGGGAGATCTTCCCCCTGGCGCAATTTTGGATGCAGGGTCGAGTGCTGTGTTCGGAGCGCTACGATGATGATCCATTGTCAGACATTTGCCCGATCGATATCGGTCTGGGGTGGGGACCCATGTCCGATCAAAGCGTTATAGATCAGATGGATTTTGTCCAGGGTAACCGCATGCTCGAATATGAGAGCAGCGACCCGCGCCGTCCGCCGCCATCTTATTCATCGCTCTGGGAATACGTCAAAAATGTCCATACACTCCCCGCAGACAACGATATCAAAAAGAAAGTCTGCTCGGTTCGAACAGGGGATCTTTTGGAACTCGGCGGATATCTTATCGGCATCAAGGAAAACGGGCAATGGACGTATATGAGCTCACTGAAGAAGGAATCCGGCCTGGACCACACAACATGCCTGATCTTTTGGGTTACCCGTTTCAAGAAGCTTGACGTCAAAAGCCTGCACTGAAAGGCAAAACAGGTGAGATTGCAAATTATGGTAGTCCGGGGCTCGTCAGGCGCTCCCCTGGACCCTCCGGCACATCGGTTGGATGGCGTTCCTAATCAGGGCTCCTTCCCTATTATCGCCATTGCCGCCAAAGCGGTGATTATCCCGAAGGGCAGATTCACCACCAGCAGGTAGGCTGCGAACATCGGCCCGCCCTTCTGAAGTCCGAAATACCCCGCGCCGCTCATCGGCAGGAATATCAGGTACAGGGCCAGCACGGGCGCCAGGAAGTATAGAAGACCGAAGAGATACCGCCGCTTCCAGGCGCTCTCTATAAGAAGCCCGAACAGAACGCCCCACAGCCCGCCCCAGAAGAGCGGCCTGTATATATCCGGCGGGGTCAAGGGTATGGGGGCCTTTACTCCGAATGTCGCGCTAAGCCCCAACTCGAACAGGACGCGGGCGAAAAGGACCACGGCCAGTGCGCCTATAACTCCCGCCGGGAAGCAGATCGCCGCCCGCTGTATCAGGGTCAAACCTTTTTCCATCACGTTCAAACCCTCCTTATATAATTATACCGCACAGGAAGCCTTTTCAGGGGGTTATCAGACCATACGCCATGCTCGTGCAGTAAACCCCCAAAGCTCTTCCCGGCCCGGTTCAAATAATAATCTAACCAGCCTTGAGATCGGAAGCAGCAAGGATTTTTGAAAACTGAGCGGTATGGGGCCAGGGGATACTTACCGGACTGCAATTGAGTATTATGGGTTCCGGGCAGCCAAACGGCATCATCGCGGGCATGGCCCCTGGAGCGCAACGCGGTCTCCGCCCTGCCCCTCTTATCGCGGGCATGGCCCGCTCCTGGAAAAAGACCGCCCGCAGGGGGCCGGACTACTGCTCGTTCAGGCGCCTTTTCGTGAGTTTGGGCGCCCCATCCGGACATGAGACGCTGAGGTGAAATGATTTTCGCCCTTCGGTCGCAGCAGCCGTCAGGAATCTAAATCCACTTCGCGCAGCTTCAGGGTTTCCCGTTCTGCTTCCAGTATTCGGAGTATATCGGACTCGCATCCGGGGGCGACCGCTAACGAAACCAGTCCCAGCGACGAGTCAATGGTGGATACCACCGCCATACCGGGATAGGCCTCGATGATGAACCGGAGGTAGTGAATCTGGTATGGGTCTATCAGGTAGTTGCGCACGGAGCATTCTTCCGGTGGAACGGACAAAGTTTTTCTCCTTTTAGTTGAGCCGCTTGTATGTTAGCAAATAATCTTTTAAAAAGGGAAGCCTGAGCCGAAAGGTTGGACCGACGCCCGTCCGGGGATTCCGTGGTCCAGTGAAGCCGCTTGCCGCAGAGGGCCCGCCATATACATCTCAGGGAGAGAACTCCCTGTGCGCCTCTGTGGCGAACGAGCGCGAAAGGCGCCTCAAAATGCCAAAATGCCGGAGTAGACCTCTAATGCGAAGATATGCGTTAATTCTTTCAGCCCTTATTCCTTTTGTTCTCGCTTCAATTTTGACCGTTGGAGTGGCTGAGCCTGCCCGGGCCGCGCAGTCCCCGAGGGCCACTTATTTCAGCACCGGACAGGCCCTCTACGACCCGCAGGACCATGCGAAGAGCCAGCAGCAGGCGATCGAGGACTTCATGGTCCAGGGGCTTACCCAGGCGATAGGCTCATTTCTCACTCCGACACAGATGGGCACACAATTGGCCGAGCTGCAAAAAAAAGTCCTGCCCAAACCCGCAAAATACATCGACTCTTACCAGGTTTTTTCTGAAGAGCAGACGGGCGGAATGTTCCGCGTGGTCGGGCAGGTTACGGTTTCCATGGGCGCGCTAAAAGAGGAGCTGGAAAAATCGGGAATTCTGGCCGCACAACAGAAGACCCCTGCGCAACCTGCGCCGCCCTCGCCCGCGCTTGGCGCTCCGGCCCCGGCGGCCGAGGGTGAAGACAAGCAGGTGGAAGAGGATGTCGAGTCTTCTGAAGAACCCGAAGAATCACAGCCCCCGGCTTCCAACCCCGACATTTCAAAGCCCCCGGCAGCCGAGGGGAGCGCGGGTAGAGCGGCTTCCCGAGGAATCTCGGCAACAAAGAGGGAAATTCTGTGGGCGGTTACAGAGAAATGGGACCAGGAATGGGTGGTCCCCACAGAGAGCGGCAATGTTAATTCTCTTTTTGCGCGAAGTCTTGGCAAGGAAATGGACGATAAAGGCTTCTCTATCCTTTTCCCACAACCCGGTTCGGTGAAGATGGACCTTTCAGGCAACATTCCCCCCTCGCAGGTGATATCGCTTGCGGAGGGGCTTGGCATACAGGATGTGGCGGTCGGCAAGGTTTTTTACGGGGAGGACCGCAGCAGCAGGCAGGTGCGGCTTGACGTCAGTCTGCGCGTAATCAGGATCGGTCAGGGCAAATCGGAATTTGAACTGCACAAGACTCAGGGCATGGAGGATCTGTCCAACCAGGAAGGGGCGCTGGAACTTGCAAGGCGAATCGCTCCGGAATTGATCGGCCTGCTCGGGGGGGCAGGGGCCGCGCAAGAAGCGGGCGCTTCGACTCAAGGGGGGGCCTCCTCGGCCCGGGTCGGAAGCGTCGGGCCGCTCTCGATCTCTGTGCCGTCCGCCCAGTATCCGTACTGGATGGAGTTGGAGAGCATTCTGCGTGAACAGTTTAAAAATATGCAGATAGGCAGCCTCCAGATAGGGGCGACGGAAAGCGCCGTGAAGCTCGACGGAGTCAATGGGGAGTATATACTGAAAATGAGCGGGACCAAGCTTCCGAGCGGCGCGACGGTCCAGATAGAATCTTATTCAACGGAGACGCAGACCATGAAAGTGTCGTTTTCTCCTCCCGGTGGAGTTCAGGCCGAAACCAAATGACGATACCAAACCTGCTCACGCTGGCGCGCATTTTCCTTACGCCTGTACTTGCCTGGCTTCTGCTGAGAAAATCCATGACGGCGGCCTTTTTTGTCTTCTTTATCGCCGGTTTGACAGACGCCCTTGACGGACTGCTTGCAAGGGTGCTCGATCAGAAAAGCCGACTGGGTTCCCTTATAGACCCGGTTGCCGATAAGTTGCTCCTGGTAACCGCGTTTCTACTGCTATGGAAGATAGGCGAAATACCTTCCTGGCTGCTGCTGATCGTCGTAGCGCGCGACCTTTTGATTCTGTTCGGATTTTTCGTCCTGTTCTTTTATCGGGTCAAATACGAGATAAAGCCCCTGGCCTCGAGCAAGCTGACCACCCTTTTTCAACTGGGGACGGTTTTTGTGCTGCTCGGGAAATCATTTCTGGAACTTTCCGGGTGGATATATTCGGTCTTTTTCGTCCTAACGGCCGGTCTTTCAATATTGAGTTGGGCGCAGTACCTGTTAAGAGGTTTATCCCTGCTCAAGGGGCGCGGGGCGCGAAATACGGCCCTGTGATGTTTTCCTTGACATAATGAAGTCGCGTCCGTCTTCAAGGGCTGCTTTGAGTTGGTTTGCCACCATTACAAACTGGAGATGATGATGAAGAACTTGTTGACTTTTGGGCTTGCCGTCTGGTTTCTTTTCATTTTCCCGGGCTGTGCGCATACTGCCGATAGTTCGAGCGGCATGGCTAAACAACTGGAGAGCGCCACTGCGCAAGCAAATCAAACGCCCCGGGAGATGGATGCGGCGCAACCCACCGGTCCTCCGGCTGTTGAAATTCCAGAGACAGTTTTCGATTTTGGGAGAGTGGGTCCTGGACCCGAGTACGTTCATGCTTTCAAGATCAGGAATACAGGGACGGGGGTTTTGGAAATAAAGAAAGTCGTACCTTGCTGAGGCACTGCCAATGCCGGTTTTGACCGGCTAATCCCCCCTGGAGGGGAGGGGAAAATATCGATTCTGCTCTTACCGTACGCATGTCATGGGGAAGTCAAGAAGACAGTGCTCGTTATTTGTAACGATCCTCAAAAACCATCCTTTAAATTGACGGTTAAAGGTCACGAGTATTGATCCCGGATTATATTTCTCTGGATTCGCCGGATGAAACCAAAGCAGGATCCACAAAAAGATTTGCTTGAAGATCATCAGGAATTATACCCGGGGAAAAGAAGAGGCCGGAAGCCGAGAGAAATGGATGAAGGCCGGCTGCCTGAACTTCCGCCAAATTCTAAATTTCCATTTTAGCTGAAGCAGAAATTGATATCGGGGTTATTAGGTGAAAAAGTAAAAGTTTGGCCTGAGGGCGATCCCGGGGCAACGATGCAAAAAAATGTTACTAGGATTTATAATGAGACTATGCTACAAGAAATCTTTGGCTCGTTATTAACCGGGCCTGCTAACGTAAGTGAAGCATTGTAGGCACGTAGCTCAGTGGGAGAGCGCTACCTTGACGCGGTAGAAGCCGGCGGTTCGAAACCGCCCGTGCCTACCATATCGAGGAAGAGCTGCTCCAAGGTTTTGGGACTTGTCCAAGAGCCCGGCCGGTTGCCTGATTGGACTCGGATGACAGCAGGGAGATAAAATTTCGGCATTGCAAGGGTGACTTTTCCATTCGAGGCATCTTTCCAAAATGATGGGGGTGCCTTTTTCTGTTTCGGGCGCATCGAGCGGGGCGCCGGATTTACGCATCAGGAGAAGTATGTCGGAAGAAATTGAGATCAGCCTCCCCGGAGGAGGAAAGCGAACGGCGCCCAAAGGGACCCTCATTTCGGACATCCTGGGCCAAACGGGGCGGTCCGGCGATGGTTGGATCGCCGCAAGGCTTAACGGTCAATTGGTCGACCTTGCCCGCAAGGTCGAAGAGGACGCTTTTGTGGAAGGGGTCGGCGCCGATTCCCCTGCGGCCCTTGAAATCCTCAGGCACAGCGCCGCGCACGTAATGGCCCTGGCCGTGAAGTCGATTTTTCCCGAAGCGCGCGTCGCCATCGGCCCTGCAATTGAAAACGGTTTTTATTACGATTTCGATGTGCCGAGTCCTTTCACGCAAGAGGACCTGGAAAAGATCGAAGCCAGGATGAGGGAGATCGTTTCAAAGAAGCTTCCCTTCTTTCGGCGGGATGTGCCGCGCGAAGAGGCGATAGCTTTTTTTTCCGGGCTTGGTGAAAAATACAAGGTCGAACTTCTGGAAAATTTCACCGACCCTGTGGTTTCCTTTTACGAGCAGGGCGATTTCATCGATCTTTGCCGTGGCCCTCACGTTCCCCATTCGGGGTTTGTGAAGGCTTTCAAGCTCACAAGCGTTGCGGGCGCCTACTGGCGCGGAGACGAGCGCAACCCGATGCTCCAGCGTATCTATGGGACCGCCTTCTTCGATGCGGAGTCGCTCACAAGGTATATACACCTGCTTGAAGAGGCTCAAAGGCGCGATCACCGCCGGCTGGGCAGGGAACTCGACCTGTTCAGTTTCTCGGAGGAAATCGGTGCGGGGATGGTTATCTACCACCCGAAGGGGGCGCTCATTCGCCATATCCTGGAAAACTTTGAAAAACGCGAGCACCTTCTGCGCGGCTACCAGATAGTGATCGGCCCTACTCTGCTCAAGACCGACTTGTGGAAGAAGTCGGGGCATTTCGAACACTACCGCGAAAACATGTATTTCACGGAGATAGAGGAGCAGTCCTACGGCGTAAAGCCTATGAACTGCCTGTCCCACATGCTTATCTACAAGTCCAAAATCCGCAGTTATCGCGACCTGCCGCTACGCTACTTCGAGCTGGGCACGGTGCACCGGCACGAAAAATCCGGGGTGCTGCACGGCCTGCTTCGGGTCCGGCAGTTTACCCAGGACGATGCTCATATCCTGTGCACGGCCGCTCAGTTGAATGACGAGATAAAAAGCATAATTGATTTTGTTATAGATGTGATGGGGATTTTCGGTTTCGACTTTGAGATGGAAATCAGCACGCGGCCCGAGAAGTCCATCGGCGCGGATGAAGATTGGGAGCGGGCGACCGGCGCTCTCATGAAGGCGCTTGAAGAGAAGGGGTTGCCCTATAGCGTATGCGAAGGGGAAGGCGCTTTCTATGGGCCGAAGATCGACGTCAAGCTAAAAGACGCCCTTGACCGGCGCTGGCAGTGTGCGACAATCCAATGCGATTTCACGCTGCCCGAGAGATTCGAGCTGACTTACATCGGGGCCGACGGGGGAAAGCACAGGCCGGTCATGGTGCACCGGGTGATCCTGGGGGCCATTGAGCGTTTCCTGGGAGTTCTCATAGAACATTATGCGGGCGCTTTTCCTATCTGGCTTGCGCCGGTGCAGGCGATGATCGTCACTGTCACCGACTCGCAGCTCGATTTCGCACAAGCGGTCTGCGGGGAACTCAGGAGCCGCGGCGTCCGCGCCGAGGTCGATATGAGAAGCGAGAAACTCGGGTACAAAATCCGGGAAGCTCAGATGCAGAAGGTCCCCTACATGCTTGTCATCGGGGACAAGGAAATCCAGCAGAAGGCCATGGCGCCAAGAAAAAGGGACGGAACTCAACTGAGTCTAATGACTGCGCCTGAGTTTGCCGAATTAGTTGAAAGGGAGTGTTTCGAGTCCAGCAAGGGTCGTGTTGGTTTGGACATTGTTTGAACAAGGTGCGCAATTCTGTGGAAGAGAAGAACAAACCCTAGTCAGAAGGAGAAACGACACTGGAGAAACAGGCCAATGTGAATGAAAAGATTCGAGGTCCGGAAGTCAGGGTGATCGGGCATGACGGCCAGCAACTCGGGATTATTGCGATTCGGAAGGCCCTGGAGCTGGCCGCGTTGGAGCATCTGGACCTGGTCGAAGTGGCCCCGAACGCCGATCCCCCTGTTTGCAAGATAATGGATTACGGAAAGTTCAAATACCAGCAGAACAAGCGGTCACAGGAAGCCAAAAAGAAACAGACCGTAATCCAGGTAAAGGAAGTAAAGATTCGCCCCAAGACCGACGAACACGATCTTCAGGTGAAAATCCGGCACATCAAGCGCTTTCTCTCGCAGAAGGACAAGGCGAAGGTGACGATTCTTTTTCGTGGCAGGGAGATCGCTTATTCCGATCAAGGGTTCAAAGTTTTGGAACGTATACGGGAAGAACTCAAGGAAGAAATCATAATCGAGCAGCAGCCAAGGATGGAGGGCCGTAACCTGATAATGATTCTGGCCCCGAAGTCTTGAAAAATTCATAGAATCCACCTTAATTTATTGACTCTTGAACAAGGGCCGAATAGACTGTTATTTTTGTCTTTTGCGTCCGGTCGCTTGCTCTACAGTCTGTGGCCAACGCAAACCAAGAACTTCAGTCGACGGAGGATATCCGTAATGCCCAAGATCAGAACCAATCGCGCAGCGGCCAAACGATTCAATAAAACCGGCACGGGCAAGATCGTCAGGGCCAAGGCTTTCAAGAGTCATATTCTGACGAAGAAAAGCCCGAAAAGAAAACGCGCGCTTCGCCAGGACACTGTGGTTCACGCCATAAACGTCAGGGCGCTCAAGCGGATGATGCCTTATCTATAACGGCTTTTAGCCGCCAGCCTCGCCGTGCGTGGATATCGGGGTCAGGCGAACGGTCGCCGCCCGGCGGCAAAGAGCTTATTTCACAGGAGATTCAGATGCCCAGGGTAAAAAAGGCGGTCAAGTCGCGTGAGAGGCGCAAGAAGATTCTCTCGGCGGCAAAGGGATATCGAGGGGGTTGGGGCGCCCTGTTTCGCACAGCAAAGGAGACGGTCGAGCGCGCCCTCAAGTTCGCATACCGCGACAGAAAGGTAAGAAAACGCGACTTCAGAAGCCTGTGGATCATGCGCATCAATGCAGCCGCGCGCGAGCACGATCTGAGCTACTCCAAATTCATGAACGGCTTGAAGAAGGCCAATATTACGCTTGACAGGAAAGCCCTGGCGAATCTTGCGGCTACGAACTCGGAGGCTTTCGCAGAACTTGCCAGGATCGCGAAAGAAGCTGCATAGGAAATGAAAGAGGCTGTTGCCAGACTTGTTGAAACGGCCTCCCGCGCCCTTTCCGGGCTTGAAGAGGACCCTAAGGCCCTCGACCGGGCCCGGATTCGTTTTTTGGGGAGAAAGGGAGAACTTGCCCAGCTTTTCAAAGAGTTGGGAAAGGTCCCCGAGCAAGAGCGCAGAGAAGTCGGAAGACTATTGAATGTGGCTAAGTTGCAACTGGAGGAAATCTTCTCGGAGGCGGCTCGCAGGAGTCGCGATCTGGAGGCCGCCAGACGTGAATCGATAGATGTAACCGTTCCCGGAAGGCGCCCGCCGGCGGGCCGCCTTCATCCGATCACCCGAACGACGATGGAAGTTTGCCGCATTTTCAATTGGCTTGGGTTCGAAACGGTCGAAGGGCCCGAGATCGAGTTGGACTACTACAATTTCGAAGCGCTCAACATCCCGAAGGATCATCCGGCCAGGGACATGCAGGACACTTTCTACATCTCCGAAGAGGTGGTGCTGAGGACTCACACCTCGCCCATCCAGGTCCGGACGATGGAAAAGCGAAAGCCCCCCATCCGGGTCATAGCTCCAGGAAGGACCTACCGCCGCGATTCCGATGTCACTCACACGCCCATGTTTCACCAGGTGGAAGGGCTGATGGTGGGCAAGGGCATCTCTTTTGGCGATTTGAAAGGCATTCTCACCACATTCGTCCACCAGATGTTCGGTCCCGAGATCGGGCTGCGTTTCCGGCCGAGTTTTTTCCCTTTTACCGAACCGAGCGCCGAGGTGGATATTGAGTGCGTGATATGCCGGGGAGACGGCTGCCGCGTGTGCAAAGGCGGCGGATGGCTCGAGATTCTGGGATCGGGAATGGTTGACCCGGAGCTCTACAAATACGTAGGCTACGATCCCGAGGAGGTGACAGGTTTTGCTTTCGGCATGGGAATCGAGAGGATAGCCATGCTGAAATATGGAATCGACGACCTGCGCCTTTTCTTTGAAAACGACCTGCGTTTTCTTGAGCAGTTTTAGAGGCGCAGGCGGTTGCACCCGCCCCGCGGAGCGTGGAGATCGGCCCTTCGGCGGCGGCAAGAAAAATACTCCCTGCCCTTTGGAAAACTTTGAATAGGGGGATATTGCCCGCACCTTTCATGGGTTTTCCGATAGTTCTCACTGGATATCTGCTCCATGCGCTTAAGGAAACCCAAAAACTCCGAGATGACCAATGCTGATAAGTCTTAAGTGGCTTTCCGACTATGTTGAGTGCCCGCTTACTCCCCAGCGCATCGCAGACGGCCTTACCATGGCCGGTCTGGAAGTGGAATCGCTTTCCTTGCGCTACCCCCGGCTCGAAAACATAATGACCGCCAGGATCGAGGCGGTGGAACCGCATCCGAACGCCGAGCGGCTGCATATCTGTGTGGTCACAGGCCCGGACGGTTTGCGCAGGATTGTTTGCGGCGCTCCGAACGCACACCCCGGAGTAATTGCTCCGCTGGCCCTGCCGGGGGCGGAGCTGCCGAGCGGGACGGTCCGGGAAATCAAGGTTAGAGGCGAATTATCGAAGGGGATGCTCTGCTCGGAAAAAGAACTTGGACTGGGCGAAGACCACAGCGGCGTTTGGATTCTTCCCGCCGACACGCCTATCGGCGTCCCGCTTGACGAGGCCCTGGGGCTAAGGGACGTAATGATGGAGGTCGGGATCACTCCCAACCGGGGGGATTGCCTCTCAATGGTGGGTATTGCCAGGGAGGTGGCGGCGATATGTAAGACATCGGTGAAATACCCTTCCATTTCTGTCGATGAAACCGGTCCTGCCGTTGATGGGTTGACATCGGTCACCGTGGAAGATCCGGAAGGCTGCCCTCGTTACACGGCCAGGGTTGTACTGGGCGTAAAGACAGGCCCCTCGCCCGAATGGCTCAAAGACAGGTTGGAGGCCCTTGGCGTCCGGTCGATCAACAACATTGTCGACGTTACGAATTACGTCATGATGGAGCTTGGCCAACCGCTTCATGCTTTCGACTTCAACAGGCTGTTCCAGCGCCGTATAGTGGTGCGGAAAGCCGAGCCCGGCGAACGATTCACCACTCTCGACGGCGTCGAGCGCGAGCTGCCCGAAGGGGCCGTGCTGATCTGCGACGGGGCCGGTCCGGTTGCAATAGGCGGCATCATGGGCGGCCTCAATTCAGAAATCGAGCCGGACACCAGGGATGTTCTGATTGAAAGCGCCTACTTCGAGCCGCTCTCGATTCGCCGGACAGGCAGGAGGCTCGGGCTGAATACCGAGTCGAGCTATCGGTTCGAACGCGGCACAGACCCGGACGGCGTGCTCAGGGCCCTCGACCGGGCGGCGAAGCTCATGATGGAGGTCGGTGGGGGCGCGATTGCGGCGGGAAGGATCGACATATATCCAAACCCGATAAGGGCAAGGGAAATAGTGCTCCGGGCGGACAGGGCCAACCGGTTCCTGGGGACCCGGCTACGCACGCGCGAGATGAAAGAGCTGCTTGGACTAATAGAGATGCGCGCAGACGAGCTCGACTCGGATCGTCTCCGGGTGATTGCACCAAGCTTCAGGGGGGATATTACAAGAGAAGTCGACCTGTGTGAAGAATTGGCGAGGATTTCGGGCTACGACGGAATTCCGGTCACCAGCCCGGCCGCAGTAGTCGAAGCCGCCGCTTTCGATCCCCACCAGAGGGCGCGCGGGGAGGCAAGGAACCTGCTGGCGGGCGCGGGGTTCTTCGAGGTCATCAATTACTCGTTTATTTCTTTTGAATCTATCGAAAGGCTTCGATATTCGGAGGGCGATCCGGAACTGGCCCCGATCCGGTTAAAGAACCCTCTGAGCGACGAGCAGGCCGTGATGCGAACGACCCTGTTGCCGGGGCTGCTTCAAAATGCCCGCCACAACTTCGACCGCCGAAGTGAAAACCTCAGGATTTTTGAACTGAGCAAGATCTTCCTGCCGGCAAAAGAGGGCTTGCAGGCCGAAGAGCCTCACCACCTGGCGGGGGCCATGGCGGGAAAGCGGGTCCCGCAGGTCCTTTACGGCGACGCCGATGTGGACTATACGGACGTGAAGGGGGTAGTCGAGGCCCTTTGCAGCTTTCTGAGAATCGATGATCTCGGGTTTCGGGCTCAATTTCTTCCCCCATGGCTCGACCCCTGCGCGTCGGCCTCTGTTTTTGCTGAAGGCGAGCGGGTTGGAGAACTTGGCAGGGTTCATTCGGAAGTGCTCGAAGCCTACGATTTGAAACGGCCCGTATTCGCTTTCATGCTTGACTTTGACCGGCTCTTCGCACTGACGGGAGCGGTCCCGGTCTATAGGGCTCTTCCAAAATTCCCGCCCGTACCACGTGATATAGCCCTGATCGCCGACGATAAAATGCCGGTGGAAGAACCCCTTGACTTTATTCGCTCATTGAATGAGCCTTTGCTGAAAAATGTGGAAATATTTGATATATTCAGAAGCGATCAAATCGGGACAGGCAAGAAGAGCATTGGCTACCGGCTCACTTACCGGGCTGAGGACCGGAGCCTTACAGACGAGGAGGTAAATGCTCTCCACGCGGTATTACTCAAGAAGGTGACCGCCAGGTTTGACATTTCGCTGAGGTGAAGGCGCCCGTCTCGCAAAGCGTCGAGAATGGGGGCGCGCGCTGTGCGCAGTGAGTAGCCAAGGGGGGTTGCCTGCGGCGCTATGTATTTCTGATTCAGTGTTGTATGTAAGGCTGTCGGACGAGGAGAACAGTGGACGAACAGGAAATCACCAGGGAAGCCAAAGAAATTATCATAGACAGGAGACTGCCCTGTGAGGTGACTTTCGTGGTGGGCGAAAAGACGTTCAGAGGGACCTCCATGCATTTCAGCGAGAAGGGAATGCTGGTGGTATGCAAGAACCCGGCTCCACTGAACGCAAGGGGGAAAATGACGCTCAAATTCCCGGGTTTGAGGCGCCCGATCGAACTTACCGGGGAAGTGATCTGGACTAATATACACGGTCCCGGGGACTCGCTGTCGCCTAAGGGAATGGGGATAAGGTTCGTCAATTTGGACAAGGAGCCCGAGATGCTGCTCGGCGATCTCGCGGCGCAGTATGAATCGATTGGCGGCATTTATTCCTGCTACTATACATAAAAAGACAGGAAACAGGGAGCAGGAAACGATATTCATTTCCCGGATCAGAGTAGCTTCGATCCGGGAAATCTATTTTAAAAAGGACGATTTTGAGAATTGTCGAAATAGCCCTCCTCGCCATAGCTCTTGGATGTGACGCTTTTGCAGTCGGAATGGGCGTTGGAGTGCGATTTTGCCAGCCCAGACAAACCTTCAGGCTTTCCTTTCACTTTGGCCTCTTTCAGTTTATTATGCCGGTCCTGGGATATTTTATCAGCAGGCGTCTCCCTGAAACTGTAAGGGTTTGGGGGCCGTGGATAGCATTTGCGCTCCTTTTTTTAATCGGCGCGAAAATGGTTGCTGAAAGCCTGCTGGGCAAGAATGCCGACCCGGCCGAATGCACCGATCCGACCAGGGGACTAAGCTTATTGATTCTGTCGGTGGCGGCAAGCCTGGACGCGTTCGGAGTCGGCTTCAGCCTGGGAATACTGGGGGCGGGTCTTATCACGCCCGCCATATGGTTCGGAGTGACGGCGGGAGCGATGACCTGGGCAGCCATGAAGCTGGGCAAACGGCTCTCAACAAGATTCGGGCGATGGGTGGAAGCGGCGGGGGGATTGATCCTGATTCTGTTGGCCGGCGAGTTCGTTATGTAGTGAAACAGTCACTAGTCTCGGAGACAAAATGGCAAGAAGGTTGGAAACGGCTTTAAAGGAGCACCTTTTCGATCCGGAAGGGGCGAGTCTTTGCAGGAGGGTGCGCGACTACTTTGGCTGGAAAATAGGTGAAGCGAGGGTAATAAGCATACTGACCTTGGATACGGGTCTGTCGGAGGCCGAACTCGAAGCGGTGCGCGCCGAGGTTTTCACGAATCCTGTAACCCAGATATCCGGCTTTCGCAGCATTGCCTCCGATTTCGACTGGGCGATTTGGGTGGGATATCGCCCCGGGGTCCGCGATACTGCCGGCAGCGTCGCAATAGAGGCCATAAGCGATTACTTGGGCAAGGCCCCTGTTGAGGGGGACGCCGCTTACACTTCCCGGCTCTATCTGCTCAAGAATGCCCCTCTTTCGCGGAGCCAGGCGCAAACAATAGCGAGTGAGCTTCTCGCAAATGAAATCATTCAACAATGGCGCGTTTATCCCCGGGCCGAGTGGAACGAAAGCGAGGGGACAGGCGTAATTGTCCCGAAAGTGCTTCTTGCCCACACGCCCTCGGTTTGCGAAATCCCCATCGAAAGCGACGAACAGCTTGCAAGGCTGAGCGAGCAGAGAAACCTTGCCCTCAACCGAAAAGATGTTCCCGTCATCAGAAGTTACTTCCTCAGGCCGGAAGTGCTGGACGCCCGCGCAAAGTTCGGCCTTCGCGGGCCGACCGACGTCGAACTGGAAGCGATTTCCCAGGCGCGTAGCGATCATTGCAATCACAACACCTTCCGTGGGAAGTTCCGCTACCGCGACCTGCTCACCGGGGAGCAGCTCACGGTGGACAATCTTTTCAAGACCTGCATCGAAGGCCCAACGCTGCGGATTCAGAAGCAGAAGCCTTGGGTTGTTTCAGTTTTGTGGGACAACGCCGGAATTGCGCGATTCGATTCCGAGTTCAACTACTCGGTTACGGGCGAAACCCATAACAGCCCATCCAACATGGAGGCCTATGGCGGCGCTCTTACCGGAATCGTTGGAATTTACCGCGACATAATGGGCGCCGGAAAGGGATCGCGCCTTATTGCGGGCCTTTACGGCTATTGCGTGGCGCCCCGCGACTACAGCGGGCCGCTCAAGCCCCACCTTCATCCCAGGCGGCTGCTTGACGGCATAGTGGAAGGAGTGAAAGACGGCGGGAATAAGCACGGAGTGCCTACGCCTTTTGGAAATCTTTTTTTTCATCCCTCCTATCTCGGCAAATGCCTGGTGTTCGTGGCGTCTTTGGGAATCATGCCGCGTGAAATCAAGGGCAAGCCGGTCGAACTCAAGCTGCCGGGCGAAGGCGACCTCATCGTCATGTGTGGAGGCCGCGTGGGAAAAGATGGAATTCACGGGGTCACGGCGTCAAGTGAGAGCTATGGCGCCAACACCCCTGCCGGGCACGTACAGATAGGCGACCCTTACACTCAGAAGAAGATGGCTGATTTTCTTCTCGAAGCGCGCGACGAAGAGCTGATTACCTTCATTACAGACAACGGAGGGGGCGGGCTTTCGTCTTCGGTTGGGGAATCGGCGAGCCTGGCCGGGGGCGCTTACGTCGAGGTGGACAAGGCCCCTCTCAAGTATGAAGGCCTGGATGTTTGGGAAATATGGGTATCGGAATCCCAGGAGCGAATGAGCGTGGCGATCCGGCCGGAGAGCCTGGACAGATTCATGGAGCTTTCGCGAAAACACGAAGTCGAGAGCACGGTGATCGGTAACTATGAGAATACGGGGAAGCTGCGCCTGAGCTATCGGGGCAAGACTTGCGCATATCTGGATTTGAGCCTTTTTTCGGAGGATTTCCCCCAGTGGGAGTTCGATGCCGAATGGCTTGCGCCCAAAGCGCGCGGCCTGACCGAACCGGCGCTTGGTGAACCGGCCGGCTACGGCAGGCTTCTGCACGCCCTGCTTGCCACCCCTAATCTGAACAGCCGCGAGTGGATCGAGCGCCAGTACGACCACGAAGTGCAGGGCGGCAGCACGATAAAGTTCATGACGGGCAGGGACCGGGACGTTCCCAACGATGCCGCCGTAATCCGGCCCGTCCTTGGCTCAAACACCGGTCTTGCACTAGCACAGGCCCTTGCGCCTGCTTACTCGCAAATTGATACGTACCACATGACGGCCGCGGCGATAGATGAGGCGGTAAGGCGTATCCTGGCGGTTGGCGGCAGGCTGGACGAAATCGGGGGCCTGGATAACTTCTGCTGGCCGAACATTCAGTACGACCCGGTTCTAAATCCGGACGGACGCTACAAGGCGGCGCAGCTAGTGCGGGCAAACCTGGCGCTTCGCGACCTGTGCCTTGCCTACGGCATACCGCTTCTTTCGGGAAAAGACAGCATGTATGTGGACGGAAATCTTCCGGGCGCATTCGGCGAGCGGCACAAAGTGAGCGGTCTTCCCACCATGCAGTTTACGGCGACGGGGATCGTTGCGGACGTGCTCAAATCACAGACATTGGAGGCGAAATCTTCCGGCGACCTGGTATATGTGCTCGGGACCACCCGGAACGAACTTGGAGGTTCAGCCTACTACGACCTTTTCGGGCATACCGGGCTCAATGTGCCCAAAGTGGATGGCTTCGCCGGTCCAAATGAGCTCGAACCCGAGAAATCCGACTCTCTTTTGAGTCTTTATAAGGCTGTCGAGAGGGCGATATCTTCCGGGCTTGTCGCCTCCTGTCACGGAATCTACCGGGGCGGACTGGGAGTCCACGCTTCGATGACGGCCATCGGCGGCCGTTTGGGTTTGACCATCGATCTGGGGAAGACGCCCATTCCAGCAGATGGGAACATCCGGGACGACCAGCTCCTTTTCAGCGAATCCTGCGGACGGTTCCTGGCGACAGTGCCCAAAGGCCGCGCCGGGGAATTTGAGGGCGTCTTCGATGGATTGCCTTGTGGATTGGTCGGCGAAGTGACCGAGAACCCCGAGTTGGTGATTATCGGCAAATCCGGAAAGGAGCTTCTGAGAGAAAATATTTTCTCACTGCGCCGGTCCTGGATGGGAAATTTGGAGAAAAGTCAATGAATTCAGGAGAGGCGACCCGTTGATGGATAATCCACTGGTTGGAATCATAATGGGGAGTGAGTCGGACATCTCTGTCATGGAGCAGGCTGCCCGGCTGCTCGAAGAATTCGAAATACCTTACGAAATAAGAATCCTTTCCGCCCACAGGACGCCCGATCAAGCCGCCGAGTACGCAAAAGGACTGGCGGCTCGAGGCGTTAAAGTCCTGATAGCCGGGGCCGGCTGGGCCGCCCACCTCGCAGGCGTTTGCGCCGCTCAGACCAGCATACCGGTCATAGGCGTGCCGATCGACTCTTCCCCGCTCAACGGGATGGACTCTCTTCTTTCAACGGTCCAGATGCCGCCCGGCGTTCCCGTGGGCACTATGGCCATCGGGAAAGGCGGCGCTTACAACGCCGCAGTTTTCGCCGTCCGGATTCTTTGCCTTCTCGACCCCGAGCTTGCCCTGCGATACGCCGCTTTCGGGAAGAAAATGGCCGAAGAAGTAATTTCCAACCAAAACCGGGAGCTACAGGAACACCATGCAAGAAGCAGCGAGAAGTGAAGAGAAGGCTTCATTTATGCACCCGGAGCAGAAGCGCATATACAAGTCGATGACTCCCGACCGGAAATTCGCCATAGCAAACGGGCTTTACTGGGCCGCCAGGCGAGCGAGGGAGGCATGGCTTCGTTCATTGCACCCGGATTGGACAGAAGAGCAAATCAGCCGCACCGTGAGGGACATCTTTCTCCATGCCCGAACTTGATTTCATCAGCATCTTCGTTGCCCGGCTGAACCGGACGGGCATCAGGTACATGCTCACCGGGTCTGTAGCATGTATCATTTACGGCCAACCTCGAATGACGAATGGCGTTGACCTTGTGCTGGAAGTGCGGTCGAAGACTGTTGAGAAGATAGCGGAAGCCTTTCCGCTCGACGCCTTTTGCTGTCCACCCCTTGAAAACCTCATGGTCGAAGCCGGGCGCCCTCTTCGGGGCCATTTCAACTTGGTCCAGCATGAGACGGGGCTCCGGGCGGATGTCTATACGGTGGGGGAGGACCCTCTCCATCATTGGGCGATGAAAAACAGGAAATCGTTCGAGATACAGGGGGAACATGTCTGGGTGGCGCCGCCGGAATATGTGATCCTGCGCAAGCTGGAATTCTACCGCGAAGGAGGCTCGGACAAGCACCTGCGGGACATAGCCGGAATTTTGGCAATGGCGCTTGAAAATCTGGACATTGATTGGCTTCAAGAAAAGGTCCGGCATTACGGCCTTACCAGAGAATGGCAAAAGGCCGAAGAAATGAGTCAATCGTGAGTTCCGGGAAGTAGGTCTAAAGAGTCGTCGCACGATAAACCGGAACACCCAAATGTGCGGCCTTTTCGAACGCACGCTGTATAACCTCTTCGGTCCCGTGGGTCATGTCATGCCGGCAGAGGTCCTTTATCGGAACGAAACGGCATTCGTCCGCGTCGGTTCCGGCGTTGAGGCGTCCTCCGACGACCTCGCAAAGAAAATCCAGAAGAATGTAGTGGTACTCGATTCGTCCGTCCTTGTCAAAAATGACGCGGTCGAGCGCGGCCACGAGGTCGATCACCTTGACTTCGAGTCCAACCTCTTCGAGGACCTCTCTGCGGACCGACGCCTCGAGGCTCTCGCCCAATTCAACGAGTCCTCCGGGAATCGACCACTTGCCCAGAGCAGGCGGACGGCCTCTTTTTACCAGCAGGACCTCCGTTCCCCGGAATATGATTGCCCCCACTCCAGCGTAGGGCCGTTCAGGATAACGTCTGTTCATGGCTTCTCCGATACTCCAAGGTCTTGAAATCCCCCTTCCCCCTTTAGAAAACGGGGGAAATACTAAAAAGAATTGCCGCGCGGCCTCGAAGGCCGAAGCCTCTGCTATGATTGGCGCGGCCGACGATTGGCCTTGACGAAAACTGGAGGCATGGTATTTTTATAGTTTCAGCCGAATTGCGCTATTTGCATCAGAGGACCCTAAACAAACATTATAGAGAATACGGGCAGGGGCAACCCCATACCGGACCTGCTTTTTTCGCTGAAGCCTTCGTCCATCAGGCAAAATCCGCCAAAGTCAGTCTTGTCCCTGCCCAATTTGTCGGAGAATTTTCCATGAGGTTATTTTGCAATATTATCGCTGGCGCTTTTTTGCTTTACCTGGCACGTTTGCCCGGCCACTGGCTCAGGAACAGGCCCCGGCCAATGCCGAGGCGGCCCAAAAGCTCAGCCTCAAACAGGCGTTGATGTGCGAGCGGGTCGAGAACCTGACGCCGGTCAGCCCCGGTCTGGTATTCTCCGTCTCATCGGGCCAGGTTTGCTGCTATACATCCTTCGATCCGGTGCCGCAGCATACCGTCATCTACCACAGGTGGTTTCGCCGCGACGAGCTGAGCACCCAGACCCGGCTGCGCCTGTATCCGTCAAAGTGGTCCACCTATAGCGTAATCCAGCTCCGCGAAACCGATAAGGGACCCTGGCGGGTTGAGATAATAGACCAGAACGGGCGCGTTTTCGACGTACTTCGATTCAGCATAACGGACTGAAGACCAGAGCTTTCTCATGAGCCGTTTTCTTGCATTCATATCATCCATCCGATGGCAGGATATAGTCGATATATTGATAAACAGCTATATCCTTTTGCGGGTGTATGTTCTTTTTCAGGGCACCAATGCCTTTCGCGTCCTGGTCGGCATCACCTCGTTGTGGCTGGCTCAGGAAGTTGCGGCCAGCATCGGCCTGATTCTCACCAGTTGGGCAATACGCGGCATAACGGCGGCCGCGGCCATTATCATAATCGTGGTGTTCCGCAATGAAATCCGCTCGGTCCTCCAGGTGCGCAACATAAAAACATTTCTGTGGGGATTTCCAAGCAGAGAGCAGCAAACGCCGATTGACGTCATAGCGGACAGCGTCTTTCAGATGGCGAAAAAACGGATCGGGGCGCTGATCGTTTTTCCCGGAAACCAGGACCTGGGCGAGGTAATCCACGGAGGAATCCCGTGGAACGGCCAGGTCTCAAACGAAATGCTGATGAGCGTCTTCTGGCCGAATAGCCCTGTCCATGACGGAGCGGCCATAATCGAGGGCGGGCAGATCACCGAGGTGGGGGTCCTTCTGCCGCTCTCTCACAGGCAGGACCTTCCATCCGAATACGGGACCAGGCACAGGGCGGCGGTAGGGCTTGCGGAGGCGGCCGATGCGCTCGTTGTCGTGGTATCCGAGGAGCGGGGCAGCGTGAACGTGGCCAAAGACCGCAGCCTCACTCCGATGCAGGACAGCCGGATGCTGTCTCAGGCTTTGAAAAAACATCTCAAAATGCCCGACATCAGCCCCGCCCGCCAGCGCGAACGGGAAAGGCTGAAGCTGGCGGCAGCCGGCTGTATTTCTTTTCTGATAATGGCCGGAATCTGGTTCGGCTTTACCCGCAGCCAGGATACCATCATAGCCCTCAACGTACCCATCGAATACGTCAACAGGCCGCGCAAATTACGATATTCTGGATACCTCTGTCGATGAAGCGCGGCTCCAGCTCCTCGGTTCAAGCGCCCTCATAAAGTCGCTCGGGCCGGGGCAGGTGGGAGTGCGAGTGGACTTGAGCAAAGCCGCCGAAGGCCGGAATACCTTCACCATTACACAGGCTGATATTATTCTGCCTCCCGGCGTTTCCCTCAACAAGATACAGCCGGCCACAATAGATGTGACCCTGGATATCCCGGCCACCAAGGAGCTTCCCATCCAGGTGGATTGGATCGGCCGCCTGCCTGAAAATACCGCCTTGACGCACGTGAGCGTCTCGCCGGAAACGGTGAGGGTGGTCGGCGGAAGCAAGACCCTCGAGAAGGTGAACACGGTTTACACTTGCTCCGGTGCGGCTTGACAGCCTCTGCCAAAATCGGGGTCCTCCACCGTACAGATAGTCCTTTCCCCGCCCTCGCTCAAGCTGGCGCCCTCCTACTCCGACCGCGTGACAGTGCACTACCGGTTGGAGGAAAGAAATCCATCGGCAAAGAAATAGAATAGATAGAGAAGCCGGCGCGGGCTTGAGGCCGTCGTTGTTTCGACGCAGGCGGGTTGTGCCGGCGCATCCCCCGGGCTCGATCCCCGCCGTCTGCTCAGGAGAACCCGTTCCAGGGGGTTCGGGCGAGAGGGGCGTACCCTTTTTCCCGGGCCAGGACATCCAAGGGGATGAGCCCCAGAGGGGCCAGTTCCGGGTGGAGCTTGTCCTGACGACCTGCCAGGTCGATCACCAGCACATAACGGCGGCAGCTACGACAGGCGTGAATGCGCTCATGCTCCCGGCCCTCGGCCGTGAGCACTTCGAGTTGTTTGTGGTCATTCTGGCCGCAGGACGGACAAACGAGCCGGACAAACTGCCATATGTGCCCGCAAAGCGAGCAGTGCAGCCACAGCCGACCGGCCTTGGATACGATATATTCCGAAGGGTCCCGTTTCTCTTTCAATATACCGAAGTCCGGTCCAGCGCCGCACACCGGGCAATAGCCCTTGCGCCAGAGATCGTCGTCGGCCAGGTGCGCCAAGTGCTCGGCGGCCTGGCGAAGACAGGGTCTGAGGACCTCGAGGACCAGAAAGGACAAGCTTCCCGCTGGAATGCCGATCTCATCCGCCGTCGCCTGGAGCGATTGCGGGTCTTCAGCAAGCGCGGCTTCAAGGATCTTGGCGCCGAGTTCAGGCTGAGCCGCCAACGCCGAGCGCAGGGCGATCGCATGCCATCCGATGAGCGGAAACACTTTCTCGATCACAGGAAGGAGCTTCAGGGCCGCGCCGGCAAAGCAGCGATGCAAGCCGGACAGTTCACGGCCGGCCAGAAGGGGCTCGCCCGCGCCGAAGGCCGCAGCGTCGAAAACCTTTACGCCCGGCCATTCGCCGGCATCGATCCTTAGGTCCTGACGCTTCGCGACGAGTGCGGCGAAAGCTTCCACGATATCCCGCATCTCCGGGACCCTGGCGCAGATGTCCTCGACTGGCTGTCTCAATGTCCACCGTTAGATTCTGAGCAACCGCATTCGGGACTCACGTCCATTTCCGCTTCCTACCCGCTATGCGCCGGAGCGGCGAGACCAGATTGGCCAGAAGGTCCCTGCGGCTCAAGGCGCTCCGATGGCCGCTTCGCATCTTTGGACGAGCGTCTTGCCCGGGTGGGTGATAAGGTAGATCACGCCCAACGTCTTCGGGGTCCACAAGCCGGGCCTGGGGATGGGATTTTTTCACGCTCTCGAGCCGCTCGTGCGCAAGAGCGAGCATCTCTGCCCGTTCGCCGAAGTTCATGGTCGCCGGTGCAGCAGGTCTTGACGCAGACCGGCGACAGATTCGCCTGGAGCCGGTCGATGCACATATCGCACTTGGTCAGAAGACCGGTCTTGCTCGTTGCGCCGCGGGATGTTGTACGGGCAGGACTCCTGGATTTCCTTGCACTGCTCGGCGGTCAGACTTCGCGGTTTCCTCCGTGCAAATGACCGCCCCTGTCTTTTCGTCCACGACGATGGCCCCGGGGCAACGTAGGAATCGGCCGTGCCCTTGCAGGACGGGTCCAGGCAATGGCGGCACTGGTCCGGGAAAAAAAGCCAGTGCACCTTGCCGTCGATCTTTTCCTCTGTGAACCGCACGAGCTTGTAGTTGAAGGGATTGAGGTCCGGCGGGTTCTGATGGGTGCCCCGCTGCTTGGTGGGCACGGCGGGCAGGCCGTGCCACTCCTTGCAGGCCACCTGGCAGCCGCGGCAGGCTGTGCAGCGCGAGGTGTCGATAAAAAATGCCTTGGGCATATGATCTTCTCCCTGTTCGATGGCCGGCCGGGGCGCAACGGCCGCCCCGTGCCGGGACCGGGTTTAAACAAAGAGTTCCGTGACCTTGCCGGCCTTGCGGATGTTCACCAGGCAGGCCTTGTACTCCGGGATCGTGACGTTGGGGTCGCCCACCGACGACAGCAGCCGGTTGGTGGCGTCGCCCGCGCCGGGCGTCGTCCAGCCGAAGCAGAACGGCATGCCCACCAGGTGCACCGTCTTTCCCTGCACCTTGAAGGGCGTCATGCGGACCGTAACCATTGCGACGGCCTCCACTTTGCCCCGCGCGCTCTCCACCACCACCGGGTCGCCGTTCTTGATGCCCTTCTCCGCTGGCCAGTTCGTGGCTCATCTCCACATAGAGCTGCGGTTCGGCTTCGAGCAGGGCCGGCGTGTTGCGCGTATCGCCGCCGCCGCACCACTGCTCGGTGACCCCGTAGGTCGTGAGAACGATGGGGAAGCGCGGGTCGGCCGGCTTGGCCAGAACATCCATGTCGCTCTGGACCATCTTCATGCACGGGTTGTGAAGCTGCTTCGAGAAGGGATGCGACATCGACCGGGGTTTCGGCCGGCTCGTAGTGCTCCGGGAAAGGCCCGTCCACGCGGCCGGGCCGTAGAGCTGCTCCGTGGCCCTCGGCCTGCATGATGAAAGGATACTTCCCCTCCCGGCATGGCCATGGGGGGCGCAGGGTCCGTCGGGGACGTCGCCGACCCACTTGCCGTCCTCCCAGGCGATGACCGCTTTATCCGGATTGTAGGGCTTGCCGTTGGGGTCCACCGACGCCCGGTTATAGAGGATGCGGCGGTTTACCGGCCAGGCCCACGAGAAATTCGGGAAAAGCCCTATCTTGGCCTGCATGGGAGTCTGGGCGAGGTCCCGGCGCTTGGACAGGTTGCCTGTCGGGCCGTAGCAGCCGCAATAGAGCCAGTTGAGGCTGGCAGTGGAGCCGTCGTCCCGGAGGAAGGCGAAGCTCGCCACCTGGTCGCCCTTCTTGTACTGTTTGTCCTTGACCGTGACGTCGCGGGTGTACGAGCCGTTGATCTTCTTGGCCATCGTCTCGGCGATCGTAGGTCTCCGGCCAGTCCATCTTCAGGATGGGGTCGGGCAAGCGCCCCGCCTTCCTTTGCGTAAAGGTCGCGCACGCGCTTGAAGATCTCCACGACCATCCAGCCCATCGATTTGCTCTCGCCCATGGGCTCGATGCCCTTGTAGTGCCACATGTGCCAGCGGCCGCTGTTGGAGATGGTGCCGTCCTTTTCGCCGCGCTGACACGAGGGCAGCAGAAACACTTCGGTCTTGATCTTTTTGGGATCGGTCCCGGGGCGGCGCCAGAAGTCGCTCGTCTCGGTGTGGTGAATCTCGCCCACGACCAGCCAATCGAGCTTGTCCAGGCCCTTGCGCACCTTGTTGCTGTTAGGCATGCTCTGGGCCGGGTTGTGGCCGAAGACGAATCCGCCCTTGATTTGCCCCTTGTACATCCGGTCGACGAGAAAGAGGCTCGAGTAGTCAACGCCCGGCTCGACCTTGGGCAGCCAGCCGTAGCCGAAGCCGTTCTCGCTCGGTTGCCGCCTCGCCCATCCAGCCCTTGAGCAGGCTGACCACGTACTTGGGCCGGTTGCCCCACCAGTTGACGCTCTTGGGGTCGTCGGTCTTGGGCGTGTTGGCCTTCTGGTAGTCCTCGCAGCGTCGGCCAGTCGGCCGTTGGGCACGGGCAGGTAGCCCGGCAGGACGTGCCAGAGGATGCAGTGGTCCGTGGACCCCTGGACGTTGGGCTCGCCGCGCAGGGCGTTGATGCCGCCGCCCGCCACGCCGATATTTCCCAAAAGCAGTTGGACGATGGCCGAAAGGCGGATGTTCTGCACGCCCACGGTGTGCTGCGTCCAGCCCAGGGCGTACATCATGGTGCCGGCCTTGTCCGGCTTGCGCCCGTGGCGGCATAGATTTCGTAGACCTTGAGCAGGTTCTCTTTGGAAACGCCGGTGATGGCGGAGACCTTTTCGACGGTGTAGCGGCTGTAGTGCTTCTTCATGAGTTGGAAGACGCGAGCGGGGGTGCTTAAGGGTCCTGTCGCGCTTGGGGATCGAGTTTTCATCCAACTCAAAGGCCCATTTCTTCTGGTCGTATTTTCTGTTGGCCGGGTCGTAGCCGGAGAACAGACCGTCTTTGAAGTCGTATCCCTCGCCCACGATAAAGGCGGCGTTGGTGTACTCCGTGACGTATTCCTTGTTGAACTTGTCCTTTTCAAGGATGTAGCGGACCATGCCGCCCAGAAATGGGATGTCCGTACCGCTACGCAGCGGGACGTGCATATCGCTCCTGGCCGAGGTGCGGGAAAACTTGGGATCGACGTGGATGACCGTAGCGCCGGCGTCCTTGGCCTTCAGCACCCACTTAAAGGAGATCGGATGGTGCTCGGCGGCGTTGCTCCCCATGATGAGGACTGCGTCTGCATTTTTGATGTCAATCCAATGGTTGGTCATTGCGCCGCGTCCGAACGACTCTGCCAGAGCCGCTACCGTGGCGCTGTGTCAGACCCGGGCCTGGTGGTCCATGTAGACCACCCCGAGTCCCCGGAGCATTTGGTGCGAGACGGCGCACTCCTCGTTGTCCATCTGGGAGGCGCCGAGCTGGAAGATGCTTTCCACCCGGTTGACCGGCTGGCCCTTGTCGTTTGCGGCGATGAAATCCTTGTCGCGGGTGTCCTTGACGCGCCTGGCGATCCGGTCCAAGGACGAAATCCCAGTCCTTTTCCTCCCAACGGTCGCTTCCCGGGGCGCGGTAGAGGGGCTTCTGCAATCGGTGCTCGTTGTAGTGCATGGACTGGAAGGCCGCGCCCTTGGCGCAAAGCGCTCCCTCGCTCACCGGGATAGTCCGGGTCGCCCTCGGAGCTGACCATCCGGCCGTCCTTGACGGACATGATGATGTTGCAGCCGCAGGAGCAAAAGCGGCAGATGGAGACGACCTCTTTGGCCCCCTCGATCTTTATGGCCGCCGCGTGCGCCTTGACGGGCTCGAGGTCGAACCCCAGCTCGCGACAGGCCCAGGCAGGCTACGCCCGCGCCCGTCAGCTTGATGAACCCTCTTCGTGAAACGTCCATAGAACCTCCCTTTCACTCGAATGTTCCACTCGGCCCCGCATTCCCGCTCATTGCCCGAGCGCCTTCATGCGTTGTATCTATAAAATTAAGCGACCCCCCCGGAGAGTTGCAGGCAACCTGATGATGAATGTGGCGCCGGCGCCCGGAGCGCTTTTGGCTGTGATGCTGCCCTTGTGCCGCTCTACGATCTTCTTGCATATGGCAAGGCCCATGCCTGTTCCTTCAAACTCGCTTCTCCCGCAAAGTCTGTGGAATGGAGCAAAAATCCTGTCGGCGAATGTTTCATCGAAACCTATGCCATTGTCCTCGACGGAGATCTCAACGATTCCGTCATTCATTACAGCGCTCTTTACGCTGACGAAGGGCTTCTCAGATTCCTTGTGGAATTTGAGAGAATTAGCGATAAGGTTTTGAAATAGCTGGTGCATTTGAGTAGGATCGGCTTGAATAGCTGCGAGTTCACCGATCTGCACCTGTCCGCCGCACATCTTGATTCTTATTTCCAGGTCCGAGAGGACCTCATGAATAATGTCACAGAGATCGACCTCTTTGAAGGGATCGGGGTTCATTGTCACCCTCGCGTACTCCAGAAGAGATGTGAGCAGTGACTGCATGCGCTGAGCAGCGTCGATCATGCGGTTCAAATAGTCATAGCCGCTATCCCCGAGCGAATCTTTATGCTTTTCTCTTAGCAGGCAACCAAAAGAGATCACTTTGCGAAGAGGTTCCTTCATGTCGTGGGAGGCAATAGAAGCAAATTCCTGGAGGGCCTGATTGCTGCGCTCCAACTCGGCCGTTCTTTCGTTGACCCGCAGTTCCAACTCATCTCTTGAATTGCGAAGCTCCTCCTCCATCTGCTTGCGCTCCGTGATATCACGGGCGATGGTTGAGGCCCCGATGATCTTTCCCGATGCATCCCTTATCGCAGAGACAGTAAGGGAAACCTGGATAATCCGGCCGTCTTTTCTTCGACGCAGGGTATCATAGTGCTCGACATATTCCCCGCAGCTAATTCTCTTAAGAATCGCAGGCGCTTCATCGGAAAGATCGTTCGGGGCCAAAACGGATATCTTCCGGCCGACAACCTCTTCGGCGGCATACCCGTAGATATTTTCCGCCCCCCGATTCCACGTGGTTATCTCTCCATCCAGCGTCTTGCCGATAACGGCGTCATCAGACGATTCAACAATCGCCGCCAGCCTGGACTTCTCCGCCTCTGCCAGCTTGCGTTCGGTGATATTGTCAAACAGGGCGACAAAGTATCCTTTTTCCGTGCTGTAGACAGAGACAAAAAACCACTTTTCGAGCAGCGGGAGATAAATCTCGAACCTCTCCGGCTTGCCTGACAAAGCGACCCTGGCGCAAATCTCAAACAATTCGGGATTCGACTCTCTTACGCCGGGGATTACTTCGCTGACTTTCCTGCCAATGACCTCCTTTAGTCCCGTCAACTCTTCGAATACCCGGTTGACAGAGATACATTCGAAATCCTGCGGCCGATCGCCGTCTCCTAAGAGCACCCTGCAATACGCATATCCTTCGAGCATATTCTCGAAAAGGGAACGATAACTCAACTCGCTGCGCCGCAATGGTTCTTCAGCCTTCTTTGGTTCACTGGCGTCTTTTCGCACCATAACACCTGCCATCATGTACGCTCGAAGCCTACAAATCGACAGCGCTCCAAAGCCCTATAACTGTTTTCGCCTATGCTCGCCAAGTCAAAAAACTAGGATTTCTCCTGTTAAACGCTTAGACAATGGCCTATGCAGCTTCAGAAAGACCCTGGATAAGGGACTTGAACCTCGACCATTCAGCAGCGGCCCAGACCTCGGTCGTGCAGTGGCCGAAAGTGCGGGTTATCGTCGCCACCTTGAAAGCCGACATCTCGTCGGGCGCCCGGAAAACATCGAGGTAATCGTAGGGCCCGAGTGTGGCAAGGTTGAGGACCCATTCCACCTGTGGACACTCCCACCGTATTCTGTCCATTACCCGACGCTCGAGTTCTTCAAGTGATTTCGGTGATTTAACAGCGTCAGGCGAAAGACGGGTGAGCATGACAAAAATCTTCATCTTTAACTCCTCCTTTAAGTATGGCTTCCTTTAACGTGAACGGAATCGATAATCTGCATGCCGTTTTCAGCTCCTGCAGTAATTCGGACGGTAGACTGGAAAGGGGAAAATGGGGTCATCCGTTCCGATATTGTATTCCATTGCGGCGATTTCTTCCAAATCATTTCGAACTGGCGCTCAGCAGTCCGGTTTGGTATGTAGCAAAGAATGTCAAGCCCCCCTCTTTTTTTGCTGATCAATCCCTGGATCACCGATTTTGCGGCCTATGATCTGTGGGCAAAGCCGATGGGCCTGCTTGTGCTCGCGTCTTTGCTCAGAGACGGGGGCTGCGGAGTGAGCGCTGATCGACTGCCTGGACCGGCGGGACCCTTTCACGAACTCTCATCCGGAAATCCTGCCCGGCAGGGACAAAGAATTCGGGACCGGCAAGTACCCCAGGATGCGCCTCCCAAAACCGGACCCTTACTCTGATTTTCCGAGATATTTCTACCGGCACGGAATTCACCCGGAGAGCTTTCGCCGCAAGCTTCTTGAAATCGAAAAACCGGACCTGATCTGGATTACATCCATCATGACCTACTGGTATCCCGGAGTTTCGGAAGCGGCCCGAATCGCGCGCGAAATTTTTCCCGGAGTCGCCGGTGTGGCTCGGCGGCATATACGCAAGGCTTTGTCCCGGCCATGCTGAACGGCACAGCGGGGCCGACCGCGTCATTACGGAGGAAGTATCGAGTCTGCCGAAAATGATCTGCGAGACGACGGGTTTCCAGGTGCGAAACGCAAGCGCATGGGGCGATTTCAAGGCATGGCCGTTTCCGGCCCTCGACCTGCTGAAACCGGGACTCGATTACGCACCGATTCTCACCGGAATCGGCTGTCCCTACAGGTGTCCTTTTTGTGCTTCGGCAAGGCTTCAGCCGGAGCGCGCACGATTCGGGGCCGAACGGATATTCAACGAAATAGCAAGGGACCATTATGATTTCGGGATAATCGATTTTGCGTTCTACGACGACGCGCTGCTGCTCGATGCCGAATATACGCTCAGGCCTGTGCTGGAAAAAATCGCCAAGGAGGGCCCCGCGATCCGGTTCCACGCCCCGAACGCCCTTCATGTCCGGGCGCTTTCCAGGGACTGGTGCGACTTGCTGCATGCGGCGGGGTTCAAAACGATTCGGCTCGGGCTGGAGACCACGGTGGACGGCAAGAGCAGGCAATGGGGCGGCAAGGTCAATACGCGAGATGTACCTGGAGGCTGTGGAGAACCTCTTTGAGGCCGGCTTTTCGAGAGATGACATCGGGGTCTACCTGCTTTGCGGGCTGCCCGGCCAGACCCCGGAAGAAGTCGCCGAGTCCATCGAGATTGTCCGGCAAAGCGGCGTTCGGCCGCACATAGCCGAATACTCTCCCATCCCCGGCACCCCCATGTGGGACGAAGCCGCCGCCATTTCCCCATTCGATATCGGGACGGAGCCGCTCTACCACAACAACACCTTTTTCGCCTGCCGCCGTCCCGATTTTACCTATGAGGACATGGTTACTCTAAAAAGGGCGGCAAGGCGGGAATAACCGTGGCGGATATAAGCGCACACCGCTTGCGTAGCGCAGTAATTCTCCATATCTCTATGGAGAAAAAATTTTTCACGCAAAGACGCGAAGACGCGAAAGAAGAAGAACGGCGGGGATTAAGAAAATCGGCTGCGGAGCCTGCCGGGGGCTCGATCAGGGGGCGTAGACTCTACACACAAGGTGCAGGATTGCGAATTTGGGAACTTGGGAGTTCAGGGATGAATCAAATTCTTCAATGCTGTCTTCGCGTCTGAGTTTACCCCGACCCCGGAGGGCGTCTTCGCGCGCGCCAGGTTCCCTGGGCGGCCTCACGCCATTTCCGGCGCAAAGGCCACAACATCGTCGATGCTTTCGGCGTCTGAGAGAAGCATTACGAACCGGTCCACTCCGAAGGCGATCCCGGCGCAGGGGCCAAGATGCTCGAAGGCTTTCCAGGAAGGCGCCGGGCAGGGGATAGCTGATTCCCTCCATTTGTTTTTTCTTTGCGATTGCAGATTGGAAGCGGGTCCTTTGTTCCTCGGGGTCCGTCAGTTCGCTGAATCCGTTGGCGAGTTCGATTCCTGCCCAGAACAGCTCGAATCTTTCCGCGACTTCAGGGTCTCCCGGTTTTATTCGGGCAAGGGCGGCCTGGCTTCTCGGGTAATCCTCCAGTATGCAGGGGACGGGAAAACCCAGGTTCGGCTCGACTTTTTGCACCATGTCCAGGTCGAAGCGGTCCTGGTCCGGGTTGGGGCCGGGGTCCCATCCGGCAAACTTTCTGAACGCCTCCCGGACCGAGTAGCGCTCCCACCGGCCCTCGAAATCGAGGCGGGCGCCCCGGAAATGAAGGCCGGACTCCGGCGCAATCGCCCTGCATGCGAATCGCACCAGCTTTTGACAGTCTTGCTGCAAGTCCTTATAATTTGCGCCTGAGCGGTACCACTCCAGGATGGTGAACTCGGGGTGATGGAGCCTGCCGCGCTCGCCTGCCCGGAATGCGCGGGTTATCTGGAAGATTTTTTCGAACCCGGCGGCAAGCAGCCGTTTCATGTGAAGTTCGGGGCTGGTGGACAGAAAGCGGCCGGAGTCGGCCGGGATCGGCCTGATGTGGACCTCGGGGGCCGGAGCGGCGGTGAGCAAGGGTGTCTGGACTTCGAGGAACCCTTCGCTTTCGAAGAAGGCGCGAATCAGCCGCAGCACCCGGCAGCGGAGTTTCGAGAAAGCGCCTCTTGCCGCGAAGGACCTCTCTTTCATCGCTTTCCATCAGACCTTGACGCGCTCCACGTACTGGCCGGTCCTCGTATCGATCCGGACGGTTTCGCCTTCTTCGACGAAAAGAGGGACCTGGATGACATGGCCGGTTTCGAGTGTGGCCGGTTTGGTTGCCCCGGATGCCGTGTCGCCCTTGATTCCGGGGTCGGATGCCACGATTTTGAGATCGACGAAATTGGGAAGTGTCAGCCCGATCGGCCTGCCCTGGAACAGGAGCACGTTTACGACCAGGTTTTCGATCAGAAAGCTCGAGGCGTCCCCGACGGCCTCGGCCGACATCTCGATCTGCTCGTAGCTCGACGTGTTCATGAAATGGTAGCTTTCGCCGTCGTTGTAAAGATACTGCATTTCCTGTTCTTCGAGGTCGGCGGCGTTGAATTTGTCGCCGGAGCGGTAGGTGCGGTCGAACTGGGTGCCGGTAATCATGTTTTTGAGCCGGCAGCGGTAGAGGGCCTGGCCCTTTCCGGGCTTGGAAAATTCAAAGTCCACGATGAGGTAAGGTTCCCCATCTATTTCGAGCTTTGATGCCCTTTCGCAATTCACCTGCGGTAAGAACGGCTCCCATTTGCTGATCCTTTCGTCGCATTATTTGTATTTAAATTTAATATTTTAATAGCATTTTGCTCAACATGGTCAATATAGTTTTGGACTTGTCACCGAGTTCAACGGCTTCGCGCCTCCGGCGCTTCTGTACCCGGTCGCGCCTGCCCCGAAAAAAGGAGGAAAAATATGAGCGAGATTCTTTCCGTCAAGGCAAGAGAAATACTGGACTCACGCGGAAATCCCACCGTCGAGGCCGAAGTGCTTCTGGACAGCGGCTATCTGGGATCGGCCGCCGTCCCTTCGGGCGCTTCAACCGGCTCCAGGGAGGCCCTCGAGCTTCGGGACGGCGATCCGGACCGCTACCTGGGCAAGGGCGTCCTTACAGCCGTGCAGAACGTGAACGAGGAGATCGGACCAAAGCTCATCGGCTTTGAGGCGATCGATCAGACCGGGATAGACCAGTTCATGATCGAACTGGACGGGACCGAAAACAAAAGCCGCCTGGGGGCAAACGCCATCCTCTCGGTCAGCATGGCGGTCGCCAAGGCCGCGGCCGCCGAATCCGAACTGCCGCTCTACCGGTACCTGGGCGGCGTATCCGCTTTTCTTTTGCCCGTGCCCATGATGAACGTTCTAAACGGGGGCGCTCATGCGGACAACAACCTCGATATCCAGGAGTTCATGATCGTCCCTGTCGGGCGCGCCTAGCTTTCGCGAAGCGTTGCGGATGGGGGCGGAGACTTTCCACAACCTCAAGAAGGTGCTCAAGTCCAAAGGTCTGAGCACGTCGGTGGGGGACGAAGGCGGGTTTGCCCCCAACCTGCGCTCGAACGAAGAGGCGATGGAAGTCATCATGCAGGCGATCGAGGCCGCAGGATACAGGCCGGGCGAAGATATTTTCATAGCCCTGGACCCTGCGGCGAGCGAGTTTTACGAAAACGGCGTCTATGAGCTCAAGGCCGAGGCAAAGCCGAGGAAAAGCGCGCAGGAGATGGTCGAATTCTACAGCGCATGGGCCGACCGCTACCCGCTAATTTCCATCGAGGACGGAATGGCCGAAAGCGACTGGGAAGGATGGAAAGCGCTCACCGACAAAGCTCGGAGCTAATCTTCAACTGGTCGGAGACGATATTTTCGTCACCAATACGAAAATACTCTCAAGAGGCATAACTGAAGGAATCGCCAATTCGGTCCTGATAAAGCTCAACCAGATCGGCACCATTACCGAGACCATGCAGGCGATAAACATGGCCCACCGGGCGGGTTACACGACGGTAATCTCGCACCGGTCCGGCGAGACCGAAGATACGACGATCGCCGATCTGGCCGTAGCCGTTGGAAGCGGTCAGATAAAGACAGGATCGCTCTCCAGGTCCGACCGGCTCTGCAAAGTACAATCAACTGCTTCGAATCGAGGAGGAACTCGACAGCTCCGGCTGCTACGCAGGCCTTTCGGGTTTTCGGCTCGTTTGAGACGCCGGCGGCCCTAGACATTGCGGCTTGACTTGCATCTCCCTTTCAGGTAGCTTTTACAGGCTACCGAAGGCGGCATACCCAAGTGGTAAGGGAGCGGTCTGCAAAACCGTTATACAGCAGTTCAAATCTGCTTGCCGCCTCCAGAAAATTCAAGGGGTTAGCGCATTTAGAGCCAACCCCTTTTTTCTTCAGCTGTCCATATAGTTGTCTATCGAGCGGGATTTTCCCCCACCAAAGCCTTCAGCCCTTGCTGGCGGTGTTGTATCGCTTGAACACATTCATGGTTTTATGGCCGCTTGCCGCCATGATCCGAAAGAAGTCATGCCCCTGGAGCCTCCAATTGTTGATGGCCGTATGCCTCAGGTCGTGGAAGGTGAAGTCTTCAATTGCAGCCTTTTTTCCGGCTTCCTCAAATTCCTTCTGATGTTTTCCCTATGGCATTGGTAAGCCGTTGATATCACAGAGACGGGCTTTGCGCCAAAAATTTTGATTTCCGGCGCACGGGGCACGCGAGCCAGGGCAACGGAAACTGTAGCCCGCCGTGATTTATGGGGAGCGAATTCGGCTAGGTTTGAGGCTTTGGCGTTAGGGGACAAAACGCGGATACACGTTTTAGAGAACCGCCTCGATTCCCTTGTGACGGATCACATTCAGCAACGCGAGCGTTGCGCCCGTCGGATGCTTTACGCCACGCTCCAGTTGCGACACATAGCCGACTGTCAGGTTCAGGCAATGAGCAAAGACGGCTTGGCTCATGTGCGCTTGTTCGCGCATAGTGCGAATGTCTTCGCCCCTCAGCGGTTCAACCTTGGTTCTTTCCTTCACTCCAAGGTGTCGCATGGTGATTTTGTCGTAAGCGGCCTTATCTAAAAGCCCCGCTTGCCGCATGTCCTTGGCCGTTTCAAGCATCGCTTGCGCCAAACGACCAGGCTTTTTGATTTCTTTAGTCATAGCTTACCTCCTGTAAAAATCCCTCCTCAATTGCGCGTTCAAGGCGCTCGTCGTCTGCCTCAAGCCAACTTGCCGCGATTTCTCGTAGCGTTGCGAGTTCATCATCCTCGATGTTGTCGCGTTCGCTTTTTGTAAAGCCGTACAAAAACACCGCTCGATCTCCGGAGCGGTAAGCGACCAAAAGCCGATACCCACTTGACCGGCCTTGCCCCGTTCGCGCGACCCTTTGCTTGATGACGCCGCCGCCTAGATCGGCATCCACAATCCCGCGTTGCGCGCGTTCGATAGCTTCACAGAGGCCGTGATCCCCGATCCGCTCCCGCCGCGCATAGCGGGTAAACCACTTTGTTTTGAAAACCCGCACCCTTCCCCCCTCATACACTATAAACTATAATCCTATGAACTATAGGTTTCAACCACTTTCGTAAAGTGCTTGCTTAGAGGGTGCAAAATTTTTTGTGTAAATTCAGGAGCGCCAAAAAGGTAGGAAAAAAGGAAAATTCAAGGGGCCGGCTCGATTTTGAGCCGGCCCCTTTTGACGCCGCCTTGCTCCGTAGAGATGCCAGGGCCAGTGGTGAGGCGGAGCGAGGCGGAAATGAAACTGAGAACCGTTGGCAGGGCCTTTTCCGGCCTACCGCTTTTCCATCTCGTCGACCACAATGCCCCCGACTGCTCCTGCGGCCGCTCCTGCAGCCACACCGACCAGAAGCGGGCGCGCCTATGATTGCGGCCGCGCCGATACCCGCGGCAGAGCCGATAGCTCCACCGCTCAACGCCCGCTGCTCCGTCGTGTCCAAGCCCGCGCAGCCGCAGACGCCGCAAATCAAAACCCCAATCGTTAACAATTTAAGTATCCGCATATGTTTCCCCTCCTTTAAAGCCCCCTCGAATGCAAATACTGTTTCCCATCCCGCCCCGGCGGCGGCTTTTCTGGACCTTATGCGGCCGGCGCGCCGATTCTCGCTCGAATTGCGCATCGGTCCGGATCTTTTATAAGGCGCTTCAAATAGCTCAGTTCGAACGGTTTTTCCACGAAGTTGCAGATCCCCATGCTCATGGCTTCCCGCCTCACGCGGGGGTCCTGGTTTCCGCTCATAAGTATGAAGGCCAGTCCCGGATGCCTGAACGACACCGAACGATAGAGGTCAAGGCCGGATTCGCCCGGCATTTGGAGGTCCGAGAGGACCAGGTCATATTCGCAACGACTCAGGCGTTTGCGCGCCTGAGCAGCGCTGTGAGCCAAATGGCATTCCATTCCATGGGAACCGAGGTATTCTCCGATAATAAAAAGGAGGTCCTCATCGTCATCCACCACCAATATTCTATACATATCAGTTCCTTTAACCGAATCTCCCTGTTCGTCTTAATAAACAAGGGTCAGTCTGTTCCAGCCTTCAAAAAGAATGTATCCAAGGTAAACCACCACAGAGACACAAGTTAAGCGATAAAAAATGGCCGCCGGCATTATTTGCTCCTTCATCGACTATCCTTTCCGCTGGATCGAACCAATTTCCGGCCGGTGTGCACGATCGGGCTTACAAGCCTTATTCAACCATTACTGCCGGCAATTCGTTGAGCTCGAAGCAGCTTAGATGCAACTGGCGTGCCAACCAGCGAATCAGCACGGGTGGCCGATTTTGCTGACTTTGACCGGGAATTTTTGTAGGGTTTTAACTCCAAGGGCGAATGGAATCAAGGACGGGTGTCCCGAGGGAGGTCAGGAGGCGGCGTTGCCTTTAAAATCCGCAGGGTTGATCCCGTATTTTCGCATCAGTTTATAGAACTCGGCTCGATACCTGCCCGCCAGGGCGGCGGCCCGGGAGACGTTTCCGCCGGTTTCCGTGAGCACCTGGGTCAGGTAAGCCCTGTCGTGTTCTTCTCTTGCTTCATCGAGCGGCATGAGCTTTCTTTGCCGAGGCGTTTCACCTCCTCCCAGGAACAGGGAGTCGGGCGTTATCACGGTATGGGCCGAAAGGGCCACGGCCCTTTCGACCACATTGGCCAGTTCGCGCACGTTTCCGGGCCAACTGTGGAGCATCAGCCGCTGCATGACCTCGGGCGAAAATCCCTGAACGCTCTTGTTCATCTCGCGGTTGAAATGCTGGAGGAAATGATTGGCCAGCAGCGGCACATCCTCTATCCTGTCGCGCAGCGGGGGCAGAAAAATCGGTATTACATGAATGCGATAATATAAATCCTCCCGGAACTTGCCTTCCTGGATGGCTTTCCAGAGATCGCGATTGGTTGCAGCGACCAGGCGGATGTCAATCTTTACGCGGCTTGACCCCGCCGACCGCATAGAACTCGCGGTCCTGGAAGACCCGCAGCAGCTTGACCTGAAGCGCCGGGGAGAGTTCGGCGATCTCATCCATGAAAAGGGTGCCGCCGTCGGCCATTTGGAGCAGGCCCTTCTTTGGCCCGTCAGCGCTGGTGAATGCGCCTTTAACGTGTCCGAAGAGCTCGCTTTCCAGGAGGCCTTCAGGAATAGCTCCGCAATTTATGGCTACAAAGGGGCCTTTCGAACGGGGGCTGCTCAGGTGAATGGCCTTTGCCATCAACTCCTTGCCGGTGCCGCTCTCTCCATAGAGGCAGACGGTGGAATCCGTCGAGGCGATCTGGGCAACCTGGTTCAGGATGTGCTGCATCTTTGCGCTCGAGGCTATGATGTTATCGAAGCGATACCTCTGTTTGACCATGTGCCGGAGCCTGTCCACCTCCACCTTCAACCGGCCGACTTCGAGGGCTTTTTCGAGGCGATACAAAAGGTCCTTGGCCTCGAAAGGTTTTGTCAGAAAGTCGTAGGCCCCCTTCTTGGTGGCTTCCACCGCGCGCTCGATGGTGCCATAAGCCGTGAGGATGATTACCGGAAGATAAGGCTGGATTTTCAACAGTTGTTCCATCAGGACGATGCCGTCCATATCCTCCATTTTGAAGTCGAGGACAGCCGCGCTGAATATATTCTCACTGGCGCTGGCAAGCGCTTCCTCGCCTCCGGCGGCAACGGTGACCTGGTATTGGGCCGCCTCCAAACGCGCCTTCATCAGGGTGAGCAACCCCGGGTCGTCATCAACCGCAAGGATTTTTTCTTTAGCCATTAGCCCCTACACACATGACCCTGAAGCAGCTCGACTGTAAATCAGTCGGTATCATTTCAAAAGCCCACGCTCCTTTTTTTCCATTTCGATGTCAATTTGCCGTGAGCGTTCGATTTGTCTGTTAAGTTCTTTAATGATCTCTTCTTTGGAACTGATCTCGTCTTCGAGGCGCTGCCGGTCCACTTCCCAATCTGCTTCCGTTTCCTGGGAGGGTTCGGCCGGCCGAGTTTGCCCGAATCCTCTTCCGGGGTTCTGGCGATTCTTTGCCTTTGAGTTCCTCCCGCGTCCCCGGACGCTTCCTGATCTTTTTCTTCATATCCTTTTCAATCAGAGTCTTTCCAGACCATGGCCTGGTAGGTCCACGGGCTTTCCGGCGCAGCCTGCGATCAGATCTTCGATGTACTTCAGGCCCTTTCGAGGGTCATAATAAGGGCTTTTCGAATAACAGTAAAGAAAGCTGAGGTTGAAAAGCGCCATCGGCGCATTTATCGGGGTCCTGGCAGGATTTGAGCGCTTCGGAGTTTTCTGCGAAAAAGCCTGCGTAGTCGCCGGTTTGCATCACGCGTCTGGGGAGCGAATAAGGGCGGCGGCGGCGGATCACTGTTCTGAACGGGCTGAATATGCGAGGTCGCGCACCCGGCGATTAGAACGAAGATGACAAAAGAAGGCCGCACTGCGAAAAACTTCTGATTTGCTACCCATTGACCGGCTCGCTTTGATAATGTCGAATACTGCTCATTGGAATCCATATCTGTCCGGATCGGTAAAACGACATGGAAGGTCGATCCGCACCCGATTTCGCTTTCGGCCCAGATCCTGCCTTTATGCGCTTCAACGATATGCCGGGCGATCGCCAGGCCCAGACCGGTTCCCTGCTGTCCTCTAACCTTTTGATTGCTGCTCTGATAGAAGTGTTTGAAAATATTCCGGACCTCCTCCGCCGGAATACCGGGGCCATCATCCGAGACCCTGATTTCGACCGCATGCGGCACTGCCGGTGATCGCCTCCCACAGGAAAGGCCTCCACCCGAACCTCGCCCCCGGCCGGAGAAAACCTCAAAGCATTGCTCAAAAGATTGTCCAGGACCTGTTGAATCCTGCGCTCATCTGCCAGAAACATCGGAATCGAGCCCGACTATCTCGCTCCGCAACTTAATGTCCCGTTTGCGTGCAATCAAATCCACGGACTCCACGGATTTTTCAATAAGTGCTCTCAAGTCGCACATGGTGAACTCGTAATCCATCATCTCCGCCTCCATTTTGGACAGATCGAGGATGGATGAAATACTCTGGAACAGGCGCTGGCTGTGATTTCGGACTACCTCCAGTATTTCACGCTGGCTCTTGGTGAGTGGTCCGGATATTCCTTCGAGCAATAGCGCCGTGCCTTCCCGGATGGCCGTGAGAGGGGTGCGCAATTCGTGGGAAACATGTGCCGTAAAATCTGCTTTCAGACGGTCCAGATGCTCAAGTTCTTCGGCCATCAGATTGAAGGACCTGGCCAGTTCGACGACCTCTGTGGGGCCGTTGACCTGGGCCGTGCGGTAAGAATTCGCCCCTGCCCTATGCGGCGCATCTCCCGCGCCAGCCCTCTAAGCGGGCGGCTGATTCCGCGCGCGTGCATGTAAGCCATTACAAGGGCGCCTGCGATTCCGAATACCGTCAGCCAGAACATCACCTCGGCCGCTGACGCCGCATGGTCTCTGGCCAGAGCCGTTTTATGAGAGGCTGCCTGGTCCCGCAGTCGAATCAGCTCATTGACTCTCTCTATTATACCCTCGCTCAGACTGGCCCTCGCTGTTTCAGATCCCTTTGCGCCAAAATTGCTCAGATCGGTCTCCTGCTCATAACTTGTCATGGAGAGATTCGATCTCGCCCATGAGTCCTTTTTCGCGTTCGGAGTCGACAGTGTAACCGATCTTGGTAATGGCGTCGTAAAAATCATTCTTATTGTGTTCGTATTCATCCCGAAACGACAGGTCCCGCATCAGCAGATATTTTTCAGCATTGCGCATCTCGGCCAGAAAAGACTTCAGAAGCCTTTTCTCCTCGTTGATGCAGGCGGCGTCAACCGTGAGGGCTTCCGTATTGAGTTGCGAAACAAGGCGGAGCTTACCAACGGCAAAAAGGCTTACAACCAGGATGAGCAGAATAAGGGTGCTCTGGGCGATCATCACCCGGGAAAAGATTGTCAGCCTCATTCTCTTTCCTCTGTGAGTCACCATGGAATCCGCCGTCAGCTCTTCTGGTTGACTCACAAATAGGAATTGTTCTCCAACCATAATTGAGTCTCCCAATTAAGTCAATAGCGGCGGCCGTTGGTCTCCAGCCGGAAACGCAATGCCGGCTTCTTCTCAGTCGCGCAAAGGATCCTTTTGCCAGCACGGAGTTTACTGGAAAATCCCTCTTCTACCAAAAACCATGCCATAGCTACGAATCAGGGCCGATAGCCCGCAGGTGCGCCTCGGGACCTCGCAGGAACACTGTAGGCATTGGCCTATCATGTGTAGTCAAACGCCTGCATGCCGTATGCCCGGAGAGCTTCATGTCAGAATGTGCGATACATAGGAGGGATGATCGGACAATCGTGATTATTTCAAATCTCCCGAGAAACTGGTAAGATTTTGCTTTTGAAGTGTTCTTCTCTATGTTATCAGATTTCAGAGCATAACGGGAGGTAATGCAAATGGAAGAGAATAAACCCTGCAATTGATCCGAAAGCGATGCTTGGCTCTATCATTGAAATCGTTCAGGCAGTTATCGTTGACCCGACGTCGTTTTACCGGCAAATGCCAAGCTCGGGGGGCTATGCCGATCCCTTTATTTTCGCGGTTGTCATGGGTTTGGCCGCAGGCATCGTCAGGTTCGTCCTGAGCTTGCTGGGGCTTTGCGTTCTGCCAAATTCTTCACGCTGGTTTTGACCGCAGTTGATAATAATCACCGATATTGACAGGGCTTTTCACCTTTGTGGGCGCGGCTATTCTCTTTGTAATCTGGCAGCTTTTGGGGTCGCAGCAATCCTATGAGGTCTCCTTCAGGTGCGCGGCCTATGCGCTGGCGATCTCCCCGATTACCGCCGCGCTCGATTTCATTCCATATCTGGGGGTTGTAGTCGGCCTGGCCTGGATGGCTTACATTCTCGTCTGCGCTTCCGTTGAAGTGCACGGGACAGAGCCAAAGATCTGCCTGGATCGTCTTTGGCGTCTATCTGTGCCATTCTTGCGCTCGGCTCTGTTTCGGTGCAGCACTCCGCGAGAAGCTTTCAGCATAGAATGGAGAGAATTGGGAAAGCGGCTTGGCGAGATCGAGAAGATGAAGCCCGAGGAAGCCGGCCAGGCGGTTGGCGAATTTTTGAAGGGCATGCAGAAGGGTATGGACAAGAAGTAGGTTGTTCGAATCGTCCGGGATACAGAGCCGGGTAGAAGGCGGAAAATGGCCGAACCGAAATTGATCTACCGATGCCAGCAGTGCGGCTACGTAAGCCCGAAATGGATGGGCAAATGTCCCGAATGCCAGATTTGGCACAGCTTCTCCGAGGAGGTGGCGCCTGGCGGGGCCAGGAAATTGGCCTCGAAACTCGCAAAAACGCTTTCGACCCATCCGGTCAGCCTCGATGAAATCCAGTCCGACGGCGAAGTCCGCTTCCATACGGGCATCGGCGAGTGGGACCGGGTGCTGGGGGGCGGGTCTGACAAAGGGATCTATCGTTTTGCTCGCGGGCGATCCAGGCATCGGAAAATCCACCCTTCTTCTCCAGGCCCTTTCCAGGATGACCAGGGACGGCCCTGTTCTCTATGTTTCAGGCGAAGAGAGCCCTCAGCAGTTGAAATCCCGCGCTCAGAGGCTCGGACTCAGCTCACCGCGACCTGTTCATCTTTTCCGAAACCTCACTGGAAGCCGTGCTCGACGAAATCGAGAAGAACCCGCCGCTGGTCGTAGCGGTGGACTCCATCCAGACCATGTACACGCAGGCTCCTCGATGTGGCCCCCGGCTCCATCAGCCAGGTGCGGGAATGCGCATCGAGGCTCATGAGGACGGGCAAAGAAGCCGGGATCAGCATTTTCGTAATCGGCCACGTTACAAAGGAGGGCGCCATCGCCGGTCCGCGCGCCCTTGAGCACCTGGTGGACACCGTTTTATACCTCGAAGGGGACAGGACGCACACCTTCCGGCTGCTTCGGGCGGTCAAGAACCGTTACGGCTCGACAAACGAGGTCGGGGTTTTCGAAATGAAGGAAAGCGGCCTCGAGGAGGTCCCCAATCCCTCACAGCTGCTTCTGGCCGAGCGCCCCAAGGGGGTCTCCGGCTCCGTTGTGGCCTGTTCGCGTGGAGGGCACGCGTCCGATCCTTGTCGAACTTCAGGCCCTGGTCAGTGCGACCGGCTGGATGCAGCCGCGCCGCACCAGCATGGGAGTTGACACAAACCGGCTCTCCCTTTTGCTCGCCGTGCTCGAAAAAAAGCTCGGGTTCAACTTTGCGCAGCAGGACGTGTTCATAAATGTGGCCGGCGGAGTGCGGCTCGTAGAACCCGCAGCCGACCTGGCGATGACCACTGCGCTGATGAGCAGCTATCTCGACAGGCCGCTTCCGCAGGACCTTGTGGTCTGGGGCGAAGTGGGGCTTGCCGGTGAGGTAAGGGGAGTCGGGCACAGCGCGCTCCGGGTGGCGGAGGCCTCCAAGCTGGGGTTTACCGCCTGCCTGATGCCCAGGAGCAACTCCGAGCGGCTTTCGCAGGAAATGGACGCCCGCTGCATAGGCGTGCGTTCCCTTCAGGACGTGTCTCCAGATAGTTTTTGAGGGAAAAACGGGACTGCCCCGGAGCAGTGCTCAGTGATAAAGACCTGCAAATTCTGCCGGATCATTTCGGGCGAACTGCTCGCCTCCATCGTGCTCGAAGATGAATTCTGCGTGGCTTTCCTGGACAGCCGCCCGCTCTTTCAGGGCCACTGCCTGCTCGTCCCCAGGGCCCATTACGAGACGCTGATGGATCTGCCGGACTGCCCTCATCCGGCCGCTTTTTTCGGACGCAAAGCTTCTGTGCCGCGCGGTCGAGGAAAGCATGAGCGCGGAGGGAACTTTTGTGGCGATCAATAATAAAATCAGTCAGAGTGTTCCCCACCTTCATGTGCACGTGGTCCCGAGAAGAAGGAAAGACGGTCTGAAAGGTTTTTTCTGGCCAAGATACCGGTACGCGGACGAAGGGCGAATGCGAGAGGTTGCCGAACGGATCAGGGCCGCTGTGGAACTGCTTCAGGCCCGCGACAGAGTAACTGTGGGCCATCCTTCCCGCTCGATTACGTTGTCCACCTGGAACCCGGGTCGAGCGAATTCTTTTGACCGATTCAAGCCTGCTTTCCAGAAATCCGGCCAGTACGACCCGCCGGGCATTCCTCCACTCCCCCGCCGCAAGGATTTTCTCGAGAATGGGCCATTCCAGGTTCATGATCAAAAAGTCCGGGCGCATACTTAGACACCCCGGCCGGTCAGCCTCCACAAAGGCGATCCGGTCCGCAACTCCGTTTGCCCGAGCGTTTTTCCGGGCGATCTTCAGCGCGAGAGGATTACGGTCTATTGCGAGGACGAATTTTGCCCCGGCCAGGGCGCATGCGATCGCAAGGATCCCGGTCCCGGCGCCGAAATCAAGCGCCGTATGGATTTCATTGGACCCGAAAATTTCAGATATCGCAAGCAGGCACCCTTGAGTGGTGGGATGAAGGCCTGAACCGAAAACAACTCCGGGATCGATGAGAATTGCGATCTCCGCTCAGGGCCGCAACCGGCCAGGCTCCTCGAACTCCAGGGTCGAGGCCCGGGACAGACTTCGGCGGGGGCCGAAGAGAGGGGAGGCGCCGCACCCTGGATCAGCGCCGCCGCCGGACCGGCCGACAGCCGGATGTTGAAAGACCCAAGGCGTGATCTGAGGGACGGAAATGTCCTGCCATCTTCTCATAGGGCAAATCGTATCGAGAGGTTAGCCGCCAGTCGGGACGCGATTTCAGCCACTCCAGCAATGGGTCCGGAAGACTCTTTCCTGTAAAAAAGATAATAAAAGGGCGGCTCCGGCCAAACCCCCTCGAGGCCTTCATCGGGACACGCCGGGGCGGGCCGCTTCCCTTCAGCTCATATACCCGGAGCATTGCGCCCTCGCATATCAGGCATAGATGGCGATAAGGCTGATTCAAAACCGGTGGAGGCTCACCGGTTTATCATCCGAGCTTCTTCGGGGTTGGGTTTTCAGCCTCTATCGGAACGGTCTCTTTCGCGTCATTGGCCGATTTGGCCGTTCCCGGCTTCGCATTCGAATCGTTGGCGACAGCTCCCGGGAGGAGCAATTCAGGATTGCGGGTAGCCAACTCCTCAGCCTCCGCCGAGGCCGACTGCGGTCTTTTCCTCAGGTTTGCCGAAAACCTTTTGGTTTATCTGCTGGGCAAACAGGTTCACCTGGGGCATGATATCGTCGAGGGTCTTCGTTTGAGCATAGAAGGAGACAGGCTCGGTTTTGCCCGATACCGGCAACATTTTTGCGTCTATACTTACCGACTGGCCCGCTGCTGGTCTATGCTTCCGTAGAGAACATAATCCGCCTTGAGGCCGGCGCCGATTCGCAACGCCTCGCTCTGCGATATTTCCTTTGCTCCCCGGACGGCCCTGTCGGTTTCGGATTTGTCCACGACCTGCACCTTTCCCTGCCACGAAAGCCGGGAACAGAGCATGTCGCGGATTCCGCTTTGAAGGTAATTAAGACTTGCCGGGGTGTTCATGGTAAAGGGCAGAACAGCCACCCTGGTCGTTGCGGCATCGGCCGCAGGGGTTTGAGCGGCCATAGAGGACGCCGCAATTCCTGAAAAGAGAAGCAAAGACAACGCAAATAAGATCAGAGCCCTGATATAAAACATGCCATTCTCCTCGTATGGGTCCGTCATGCGCGTTGGGCGCTCGCGGGAAGCCTTGCGGGATGGAATATGCATTCAGTTGAATAAATACCCGCTGATTGAATGTCTCGGGGAGTCAGGCAGCGATATTGCCGGCCTTTGCCTCAAAAGGCCCCAATTTCAGCCGTTTTCAAGAACTCGGGCACAGAGAAGCCCTCTTCCCCTGCGCAGTACAATAAATCACGCAGAGCACCTTTATCAAGTCTTTTTTCCCGGTGAAGCTGTCCTCAACGGTCCACTCATTGCTCGGACAATATTCTTGAATCGCGCTTCCGGATACCCTTCTGACGATTTGCCCGGACCAATCTCCGCAGGTCGTGCGCCGCCGCCCTCAGCCGAGCGGTTTCGCCCTGCTGAGCTGGCTTGCTCATCTCGAGGAAGCAGGGCGCTCCTCAGGCGCCTCATGTCGAACTTAGTCTTTTTTGATCGGAAAGGTGAGCTTGGCCCCGTACCACCCGATTACTAAAACCATAGGGCAAAGGGAAAAGATGAGCAATAAATAAATGAAGCTTACGCCCCTTAAGCCTGTCAGAACGTCGGGAGTCATTTCACGCCAGACCAGGGCGACAAGAGAGACGACCAGCATGAGCAGGGAAACAGCCATCTTCACATTGATCGACCGCATTGGTCGTGCCAGGTAATTGACCGACCAGGATGTAATAGCCGGTCAGCATCACGATCGGGGTAAAGATTACGCCGCCTGCGAGGCAATGGAAAGCGGTCGTATCGTATGAAGGGTCGCCTGTATGAGATAAAGGAAAGTAAAGAAGACCGCCGAGAGCATGAATACGATAGGAAAATGCACCGTCATCGGGTGCGGGTGCCTGCGAAGAAAGGGAAATTTCTTGAACAGCGGTTCAAGAAAGGTCTTTTGCTCGATTTCGGAAACGTTCTTGCGCCTGATAACCCCGACCTGCGGATATCTCTGGAGGACTTCGGGTCCGTGAGGCGCGCGCCCATATCGGTAGTGAGGTCCTTTCCGGAAGAATGGCGCCTCATGTGGATGCCTGTTTTCCAGAGACTTGCTCCGGCTTACGTCATAGATCTTGCCTTCATAGGCGATATAGACGGGCCTTCCTTCCTTGCCGTCTTTTTGAGCAAGTTCCTCCAGGCTGAGTTCCATGTCCGGCATTTCGGAATCCCCCTTGGCTCAGATTGAGTATTGCTCGTGCGAGTCCAAAAAAGATAAGAATCGAACCGCTTAATACAATTACTGCCGGACCATAGATTCCGGGGCAATACTGCGGACATGGGATTGTGATATTTTGCGATACCTGTGATACAGCCGATTCCCTGGATTGCATTTGATGCGCCGATTCTTATCGTAATTACACCCAGTCTGGCGAATGGCGAAATCCAGCGTAATTTCTTTGTATATTCGCGCTGTTCAGGCGCGGGAGGTCGGTTTCTTTGAAAGTGGCGTGCGCTTTTGTGCTGTCGGTCATGTTTTTCCTGTTTCCCGCCCTTTGCCCGGCAGAGGTATTCAAGGACGCCTCGGAAGCTCGGCTCTCGAACGGCCTCAAGGTCATTATGCTCGAAAACCACAAATCTCCGATAGTATCGTTCCAGGTCTGGTACCGGGCTGGGGCGCGGAACGAACAGAACGGGCAAAACCGGGCTCGCGCACATGCTCGAGCACATGATGTTCAAAGGTACGGGCAAGGTGAGCGGTGAGGAGTTTGTCAGGACGATCTATGAGCTGGGAGGGGAGCAAAACGCATCCACGTCGCACGACTCTGCGGGTTATTTCGAAACGCTTGCCTCGGACCGCATCAGGGGTGCCCATCGATTTTGAATCGGACCGCATGAGCAATCTGGTCCTGAGAGAAAGCGATTTCCGCACGGAGAGGATGGTCGTTCTCGAAGAACGGCGGATGCGCGTCGATGACAATCCGCAGTCTTTTCTGCTCGAGCAGCTGGAGGCCGCTGCGTTCCAGTCTCAGCCGTACCACTGGCCGATCATCGGATGGGCGGATGATATCGAGAGGCTGACGATCGAGGACGTAAGGGCTTTCTATTCAACCTACTACAACCCGGCCAACGCTTTTGTCGTCGTAACCGGCGACTTCAAGAAGGAAGCCCTTTTACCCGCAGATGGAAAAGGCGTTCGGGAAAATCCCGGCCGGAACGCCGGCACAGCAGCTTTTCATCCAGGACCCTCCTCAACCGGGCGAAAGACGTGTGATCGTCGAGCGTCCGGCCCAAGTCGGGACCCTGGTGGTAGCCTGGCACGTTCCCAATCTGCGAAGCCAGGACAGTTACGTGCTCGAGGTCATAAAGGCGATTCTTGCCGAGGGGAAGAGTTCCAGGCTCTATGACCACCTGGTGCGCGGAAAAGCGCTCGTGCTCGAATCATCGGTGGACTACGGCCTGACCACCCTGGACCCGGGCCTTTTTTATATTACGGTCTCCGTTCTTCCGGGGAAGGATTTTGGACGAAGTAGAAAAGGCGATCTATGATGAAGTGGAGCTTCTCAAGACAACTCCTGTAGGCGTCCAGGGAACTTGAAAAGGCGAAAAACCAACTGGAGGCCGACTTTGTCTTCGACCAGGAATCCATCTTCTCCCTGGGCCAGAAGCTGGCCGAGTACGAAATAGCCCTTGACTGGACGTCTATCGGCGCATACGTTCCCTCCATCCGGAGCGTTACGCCGCAGGAGATTCAACGCGTTGCCTCCAAGTACTTCACGGCCCAAAACCGCAATGTCGGGATTCTGACCCCCACGGGGCCGCCCGTTGAGCTGCCCTCCGAGGCCGCTCCTCAGCCTGCAGGCGGCGGTATTAAAGAAAGGAGCATAAGGCTTCGCGCTTCTGATGTTCGAAATGAAGTTATCCCGTAGGGTGTGAGCGGTTGTTATGAATCGAAAGAAAACCTGCATTGTGTTTATTGCGGTCCTGATCGCGCCTCTGCTGACCGGGGCTTGCTGCCTGGCGATGCCGAAGGCCGAAAGGATCGAATTGCCCAACCACCTGAAGCTGCTCGTATTTGAAGAGCATTCGATTCCGGCTCGTTACGCTGGAATTGCTGGTATCCGCCGGTTCGTGGCGCGATCCGCAGGATATGAAGAGGTCTTGCCAACCTGACCGCTAATTCTATTCTGCTCGGGACCCGGTCTTTTTCATTCGATGAGATAAATAACAGGCTCGATTTCATCGGGGCAAATCTTGATGCGGAGTGTTCCAAAGACTTCGCCATGATCGGCATGCAGGTGCTCAAAAAGGACCTTGATACAGGGGTCGGGCTTTTTGCAGAGATAGTCGTCCATCCCTCCTTTCCCGTTGCCGACGTGGACGGACAAAAAGATGACATAATCGGGGCTCTGCGGGCCAAAGAGGACGATCCGCTGGAGGTCGCAAACAGGGCCTTCGATAAGGCGCTTTTCCTGGACAACCCTTACGCCGGCCCGGTAGAGGGTACGGAGAAATCGGTTGCCGTAATCGGCACGGAAGATACTTTCCAAGTTTTACGCCTCTTTTTACCGGCCAAACAACTCAGTCCTGGTGATCGGAGGAGACATAACCATTCAGGAAGTAAAGACCCTGATAGTTCCCGGGTTGAGCGACGTGGCGAAGCCGCCGAGGTCCCCGAACCGCTCTTTCCAAAGGACATTCGCCGAAGGAGCTGTGAATGTCGCCATTGACAAACCCGTATCGCAGGCCACGATCATAATCGGCTGCCCGGCCATGGAGAGAGCCAGCGAAGACTATTACCCCTTCCTGGTGATGAATCAGATTCTGGGCTCCGGCGATCTGTCGAGTCGGCTCATGGCTGAGATACGCATCAAAAAGGGACTTGCCTATGCGGTCGAAAGCTTTCTGGCCGCCCGCAAGCATGCGGGTTCTTTCCGCGTTGTTATCCAGACCAAGGATGTGTCTGCCAAAGAGTCGATAGCGCTTGCTCGAAAGGAATTGGAGCGGCTCCAGCGCGAGCCGGTTTCAGAGGCGGAACTCCAGGGCGCAAAGAAATTTTTGATCGGCAATTTCCCATTAAAATACAGCAGCCCAGCAGGATTTTGCAAAATTCCTGGCGCAGATCGAATTCTACGGACTCGGGTCCGATTATCCCGAAAGATACTGCCCCGCTGATAAATGCGGTGACGGCCGAAGATATTCTCAGGGTGGCGAAGAAATATCTCAAACCCGAGAATGTATTGGTCATTGTCGCCGATCTGAAGAAGACGCAAGTAAGATGAGGCGTCTGGCCTTCCAAGTGCGCTTGACTTTCGCCAAACGATTTCTACGATAAAAAGGGCCGGAGTTATCCAAGTTTTGGACAATTTTCCAATTGAAGGAGATGCCCATGAAAACAGTAGTGATGTTCTTAGCTTCTTTGGCTTTTCTGATGATGCCCTGCGGCCTGTTAGCCCAGCAGGAGCAAACGAAGGCCCCTGCTGCTGTGGAGCAGGCGCAAAAGGGAGCGCCAAACCCGGACATGAAGGGTTGCCCCATGAAGATGAAGGCTGAGCGCGAGCAGATGATGAAGGAGATGGACGCCAGGCTCGACACAAAAGTGACCGCCATGGATGAGGCGAAGGGTGACAAGAAGGTGGAAGCCATGGCTGATGTGATAAAAGAAATGGTCTCGCAGAGAAAAGAAATGCGAGAGCATATGATGAAGATGAAAAAGATGAGGATGCAACACAAGAAAGCTCATAAGGCGGAAGGTGAAAGCGAGGAAGGTGGGGCCGGCAAGACGAAAGGCATGTAGGCGTTTAGAAATAGGATGGAAACACGAGCGCAAGCTATTGTAATTGCAACCCGCAGTATTATTTTCCGCATGGAGTCCGGCCCTAAGCCCTTTGTCGGACTCATCACGTTGGTTCTTCACAATTTATCGCAATATTTACGCTTCTTATAGAACTTCGGGGCTTTCTCAAATGCCGGATCTGCGCCGCCGGGATTTTCTCAAACTATTCGGAATAGCTGGAACAGGAGCGGTGCTGAGCGGCTGCGGCGAGCCGGCCACGCGTTATCTGATTCCTTACATTCATCCCCCTGAAGACGTCGTCCCCGGAAAGGCAGTCTACTACGCTACGACCTGCCGTGAGTGTCCGGCGGGCTGCGGGATGCTCGCCAAGAATCGTGAGGGGCGCATCGTAAAGGTGGAAGGCAATCCCGCACACCCGGTCAGCGGAGGCAAGCTCTGCATGCGGGGGCAGGCTTCGCTGCACGGCCTCTACAATCCCGACCGGTTCCCGGGTCCGATGCTGCGAAATGCGGCCGGCGGCTTCGATCCCATCACCTGGGAGCGGGGCGAGGCGATCCTGGCCGCGAAATTGTCTGAGGCGGTCCGCAAGGGCGGCGAGCGGCCGCATCGTCGTCATGACCGACCTGATCACCGGGTCTTTACGCGATCTGACAGGGTTGTGGCTGAATGAAATGGGCCAGCGAAACGGTCACATAATGTATGAACCCTGGTCCTATGAGCCTCTGAGAAAAGCCAACCAGGTAGTTTTTGGCCGTGATGCCATTCCGACCTACCGGTTCGATGAACTCGATTTTCTCATCTCTTTTAACGCCGGCTTTCTCGAAACCTGGATATCCAATCTCGAATTTGCCCGCCAGTACGGTTCTTTTCATCCGATCAGGGGTGAGAGGAAAAATACCTTCGTCTTCGTCGGACCGCGGCTTTCGATGACGGCAAACAATGCGGACCTGTGGATTCCGACGCGCCCCGGAACGGAGTACGCGGTGGGACTGGGAATCATTCGGGCAATCCTTGACAACGATCTCGCGCCCGAGATGCCCGCGGAGCGCAGGGCGGCGCTTGCATCGATGGTTGCATGACTGGCCCGTTGACAAGGCGGCCGCAATAGCCGGGTGCGATCCGGGCCTCATTGAAGCCGTCGCCAAAAGGTTTGCCGGGGCGGCTCGCCCTCTCGCGATCGCCGAAGGCCTTTCTCAGTGTCTGCCCAATGCAACCGAAACGGCGGTTGCCGCAAATCTGCTCTGCACCGTCAAACCGGCGACCCTCTCAGCGATCGACTTCAACCGGGAATCCTCCTATACCCTGGCCGCCAGGGCCGATGAGGTCAAAACCCTTGCCGACCGGATGCGCTCCGGAGAGGTGGACGTTTTTATCTTCCGAGGAGTGAATCCCGTTTTCTCGCTCCCCAAATCCTGGGATTTTGCCGGAGCGATGAAGGCCGTGCCCTTCGTGGCGGGGTTTTCTCCGGCGATTGACGAGACCGGCGCCCTGGCTCACCTGGTCCTGCCCACCCATTACTCCTTCGAGTCCTGGGGCGACTATTCGCCCAGACCGGGAGTAACCGGGTTCATGCAGCCGGTGATGGGACCGGTTTTCAATACGAAGCACATGGGCGATATCCTGATCTCCACGGGCAAGAAGGTAAAGGGAGAAGAGAGCTTTCCCTTCAAGGATTTCTACGAGGCGCTCCAGGGCTACTGGACGCGAATATCGGCCGAGGCCGGGATCGAATCGTTCGACGCCTTCTGGCAGGACCTGATCATGCGGGGCGGCTACTGGCCGGAGCAGCCCGGAGCAGCCCCGGCGCTTTCCCTGCCCGTGCCGGCGTTCAGTTTTCCCGACCCGGAGCAAAAGCCGGGAGCGGGTCTTCCTCTGGTCATCTATCCAACCGATACAGTTCTTTGACGGCAGGATGGCCAACCACATGTGGGTCCAGGAGATTCCCGACCCGATGACCCAGGTGACCTGGGGCGGATGGCTGGAGATTCATCCGGAGACCGCCGGGAAATTGAACCTGAAGAAGGGAGACCTGCTCCGGGTCAAAACGGATTATGGGACCATCCGAATTCCGGCCCTACCCATCTACACCGTGCCGGAGGGCGTCGCCGCCATACCGGTGGGGCAGGGACATTCCAGCTTCGGCAGGTTTGCAAACGGGCTTCCGGCAAATCCTTTCGAGCTGCTGGCCCCGGATATCGACCCGGTTTGCGGCGCTATCCTGCGTCACGGGCTAAATCTGGAAGATCGAAAAAACGGGTGAGACTTTCGATATTGCAAATACCGACGGAAGCTTCTTCCAGCATGGCCGCGACATGGCGGTGACAATGACCCTGGAAGAGCGAAACAGAATGGCGGCGGCGGGACGAAAAGCCCCATCATCTATTACCCCTTGCCGGATGGCTACCAGAAGTCGAAAGATTTCTATCCGCGTCAAATGTATAAAGAATATCGCTGGGCAATGGTAGTGGACCTCGACCGCTGCATTGGCTGCGGCGCCTGCGTGGCCGGATGCTACGCGGAAAATAACGTTGCCGTCGTCAAACGGGAGCAGGTCCTTAAGGGACGCGAGATGTCCTGGATACGGGTCCAGAGATACTTCGACGATGACGGAAAGGCCGCCAAATGGCTGGTAATGCTTTGCCAGCATTGCGACAACGCGCCGTGTGAGTATGTGTGCCCGATTTTCGCTCCGCAGCACAGCGTGGAAGGGCTCAACAACCAGATTTACAATCGCTGCTTCGGAACGCGTTTCTGCTCTCAAAATGATCCCTACAAAGTGCGGCGCTTCAACTGGTTTACCTTCACCCGGCCCGAACCGCTCAAGTGGCAGCTCAATCCCGACGTTACGGTGAGGCAGAAAGGCGTAATGGAGAAATGCTCCTTCTGTGTCCAGAGAATCATACGAGGCAAAACTCGACGCCAAGGCGAAAGGCCGCGAAAAAGTGCGCGACGGCGACTTTACGACAGCCTGCGCCCAGACCTGCCCGACCGGCGCCCTGATCTTCGGCAGCCTGCTTGACCCGGACAGCAGGGTGTCGAAGCTGATTAACGATGTCAGGGCTTACCAGGTGCTGGCGCACCTCAATACCAAGCCTGCGGTCATCTACCTCAAGAGAGTGACTCAGAAGATTACTGGTCTGATTAAGGTTTTAGAGGGACCTGCACGATGGGGGCGACAGTTTCCAATGGGATGACCGAGGCGGCGGGGCCGCAGGAGCTGACCACTTACGGCGCGGTAGACGATCAGATACTGGGGGCTATGTGGACTCCCGGCGGCTTTTACTGGTTTTGTGTAGCGATTGCCGGGCTGGGCGTTCTTGTCGGCGCTTTTTCCTGGGGGTACCAGATCGCAACCGGACTCGGGGCGGCAAACATCCTCCACCCCGTGATGTGGGGCACCTACCTGGTCAACTTTGTGTTCTGGGTCGGTATCGCCCATTCCGGCACCCTCATTTCGGCCATCTTGTTTCTTTTTCGCGCATCCTGGAGGACGACCATTTCCAGGAGTTCCGAAGCGATGACCGTTTTCGCGGTAATGATAGCCGGGCTGTTTCCGCTCATTCACCTGGGGCGCGTATGGTTGGTGTACTGGATACTTCCGTACCCGAACCAGCGCAACCTGTGGCCCAATTTCCAGTCGCCCCTGGTCTTCGACGTAGTTGCAATCTCGACATATCTAACCGTCAGTTTTCTTTTCTGGTACACGGGAATGATCCCGGACCTGGCGACCATCAGGGACCGCACCACCGGATTAAGAAACAGGATATACGGCTTTTTCTCGCTTGGCTGGAGTGGTTCGAGCAAGTCATGGAGAACATTACGGGACCGCCTACCTGCTGTTCGCGGCCCTTGCCACCCCGCTCGTCATTTCCGTGCACAGCGTGGTTTCCTGGGATTTTGCCCTGGGTATCGTTCCGGGATGGCACAGCACGATTTTCGCCCCCTACTTCGTTGCGGGCGCGATTCATTCCGGGCTTGCAATGGTGCTCGTGCTTCTCATCCCGATGCGCAAAATTTTCAGGTTCGAAAACCTGATCACGATCGAAGTGCTCGAAAATATAGGCAAGACGATAATCCTGACGGGCCTCATCGTCGGCTACTCCTACATGGTCGAACATTTCATGGCCTGGTACGGCGGCGGCAAGGCCGAACAGGACCAGTACATGTGGCGGATGACCGGCTACTATTCCTGGTGCTTCTGGCTGATGGTCGTCTGCAACGTCGTTCGTTCCGATAGTTCTGTTCTTCAAGAAAGTCAGGACCAGCATACCGGCCCTGTTCTCCATAGGCGTCCTGGTGCTGATAGGAATGTGGTTCGAGCGGCTGGTGATTATCGTGGGGTCGGAAGCCCATGAATATGACCCCTACTCATGGGGTGTCTATAAGTACCCGTCCATAGTTGAATGGGGCATCCTGATCGGCTCTTTCAGCCTCTTCTTTTTCCTTTTCCTCCTTTTCGCCAAGTTTTTGCCCACGATTGCCATTACGGAGGTAAAGGAGGCGATACCAGTTCCGGTCAGGAAACAGTGAGAGGGAGAGAACTCGATGGCTAAAAAGCTGGCTGTAGTCGGGATTTTCGCATACCTCGACGAGGTTGCTTTCCGCTGTGGAGGGCCTCAGGAAGGAGAAGGTCCCTATTGAGGCGGTTTATTCCCCGATGCGGATTGAAGAAATCCGGGAAGCGCTGGGCGAACCGATCCTGGGACGCGGGCGTTTCTTCACCCTGACCGGAGCTATTCTTGGGATCCTGACCGGGATTTTTCTTGCCTGGTACACAGCCGCCCAGTGGCGGTTCATAGTGGGCGGCAAGCCCCCGATCCCGGTAATACCGACGGTTATACCGGCTTTCGAGTTTCTTCATTCTGATAGCTGTTTTTTTTACGCTGGGAGGTTTGCTTTTCCTGAACAGGATGCCGAAAATGCGCCTTCCCGCCCATTACGACAAGCGCTTCAGCCAGGACCGTTTCGGGATTTTGGTTTATTGCACGGATGCCGACCGCGAGCCGGTCTCGAGCATTCTGAAGGACCTGGGGGCCGAGGAGGTCCGTCAGATTGAAGAATGAGATTTACCAGGAAATCGAGCTTTGCAAAAAAGTCGCTGAACTGGGGAACGTTCAAAGCGTTGAGCCTGGTCCTTTTTCTGATCGGCGCGGCGGCTTTTTTCTACCAGCTTTTTGCGGGCGACGCCAAAAGGGCCTGGTCCGCCTATCTGACCAACTATGTCTATTGGACAGGCCTCGCGTTCGGGACTTTCCTGCTCTCTCCGGTTCTCGTTTTGACCAACGCGACCTGGGGAAGGCCCGTAAAGCGACTATCGGAATCGGTCGTCTTTTTTCTCCCCGTTTCTTTCATCCTGCTCTGGCCTCTTTTCCTCGGAAGGGCGAATGCCTTCTGGTGGGTGCTCCATCCGGAAGAACAGAAAGCGCCCTGGCTGAATACGCCCTTTTTCTTCGCGCGCGAGGGCGTCGGGCTGCTTGCCCTGGCTCTTGCAGCGGCTCTGCTCGCCTACAATTCCGTCAAGAGCGACATGGAATATATGGAAGGGGTGTCCGAAGCGCGCCGGACCGCCAGGCGCGCTCAGTACACCCTTTCCACCGTCTACGTCATCCTCTATGCGTTCATTATGACGCTGGTGGCGTTCGACATGATGATGTCGCTCAACCCGGAGTGGTTCAGCACGCTTTTCGGGGCTTATTACTTCGTAATTTCCTTCTACGCGGGGCTTGCGTTTCTGGCCGTTCTATCCACTTTTGCCGTCAAGAAAATGGGTATGGGCAACGTCATCGAGAAAAAGCAGTTTCACGATATCGGCAAGCTGCTTTTCGCCTTCTGCGTGGTTGGTCTGGATTTTTTCTATGTTCAGTTCCTGGTCATCTGGTACGGCAATCTGCCCGATGAGACCCGATACGTGATCTGGCGCGTTATCTACGACCCATGGGCGGCGCTGGCGTGGACCGTGCTCATCGTTGCTTTTCGTAATCCCTTTCCTGGTTTTGCTGCTCAGAAGAATAAAGATGAAGCCGGTCCTTATGACGGGGATATCCATCTGGATTCTGATCGGGATCTGGCTGGAAAAATTTCTGCTGGTGACCCCTTCGCTGGTGAAGAGCAAGTCGCTGCCGCTGGGAATATTTGAAGTGCTGATCACCATGGGATGGCTCGGGCTTTTTGCCTTCTGTGTCTGTTCTTTTTTGCAGAAATACCCGGTCCTGGCGGTTTCAGACCCGAAACTGGCTGCGGCGCTCGAGCCGGAAGAGAGGAAGGTGCACCTGGCGTGAGAGATTGCAGTACGAGGTTGACGGTCAAGATGTAATTTTCAGGAATTCTATCATCGACCGAGAGAAAATGGCTGAAGGCGCCAAGGCGACGAGAAAAGAAGCGAAGTGGTGGACAGGGTGGTTCTGGGCAGCCGTTCTGCTTCTGCTCACCCTTCTCTACTTATATTACCTTTTCCCGGGACAGGACATCGGACCGGTCCAGCCGATCTATTTCAGCCACCGGGTACACGCCGGGGTAAAACAGATCAACTGCCGTTTCTGCCATCCTTATGTCGAGCGCTCGGAGCATGCGGGACTGCCGGAAGTCGAAAAGTGTTTCTTTTGCCATAAATACATAATTCCGATGCACCCGCAGATTCAGAAAGAGAAGGAACATCTGGACAAAAAGGTCCCGGTCCCCTGGGTTCGCATCTACTTTGTTCCCGATTTTGTAAAGTTCAGGCATCGTCCGCACATAGCTCGCGCAAATCGACTGCCTGAGGTGTCACGGCGATGTTCCGTCGATGGACCGGTTGCGCAGGGTGGATTTCCAGATGAATTTCTGCATTACATGCCACCAGGAGAAAAAGGCGCAGCTTGACTGCTATCTGGGCTGTCATCATTAAAAGGCGCGGTGGGCGCAGATTGTCAGCCCGCCGTTCAGGCCTACGAGGTATAAGCAGGTGCAGTTTCTAAAAGTTGAAGAAAACGGGACCGCAAAGCTTTTCTTCCTGAGTTCGGCCCTCTGGTTTGTCCTCGGCACCCTGGAGGGCTTTACGGCCGCCACCGAGCTGGTGATTCCCGACCTTTATGGAGGCATTGCCGGGCTGGTTTTCAGCAGGGTTCGCCCGATGCACACGACCACCATGATCTTCGGTTTCGCCGGCATCGGCTCTTCTCGGGAGCGCCCACTACATACTCGCCGGCGGTGCTGCGGACCTCGCTGTGGAGCGAGAGGCTCGGGAAGGTTTCCCTGTGGATCTGGAACCTGTCCATTCTTACGGGTATCGTGGCGCTCGACCTCGGGCACTCCCAGGGCAGAGAGTACGCCGAATGGATTTGGCCGGCCAACGTAGGGATTCTGCTGGCCTTGGCGCTCATGTTCCTAAACCTGCTTCAGACCGCCGCCAGCCGGCAGGAAAAGATAATGTACGTCTCGACCTGGTATATATTTGCGGCCCTCGTATATACCTGGTTCATCTACTTTTTCGGACACGCCGTCTTTAACTTCAAAGGCGCGATAACCGGGTTGCCGGACGCCATTCTGGCATGGTTTTACGGGCATGGCATCGTGGGGCTGTTCTTGACCCCGCTTCGCTATTGCCGTAGCCTACTACATCGTTCCCGAGGGTCGCCCGCAGTCCGCTCTACAGCCACACTCTCTCGCTTGTCGGCTTCTGGACCATTTTGGTCATATACACTCATATCGGGACGCATCACATCCTTCAGACCCCCGTACCGGTCTGGCTGAAGACCATGGCCGTATCCGGAAGCATCGCGATGATCATTCCGGTCTTTACCGTGCTGGTGAACCTGTGGCTCACGATGCGGGGCAGGCTCGGGCTTTTCCACGCAGATATCGGCGGAAGATTCGTCATGGCCGGCCTGGTCTGGTATATCCTCACCTGCACCCAGGGACCGATTCAGGCGCTGCCGGTCGTGCAGAGGGTAACTCACTTGAATAACTGGGTCATCGCACACTCGCACATGGGGGTTTTCGGCTTTTCCGGGATGATCGCCCTGGGAGGACTATACTACATACTCCCCAGGATTACGGGAAAACCGCTCTACAGCGGCCGTCTTGCAGACGTCCAATACTGGCTGCTCATTCTCGGCATGGCCGGGTTCTTCACGGTGCTCACAGCCGGGGGCCTCGTTCAGGGGAACAGTCTGGCTTAACGGAGACAACCGTCTACCGCACCCTGCCCATGATCCATATCTATTTCATTTTGCGCGCGGCTATAGGGGTGCTCATCGTCGGTGCGGCTTTCATCGGCCTCTATAACGTAATCAGGACCATCCGGGGCGAGCAGGCCCAGGGCGAGCGCATATTCGGAGAAGAGTTTCAGGGAGAACTGCAATGAGGATGACACCGGCCGTACTAGTCCTCGGGGGGCTGCTCGTTTTCGCCCCGGTGCTCTTCATGCATGTCGTCCTGCCATGGATGACGATGAGCGAGCAGGGGTCGGACATCTTCAGGCCGCGCACCGCGACTCGAGGAAGAAGGGCGTTCGATTTACGTGAACAACGGCTGCACCTATTGCCATACGCAGTTCATTCGCAACTTCGACTGGGACATCGGCTCCGAAAGGATCGCGCAATCCGGAGACTACGTTGCGGACTCGCCCCACCTTGTAGGGACCGAGCGCACCGGTCCGGACCTTTCCGAGGAAGGCGGCGAACATCCCGACGACTGGCACCTGGCCCATTTCGCCAACCCGAGGTTCACCCGGCCCGAGTCGCTCATGCCCTCCTGGGAGTTTCTCGGCCCGGAGAAAATCAAGGCCCTCATAGCCTACAAGCAAAGCCTCGGATTCAAGCTGGCCGACGAAAGAATGGCCCGGCAGAAGTACTGGAAAGCCGAATCGATAGCGGCCTTCGAGTCAGGTCCCGAAAAGAACGTCGAATGGCTCCACGCCCATGTTCCGGAAGGCTGGAGAAAGCTGCCCAACCCCTACCTGACCTCCGCTGCCGGCCTCGGGCGGGGACACCGGATTTACCAGAGCTTTTGCATCGGCTGCCACGGTCCGGTGGGAGACGGCATGGGTCCGGCCCAGCCTTATCTTTACCCTCCGCCCCTCAATTTTACGATACTAAAGGACAGGGGAATCTCCGGAGGTATACTCTATTACCAGATAATGAACGGGATCACGGGCACGGCGATGCCCTACTTCAAAAAGGACCTCCAGTCCGAGAAGATTTGGGACGTGGGCAACTATGTGGCCGTAACATTTATCGGGCAAACCGACGCCCACGCTGAGCCGAGGGGGATCGACGCGTCCTACGAACCGGTGGAGAAAGAAAAATGATCTATTACTGCCGGATGGCTTTTTCTTGTCGTAATCAGTCTGCTCGTGAGCCTGGCGGCATTCATCTGGGGGCTCCGGGCGGGGCAGTTTTCGGACCAGGAGCGCGCGAGGTATCTGCCGCTTGGAAAAGATCTCCTGTCGCAGCCGATTCCGGTCGCTCAGCCGCGCAAAACGCAGAGCGCACACGGTCGCCCTGTGCCTGATAGCGGCGATAGGCTTTATCGCCTTTGCGGCCGCACTTACGCTGGGCATCCTGTGGAGGTAGTAAATACGCCGCAGTTACGTCTGTCGCTCAAGGCGGGCCGATGGCGGACGCCTCTATCACCGTTGAACGGATACGAACATGCGATTCTTTGTCTGGCTCGATTTCCAGTATGAAATGATCGCACTCTTTCTGGGCGCGATATCTCTTATTATGGTCTATCTCGCCTGGGCGGGTTACCCGAGAAGACGCGCAGCCAGAACCGAGCAGGAACTCGAGCAAAAAGGACACCGGGAGAGCGGACATCGTCCGGAAAAAAACCCGATAGTTCCTTTTCTCATCTACACTTACCTGCTTATAGCCGCCTGGTCTTTCTCCTATTTGATTTTCGTCTGGGCCAACGGCAGCAGGTTTTAAGACCGGAGCATACTCCGAGATGCGCTCGGAAGAAGAATTCAGCCTGGTTAAGACCTGGTCGATCATCGGCGCAATCGCGGCAGGATTCCTCGCATGGGGTTTGCTGATCTATTTTGTCATCGGCGACAAAGGGCCCCCGGATTGGGATTTCAGCATTATCCCCGACATCCCGGGCCAATCGGCCTATTCCACCTATAGTCCGGCCAGACCCGCACGGCCTCGCTCCGGGACCGGAACCGGCCTCGGTCGAGCCTCAACACGTCATGGGGCCGGTATCGGAAATGCAGACAGATGGAGGCGCCGAAATGAAAGCAGTCCCGAAGCGCTCCCGCCAACTCGCTTAAGCGCCGCGCTCTGTTTATCGCCCTGCTCGCCTTCGTGTCCCTCGCCCTGTTTGGCTGCAATTACTGCCGAGATGCGAGACGACGAGGCCGTACAGGCCTACAACCAGGAATTCCCGCAGATGCCGAAAAAGACCATCCCTGTTGACGGAGGCATCTGGATTGAACGCGAAGCAAACCCGATGGAGCTTGTAAACCCGCTCGCCGACGACTCCTGAAATGGTTGCCCGGGGGTTGGAAAGGTATCGTTTCTACTGCGTCCAGTGTCACGGCCCCATGCTGGACGGCAACGGCACGGTCGGACAAAGTTTCGCCCCCCTGCCCGCAAACCTGAAAAGTTCTCAGGTGCAGGACCAGAGCGACGGCGAAATCTTCTATAAAATCCGGCTTCGGGTTTCAACAGGCATCCTCCCCTCTACTCCACCATTACAAAGGATGAAACCTGGGCCGTTGTGCGTTACGTGAGAAGCATGCGAATGAAGAGTGAATAGTGAAGGGTGGAATTCCGGGGTAGGGTCGAGGTGCGGGGCTTTGCCCGCAATGAACTATTCGATGCCGCCCCTGGCGCGTTGACGGATACGAACAGATACTCATAATTAAACTCTACAAGTAATTAATCTACGATTCGTAATAACATTGCCGATTTGAACAATATTAAACGAACGTGCATAATCAAAATATCCGATTCCTGCCGACACTAATCCCCCTTTACATTTAAAGGCGCGTAGAGGAGAATATTGGATACGTTTTTGCTTTCCGGCTATTCAGAAGCTCTTGTCATAATGCGCCTCGACTGGACGACAAATGGACGGCCTTATGTAAATCACGATCCGTTCCTGTTCCCCGAACTGACAACTGATGAGCCTGCTGCATGGGGGGTACAAAATGAGAAGAGAAAAGGGATTTGCGCATGGCCTTGTTATCGGCGTCTCGGTATTAATCTTCATGGCGGGGGCGCTCGGGACCCCCTCGGCTTCGCAGGCCGCGTTCTTACCCCTGCACGACTTCAGCACCAGCGGAACCGACGGGACGTTTCCTCACGGCTCCCTCACCCTCTCGGGGTCCACGCTATACGGCATGACATCTGAGGGAGGCGGGGGCGTCCCCAGCAGCGGCGGCACGATTTTCAAGATAAACACGGGCGGAGGCGGATACCAAATCCTCTACCCCTTCACCAACGAAAGCGATGGAGGCGGTCCCTACGGTAACCTCACTCTCTCGGGGTCCACACTCTATGGGATGACCTCCGGGTACGGCCAATACGGCGACGGCACGATTTTCAGGACAACCACGAACGCTGGAGCGCCCGTAACTATGCACAGCTTCAGCGACAGCGAGGGGGGCGATCCTCGCGGGTCCCTGACCCTCTCGGGGTCCACGCTCTACGGGATGACCACTTCGAAAGGCGCCCTCGACGGCAGCCTCGGCTCGATTTTTTCCATAAACACGAACGGCTCCGGGTTCGATGTGTTGCACTACTTCATCACCGTGAGCGATGGCGGCGGTCCTACGGGGTCCCTGGCCGTTGCGGGACCCACGCTCTACGGAATGACCCCTGTGGGAGGCCCCAACCAGGGCGGCACGATTTTCAGGATAAACACGGACAAAACCGGGTGGCAGGTGCTGCACAGCTTCGGCAGTATTGCAAACGATGGGACAAATCCTTACGGCGACCTGACGCTTTCGGGGTCCACGCTCTACGGGATGACCAGCCTGGGAGGGACCCACCACCACGGCGCGGTTTTCCGGATAGACACCGACGGCGGCAATTACCAAATCCTTTACAACTTCACCGGTCCTTCAAATAACGATGGGGAAACGCCTACCGGCGGCCTTACGCTTTCCGGGTCCACGCTCTACGGGATGACCTCTCAGGGGGGCAGCAGCCTGAGTTACGGCGCTATTTTTCAGATAAACACGGACGGCTCTGGGTACCAGCAATTGTACGCCTTCACGGGCCAAACCGACGGGGGCGCTCCCCAGGGCTCCCTGACCCTCTCGGGGTCCACGCTCTACGGGATGACCATGCAGAATGGAGGCGTCCCAGACCCCGCCGGCTCGGTCTTCTCCCTGGGCGTAACGCCGGGCCCCGGGGCGGGGCTGGCTGTGGACTTTGGCTCATCCGGCCTTTGGTGTTACAGAAACGGGGCATGGAGTAAGCTTACCCCGCTTGCGCCCGTCAAAATGGCGGCTTACGGAAGCTACATGGTCGCCCTTTTCCAGGGCGCCGGCCTCTACCGGTATAACGGCGCCGCCTGGACGCAGCTTACTCCTATCACCAACATCAACCTGATCGTGGGGATGACGGACAGGGTCTACGTTGATTTTCCCGGCGCCGGGCTTTGGCAATACAACGGCGTATGGACCCGGATCACCGCGCTGAACGCCAACCAGATGATCGCGTTTGGCGACAGCCTGGTGGCGAACTTCCCGGGGTACGGACTCTACCAGTATAACGGCGCGTCATGGACGCAGCTCACGCCCCTTAGTTCGGCCGATAGCATAGTCGCCGCCGCCTCGACGGTTTATGTGCATTTTCCTTCCGCCGGTCTCTACGCATATAGCGGCGGCGCCTGGACCGGGCTTACTTCCTTGAGTCCCACCATGATGCAGGCCTACGGAAACTCTCTGGTCGCAAACTTCGCAGGTCTTGGCCTATACTGTTGCAACGGCTCTACCTTTACCTGGACACAGCTAACCCCGTTGGCTGCACAGAGCATGTTGGGGACCTCGACCGATCTCTACGTCAATTTCGCGGCCTACGGCCTCTATAGATACAACGACGGCTGGACCCGGATCACCCCTCTTTCCCCGACCCTCATGGGGTCGATGTGCCCATGGTTCGTCGCCAACTTTTCGGGCAGTGGACTCTATGCATACGACGGGACGGGATGGGGTCAGTTTACCGCGGTCAGCGGGGCAACCTCGACGGTCCAGGTCCACTGGCCCTGATCGTCCGGTACTGAAAAGGGGCGGGAATGTAATTGATAATTTCTTAAGCTCGTGGACTATTTTTCAAGATATATGATACCGGAAAAATATTTGTGAATTGTAATATAAAACATTAACGCCGGAATCCGCATAACCGGATTGGCCGGAAATGTCTTATGAAAACTACTAAACCTGTTCGGATAAATGATCGAATTTACAAGTAAACCATGAGGATAAACCTTGGATTTCCGGAAACCGGCCTTTCGTGCAAGCGCTTTTAACTTTATTGGCGGCATGAAGGACGCCGTCTTCGCCCAGACGTCTCAAATAGTTTATCTCTCCCTGTTTGGACACCCTCTCTAACCTCCAATCACACTCGACTATACGCTACAGACCGGGTTCTATGTAGACTTTTAATCCACTTCTGCCATAATCCCGGCATGCTGGAAACTTTCGCTCCTCCTTTTATTGTGGGGCTGGCCGGCAGCCTGCACTGCCTGGGAATGTGCGGACCGCTCATCGCCGCATGGTCTTTGCGCTACAGGACCGCCTCTGAGCCCGGCTCGGGGAATGAAGGATTTTCCCTCTTTCCCGGGATATTTTTCCATCACCTTGCTTTCCATGCCGGGCGGATCGCCACGTATGGCTTACTGGGGGCCATTGTGGCTGGCGTGTTCGGTTCTTTCGAGGCGCACAGGTTTTCGATGCAATACAGGTCGCTCTTCGCCATAGCCTCGGGGATAGCCCTCATTGGTTTGGGCCTGGTCCTTTTTGGGACCTTGCCGATGCCCCCTTTTGTCGTCCGTCTTTTTTCGCCTCAGGCGTCGATTTTCGGCGGGAAGTTGGCGAGACTGGCGAACTCGAGGAGTCTTTATTCAAAAATGGGGATGGGCATCCTTGCGGGGTTGCTCCCCTGCGGTCTTACATGGGCCATGCTGGTCGCAGCGGCAAGCACGCTCAACCCAGCCATGGGACTTGTAACGATGGCCTCCTTCGGACTGGGGACCGTTCCGGCGCTTCTTGCCGCAGGGATGTCTGCTTCGCTGACGTCAGCGAGGATAAGGCTGTTGGGCGAACGGGCGGCCGCCGTTTTCATCATGATAATGGGGGCGTCACTGGCGGTAAGGGGACTGGGGGTAATCGCGGGATTCGGCAACTGCTGCGGGCCGATGGAGCTATTGATGCGGGGCGGTCTTTTGGGGCGATGAGACGCCCGGCGACAGCCCGCCGGGACGAATTGACTCCTCTGGCGACGGGGCCCCGATTTGCCTCGAAAAGCTCTTCGCGGGCATGGCCCCGGGAGCGCAGAGTGGTCTCGACCCTTAAAGCTAAGGCCTTTTCACGATTTCATGGCGACCCGGAAGTATACGAGGAACTGCCGCGATTGAACATGGAAATCCGGGAAGTGTTGCATATAACGGTCACGCTGCTGGCGAACATGGCGAAGGCGGCGATCAGTGGATTTAGAACGCCGGCGGCTGCAAGCGGAATCCCCAAAGCATTATAAAAGAAGGAAAAGAACAGATTCTGCCTGGTGATCTTGAAAGAAAAGCGGGAAAGATCGAGCAGTTCCGTTATCTTTAGCAGATCGTCTCCGAGAACGGCGGCGTCGGAGCATTCCCGGATCAGATTTGCGCCGGCTCCGAGCGTTATTCCAAGGTCTGAGCGGGCCAGGGCCGCCGCATCGTTTATTCCGTCGCCGACCATCGCAACCCGTTTCCCCTGCGCCTGGAAGTCTTCAATTATCCTGACCTTATCCTGTGGGCGCATTTGCCCGGCATACTCGTCCGCCCCTGCCTGGAGCGCAAACGTCCGGGTGGTTTCCTCCGAATCCCCGGAGACTATCCATACCGAGACGCCATCGGCGCGGAGCCGCGATACGATTTCGGGCGCATTGTCCCTCAACCTGTCGCCAAAGACAAAAAACCCTCTGACCGTGCCGTTCCAGGCGAAGAAGACGATTGTCGATCCGGCGGTCTCAAAAGTGTGAGCCCGGTCAAGGAGCGCATCGGAAAATTCCAGCCCATGTTCGAGCATCAGGCGCCGGGAGCCTGCGATCACCTCGCCGGACCGCGTCAGAGCGATTATCCCCAGCCCCTCCCTGGCTTCGAAAGACAGGACCTCCTCTAGTTCCATGGAGCGAAGGCGCGCGGCCTTCACGATCTCACGGGCCAGGAAATGATCCGATTCGACTTCGGCCGAGGCGACCCGCCGCAGGGCTTCATCGGCGTTTGCGCCCAGGGTGACCGTCTGGCGCAGAATGTAGCTGCCTTCGGTCAAGGTCCCTGTTTTATCGAAAATCATCACGTCCAGGCGATCGGCCCGTTCGAGGGCGGCGGGGTTGCGGATAAGTATGCCGGAGGCGCGCGCCCTGGCGATTGCGGCTACCCTGGCAAGAGGAGTGGCTATCCCGAGAGCGCAGGGACAGGTTATGACGAGCACGGTTAACGCCCGCAAAAGAGCATCGCCCGCCGGCGCGGAGGAGGCCAGAAGAAAGACGAAGATGAGAGCGGAGAGTCGCAAGCACGGCCGGGACCAAGACCCGCATGACGCGGTCTGCGAACAGCTCGAACCGGTTCTTGGTGGAAAGCGCTTCCTGAATCAGCGTGATTATCTGGCTGAGGGAACTCTCGCTCCCCGCGCGGTCGGCCTCAAACTTCGCCTCTCCATTGAGCACGAGCGATCCGGCGGCCACGTCGGCCCCGGGTCCCTTCTTTACCGGACGTGATTCCCCGGTTATTATGGATTCGTCCAGAACGGCCTCCCCGGAAAGAATGCGTCCGTCAACCGGTACGCGCTCGCCGGGAAATACCAGGAACAAATCGCCCCGGGAAACCTTGTCGGACGCCGTCCAGATTTGCCTGCCGTCCTGTAGCGATTCGGACCTTCCCGCTCGCCGCGTGAAAAAGCGCGGTGATCGTGCCGGAAATCTTCTCTTTTGCCCGGATTTCGATGAATCTTCCGAGCAGAACGAGTGTGACGAGCATCGAGGCGGTATCGAAATACACATGAAGGCTTCCCCGCAGCATCGCCGCAACGCTGTAAAAATAAGCCGAGAGCACGCCGACCGCTATCAGCGTGTCCATGGTGGCGGTTCAGATGCCGGATGCCCCGGAAAGCCTTGCTCAGGATCGGCCAGCCTGCGTAGAAAACCACGGGTGACGCAATCACCCAGAGCGTGTAGGAAAAAAAGGCCGCTCCCTCTCGTCCGATTTGCTCGAAAAAACCGGCCCACAGAGCAAATGAGATCATCATTATGTTCATACTGAGGATCGCGGAAACCCCCAGCCGGACGACAAGGTCCCTGCTTTTGCCCGAATCGGGCGGGGATTCGACCGCACAAGCCCTGTAGCCCAGGCGGGAGATGCTCTCCATGATAGTCTTCGGGCTGGACCAGATGGGGCATGTACCTGATGCGGGCTATGTCCGAAAAAAAGAAGATGCCGGCGCTCAACACACCGTCCATTTTGCGCAGAAGATGCTCGATGAGCCACGAACAGGCGACACACCACATGCCTTCGATGTGGATGGAAAGCTCCTGCGTGAGTCCTTCCTCGATCAGGGCGGCGGTGGGGCCTCCTGCCGGGGCCCGTCCCGGACCCGATTCCGGGATCACGCCGATCTGCGGGGCGGGAGAGCCGGCTAGGCGCTGACCTCGACCGGCCGGTAGGAGGGAATCGGACTGAGATAACGGAGCATCTTTGTCCTCGGCCTCTCCCGATGGAATGAGGCCCGCTGAAACACAAGCTCTGTACAGCTCGGTATTTTTGTAATCGTCGGGGATGCCCCTCAGGGTTGTTGTGGAGAATCTGGAAGACATACATGCAGCCGAGGCAGCAAAAATGCGCCGTGCCCGTCCGCAACCGGCTGAGAGACATTCGAATTCCCCGCCGGAAGACCGCACAGGCTGCACGTCTTAACTGAAAGCTGCACCGGCAAATATGCCTCTTTCCCCCGGAAGGGGCTTAACTGGTGTCCATCCGGAAACCTTGGATAAAACACTGCAGTTTCCAATTCGAAAAGTAGGCATTTTTTGTCCTGGCAAGTAAATCAAGGGTTTGCGCGGAGGCGTACTGCGCCCTCACAAAAGATCGGACGCGAACTATAAGCGTCTAAGCGCGGTCTGGAGTGTCGAGCGCGAACATGAGCGCAGTGAGTGTTCGGTACGCCGCACAAGGAAACCCGAAGATTGACGCCGCCAGGGCGGAAAAGGACACTTTCCGAATGGAAACTAACTGACAACCCGGCTATCACGGGACCCTGGCTGTTCTGATTCTTGCATCACAGACCTCGATATCCTTTGACGCCACAAATACGGGATTCAGGTCCATCTCCTGGATTTCAGCATGTCTTTCCAGAAGTCTTGAAACCTGCATGAGAAATTTCTCAACGGTTGAAAGGTCAATCGTTCCTTTCCTCGGATTCTTGAGCGCTGCATAGCTCTTCAATTCTTCGATCATTTCTTTGGCGTCCCGCGCCTCGATGGGGACCAGCCTGAAAGCGACGTCGTTCATTGCCTCAGCAAAAATGCCTCCCAGCCCGAACATCACCACAGGTCCGAATTGCGGGTCCTTTCGCGTTCCGACGATCAGCTCAAATCCACTGCCCAGTTCCTGCACCATGACTCCATCAAGTCTTTTTTCAGAGTAATCGGCCCTGAACACGCCCGTTATTTCTTTGAAGGCGCGCCTTACCTCTTCTTCATCTTTCAGGGGGACCGCCACTCCTCCTGTTTCGGTTTTGTGAACTAAATCGGGGGAGGAAATCTTGAGCGCCACCGGGAAGCCTATCTTTGAAGCCAGGCTCACAGCTTCATTTTCATCCCGCGCCAGGGAGCTCTTAAGCACAGGTAAACCGTTCTCCTTGAGAAATGCAAGAGCTTCTACTCCGAGCACCACTCTTTCCACATTCATGTCTTCGACCTCCCAAGCAAGCTTGCTTTCCAAAGATTGCCCATGGCTTTCGCGGCCCTTTCAGGAGTGGGAATTATCGCAAATCCCTTTTTTTCGTCCATTCCTCTTATCTCATCATCCCAAATCCCCGAAGGAGCGTTAAAGCAAGCGAGGACAGGCTTTTCGAAAGGACCTGCCCCTCTCATGTATTCTTCCATCTCTTTGGCCAAATTCACATTTGCCGATGCGAACACGGCAAGAAAAATGACTCCGTGCGTACCCTCATCTTCAATTACCGCTTGCAGGATCTCGAGAATATTCTTCGAATTGAACCACGTCGGCCCCATATCCACAGGGTTGGTGCGCAGGGCGATCGGGGGGAGGATGCGATTGATCCTGTCCTGCGTCTCCGGTGTGAAGCGGGAAAGTTTAAGCCCGGCCTCCTCGACAGCATCCGCAGCGATCATTCCCGGACCTGCCTGGCCCGAAAGCACCGCAATATTGGCCCCTTTAATGGATGGGCATGCGTCCAGCGCCTTTGCCGTGTCGACCAACTCCTCGGACGAAGTGACCTGAAGGATGCCGGCCTGGCGAAGGGCGCCTTTCCATATCTTATAGTCGCCTGCTAGAGACCCCGTATGAAATCGACTTGCACTGTCGCCCTTTTCACTCTTGCCGGCCTTATAGGCGATGATGGGCTTTTTTCCCCTAAAAGACGCCGCTGTGTCAAGGAGCTCCCGCGGTTCGTCCAAACCTTCAATATAGAGGGCGATGACCCTGGTGGCCTCATCGTCTAAAACAAGATGCTTCAGGACCTCAGGAAAACCAATGTTGAGCCGGTTTCCCAGACTCATCAATTTAGACACGCCCATCCTCTGGTCGATGGCCAGGAAGCCGCACAGGTGACACATGCCTCCGCTCTGACTTATGAGCGCAACGCCTCCTTTTTTCATCCGAGAAAATTCCGGCGTAAAAGATGCGTTCACTCCGAAAGTCAGGTTGACAAAGCCGAAGGTATTCGGACCGATTATGGGCAGTTCATAGCGCTCGGCAATCCTTCCGATCTCCTTTTCAAGCGCGTCTCCCTTCACATCCTCGATTTCTCGAAACCCGGCGGTAATCAAAACCACCCCCTTCAGCCTCTTTTGTCCGCACTGGTGAAGTATTTCCGGAACAAATGAGGCCGGTACGGCGATCACGGCAAGATCGACTTCGCCGGGCGTATCCTTCAAAGATGTGTAAGACTTGAGGCCCCAGATCGTTTCATATTTGGGATTCACCGGGAGTATTCGCCCGCTGTAATTGCCCTGGACAAGGCTTTTCATCACGTGGTAACCAAGTTTGTCGAAACTGTTGGATGCCCCGACGACTGCTACGGATTCAGGCGAGAAAACAGCTTTTAATTTTTTGTTCATCATACCTTCAACTTTCTTCTACAGCCACTCATGGCGGTGCATAACTCAAAGTGGCGGTTGGAGTGACTTCGGCCCTATCCCTCGCATGATAGAGTTATCATAGTGACCCTATCCTCATGAATTGGTTTCGTCAACTTGATTTGGCCGCTTTTGCGCCCGGAATTCGCCCACTAGTGAGCCTGTCTTCTTTGCACGATTCCATTAAAGAATTTTTGCGCTTCATCCGATTCATCTATTGGCGGTGAAGTCCCGAGGGTGACTTTTGTAAAGATTCGGCAAATCCGAAAGTCTATCTTGCCGGGACAGTAGCAATAATGTTCCACTACAAAACAGGGAGATCATATTTGGATGAATTCTGAGAACTTCAGGCAATGTGCTTGCGATCCGGAGGCCGTTGAAATTCCCGCTCCAATAAGGCTTCTGGGAGTAATCGCCCTCATCCTGGCGCTTTGCGGCCCCTCCGGGTGCGCCACACAGATGAAGGCCCGATCGAACAGGCCGATCGAAGCGGGCATGGAAATCTTTGTCCATGCATCGACCCTGCAGCACTCGATGGATACCATTTGCATATTCCCCTTCAATGCGCCCCCTGAGACGGCCTCAGCCTCACACTGGCTTACGACCGCTTTTCAGGCGAAGCTTGTCCAAAGAGGCCCCTTCAGGGAGGTCAGGGCCATGCCCTATGAGGTCCAATCCGATGAGGAAGCATTATGGTACGCCAGAAACGGGGGGGGCACGCTTGTGATGCGCTCATCGCTTCTGTATATGATGGACGGGACCGGGGGCATGCCCACGAAGCTTGTTGTTCGCACCCGGATACTGGATGCAAGAACGGGTCAAGTCCTCTGGGACATCAAACAGAGCGCCTTTTCCGAGCCGGGTCCCGATGTCGATCTTACCTGGGATACCCTAACGGGTGAACCAGCCCAGAGATGCCGCGCGATCGGGGATTGTCTCGCTCAACGTTTCGCCGAATATCTGGTTCAGCCGCCCGTGAAAGAGAAGTAGCAAGCAGCATCAACAATCGGCTCAAGTGGAGGGAGCGATGAGTGCAAATACGGGTGGAATTCAACCGGTGGCGAGTTTGCCATGGGTCGCCCCGGAAACCCAGAGCCAGGAGGTCCCCTCAATACCGCCGGTCACGCAGGCTGAAGGCGGCGCCACAGCAAAAGTCGGGGATTTTAGAGCGGATAGCGGCGCCAACTTTGCCGGCCTTCCCCCCGAGCTTTCCGCTGAAGTCGTCCAACAGGCGCAATCTTTCTGCGAAGAGTTCTTGGGCATCGAGCTCAACTTCATCACAGACGCGGACGGCAGGACCGCCATGCTGGTCCTTGACGGCGCCACCGGGAAGGTGATCCGCAGGATTCCGCCCGAAAAGGTTTCCCTCTTGCGCCACAAGATCAAAAAGTTCAGGGGTTTTCTATTTGATGGCAAGGCTTAAGACCTTATGGTAGACTGAGATCATGATGCCAAAGTCCGATACGACCGTACGGGTCCTTGTAGCCGATGACGATGAGATTTTCCTCGAGATTCTAGCCGAAACGGTTGAGGAAGCCGGAGCGGCAGTCGAGCTTGCCTCAGACGGCCTGGCCGCTCTCGAACAGTTGTCGGCCGGCGATTTCGATATCCTTATCTCCGACCTCAACATGCCGCGGATGGATGGATTGACCCTGCTCAGGCAGGTAAGAACACTCTATCCTCACATACTGAGTATTTTGATAACCGGGTTCGGGAGTCTGGAGTCGGCGATCAACGCCCTGCGGCTTGGAGCTTACGACTATATACAGAAGCCTTTCATGGTGGAGCAGGTGGCCGTAACGATCAGAAACGCCGTGGACCGGGTCAGGACCTATAAGGAGAGAGCGCACTTGCTTCAGGAAATAGAGAACCTGACAAGAAAGGTCTGTTCTCTTGAGGGAAAACAGTTTTCGGAATCCACGGTTTACGACGGTTCGGGCAATCTGATAAACGGACCTGTTGTGGCCGGCCTGTCGAGATTTCGGCCCGACGCTTTTCTTGAAAAACCACAGGGAAACCCGAATCGGGCCATTGCAGCCCTCGAAGCTCTCAAGGGTCTTAAGCGCGACGGCATAATTTCGGATTCCCAACTCCACAGACTCACGCAACTTATCGTTAACAGGATAGAGTCAGGCAGGTTATGAAGATTTTGATCGTGGAAGACGATGTAATGCTTGGTGAGCTTCTTCAGGAACGCCTGCTGCGTCTGAAACACGAACGAGTGCGGGTTTGCCTGACCGGGATGGAAGCCTGCGAGGTGATCCGGGAGGAAGCATTCGATTGTGCGTTTGTGGACCTGCGCCTGCCGGACATGGACGGCCTTCAGCTTCTGGCCTCGATAAAGGAGCACGATCATGGCCTTCCGGTAGTCATGATGAGCGGCTTTCCAACCATGGACTACACGATCGAGGCCATGCGCAAAGGGGCTTCGGATTTTCTCACCAAACCGTTCACACTTCAGGATGTAGCTCTCACACTGCAACGCATCATAAAAGAAAGGCAACTGCTGTTGCAGAATCTCAGCCTTCAGCTCGAAATCCACGCCCGCAAAGAGCTTGAGGAAGTGAACCGCGAGCTTGAGAGCAGAGTCAACGAACAGACCAGGCTGTTTCATATCTCCAAGGAAATAGACGAAATCCACTCGAGCGAGGATCTTTATCCCCGAATCGTCCACTTGGCCTCCTCACTCGAATCGGTTGAAAAGGTAAGCTTTTTCCTTACGCCCCGGGACAGAAGCAGCCTCGTTGATATGGCCAACTGCGGGTGGGACCCCGAGGACTCGTGGCCTCAAAAAATAAAGATCTCTCAGGAGCGTAGGCGGGAATTGATTGAAAATGGCGCAAGCCATGTAGTCATTGGTCCCGACGAAATCCAACGCTGTTTTGAAAACGCGCCCAAAACAGACAGGACTCTTTCCTGCTGGCCGATGCGCATCCGGGGGGAACCATTCGGTCTGCTGCTGGCTTTCCACAAAAACGGCAACGGCTCGCTGCCCTCAGAGCAAAAGCGTCTTCTTGATTTTCTGATCACAAAGGCGTCTCTGGCCGTCGAAAATATGGCGCTTTACGAAAATCTGATCTCCAACTTTTATGGAATGTTGAAGTCGCTCGTGAATGCGCTGGAAGCAAAAGACCTCTATACCGGGAAACATTCTGAAAGAGTAACCCGTTATGCGAGCGAGGCAGCCAGGGCCCTCGGCTGCTCAGAGGATCAACTCGAGTCCGTGCAGACCGTGGGCTATCTTCATGATATCGGCAAGATAGGCATCAGCGACAGCATTTTGAACAAACCGGGGCCCCTGTCCATAGACGAATACGAAATTGTAAAAAAACACCCCTCGATGGGGGATTCGATCGTCTCCGAGTTGGGTCTGAGCCCTGAGGAAAGGTCTATTATAAGACATCATCACGAGAGGTGGGACGGGAGGGGCTACCCTGACTGCCTATCCGGTGAACGCATCCCTCTTCTTGCACGAGTATTGAGCATCGCCGACGCTTTTGACGCAATGACGTCAATACGCGCCTATCGCAATGCCATGTCGCTCGATCAAGCCCTGACCGAGTTGCTGAAAAACCGCAGCAAGCAGTTTGATCCCTTTGCCCTGGACGCATTCCTCGAAATTGTAGGAAAGATCTCGCCCAACGAGGACAAGTCCAAATAATGCTAATCATTCGATAATCATAAAAGAACGAAAGTATGGCTGCCCGAAAACCGTCAAAAAGTGAACAGAAGCTTATCGAACGATGCATCCACGCTCTGTATGAAAAGGACCGCTCGAATTACTCCGGCAAGTTCGTTCAGGGGTTTGTGCATAACGCCAATGGACCTCTTCAGAACCTTACCATGCTGGCGGAGATGCTAACATGCGGCATTGAGCTCCAGGATCAATTGTTCAGGAGCAATTGCGGCGAAAACGAAAAATGGTCCGAGCTTCTGGGCAAACAGCAAAAACGACTGACTCAGATGCGCGAACAAATATTCAATCTTGCTGCAGACCTGCGCGAATTCATGCAGCTTTATGAAGTTGAACGATGCGGGACGGAAATAGACATTAATGCTATTCTGACAAGGATGGCCAAAGTGTTCCGGGCCGACCTCTTCTTCAAACATCACATTAAATCGGAGTTGCGCCTGGCAAAAAACCTTCCCCACATAAAGGTCCTCGGCAGGGACTTCGTCCCGGCCCTCTTCCACCTCTTTCAAAACGCCATAACAGCCCTCAAGGAATCGCCAAGAAAGGAATTGATCGTTGAGTCCTGCATGAAGGCCGGGGAGATAGTGGTCACGATAACCGATTCAGGTTCCGGACCGCCCGAAGAGTTGAGCCCGGACATTCTGTTCGACCTGTTCGAATCCAGATGGCAGAATCTTGACAGTCAAACCCCGTCACCAGACCAGCATCTCGGATTTGGACTTTATGCGGCGAGGCAGCTCCTTCTGCCTTACGGGTTTAGCGTCAGTCTTGAAAAAACAGGTGATGGGACCTCAGCGCAAATACGCATGCCTCTGCAAGAAAAATCGGCATAAAATTCCACCCGCCGGAAATTCTTTCCATGACCCGCCTTTCCTGACCAGGCGTGGGGGGCGCTGCTCCCGGGCTTTTCTGCATTATTTGGTTTTGGCAAAGTATTTGCTTTAGATTATTTCGACTCTGAATTCCATGTTATTGCTGAAGGGAGGTTTAATGAAGTCCCATGAGAATAGATCAGATCCAGAGCCAGCAGGCTGTGCAGGAGAGCAAAGAGACAAAGTCGCCCGGGAGCGGTGGTCCCGACGACACGTTTGCCCTGCTCCTTCAGAATGAGATAGCGGGACAGGGGCAAGAGATTGCTCCAAACGCCTCCGTTTATGCGCCAATAAACGTTGCCGACCTTGGCGCCTTGTCCCTGAGCGGAAATCCGGCGCAGGCATCCGAATTGTCCCTTGCGATTTCAGCTGTAAACGGCGCCATCACACAGCTCGACTCCTTGAGAGATGCGCTCCAGACAAACCAGTCTCCTAAACAAATCAATGCCCTGATCGAACAGCTCAACGCGGGACTAGTCGGCATGTACGATAAAACGAGCGCTCTTCCCGCAGGTCACGAGCTAAACAATATGGCCGAAGAATTAAAGGTCATGGGTTATATGGAATCGGTTAAATGGAGGCGGGGCGATTATTTGTAAGCCCCCCGGATAGCAGGTCTCACTCTGAGGGAGACTAAAATGAAAAGGACGGCGTCTCTTTTTATCATCCTCGTTTCGGCCCTGCTCCTTGCGGGATGGCGGGCGCCCATAGCTTCCAATTGTGACCGGTGCGGAACGCTATGGAAAATTCAAGGCCTGCAAAATCGGACCTGCCCGCCTTGCCGCCTGCACCTTGTAGATCGCGTCGATACACAAGATAGTATCACATACGGCACAGATCCCGATGCGGAACGGGCAATGCAAGACCAGGCAAGGGAGGAAAAGGAAAAGGAAGATAAAGCTTGGATGATGCTCCAGCATATGTATATTGATCAAAATACCGGGAAAAGGCGTCAGCCTGCCAAACAGGACAACCCACCATCGCAATAAGGCGGGCCTGTTTTCCAGGCCCACATGCGAACTACTGCATTCAACCACTGAAAATACACTAAATCCCCCACTTTTAGTCATGGCTGAAGACCTTAAAAGGTAAAGCGGGATTAAGCCCCTTGATCTCGAATGCGCCTTTTTTCTTTTTGCGTCCTCTTCCAGTGGATTTGACATCGAGGTTTACTCATGAATCAAACCGAGCAGGGAAGTAGTGGCCTCCCTTGGTCCGAATGGATGGAGTCGGCCGCCAACCTGTGGCTCTCCGCCGCTCAAAACTGGCAGCAATTGTCCACTTCTCTTGTCAACTGTTCCCGGACCGAGGAATGCATGCAGGCATCGCTTTCGATCTGGCGGGCTTTTCTCCTGCCGTGGACAGGCGTGCAACGCTCCGAAGCAAAAGAGTCCCCGCAGCCCTCTTTTGACGTGATCCAGGCGATTATGCAGGTGATGGGTCCAGGGGGGCTTAGCCAGGAAATATTCAAGTGGCTGTGGAATAAAGGTGAAGTTGCCGGCCACGGCTTCGTCAAGTTCGAGCAGGAGGCCGTCAAGACGTGGACCGCCATTCACGAAAAAGCATTTCAGCCTTTGCTCAAAACCCCCCAAGTTGGACTAACCCGGGTTCATCAGGAAAAAATCAATCGACTTGCCGACAAGTTCAGTGCGTATCAGGCGGCCGTTTCGGAATTTCAAATGTTGCTCTCAGTTCCCATGGGAAAGTCGTTTGCCGATATGGGAGAGCATTTCGACAAATTGAAGGACAATGGTGAGCCGGCCGAGGATTCCAAAGTCTGCTACGCAATGTGGATCAAAGGCCTCGAGAATCATTACATGTCGCTTTTCAGATCGCACGAATACCGTTTGGCCCTTTCGCGGCTGCTCGATGAGACGACCGCTTTGAGGATAACGGGAAACGATGTGCTGACTGATTTCCTCGAGTTCCTGCCGATTCCCACAAACAAGGAGATGGATGAACTCTATGAAGAACTCTACACACTTAAGAAGCAGACTAAAGAGGCCGCCAAAAAAATCAGGAAAATGGAATCCGCACAGGCAAAAAAGGATATCCAATGAACGCTTTGGAAATGGCTGTCAACGATATCATGAACAAGTGGCTCAAGGGAGTTGAGAAGTCCCGCGAGCACCTCCGCAAATCCAACGAAGCACTGCCCGGCCGGCTCGATACGGGAATCGGCAAAACACCCTATGAGGTTGTCTACCGGGAAGACCGCATCAAACTCAAGTATTACCGTCCGGCCTCGGCCAAACAGGTCGAGACCCCGTTGCTGATGGTCTACGCCTTGATCAATCGCGAGACGATGCTCGATCTGCAACCGGGAAGAAGCGTAGTGGAACGCTTCATGAACATGGGAGTCGATGTTTACATGATCGATTGGGGCTATCCCACCCGAAAAGACCGCTACCTGAGCATCGACGACCATGTGAACGGATACATGGACAATGTGGTTGATTTCATCAGCAACCGGCATGGGACCCGGAAGATCAACCTGATGGGAATATGCATGGGCGGAACATTTTCGATCATCTATTCAGCCCTGCATCCGGAAAAGATAAAGAACCTCATCACCACCGTGGCGCCAAGCAATTTTGACACCGACCAGGGGCTTTTGCATATCTGGACCAGGGAACTCGACCCGGGGAGAATAATCGAGGCGTACGGCAACATGCCGGGCGACCTGCTCAATCTGTGCTTCCTGCTCCTCAATCCAGCGCGACTGGTGATCGACAAGTACGTCAGTTTTTTTGAGAACATGGACGATAAGGAGTTCGTCGAAAACTTCGTGCGTATGGAAAAGTGGATATTCGACAGTCCGGACGTCCCCGGCGAAACAATCCGGCAGTTCATCGAGGATTGTTACCAAAAGAATCTGCTCATTCAGAGCAGGATGGAAGTAGGGGGAAACCGGGTCGATCTGAAAAACATCACCATGCCTTTGCTCAATATCTACGGTAAATATGACCATCTCGTCCCGCCGGGCGCCTGCGAGTTGCTTACGAGCAAGGTGGGGACCAGGGACACAGAGGACCTATGCCTGGAAACCGGCCATATCGGGATCTACGTAAGCTCCAAATCCCAGCAACAATTTACGCCCAAGATCGTCGAGTGGCTCAAACAAAGAGAAAACGCCCCGGAGAACGGATCGAACATAGACGCCGAAACCTTACCGGCAACGGCCTCAAAAGCCCAACCAGTGGTGCGCCGGCAGGAGCAAAAGCCGATGACCGGTAAAACCGCCGTCGCGCCAAAAGCTTCGTCGAAAAAGAAAAAAAGCCCATAAAAACTCCGGGCTCGCACTGAAAAGAAATTACTTCAATCTTTAACGCAAATCGGTATGAGTTATAATTCCGCCTGCAGCGCGTCTTCTATTATTACCTCAAGCTCGGCGAGGACGATTTCTTTGATAGCCATTGCGTGAACTTCCGGCAGGGCAGCCGTGACGATTGCCGGATCGGGCCTGAGGCTCAGGCCTGCTTTTGCGCACACCTGGTCGACTATGCGCACAATCATGAGCAGCGAGTCTGCGCCGTCCAAGTCCTCATCGTGGTGATGTTTTTCCACGTCGGCGTAAATCTCGGGAATATTCCATTCGGTCATAAGGGCATATCCTTGATCGACGTGCATGGTGTCAAGTATTTCAGCCACGAAGGATTCGGTTATCTCGATATCCTTATGCTCAACCCGTATCGTTTCGATGACCCTTAGGAGGAGCAGCTTCCCGATATCGTGGAAAAGACCCGAGAGAAAACCCTCATCCGCCAGTTCCGGGTATCCGGTTTTGCGCAGCAGCCATTGCGAACCCTGAGCTGTCGCCAGCGAGTGTTTCCAAAGAGTATCGAGGTACCGGCTTACAAATGGGTCCTGCGATAGGTAGAGTTCCTTTTGGCCTGCGGCAATGAGGCAGTTGTACACCTGATTGACGCCAAGGCGCATGATTGACTCACGTATAGTGCGCACCCTGGTCAAGCCGGCAAAAAATGCCGAATTCGCAAGCTTCAGCGTCCGTCCGGCCAAGGCCTGATCCTTGGTGATAACGGCCGCAATGTCAGTGATCGAACTCTCTTCATCGGCCATTTTCTCGAACAGTTCCTGAGCCACCTTGGGAAATACCGGCAGGTTCAGCGTCTCTGAGGCTGAATATTCCGCCACCATGTCCAACAACGAGATGTTTCTCTTCTCCATTTTTATTGTTCCGTTCCTAGAAGGCGTCTTAGTTCGGACACAGGCCTGGGTTTCACCACACGCGGAAGCGTCCTGAATATCTCCTGAAAAGTGGTCACTCCTTTGACGGCTTTCATAATTCCATCTTCGAGCAGGGTCACCAGACCCGATGTTTCGATGCTTATCCTTCTTATATCGTAGGAGGTATTTTTGTTCAGAACGGCGTCCTTGACCGGTTCGTTCAAAACGAGCAACTCATATATGCCCACCCGTCCCTTGTAGCCGGTGGAACGGCACTGGGAACACCCACGCCCCGCTTTGAAAGTTACTCCTCTTACATCGTTGGCGGAGTAGCCGAGCCGGCGCAAATCCATGGGTTGAGGCACATAAGTCTCGGCGCAGTGAGGACATACCTTTCTCAGAAGCCTTTGAGCGAGCACGCAGAGCACCGTTGAGGCGATCAAGTACGCTTCGATGTTCATATGCAAAAGGCGGATGAGACCCCCGACGCTGTCTTCGGTATGGAACGTACTGAGCACCTTATGTCCGGTTAGAGAGGCCTGAATGCACGTTTCCGCCGAAAAACCGTCCCGTATCTCTCCGACTACTATGATGTCGGGGTCCTGCCTGACCACATGCCTGAGGCTTTCATCAAAGGTCAGGTTTATTTTGGGGTCTATCGAGCATTGAGCTATCCCCTCGATCACGAGTTCAACAGGGTCCTCAACCGTTATGATACTGGTATTCACATTTTCGAGATAGTTAATCGCACTGTAGAGGGTGGTCGTTTTCCCCGACCCCGTTGGTCCCGTTATAAGGATCACGCCGCTCGGAAAATCCAGCGCCTCGAATTTGAACCTGTCGAGCATCTTGGGATACATCCCGGTTTCATTCAGGTTCAGGGCCAGCCCTCTTCTTCCCAGTAGCCGAAGCACTGTCTTCTCGCCCCATACCGTAACGAAGAAAGAGACTCTGATGTCCAGGCAAAGCCCGGTCCGCGCATCCTCGAAATCAATTCTGCCGCCCTGGTGCCGCCTCCTCTCAGCTATGTCGGCTTTTGACATGATCTTTAGCCGGCTTGTTATCGGAGGACCCATCGCCAGGGGGAGGTCCCTGTTGTGGACCATGACCCCGTCGAGGCGAAATCGGACGCGGATCCTGTCTTTCATGGGCTCGATATGGATGTCGCTGGCGTCGCTTTTGATCGCATCCTGAAGCAGACTATTCACCATGCCGACCACTGATTTCTCGTCGGGCTGGCTAACCTTGGCCAGAGACGCTTCTCGCTCGATGCCGCCCAGTATCGAGCGAAAATCGGATTTGGAGCACAGGACCTGTCTGATTTTGCCAAAAGCTTTTTCGGCCGCATCGAGATTTTCGCGGTTCAAGGGGTCCACGAATGCGACCGTCACTTTTCCATCTGCTCGGCTGATGGGCAGGAATTGATGAAGAGAATACCAGTTGGGCGGAACTTTTCTCAGAAGGTGAGCGTCTATGCGCGAGATATCAAGCTCATAATACGGAAGCCCCAACTGATAGGAAAGCACCTCCAACAGGCTCCGCTCTTCAATGAAGCCTCCTTCGATCAATACTTCGCCTATTGTTTTCTTTACGGCGGATTCTTTTTGCAGACTGATCACCATATCAATGTCTCTGTGGGTGATTAGCCCGAGTTCCACCAGCAGGGCGCCGATCTTGACATTGATCTTGCTTTCGGACAGGGTGTCTTGAAGCTGCTCCAGGGTGACGTATTTTAGCTCCTGCAAGACTTGGGTGAGCGTTTTGTCTCCCTTCAGCTTCGAATGAACTCTTTTGGCGTAGTTCAGCTTTTGTTCATCGAGATGCCCTCTTTGGATCAGCATCTCGTAAATGACTCCGGACTGGTCCTTCCTGCCGGAGGGCTGCTCGGAGATCTCTTTAGTCTGGGCGGGGGCCTGATCAGCCCCCATGAATTTCAGAATTTCTTGGTTCTCCACCCCGGTCCCCTGTTAGCTGATGACAAAAAGGACTCCCGTTACCGAACTTCTCAAAAGCAGAATCGGAACCTTTGACCAAAGACTTAAGAAAATTCAAGCATTAAAAGGTCTTGGCAAGCAATATCTCGCCCCGGTTTTTTCACCCGCTGCGACTTGGCCCGGCAAAGCGCCGGGAGCGCGTTGTTTCACTCATGCTTTAACGCTGCAAAATTACCCGTGATTATGTTATTAACCAGGTATCTCAACGAGGCGCCCTCAATGGACTTCAGGCGAAGTGTCATATAATGAAGATCGGCCGTCGCAGGACACTTATCAAAGCGTTTATTCTGCTGGCTCTGGCGGGGATTTCGATGGGTGTCGTAGTGATTTCGCCCATAAGAGCGTACCTCGGACCCCATCAGTTGCAAAGGATCATCGGCGAAGCCGGCCTAATGGGTCCTGCGCTTCTTGTGGTTCTCTGCGCGATCGGCACGTGTTTTTTTGTCCCGATTACGGTTTTTGTCGTGGCCGGCGCGGCCATATTCGGGCCTTACCCGGGTCTTGCCTGCGTGATCCCGGGCGCCCTCGCGGGGGCGGCGATTTCCTATCTTGCCGCCCGCAGGCTGGGAAGGGAGTTTGTCCACTCCCTCATCGGACACCGGCTGAGCAAGTACGACGACCGGATTGAACTCAACGGTTTTAAGGCCGTCCTTTTGCTCCGGCTGATGTTTTTGCCCTTTGCGCCGCTCAACTATCTTGCCGGACTGACCAAGGTCCGCTTTCGGGACTTTTTTTTCGCCACCGCCATAGGTGAGGCCCTAACCATTTTCGCGACCATTTTTTTCATCGGTGAGATAAGGGATATTTGGATTTCGGGAGACCGCGGCCGGCTGTTTTCCGCCAGGATCGCCCTTTCCCTCGGGTCCCTGATAGCTCTGGGGCTCATTGCAAAACTGGCGCAGAGCAAATACGCAGGTAAACCTGCTCAGTCTTTGAGCGACTCCCCTCGGCCGCCGGATGACCGTTCCGAATAGGCGGCCCCGCGAAGGCAAAATCGGGTCGCAAAGTTGATTTCAAGAATGGAGGCCCGCCCTGTATGGACGTTGCCTCCGAGCGCCAAAAACAAAAACAGCGGGGCCGGTCTTGTTCAGAAGACCGGCCCCTTGCATTTATCCGATTCTCAACTGCATTGAACCTACATCGGATAGAACCGGAAAGATGTCATGATGATATTCTCAGTGGCGCGCTGAGTGACTCCAGCGTCGTTGCCGAAGGCGGTACGGCGCGTGACCGAGTCTGACAAACCGACTTGCACCTTGCCGAAAGGACCTTGATAGATACGCTTCCAAAACCCGGCCGTAAACTGCCAAACGTTCGACGTCTGTTCCTGGCCGGTAATCAGGTTGAAGTCTCCGTAGCCGATGCTCGGGGCATTCGCGACCGTAGTTGTATTATCCGCGCGCAAAACCCCTTCATAACCGCCATAGAGGTAGGCGTCCCAAGTCGGAGTCGGATGACCGACGAGGCCCACCAAACCGGTATATCCGGTCAACATGCTGAGGTCCCCGTTGGCTTTGAAAGCAAAATCGGGCAACTGACAGGAACCATAACGGCCAATGCCCTGGCCTCCCATGAAGTTGGCCTGAAATTCCAGTTTTTCCGGGCAGATGGGCACAATCGCCGCAGCGCCGCCGGCGAAGCTGGTTGCGTCGTTATTGCCAAGATGTGCGCCTACAGGTGCGCCGTGCGCCAGGACATAGTCATGGAAGAAGCGCGTGATTCCGAACACTTCATAATGTCCCCAACCCGGGTCGAAAGCGGCCTTTGCAATAATGTCAGGAGCGAAATCAGAGGTATAGTTGTTGGTGGAGCTGAAAAGCGACCCCCCGGCGTTGAAGCCGTTGATAAAGGCGGGCGGCGTGCCGATGCCGGAGAGGACCGCCTGTGGGCTCTCAACAGAAACGCCAAGCCAGACTCGCTTGTCAAAGAAATCTTCGACGACCCGAAGCTGGGGATTACGCGTCCAGTTAAACCCCGGTACGTACTGGGCGTCGATTGTCAGAGGGATGTTTTCTGAGCGGGGAATAATGCCGACCCTGTCGGTGGTCAACAGGCTCCATTCCTGTCCGGCAAGGATATGAAGCCCGCAATCGGCCATATCGACCGTTCCATAGACGACCCGGACTCGCGGATTGTAGCTGTTGCTTTCATTGGAATTGGCCGTCGGCGCCGCGCCCAGAAAGTCGCTTTCTACATAGGCCGACACCAGCGTGCTTGGATTGACCTTGGCTTCAGCCAGCGCAGTGACGCGGGACTGGCGGGCGGTGCCGCGGAATTCCGATTGATATGCGTTCGGGTTTTGCGCGTTGGCCGCTCCGGTGATTCTGAAGGGTAGGCCTGTGTTGAAATTCGATCCAATGTCGGCAGTTTCGTTCTTACTGCGGTAGAGGCCCGCGGCTTCCATGAAGCCCCCTACTTTGACCTTCACGTGGCCCACTTTGAACTCGCCCCGTCCTGTGGGTTCAGCCGCTTCGGCCGTGGCGGCCGGTGCGGCTCGAACGGCCTTGGCGGTTTCGGTTTGAGCGGCCTTTACGTCTTCCAGTTGCTTCTGCAATGCGTTGATTTGAGCCTGGAGAATCTTGATCGAATCCTGCGAAACGTTCTGCGCGTGCGCGGAGAATGAACCGCTGAATATGGCGAGAGCCAGCACGGCAAGACAAAGTATGGTCTTTGACATCTTAAGCATGAAGACACCTCCGAAAATGGGTTGTGTTGTCGGCCGCAAACCAGGGGCGCCAAAAACCCCTCATATGTTGACGGCCATTGAAATCGATTGAGCTCTAAAGATTGTTTTTGTCTTGATCAACGATGGCACTGTGAGGCTTTTTCACGCCAAGCTGTTGGAAATGCAAGGAAACAGCATGCGGGTTTTCCCATTTCTTCTCTCCTCCCCTGTCTTGAAAGAACCGTCTGTAAAAAGTTAGCGGGCCGGATCGGCAAAACAGAGCGAAACCTCGCCGTTATCCGTGGTCCACAGCCCCGGACAGACCACGCTGTAAGCCGAAACGCGATTCCGTTAACACACACCCTGACCCTATTGGTTTTTAGTGCAGACTAGTGCGACATTTCAACAAAAGCATGTCAACTATATGTCATTTGCGTGACATTTGTTCGGGATGGACGCTTCTAAAGATTCCATCCGTGATGAATAGCGATTAGCCTTGCCCGAGTGGGCGTAACTCTGCATAATGTAAAATCAAACTTGAAAAAGGAGGAATCTATGCACACGGGGACACTTACGTCACGACGCCGTTTTTTGTGCCTTACCGGCAGTCTTGCTGCGGGTATCGCTCTGACGGCAATTCCACCCGCTGTTTTAGCTGCCGGGAAAAAAGAGGGCAAAGAAAAAGAATCCGATGTGAACCCCGTGGAAGATCTCATGCGAGAGCACGGGGTCTTGCGCCGTGTGCTGCTGATCTATGAGGAGGCGATAAGCCGCATCAATGGGTCAAAGGAGCTGCCGCCCGGAGTTATTGCGGATTCAGCCGGCATTATTCGCCGCTTCGTCGAGGACTACCATGAAAAGCTCGAAGAAGATGAGATTTTCCCACGTTTTGAAAAGGCCGGAAAGCTTAACGATCTTGTCGAGGTGCTATTCGTGCAGCACCAGGCGGGACGACGCCTGACCGATTCCATTTTGAAATTATCGGAACCCGAGGCGCTTAAAACTGCCGAAAAAGAGCAAGAGATCCGTCTGCCGCCATGCAACAGATCTATGGCGGGACCCCCCTCTTTCGAAGGAAAAGCGCGGATAAAAAGCACGAGCTGTCTTCGGCCATGCAACAGTTCATTCACATGTACCGGCCCCACGCAGCCAGGGAAGATACAGTGCTTTTCCCTGCTTTTCGTTCGATAGTGTCGCCCGGGGAGTTTGATGAGCTGGGCGAAAAATTCGAGGACAAGGAAAAGGAGCTTTTCGGAAAAGAAGGATTTGAAAAAATGGTGGAATCAGTGGGGGAGATAGAGAAAAAGCTTGGCCTCCATGACCTGTCGAGATTTACACCAAAAGCATGAATCTCCTAGCCGTTCACCATAGATGGTGTCCATCCGGAAACCTCGGATAAGACACTGGCAGTTTCCAATTCGAAAAGTAGGCATTTTTTGTCCTGGTAAGTAAATCAAGGGCTTGCGCGGAGGCGAACCCTCACTTCGTTCGGATTCACGTTAGCGCTTCCGACCGAGGTTAAACGCTGGACCCTCACTGCGTTCAGGTCCGGGCCTAGCATTGCGAACATGGTTATACGCTTCAAGTCCGGGCACGATCTTTTGTGAGTGCCCAGTTCGCGTCCGATCTTCTGTGAGGACGCACTCCGGCGCCGCCAAGCTTGCCCTGAGCCTGTCGAACGGAGATCCCTCTTTCTCAAAGGGGGGCAGGGGGGTCCTCCAATGCCCGACTCAACTTGTCCCCCCTTTTTTAAAGGGGGGCAGGGGGGATTTTAGCGCGGAGGCGTACCCCGGCGTGGCGGTCCCACCGCCCCAGGGCGGAAAAGGACACTTTCCGAATGGAAACTAGTAATACTAAGTTAAGTTTGTATTGACATTTCATTTTCATGGGTCCACAGTAGACTCATGAAAAAACAACAACTAAAATCTTTGGACCGAAGGCTGAGCCTGTTCCTCCGGGAGCTTCTTGAACCTATGGGCCGGAGTGAGCGGCGGCATTGGGCGCGCGTATACTTGCAAGGGCTGCTGCTGGATGGAGACCGAAAATCTATCGGACCGATTGCGGAGCGAATCCCTGGCGCCGATGTCCAAGCTTTGCGTCAGTTTGTTGGACAAAGTCCCTGGGCGGTCCATGATATCCAGCGCCGCTTGGCTAGGAAAATCGTTGATCTTTTCTCCAATGCCGAAGTCTGGATTGTTGACGAAACTTCTTTCCCTAAAGCGGGCAAACACTCCGTGGGTGTAGCTCGGCAGTATTGCGGGACTTTGGGTAAGGTCGCCAATTGCCAAGTTGCTGTAACCCTTCACTGGAGCAGCGATCAATTCAGCTGCCCTATCGGTTGGAAATTGTATATTCCGAAAAGATGGTTTGAAGACCCTGATAGGGCGGCCAAATCCAAAATTCCGCCCGAAACTACATTCAGGACAAAATCTGAACTGGCCATGGAACTTATAGACCAAGCGGCCGATTGGGAGTTGCCTGCGCGGCCCGTGGTTGCAGATTCCCATTATGGTGATGATTTTCATTTTAGGCGGCAATTGCGCGGCCACAGCCTTTCTTATGCCGTGCAGGTAGAGCCCGCCACAGTTGTGTGGCGGCAAGATCCCAATGCTATCGCGCCGCCGCCTCAAAGGATTGGACGGCCCAGAAAATATCCTCCTTTGGCAACGCTGCCTAAACCCAAAGATCTGACTTCCGTGGCAGTGGAGTTGCCTGAGGATTTTTGGCATCAGATAGAATGGAGAGATGGCGCCAAGGGGCCTCGAAAATCGCGGTTTGCGCTGGTGCGGGTATGGGCTGCGCATGGGTGGGACAAGCCTGGGCATGGAGAAAGAGTTCCCGAACTGCTCTTGATAGAATGGCCCGAGGGAAAGAAGACCCCGACCAAATACTGGCTGGCTTGGTTCGGGACCAAAAGTATGGATATTCTCGATGTCGTACGAATTGCGAAAGCGCGATGGCGTATCGAACTCGACTACCGGGAAATGAAAGAGGAGCTTGGGCTTGATCATTATGAAGGTCGGCATTGGCTTGGGTGGCATCATCATGTAACTCTTGTGACCATTGCTTATGCGTTTTTGCAGGCTGAGCAAGCCCGCTTTAAAAAAAACTTCTGGTGTGACCTTGCCCCAAATGAGGAGGTCACTACAAAGGGCACTGATTAGGCTTGCCGGGTTCTGTCCCTGGTGTTGTACGCGGTTCCCGGCATTATTTGATTCGTCCTGAGTACTTAACTTAGTATTACTAGATACTATCGACCGGGCTTATGACCGTTGGCCTTCCGACTACCAGTCGCACTTTTTAATTTCAACCGGTTGCGCCAACCGTTCAAACGTAGCTAAGACGGCCGGCAGCGGTCTGTGGATCGGTGGAATCGACTGATATTGCTCCCAGCCGGAGCCGATGGCCTTGTAAAGGGCTATAAACTGGTTCGCCGCCTCTGCAATAGATGCAACGTATTGTTGCTCCAGCTCATATTCCTGTCTTTCGGCGTCGATCACGTTGAGAAAATCCGTTAATCCTCGCTCATAGCGTTGCAGCGCAAGGTCCATGACCCGATGGCTCGCAGTCAGCGCTTCGCCTAAACTGCGCAGCCGCTCCTGTTGGGCTGTATAAGCGCCTATGGATGTATCGACTTCCCGGACGGCGTTCAGCACAGTTCGCTTGTATGTATAAAGCAATTCACAGGTGCGCAGGTCGGCTATATCGACCAGGGAATCGAGGGTCCCGAAATCAAGCAAAGGCCAGGCGATCGACGGCCCAACCGACCAAATGGGAGCGATGATATTGGGCAGGACGCCGCCCTGAGCCCCGCTTAAGGTGGTGGTCTTCTTGTTCTTCCCCTTCCCGGTCGTGACATTGTAAGTGGCGGGGCCCACCTCCCCGCCTTCCCATCCGAATCCTGCGGTGATCACTACGCGGGGAAAAAGGTCTGCTGTCGCAACGCCGACACGGGCCGTAGCGGCGGCCAGTTGACGCTCGGCCTGCATAATGTCGGGGCGCCGGCGCAGCAAATCGATCGGCAAGCCGGGATCGATCTTTTCGGGCAACTGCGGCGCCAAGCCGGGTTTTTGCAATTCAGCGGTCAAATCCCCCGGAAATTTTCCGACCAAAACGGCAATGGCGTATTGCCCCGCTTCAATTTGGTCAGCCAACGGTTTTTCTTGGGCCTGCAAGGTCCCCAATTGCCGCTGGGCCAGAGCCAGGTCCAATTCGTTGGTGAGACCACGGGTAAACCGCTCCTGAGTCAGGTTGACATATTCGAGCGCAACGGAAATATTTTTTTGAAGAACGGCCAGCTCCATCTGAAAGGCGCGCATGTCAACGTAGGCGCGCACAACGTCGGCGATAACCGAAGTTAATATAAAATTACGGACAGCCAGGGCGGCCTGGGTGTCATATTTGGCGGCTTCTATCAGGCGACGGTATTTGCCGGCAAAGTCGATTTCCCATCCGGCGGCGAAGCCGACGATATACTCAGCCTGCTTCAGATCTCCCTTGTTGGTGGTGGTCTCGGCAGCGGCAAGCGGCCCGGCGACTCGTCCACCACGAGTAAGATCGTTGCCGGTGCCGTCGCCCCCGCCTGCGCTGAATCCTGCCGAGGGCAACGCTGTGCCTATGACGACGGATACCGCCGTTCGCGCTTGCTGCAAGCGATACAAGGCAATTTGAATATCGGGGTTCGCCTCGATGGCGCGGTCGATCAGCGAGTTGAGTTCCTCATCGTTAAGGGCGCGCCACCAGTTGGCCGCGTCAACGACGGCTTGATTGCCGTTATTTTCCGCTGCTTTCTGCGCCTGTAAAGATAAGGCGGCAAAAGAATCCGGCATCTTCGTTTCCGGCGGATGATAGTTGGGGCCGACAGCGCAACCGCCCAGGCAAAGCCAAGCTGCGGCGACAACCAGCCATTTGCATGTTTGCATTGCTCTGCCTCTCGACGGACTAATGTTTTTTGGTGGGCGCATTGATTGAATCATCCTTAAGTTCACGCGCTTCGACTATCCCGCCCTCGCTGATCTGACTACCGGCATTCAGGATAACTCGGTCGCCTGATGAAGCGCCCGAACCGATATCGAGAACTTTTCCGTTGTCACGAACGATGGTTATGTTGTGAAAATTCACCTTGTCATCTTTATCGACAATGGCGACCTGAGGGGTTCCGGAACGATTGACCAAAGCGGCGGCTGGGATTTGCACCAGCCCTGTGATCGGCACCTGAAAGGTGGCGTTGACGTACATGCCCGCCACCAGCGCACGATCGGGATTGGGTATATCGATTTCACACCGCATCGTGCGCGATTGCGAGTTGATGGCGCAGGCGGTGCGCACGACCTTTCCTTCGAACACGCGATTGGAAATATTGCTGGCGGTGACTTGCACGGGCGTATCGACTTTGATGTCTCCTGCCGCGCTTTGCGGCACATCGACGAAGATACGGATCGGATCATCCTTCACGATGGTGTAAAGCGGAGTGGTGTTGGCGTTGCTGCCGGATGTCACCAGGTTGCCGATATCGATGCGGCGCCGCGTGACTGTGCCCGCGTAGGGGGCCCTGACCTGTTTGAATTCAGTCATTGCCATATACCGTTCAACATGAGCCTGATCGAGACCCGTTTGCGCCTGCGCCTCGTTCACGTGGGCGACCGCACTGTCATAACCGGCTTTCTTGGCGTCACGTTCCTGTTCGGACACAACGCCTTTGGGTGATTCCTTCCAGCGCACATAGGTCGTTTTGGCAAATTCTGCGTCTGCCCGCCTCGCCACCACCACAGCCTGCGAGGCTTTCAGCTTGGCCTGAGCAGCCACCAGTTCGGCATCCAGTTCAGGGGTCTCGATAGTCGCCAGAATTTGCCCTTTTTCCACATGGTCGCCGATATCGGCATTCCACTTGGCCACATAGCCATCAACCCGCGCATAAATGACGCTCTCATACCATGCGGCCGTTTCGCCGGGCAGCGTCAGCGGGAGCGATGACGGCGAATTCTTCACCAAAGTTACATTGACTATAGGCCGAGACGATGCGTTTATTGACGTTTCATTCTCCAAATTCCCTTCTTCCCGGGATTTGAGATGATGCACAACAAAGAATCCAGCCAAAAGCACAACGGCGAAAGTTGCTGCGAATATTTTTATCTTTCGCCCGGTGTCAGACTTTTTGTCCATGGTTGTTGCCTCACTTAAGTCGGATTGTCAGAGATTGCTTGTGGGCTGTTGCCGGAAGAAGAATCAGGACCCTTGCGGACCAGCCCGTATACAGTCGGAACGAAAACAAGGGTTGCGAAAGTGGCGAACAGCAACCCGCCGATGACGGCGCGACCCAGAGGCGCATTTTGCTCGCCGCCTTCACCGACGCCAAAAGCCATCGGAAGCATGCCGAGAATCATTGCGCCGGCCACCATAAGAACCGGACGCAATCGGATGAATCCCGCCATCTCGGCGGCGGCCACGGAGCTGTCTCCGGCTTGCATTCGCTGATTGGCGAAGGTAACGACAAGGATGCTGTTGGCCGTTGTAAGTCCGATGCACATCAGCGTTCCCATCAGCGCGGGAACGCTCAGATGGGTTTGCGTCAGATACAGCATCCACATGACGCCGCCCAAAGCGAAGGGCGCCGCCATCAGCACGATCAACGGGTCGAGCCAGCTTTGAAAATTAATTACCAGAAAAAGATAAACCAGCACAACGGCAAGGGCTATGCCGGAAAACAATCCGAAGAAACTATCCCGCATTGCTTCGACCTGCCCGCTCAATACTATTGAAATGGCCTTTGAAGGATCGGGTTGGTTGGCCGCAATTACACCGTCGATATCGGCAGCAACCGAATTAAGATCGCGCCCCTGCACATCGGCATTGACATCAAAAACCGGCCTGATGTTGTATTGCGACATAATCATCGGCACCGTGCTGCGGTCGAAACTGGCGACGTTCATCAGTAGCTCGCCCTGCCGGTTGTTCTTCCCCTGGGTTACCGGCATCGTCCACAAATCCTCCATCGATTTGATTTGGTAAGTGGGCATCTGAATGGCGAGCAGATAACTGACGCCATTGCGCGGATCGACCCAAAAATTCGGCATCGTCTGGGCGCTGGAATTGGTGGTCACCAGCACATTGCTGGCCGTATTCTGTTGATCCAGCCCGAATTGTGTCGCCATTGTCCGGTCGATGTTGACACCGAGCGCCGGGGCGTCCGGCACTTGAAAGATGTGCGAATCCACGATCCCCGGCACTTGCTCGAGATCGTGCGAAAGCTTTACCGCAAGCGCATAAGATTCGTCGTTATTGGGGCCGGAAACCCGAATATCAATAGGCGAAGGCTGGCCGAAATTCAGCACCTGATTGACGATATCGGCGGGTTGAAAGAAAAATTGCATTCCTGCGAAGCGCTTGGGCAATTCACGCCGGAGTTTGGCCATATGGTCAGCGGTTGGCGTATGTTCTTTTTTTAGAGAAATAAGAATTTCGCCGTCCATTGGACCCACGGTGGCTGAATCGGTTAGAGCCAGGTTAATGGAGCTATACGGCAAGCCTATATTGTTCAGGATAACGTCAATCTGATCGTTGCCGACAATTTGACGGACAGTTTCTTCGACTTCGGCGAAATCTTTCTGTGTTTGTTCAATCCTTGTCCCCGGCGGGGCGCGTACATGAAGGCGCATCTGGCCTGCATCGATTTGGGGGAAAAAGTCCCTGCCCAAAAGAGGAAACAGAAGGTATGAAACTACCATCAGGGCGATGAAACACATTATCGTTACCCTGGGTTGCGATAATGCCCATGACAAGGCGCTGCGATAAGTGTCGCGAAAAGACTCGAAGCCGCTTTCGAACCTCCGGTGAAAGGAGCTGAAAATATTTCTTTTGGCGCCCGGCGGAGTCGAAGGCGAGTCGGATTTATCGTGCGCTCCAACGAATGAACGCATGAGATATTTGAACAGGACCGGCACCAGCGTGAAAGCCAGAACCAAACTTGCAATCAGGGAAATGATGACCGACAGTGAAAGCGGTGAAAACAGGTATTTGGCTGTTCCATGAAACAGAAAAATCGGCACGAACACGATGCAGATGCAGAGGGTCGCAAGGAATGTCGGCATGCCGACTTCTTCGGCCCCGTTGATAATCGAGGGCTCCAGTTGCTCGCCACCTCGTAAATGACGCTCGATATTCTCAATGACTACCGTGCCGTTATCCACCAGAATGCCGATCGCAAGCGCAAAGCCTCCCAGCGTCATGGTATTGAGCGTCTGTCCACCTGCATACATGACAAGAACGGCGGTAATAATCGACAGCGGAACGGACATGAGGACTATGAGAGTCAGACGCCAGTTTCCCAGAAACAGCAAAATCATCAAAGCGGTCAGTCCTGCGGCCATCACACCCGCCATGACGACGCTGTTGAGCGCAGCTTTAACAAAAAGTGATTGATCGAACAGGGACTTGATGGAAACTCCGCTTGGCAGAAGATGCATGATTTCGGGCAGAGCTTCCCGAACACCGTCGATGACCGCCAATGTCGATACGCCGCCCGTCTTTCGAACCAGCATAAGAGCGCCCGGCGTTCCGTCCACGGAAACCGAATTGGTTTGCACTTGAAATCCGTCGTGAACATGGGCGACATCGCGCACGAAGACCGTTTTGCCGTCGATCTCCTTGACCGGAAATGAATTGATGGTCTCGATGACATTGGGGCTGTTATTCATCGTAAGCGTGTAGTCCTTGGTGCCGATCTTCACATCACCCGCAGGTAAAATGACGTTCTGACGCTGCAGGGCCTCCCCGACATCGTAGGGCGAAAGACCAAGCGAGCCCAGCGCCTGCTGGTCGATATCCGCCATGATGATGCGCGGCTTGCCGCCATAGGGATATGGAATCGACGCGCCGTGAACCACGGCAAGGTCAGGCCGTATGACGTTCTGCCCCAGGTCGTTCAGCTTGGTGTCCGACAAGAAAGTACTGGACAAGCTCAACTGGATAATTGGAACGTCGGTTGCCCCGTAGCGTATGACCAGCGGCGGGGTGATATTGCGCGGCATGTATTTCAGTACGAACAGGGCGGAACTCGCCAACTGTGAAATTGCGCGGGTTACGTCCGCCCCTTCATGAAAAAAAACTTTTTCGACGCCAACGCCGTTGTAGCTCGTCGCCTCGATGCGGGAGAAGTCATCAACGAGCGACGCTATCTGCCGTTCGTGAAATGTCAGGATGCGGTTCTGAATGTCCCTGGCGTTCATGCCGTTATACGTCCATACGACGCTGACGACAGGGATGTTTATTTCAGGGAAAATATCCACGGGCATGCGCAGGCCGGCGCCAATGCCCAACAAACATACAAGGATCAAAGCCGCAACGACCGTATAGGGTCGCCTGAGCACATATGAGACTATTGACATAAAAACTTCCTCCGGCAAACCAAGAATTCTTTCCGGTGACAAGCAGCAATTCAACCTTCACGGCTGCGCCGGCCACTTCCTCGCTCAGAACTTCAACTGTTCGCAGCATATTCGCCTGAAAAATGGCGCAGACCATCCCCCCGAGTCCCGCACCCCGCGAAGCGCCGGGAGCAAATTTTTTCGACACGTGTATTTAATCTATGCTAATGGCCTGTGTCATCTAAAAAAACACATAATCCGCATAATGTATCAAAAACATTATAATTCATACCGCATTCCGCCCAACAGCCCGATATAATGGCATTAAATCCCACATTTTCAATCCTTTCGCCCTGAGATATGGTGCGAGAAGACTGTGGGGCCGTCGATGCTTCGATTCCTCACCACGAAAGGCCTGGATATCGAACAATTTATCAAAGCGAAATACCAGTCAAGTTGAATGAACCGGATTTTACGGGCGAAAGTGTAAGAAGTAGCAATTCGCGTGCCAACGGAGCGTGCAGGTGCCGCAGGATATAATATAAGTTATGTCGATAACTTACAAAATCCATACGGAGGCGGTTGCACGATGGCCGCTCCGTCACTGAAACTAAAATGCGACAATCTGAAACAACAAGTGGACAGTAGAGGATGAGGAATGAGACACTATCATATCAACCTGTTCTACAGTGAAGAAGACGAAGGCTACATTGCTGACATACCCGATTTGAAGCACTGTTCTGCTTTCGGCTCAACTCCGGAAGAAGCGCTGCGGGAAGTGCTCAAAGCCGGAGAGGCATGGCTTGAGGCGGCGCGGGAGCATGGAAAACCTATACCTGAACCTCGGTATCGTCCTGTCATTTATCAAGTCGCGTGAGCGGCTGACTTTGCATCGAGCGAGCGGGCGATCACGTGCGAAGTCCGCGAGCGCTATGAAAATCCCTGTCAGCGCCTGACCTCTGCATGGCTGTGGTCTGCTGCAATCACTTTCTGCCGCCGAACCAATTTTTTCTTGTCTATTTCCGCCCCGATGTCAAAGACAAAATTTCCGGGGGTGATTAATGGAATATCTTGAATACATTGACTGATTGGAGATATTTATGGCAGAGGCCGAATATGACCGGCCTCGATCGTGGAAGATGAATAATGAGTGCGGGAAACATTGCTTCGGAATTGGAGTTTGAGTGCTGATCTCTCTAATAGGAATGTCTGGCTCGGGAAAGTCGTACTGGTCGGAAAAGCTCTGCCAGGCAGGGATTCAGACGGTTTTGCCTCGACGCTCTCATTACTCAAAAACTCTCCGCCGAGCTGAGGCGGGAGGACGGAAGCTGCCTGACCCTTGGCGAATGGATGGGTTTCCCCTTTCAGGACGGCTACCAGGAGAGGGAAGAACTGTATCTTTCCTCTGAAAAGCAACTCATGGCAGAAGTTCTCGACTGGATCGATGAAAACGCCTGCGTCGGTTCGGATGAAAATGTCGTGGTGGATACCACGGGAAGCGTGATCTATACCGGAGAGAATATCCTCAAAAGGCTCAGGTCTCTGACTACGATCATATACTTCCCCGTCCCCGCCGTAATCAGGGAGGCAATGCTGCGGCAATACCTGTCAAATCCACGGCCGGTGCTGTGGAGGGGGCTTTTCAGCATCGAGCCCGGTGAAAGCGTTGAAGAGGCGCTGTTTCGCTCCTATAATGCGCTGCTCGATTCGCGGGAGGTTGTCTACCGCGAACTGGCGGACATCGAAATAGACTACTTCACGCGAAACAGCCCCGATTTCAGAATTTCCGATTTTCTGGAAATTGCGGCAAATCCCCGTAAAAAATAACCGCATTGAGAGGAGCGAAGCAGGGTGGATGGACCTGGCGCAGAGTCGCGCGCTGTTCAGCCGGAAAGGTCCGGGCATCGAGGGGCCGCAGAGGGAACGCAATTGAACAAGCAGGAAAAACCAAAAGTTTATGTTAATTCGCGTCTCTGCACGCCCTGCGCGCTCTCCTGTGGAATCAGGAAAATTAAGGGCCGTTGTCTTCCACCAGGGGGCGCTCGGGGATTTCCTCATGGCGGCTTCCGCCATAGATGAGCTTGCCGAAGACTCTTGCCTGGGCGCGCATCGACTTCTGGTCAAAACCCGAGCATGTGTCTCTGTTGACCGGAAAGAGTTACCTGGGGGAATGTCATTCCCCTGACGGCGCTCTCGATTGCCTGCCTCCTGCACGACAGCCTGTGGCGGACGGCGCAGCTCTTCCCGATTTCCTGCTCGAGGCCGATCATGTCTTCATCTTCGGCCAGACCGGATCTCGTCTCATGGCCGAGAGGCTCTCCGCGCGCCTTTCGGCAAAAGTAAACTGGGTTCAATCTTTCCCTGCGGCAAACGATGCCCGTACTCATGTTTCCGAGTTTCTTGCGCAGGCAATTGAACGACCTTGGATGGCCGCTTGGCGGTAAGCCCCTTACTCTGTCGCCTCCTGTTTCTGAAAAACAGGCCGCAAGTGGACCTTCTTCGCGGACTCGGGATTTATTCCAAGCCGATTTTCATCCATCCGGGGAGCGGCGGCAGGCGCAAAGTCTGGCCGCTCAGGAACTGGCATGGCCTGCTCGACTGGATCCGGGGAGAATTGTCGTTTCAAGCGCTCCTGTCCATCGGGCCTGCCGATGAGTATATGGACGAATTTTCCGGGGCCATGCGGGAGGCTGGAGTCCCCATCGTAAGCGGGCTGTCGCCGTTGAGGCTCTCCGCCCTGCTTTCATTGTGCGGTCTCTACATCGGGAGCGATTCGGGAGTGAGTCACCTGGCTGCGGCGGTTGGAATACCGGCGATCACCGTTTTCGGGCCGACCGACCCCCGCGTGTGGGCGCCGCAGGGAGCTAATGCAGTGGCTGTACGCAGGAAGTGGAAAGAGGCAGATGTTTTTACATTGGCGCCTTCAGAAAAGCCTGATTTTCAAGATAAAGAAATTGCCGGCCTTGTGAAAAGATTTCTCCAGGCCCCCGCCCCCGAATCCAGGGTACAGTCCGGGACAGGTCAATGACTTAGACAGGATTAACGGGATTAACAGCTAAATCAGCGCTCCGCGAGGGTATGGCTCCTGGCCCGATCATGGCCTGGGCGCGCCGCATTTCTTTTTTCCTGCATGCAGGACACTCTATATTCTCAATTTCTGGTGGATCAATAAAATGAATCCCGTACTCTGCTAAGCAGTTTTACTATTCCTTTATGTCCCTTCATAGAGGCATGCGAAGATGCTGTTTCGCCGCCAATGTCCTCCGTATTGACATTGGCCCCCCTGGCAAGCAGCAGTTCTACTATTTCTTTGTTTCCATTTGTACAGGCCTCCATCAACGCGGTCCCGCCGTCGCTGCTCTCTGCATTGACGTCGGCCCCCTTGTCCAGCAGCGCCCGCACGACCTCTTTGTAGCCATTCCTGCAGGCAAGCATCAGCACGGTTCCGCCGCTGCTGTCCTTTGCATTGACGTCGCCTCCCCCATCCAGCAGTGCCTGCAGAATTAGATTCTTCTCCTTCTCTTTAAATCTTGGTCCTCGAATGTACAGAAAAAGGAGATGGAAAGCCAAGACCGTCGACAAGACGACGAGGCCGGACGCAATCAACCCGAATAGAATTATTATCAGCTTTCCGACCGGCGCAGTGTTGAGATAATAGTAATACCCCCCAGCATGCCTGTGGACGGGTGTGACCATCGCCGCCAAACCCATAGCTCCAAAAAACACCACGGGGACCAACGTGAGCATTAGCCCTGCCAGAATATTGCCTTCCTTCAGCAAATTCCGGGTATGAACCTCGCCGCCGTCACGATCGAGGATGCGATTCAAGTCATCTATGTCCATTGAACACCTCGCACTGTGTGTCTCAACCCGGAATAATGCATCAAGTCCAACGCTATGCATCCCGAAAGCATTTTTGGGGTCGGATTCCGCCCTAAAAGGCTTCTGGCACAACTGCAAAGCCTATAAAATATACAGTTCTCCAATTGGACATGCAAGTTATACCTCAGTGAGGACGTCCATCCGGGTTCACGTGTTAAGGGATAAGAGGGCAAACCCCCTCAGCAGAGCAAAACCGCCAGGCCGAGGGGGCTGCATCGGGACCTCCGGAGATTAATCCGGGCAAATCATCAGAAGGCCACCTGGAAGCGCGATTCGATAATGCTGTCATTGCCGCTTGTGGCCAGGTTGCCGTAGCCGTTCGGATGAGGCCCGACATTCGCATAAATGTAATTGATTTTCCATATTAAGTCAGCAGTCAGATACCAGTTCAGGCCGGCTGTGTAGTCCATTTCATTGCCGCCGTTGAAACCGGCGGCGGTGTCGTTCAGATCCACGTTGGAAACCCGGAAACATAATTCCCACGCCCCCGTGCCTCCATTTCCAGGATGAAAATCCGATATCGGATAGATTCTGCCAAAGGTCGCCTGATACTGGGCTGTCGTCGCTGTATTATTGTACAAACGATGCTCGCCGGTTAAAAAGTATGTGCCTTCCACATACCAGCCGCTGAAACTGGCGTTATGAGAGGGGCCCAGAAAGCCGCCGGTCGTATTTCGTACACTGCTTACAAAGGACAACGGTACCTCACCCTGCATGGAAAAGGGTCCATATACCAGCGCAACTTCCGGATTCAGGACGTCCACTCCTTTAGCCATGAAACTTCCGGTGTCGACCAGCGCGTTAAACATGTTCGCTTCGGGTCCAGACTTGAAGTCGAGCGCGCCCGGGTTGAGATTGCCTGTGAAAGTTGTAGTCGGCGCCTGGGAACGGAACTTATGCTCGTAGCCCAGGCCAATATGGAGCAGATGTTCCCCGTTGTTTTCATACCAGGGGAGACCGGTGACCCGCGCGACTACATTGGTGGCGTCCACGTGTGGCGTGAAAAGATCTCCGGTCGTATCCAAGGGTACGCCGTTGCTGTTTAGCGCCGCCTGTTGCTGGAAAAAATAGCCCACCTCCCACCCCAGGCGATCGTTAAATTCCGTATTTTGCGCGATCAAGCCTGTACTGCGAGCGGGAACTAAGGCAGTAGTGGGGAGAGACCTCTCCAGGAAAGTAAGGAAGTTATCGGACCTCTGTTGCTCGAGTCCGATCGGCTCGTACATCTGTCCTATCCTGACGCGCCCTAGAAAGGGGACGTTCTTGGCGCCGCAGCCACACGTCCGCGAAAGTGACGGCGGCCCCTGTCGTGAGCGATGTGGTTGTTACGGTCTGCTTCTTGAAGTTGACCGATTTGACCACGGTAGTGGCCGAATATGACGGCGCAAACTCGAATTGATCGCAAAACTCGTAATTCTTATAGACAGTCCCGTCAATGAGCAACCTCGCTCTTCGGACCTGGTCCCCGAACCCGTTGACCCTCGGCTCACTGAAAGTGGTCCCTGCAGGGACGTCTGCCCCATGCGCCCAGTTGAGCAAAGACCTGTTCGGTTCCGAATCAGCCACGTCCCACTGCAGCCTGCCTCCGACATGTATGTCGAAAGTTTTGTCTTCATTACTGAACCTGACGCCGTTTCTCCACGTTACGCCCAGACCCGTCGCTTCGGCCGCGGTGGGACCCCCGTGATTCCCGGCTGAGGGCGCCGGTGGTTTTGCTGCCGCTTTTTGCGCTTCTGCAATTTTTTGGGCCTCGGCCAGTTTTTCGGCCTCGGCTTTTTTCAGCAGCGCGTCGTACTGATCCTGACTGATCTGGCGGCTCTGCAACATGATGTCGAGTATTTGTTCCGTCACGCTCTTTTCCTGAGCGCATGCCAAGGCGCCCATGAACACCGTAAAGGCGCCAAGCAGCACCGTTGCGGTCAACACTTTGAAGATTGCATTTCGCCCCGATTTCACAAAACCCCTCATCTTGTTTCCTCCTCCGTTCTGAATCATGAAAAACAGCCTGAAAAGTCGTCGCCAATGACCCGGGAATCCAGCAGCGTAGAAACCTGGATACCGATAAGAGCGCTAGGGTAATCGAACTGGATTGAAGGACGGCTGGAGACAAAAAGGCAATTAGCGTGCCAACGGGCCATGCAGGTGCAGTGAAGCATAATATAAGTGATGTCGATGACTTACAAAATTCATCCGGAGGCAGTTGCAGGGTGTGGCCGCACTGAAACTGAAACTAAAATGCGACAATATGAAACAATAAATGGACAGTTGAGGATAGTTTCACGGCGAAACGAGCGGCGGGAGAAAACAAAAAAACGCCACCTGATGCGCTGATGCAAAGGGGTATCCGCCATAACCCGCATCCCGCGAACGCTCAACGCGCATGACAGGCAATACAGGGGATGCCTTCCGCGCTCTGCGCGAGACTATGCGAATCGAGGCCGGCTATGCCGATCGCCCGGGGATTTTAGCGCGGAGGCGCGCATGGGCGCCTCCCCCTGGGGATTGCCCAACCCGTTTTTAATGCGTGGAGTACCAATCGAGCACCCGTCTGAGTTCCACCGCAAGCGCAGGGGCCGTCGTGTTCCGGGTCTTCTCAAAATGTCCATCGGCAGCAACCCCGGGGCGTTATAGAAGGCCGCAGTCGCGCCGTAGTCGACCTGAATTGCGGCCCCTTCGAGCGAAAGTCCCAGAAAAAGGCCCCGGCTTCTGGAGTAGGAGAGGATCTCCGCTCTGAGCAATACGTCGGTTCCCGCTTCGGCTTGCCTGCCGACGGGTCCCGCCGCTATCGAAGCGTCAGCCCCGAGAGTGAATTTGCCGCCGCATATTGCATCCAGGCTGCGAATGCTGTTGAGCACAAGTATCACATCGGTGGATTGAGCGCCGATCTGCCACCCGAAGCTGCCTCCTATCAGGCGGAAAAAGACCGGGTTGCCCCACGATCGGTCCTCATTGCGCACCAGCAGCACCCCGACTCCATAACGGCCCCCGAAAATAAATGCCCGCCTTGAGCAGATCGGGAAAAATCGCGATTCCCTGCGCGTTGCGCAAAAGACCGGGGGGAATTGCACTCTCGGGAATATCCATAATCTCCTTCATAACGGCGATCGATGCCTGGACCTTGGCTTCCTCGCTGACTCCGGCCATTGATGAGCACGGGCGGAAGGAAGCACAGACTCAAGGCCATGACGAAAACGGCTAAAACGCTCCTTTGAGCCATTGAATTTCCCCTTTCATCCGGCAATTTGTTTTTGATCGTCTTGATCAAAAAAGATTGCTTACTATCGCATAATTCAGGAGTGTCTTGTCAAAGGGAAAAAGCACACAAGCCCTCCGTGTTCCGGCCGGGATGACTCCTCCTCACACTATGACCATCGGATGCTTCCACTCTCCGCTCCTGCCGGGATGAATGGCCCCTTCGAGTGTGCGAAACCGGCGCAGGAGCATCTGTTTCGAGATGGCCGATGCGTTTTGCTCGAAGGCCTTTCTTCCCTGCGGCCAGGCAATGGTCGAGGGATTTGAAGTCCGCCCAGAATATGTCGCCTATTTCGGGGACAATCAAAACGTCAGCGGCTGATTTTCGCTGCCTGGTCAGAAGAATGCGCGTGATTTCATTGCAGCGAAACAGCATCTCCAATGCGGACTTCGGGTATGTGGCGATTCCCGGAATATCGAGAGTTGCGTCCACGGCAAGGACGAAATGAGCTCCCAGGCGATCGCAGGGGCAACGGGGACGTTATCCGACCAGCCCCCGTCAACCAGCATCCGTCCGTTTATCTCGATCGCCGGAAACATTCCGGGAATCGAGGAACTTGCGGCAACGGCGCGTCTCAAAGACCCCTTCGTCAGCACGATCTCTTCTCCCGTCAGCAGGTCCATTGCAACTGCCGCAAACGGGACCGGCAGGTCTTCTATGAGCACGTCCGGAATCAGCATGGCGAACAGTTCGCTCGTAGAGATCTTCCTCTACCAGTTCCATCTGCAGAATAGTGCGGGTGTAGAAGACCCCTTGTCTGAACAGCCGCATAAACCGGTTAAAAAAACCGTCGGGACCGATGGAAAAACAGAATCCTCATCGACCGCGTTGGAGGCGGTCTTTGAGGAAAAGTTCGCTCTCGAAAAAATTTTTCAGCGCTCTCTATAACCCTCTGCCGAGTCTCCATAGCAGGCGTAGAGGCCGCCTATTACGGCCCCCATGCTCGTCCCTACTATCAAGTCGAACTTCAGGTTTCTGCGCTCGATTTCCTGGATCACCCCCAGGTGCGACAGTGCTCGTGCGGAGCCTCCGCTAAGCGCAAGAGCCGATTTGAAGCGGAACATTCAACGTCCTTTTAACAACTGGAAAAACCGGAGAAGCCAGCAGATAGGCCGATTTAAACCCGACCGCATCGCCTGCCCCTGGATCGAACACAAACCGGATTGCAAAAACCGGCCTGCTCCGGTGTATTATGAGAGCAATATAATCAATCAAATGGCGGCCGAAAAGGAGCGGATTATGGCTGAAGAGCCGGTCAGGATACCAGTTGAGGGCGGCAAAGATAACTATCGAGGGACTGTTTGAGGAGGGGCGGATTGGCCGAAATGCGATCCTTTGCCATCCCCATCCGCTCTACGGAGGCAACATGCACAATAACGTGGTCCAGGCCGCGCGGCAGACGTTTGCCGGCCTCGGGTGGGGAACTCTGCGCTTCAATTTCAGGGGAACAGGCGCAAGCGGCGGGCATCCGGCGCAGGGGCATGAAAGATGCCGAAGACCTGATCGCCGTCTCAGAATACCTCAGCGCCCGCTCCCCCGGGCGCATTGATTTTGCCGCCTACTCCTATGGAGCATGGGCCGCGATGGAGGCAATCCGAATGGGCCTTTCCCCGGATTCGCTCATACTCATATCGCCGCCGTTGGATTTCATTTCTTTTGAGGGACTCAAACTCCCTGATGCGCCCGGCACTCGTCACGATCGGAAACCAGGATGATTTCTGCTCTGTCGAATCCCTGAGAAAATGGCTCTCCAGCCAGCCGAATGCCCCCGTAACCCTGGAAATATTTCCCTGCGTGGATCATTTCTACCGGGGGTCCGAGCGGGAGCTTTCGGCAAAAATAGAAGCTTTTCTCAGGCGGGACTTCCTCAGTGGGAACCCGCTCCAGAATGTTTTTGATAAAAACGGTGAGCAGCCTGGTTGAGAAAATCCCGGCATTCGACATGCAGGGCATGCCCCGCTCCGGGTATTTCGATCAACTCGGCGTTTGGAAGGCTGCTCGGCAAGATAAGTTGAATTTGCCGGCGGAATCAGAACATCTTCCGTACCGGTTACGACGAGCGCCGGGTTGTTGATTTCTCGCCAGGGCGTCCGTGCAGTCGAACAGATAAATTGCCGTCAGTTGAGCCTGAAATGCGTACTCCGGCTGAAGGGGCGCCAGAAGCTGCATGCGGTAGTGTTCTTCTATCACTTTGGAGTTTTCTGTCCGGAATCTCTCGCTGAAAAACAGGGGCGTCTGTTTCCGCAGGATTTCCTCGCGGCTGAGCCCCGCATTGTTCATGAGGAGCGAGACCGCTTCCGGCGAGGGCGGAGATTCGGTTCTTTCCGCCCGCGTGGGTGCATCCCAGGAGCATGGCCCCAAGCCTCCCGGACGCAATCCTTGCCAGCTCAAGAGCGATCATTCCACCCATTGAAAGGGAAAATACGAGCGCCTTTTCGATTCAGAGGCGGTCCAGCAGACGGAGCGCGTCCTCGGCCATTTTCGCTATCGTATACGGCCCGAGGGGCTTCCCGGACAGCCCCGCCCCCCTGTTATCGAAAACTATGCATCTGTAATGTTCTTTGAAAAAAGGGATTTGTCCTTCCCACGTCCAGGTGCTTCCGGAAAGCCCGCTTATGAAAAGGAGGGGAAATCCCTCGCCATGGATTTCGTAATAGAGATCGATGTCCCCGATGTTGCATAAACGGCATATGGACCTCTTCTACGATTACCAGGCTGAAAAGCTCGACTGGTACTTCCGCTTTTTCCTCCGGCTGCGGCGGCCCTTGTTCGGGCTGTCGTGTTATCCGCAAGTCCCTTTTTCTCAAAACCCGCAGCTATGAGTTCAGTGACAACTACTCCCAGGTAAGCCCCGAATATTACGTCGCTCGGAAAATGAGCCCCCACTATAACACGGCTGGCCATTACAGCCAAAGCTATACTCAGCCAGAACATACTTGAAGCGGCCGGTCACCACGCTCAATCCGTAACACAGGGCGGCTATCGTATTGGCGTGGCCCGATGGAAACGAGGCATAATAATATTGATTCGTAAAGGGTTTGAACCCGTATATGCCTTCGGTCAAGCAGCAGCCCGGGCCTGCTTCTTCCAACCAGGACCTTGATCAGATCGTTCGCAAGTCCCTGAGAGGGCGACGGCCGCGAACAGGAAAGCGGCCGCGTTTGCCAGGATTTCGTTCTTCTTGATGAATTGAAGTAGATAAATCCGGCAAGTGCGGCCACCAGGTAGGGCGTGGATATCCCCAGCCGGGTTATCAGCTCGAAGATGTCTTTGATTCTGCTGTCAATGGTTGCGCAAAAACGCGCGGCCGGCACGATCGAAAACCTCATAACTTATGATGCAGGCTGCAATAATGGCAAAGAAGAGCAGGACGGCCTGCCCTGGTTTCATTTCGAACCTCGTCTGATGTGCATGTAAGCACTATCGGCCCCTTCATCCCGAACAATGAGCCGTGGCGGGCATCGCCGAAAAAGAGGGAGCAAAGGCCGGTGGGGCGCCCGGGCATCGTCTTTTATACCAGTTTGCGTTGCTCTAGAGAACGACGCTTGCGGTTTTGCGATCTGGCGGGGAGGCATTCTCCGTTCCGGCAAGCAAAGAGGCTGCGCTCTAAGGAAGACAAGTTCGCCTGGCAAAGGGAGGGCACGCGTCGAAAATGCGCTCCTCGCTCTATCTGTCGTAGCGGTACACGAAGAAATGTCGGCATGCTCGGTGGAATCCGGCGATTGGCCCGTGCGACGACTGTGTAATAGTAGCAGCCGTTGAAGCACGGAGTGGTAGGGTTGGCGGCCGGGGTCATCGTGGTATCGATGACTTTGACGTTGACCGTGTAGGTGGACGGCGTCTCAATTGAAAGGTGATGTCCGGACTGTCGGTGGGGTCGGAGCTTGTCGCACGATAGGGGCGGTCGTGTGGTTAGCGTCTGTTGCATCCCGCTGCCCCGGTCCAGGATGATGTCGCGTTGGTCATCTTTGCTTTGAAGGCACTTGACCTGATTGAAGGCTCGTGCCGAAAGGCGTGCGCGCCCGGTGGAGTGAGCGAACGCCGATCCATTCTGCACCATGTAAATGAACAGGTCGGTCCCCGCCTTCGCCGCGTCCAGCGCGGTTGTATAGCCTTGTTCGAGACGGGCCAGTTTCGTTTCCTGCGTGGAGAGCCTGAAGCAGAATCGCCACAACCGCAAACCCGAGCACGAGCAGCATCAGGGTGGCGATGAGGGCTATTCCTTTTTGGTTTTGGATCGAGTTATCGTTTTCTCATCATCGGTTGTCCTTCATCAAGTTCATCGGTTTGACAGCCATTTCGATGACCTTCCAACGGTATTGAAGTTGCGTCGCCCGCAGGAGTGAAGCTGCTCAGTTGAGCGCCCCCGCAAGGGCCGTACTGCTCAACTGCTTGAAAGTCGTTCGCTGGGTAATTCCGACAAGGCTGTTGGCGATGTCCTGGTCGCCAAGATTCAAAGTGCCGGAAAACCGGAAATCGGTGGTCCTGCTGGTATCGCCGAGCCCTTCCTGGTAGAGCAGAAACACCCTCACCTCGCGGAGCTGCTGCTGAATTTGCAAAGCGGTCATACGCGCGCCAGGGTCTGTTACCCACTGCGTTGATATTGTTGCTCCAGATCGGTGGTCAAGTCCAAAGGCCACCTGAAAATCCATCACGCAATCGATAAGGGGAGTTTTGTCGAGCTTGCCGGTCGCCTGGTCGATCGTGCTTCGATACAGGGTGTAGGTGCTCGCGGCGCAACTGCTTGGGATATCGGCTGCGATTGATTGTCCAGGTAGTAATCCACCCGGTTAAACGGCATTCTGTGCGCGCCGCGCTGTTATCGAGGCCGTAAATGTAAGTAGACGTACTGGGGCGTGAGGGGGGAGCGGACGGCGAGTGGCGTCTGACATAATAACCGGTCGGATCCGGGGCTGACGCATTGAACGTATAACAGCCCCAGTTACCGGCGGCGGCTGCAGCAGCTGGCCGTTATTGTCGAGAACGATGAACCTGTCGCGGGAGGACCGGCTGTAAAGTCCATGACCGGATCCAGGGCCGTCCCCCCCCATAATTTGACCATTGGATTGGCGCCCGGACATTGGTGATCATGGACCATTTCTTGCTCGTAGGATTGTTGAAGGTTTGGCCGCGCTCGATTTTATGGCGAGCACATCGGAGCCGTTCGCACCCGCGTTGTTTAAGTTGCGACGAATGCGCGGGGCCCATTGGCGCGTTCCCCGAATCGTTGAGAGCTGATCGGATCGTAGGAGGTTACGGGAGCCGTCGCGGACGGCTTCGGTGTAAGTGGCGCCCGCCGCCAGGCTTGCGGGCAGCCCGAACCCGGCCATTTCGATATCGTAGCGCAACAGCTCCAGACCGGTCAAATTGGCCATATAGCTCTCGGCCAGCCTGCCCTGGGTCCTGTAAGTCCTCAGAAGCTTCAGGTAGGCCGTGGTTGCCGCGCCGATGACAACCAGGACAACCGCAAGGCTGACCAGCAGTTCCACCAGCGTCATGCCGCGCTGCCTGTTCATCTCGCCTTGCCTCACAATTGTTTGCAGAATCATAAGAATAGGTCTTGCTTTTAAATGTCCATTGAACTGTGAAGTCTGCACTATGCGTCATTCCCAAGCCCGGAGCCGCCCGGCAGGAAGCGCGGGCATGATTGCAATTGACCGTATAGGTGACCAGTGTTTTTCTCACCTGCCTCGTGAATGGTCTGTTCGTGGCCAGTATAGTCTGAATTTGCGGGATGGCCGCATACGGCATGTTCCTGACCGCTTCCTCCTGTTCCTGCGCTATCTTCATCGCATCATTGCGCATCTCGTTCATCAGGCTGTGATCGAGCGCCGCCATGATCCCGACGACCGAAGCCAGCATGCCGAAGGCCAGGATCATCAGAGTCACCATGACCTCGATGAGCGTAAAGCCCCGTTCAGCGCGAACTCCTGCGGTGAACCGGCGCCTCTTATTTTGGCGTGCAAGTCCCCATTCCATTTTCCTAGAATTATTCTGGTGCTTGAGACCGCCACACAATCCATTGCAGCCCCGGAGCTGGTAGTAACATAAAATGTAATCGAATTGGCGGGACCAGAAAGCCCCTGCCGTCAAAGCTCACGCTGTTCTGGGTCAGCCGAAGCAGTAATGGCATATTTCGGGAGTACGGTAGCCCCGATCTGAACGTCTGTACCGGTGTCGTCGATTGAGCCGTTACCGTTGTTCGCATCAGATCTTATCTGGTATCCGCTGTTTTGTGGGATGGTGGCGCCTGCTCCCCAGTATACGCCCGATACGACTTTTCTGCCGTAGGCGGTCATGCGCCCGAACTGGAGGTCGCTGTAGAGCTGCACCATCTGGTTTTCGATATCGTGTTTCATTTTCCAGGTAGAGTATGAGGGAACGCCCCACGTCAGCAGCAGCACGGTGATCGAGACAACCACCATCAGTTCGACTAAAGTGAACCCGCTTTCCTTTTTCATTTTTCAATCCACTGCATCAACTGCCCACGCTCTCGTCGGCGACGAAGACGACTGCGCAAGCGGGGGAGCATTTTCCGGAGGCATGCCGAGAAACCACTGGGTTGCTCTGTTGCCTGTGCTGATTGGTGAACAACTGGAGGCGTCGATCTTGTATATCGCCCCGGTCGAGGTTTGCAGATAAAGGGTGCCGGTCGGGTCGGTCACGGTATACCCAGCGCATGAGTTATCCGTGATAGAGGCCCCCGTGGCGCAGTTCAGACCCCACACGCGGCTGTGGCCGCCATAGCCGCACGGATCCGAAGTGGGTTCGGAGGTGGTTAAATAATATCTTGTTGGCGGGGGATATGGTGGGATCGGTGGTCATTCTCTCAAAAAGATAGGTCCCGTCCGGCAACACTTCTGCCGGATCCAGGCTATACTGCCAGCCGGCCTGGGCGATGTTGCCGTGTCCCAAAGCGGTGCATGCGGTCGTACTGTTGTTCAGGGGAGCGCCAACGCCGGCGCAGGTGTTTCCGGATTGGCAGTCGGCGTCGCTTGAGCATTTCTGTCCATTGGACATCCCGGAGCCGTTGATGCAATAACCGCAGTTTCTGTTGAATTGATCGCACGTAAACGGTATTCCCATGAGATAATTCAAACCGGATTGCCGGCCGCCATAGTTGTCCTGCGGGGAAAAAGTACCTTCCGGTCCCCGAATAGAGATACCAATTGTTGAAACACTGCTCGGTAGCCACCTGGCGGTTATGGGCAGTGTGGCTATGCCGGCTGTAAGTTGTCACGTCCCAGTTGCCAGGGTGCCAGCTACTTGGGTCCGTGGTTGTGTAATCGATCGTAAGTAGTCCGTTCACATCGATCTTGGTCTTGCTGGTGAAGATTTTCCCGATGCCTCCCTGCCAGCCGGTGGGGCTCCCGGTTGGCGAGTTCCCGTATCCGAAGAAGACAAAGTCCGTGTAACCGTCACTGTTTACATCCAGGCCGGAGGTGAAAAGCCTGCCGCCAAACCCGTTCTTCGTGGTTTCCCAAATCTTTATAGTACACGCTGTTGATCCCAAGGCTTGAGTGTCCAGACTCAGCACGAAGGCCTGGACGTCCTGAATCGAGCTGCCGTCCGTGGGGTCTGTCGGGCCGGACAGAAACATCACGTAGATACTGGTCGCCGGTCCCAAGGATCGGGTCCGACCATTTGTGGATGACCGCCGGCCCGGAATAGGAATAACCCAGAAATGGATGGCTGAATTCCCAGAGGAGTTTGGGGTTCTCAGGCGTCTGTGATATCGAGGGCGTAATATGAGGAAAGCCCGGTGCAGTTCGAAGGATTGTAGCAGGTGGAGTTGCATCCGCCTGAATCGGTGCACGAGAGTTGGGGGCTGGAATATAACGATGACAATGTTGGACATGTGTCCGACGGTGCATTGATATGATAATAAGTGCTGGTGGAACAGCTCGAATTATATGGGGCCGTGTTGCAGTCCGAGATTACTTGAGCACGTCTGTCCGTTGGACGCCCCGGAACTGTTGAAACAGTAATTGCCGGTGGAATGCCGACGGACCCGCCCCCGAGTCTCATCCCGCCGATCAGGACCGTCTTCGTCGCCGTCTGATCACCCCGTTTGAAACCGTCTTGTCGTCATAGTTGTTACGTACGGGCTCAAATCGTTGTAATAGAGATGGCAACTGCTCGGCGGCGGAACTGCAAGACACCTCAGGTAGGGAAGACTGTTCTTGGGAATGAAGGCCCACAATTCCTTGCCCATGTCCGAGGTCGGAATTCCCGTCAATGCTTCGATCTGGTGTTGTGACGGATCCAAAGGATCCCTGAGTCGTCGGTCGAGGTTGATAACTCCGGTTTTGAAGGCGTGCAGCATCCCGTCGTTGGCGCCGACAAAGACGACGCTTTCCTTCTTCTGGCACGAAGTATAGTGCCGGATGTGCAATCGGAGTCGTGAGAGCAGGACTGGGCGCTGAAAGAGGAGCCATTGGAGCAATACTGGTAATCGGTTTGGACCTGGGGCGTGGAATAGACGATGTCCCCCAGTCTTCCACACATTTTTCGTGCAGGTGCTGTAAGGCGCGCTCGTACAGTCCTGTCGACCGCATGGAGTTGCTACTGAAAGCGGTCCCGTTGGAGCACAGGCCTAGCGTCCTGTTCCTGCACGCGGCCTGGCAGGCGCCCGCCACATTGCCGCAATCGGCATCCGACAGGCATGCGCCGCCGATGTTAGTCTTAGCGGAGGCGCTGCAGCTATAGATATCGATTCCTCTCACATAACTTATGAGGTTTTGCAAAGTTTGAGCGTCGCTTGTCCCCTGAAGGCAGGCGATCGAATGTTGACGGAACTGCTGACGGATTGCCCAATGGAGATGACGCCGGCGTGGTGAGGGCGGTATTGGAGGTATCGAAGCTACCAGGCCGCGTGCCGCTGCTCCCTGCGGAGTGTAGATTGTCCTGCTGGCGGCGGTTGTCTGGAAAGCATCTTTCCGGCTTCCCATATGGGGCTCAGGGAATCCAGCCCGACGTTATCGACGAATGACGGTCGGATTGCCGCTGCCGGTCGGGTCTGAGTAGCGGTTTACGGAAAGGCCAGTCTGGGTGTCGAATTAGAAAGTCCAGCCCGTCGTCCTGATCGAGTTCGAGGATATAGTCATGGACGGTATCCTCTCTTATGTTGTTATACGCGGGCTGTTATAGAACCAGTAGTTGTACAGGTAACCCGGCCAGGTCACGGTTGTCGTCCCGAAGTATTTGGTGGGATAAAAAACCCCCTGCAGCATGTTGGCGCCCTTCTGGGTCTGGCCTTCGGAGAGAATCGAGATGGAACTGCCTGCTGAAACACGTCCCAGCAGGTCTACTATGATGCTGTTCAGAGCATCGGTCAACTGGCTTGGCGTTATCGGCATAATAAGCGTGCCCGTGGAGGTGGCCGTGCCGCCCGCAACCGCCATCTGATCGAGGTTGGCCTTTGCTGTAGCAGTGAGGCCCACCCCCAGAACATATGTTTTGACGGGAAAGATCGTGGCTGTGCTGTTGAATGTCCTCGATACGTTTGCCTGGAGGCCGGCAAGCTGATTGAGGACTTGACCCATGACGGAAGTAGCGCAGAATGCGTTGTAAGAGGCCGCGCAGTCTGAAGTCGTGCTGCATGTAAGATTGTTGGACAGCCCTGAGCTGTTGTAGCAGTATTGTGTCGTGCTGTTAGCCTGCGAACCGTCCAACATGGTGTCCGGCAACCCGTCGGTTACGAAGATTACGTAATTCTTCTGGCACACCGAAGAAATGGGGCTGCTTTGCCCGGTATAGGTCCCGTTGAAATAGCTCAGCGCGGTCTTCATCGTGCCTGCTGTAGGCGTATTGCCGGCGTTGATGACATAGGAGCAGGAATTCTTGTTCGATGCCGTGCAGGCCTTCATATAAGTGCAACCACTCAAATTTTGAGGGCATACGGAACATGAAGGGCCTGGAGAGCCCGGAGGACATGGCGGGCTGGTATCGGCGTTTGGATTGAGCATGTTGTAAACCTGGTTGTATTGACTTCCTGAACAGCTCGAATTGTAAGGGGTCGGGCAGTCCGTGACGCTTGAGCACGACTGTCCGTTGGATACCCCCGAGCTATTGAAGCAAATATTGCTCAGGGGGCCTATCGGAACGTTGAGATATCCCTGTTGACCGGGAGAACTCATGCTGAACCACGTCGGGCCCACCCAATACCAGGGCATCGTCTGGCCCCAGTTGTAAAACCCAAGGGCCCAGTCCGAATCGGTGGGTACGAATCGATAATTTACGCACCCGCTGGTCGTGACGCCGTCGGGGCCGGTGTAAACATTCCAGCTATCGCTTGTTCCCTGCTTATTGGGGCAGTATGTGTAGGTATTAGCGGCATTTTCCGCCGGACTGTACGGGGAGTGGCCGCTTACGGGATTGTCGGCCCCTGAATACCCATACAATATGCCGTCGTTTGAAACGTCATAGAATGGGTCCGTCTGATTATAATAAACCGTGGTCGTGAAGCCTTTGGGATTGTTGTACGGCCACATTTGGGTCTTGGGGTAAGCAAGTCCGCAATACCTCGCTCTTGTGGGGTTCCCTGCGGCGTAGTGGGTAATTATTAGATCGGGAAAGTTTGTCTGTGTTCCGTCGTTGTGGGTGAAGAGCTGGCCCGTAAAACTTGTATACGTTTGGCCGATCGATGAATTGGGCGGACAGGCTGCGTCGCAGGCTGCTGCTGAAACGGCGTCGCTCGGGTTCGTGCAATAGGATACGCACGCCTGGGGCGGCCATGTGGTTATGTTGGTCGGGTCGGGGTTGGGGCAGTATGAGTTTGGATTGTAGGAAGCAAAAGGCATGGCGTTATGGATTTGCATCTGTGTGGTGTCACTGGGCAAACCGAATGTCATTATTCCGACATCGGCTTTATCCTGAAGGCTGGTCACCACGCTTTGCAGCGCCGCTCTTGCGACCACTGACTTGCTGGCCGGGGACCACGAACCCACGGCGTTGCCATAGAAATCTTCGTCAAAGCTGTTGGAGTTATCGAGGATTATGAGTATGTTGGGTTTGACCCCGCTGGCAATGAACGGAGGAGAGAGCGAATTGCTGCATGCGCCGCCGGAGAGGTCTCCGGGTAAAAAAGCGAGCGGAAAAAAAGAAAGAACGATCACCATGAATATGGCTCGCCTCATCGACTGCTCCTCGAATCTTGATTTGTCTTGGTGTATGACCCCTCGTATGACGGACCGGTTAACGGCCGAGCGATTGCTTCGCGGCGCTTAAGCGAGCCTCCTTTAGCGATGCAGCCCGCGTAGCGCGGAAGGCGGCCGCAGGATATGTCCGTCATCTGCTTTTGACGTGCGCGGGAGTCCTTCATTTTATGCTCACCGCCACCAGGCTGCCGTTTTCAAAAACCAGTTCGGCAATTCTCATTCTTGAGCGATGGCTGTTGTTGATGACTTTAACCGAACTCGGGACTTCGAATGTCCGCCCATCCGTGGAATGGATCGAGGCGCCCTCGATCTTGTCCACAACGATATTGACCACGTCCCTCTGATGGACCGGCGCGACGATGTTGGGTCCGGATTTGGAAGGAGGTTTAGCAGCGGCCCCATGGGACGGGGCGCCGCTTTGAATCGCTCCAACCGTGAACGCCGTTGCGCTTGATGGATAAAACAATGACACAAGGTACAAAATGACGATGCACATTGTTCTATGTCCAGGCATTGGAAATTCCCTCCGTTTTCGACTCGTCTATTGAAATAACCACTTGAAAACGGACCATTTCAGCGCATCCGTATTCTGTACTATCGGCGTGTCGGTGGCTGCGCTGATCGTCAACTTGTCGGCAGCGGCGCCGGCGTAGATTTGTCTCGTCGCCGCAACCTGGTAATTGGGCGCAGTGCCAACGGGCGGGATCGAGACATAGAAGGTATAATAGTGCACGGTGGCGCTGTTGGCGCAGCCGGCGCAATTGGCCTGGCACGCCGTGCTTCCAAAGGAAGGCAGGCATTGTATGGTGCTTGCGTAATGTCCGTTATCCGCATAGAACTCCTCCATCTCGAGCCGTGCGGTAAGCAGCGTGCTGGCAGCCTGGCCCTGTTTCGTGCGATTGACGTAGTTGATGTATGCCGGCGTCGCCACAACAGCCAGGATTGCCACGATGGCGATAACCACCACCAGCTCGACCAGCGTGAACCCCCCTTTGCCGAACACCTGGAAATGCCGCCTCTTCAACGTCCCTGAAAGCCCGGTTTCCATCTTTATCACGGTATAATCCTCCGAACCATATGCATGCACGTTCTGTGCCTCTTAACAAACTGACGATTCGAAGACCCCGTTCGAATAGCCAATCATAAGTCGTCTGTCGTTTGGTCCCTTACAATGATCCCCTTTTATCGCCAGGGCGGCTTCAAACCTCATCGGCATTGAGTCAGTAACATTAAATGTTCCAATAGCCGCGGCTATGCCGAAAATTGTCAATATGTCATCGCCTTGACTGATCTCTTGATGTCAAAATGGTAATTCGGATTTTGCTGAAAATTTATTGAGAGTTTTTTTGTGGCGAACAGACGGGAATAAATCAAATTTTTTATATTTCCCCCTCTTTTTTCAAAGGGGGCAGGGGGGATTTTGATCCTTCGACGCTTCCAGAATGCTTAAAGGCATATTCCCACTTCGGGGTCGACAAAATCAGGAAATCCCGGTTGTCGCACGGCCTTTTCAGGAAGATTCCTGAGTCCCTCTGTGGTTTTCGTTTTCTTTGCGAGTAAGTCCTGCGTCAGCGCGCAGGACCCTAATTTCGAAATCCGATTTCGTTTTGATCCTGTAGTGGATGGCCCTCTTTTTCAGCCAGAATATCCCAAACATATCCAGCATTGAGACCCACAACCGGTTGCCGATGGAGTACTTGGAGCGCCCTTTGAGCCTGGGCCGGTGATTTACAGGCGCCTCCGTCAGTTTAAAGCCCTGCATGGCCGCCAGTGTGGGCAGAAAACGGTGCATTCCGGCAAACCGGGGGATCGACTCGAACGCATTCCCTGCGGAAGACCCTGGTCGAGCATCCGGCGTCTCTCACGGTTTTGCCGGTCAGCCAGGTTCTGAATCCGTTGCCGAGAATGGAAGAGATTTTTCTTTTGAGGTTGTCCTGCCTGCGGGCGCGATAGCCGTTGGCCATATCGGCGGCGCCCGATTCGACCGTTCGAAAGAGCGCAGGGATGTCCGCCGGATCGTTCTGGCCGTCGCCGTCGATTGTAGCGATTATTGCAGCCCTGGTTTCACTGAACCCGGCCCAGAAAGCGGCCGATTGCCCGGCGTTTCGTTCGAAGGAGATATACCTGTGGCGGTGATCTGCGCGTGCAAGTTCACGAAGGAGAGCCAGGCTCCCGTCGCTCGAGCCGTCATCGACCCAGATGCACTCCCACTCGGCAAATTCCCGCTCCATTACGGATTCTAATTCCTTGGCCAGAGGCAGGATATTTTCCGCTTCGTTTCTGACCGGAATCACTATCGAGATGTCGATTTTTTCTCCTTCCATCGATAACGCCATGCAATTCCATGCCTTCGTTGACCGTTCCGATTTCACAATTTACTCTTCCAGACCGTTCTCCAGCGGTTCTCCCCGCTCGGCCGAAACCCTCTTTGCAACCGTGATAAACCCGGTGTGGGCCACCATCCTGTCGAAGGGGCGGGCGCGAAGCTGGTCAACCTTCCAGTCCCGCCTCAGAAGCTCGAAATGGACTATGTCCCCGAACCCGTTTGTCTGAAGCTGCCTGTGGGTAAGCTGGACCTGGCCCACATTGGGACTAAGGCTTACCAGAAGCCCTCCCATTCGGAGCATTCCGGAAAGGTTTCCAACGGCGCGCCAGGGTTCGGGAAGGTCCACGAAAATCCGGTCCACCTCGCACGAAAGGCAAACGCCTTCTATATCGGCAACGATGATCTCGTGGTTTTCAGGCTCCGCGCCGAAAAAGCGCCTGATATTTTCGCGGGCGTCCACAGCGAATTCAGCCCTCTTCTCGACTGAAATGAGTCTTCCCCGGCCGCACATGGCGCGCAGCAGAGCAAGGGCGAGCGCGCCCGAGCCGATCCCGGTCTCCAGGATCACGCACCCGGGATAGATGTCACCGTAGAAAATCATCGCGCTGAGGTCTTTAGGGTAAATGATCTGGGTGCGTCTTTTCATGCTGAAAATGTAGTCCTGCAGAGCGGGTCTGAAGAGCATCAGCTTGGCTCCTTTGCTGGTAACCAGCCAGTCGCCTTCCTCCCTGCCCGCTATATCCCCCAGGTGAATGCCGCCAAGATGGGACGAAAACGGCGCATCCTCCACTTGAACGAGCCATTTCTTCCCTTTTTGAGAAGTCAGCAGCACCCACTCACTCAACTCGAATTTACTCATCCACCCGGCCCCCCGGGGAAATGGAAATCTTCAGGTCGCCCCTTCATCCCTGTTTTTGGGGCCAATGTCAACCTCAAGTTGCGTATAAAAAGCTAATGCATACCTGAGCGCCGGGTTGACAGGCCATCTGAAAAAAAGTAGTTTCAATTCCTGCAGATAGTTGATTCTCAACCACAAGATTGCCTGGAGTCGGACATGTTCGTTATTCATATTTTCTGCTGGCGCTGGCAGACGGTTTTGCACTATCGTCCTCTATACATACATGTTGATCGTGATAGCCCGTGCGATCCTGTCGTGGGTAAGTCCCGACCCCTACAACCCTATCGTGCGGTTCCTTTACAATGTGACCGAACCCGTCCTGTATCGCATTCGCAGGTTGCTCCCGTTCGACACGGGCGGGATCGATTTCACCCCTATGATACTGATCCTGGCGCTCGTGTTTCTGGATCGGTTCGTCGTGCCGACCCTGTCCAGAATGGCTTACATGCTGGGTCGTTTAGAGCTCTTTTCAGATTCCGCCCTTTCGGGCAGGAGTGAGTTTGTATGGAAATAGGCGACCTCGAGGGGAAAAAATTTCGCAAACGCCTGATGGGGCTTGATCCCGGCGATGTGGAAGCTTTCCTCCAGGATGTGACCGAAGAGCTTCGGCGGCTCAAGGAGGAAAACGAAAACCTCAAAAGAGACGTACAGACTCTGGAATCGGAAATAAAAGAGCACAGGGAGCGGGAGAAAACCATTCGAGCCGTGCTCGTCAGCGCTCAAAAGAATGCCGAGCAGATCAAGGCAAACGCCGAGCGCGAGGCCAAGCTGATTGTCTCGGAGGCCGAAGTCAAAGCCGAAGGGATCCTCAATGAGGCCGGCAATCGCCTTATCAGGATGGAGCAGGAAATATCGGAGATGAGGCGGAATCGAATCCAGTTCGGGGCCAGGATGCGCTCGCTCCTTGACGCATTCCGCCAGATGCTCGATGATGACGGGAAAGAGGCTCCCCGCAAATTCGAAGAAAAACAGGAGCCTCCGGAGCAAACCTAAAATGAATGGAGTCTGCCGGATGGCTGTCAAAAAAGAACTTCTTGAAATCCTCAGGTGCCCTAAATGCAAAGGGCCGATACATCCAAACACGGATGAAACCGGGCTCATTTGCGAGCAGTGCAGGCTTATGTACGAAATCCGGGAAGATATCCCGATCATGTTGATCGAGGAAGCAAAACCCCTCGACTGATGCAGGTTTGGGGTACCTTGGCTGAATAGTCCGCACTGGGAATGACTTGAAGACAACCTGGCATAACTACAGTCTCTACTGCCAGACGGTATGACTGCTTCTCTACCTGCTGTATGAGTCAGCCTAGAGAACCCTACCCAGCCAAGCTCATAATCCGGTTTTTGTTCAGCGATTCCGGAGCTCAACCGCAAGCCCTCAATGCCCTTGTATCGGAATTCGGACCGATGGATTTTCTGTCCATGCCCGGAGCTTTCCCCTACACCACCTATTACGATAATGAAATGGGGCAGGAAATCCGCAGACAGACGGCCAGCTTTCTGAACCTCGTGGCGCCGGAGTCTTTGCCGGATATCAAGCTTCGAACCAATGAAATTGAAACCAGCCTCTTACGTGATGGAAAACGGCAGGTTAATATCGATCCGGGACTTCTCAGCGCAGAGCGTTTCGTCCTGGCGACCGGGAAAAATTTTACGCACAGGATTTATCTTCGGGACGGAATCTATGCCGATCTCACTCTCATTTATCAGAAAGGGGCGTACCGTCCCCTGCCCTGGACATATCCCGACTACCGTGAACCGGAGTTCCTGCATTACCTTGAGGTTCTGAGAAAGAAGCTGAAGATTTCAGCTGGACGGGATCTTGCCGCGATGAAGGCAGTATTTAGCACTCGATGAACCTGTTTTGATAAATCCGGAACGCTTGCCGGCAAGCTCTCTACGCAAGGTGGCAATGAAATGATCAGACCGGAACAGAAAAAACTTTTCGCCGTTATCGGAAATCCTGTGCGCCACAGTCTCAGTCCCGTCATGATGAGCGCGTGCTTCGAGGCGCTCGATGTTCCCGCGCTTTACGCGGCTTTCTATGTCGATGAGCTTGACAGCGATCTCAAGCTTTTGCACAAAACGGGCTTCAGCGGGCTGAGCGTAACCATTCCCTACAAGGAGATGGCATGCCGGCTGGCCGAAAAAATCGACAAGACGGCCGAAGAGATCGGGGCCGCAAACACCCTGCGCAGGACAAACCTGGGCTGGGAAGGCCTCAATACCGACTGGATCGGCGCTTTGCGGGCCCTTTCGGCAGTCGTTGAAGTCTCGGGCCGCAACGCTCTTATCCTGGGCGCCGGAGGGGCCGCTCGAGCGGTGGCCTATGGCCTGAAAAGGGCCGGCGCAGCTAATTACGATCTCAAACCGGTGCGTCGAGCGGGGCAAGGTTTTGTCCAGGCAGATCAAGAGCAATTTCATTCCGCTGAAAATTCTCGCCAAAAGTTGCAAGAGACTTTGACATAGTCGTTCAGTGCACTTCGGTAGGGCTGGAGGACAGTCGAAGCCTCCCCCATCGCTTTCGACTCCTTTTTCAAACCCGAAATGACCGTAATGGACATAATTTACAGCCCCCGATGGACCGCCTTTTCCAAGGCCGCCAGGGACGCCGGGTGCACGGTTGTGTCCGGTCTGGACATGCTGCTGTACCAGGGGGCCGCTCAGCTCGAATGGTGGCTGGGACGTCCGGTCTTCGAAACTCCCGCCATCGCTGCGATGCGACAGGCCCTGGAAGAAGCCGTAAATGAAAAATCTTGTTAAAACGATAAAACCCGTTTCGAAAATAAATGCGCAAATTCGGCTGCCGGGGTCCAAGTCGATAACCCACCGCGCGCTCATAATGGCCGCTCTTTCGGAGGCGCCGCGCGAGATAGGCAACCCGCTCAAGGCCGAGGATACGTTTCTTACCGCCAAGGCGCTGGAGGCCCTGGGCGCGATAATCGAATGGAGCGCCGATTCGGTCCGGGTAGCGCCGCCCGCATATCGCTGGCGGCAGCCGGATGGACCGATTTTTCTCGGAAACAGCGGGACGAGCGCCCGCCTTCTTCTCGCCGTCTTCTCGGCGGGGACCGGAACATTTGTACTGGACGGAACTCCGCGCCTTCGGCAGCGCCCGGTCGGTCCGGCCGCAGAAGCTCTCGAAAAGCTCGGGGCGGCAATGCGCTGGATCGGCGAAAACCGGGTTTCTTCCAGTGGAGATCACCAGCAGGGGACTTAACGGCGGGGATGTTTTTGTAGATGCTTCGCAAAGCAGCCAGTTTTTATCCGGAATCCTCATTGCCGCCCCAATGGCGCGCGGAAAAGTCGGGGTGGAATGGTCCGAGCCTGCCGCATCCTGGCCCTACGTGGACATAACCCTGGGAATGATGAAAGAAGCGGGAATCCGGTTTGAGCGGCAAGCTTCCAACAGGATCGCGATCCCGGCGCCCCAGGTCTATGCGCCCCGCAATTTCACGGTCGAAGGCGACTGTTCTTCAGCTTCATATTTCTGGGGCGCCGCCGCCCTGACCGGCGGAGAGGTGTTAACCTCACCCGTTTCGCCTGACAGTCTTCAGGGCGATTGCCGTTTTCTGGGTGTTCTGGATAAAATGGGCTGCCGCATCGTGTGGGAAGAGGAAGGAGTCCGCGTAAAAGGACCCGAGCGGCTCCTGCCCATCGATATCGACATGAATGAAATGCCGGACATGGTGCCTACGCTGGGCGTCCTGAGCGCATTCGCAAGCGGGACTTCCCGCATCCGCAACGTGGCCCACCTGAGAATAAAGGAATCCGACCGGCTGAATGCGGTGGCGGCCGGCTTGAAGGTGCTCGGAGTTGAGGCCGAAGAGCTGCCCGATGGGCTGATAGTCCATGGAGGCGCCCCCCTCAGACCGCCCTCCGGCCCGATCTCGGCATTCGACGATCACCGGATCGCGATGGCCTTTGCCCTTGCAGGTCTGCGTCTCAATGGCGTGGTCATAGAGGGGGCGGAATCCGTCAATAAATCTTTTCCGGAATTTTGGGACATTTTCGAAAGCCTGGGGAAGAGAGTTGAAACTTATGATGAAAACTCTCCTTTAATCTGGTTGTATATTCGTTTTATTCGTACACACGGCCGTATTCGCCGCCGAGTCTCAAATTCAAACTTTCTCTCAAATCCAGGTTCCCGCCGAGGCGCCTGAAGTTCAGAGCCCCGCCGCTTTTCAACAGGCCCTGGAGCGCATCGGCAAAGCCGCCGGAACCGCAGGGGTCATGGTGGTCTCGCTTTCATCCGGGGAGGTTGTCTGCGAGTCCCGGCCAAAAGATGCGCTTGTTCCCGCTTCTCTCATGAAGCTGCTGACCAGCTATGCAGCCCTGAAGAAGCTTGGTCCCTCTTTCCGCTTTACAACCAAAGTGCTTGCGGCTGAGGCGCCCGTGGACGGAGTCATTTCAGGAGATATCTGGATAAAGGGAAGCGGTGATCCTTTTTTCGCTTCGGAGAATGCCCTTCAGTTGGCGCAGGCGGTCAAAGAAAGCGGGATCAGGCAAATTCGGGGCAGTATTTTTGTGGACAACAGCTTTTTTCAGCCATCATCGGAGCGCATCTGCCTGGACAGTGACTGCGTGGGCGCATACAACCCCGTAGTCTCGGCAACGGCAATCGACTTCAACACACTGACCGTGAAGATAACCATGCCGGCAAAGGCGGCAAAGGCGTTCAGCGTCGATTCGGGCCTGGCGGAAGGCTATGTCCGGGTGAGCGGCCAGGCGGGTTCGGGGAAAAAGGGGGAGACTCCCTGAGGCTCCGTTCTCTTGGCGCAACCGGAAACGGCCAGGAACAATTCCAGCTTTCCGGGCGGGCGTCGGCGCGTGGAGGCCGTGTTCGAGAGTTTCGGTTCAACGCGGCCGATCCTGCCGGGCTTTTTGCGCATGCCATGCGGACGGCCCTGGAGCGCTCGGGCGTAAGGGTGCTGGGGACCGGGGCAAAAGAGGGGACAGCGCCCCCCGGCGCCAAAGTGATCGCTTCTTACGACTCACCCCCGCTTGCCGAATTGATATCCGGGCTTGAACAGATACAGCAACAATTTCATGGCCGAGATGCTTCTGAAGTCGCTTGGGGGCTATGTGGCGGGCGCGCCCGGCGACTCCGGGAAGGGAATTGCCGTTGTCAGGACCACCCTCAGGGAAGCCGGTATTCCGGATGAAATCGAGACGCTCGACTGCGGGTCGGGACTTAGCCGTTTTTGCAGGATAAGCCCGGAAACATTCTGCCGGCTGCTTGCCGCCGCCTGGAACGATAATGGAATAAGAGAAGAATTTATATCCTCCCTGGCGGCCAACGGAGAGCAGGGCACCCTCAGGAGAAGGATGCATCAGCCGGGCCTCACGGTGAGGGGCAAAACGGGGACCCTTAACGATGTGATCGGCTTTGCCGGCTATGTGATCGGGTCCGTCCGGCAAGACCTGCGCGGCGGCGGTCATTCTCAATGAGGTGCGGGACAGGTTCAAAGCGAGGCAGGCGGTGGACTCTCTGATCGAACAGGTGGCGTTTTCCGGCTTATGACCTTTTTATAAACGGTAATCTGTCGCCTATGTTCGGAAAATGACCCCTGGTGATTGAACTGTTTCAGCAAGGAGGATAACTATGAAAAAATACCTCGGTTGCATTCTTCTTTTGACATTGGCGCTCTTTTTGATCGGCGCGTGCGAACGGCTTCCGGACAGCTTCAAAGTGGGAATCATTTTACCGGCGACAGGTGAGAAAGCAAAATTCGGGGAGATCGAGAAAAAATCCTTCGAGATGGCGCTCGAAGAGATCAACGCGGCTGGAGGAATAAACGGCAAGAAGCTCGAGTTCCTGTACGAAGACGATACGGGCAGGCCCGATGTGGCCAGGAGTGCGGCAGAAAAGCTGATCACCAAGGATAAGGTCGTCATGCTCGGCGGCGGTTACGGCAGCTCGGAGACATTCGCCATCGCCGGGCGTTGCTCAGCAGAGCCGGATTCCATTTCTGGTCAACACCGGTTCGGACAACAAGATCACCGAAATGAAGTGGGATTATGTGTTCCGCCTCAACCCAGCCGGTCAGCGACTATCCCAAGGCCCTCGAGTCTTTTCTGACAGAATGTGGTAAAACCCAAGACGGTGGCGATTCTTTATGAGAATACCAACTTCGGCTCCTCGGGTTCCAAGGAATTCCAGCAGAGCTGCGAGAAGCTGAAACTCAAGGTGGTTATGAATGAAGGCTACCAGAGCGGCGGAGTGGATTTCAAGCCCCTGCTGGTCAAAGTCAAGCAGGCCAACCCCGATGTCGTCTACATGATTTCTTACCTGATGGACGCTTCGCTTCTGATGAAGCAATCCATGGAATTGGAGCTTGCCCCCAAGATTTTCGTTGGGGGGGGCGCAGGCTTCACCCTGCCCGAATTCGTCGATAACGCGGGTAAAGCGGCAAACATGGTCTATTCAGCGACCCTGTGGTATCAGACCCTGCCCTATCCCGGCGCCAAAGAGTACTATGACAAATTTGTGGCCCGCAACAAAATGTCGACCGACTACCACGGCGCCGAAGCATACGCTTCGGCCTATGTTATCGCAGACGCGCTCAAAAGGGCAAAGTCCTTAGCGCCCGGACGATGTACGCGAATCGCTTGCCAAAACTGATATGATGACGGTTTTCGGACCGGTCAAATTCGTCGCATACGACAAGATGACCAATCAGAACAAGCTCCCGACCTATCTCGTCCAATGGATAGATGGAAAGCTGGAGCTGGTGTGGCCTAAGGAAATTGCGACAAAACCTTATGTCTATCCCGTTGACTGGGAAAAAGTCTGGAAGTAGAGACGGGAAGGGGCAGTGGGCACTCCCCTTTTTTCGCAGCAAAGAGGCTTCAATGGAAATGTTCATTCAGACGCTCGTCGCAGGGATTCTGATCGGCGGCGTCTATGCCCTGATCGGGCTCGGCATGACCCTGATAATGGGCGTCATGCGCATCATCAACCTGGCCCACGGCCAATTGATGATGGTCGCCATGTACATCACGTTCGTCTTATATCAGTTCCTGGGGCTCGACCCCTATTATGCGCTGCTGATTGCGCCTCCGGCGCTGTTCCTGCTGGGAGTGGCGATCCAGAAATATCTTCTTAATCCGCTCCTCAAGATCGACTCGATAATCCCGCAAAATCAGATCCTGATGACCGTCGGCATCGGCATGGTGCTGACCGAGACCATACGCTTCATATTTCATTCCGATTATAAATCCGTGAAAACATCTTACAGCTCGGCCACTTTCATGATCGGCTCCATTTCATGCAATGTTCCCATGGTCGTGGCGTTCGGGCTGGCCGTGCTGCTTACGGCGGGTCTTTTCTTTTTCCTCCTGAAGACAGATACCGGCAAATCCGTTCGCGCTACGGCCCAGAATAAGGATGCCGCCCTGATCATGGGCATCAACGCCGAATGGATCACCCAGCTCACCTACGGACTCGGCGCAGCCATGGCCGCCGCCGCTGGAACGCTGCTCCTGCCGATCTACTATCTTTTTCCGGATGTCGGCGCGCCCTTCACCCTGAAGGCCTTCATCATAACCATCCTGGGCGGAATGGGCAGCACGGTGGGCGCCATCGTCGGCGGACTTGTCCTGGGAGTGGCCGAATCTCTTGGCGCCACCTATATTTCGATGGCGCTGAAAGACGCCGTCGGCATGGTCATTTTCGTTCTCGTGCTCGTGTTTCTGCCGGGCGGGCTGAAGACGCTCACCAAGGTTTAGCAAGGGTTTAAGCATTATGAAACAACGATCGACATTAATCGCGCTGGGACTGCTTGCGCTTTTTGCGATCTTTCCGCTCGTGGTGGGTTCCGATTACTACCGCCATATTTTCATTCTCGCCTTGATGTGGGTGGTGATCGGCTCATCATGGAACCTTCTCGCTGGATATACGGGGCAGATTTCCTTCGGTCATGCGATCTTTTTCGGCGTGGGAGCCTATTCGGCCGGCATCTGCACAACCAAGCTGGGGATCTCCGCCTGGTGGGGAATGCTTCTGGGCGGCCCTATGGCCGTGCTCTCGGGACTCTTTCTCGGCTGGATATGTTTCCGGCTGCGCGGTTCTTATTTCAACCTGGCGACCCTGGCCATTGCCGAAGTTTTCCGACTGGTGGCGATTTACTGGAGAGATTTCACCGAAGGGATGCAGGGAATCCTGATCATCACCACCTTTCGCTCCAAGATACCCTACTATTTTCTGGCGTTGGGGCTTGCCGCTCTGTGCGTGTTTGCGATAAGCCGGATCATGAAATCCAAATGGGGCTTCTATTTCGTAGCCATCCGCGAGGACCAGGACGCTGCCGAGGCCCTGGGAATCAGCTCTTTCCGGTACAAGAGCCTCTCGCTGATGGTCAGTTCCTTTTTTACCGGACTTGCCGGCGCCTTCTACATGAACTACATGGGTTTCATCGATCCCGAGGTCGTATTCTCTCTTTATTTCATCTCCATCATGGCAATCCTCGTCGCTATCATCGGAGGGGCCGGAACCATCTGGGGGCCGCCTGCGGGCGCATTCATAATGGTGCTGCTCCAGGAACTTTTCAGAAGCTCCTTTTTCGGATATGCCCCCGAAGTGGGTCAGCGAAGCTCACGCCCTGGCGTTCGGCCTGCTCGTTATCCTGGTTATCCGCTATATGGCCAATGGAGTGGTGGGGGACTTGCCAAAAATCCTCAACCTATGGACACAGGAAAAAACCGGTGCCTTCCGGCGCGGGCGGGAATTGAGATATGAGCTTTTTTGAAACCAAACGCCTGACCAAGGCTTTTGGTGGCCTGGTCGCCGTAAACGATCTCAGCTTCAACGTCGAGGAAGGTGAAATTTTCGGCCTGATCGGTCCCAACGGCTCCGGCAAGACGACCGTCTTCAACCTCATTACCGCTTACTATCCCATTACTTCCGGGACGATTCATTTCAGGGGCAAAGAAATAAACGGTCTGCCCACCTGGAAAATCTGCAAGGCAGGGAATCGGCAGGACCTTTCAGATAGTCAAACCCCTTCGCCGCATGACGGTGCTTGAAAACGTCATGACTTCCGCCTTTTGCAGGACCTCCAGCTCCAGCCGTGGCCAGAGACAGGGCTATTGAAGTGCTCCATTTTTGCGAAATGGAGAAAAAGCTCGACTACCCGGCGAAGGGCCTCACCATCGGGGACCGAAAACGAATGGAAATCGCGCGTGCGCTGGCCACCGAACCCAAGCTCCTTCTGCTCGACGAAACAATGGCCGGTCTGACGCCCCAGGAACAGGCCGAAGGCGTGCAACTCATCCGCAAAATCAGGAATTCGGGAATCACGATCATCATCGTCGAGCACATCATGCAGGTGATCATGAATATTTGTGACCGCATCCTCTGCATCAACTACGGCCAGGAAATCGCCAGGGGGACCCCGTCCGAGGTCGCCAACAACCAGGCCGTCATCGAAGCCTATCTCGGAAAGGAATAGCAATGCTGCGGGTTGAGCATGTCGATGCAGGCTACGGGGACATCCAGGTGCTCTGGGATGTGTCTTTCCATGTGGCCGAAAATGAATTCGTGGTGCTGGTCGGCGCCAACGGCGCAGGCAAGAGCACCATCATGAGGACCATCTCGAGCATCGTTCCGGTCGGCAAGGGACAAGATCTGGTTTGAGGACCGGCGGCTCGATCTGGTCCCGCCGCACAAGATCGTAGAACACGGCATAGCCCATGTGCCCGAAGCCCGGCAGCTTTTCCCCGAAATGAGCGTGCTGGAAAATCTGGAACTCGGCTCTCTGGCGCCGCAAGCCAAAGCAAGGCGCAAAGAGACGCTGGAATGGGTCATGGAGCTTTTCCCCCGCCTTCGGGAACGCAGGAAACAGTTGGCCGGCACGCTGTCGGGCGGCGAGCAGCAGATGTGCGCCATTGCCCGCGGCCTCATGTCCAGGCCGAAAATGATAATGTTCGACGAACCCTCGCTGGGCCTGTCGCCCCTGCTCACCCAGGAAATCTTCCGGCTGGCCCTCAAGATTCACGAACAGGGGATAACGATCCTCATGGTGGAGCAGAACGTCAAACAGACCCTGGCGATTTGCGACCGGGCCTACGTCCTTGAAAACGGCAGGATCGTCCTCGAGGGAAAAGGAAGTGAACTGCTCGAAAACGATCAGGTAAAGCAGGCGTTTTTGGGGATTTGACCGATCGGACAATTGACAAAACTACGGCTAAGCAGTATTTATTGTGAATGATGAAAAACGCCGATACCACGAGGAAAACGCCTGGTAAGCACGATTGGAAACGCTTCGACGCCATGACCCAAGCGCAACGCCACGCCGCTGCATTGAGCGATCCCGACGCACAACCCGTTACGCCTGACAATGTGAGACGCATGAAGCGCACTCCGCAGGTGGCGGTTATTCGCCGTGCGCTTGGCCTTAGCCAGGAAGGGTTTGCGGCGCGGTTCCATATTCCGCTCGGTACGCTGCGCGATTGGGAGCAAAACCGCAAAGAGCCTGATGCGGCAGCACGCGCCTATCTCGTTGTTATCGCCCGCAATCCCGAGGCTGTGAGCGACGCCTTGCAACCCCAACCCACATAGCGGTTTGATACAGGAAAAGAAGAACGCGGAAAACAGTTGGACGGCACGCTGTCGGGCGAGGAGCAACAGATGTGCGCCATTGCTCGAGGCCTCATGTCCATGCCGAAAATGATAATGTTCGACGAACCCTCGCTGGGCCTGTCGCCCCTGCTCACCAAGGAAATCTTCCGGCTGGCCTTGAAGATTCACGAACAGGGGATAACGATCCTCATGGCGGAGCAGAACGTCAAACAGACCCTGGCGATTTGCGACCGGGCCTACGTTCTTGAAAACGGAAGGATCGGCCTCGAGGGAAAAGGAAGTGAATTGCTCGAAAATAATCAGGTGAAGCAGGCGTTTTTGGGAATTTGACTAATCGGAGCATCACGAAATCCCCCTTTCGGAAAGGGTGTATAGACCGGGGACATAGGTAACACTCGTATGAGGACATGGGTAACATCTTAATTTAATAGGCATATCGAATTGAAAGCGGAGGACGATATGCCTTGGAAGGTGGAATCGCTCATGTCTGTAAAAAAGGAATTTGTAGCACTGGCAATCTCCGAGCATAGCGGCGTATCTGAGCTTTGCCGGCGATTTGGAATCAGCCGCAAGACCGCTTATAAATGGATTAACCGCTACGCTGCCGAAGGTGAATCAGGACTCCTTGAGAAATCCCGAAAGCCCTTTTACAGCCCCAATGCCACACCTCTTGATAGCCAAGAGGCGATCTTTGAAATAAGGAAAACGTTTCCAGCCTGGGGAGGCCGAAGATTTGCGTTCTGCTTGCACGTTTTGGTTTTGATCCTGTTCCGGCCGCAAGTACGATCAACTCCATTCTCAAACGAAAGGGCCTCATCGATCCGCAGGAATCAGCCAAGCACAAGAAATGGAAATCTTTTGAAGCGGCCGCCCCTAATGACCTTTGGCAGATGGATTTTAAGGGTCACTTTCAAGCTGCCCAGGGAAGGTGTCATCCATTGACTATCCTCGATGACCATTCGAGGTATTCGATTTGCATCAATGCGTGCAATAACGAAACCCGCGTTACCGTGCAAAGCGCCCTTGCAGAGGTCTTCAGGACCTACGGGCTGCCAAAGGCTATCCTTTGCGACAACGGTCCGCCCTGGGGAGACGAGGTCGGCCGCTTTACCCGTTTGACTGTGTGGCTTATACGGATGGGAATCCAAGTGCCTTATGCCCGTTCTTTCCACCCGCAAACCCGTGGGAAAATAGAGCGCTTCCATCGAAGCCTAAAGGCCGAGGTTGTGCAATACTGCGGCAGCCTTGACTTGAACGAATGCCAGAAACGTTTTGACCGATGGAGAGCCTTATATAATGCGGATAGACCCCATGAATCATTGGACATGGAGGTTCCGGCAAGCCGATATGGCATAAGTTCACGATCCTTCTCCGAAAAGCTGCCCTCCGTCGAGTACGGACCTTCCGATCATGTTAGAAAAGTCCAAGATGGGGGCAGGATTAGCTATAAAGGCCGGGAGTTTCGAATCAGCAAAGCTTTCTACGGTGAAAGGATCGCTTTTCGACCAACGGTGGTTGATGGAGTAAGGGATCTTTATTTCTGTGACCAAAAAATAGGTCACGTCGATTTAAGATACAACCATGAACAGCTTTAACATGCGATCATCTTTGGGGGCTCCGCCCCCAAACCCCCGGAGTTTAACGCATTGGGGGAATCAAAAGGGGCAGAGGGAAAAGGAGCAGGCACTACGTCCTGCCCCTCCGTCATCCCCCTGCCTCGGCGCTCGGGTTGCTCTCCAGCAAGAGCCCTATCCTCCGGGCAGGCAAGCAAAAAGTAACAATTTTCAAGGAACAATGGAACGAAACAGTGCTTTTAACTCAAAAAGTGTTACCTATGTCCTCGGACACCTGTTACCCCTCTCTCCGGTCCAAACAAAGGGGGCAGGGGGGATTTTAAGCGTCGCTGATATTAGCGCCATCTTGAACGCGGCTTAGTATCAGCCTCCTTACTATCGGCGGAGAAAAACCCGGCGATCCGCTCGACCATCTTTTGCATCGGGCGCAAAGAGCGCGGCAGCGCCCCCTCGATTTTCTTTCATATTGCCGTTAACGCTTGCCCCATACCCATCTATCAATCTTGTGAATGATAGCGTCCATACGTCATACATAAAAGGGCGAATTATTCAAGAGACACTTGTCCACTCGTGACAACGCCCCGGCCTCACGCGACGAGGTCGAGCGGATTCTGAAGGCAGAATCCGCCCTGTCGTAACAAAGTTATTTCTAGAAGTGAAAAATGATGTGCACCATCGCTTGCACTTCTTCGTAATGGACCAACACCCACTCCATGATGACAAGCAATGCCTAAAGAACGTTAGTGGATAACTTTTTCATTTTGGTATCTCTCCTTTGTAAAAAGTCTTTAGGAAATTATTTACAACTTTTGGCGCCAATGAGAGACCTTTGCTCTCTATGAGAAGAGTATATATTTTTACAGCGCTCCAAATCTTTGGCCCCGTGCGCTCCGGACAGTAGGCTGGTTTTGCTCGTGGGCGTTCAAGGGGTTTTATGCGAGTTTGGCAATTTGCTCCGGATCGGAAAGCTGGCTTTTCAGATCGGCAGGCAGGCTTGAAACCATCCGGCATTTCGAAACGCTGATAGGTTTTGTTCGATTCCCGCAGAGTATACTCATGAGATTAATGAAACACCCCTGATCTTCATCTGCCGGAAACCAGCGAATGCCCGGGTAAAGAATGAGGTGGGGCGATCCGGGGAAGTCAGGATGCAGGGCCATCAGCGCAGCGCCTCCATCATTCTTTTGATTGTGGCCGATAATGGCCGCACTTCATGGGCGCAGATCCAGAACACCTGTTCGGCGTCAATATCAAAATAATGATGGGCGATAAGGTCTCTGAAACCGATGGCGCCCTTCCAGTCGATCTCGGGATATTGCGACAGCAGGGCGCCCTCAGTAATTTTGTCGATATTCTTCAAAGCCTCGCCGATGGCCATGAACAGCATGCAGATACTATCCAGCTTTTCCGTGCCGGCCGGCGAGCCGGTAAAATCGTCCGCACTCCGAATCCGTGCAGCTCGGCTGGCGATTTTTTCCAGAGCATCGTCAATCTGCGTGAGTATTGATAGAACAAGGTCCTTATCAAACATAGCGACATTCTTTTTTTATGCGTTCCCTGAGAAAAGGGTTCATCTTTTCGCGCACCCGCACGATATCGACATGTTTCCGAACCATTTGCTCTATATCTTCCTTGATGTGCACCAGCGCAAAAGGATTGGGGGTCTTAGTCTTGATACAGATGTCCACATCGCTGTCCTCCCCGGCCTCATCCCGCGCAGTCGAACCGAATACCCCTATTTCCAGAATCCCGTATTTTTCCGCGCGGTCCCGTTTAAATTCCCGCAAAATGGCAAGGACCTCGTCTCGCTTCATGATCTGCCCCCCACATTGATTTCAAGTATCTTCATCGTGTCGTTGCCAAAGATATCCACCGGCGATCCGCTCGATGAGCTTCCGGTCAAGCACGTTCAAAACTCAGAAAGATTCCATCATAGCCGATCCGGCGACGGATACGCCCTCGAACGGCGACCACGCGGCCCGTAGGCGCCTGGGTTGGCCGTCGCTGCGATCGTAAGACCAAGCGGCTCAAGGCGCTGATCGCGGATGATTTCGCCGGGATGCGGCGGATTGTGCATCTTCATGAGGTCCGGTTTCGTGCGCTATGCGTGCAGCTCATTGCTCGCCTTCACCTTGCTATGATGCTCGGGAATCTTTTTCAGGGCATCGCCTATTTCCTGCGCCGCGAGCCGCAGCTCGTAGTTCTTTTGCAGGTTCATCCAGATATCCGGCCCCGTGCCGAACCACTTGCCGAGGCGCAAGGCCGTGTCGCCCGAAATCCCGCGCTTGCCGGCCATGATCTGCGTGAGCCGGTTCGTCGGCACGCCCAATTCTTTCGCGAGCTCGTTTGCGCTCATGTCGAGCGCCTTCAGTTCGTCGGCCAGGTGCTCCCCTGGATGGATGAGAAGTCGCGCCATGTTGCACCTCCTAGTGATAGTCCACGATTTCCACGTTCAGCGGTCCCGGTGATCCCTCCGGCCATTCAAAGCAAATCCGCCATTGATCGTTGACGCGGATGCTGTACTGGCCTTTGCGATCCCCTTTCAGCCCTTCCAAGCCGGTTGCCTGGCGTATTGAGCGCCAACAGGCGGTCCGCCGCGTGCAGCCGGTCGAGCCGCAGCATCGCCTGCCGCTCGAACCCCTGAAACGCCTTAACCCGTTCGCCCTCGAAGAAGCATGCGGGTCCGCTTGTCGCGGAAACTTATAATCATTGCATACCTTACCAGATTATACGTTATACGTCAACAGTCCAATCCAGGCCCCTTTTTTCCTCGCAAACGCCTCTTCGCGGCTTGCCGTCCGCTCCGCACCGTAAAAGCGAAACTAGGGAAAAGGGAGAATGAAGCGGCATTTCTTAAACCTTTTTTTGAAAAAGCCAAAGTAGACGGGATTTTGATCGTCAGCGAGATCGGGCAAGCTTTAGAAAGACGATTGGAACGGCGCGGGGCGCCGAACTTATTCGGCACGTAAGCGAAAGAAAGGTATTTTTCGTTCCGGGATGGAAATCGATGGCTTACCTCGCGGAGCGTCCAATTATTGTACCGCCTCGCGGATAGGTGGGTGGACGGACTGTCGAGATGCTGCCCCTGCCGCCACCGAAGGTAGCGGCGAATCTGGCCGGCGGTCCCGGTTCCCAAGCCCCGGTTCGAACGCAAGTGGGTTCAGTGTCGATCGCACAGATCGCGGGAAGGCGGAATACGCGTCGCCGGACCGGGGTCGGCTGCCCTGCGAACATCCGGGACCCGCGCTCTTACTTCTCCGGGCCTGTATCCGCTCAATCCTGTAAGAAGCTCCAGAATTCGGCCTGCCGCCCAATCAAGTTTCTCACGCACATATCTCAATATATCCGGCATCTTTTCCTCCTAATCGAGTTCTGAAAAGAATATAAGCATCGCGAGCAGTTGGCGCAGACCAAAGAGATATTTTCTCATCGTATTCAAATTTGAGCGGCTCCCTATTTGAAAGAAAATGCCGAGGCGCAAAAAGAGAGAAAGCCAGGGCGGGGGGGCCTGGCTTTCCGGGGTGAACAGCTAAAAATGTGAAGGAACCTGATTCTTTGAAGGGGACGCTACCTGGTTGCAAAGAATAGCAAATTTTTTTCTTTTGCAAATCAGGTCGAGAATGTATTTTCCATTAATTAATACGGTATGGCTGAAGGCGATTCACTACACAAAGCGAGCGAAAATCATGGCCGGAAAAACATTTGGCTGCTTTACCGGATGCATACTGCTGATCGCTTGCGATTACGGGATGCGCCGGCCTGCCAGACAGGGGCAGGGTCGCCGCAGGCCCTTCCCCGGCTGAAGTCAAACTGATGGAAGCAAACAAAGCGCTCGACGCGGTAAACGAGCAGTCGTCTGCTTTTTATGCCCAACTGGGTTCGCTGACGGCGGAAATCAGTGAGTTGCGCCGCCGGCCTTCTGGAAGGAGTTCGAGCAAATCCTGCTTGAGTATCCTTCCCTGAGAGACCCTGATAACGAGGGGGAGATAACGTCCGAGATGGAGTCCCGGCTTTCGGAGTGGGGCCTGAAGTGGAAGACTTCGTGGGAGCAAACTCTGGAAGACTACCTCCATCTGGTGGACAAGTGCACTATACTGGAGGCAAAAAAACTGGCTGTGCGGGAAAAGCTGCTCGCGGTACAGGCCAGGTATCTGGCCGTGGTGATCATGGAAGCGTCGGCCGGCCGCGAAAAAGAAGGAAAGGAAGTCTACTCGGTAGTCGAGGCGCTGGACAAATCGAGCGCGGAGCTGGATTCCTACCAGCCCGACGACCTGGGGCTCTACGTTCGGGGCACGGGCGGTAATCGCTTCGGAACCTTCCGCAATGGCAAGCCGCTATTCAGGGTTTAGTTCCTTCTATGTCCCTGATATATTCCAGGCCCTTTTGAAGACGCTCCAGCACGGTTTCTTTGCCCAGCACGTCTATTATTTCGAAAAGGCCGGGGCTTTTCGTTCCTCCCGTAAGGGCCACCCTGACCGGCTGAGCTATTTTGCCCAACTTCATTCCCAAATCTTGCCGCAATCTTTCTGAAAACGGTTTCCAGGACCTTCTCGTCAAAGCTGTCCAATTCGGACAACTCCGAGATAAGCCGCACAAAGACCTCGCGCATCTCGGGAGTCAGGAACTTGCCTGCGGCCTCGGGATCGAACTCGATTTCATCCACCATATAGAACCGCATGGCGTCGGCCATTTCGACCAGCGTGCGCGAGCGGGCCTGAAGAGTGCGAATTGCCCCGGCCATGTAGGCATCGGGCTTGTCCGGGTAATTTCGCAGGGCCAGAAACGGCCTGAGCGGCGCAACCAGTTCTTCGGGACGTTTTTCCTTGATATAGTGCGCGTTCAGCCACAACAGCTTCTCCATCGTGAAGATGCTCGGCGATTTTCCGACGTTTTCCAGAGTGAACTTCTCTATCAGCTCGGAGCGAGAGAAAATCTCCTGGTCCCCGTAGGACCAGCCCAGCCGGACCAGGCAGTTCAGCAGGGCTTCGGGAAGAAATCCCATGTTCTTGTACTCCATGACCGAGGTCGCTCCGTGGCGCTTTGACAGAGGTGAGCGGTCCTCGCCATGGATCATCGGCACGTGGCCGAACTCGGGCAGTTTTGCGCCCAGCGCCTTGTAGATCAGAATCTGCCGCGGGGTGTTGTTCACGTGATCGTCCCCGCGGATCACATGCGTGATCCCCATGGTGATATCGTCAACGACGACGGCGAAATTGTAGGTGGCTATGCCGTCGCTTTTCACGATCACCAGGTCGTCCAGTTCGGAGTTGTCGAATGCGATGGGGCCTTTTATGATGTCTCTCAGAAGAGTCGTGCCGCTGTCGGGGCTCCGGAACCTGAGCACCCTGTTCGGGCCCGGGCCGAGGCCTTTGAGGCGGCAGGTCCCCTCGTATTTTGGCTTGCGCCCTTCGGCCATTGCCGTGTTTCGCCGCATCTCAAGCTCCTCGGGACTGCATTCGCACCAATATGCGTGGCCGGAATCCACCAGTTTTTTCGCGTATTCGCGATAGACATCCAGCCTTTTGGTCTGGAAATATGGGCCTTCGTCCCAGGTCAGATCCAGCCATTCCATTGCATCCAGGATGGCTTTTACGGACTCCTCGGTCGAACGCTCCACATCGGTGTCTTCGATCCGCAGAATGAATCTGCCGCCCCGGTTGCGTGCAAAAAGCCAGTTGAAAAGGGCGGTGCGCGCCCCTCCGATGTGCAGGTATCCGGTCGGGCTGGGGGGAAATCGGGTAATTACCGGTTCCATCTTAACGATACTCCTCGTATGGCGGACAGGTTAACGAAAGTAAGCCGATCTTGATCTGTTAGTGAGTGCGCTTGGAGAACAAAATCCGTGGATGCGCGGCCATTTTCAATAGCATAATACTCCTGCAAACTCAATCAAACTCCAGCGCGGACAAAAATTCCATTCGAAACTCGGAACTTCGCAAGCTTGGCTATCCGTATTGATAATAATTGCTCATTTCGATGTTTTCGTATAAATTCGCTGAAAAATTTGGCGGAGAGGTACATCTATGCACAGAAAAATCCGTTTTCTTGCGCTTGTTTCAATGGCATTTCTTCATGTTCGCATGTCACAGGGGAGGAAAGGGGGATAGCCATGGCCGGCGACATATACAAGCCCAAGCCTGTTGTCGATTCGCCTCACAAAGTGAGGGTGGCGGACGTATTCAACGATACCCACAAGGTCTATGACGTGGACGTTATCGGCCTTCTGTGGAACGGGATCGAAGATTCGCTCAAAAAGCGGGGAATGCTCTGGTCGCCGAGCGCCGGGGGTGAGCCATACGTCATGGAAGGCCACGTCGTGCATTTCAAAAAGGGGATGCTGGCCGAGCGCTTCCTGCCGTACCTCGGCGACACTGTGCTGGCGGTAAGAGTCGAACTCAGCCAGGGCGGCAGACATATAGCGACAATCGAATCGAAGCGCAAGATCGCCTTTGGTCGGGGCACACTTACTCGCAGCGCCTGGAAAAAGATATTTGAAGAAGTTTCGGAAGACGTAGTCAAGCAGGCGGTGAATAAGTTTTAACCACATTCCAGCACGCTTGATTCCCCGAAATTTATTGACAGCTCCGCGAATATATTTATACTTCACTGTTTCTGTTCCCGGAAAGGTGTAGCACATGCGCGTTCGCATTGACGAAATACCGGAATCAGGACGCACTCTCAGGTTCCACTGGGATGAGGAAAGGCTCAGGCAGTTCGTTCCGCCGGGCGACCCGTTCAACCTCAAGCTCCTCCGCCCCGTCAACGTCGTCTTGAACCTTAACAGGCATCCGGACCATGTACGAATTACCGGAAAGATCGAAGGGTCCCTCGAGGTTAGCTGCCACCGATGTCTAGAGGCCGTTTCCGCTCGCCTCTGAACGAACCGGTTGACATCTACCTGGTTGCAGACGCAACGGATGCCCGGGAGCTGAAGAAAAGGAACTCGAACCGGATGAACTCGTATATGAATTCTTTGACGGCGAGGTGATCGAAGTGGATCAGCTCGTAGCCGAGCAAATCTTTCTGGCGCTTGCCGGTGAAGGTGCTTTGCAGCGAAGATTGCAAGGGGATATGCCCGGGGTGTGGGGCAAACCTCAATGAAGAGGCCTGCCGGTGCAAGACGGACAGCAGGCAGTCTCCTTTTGCAAAGCTCAAATTGATAAAGACGGGGTCTGCGCAAATCCACTGAATAGTTTCACCCTTATGGGCATGCAACGCCCGCCTTTGCGGGCAGATTCGAGATCAGGAGTTCAAAAGATGGGTGTACCGAAAAGAAAAACGTCCAAAGCCAGGCGTGACAAACGGCGGGCCAACCACTGCCGTTGCCATGCCGGCCCTGGCCCGCTGCTCTCAGTGTAATGAAATGCGCCTGGCGCACCGCGCTTGCCCGAACTGCGGGTACTACAAAGGCCGCCTGGTCCTGGAACTCGAGGAAGAGTAGAGCGGCGGTCGAGGGCGTTAAGCGAGTCTGCTGGATGAGAATTGCGATAGACGCCATGGGCGGGGACCATGCCAATCCTGTTGGCGTAACCCCGCTTTTTGTGTTAAGGAAAGCAGATTCTGAATTCTCCGCGCCCGCTTCTTCTCCATTGCCGTGCGACGGGGTTTGGACCCTGACGCCAAGCCGGCAGGATTTTTGATCGGAGGAAATTGATTTGGATTATTTTTTGACTGAAGAACAACAGATGATACAGGAACTGGCCGCGCAGATCGCCAGGGAAAAAATCCGTCCGGTCAGGGCCGAATTGGACGCAACCGAGCAATTCCCCTGGGAGATCATGAAGACCCTCGCCCAGGCGGACCTGTTCGGCCTGTATATCCCTGAAGAATATGGCGGAATGGGTGGAGGAATATTCGACAACTGCCTGGCTGTCGAAAAGCTTGGCGAGGCTTGTATCGGGATCGCCACCAGCTTTGCCGCAAGCGGCCTTGGAGCTTATCCGATCCTGCTCTACGGCAGCGAGGAACTCAAACAGAAATACCTGCCTCAGATCGCCAGCGGGAAAAAGCTCGCCGCCTTTGGCCTTACCGAACCCGGGGCCGGAAGCGATGTCTCCGGAATTCAGACCACGGCGGTAAGAGACGGAGACCATTACATCCTCAACGGGTCCAAGCAGTGGATCACCAACGGGGGCGAGGCGGAAATCTATTCGATACTGGCCATAACCGACCGCGCCAAGGGTCCGCGGGGCGCCAGCTTTTTCGTAGTCGAAAAGGGTGACCCCGGATTTCTCTTCGGAAAAAAGGAAAAAAAACTCGGCATCCGCGCATCCGCCACCCGCGAGCTGATTTTCCAGGATTGCCGCATTCCCGCCGACAGGCTGATCGGCCGGGAGGGAATGGGTTTTATCATTGCCATGAAGACCTTCGACAAATCCCGGCCCGGCATAGGCGCGCTGGGAGTCGGCCTCGCCCAGGGGGCGCTCGATATTGCGGTCGAATATGCGAGAAAAAGGGTCCAGTTCGAAAAGCCGATCATAAGCTTCCAGGCGATTCAGCACAAACTCGCCGACATGGCCACAAAAACCGAGGCGGCGCGCGCCCTGGTTTACAGCGTTGCCCGCTACATGGACACCGAACCCCACGACGTGAGCAAAGTCGCCGCAATGGCCAAGGTATTCGCCGGCGACGTGGCCATGGAGGTGGCGACAAACGCCGTGCAGGTGCTCGGAGGTTACGGATACATGCAGGATTATCCGGTCGAAAAGATGATGCGCGACGCCAAAATTCTGCAAATTTACGAGGGCACCAACGAAATCCAGCGAAACATCATCGGCCAGGAACTAAATAAGGAATACAGCAGGCTGAAGGACACTTTTTTCTAAGACTGCTCATCCTGCTCGCGTCTGTATCAATTTCACTCAAACCATACATATGGGAGCTACGGCTGATATGCACATAGTCGTATGCGTAAAGCAGGTGCCTGACGCCGGGAACCTCAGAATCGATCCCGGCATACCTGCTTTCGTCAGGACAATGAAGCGGGATCGGGGCAGGTGAAACAATAGCACTGAGCTTTGAGAACTGAGCAAGTAAAGAAATAGGGCTGGAGGCCGAAGACTGAGCAGGTATGAGAGCGCTTTTCCACTAAGCCCTCGGCGCTCGGCGCACGGTCCTGAAAAGGGGGGGATTTCAGATTGAGCGAACAACGCGTTATCGTGGTGACCGGAGCAAGCCGTGGGATTGGCCGGGCCATTGCCGTGGAGATGGCCGGTCCGAAAACCCATATCATCGTCAATTACAACTCCAGTCCGGAGGCCGCAGGCAGACAGCGGTCCTCGTCGAGAGCAGGGGCGGGACATCGACCGCCATGCAGTTCAGCGTGGCCGACCCCGACGCGGTCAAGGCTGCGTTCAAGCAAATCCTGGATGCGCATGGCCGGGTCGATGTGCTGGTAAACAACGCCGGAATAGCCAAGGACAACCTCCTCGCCCTGATGAAGCCCACCGAATGGGACGATGTTATGAACACCAACCTCAAAGGCGCTTTCCTTTGCTCACAGGCGGTGATAAAACCCATGATGCGCCAGCGCTACGGGCGCATCGTGAATGTCACATCGGTGGTCGGCGTGATCGGAAATGCCGGGCAGTGCAATTATTCGGCCGCCAAGGCCGGCATTATCGGCTTTACGAGATCGCTTGCGCGCGAGATTATCTCCAGGAACATAACCGTAAACGCGGTCGCCCCGGGATTCATCGAAACTGACATGACGCTGGCCATTCCGCAAAAATCGCGCGAGGCGCTGCTGGCGCAGATTCCGGCGGCAAGGTGCGGCGCTCCGGAGGATGTTGCGGCGGCCGTTGCCTTTCTTGCATCCGATGCGGCCGGCTATATCACCGGACAGGTTATACATGTAAACGGCGGCATGTTCATGGGTTAGGCAGCCCCGCTGCCACGTGACAAAATCCCCGGGTTGCGGTAGGAGACAACAGGATGGGATTAGAGAATAATCGGCGGCGTGTGGTTGTTACGGGAATCGGGTTGGTTTCTCCGGTTGGTATCGGCATTGAAGAAAACTGGTCCAATCTGATTTCCGGCAAGTCAGGAATCGGGCCGATCACCCGCTTCGATTCTTCCGCTTTTGCGACCCATATCGCCGGAGAGGTCAAAAACTTTCATCCGGAGGAGTTCATCAGCAAAAAAGAACTCCGGAAAATGGACCCTTTTCTCCAGTTTGCGCTCGGGGCCGCCCACTATGCGATGGAAGACGCCAAACTCAAGATAGAGCCCGAGATCTCGTCTCGAGTCGGTGTCGTAATGGGCTGCGGCCTTGGCGGCCTGCTCACGATCGAGGAATCCCACAAACTGATGCTGGAAGTCGGGTCCAAAGAAAGTGAGCCCCTTTTTCATTCCGATGATTATCAGCAATATGGCCCCCGGCCTTATTTCGATCTACCACGGCGCAAAAGGTCCCAACCTTTCCTTGCAGACCGCGTGCGCCGCTGGAACTCACGCCATAGGTCAGGCTTATCATCTCATTCGGGACGGGTTTTCCGATGTGATGATCACCGGGGGTGTCGAGTCGACCGTGACCACCCTGGCAGTAGCCGGCTTTAACGCAATGCGCGCGCTTTCGACGCGCAACGACGACCCGGAGCACGCTTCCAGGCCTTTTGACAAGGAAAGGGACGGCTTCATACTGAGTGAAGGCTCCGGCATACTGATCCTCGAAGAGCTCAATTTCGCGCGCGCCCGGGGCGCTCGGATCTATGCCGAAATAATCGGGTTCGGCGCCTCGGGAGACGCCTACCACATGGCCGCTCCGGCGCCCGACGGCGAAGGGGCCGCCCGATGCATGCAGATGGCCGTCGACGACGCCGGGATAAAACCCTCGGATGTGCAGTACATCAACGCCCACGGCACCTCGACCGACCTCAACGACAAATATGAAACCCAGGCGATAAAGACTGTTTTCGGCGATCACGCTTACAAAATGGCGATCAGTTCAACAAAGTCGATGACAGGGCACCTCCTCGGCGCGGCGGGCGGGGTCGAAGCCGCCTACACTGTCCTCACCCTTTATAACCAGCTAATGCCTCCGACCATGAATTACGAATTCCCGGACCCGGACTGCGATCTCGACTACGTTCCCAATGCGGCCCGCAAGGCGCAAATCGAGGTGGCGCTCTCCAACTCATTTGGCTTTGGCGGAACCAACGGAACTCTTGTCTTCAGGAGATGGACCGCGAAATTAGGCTGTGCAGTCATCTTGAAAGCGATTGTGGCTTTTCGCACTTGAATTATTCGCCTACAGGATTTTATCTTGACAAGATATCTATACCTATGCAATAGGACAGATCGAGGCGCCATCAGATTGTGAGATTTCGGCCTCTTGTCGAGCTTCACCGGGGGGAATTCAGAAGCAATAAGAGGTCAAATAAGTTCAGCTTTCAAAGGATTAGCTCTTGCGTCATATTTTTGATGACATGTTGCGGTTATGGCGCGTGCAGTTGTCCTTAATAGGCGGAAGGGGGTGATTGAAGGACTTAGACGAGAACTGCAAACTGAACAAGTGGATTCATTTTTCGGTTTTAATTCTTTTTCATTTAACGCGGTATTTTTCATTGGCCGAGTTGCTAAGGCAGCCCGATTTCTACCTCGCTCACAGGCCTTTTGTCCGTCCGGCTTTGAACTTCTGTTTTCGTTCTATAGCGGATGGACGCATTTCTGTTTCCCTGTGTACGCACATTGTTATTTCGCCATGAGTGACACTCTCTTTCTCTCCTCGGCCTTATGGTATTTTTCTTCCAATACGGTGGGCCTCGCCCACTTCGGCTTTGATCCAGCTAGACCTTAGACGGGTTTTCTTTTTAGATGCATATTATCTCGCAAACCGATAATTAACATGAAAGGAGAAATAGAATGGCCGCTCCATTGGATAAAGTGCCCGGAAAAGCGTGGGTTGTCACTTTTGCAGGCACTGCAATCAATCTGTGCCTGGGAATTCTGTACGCATGGAGCGTATGGGGCGCCAAGCTGACGGTGCCCAAGCTGCCGGACGGTAAATTTAACGAGGCGCTGCTCGGCACGGCCTTGCCCGGGATCAATTCAGCCTGGACATACCTGAGCAACGCTCAGGTTGCGACCCCCTTCTCGCTGTGCGTCGTCATATTTGCTCTTTTGATGATCCCCGGCGGAAGGATTCAGGACAAGTACGGCCCGAAAGTCGGCGCTACCCTGGGCGGGCTGTTCCTGGCCGCCGGATGTATTGTCGCCGGTCTGATGAAGAGCTACGAAGGCCTGATCATTGGTTTCGGGGTAATGGGCGGAATCGGCATGGGCATCGGCTACGCCGCTCCCACCCCCGCCGCGCTGAAATGGTTTGGTCCCCATAAACGTGGTCTCGTCGCGGGCCTTGTCGTTGGCGGCTACGGCGGCGCAGCGCTCTACATCGCGCCCCTGGCCAGATGGCTGATTGGCGATTATGGCCTCAGTCGGCAGCTTCATTATACTCGGCATCGTTTTCGCGGTCGTCGTCATAATCGCCGGACAGCTCCTGGCATGGCCCCCGGCCGGCTATGTTGCCCCCGGCCCGCTCCGGCCCCAAAGCGGCGCCGCTCCCGGCAAGAGCGCCTTGACGACGTAGACTGGCCGGCTTCCGACATGATAAAGACCTGGCAGTTCTATCGCGCTGGTCCTCATGTTCATCGGCACGACCCAGTCCGGTCTGCTGATCATCGCCTTCGCCGCGCCCTCTGGCTGCGCCGGTGCTCGGGCAGCAGCCTGGATGCTGGTCTCCTTCGGAGGGCTCGATCAACGCGCTGGGCCGGGTCGGCACCGGTATGTACTCCGACAAAATCGGCCGGACGAACGCCTATACGCTCAACTGCCTGGTCTCCGCTCTGTGCCTCTTCGCGATGCCCGCCGTTATTGGCATCGAAGAGCGTTCTCCTGCTCTTCCTGGCTGTCGGCATAGCTTACTGGCAGTATGGCGGAGGTCTGGCGCTCATGCCGTCTTTTACCGCGGACTTCTTCGGTCCTAAGAACCTGGGCTTCAACTACGGCCTGGTGTTCATCGGCTGGGGTCTGGGCTTCTTCATGGCAAGACTTGGCGGAACCATCAGAGACATAACCGGCAGCCTCAACTGGGCCTTCTATCTGTCCGGCATTGTTCTGATTATCGCGGTCATCCTGGCCAGGGTCACCAAACGGCCGTCCGCAGATCAACTGCGAGCGGCTGCGGCCGCCGCGAAGTAAGCAGGCGCAAGATTGAGCTTGGCGGCAAGATTTTCAGATAGTTGAAAAATCGCCTTGCTCAAAATGAGAACAATCCTGAACGCCGGCATGCCTCACGAGGCGCCGGATGATGTATGACCCCCGCCTTTACGGGCGGGGGTTTTTTTTATATTGGTTTGAAATTCATCTTCGGGGTATTGCCGAAACTCGCCTCTAAAGGGCTCGATGATGATAGATCGATCACGGTCCGCCGATTAGAAAATCCAGGGCGCCTTCCTCCTGCCACATGCCCTCTTTGCAAACGTAACAAAGCTTTTCATCACAGACCTGAGAGTCCCGTTTATAACTTTTCATTTCGAATGTGCACTCATCGTTGCTCATAGGTCTATTTCTCCTTTCTGCCCCCTCTTTCAGAATATAAAATAATAATTCCGATCTGATACTGCAATTTGCCCGATTCGGGCTGTTGTGCTCGACCGGCTGGTTCCCGAAGGTAGCAAAGATGATTGGCGCCAAAATCTGGGCAACTCACCCTGGTGTCCATCCGGAAACCTCGGATAAGAGACTGGCGGTTTCCGAGCCGGAGAAAAGGCATTTTTCGTCCTGGCAAGGAAAGAACTTGCCCTGAGCCTTTCGAAGGGAGGGGTTACGCGGAGGCGTACATGCGCCCTCACTAAAGATCGGGGGTAATGTGCAGAAAGTTCTGCAAAAAAGAATGACTTGCAGAAGATGGTCATGGCATACGGGTGTTTCACTGTAACGAATCACCCACCCGAACAGACGGAGAATATGCCATGACCGAGAACAAATGTAAGCGCAAATGGATCAACCTCCAAGAGATTTTCAGCGAGGAGAAGGACGGCCTCAAGACATTACTTCGTGAGGTGCTCCAGGAAGTGTTGGAGCAGGAGATGACAGAGGCGGTAGGAGCCGAGAAAGGGGAAAGGAGCGACGGGCGCGTTGGATACCGTTCAGGCTACTACGGCCGGTCTTTGATAACACGCGTGGGCAAGCTCGAACTCCGAGTGCCACAGGACCGGCAAGGGCATTTTTCCACTCAACTCTTCGAGAGATATCAAAGATCGGAGAAAGCTTTGGTTTCCGCGCTGGCCGAGATGTACGTCCAGGGCGTGTCCACGAGAAAAGTGAAAGCCATCACCGAGGAGCTGTGCGGCCACTCGTTTTCGGCCTCCTCGATCAGCGAGGTCAACAAGACTTTGGACGAGAGCCTGGAGCGGTTTGCCAAGCGACCCCTCGAAGAGAGCTATCCTTACATGATCTTGGACGCCCGCTACGAAAAAGTCAGAGATGACGGGGTTATCCGCAGCCAGGCTGTGCAGATCGCCATCGGCATCAACGCAGAGGGCAGACGGCAGATCCTGGCCGTGGAACTGGCCAACCGTGAAAGTGCGACAAGTTGGAAGGATTTCCTGGTGGAACTGAAAAGGCGCGGCTTACGGGGCGTAGAGTTCGTAGTATCGGACGATCATCCCGGACTCAAACGGGCCATCGCCGAGGTACTTCCCGAAGCCGTCTGGCAGCGCTGTTACGTACACTTCCTAAGAAACGCCCTGGATCACCTCCCGAGGAAAGCGGTAGACGACTGCTTGCAGGAATTGCGGTGGATATATGACAGAAGGGACCTTGCCGAGGCTCAAAAGGACCTGGCGCAGTGGCTTGAGCGCTGGAGCAAGAAGTATCCGAAGCTGTGCGAATGGGTGGAAGAGAATATCGGGGAAACCCTCGCCTTCTACCGTCTCCCGCTTCAACACCATAAGCACATGAAATCCACAAACATGCTCGAACGGCTAAACGAGGAGATCAAGAGAAGAACTCACGTAGTGCGGATCTTTCCCAACCGGGAGAGCTGTCTGCGGCTTGTCCGTGCCTTGGCGGTGGAGACCCACGAGGACTGGCTGGAAGCAAGCCGTTACATCAATATGGATCTACTCCAAGAACAAAAGAAGCTGCGACTAGGTATCGCTGCCTGAGAGGCCGCCCTGGAGGGCCGCCTCCGACGAGTCACTGTTGGACCCATTCTCGGCGGCCCTCCAGGGCTCGCTTCGTCGGTTGAAGCAGTAAGGAAAACAAAAAACTAGGCGCCGTATGCCCTGATCGAATTTGCAGAACTTGACGCAC
>CAVSIN010000023.1:0-39440 GCA_963727975.1 uncultured delta proteobacterium | reverse complement strand
GACAGATTATTCGAACCAAAGTGATTGTGTTGGAGAGCATCGAGTTCCTGGTGATAGCACTGGGGCTCTTTATACCGGCAGGAACGATCGCCTGGACGGCCGGTTGGGTCTTCCTCGGTTTGCTCTTTGTCACAGGCCTGCCTATCACCTGGTGGCTTCTCAAATACGATCCGGATCTCATTGAGGAAAGAATGCGGTTTCGCCCCGAATTATCCTGGGACAAGGCGTTCATCGCTGTAACGCTTTTTTTTACTCTATTCTGGCTCATACTGATGCCGCTTGACGCAGTGCGCTTTCATTGGTCGCGGATGCCGGTCGCGCTCAAAACCGTTGGAGCGTTGGTGCTTCTCATCTCGCTCTATATCTCCTTTCTTACCATGCGGGAAAACCCGTATTCGTCGGGAGTGGTGAGAGTCCAGAAGGATCGAGGGCAAACTGTGATCTCAACCGGACCTTACCGCTATGTTCGCCATCCCATGTACACGGGCGCGTGTCTCTTTTTCCTGGGGACGGCTTTATTGTTGGGGTCCTGGTACGGGGTGCTCTGCACGCCGGTCTTCGTCGGTTGCTTTGCATTCAGGGCTGTCCGGGAGGAACGCGTGCTCCTGGAAGAACTGGAAGGCTACGGCGCTTATATGGCCAGAGTAAAATATCGTTTCGTCCCCCGCGTCTGGTAGATGAAGAGTCGGCTCCCTCTGCGCTATGCATCTTCTTTGCCCCCGTCACACATGAGGAGGACACCGGATGGCCCGCCGTTGGTGGGAATTCCCCGTTTTAGCGTTTCCCTGAACGTGGCCTTCATCGGGTGCAATCAATGGGAGGGGTGTGGATTTAGTGTGGAAACACCCCCCTGATCCACACCCCTCCCAGATGGTCTCGATGTTACTGGACATTTAATTACGACAAAGCAAGCAGCGGAAACGTCTCGTTCCCGTCACCGGGAACATGGTGACGGGTTTTACCACACCGGACAGGTTGAGTAAAAATGAGTATTGAGTATAATGATATAAATTCTGCCTTAACGGTCTTGCGCGGGTGACGCCGCCATCTGAAATAGTGAGATGAACCTTGGACGATGTGAGGTTTTGCAGCATGAAAGTCCGTGTGGTCTTGGAACCAAGTGAGGAAGGCGGTTTCACCGCCGTGGCGCCCAGCCTTCCAGGTTGTATAAGTGAGGGTGAAACGAGAGACGAGGCTCTGGCGAACATTAAGGAAGCCATAGAGCTTTATCTCGAAACTGTTGAAGACGACCTTTCTTCCGCTCCAGGGTCCGAGGTCATTGAAATAGCCATATGACCGGACTGCCGAGTTTGGGCTACGATAAGGTTTTAAAGGCCCTACAACGCGATGGCTGGGTCGTTATACGCCAGAAAGGCAGCCATATTCGTCTGCATAAGCACACCCGGAGCGAAGTGTTCAAGATTACCGTCCCGGCGCACAGCCCAATAAAACGGTCGGCACTTGCCCACATTCTTAAACAGGCGCGGCTCACAAAAGAGGAATTTCAATCGCTGCTGTAAAACCCCTTTATTTCCTCGATTCCTCGATGGCCGACCTCATGGCCCAGACGTGGTGCAGTTTGGCGTCATCGGATGATTGTTCCGCATTGAATTCACACTCGGAGGGTTCCCACATGGTTTCCGTCATCGAGTATCCATCGCCGGTGGCGTTTGAGGAGGAATTCGCCAGCATTATTCCAGGACGGCGGGAAATGTGAGTCGCAAAAGCGCATTCGAAGGCAGGGGAGGTAATTATCCCGGGCGCTAACAGCTAAGGGCCTTCGACGCCATATTCCGGGATCCTGAATATGTTCTCCTTTGCATTTGGGACATTTTCCGGGCGACGTAAAACGGTTTCGGCCCTCGAATTTGAATCCGCATTCCAGGCAGAGCGCCGGGGTTATTTTGAGCCTCATTTTCTGTGATTTAAGCGAACGGCCAATGTGCTCGAGGTGGTCGTAAACCTCCTTTTCGCTGATGCGAATGATTTTGGAAATGGACTTTGCCCCGTAATTCCCCCTCCGACAAAAGGGCCATGATCTCACGCCTGATGGTGTTCATAACTTCTCCGGCCTAAAGATCAACATCGCGCGTGCCTGAAATATTGCTGTTTTATGGCAATTCGGTCTCAGCTTTGTGATTTCAGCGGCTCATAAAGATTCGCAGTTGCGCCTCATACGCGACCTGACTCGACGTCATAGTATGACTTGAAGATTTCGCCGATCGACCGGATTTCCGGCAGCACGTAGACTACGCCTCTCCTTCGGGTAAAAGTAGGACTCACGACATTATCAAAGAACTTTGCAGGAACGTTGATGCAACCATAGGAAATACGCTTGTCGAGCGGACCTGGAGTGGCCAAACGTTCCAGCCGGCGCTCACCGGGATTGGTCGTAATCACCCGGTGCAGGGAAACGGCATTTTTGTAGTCCACCCAAAGGACGTCTTTTCCCTTGAAATTGTATCCGAGCGAGGCCACGAAGCGGCCCGCCGGCGTGGTGCGCTCCTCAGGGCGAATGTCCGATAATTTCCGGTTACCGATGCCTGGAACAGCGTAATCGCCACGTGCGAGGCCCAGCAGAGCCAGGGCTGCGCCGCGAAGTCGTCCACGGGCATCGAATACAAAGACTTTGGCGTCCACCTTGTCTACGATGGCAAACGGCATGCCGCGATTGTCGCCCGAGTCTACGACCCAATCCGCCATGTGCAGGGATTGCTCGGACTGATGCTCCCCTTCGAAGTCCGCTCGTTTTTGGTGGGGCGCCGCGGCAGGTTGCTTCTTAACAGTCCGGCGAGTCCTTGCGACTTGATGCGCAGATGACGATCTGCCCGGGTTGGAGAATTGCGCGGGATCCTTCGCGGCAGCGACCTGGTGAGGATTGAAACTAACGGCCATCAGGCCAAGGCAAATCCATTTCGCGATACTCGCCGCGAGCGGGCGGGCGCGCCCTGAAATCTTTGTAGGCCTGAACGCCACCAAAAGGCGTAGCCTGATCTTTTCTGTCGTTCTCAATGATTATCCGTATCGAATCGGCATGTTTACCCTGCCATGGGATAACCGCAGGCATCCCTGCCTCGTGTTCCATCGACGTCAAGGCAGGGCGCCTGAACTAAGTCAATTGCGGTCCTGCTTATGCGCAGGAACCGGTTTGCGCGGCGCAGGCTGCGCTTGCCGTTTGACTACCGTGCGCGTGGAGGCCGTGTAGTACGAATAACGATAGTAGGGGTAACCATAGTAGGCGGAACCATAGTATGGGTAACCCCACGCGCCCCAGTAATATGGCCATGCCCCGGCGCCCCACCCCCAGCGCCCCCCGTGAAACCCATAGCCTCCGTGAAATCCATGGCCCCCGTGAAATCCATGGCCTCCGTGAAACCCATGGCCTCCGCCACCTCTGAACGAATACGCAGGGGATGCAAGCAGCATCAGCACAGCAGCCACCACCAGGAACACCGAGAGGGTTTTAGTTAATTTCTTCATAGCTTTGCTCCTTAGATCCGCATGGGACAGGCCCGTACAATTTGCGCGACTTCGAAGTCGCGCTTATCAGACGCATCGGTTGCCGGTTTAGTCTACAAGTTAGTAATCTGTCTCACCCTGAAGATTTATGGAAAATCAGTCCAGACTCAGTCCTAAAAGGGAATAAAAACCATGGTGGCGGTCCGTTCTTAAATATTGCGCCTTGGCGAAATGCTGCTATTTTATATCAATTCGGGCTTTTCCGCCATCTTTGTCGCCCTGCATAGGGCGCACAAATTGAGAAAAGGAGCGACAATGCTTGAGTTGCTGAAAAAAGGTATGTTTGCGGGAATCGGCGCGGCTGTGCTGACTCGCGACAAAATTCGCGAAGCGACCCGGATGCTGGTCGAAGAGGGAAAATTATCGAGCGAGGAAGCGGATAAGCTGGCCGAAGACCTGGCCAGCAGCGGCGAACGGGAATGGGAGGAGATAAACTCCAAATTTCAGTCGTCTTTCAAGAAGATTTCCGAGAACCTGGAGGTAGTCCGCAAAAAGGAGTTCTCAGAGCTTAAAGCCAGGGTGGAACTCCTCGAAAAGCGGCTGAACCTGCTGGATGAGACCCATAGCCGGGAGAGCGGGGCGCCCGGGGATTCCTGATCCGCGCCCGGTCCGGCAAATGCTCTCACAGGTTGGACATGATTGGACGAAGCAAATTGCAGGAAGCCGATCCACACTCAAAGAACCGTACAAGGAAAGAAGAAGGCCGACATTCTCTTTCTGAACGGAGTCGTGCTGACCCTGGACTCGAGTTCCACCAGTCTTCGATCCCGGAGGCATCGCCATTCGGGGCGGTAAGATCGAGTCAGCGGGGCCTTCGGATGAAATCCAATCGGCTTTTGAATCATCGGAAACCCTGGACATTTCAGGATGTGTGGCCCTTCCCGGGCTGATAAACGCTCACACGCACGCCGCCATGACGCTTTTCCGCGGTCTTGCCGACGACCTTCCCCTGATGGACTGGCTGCAAGGTCACATTTTTCCGGCGGAAAAAAAGCTGAACGAAGAGTGGGTCTACTGGGGAACGATGCTTGCCTGCGCCGAGATGATCCTGTCGGGGACGACCGCTTTTTGCGACATGTACCTTTTCGAGCACAAGGTCGCAGAGGCGGCAAAAAGAGCGGGCATTCGGGCGCTGGTGGGCGAGGTGCTCTACGATTTCCCTTCTCCCGCCTACGGGGAGATCGAAAACGGCCTGAGGCATACCGAATTGCTCATCGAGAGGTGGCGGGGAGACCCTCTTGTCAGCATTGCCGTCGAACCGCACGCCCTCTATACCTGTTCGCCGGACCTTCTGAAGAAGTGTCACCGGATATCGGCCCGGCACGATGTGCCGCTTGTAGTCCACCTGTCGGAAAACGAAGCCGAAGTCAAACAGATACTGCGACCTGTACGGCAGGCGTCCGGTCGCGCACCTCGAGGCCCTTGGTCTGCTCGGCCCGCGCCTGGTGGCCGATCACTGCGTGGCCCTGAATGAAACCGATATCGGCATGCTTGCCGAAAACCAGGTGAAAGTGGTCCATAATCCGGAAAGCAATATGAAGCTTGCCTCCGGCATCGCCCCTGTCCCGCGCCTTCTCGAATCCGGCGTAACGGTGGCCCTGGGCACCGACGGCTGCGCGAGCAACAACAACCTGGATATGTTCGGAGAAATGGATACGTGCGCCAAGCTCCACAAGGCCGCAGCACTCGACCCGACGGTCCTCTCGGCCGCAACGGCGCTCCGGATGGCGACCGGGTCCGGCGCCAGGGCGCTTGGGCTGGGAGGGGCTGACCGGACAAATCGCCCCGGCGATGCTTGCCGACCTGATAGTGGTGGATTTTAGAAAACCGCACCTGACGCCCGTCTACAACCCGGTAAGTCACCTGGTCTATGCGGCCGGGGCCGCGGACGTCCGCCACAGCGTCATTGGCGGGCGCCTTGTGATGAAGGACCGCACGCTGCTGACACTGGATCTGGAGGAAATCTTCGGTCATGTCCGGGAATTCGCCAAAAAAGCCCGAGAATGAGCCGGTCCGGGAAGTCGATTGGCTGCTTTTCAACGCCGACTGGCTTGTTGCGTGCGACCCCGGGATGAGCCGGTTTCGCTCGGGGGCCGTTGCAATCGAGGGCGACCGCATAGTCGCGGTCGGCCCTTCCGGTGAGCTGCGAAATCTTTTCCGGGGGCGCAGGGAAGCTCGATCTTTCCGGCTATCTGCTCATGCCGGGTTTGATAAATACGCACACTCACGCCGCGATGAGCCTCTTTCGCGGAATCGGCGACGATCTTCCCCTGAAGAAGTGGCTCGAGGAAATCATCTTCCCTCTCGAGAACGCTTTTGTAAATCCCGACAGCGTATACCTGGGGACCCTGCTTTCAGCGGTTGAAATGCTCAAAAGCGGCACGACAACCTTCTGCGACGGCTATTTTTTCGAAGAATCAGCCGCACGCGCCGCCCTTCATTCAGGGATTCGCGCCGTCATGGGCCAGGGGATCCTCGATTTCCCCACGCCCGACCTGCCCGATCCGGCGAATTTCCAATCACGCGCGGAAGCCTTTCTGTCGAACTTTCCCGCCCAGACCGGCCGCGTTCGCCCGTCCCTTTTTTGCCACGCTCCCTACACGTGCGGCCCGGAGACGCTCAAGCGCGTAAAAGAGCTTTGCCGCAGTCATAAAATCCTCTTTCAGACCCATCTTTCCGAAACGAGCGGCGAGGTCGATGAAATCATGAGAAGATACGGCCGAAGACCGGGAATGCATCTCGATGCGCTCGGGGTCCTGGATGAGTTGACGCTGTGCGCTCACGGAATCTGGCTCTCCAAAGATGAAATCCTCTCCATTGCAAAGAGCGGGGCCTCGGTTTCCCATTGCCCGGAGAGCGCAATGAAGCTGGGCTCCGGGGTCGCTCCCATTCCGGACATGATCTCCTTCGGGGTAAAGGTCGGCCTCGGGACTGACGGGTGCGCGAGCAACAACGACCTGGACCTTTTCTCCGAAATGGACTTTGCGGCCAAAATCCATAAGGTTTTCAGAAAAGACCCCCTCGCCTGCCCCGCCGAGCAGGCGCTCCGGATGGCGACACTCGGAGGCGCCTCGGCGCTTGGGCTGGAAAATGAGATCGGGAGCATCGAACCCGGCAAAAAGGCCGACCTTATTGCCCTCAGCCTCGATCAACCTCATCTGACGCCCATCTACGACCCGGTCAGCCATATCGTCTATGCGGCTCGGGGAAGTGACGTAAGATTCGTGTGGGTGGACGGACGGCAGATCGTAAAGGATGGGCGGCTGCTCACGGTGGATGAGGCGGAAGTCCTTTCCGAGGCAAAACGGATGGGGAATAAAATTTCGAGTCTCAAAAGATCGACAATCGGCTAGGCTTCGACGAACGCGATTGTCGTTTTGGCAAGGTGAGAAGCCTTACCTATGCCCCCCTGCATGTGCGCCGCCACCGTGACTGCCGCCCATTCCATGCGCTGAACGTCCGGAACCCCTCATTCCTCCGGGTGAGCGATGGGATCCTGACGAGCTTCGGCCCCTCGTGGCGCCCCTGCGAGCGCCATCGGCTTTGCGCCCCTTTGCAGCGGATCGACGCCCGGCGCCGTGCGATCTTTGGGACAAAGCCTTCCCAGCCGCACCGCTCCCCGCTTTTACGCCCCCGCCATGCCCCTGGCGCTGCCGACCTGCCGGACCCAGCCCGGATTTTGCCACACGAGCCGATGAGGGCTTAACAGCCCTCGGGTTTTGGTTGAGTGCCTGCTGGCCGGACTGCTCCATTTTTTGCGGACGCAATCTTAGGCGCAGAGACCCTTGCCGCCCCTACCGCACGGTTTGGCGAGTTTGGCGCCGGAAACCTGATTGCGAATAGCGCTGCCGTTCACGTTGGGGGCGTTCATTCTGAATTTGGCCTGGTTCTGCGCCACCCTGGAGGTCACGTTCTGAGCCGGTTTTGAATGAGGGGCCGCATTCGTGTAGTTGAACCGCTGCCTTGGGTCGCCTGCATTTTTGAGAACATTATCGCTAACGACGGGTGCGGCCTTGAACCCTGAGGCGATCGCCGGCCGTCGACATTTGTCAGCCGCGTCCGGCTGTAGCTGTTTACGTTGTGGAAATCACGCTGGTTTACGACTACAGCGCGGTTCCAGTTCCTGTATCTGTGGAAGTTGATATTGATGAGGCCGGCGTGATAGACCGCAAAACCCCACGGCCCCCACCAGTTAAACGCATAGAAAGGTTCCCATGGAAGCAGAGGAAACCATCCTACGGCGCCGTCGGAGTAAAGCCATCCGACCCTTCCCGGGTACCATCCAAAGCCGATTCCCCAGTAGGGAGAGCCCCACTCGATCGATGCTGCGGGAGGCGCCCAGTACCAGTAGTCATTTGCCCGGAACCAGTATCCGTAATGATGCGTAACGTATCCAAACGGTTCGTAGGGGACCCAGGTATAATCCCCGCACCAGTCCGTCCAATGGCCGACCGTATAAGGGGCCCAACCTTCCTCCACACTGGTGGGACGCCATGCCTCCCGATACTCTCCTTCGTAATATACACTCTCCCAACGCCCGTTTTCATCAAGCACTTTGCGAATCTTCACGAATACCTTCGGGCAGGAGCTTTACCGATTCGCCTTTGGTTTCAATACCGTGGACCAGAACGGAATCCCGTGAAATGTTCCAGTCGTCCCACTGGGCGTCCACTTTGCCCTCGCCGGCGGCAGCCTGCCGATTGTCCGCCAGAATGGAAATCGACCCGGGAATGGCGTAGTATTTAGCCCCGTCCAGATCATGAACGAATTCGACCTTACCCTTTATCGCGACTACCTCAACCGATTCGTCGCCTACGTAGAGATCGAAAACCGACCCGGGGCCGCCTACCGCGTAACCGAAAGGCGTGGTGGCCTTGACCACGACCTTAGGGCTCCTGTTGATAAACCGGGCGATGCCTACGGCCACGTCAACTTCGGTCGCGTCATCTTTGAGCGCGACCATCTGAATCTGGGTATCGGCGCCAATCCTGATCCAGGTGTTGTTAGGCATCAGGAACTCGGCCTTGCCGTTTTCTCCCAGATAGAGGGCATCCTCCCGGCCGAATGGAGTGTCCTTCACGGTAACCACCCAGTCTTTTGCTTCATGAACGTAACGGAGCAACTCACCTTCCACCAGCGAAATACGTCCGACCAGAACGCTCCTCTTTACTCTCGAGTCTGCCGTCTTGGCTGGTCCGGCGCCTGCGGAGCAGACCACGCCGCCTGCGCCGCCGAACAGAGCACAATGACAGCCAGCAAGAAAATCTTCCCGACGATATTTCATGCAGAGCCTCCTGATTAAGCAACGGCCCCAATCCGGCCACCATCTCTATCCGACGGTCCCGGCGGGAATTCGGAGGGCAATAATCCTTAATCATTTCAGACGAAAAGTCCCGGAAGATAGTTTACATTTGCGCAATCAACCGATTCCATGTAACCACCCACCTATGATAGAATAAAAACATCAAGCCCACGGCCGGCCTCGCGAGTGTTGAGAGCGGCCCTGGACAGGCGGTCCAGGCAATCGAGATTTGAGATGATGCGCTTGGATTAGTGCAGGCGTCCATGGCTTTCATACCAAACGGAGTACTTCCGATGCTCAAAGCCAAAGACGTAATGACCCGAGACGTTATCACCGTTACCCCGGAAACAGAAGTAACGGAAATTGCCAGGTTGCTGCTCGAAAAGCATTTTAACGGCGTGCCCGTCGTTGACCGGAGCGGCGATCTGGTTGGCATAATCTGCCAGAGCGATCTGATCGCCGAGCAAAAGAAGCTCCCGATGCCTTCGGTTTTCACAATCCTGGATGCTTTTATTCCGATTTATCCGCCGGGCAAAATGGCAAAAGAAATGCAAAAAATCGCGGCGATAAAGGCCTCTGAAGCCATGACGCCCGACCCGGTGACAGTCGGCCCGGAAGCGGGCATAGATGAAATAGCCTCTATAATGGTCAACAAGAGTATTCACACAATTCCTGTTTTGGAAGGCAGGCAAGCTGGTGGGAATCATCGGCAAGGAAGATATTCTGCGGACCCTGGTGTCATCCTCCAAACAGGGCTGATTTGCTGCCGGACAAACGACCGCCGGCCGATGTCACTGAAGGCTTTCGATCTCCACGGTGCCGAACTGTCAGGCCTGCTCGTATGCTGCCGCCGCCTTGCGCACCATCAAGAGGCCCGCTGCCACGGAAGCCAGGAAAGCGGCCGCACCGGCGGTAAGTGCGATGAGGCCGATACGGAACGAAAATGACTCGGTTCCTGCCGTTCCTTGCTCCTAATGAGCGAGAGACCGGAAAAAATCAGGCCGAGGCCCGTAGCCCCGATAAGCAAAGCAAGCAGAACGCCGCCCGGACGGACGCCGATCCTCCGGAGAAACACCCAAAGGACAAAGAGAGCCGATACCCAGAACCACCATGATATAACTCGTGCAGCCGACAGCTCCTGGGCATACCTCATGGTCTCGGCAACCGGAGAGAAAATCGCGCGCATAAGCGAGGGTTCACCCATATATCCGGCAACCACGGGAATAACGTCCGCCGAGTCGTGTTCCCTCAGTTTGCGCATTGCGAGGTTTGCCCGTTGCGTACGCGAGAGCGCGGATGCTCCCGGCGCCCTTATGACTGTCCATGTCCTCGCCAGCCCGCTCCAGCCGTGCCAGTCCGTGGAAGCCACAAGGACGAGTCCGCGGGAACGGCAGGTATCGAAGCACCTCTTGCCGGAGATCCGGCCGCAGGTCCGGGTGGCCGGAATTGGCGATCTCGAATCCGTCTACCCCGGCATCGGCCAGCCGGGCAACGTCGCCGGTCCTTAGTCTCGTTCAAGGTGACAACAATGACGGCCCCTCCGCAATCCTCATGAATCTGTCTCGGCAAACCAGGACGTGCGATCCTGCGACTCATCCGGTCCAGGCTCTGTAAGTTGAATGTGGGGGTCCCGGCAAAGGCCCAGAACCATCACTCTCGGCCCTGTATGGGCTTCAAGACCGGAGATGAACGCCGGCAGCCGATCGAAAGATGAATCTGCCGGCATTTCAGTATCATGCGCGAAGAGCTGATCATGTTCGGTAAGCCCAACCACGTCATAACCGCAGGACGCATGCCATTCGAGGTTTGTTTTCGTCGACATCAGGCCGTCAAAAGATTTTATGGTGTGGCTGTGAAGATCGGCTACAATCAGATCCGGGTTGTCAACAACCAGCCGCCAGCCTGGAATGCGGGCTGTCACAAATAAAAAGATGACGAGCATCAAGGTTGAAGTGGCGACAAAAGCGCTCTGGATTCCCTTGAGCACAATCGCAAAACGCGCTCTTTTCCCTTTGAGAGCGAAATTCAGCGAACATGCCCCACGCTCCTGCGCCCAAAAACACCCAGATCAGCGCAGAAACCCCCGCAATGCGAAAATCCGGCGCTCCCGCCAGGATCTGGAATCGGGGCGGCCAGCGGCTCGATGAGCGCTTCCCAGGGATGCTGTTCAACCCTCATTCCCGCCACGCGAGTGTAGTCGCGGGCGTCGAACGGACCCTGAGGAGCGTATGGAAGGCAGGACAGAAGGGTAAGAATGGTAAGTCCAAAAGCTAAGATAACGGCACGGTTGCGGTAATCTTTAAAAATTGATGGACCATGACGATCTCCACCGCTCGCGAGGCGTGGAGATCGCCGATATCCCTTATGCAGCATTCCGATTATCCACTTATTTGGAGCGTCCGCTTACACTCACTACGAAATAGGAATTCTTGTCATTTGTCAAGACGAGCACCGATTTTTTGGCGCCGCCTTTACAGGCTGACGGATTGAGGCTTACCGGAATCTTTGTCTCGCCGCCTGGAGGTATTGTGTGGTCGAACCGACCAACCTCGGTCCCTCAGATCTTTATCACTTTTTTTATCTCCAGGGGGGCAGTTCCGATATTCTTGACGACGAAACTGTGAACGTATTCCTTCCCATCGGTCAGATCGCCAAAATCATAGAGCCTCTCCGGGACCTCGGCCAGGGGTCCGCTTGGGGTCTCCAAACCCGGGCCGCTTCCAGCAGGACCCTGGGCAAACGCCGGCGGGCAATTTGCAAGGGCCAGGGCAAAACACAATACGAAAATGAGCCTCGCTATCCTCATCCGAAAACTCCTCCTGTAGGGATTTGTGTTAGTGGTTCGAATCAACGTGCTTTTTTTAAGAACGGCCAGAATTCCGAAAAGCTTTAGCTCCAATGAAGCCTGCACCGAAAAATTCGCCGCGTCCAGAGCTTTTTTCAGCTCCTGGCCTCCGAAACGATTTTCGGTCGGGTGCAGCAGGATGTGTCTGGTTATGAAGTTCTGATAAAGTGTGGGATAGAGCTCTTCGAGGAAGTAAATCCCGCCCGGCTTGAGCACGCGCCCGACTTCAGCAAGAGCACCCTGCCAGTCGGGAACATGGTGGAGCACTCCAAAACCGAATACCGCGTCGAAGGCGCCGTCCGGATGCGGCAAATGGAGCGCATCGGCCACGCAAAAAGAGATGTTTTGCCGTTCCTGGCGGCCCCAGATAGTGAAAAGCCCGCCGGATCATCAGAGGATCCAGATCCATGGCGCAAAGAAAGCCGGGAGAAAATTGCCTTCGAATTATCGATGCTCCCGCTCCCCGCCCGCATCCTATTTCAAGAAAAGACCCACCGGGGGGAAGCTGCGCATGTTTTTTCATCCAGCCAATTTCAAATTTCTGCTGGAAGACCCTCGAGGGGTTATTCACGACCAGCAGTTCCGCCCAGTTGAGCTTCATCGCCTCAGTCCGCTTTTTTGCCCAGATGCACGACCGCGATTCCGTCGGTCAGCCTTCGATATCTTACATTCCTGAACCCGATCCGCTCAAGTATCGATTTCAGTTCGTCGGGGTTGGGGAAGAGCCGGATTGATTCCGGAAGATAGGTGTAGGCCGGCTGGCAGTTGGCCAGGACCTTTCCTATGAAGGGCATTACATGAAATGAATAAAAATCGTAGAGGCGCCGAAACCAGGGTGTCACCGGTTCGGAAAACTCGAGGCACATGAAGACCCCGCCTGTTTTCAGGACGCGGTGCATCTCCCTGAAGCCTTTTTCAAAATGAGTGAGATTTCTTATCCCGAAGCCAACCATTGCCGCATCGAAGCTGTTGTCCGGGAAGGCTATTTTTTCGGCATCGCCCTGCACGGAACAAATCAGGCCGCGAGTGAGGCGAAGCTGAGGTTTTTGGCCGCCCGGCCGCCATCATCTCCCAGTTGATATCATAGAGCACCACGCGGCCCGAAGGCGCCACCCGTTCGGCGGCCATCCGCGAAAGATCGCCGGTCCCGCCGCATACGTCGAGCACACGGTCCCCGCTTCGCAAATCCATCATCCTCACGGCCATCCGCTTCCACTGGTAATGGATGCCCAGGCTCAGCAAAGTGTTCATGGAATCGTATTTGCGGGCAACGCTGTTGAAATGCCGGCGGACCCATTCCGCCTTTTCCTTCTCCGGAATTGTAAGATATCCGAAATGGGTCATCTTTTCGGGATCGGTGATGTATGATCGAGACATTTTGAAACCGCAGGGATTTCGGGACGAATTGTCTCAAAATTCGAGGGCAAAACCCGTGACGATCAGACAGGCTTCACAACAAGCTCCGGAGCGGATGCATCGCGTACAGGCGCGCACCCGTCTGACGCTGCCGTCCTGGCGGACATGCCGCACCTGCTGGAGATTGGGATACCAGATACGTTTGGTCTTGTTATTTGCATGGCTGACGTTGTTGCCGACATGAGGCGTTTTGCCGCAGAATTCACATACTCTGCTCATGATTTCAGGTTCCTTTCGCACTGAGAGCTGGCGCTGCCGATCGGTCAAAAATTTTGTACAGAATGCGCTGAATACAAGGACAATGTTTCGATCCAAAGGACGAAAGCCTGACAGCAGAATGCCGCTGTCTGAATAACAAGCAGATCTTTCCCTCTTATCGACCCACTATCTCCACAGCCTCAGCGCCGGGTTCCCTCGGGCACAATGTCTCCGATGATATGAACCCCGGTGATCATGGCGCTAAGAAAAGCCACTATGTCTTCGGCTTCCGAAGGCTCTACGACTATTACAAAACCAATCCCGTTATTGAAAACATGATTCATTTCTTCCGGCGAGACATTGCCCTTTTCGCGAAGGAAGTTGAAGATGGGAGGCACGCTCCAGGACTCCTCCCGGATGAGCGCCTTGCAGGCGCGGGGAAGAATCCTTTCGACATTGTCGTAGAAACCGCCCCCGGTAATGTGAGCCATCCCATGAACGCGGTACTTGCGCAGAAGATGCAGAACCGGTTCGACATAGATGCTGGTGGGTTCGAGGAGTTCCTCGGCAACGGTTCGGTTCAGTTCCGAAACGAAGCTGTCGGGTTTCAGGCCCAGTTTGTCGAAGATGATGCGCCGCACAAGGCTGTACCCGTTTGAGTGCAAACCGCTCGAAGCCAGCCCGATAATCCGATGCCCGACCCGGATGGTCGAGCCGTCTATAATCTGGGAGTTGTCGACAAGACCAACTGCGAAACCGGCCATGTCGTATTCATTTTCTTTGTAAAAATCGGGCATCTCTGCCGTTTCCCCTCCGATCAGGGAACAGCCCGCCTTTTTGCATCCGGCAGCGATCCCGGCAACAAGCTGTTCGACCAGATCGAGGTCTATGCGTCCCAGGGCGAGGTAGTCCAGGAAAAAAAGAGGCCTGGCGCCCTGAACCACGATGTCGTTGACGCACATGGCCACCAGGTCTATTCCGACCGTATCGTGCCTGTTGGCCATGAATGCGATTTTAAGCTTGGTCCCCACTCCATCGGTGGAAGAAACCAGCACGGGGTTTTTCACATCCTGGAGATTCAGGGAAAATAACCCTCCAAAACCGCCGATATCGGTGATGACCCCGCCGCGGTAGGTGGAACGAACTATCGGCCTGATGCGCCGGACAAGTTCGTTTGCCTTGTCGAGGTCAACTCCAGCTTCCCTGTACAGATCTGCCAGGCATGAGAATACAAACCCTTTCAAACAGTTTGGGAGTGCACTTCCAGCCCCGTCCGCCTGCAGACTCGGCCGCCTCGAAAGATCAGGCCGGAAACAATATACGTCAAGGAGACTTTCCAGTAAACTATATGCAGTATACCATGCGCTCCGCTTTTTACAATTCAGATATTAATTTCCTCAGGGATTATGCATCATCAGGAATCGGTCAACATTGCCAAAACCCGAACTCCTGTGTTAAAGGAGACCCAATCGCCGGAGGTTAGGCATGTCCCTACTGAAGAAGGTCTGCATGGCGGTTTTCGGATTCTTTCTGATCCTTTCCTGTCTTACGACGGTTGCGGCAATCCTGGTTTCTTTTCATTTCTGGCTCTTTTTGCGCCTGCCGGCAAAACCTTCTTTCGAGAAGAAGCAGTTTTTCATTCCCCAAACCAGCGCTTATGGAGTCGCCAGGCTTCTCCAATCCCAGGGGGTCATCCGGGATGCGCGCGCGTTTTATCTCCTGGGCTGGTTGAAGAATTCCCTGCACCGCATGCAGGCCGGCGAATACGCCTTTTCGACGCTTTACACCCCGGAACAGGTCCTCGACCAGATCGTAAACGGAAGGGTCGTGATCCATACCGTTACCCTGCCCGAAGGGTCCACCTTGTGGGACGTGGCCAGGATTACTCGCATCAGAAAGACCTTGCGCCGGAGAGTGAAATCATCGAGGTCGCCAGCAGACGCCGAATTCGCCAGGTCGCTCGGAGTTAAGGCAAACGGGCCTGGAAGGCTATCTTTTCCCTGACACCTATCAGTTCACAAAGCCTGTATCGAGCACGTCCATCGCAAAGAAAATGGTCGAACGGTTCTGGCAGCGATTGCCCCAGGAGTGGCAGGACCGGCTGAAAGAACTCGGACTATCCCTGCATGAGATCGTAACCCTGGCTTCCATCATAGAAAAGGAAGCAGTGGTCGATTCCGAGCGGCCGGTCATTGCCGGGGTCTTCTATAACCGGCTCAAAATCAACATGCCGCTTCAGAGCGACCCGACAGCGGTTTACGACATCCCGGGCTTTTCAGGACCGGTTACCGCCGCGCATCTGACGAGGCAAAGTCCCTATAACACTTACCGCATCAAAGGGCTGCCGCCCGGACCGATCTGCAGCCCGGGGGCGAAATCCATCCATGCGGCGCTCTATCCTGAAAAGGTCCCATACCTTTATTTTGTAAGCAATAATGATGGTACTCACCACTTTTCGGTTACCTCCGAGGAACACCGAAAGGCTGTTTCCCACTATTACGAGCTGAAGAAAAAGGCGCTGGAAGACAAAGGCCGCCCAATTGGCGATCCGGTGGAAACTGTGCCACCGGAAGGCCGGGCCGGGGCTGGTCCCCACCCGCAAACGATGGGGCTAAAACCGACATCCCAAGTAACGTTTGAAATCCGGAGGGTTGAATTGCGTAAAATGAGCGCAGTCGCAAGCATCATATTTGCCGCAGGACGAGGTACCCGCATGAAGGGGTATGCCGGCAACAAGACACTGCTGCCGCTGATTCCGGAAAAATCCCGCTATCGAGGGCTCCCGTCCCCTTATCAGGGAAGTCCTCGATAACCTTCCTGCCGGTCCCAGGGGAATCGTAGTCAATTACCACGCAGAAGAGGTGCGCCGCGTCACGGAGGGCCAGGGGATATCTTTTATTTACCAGCCGGTTATGAACGGCACAGGCGGAGCCCTCCTTGCGGCGCGCTCCTTTCTCGACTCCGCCGATGCGGACCGGGTGATAATCACCATGGGGGACGTCCCCCTCATACGGTCGGCCACTTATCGCAGACTGCTGGAACTGCTGGAACGCTATGAACTGACGCTGCTGGCGTTCGAAAGCAAGGACAGGGCACAGTACGGCATGATCGAGATGGAAGGCGGACGGGTCATTCGGATCGTGGAATGGAAATACTGGAAAGACTTCCCTCTGGACAGGCAGAGCAGGCTCAGGTACTGCAACGCCGGAGTCTATGCCGCAATGAAGACCACTCTGCTGAGCTACATGGACCGGATGGAGAAGAGGCCGCACGAGGTCAGAAAACAGCAGAACGGCGAGTGGCTTGCCATGAAGGAGTACTTCCTGACGGATCTGGCTGAAATGATGAGTCGAGGACGGCTTGCTGGTGGGAATGACGCCTGCGCCCGAAGAAGAGGTGGTAGGGGTGGACACCCCTGAGTCGCTGGAGGCGGTGCAAAAGCTATTCGCGAGGCTCCGGGGCTGAGAGCCGATAAACACGAAAACCATGCAGTCTTATTGAAGATGAAAAAAGCATACGTACACGGGTATAATTCGCGGGAAAGCATTCGGCTCCAGGACCAGGCCTCGACCTTGGCCGACCTGCTGCATTCGGACACATCTTTTCCGGCCGGGAGCCGGGTTCTGGAAGCCGGATGCGGGGTTGGGGCGCAAACGTCAATGCTTGCCCGAAACAGTCCAGGGCGCCGAAATAACAGCAATCGACGTGTCCGAAGCATCCCTGGCCGAAGCTCAAAAGAAGCTGGATTCGGACGGGATCACCAATGTGAGCCTCAAGCAGGGCGACATCTTCAAGCTGCCTTTTGAAACGGCATCCTTCGACCACGTTTTTGTCTGTTTCGTGCTGGAACATCTCGCAAATCCGGTCGAGGCGCTGAAATGTCTGAAAAAGATGATAAAACCCGGCGGCACGATCACCGTTATCGAGGGAGATCACGGTTCGGTTTATTTCCATCCTGAAAGCCGGTACGCTCGCAGGGCCATAAACTCCCAGATCGCTCTTCAGGCCCGGGCGGGCGGGAATGCGCTGATCGGACGCGAGCTTTATCCCCTGCTGACAAAGGCCGGTTTTAGAAACTGCCGTGTCTCGCCGCGCATGGTCTACGTAGACTCGAGCAGGCCTCATTTCGTTGAAGGCTTTACCAAAAACACCTTCACCGCAATGATCGAGGGCGTCCGGGAAAAAGCGCTGGCAGCGGGGATCATAGATCGGGAATCCTTCGACAAGGGAATACGCGACCTGTACAGGACGACGGAACCCGACGGCGTCTTTTGCTACACCTTCTTCAAAGCCTTTGCCGGGGCATAAGAACCTGAACCAAAGGCCGGGCATAGGAGCTTCGGCCTTAACGGCCGCGCCCGAAAATCATCTCTTCCACATGGGCGCAGATTATATGCCCGACTGTTATATGGCACTCCTGCACCCTGGCCGTAACGGTGGACGGAACATGAAGGATGATATCACAATACAGGTCCATTTCAGTCTCAGAAGAGCCGCTTAGACCGATCGTGAGAACACCGCCGTCCCGGGCCCATTCGAGCGCCCTGATCACATTGCGGGACCGGCCGCTTGTGCTTATCCCAAAAGCGACGTCCCCGGGCTGCGCTAAAGCCTGCAGTTGCTTTGAGAATATGTGGTCGAAATCGCAGTCGTTTGCTATGCTCGTCAGAATTGATGTGTCAACTGTGAGCGCCAGTGCAGGCAAGGGAGGCCGTTCTATTTGAAAGCGGTTCACGAACTCGGCCGCCAGGTGCTGGGCGTCTGCAGCACTGCCGCCATTACCGAAGAGAAAAAGCCGATGTTTGGCAAGGAAGGCCCGGCTGACCAGCCCGGCCATCTCCAAAATGGTTTCTTTCGCCACGCTGCACAGCGCCTGTTTTGCCTGGATGCTTTCTTGGAGCATCCGCTCTGTGGCAAGCAAGAATTCTTCCTTTCCCATCGCACCCAAATCTTTTCACCTCGTATGCAAATACTAGCTAAATACGAGAGCAAACGCCACGAAAAACCATTTGCTCGACCGCCTTTCAAAAGAGTCTTGCCATGCGTGTCAAATCTAATTGAACAACCCCGCGACCTGATATACATATATTTCTAAACTTAGGAAAGGATCAGGCTGGAATGCAAAACAAAGCGTCTAACAAACCGGAATCTCCAAACGACCTCTATTCCACATGCCCGGCTGGCGAGGTTTTCCCGATTCCAAAGCAATCCGACTATGAAGCGGAGTTTGCGAGGATCAGCAAAATTGTCAGAGGAGCAGCGGAGCCTGGGGCGAGAGATCGTAGTGGTGATGGGCGTCGGGTTCGTGGGCGCTGTAATGGCCGGGGTCGTAGCGGATTCGGTGGACAAAGCGACGGGGGAGCCGTGCAAGTTTGTGATCGGAATGCAGCGGCCCTCCACCAGGTCGTTCTGGAAGATCCAGTATCTCAATCGGGGAATCGCGCCCGTTGAGGCCGAAGATCCCGAAGTGGAGCCTCTTATCCATCGGTGCGTCAAAGAAAAAAAGACGCTCATCGCGACCTACACCTATGAAGTGCTTTCACTGGCCGACGTGGTGGTGGTTGACGTGCAATGCGATTATCAGAAAGAGACGCTTGGAAACGTTCGCCAGGGCCGCGCCGATATTGCGGCCCTGGAGGAGTGTTTAAAGGTAATCGGTGAGAAGATCGACCCCGAATGCATGGTCCTGATTGAAACCACCGTGCCGCCCGGCACGACCCAGTATGTTGCATATCCCATAATCAAGAAGGCTTTCCAAAGTCGCGGGCATCGGAGTCGGAGCCGTTGCTGGCCCATTCCTTCGAGCGGGTTATGCCGGGCAAGAATTACGTGTCTTCCATCCGGGACTTCTGGAGAGTGTGCAGCGGCGTCAACGAGGCATCCAGGCAGAGGGTGCAGACCTTTTTGTCCGATGTTTTAAACGTGGAAAAATATCCGCTGACCGTCCTGGAAACGCCTATCGAGAGCGAAACCTGCAAGGTGGTCGAGAATTCCTACCGCGCCACGATTCTGGCTTTTCTTCATGAATGGAGCGTTTTTGCCGAGCGAAACGGCGTGGACCTGATAAAGGTCATAGAAGCGATAAAGGTTCGGCCGACGCATTCGAACATCATATTTCCGGGACCCGGAATAGGAGGCTACTGCCTGCCAAAGGACGGAGGACTGGGGATCTGGGCTTACCAGACGCTTCTCGGGTTCGAAGACGATATCTTCAAGATAACGCCCCAGGCCATCGACATAAACGATACGAGAGCGCTTCATGTCGCCCGCCTGGTCCGTGACGCTCTCCGAAATATGGGCAAGATCGTCGCCGCCTGCAAGATCGCCATCTTCGGCGCATCCTACAGGGAAGACGTCGGGGACACCCGCTACAGCGGTTCGGAAATGCTTGTTCGAAAGCTTGCCGAAATGGGGGCGGATATTTCCGTCCACGATCCCTACGTCAAGCACTGGTGGGAATTTGAGAAACAGGATACATACCCCGCCCCCGGCCATTCATGGTCGAGGTTTTTCCGAAACCAGGAAAACCTCAAGGACCTCACCATCAGCAAAGACATGACGGAAGCCGTTCGCGGGGCCGACGCCGTGGTCCTTGCCGTGCGGCACGAACATTACCTGCGTCTTTCAGCCGACGATTTATTGGAGATGACCGGAAAGCCGGTTGCAGTGATAGATTGCTTCGGGATTCTTACGGACAGCGAAATCAAGCGCTATTTTGAGCTGGGATGTGAAGTGAAGGGCCTGGGGCGCGGAAATGTCAAGCGGATCAAGGACGAAGTAAGGGCCGCCCAACAAAAAGGACAGGGCCTTTTTCATTAGTCTTAAAGATGAAAGACGCCGAATTATTGACCTTCCCGCCAACCCTCACCCCGATTGGTTCGCCGCCGATTTTCGCCTTCTTTTGATTCCATTTTTGCTTTTTATAGCCTGGCAGACCGCCAGTGCGGTAACCACAGCGCCAACAAGCAACAAGGTGGCCGGCCCCGGAACAATTTCGCCGCCAACCTGCTGAGCTTGAGCCAATGGTAAACTCATCATTGAAAGTGCAGCAGACCCCAAAAAACAAATCAACAATCTCATCACAGTCCTTTTTCTTGGGTTATCCGCCAAACGCCTGAGCGATATCAAGCAAGGCACATACCAAAACGAGCTAATCAGATCAGGTGTCCAAATAATCTTAGTATATCAATAGGTTTAGCAACCAGGAAAGTTCGGTTGCAATTTCAATTCGTGTTAGAATGTAAAGAATACCGACATGGAAGCTGTACCCGCAATGCGTAAAATATGGCTAAGCGCCTGATATCCTCATATAATTTATCAGCGCCGCCTTGTAACCAATTCCGACAGTTCGTGGGCTGAACTGGCATGAGACGCCGAGTGAACTTGATTCTGGAGGGAGTTATTTGATCGTTTCAAAAACCGGAGGGGCCAAGTCTTTGCTTTTCGAGCTTGCATGAAGGAGATCGGGGGGTAAAAACAGGCTGATGATTCTGGTTTTCATCAGACCTTCAAGAGCCATTTCTCGAGAGTTCTGGCCGTATCGGAATTCGCCAGGATCAGGTCCTTCTCATCCGCCTTACACATTTGCCACATCGATCGTCCATACTCACTACGCAGGAGGGATTTCAATCGCCTAAGCGGGTAAAGAAGTTTAGGGCTCTGAGAAACCGGTCGCTCCTCGCCGGAACATTCAGAGGGAGAAAACACTGTTTGGAGCAGCATCCGTATTCTGTCACGGGGTTTCCGGGTCCTGTACATTTCAGCCATACGGTTCGAGACGGCCTTCGTATCCGCAAAGATTTGGACTCTTGCGAATTCGGGAAAGTCCAGCGTAAAGTCCGCAGGTCTCATTCGCTCCAGAAACTCAACGGGCACAGCAGCTCCCAGAAGATCAACGCTCAGCAAAAACATAAGAAAAAGGGCTTTGCCTGCACCCCATCGGTTGGCGCGAGATTCCAGTTCTTTCCAGTTAATTCGACCCTGGCTGGACCTGATGATTTCGTAAACATCGTAGATGCTGCAAAGTCTTAAATTGTAATTATGCTGAGCTGCATGCAACGCAAGGTGAAGGAGCAAATCTTCTACGCACAACACCAGGGCTTCCCCCGATCCTAACTTTGCAGGTAACGCTCTTGCCCACAACCCGTCGATATCCACCCTGGCAGGCACGCAAACACGGTGAATACCCCAATGAACCTCAACGGGCGCTTTCCCGCTTTTGCCAAAGGGAGGAAGGTGATGATCCGCTGGATTGACGCAGGTTTCGACCGGAGGGGAATAGCCCATGCGCAGCAGTAAAGCAGATGCTCTTGACAGATCCTTTTCCTTAACTAGTATATCTAGGTCCCCCATAATCCGCAAAGCCGGATCAGTGTAAATCACCTCGGCCAAATGCGCTCCTTTGAGGGCGATAAAGGGTAAGCCGTCCTCATGAAATACGTTGAAGACTTGCGAGAATTCCTTGAACAATACCATATTTGTCATGGCGCTGTTTAAATACTCTCTCTCCAATCTCTTTACCGTGCGATCCGGGATACTTTCATCCTGGAAGCTCTTCAACCGGGTGTACACGAGCGGGGCCACCCGCTGCCGGATCGCCAATTGAACGACCTCGCGCCAATCGGAGACCGGCAACCCAGTTAATGGCCGGCGCACCCGATCCGGCCTGAGAAGGTTAAGAAGAAAGTCGATGTGTTGTCTTGTGTACATCTTAAAGGCTCATCGTCTTATCACCCTCACCTGTAGGCTTGGGCCTGGGTTTCAAACAGGAGCGCATAATTGCCGCCATGACGAACGAGTTCATCATGGGCGCCGGTTTCGATAATTCTTCCATCCTGCAACACGTAAATGCGGTCGGCTACCCTTAGAGTCGAGAGACGGTGACTGATGAGAATGACAGTCCTGCCCTCAGTCGTTTCTCGAAATCTCTTAAATACTTCATATTCGGTTTTGGCATCCATCGCGCTGGTCGGTTCGTCCAAAATAAGAATTTGCGCATCGCGCACGAAGGCTCGGGCCAAAGCAAGCTTTTGCGCCTGCCCTATGCTGAGTTCCTCGCCATTTTCCAGCCACTTTCCAAACATGGTGTCATAGCCTGAAGCGAAACTCGAGATAGTTGAATCGATGCCCGAATCTCTGGCGGCTTGAATGATTCTCTCATCATCGGGCGGAAGATCCAGATTCCCAAACCATATATTCTCGCGCATTGTTGTGTAATAACGTCTATAGTCCTGGAATACAACGCTCAGACTGCGCCGCCATTCGAGAATCGGGAGATCGCTGAGATGAGTCCCGTCAACTGTTATATCGCCTGATGTCGGATCATAGAGTCGACACAATAGCTTTATCAGAGACGTTTTTCCCGAACCGTTTTCTCCCACCAGGCCAATCACCTCGCCTGGCTTGATGCTCAAAGTGATATCCTCGAGCGCTCTGCGGCTGCTGTTCGGATAAGTGAAGCTCACGTGGTTAAAAGCAACCCCTCCCTGCATTGGGATCGGAACCGGCTTGGGGTGATCTATTTGGATGACCTTTTGCTTCAGGTTTAGAAAATCATGGAAGCTTGTGAGAAAAAGACTATCCTCATAAAGGCCGACACTTGCCCCCAGCAGCTCTTGAAGAAAGCCCTGCCCGCGTTGAAATGCGCCAAAGTACATGACCAGGTCGCCCAGCGTCAGCAAACCATTTACGGTCTGATAAGCGATATAGGCATAGGAGCCGAAGATAACAACAGTGCCGCCTGCAAGGGTTGACAGCTCAGCTAAGGATTGCTTGATACTGAATTTGAATCTCTCTTGCCGCAGCCGCTTTCGCGCTTCGGCGAATCGTTTCTTAAAAAGCGGTCCCAGGTTGAACAGACGGACTTCCTTGGCGTACACTTCATCGAGAAGTAACTGGTGGAAATAACCTGCTCGACGTTCTAAACCGGTAGTCTGGATTTGCCATGCATGTATTTTGCGGCCGCAGCGCACCCTGGCCACTGCGCCGGGAACGGTCGCAAGGAACAGGGCCAGGGGGATAGCCCAATGAAAGGAGACCAGTAGACCGGCTATAGCGAGGAGCGCAATGGCGCTCTGGCCGATCATCACCAGGCCGTTCACGATCCGGACAGGCCGAAAAGGAGCTTCACGCATCGTTCGATGAAGCGTGTCGTAGTATTGCGAGTTCTCATAGTATTCCAGGTCGAGTTGAATGCCTCTGGCATGTAGAACGTCATGGACGTGGTCGCTCACAACCTGGCTCTGGGCCTGCCTCACAAGACCGGCCAGAGAACTGCACAAGGCGCCAAACAGTATCACCATCGCGGCGAGCACGACATAAAAAGCCACCTGCCTAAGCGCCGCTGCTTTATCCGGCGAGGTTATGCCGGCCGAGACCGCATCGACAATGAGCTTGGTTAGATAAAGCCCGGCGAGCGGTATCACTCCCTGCAGCACCACCAGGAAGGCACCGGCGAGAGTCAAGCCCCGGCCGCTCTGCCATACGAGCAGAAGAGCCCGTTTTATTTGCGACACGCGCTCTATCTCAAGTCGTTTGAATTTAGGCTCGTTCATGACAATTTCGGCCATTCGCCGTAAAATTGATGAGTATCTAAACGTATTCAAAATAATCGCAGAACAACAAACCCGCCGCTCAGCTTCAATCCTTCAAAAGCGCTTTGTCGCGAAGAGCGGCCAGGCACTCTTCAATATCGGCTAGGGCTATTTCCTTGCGGATTCCGTAAACAGAGGCGGCTTCGCTGACAATATCCTGAACCGCGTGATCGCCATCGCAACGCCGCCACACGAAAAGGGCTGTTTCATTGAGTATGTGCACCGCACGTCCCGTGGCATCGTAGAGCATATGATCGTTCCCCACTCGGCGTTCCATCACATCCTCCCGGCGAGTCGGATTTACGTCCATCTGTCCCCTCCTATGGTAGTGAGCAATTCTTTGCACGAGATTGCCGCAACGCCTTCCGGCAGCGCCAACCCAAGTAACGAATGCGTGAAAACAAACAGGCTGTTTGCGGACATCCTTGATTTTCAAATCGTGACATAAGGGCGGCGAATACGCAGAAAGGCGGCTTCCAGTGCCATGGATTTCGAATTACTCCTCCATCTTTGATACCGACAACATGGCCAAGGATGTCTTTGCGAACCACCGGCGCATCGGCAGTGGCGCAGTTGTCTCCCTTGGTGATATAGAACTGTCCGCCCCCAACCTTTCGGATAATGCGGTGCGCAATAAACGTATTGCTCGCCTTGAACAAAACTACGTCACCCGGGCGGGGCGGGCGTGCAAAGGGCATTACGGCTATTTCCCGCGATGGTCCCAGCGTATAACCCATGCTCCAACCCTGGACGAGAAGCATAACACGCCTTCCGCTCTTGAAATGCGCCCGCATCAGCTCTTCGGCGACTTCCGCCAAAGAACATTCACACGTTGATTCATCGCCAAGCATTCAGGCCTGCTCCAAAAATGAGCGCAGGCGCCGGGCCGTAGCCATCGGACTGCCGACCTTGAGATCAACGCACTCAACATCATCTGCAACTGATGCCCACAGCCAAATAAGATCGAGAGCCCGGCGCCCGTGATCAAAACAATCCGCCTTCATACAATCCACTGCAATTGAGGAGGGGGTTGCCGGAGAAATCTCCGGCTGGTCCGCAAAACCGCTCAACCTGACGATATGAGAGATTCTGACCAAGTCTCCCAAAGCGTCCTGACGGATGTTTTCAGGATGCATGTAATATCGCGTTTCGCCCCTGACATCCACGGTTGAGCCCACGCATAGAGAGGCGAACTCCGGAATCAGATCGCAACTGGCCTTGCGCAAACGCAAAGCGCGCGGAAAGGGGAAAAGCAGGCCCTGCTTGATGTCGATTGTGGAAAAATCGTCAGAGAGGAATTGCATGCCCTCTATGACGCTCGCCAGAGTCAGGGTGCTCTTGCCGCCTTTGGAGGTCCCGAGCAGCAGGACGCCGAATCCGTTGAAGGCTAGAGATGCACTATGAATAAGACGCATCGATGGCTCAGAATGAAGCACCGTTTCCAAAAATCGGCGTTGGAATTCAGTTGCGAAAAGCTCGAGAGTAGTGTCCACGGAGGGCGAAGCGTAATTATCATCCGGGCCGAAGCTCCCTTTGAGTTCGACTGTGGTTGGCGTCCAGAGGAACCTGTCAAAAGTGAGAGGGGCGTCCCCTGAGGCGCGGCAGACAAGTATGCTGCCGGCGCAATCCATCGCCATGTCCCAGCCGGCGCCGCATTGAGTGCTGCAATAGAACCTGAATTCCGGCTCTTCACCCTCGGGAGCAAAATACCGGCTGGCAAAAACATCGCTTAGAATATCGGCAATTCGCGAATTGTCCAGTGAGAGTAGAATCTCGTGGCCAAATACCTTCAATCGGAGTTGGCGCGTGCACCCGGCGCGCGAAAAAGGCATCATGGCGATCTTCCAAAAAAGAAATGGGCGGCGCCAAGCGCCGCCCAGATAAAACGGCAAACCGGCTTTGGCTAAGTCTACACCAACGCCGGCGATCCGTCTACCCTATCTCACCGTTTCAGGCAATGCAGTATCTAGAACTTCGGTTAATGAGGCCCTGACTAATAGTGCAGGTCACGAACATGGCGGTCAAAACCGCTTTGCGCTTTAACCTCAAGCTCTTTCAGAAGCTCTTCTTCACTGTACGATTTGATTTGGGGTTTTTGCCATTCCATTGTTAACCCTCCTTTATCTTAGATTAGAGATCGAGACTGCATTATAATTAAGCAAAATGCGTGCCGATGGGATGATACTACTACAACCATCTAATAATTCACATAAAATATAAATGGCTGCAAATATTGAAGCTCGGACTCATACTCGCAATTGTAAATAATTCCGACATACCCAAGGGAGTTTCACACCGAACACTACAGAAATAGTGTAGGTAATTAATAAGTTATTCATTTTTAAGGCGAACTGCCCAGTCGTAAACTTTTCCGACATAAAAAAGGCTTTTCGTCCCGGGGCTAAGAAAACTCGAATTGCCGATCACAAGAAAACCCGCATCGGTGGATCTCCATGCGCATTCTTATCAGCTTCTGCGCCGGTTTTTCAAGAAAAATTTTGCGCCATTCCTATTCAGCTTCGGGCAGGGCCTCGTCTATTCGCTGGGTGAGCCATTTTCGAGCGAAGCGCTGAGCACATTGCCGCACAAATACGAGACCGGCTAAAGATACATCCAAAGTCTACTGAATCGGCCGCTTTATATGGAGCTTTTCCATAATATCGTAGAGGTTGGGACGGCTAATCCCTAAATCGGAGGCTGTTTTGCTCAGGTTGAAATTATTGATTCCAAGGGTCCTCACAATCAAGTCGCGATCGGTCTTTTCCCTGGCTTCTTTAAGACTGATCCTGCCGGTCGTTTCATCGGCGCCAAGCTCCAAATCCTCAGCGGTTATCTTATTGCTGCAGGCCATAATTACACCGCGTCTAATCCGGTTTTCGAGCTCTCTCACGTTTCCGGGCCAGGAATGATTGTCAAGGGCCTCAAGAGCGCTACGGGTAAACCCGAGAATTTTTTTCCTGTTTTCCTCCGAATACTTGCGCATGAAACTCATGGCCAGAAGTTCGACATCTCCTTCCCTGTCCCGCAGGGGAGGAATCTGCATCTTTACCACCCCCAACCGGTAATAGAGGTCCTCTCTGAAACGGCCTTCGCGAATAGCCTGATCGAGGTCCGTATTGGTTGCGGCAATCACTCTGGTGTTGATGATGATTTCCTTTCTGCCCCCGACGCGCTCGATCTTGTGTTCCTGGAGAAAGCGCAGCAGCTTAACCTGGAGCGCGAGAGGCAGGTCGCCGATTTCGTCCAAAAACAGGGTGCCATTGTCGGCCAGTTCGATGCGGCCTTTTCTTTGGGTGTGAGCACCCGTGAACGCCCCCTTCTCGTGCCCGAACAACTCGCTTTCGAGCAGACTCTCGGGGATGGCGGCGCAGTTGATCGCGACGAAAGGCCCGGCCTTCCTCCGGCTTCTTCCATGGAGCGCCTTTGCAACCAGTTCCTTCCCGGTACCGCTTTCTCCATATATCAGAATCGGCGCCTCGGTTGCGGCGACCTTTTCGATAGTCGAGAAAACCTGCTGCATCTGGGGGCTCGTCCCAAGCAACTCATCAAAGGAATCCTTTACCTGAGCGAGCCTGGAGCAGACGATGTTCGGTCTCGAGTTGGTGCAGCCTGAGCGCACGCCGCAGGATCACGCTTACTTCTTCCACCTGGATCGGTTTGCAGAAAAAATCGTAGGCCCCCTGCCCGATTGCGGTAAGTGCGTTCTGCCTGTCACTCCTGGCCTGAGACGATGATCACTTTGACATAGGGGTCTTCTTCGACCAGGCTGTTCAGGGTGAGAAATCCCTCTTCGACTCCCTGCGGATCGGGCGGCAGCCCGAGGTCGAGCGTCACGAGCGGCGGGCGTTCGCTCCTGAATATTTCGAGGGCATCCTGCCTGCCGCTCGCGAGGAAAACCTCGTAGTCCCGGGCAAACGCCCACTTCATGGACAACAGAATGCTTTCATCATCGTCGACAACGAGCAGTTTGGGTTTGTCCATTTATCAGCTCTAAAAGGGCAAAATGACGCTAAAAGTGCTCCCGCATCCCTCGCGGCTTTGGACTTCGATTCTGCCCCTGTGCGCTTCGACTATCATCTTGCATTGGTACAGCCCGATGCCCGATCCGCGCTCTTTGGTGGTCTTAAAGGGGTAGAAAAGACTTTTGTCCATGAACTCACTGGACATCCCACAGCCCTGGTCGGTTACCGAAAGGATCAGCCGATCTCCGTTCCGGGAGGTGGCGATCCGGATTTCGCTCTTCTCGGCTGCCGATTCGCTGGCATTCAGCACCAGGTTGAGTATCACCTTCTGTATCTGCTCCGGGTCGAGAAAAACCATGGGCATCGCGCCAAGATCGGTCACCAACGTACAACACAGGTTCAGATTTGACAATGTGCTTGAAACGAGTTCGTTCAGATCGCACTCGCATTTGTGCAGTTCGAATTTCTGGTTTAGCGCTGAAAGCCGGCTGCACATATTCTGGATCTTCTCAACGCTTTTGGACATCATTTTGAGCGCGTCAGCCCTGAATTCAGGGTTCTCATAATGAACAGGCAGGTTAGTCAAGGTAAGTGAGAGCGTTGATGCGACATTTTTGAGATCATGGGCAAAAAAGGCGGACACAGCCTGAAAAGCCTGCATCTCCCTGGCGCGTCCGAGACTTTCGAAAAGCTTGTGATTCAATATCAACCCTGCGGCCTGGTCCGCGATTATTTTGAGCAGGTCGAAGTCCTCGACCGTAAACGCTTCTTTTGTGAGTTTTCCTCCCAGAGTAATAATGCCCAGAAACTCACCTCCGGCAAGGACCGGCACACAGCAGCATATCTTGTCCCCTGAGCCCTTCGAGAAGCCGTCGCCCCCCGCCGCCTGCCCTGGAGAATCGAGACTTATGGGCGCTGTGCGATCCCGTGAAGAAAGAGCAAGAAACCTGATCTCACTTTCAAAACCGGGGTCCATCTCGCCAGTCAGGCAGAGGTGGGTCGAACCGAACAATACAGGTCTGTTCCGTATTTCATCATCCAGCCAAATGCTTACGGAGGATACGGCAAACACGTCGCTGATAGTCCTGACCATGGCGTTGCACTGGTCGCGAAGATCGACAAAGGAGGTGGTTCGTTCAGCAAGGGAGGCCCAGATTTTCCTGTAATCGTGGATGGGCATGTTAAAATGCCGGCTTACAAACTTGCGGATCTCGAGTTGAATTCCGCTGGACATGAACAAAACGGCTACGCCCGCAATGGCGATGAATATCACAAAGGCATTGTGGAGCAGCACTTCACTTGCGCCGAAGTACCGGGCGACCTGCGCCAAAACGCCAAGGGCGAGAAGATAAACGCCAACTATAGATATGACTATCGAGTTGTACAGAAAATCGCGGGAGATATAGACGTTGATATTTCGGAACCGGCTCCTGAAAAGAGAGATGACGACCAGAAGGTCGGCAAAGATCAGCGTGCCCGAATCGATTGTTAGAAGAAGGCTATGGTCCCCCGCCAGGAGGAGCCTCTCAGCCGTGCTGTAAATCCTGGCCGCAAAAAGAGAACCAATGCCCAGCGCCATGAATTTTATCTGCCACCTGATCGCCCCCGATGATGCGCGAAGAGTTTTTTCCAGCTTTACCAAAATAAATATGGCGATGATTAGAATCGACAGATTGCACAGGTACGCGGGCCACCCGAACCGGACAATCCATTGGTGGTCAAAAGAGACTTGTGTGAAAAGCGAGCCGCGGAAAAAACAAACGACTGCGGCAGGAAAGATTGCCGCAGCCACGAGGACCCATCTCCACCTCAGCAGATTTTTCCTGAAATCCTCCTGAGCATAGCTGATGCTGAAGGCGAGCCATACACTGGGAATAAAGGCGCTTGCCAACATTTTGAAGAAGTCCCACTGCGCGAAGACGCTCAAAGAGTTCGACCGGATGGCGAGAATCGAAAAAAACTGTTCCACCGCCAGCAGGAGCATCCCAATGGCGAAGGTCCTGTAAACGAAGGACCCGGCTCTAAGGAGTGCGACAAGCCCCAGGCACAGGCTCAGAAAGCAAGCTGCAGTACTGAGTATGAAATCTAAATTCATGGTTTCATAATATGGGAATGAGTGAGAGGAGAAATCCGATTCTAACCCAACAACTTAAGCAGATACTGTCCGTATGAGTTCTTCATCAAAGGCTCGGCCAGCCTTCGCAGCAGCGCCTCATCAATATATCCCATGCGGTAAGCTATCTCCTCGACACAGGCGATCTTGAGGCCCTGCCGTTTTTCGATCGTCTCCACGAAGGTGCTTGCCTCGAGCAGGGATTCGTGCGTACCGGTATCGAGCCAGGCAAATCCCCTGCCCAGCAGCTCCACCCGAAGCTCGTCCATTTTCAGGTAAGCGTTGATGACATCGGCTATCTCCAGCTCTCCGCGCGCCGAGGGCTTAAGGCCTGAAGCTATTTCGACCACCCTGTTGTCAAAGAAATAAAGCCCCGGCACGGCATAGCTGGACTTGGGCTTTGCCGGTTTTTCCTCGATGCCGATCACTTTGCCCGATTTATCCAACTCAACTACCCCGTAGCGTTGCGGGTCCCTCACATAATAGCCGAACACAAACCCGCCGGATTCAAACCCGGCGGCGCGCCGGACTATTTCCTGGAACCCGTGTCCATAAAAGACATTGTCCCCGAGTATCAGGCAAACCTTGCCAGCGCCGATGAATTCCTTACCGAGGATGAATGCATGGGCAAGGCCTGCCGGATAATCCTGCCGGACGTATGAAAAGCGCAGCCCCCATTGAGACCCGTCTTCGAGCAGCGCCTCGAACTTTGGCAGGTCCTCGGGAGTGGAGATGATAAGAACGTCCCGGATCCCGGCAAGCATCAGGACCGAGAGCGGATAGTAGATCATCGGTTTGTCGTAAACCGGAAGAAGCTGCTTGCTTAGCACCTTGGTTATCGGGAAGAGGCGGGTCCCCGATCCCCCGGCAAGAATGATTCCCTTCAAACCGTCCGCCGATTTCATTTCGATTCGCTGAGCCATCACGCTTGCCTTCGCGCCGTTTGTGGCGAATCCTCGATTTTGGCGGACCCGTATTGCCTCGACATCCAGTCCCGGTACGCCCCTGTTTTTATCGAATGGACCCACCCGGGGTTATCCAGGTACCACTGGATCGTTTTCCTCATGCCCGACTCGAAGCTCTCTTTCGCTCGCCAGCCCAACTCGCCTCTTATCCTGGAACAGTCGATGGCGTAACGCCGGTCGTGTCCGGGGCGGTCCTTTACGAATGTAATCAGGCTGCGATGAGGAATATGCCCGGACGTGGGAATCATCTCATCGAGAAGGGCGCACAGCGCGTTTACGACTTCAAGGTTCGTTTTTTCGCATGACCCGCCGATATTGTATGTCTGTCCGAGCTTGCCCTTTTCGAGCACTACATTCAGCGCCTCGCAATGGTCGTCGACATAGAGCCAGTCGCGCACGTTGAGCCCGTCGCCGTATATCGGCAAAGGCTTACCTTCGAGCGCATTGAGGACCATGAGCGGCGCAAGTTTTTCCGGAAACTGCCGGGGACCGTAATTGTTCGAACAATTCGTTATGAGCGTGGGGACCCCGAAGGTATGGAAATATGCCCGCACCAGGTGATCGCTTGCAGCCTTGCTGGCTGAATAGGGACTGTTGGGGGCGTAGGGGCTGCTTTCGCTGAACGCGGGCGCCTGCGGCCCCAGGGAACCGTAGACTTCGTCGGTCGAAACGTGAAGAAAGCGAAAATGTTCGCGACGCTCCGCCGGAAGCCTCGTGCAGTACTCCCTCGCCTCCTCCAGGAGGTGATAGGTCCCGATGATGTTGGTTTGAATGAAGCTCTCCGGGCCGTCAATCGACCTGTCGACGTGGGATTCGGCGGCGAAATTCACTACGGCGTCCGGTTGGTAGCCTTTGAGGAGTTTTCGCACGAGTTCCCGGTCGCGGATGTCCCCTTGTATGAAAATGTGATCGGGGTCACCGTTGAGCTGTTCCAGATTCAAAAGGTTCCCGGCATAGGTGAGGATATCGAGATTGACGATCCGGTTATTCCGCAGTCTTTCACAACATACGAAATTACTCCCGATGAATCCTGCGCCGCCGGTAACGAGTATTGTTTTATCCATACGACACTCACCGCAAAATCCGAAGAGACGCTTAAAGAAAAATCAAGCCCGATGCCATACTAATAAAACTTAAAAATTGATTCGAGTCCACCACGAAAACCACGAAGCAGCCGGTAATTATACAGATTTCATTGCCCCATTTCACTCAGAACGCTTCTCGCTTCCGAGGCTCCCTTGAATTCGCCCCCCTTTTCCAGGGCACGACTCAAGGCCTGCTTCGCCTCATCATAATTGCCGAGCTGGTATTGCGTCATTCCCAGATGAAACAGCACTTCAGCATCGTCGGGCAGCTTGGCCGCACTTTCCCGCAAATATGCTCAGCGCCCATTCGAAGTTGCTTTGCTTGTAAAGGATCCAGCCGAGCGTATCGGCGATATTGGGATTGTCGGGTGCTACATCCCTGGCGGTTGATGCCAGCTTCAAAGCTTTGTCGGTATCGCCCAGGTATTCGCAGTAGATATAGGCGAGGTTATTTGCCGCAGGCGCAAAACCGGGATTGAGGCCACAACCGCCTCATATGCCTCCCGCGCCCCGGGAATATCACCGCTTTGCTGGTGGAAAATCCCCGAGAGCATGAGAGCGCCGATGTTTTTCGGGTCCATTTTGATAACTTCATCCAATTTGACCAGCGCCTTATCGAATTTCCTGGTAACGGCGTAGACCCGGGCAAGGTCCGTAAAGGCCTGAACAAGCTTCGGGATCGATCTCGATCGCTTTCAGATAGGCTGCCTCCGCCTGATCCATTTCTTTGCGCACGATGTGAACCCGGCCCAGGAGCTGATACGAATTCAGCATTGGCCGGAGAGATCTCGATTTGTTTCGTGACGCGCTTCAGGGCGGAATCCAGGTTCTTTTCGGCGATATCGATTGAGACAAGCTGCGCCAGAGAATCCGTAACCGGGGGATAAGCATTGAGAGCCTCCTCGAAATACCTGACCGCTTCCGCCTGTTTTCCCTGACCGCAGGAGCGCCAAGCCCAACAAATACTTTCCACGAGCATCCCGCGGACTTTTCTCCAGGTATTTCTGAATGAGCCGTTTCCGCTTTGACGGGATCTTTTTTGCCGAGGTACGCCGAGCCAAGCAGCAAATAAAGAACAGGTTCTTTCGACCCCTTTTCCGAGCATGGCCTCCACAGTTATCGATTGCGGACTGGAAATCGCCGGAGCGAACATCGAGTTCAGCCAGCCGGACTCTGGGATCGTAGAGATCGGGATCCAGGCGGACCAATTCCCTGAAGGAAGACCTGGCATTGGCGATATCCGACTCCTGGAGATAGGCAAGACCCATCAAGTGCAGCGCCTGCACGGAACCGGGGTTGATTCTTAAGGCCTCCCTGAAAGTCATCAAGAGCTTCGGCCGTTTTTTTTCGGGCGAGATTTACCTGCCCCCTCAATATCCGGGCGTCGATATAATTGGGATTTTTTTGCAGAATCGCGTCGAGCAGTTTGATCGATCCGTCATAGTCCTGTTCCGCAAACGCTACTCTGGCCAGATAGAAAGATGCGGGCAAAAATTCGGGTGATTTTGCAGCGGCATTCCGAAAGTATTTTTTTTGCTTCGGCCAGGTTGTTATCGATCAGGTAGAATTCGGCCAGTTTTATGTGCGCCATGGAAGGCGTCGGAGAAAGCTCGACCGCCTTCCTGTACTCCTGTTCGGCACGTTGATGATCTTTTTTCCTGAGCAAACAATCCCCCATGAGCACATGAGCGTTGCACGGAATCAGGCTCCATGGCCAATGCTTCCTTTATGGAATCTTCGGCTTTGGCAAGATCCCCCTTCTTAAGGTACAGAGAACCCAAAGCCAGATGAAATCCGGGGTTATCTTTAAAAAAGGGCAGTCCTCTTTCCAGAAGCTTTCCCGTTTTTTCAATCTCATCGGAAGTTCTGGCCGCCTCCGGCTAAAAGGATATAGGCTTCAATATTGCCGGGGTCTTTCTCCAGCACCTTGAGCAGGCTGTCGGTTGCGGACCGAAACGCGCCGGTGCGCACATTGGCTTCGGCCAGAAGCAGGACCGCCGGCGTGAAGTTTGGTTCCAGGTCGACCGCTTTCTGCAGAGACGTTTTTGCCCTGAACGCATCCCCGTCTTTCATATAGGCAAGGCCCAGCAAAAACCTGGGGAAAGCAGCATCCGGCAGGGCCTTGACGATCTCATCGAGTTCCCCTTCCGCCCGGGTCGTTTCATTTCGGGCGATGAGCATCTGGGCATGGATTGTTCGCGCCTCAAAATCCGATGGGCTCCTTCTTGAAGAGCGGTCTGCAGATATTTTTCGCACTCGTCCAAGTTTTGGTTTTCGAGCGCGATTCCTGGCCAGCCGGTGTAGGGCCGGCAAGAAATCGGGGGACTTTTGGATGATATTTTCAAGGACTTGTTTGGCCTGGTCGGAATTCTTCCTGGCAAGATAGAAATCCGCCAGCTTCAAATGCGCCGGGGAGGTTTCCGGCCCCGGTTCGGCTGCGGCCTGGAATTCCTGCTCTGCCTGCATGAAGTCTTTTTTGGCGACCGCGACATCCCCGAGGGCCAGGTGTACTTCGGGCAAATTGCCCTCACCTTTCAGCGCCTTGCGCAAATGGTTTTCCGCTTTGGAAAGATCGCCTGTCTTGCCGTACAGCAGGCCGAGCGCCATATTATATTCACCATTATCCCCGGTCCCGGCGTCTACCTCCTTCAAACGCCCGAGCGCGTCCGCGATTTCCTCCGGTGATTTGGCGAGTTCAGCCAGCAGCAAAAGAGCGTCGAGCCTTCGGGGTTCTTTTTCCAGGATGAAATTCAGCTCCCTGCGGCCTTCCTCCACCTTCCCGAAGTGAAAGCAGCAACGCGCAGCCTTGAGCCTTATGTCGAGGTCATCAGGGTTTTCGTCCCTGACCTTTAGAAGATATTGCAGGGCATTCCCGAAGTCTTGGACCGAATAATAGGAGAGCGCGAGTTTTCGGCGGGCGCCTGCGTTATTGGCGTCGATCTGGAGAACGTTTCTATACTCGATTATGGCTTCTTTGTACTGTCCCCTGGAGTAAAATTCTTCCGCGTTTTGGAGGTGCTTCGCCATTCTGGTTTCCGGAGACCCGGAGCAGGCGGCCGAAATAATGATCCACAAGCAGACGATGATTTTAAATCCAAGCGAATTCTTCATCTTAGCCATACAGTTGAGGTAGATATTTCAGGTGAAAAATACGTCAGAAGAAATTTGTGATTATACCGAGTTGCAGTCAAGACTGAAGTAATCGAAAAGAGCGGGGAAGTGACCCCCCAAACCCCGAGCTTTTCAGCTCCTTTTGGCGCTCACTTGAACGCAACTTCGTATTACAGTCCTTCCAAAGTGACGCTATGGTGCGTCATGCATGCTCCTGCCTCGCCTTGGAGCGCGAGGCGGGGCCTGTGGAGCACGCGGCAGTCACCGGGATTGCCTCCCCGGAATACAAATGGCCGGCGGCGGTAATTGGTCTTCAAGGCGGCTCAGGGTATGGTGTTCAAAGGCTCTTTCAAAGATGAAAACAATCAGGCCTTCTGACAGCCCAATAACCAGTAGCGCCCCAACGACATTTCTGTAATTCGCGCAACCTGTTCGGTCAGCCGGGAAGCTAAGGTTCAAAAGGAATTACGCATTGGCTTCAGCTCGAATCGCCGATATTGAGAGGCGAGCGGGAGAGGCAGGCCTCTCCCACTCGTCTTTTGATGCTTCCTCAAACAGCCCTCAGGCGACGCTTCAAGGACCGAGGCGCAATCCGCTCGGAGGCGCCGGCAGAGCGTGTATCGTCGAGAGGGCGTGGTAGTCGTTAGTGGTGCTATAACCAATTCCCGACCATTGGACATCACCCGTGTGATCTACGCCGCTAAAATAAAGCTCGGTGAAATTAGTCGGCAGCGGAGAGAGGTAGACGGACGGTGTATTGATCATGAATGTCACATAATAGTCCTGACCGGCTGCGAGGTTGAATGGAATCGGATCGCTCAGCGTCTCCACTCCGGGAGGGATGGTCGCCGTGCCGGCGCCGCCAAAGGTGACCGGCGTCCACGTCGAGGCCACGACATTGCCGACAGGGGCGGTTGTGTCTCTTTGCGCTACGGACACCCCCGATACGGAATAGCTGCTGCCGTCCGCGCGGCCTTGAAATCCAACTTTGACAGACCCTCCGGATTGTGTGACGGAGTTGCCTTGGACAAGGATCCGCGCGCAATACGTTACGACGGAGTTAGTCCAGGTTGGGGTTATATTATTGTTGTTCTGCTGGGCCCACGAGAGAGCGTTCCAGGCCAAATCAGACCCGCCCGGAGAGGGGGTGTAGGTGACTATGACCGTACAGGCGCCAGCTACAGGGTTCGTCGTGTATGTCGTCCCTACTAGCGAGCCTCCACAGCTTCCAGCGACAGAAGCCGAATAGCCGCTATTGGCAGTCACTGTAAAGACAGCCGGGGTTCCGCTTAATACGCTCTGCGGCGTGCTTGGAGATATCGAACCATACCCGCTTTCGCCGCTGGTTATGCTCGGGGTGGCGGTGTAATAGGTTCCCCCACCCCCGCCACTTCCCAAGGTGACAGGATACCCGTTCGCGTTTGGCGTGCCTGTTGAATCCACCACGTATAGATAGGCTGAACTGCCGGCCGTGAACGAACCTTGCCACACTGTCGCACTAATGGACGAAGCCGTCCACGATGTAGGCGTCGCAAGCGTCAGGTTCGTACAGGCATTATAGGTAGGGGCATTTCCGATCTCCACCCGCGCCATAGCGTTGTCCCCGTACGCTATATACACGTCATCCCAATAGGCGTTCGATTGAGTAGTGTTAGCATTGGGCATGTAGCCGTTCAGGACGACTTTCGCGAATGATCCCGAATAATTACCGAACCAGCAAGAGCTGGCGCTGTTGGCTGAAGTGGCAACCTGGACTATGCCGCCGCCTCTGGTCATTTCCCACGATTGTATATAATTACCGTCTGTCGTGGCATCCACAAAAATCCAGATACGCCGCCATGTACTGAGGGCTGTGTCCGGTCCCCAAACATGGGTTTGACCTCTGCACTGACTATCAAGAAAATTGCTGTCATAAAAACCGGTTGAAGCGCCTGGAAGAGTACCAAGATATTGAGGAATCATCATATCGTAGTCGGTCGTACCGGTATTCATCAGCCATACGGCCTTCCAATTCATATCTGTCTGAGTGGTATTGGTGGGCCATGCGTCAATCAACTGCCAATATGACAGGAAGACCTTATTCTGGGCAGGGATAAGAGCAGTGAGATTATTATAATATGGGGCGGACCCGAAATGATTATTAAAATGCCCGGCAAGGTTGCCCGAAACCTTTTGGCTGTTAGAATAAGTAGGTGCAAGTTGAGAACTGGCCCACTGTCCGACTTTTGCCGACCCGCTTCCGGTAGCAATCGTACTTCCGTTGGCGCCGCCCTCGAAATCGTTGAAGAGCAGCACGTTCGGACCGGAGCCGAAAGATGAGCCGGATACGGTTATCACCTGCCCGTTGGCGACAGTGCCCGACACGGAGCTTATGCTCGGCGCAGCAACGCTTGAATCCACCCTCACGCACAAAAGCGACGCAACGGCTAAAACCGCGCACACTACAAAATGCCTGCCGATCGTTATTCGCCTGCTCATAACTCGATTCCTTTCACTTTAAAAGTTGAGAAGCATACCATTGCCAGGGATTTCTGGCATTCGAAGGAAAGAGCAAGAGCTGTGCCAACCATGCATTTCTCGTCTCGAAATTACAGGCGAACTCCTTTTCGCAAAAGCCGGCTTTTTATCAAAGATGCGAGTCCCGGCCTTTCGGAATCAATAGCCCGAACTTTTTCCATGGTTTCCGCTTTCAAAACCTTCCTGTCGCAAAGAACATCGGGGACCCCCCGCACACCATCCCTTACTGCCCTTAACCAATATCCAGGGTACCCATCGCGCAAGGAATAGACGAACATCGAGCATAATCCACGAAAAAGGTATTCGGCCGCGTATGAAACCGGGAAATTCCGGGCGGCCAACCAAAACTGGTTTCGTGTATCGAAATAGTATTTCAACCAGTTCTTCCGGCCCAAGTTGGAGCGATAGTGAAGCACTGAAACCCGGTCAGAGTAAATCACGTCATAACCGGCGTCAAGCATTCTTAAGGCAAGATCGGGCCCTTCATGGCTCAGGAAAAAGCACTCGGCGTAGAAACCGACCCTTCGCAAGGCCTCCATACGAAAGGCAACTGCTCCCTCCGTGATCTCATATGTCAAAAACTCTTTGTCACTGAAGGTTAGCGGATCACGGTGATGAACCCAGTTGCAGAGCTTCCCGGTTGAAGGGTCGATTACTTTGAAATTAACAGCGCCAAGCCGTGGCGAGGTAGTAAATTTATCGACGAGTATTCGGATATGTGAATCATTAATACCGAGCACATCATCATCCAATGTAATTACTATGGACCCATGGACATTTTTCAGGCCAATATTCCTTGCAGACACACCAATGTTTGTATTATTTCTAATGTATGTCACTTTATGCTCATATGACTGCATCATGGACACAGTATCATCGGATGATCCATTATCAACTACAACGACCTCAAGTGGGATATACTCAATCTTTGAAAGAGACTCCAATAGCTCATTTAACAAGTCGCACCTATTATATGTCAATATACAAATCGAGATAAGCATTTGAGGTCCTGTATGCTAATCTGTATCAGTCGTACGCTCAGTCAACATCCGAGCAACACTTTGAACCGGCAGGATTTGTAATCCGCGACGCAAACAGCCCGTCAACAGGCCCTCCAACATGTGCGGAGTCAGATCATATTGACCTGGTTCAGAAGAAACACCGTGTGTATAGAATATCAGCCACCCCCGGCGCCTGCACACCTCATCCAGCCAGAAATCAACCAAAGAGATACTGAAACTTGGGCTTTGCAGTGAAATTGCACGCAGACAGTTAAAATCCGAAGTTGCGAAGTTAACCCCCGGCCTGCTGCTGCGCATCGTATGATAGAGCATGCCGAGTTCACGCTTCACGCCTGCGGAGACCGCACCAAACGGATATGAAAAGCTAAGCGGCGTCGCTCCACCCATTATCTTCGAAAGCTCGTCACGATTGCGTTTAGCATCTGCAGCCAGACCCCGAGGCGATCCCGAAGCCAGCCTGTAGTGTCCGTATGTGTGGCAACCGATTTCATGGCCTTCCAGATGCAGGGTGCGCACTTCCTGCGGCCCGAGGAATCGCGATTTTTCCTGCATTCCCAAACACACATAGAAGGTTGCTTTGACATCGCAGCGATCCAGCACCGGACGGCCGTAAAGGAATGCAGACAGGGGAACATCGTCAAAACTGACGGAGACAAGCGGCGCATCAAGGGCCGTTCGAACCGGGCGTCTGTAAAAGCTTTGAAGCCATCGCGTCTTGCCTTCCCGCAAGGCCGCCCTAAGCCAATTCATTTCAAATGCCCCAGTCTATTGTAATCATGTCCTGCTGCGCTAG
>CAVSIN010000022.1:0-157911 GCA_963727975.1 uncultured delta proteobacterium | reverse complement strand
CGCCATCGATTATCTTGAAAACGGTACAACCCCAGTAGCACACGACGTCTGGGCGACGTCGGATCGACGTCGGAACCCGACCACGACGTCGAAACGACGTTGTTTCGACGTTATTTCGACGTTCCCGACGTCGCCGCGACGTCGTGTGCTACTGGGGAAGATAGGCTAAAAGTGTCAATGGAAGGCAAATAGGAAATCGGGTACGGCCTTTCGAATGGTGCCATCGTGGTTGACCTTGGGGTCACGGTTGACCTTGAAACTGGGATCAAAGGTCACCAAAAGAAAACGTATAAGCCGAATAACTCAGAAACGGTTCAAGATAGGTGAACGGTGTCAATGGACAGCAAATAGGAAAGTGGACATGGCCTATCGATTGGCACTGTCCGTGTTGACCCTGGGCTGAAGGGTGACCTAGATTACTCCCATCACTCGCCCCTCCCCTGAGGCCGAGATCACTTGAGAGATTTGTTGGAACATAACTTGTTAGTCGGATGCCCTTCCGACGATGTAAAGATTAAACGTCTACAGCGCTTAAAGAACTACGCTGTATTTGACTTCAAAGGTATACACACGCACGTATGCAAACGATCCGATCTAATCAGATTTCGCAGAGTTATTTATCAGTCCAATCTACATGCGTGGTACAGTAAGGCGGACGACTGAAGTCTGATCCTGCGCAGTCTGCACATTGTTCTCCGCGCATGCGCCTGAAAGTTACTAAAGCGGTCGATCGTATCTCTCCGCCTGTAAGTTTTAGCAAACGACCGGCTCGACACAGCGGCGCCTCTGAAATCGGCGTTGCCCCGGAGGCATGGGTGGAGGGGGCGCCGGCGAAGCGGCTTCGCTGCGGGACTGCTTCTTCGGGAACAACTCTGTTTGAACAGGCGGCAAGGAGGGTCTTTCCTTCTTTTTCACTCGAGCCGGGGGCGCATCCAGCGATTCGGACCCCGGTTGCTCGCCTTCCTCTGCTTGCCTATCGCCCAGAAGCCATCCGGACGCTGCGCCCCAGAATGTTGAAATCCAATGGAGCAAGGTTTTCAGCGTGAGTGGTGTGGAAAGGAGAAGAGCGACGAGAAATATGCCTATTAAAAGCGTATGCGAACCCAACGCCGAAAACCGGTCGTCAAGAAATTCAGCGAAAACCCTGCCGATCAGTCCGCCGGTTTCGAATTCCTGGCCCAGAAAAGGAATCGATTCCCAATGCAGTGCGCTCAGGGTCATCGTGCTCAAGATGAGAAGCCCGATGCCCGAGAGCTGGAGCCAGGCCCGTTCGAACTGGGGTTGTTTGAACAGGCGCCAGCTTGCCCACAAACCCGTAGCCGCGAGCCCGTAGGCGCCAATTCCCAAAAAGGTGATCAGCGGCCAGGCAATGTTGGCCCCGAAGGCGCCTACCCAGTTGCTGGTGAAATATTTCGAGGAGGAAAGAACAGTGGGGTCTTTTTCGTGGTAGGACAAAATACTGAAGAGAACCAGAAGCGAGATCGTCAAAAGGCATAAAGCCCATATTTCGTGTTTCTTTCGATCCATCAGGGGCCTCAATAGAGCGGTGAGCAGTGGGTAGTGAGCAACTCGCCTCTTTTTCCCGGTCACTATTCACTGTTCACTATTCACGGTTCACTGTTAAATCTCCACCACGATAGGATAGATAACCGGCCTCCTGTCCAGAGTTCGGCTGAAGAAGCGCTTGAGTTCGCGGCGTATTTCCTCCTGGAGAAGCACGCAGTCCAGTTGGTGGTCCTCCTCCAGTTGCCTGTCAATAGCTTCGAATATTATGCACTTGCCTTCATAAAGGATTTCCGGTTTTGCCTCTTCGTGAATGAAACCTCTGCTGAAAATGTCCGGACCGCTCAGAATTTCGTGAGTCTCCTTGTTTACTACAAGCGATGCGATTACAAGTCCGTCTTCAGACAGGTGCCTGCGGTCCCGAAGAACGAGCCCCCCTACGTCGCCAACCCCTTTGCCGTCCACGAAAACCCTGCCGGTCTCAATTCTGTTTTTTGCATACACCGTGTCGCGGCCGAAACATATAACGGCGCCGTTTTCTATCAGGAGGCAGTTGGCGGAAGGCATACCGAGGGACATAGCCAGTTGCCTGTGCTTCATAAGATGGCGGTATTCGCCGTGAATTGGAATGAAATAGCGGGGCTGCACCATATTTATAAGCATCTTGAGCTCTTCCTGATAAGCGTGCCCCGAGACATGGATGTCTTTGACCTGCTCGTGTATTACATCGGCCCCGTTCCTGCATAGGTGGTTTATGATATTCTGAATGGTGCGCTCGTTTCCCGGGATGAACTTGGATGAGAGGATTATCGTATCGCCTTCCTTGATTCTTAGTTTCTTGTGATCGTTGAAAGCCATACGGCTCAGGGCGCTCATCGGCTCGCCCTGCGTCCCGGTGGTCAGCATCAGCACCTGGGAGTCGGGCATGTACTGGAGGTCCTGAATCGATATCTCATCGTCTCTGGTAAAATCGAGATAGCCCAGATCGCGTGCTATCCGAACGTTTGCAATCATCGATTTGCCGTTGAGCAGGACCTTGCGCCCGAACTCGCGCGAAATATTGATTAGCTGCTGCATCCGGTGCAGATTGCTCGCAAATACGGCGACTATCACCCTTCCCTGTTTTTCCTGGAATACTTCGCGAAGCGTTGTCGCCCACTTCCTTTTCGGATACCGTGTAACCCTCGCGCTCTGCGTTGGTCGAATCGGAAAAAAGGGCCAGGACTCCCTCTTCGCCATAGGAGCCAAGCCGGGCGATGTCAAACCTTTTGCCGTCCACGGGCGTGTTGTCGATCTTGAAGTCGCCCGAATGGATGAGAACCCCGACAGGGGTGCGGATGGCGAGTCCCACGCCGTCGGGGATGCTGTGGCAGACCCGGATGAATTCGAAAGCGAACGGCCCTATCTCGATGACCTGGCGGGGTACAATCTGAATAAGGTCCGCTCTGTCGAGCAAATTGTGCTCACGGAGTTTTTCTTTGATCAGGGCGAGGGTAAGGGCTGTTCCGTATATCGGAATGGAAAGTTCGCGCACAAGGAAGGGGACCGCGCCTATGTGGTCTTCATGGCCGTGAGTTACGATCAGGCCGGCCACCTTGTCTCTGTTCTTGAGAAGATAGCTGAAATCGGGAATGACTATGTCGATGCCCAGCATCTCTTCTTCGGGAAACATCAAGCCGGAGTCCACAACCACGATGGTATCCTCGTATTCGAAAACCATCATGTTGAGGCCTATTTCGCCCAGACCACCGAGGGGGATGACCTTTAGAATGGGACCAGTCAATTTTTCAGCCATCGCGGCAGACGCCACCCCCCTGATGTAGATCAGCCTTATTTCTTTCCGACTCAATTTCAGGGCCGCCCCCGGCCTCCTCAAAAGTCAGATTGGAGCGGATCGCCTTGCGGACCTGCTCCATCAGGAGGTCTCGGCTTCTGCTGTCGCTGCCTGCGCTCTGGATCGGATTGCCTATCGAAAACCTGATTTCCCCCGGGTAGATCGTCCAGCTCTTTTTGGGAAATATGAGATACGAACCGCTGATGCTGATGGGAACGACGGCCTGTTGCGATTTGGCGGCAAGGACAAATGCGCCTTTTTTGAAATCTTTTATTACCCCGTCAGCGCTTCTGGTGCCTTCCGGGAAGATGAATACGGAGGTCCCCTGCCGAATGAGTTCGGCGGCCCGGTCCATGCCGGCCAGCGCTTTCCTGCGATCCGTGCGGTCGATCGGGATATAGCCCGCCTTGTGCATTGCTGTCCCAAGGACCGGGACTTTGAAAAGCTCCTGTTTTACAATCCAGCTAAAACTGAGCGGCAACTTTCCGAGTGCCGCGAAAATATCGAACCACCCCTGATGATTGCTGGCAAATATGTAAGGGCCACGGTTATTTATATTTTCAAGACCCGTGACGTCAACCTTTACCCCGGCGGCCCAAAGGTTCACATTGCCCCATAGCCTGGCTATCAAGGATGGCCAGACCCGGTTTACAAAAGAGGCTATCACCACAGAAGTCCCCAGAATCATGGTAGAAATAAATAAAATTATGTAAAAGAAAACCGAGCGCAGTACTCTCATTTCTCACCAGCTTGGTGCGAGGCGCCTAAAAGAAGCGGAAACAAATTTCACGGTTATTTTCAGCCTGTTACTCTAAACCGTTTCCGAATCGTAGTCAATCGGAAGAGGGAAGCCGCGCCATGATGGACCTGCTCTACGATGATCCTGAAATTAGATAGTTTCCATCCGGAAAGTGTCCTTTTCCGCCCTGGCGGCGTCAATCTTCGGGTTTTCTTGTGCGGCGTACCGGAGTACGCCTCCGCGCAATCCCTTGATTTTCTTGCCAGGACAAAAAATGCCTACTTTCCGAATTGGAAACTGCCAGAGTCTTATCCGAGGTTTCCGGATGGAGACTATATCGCAATGCCGCAGAGATTGGTCACTGTGAGCATCCTTACCGCTACGCTGGGTTGGCGGCGCAGACCCGGAATACCGTTGATTTCGTAAGCTATTGATTTCACATATTATCACAATAGCGCCGTTTTTGAACATCTTTAGCGTTGAAATCGTTTCTAAGCCGTGTTATTGGATCGCTTTGCGTAATTGCCGCCCTGGATGTCGAATGTAAAATATGGGCATTGAACAACGTCTTTTGCAAAACAAAAAAAGACTCCTCCGGCAATGGTTCGATCTGCTGGCCGGTACTTATCCGCTTGAAACGGTCCGGTTGCTCAAAAAAGAGACCAACCAATTCGCCAATCCGGTTGGACATACTTTTCTGGCTGCGATCGACGAGATATCTCGATGAGTTTTTGGGTGAAAACAGCGCGGAGGCCATGGCGCCCCTGCTCGATAAGGTAATCAGGATCAGGGCGATCCAGGATTTTTCCCCGTCGAGTTCTCTGGCCTTCATTTTCGGTTTGAAAACGATAGCCAGGGAGGTGCTCGAAGAGGAATTGGCCGCAGGCGAGGTGAGCCGGGAGGAGTTGTCCGATTTCGACCGAGAAGGTGGACGGCTCTGGCCCTGTTTGCGTTCGACGTCTACATGCGCTGTCGTGAAAATCTTTTCGAAGTAAGGATGACCGAGGTAAAAAACAGGACGCACAGGCTTCTCAAAAGGGCCGAGATTCATAGCTGAAGTCCGGCAGTCGGAAGCGATTAGCCGGACAGTGAGCTGGTTGAGCCGGAGCTAACTATTAGCCTGCTCTGTTGACTCGCTCACTGTTCCATTTTACAGGAGGTTTTGTAAATGGGCATCAGGTTTTCCCTAGCTGCAGTCGTTGCGCTCGTTTTGGCTGCTTTTCTGGGAGTCAAGGCGGCCGGACTCAATTACTTCTTCGGCGTAACCGTGCCGTACATAGCTATCTTCGCTTTTCTGGGCGGCATCGTTTTCAGGGTCCTGAAGTGGGCGCGCTCACCCGTTCCCTTCCGGATTCCGACCACGGCCGGCCAGCAGAAGTCCCTGCCCTGGATCACGCAGAGCAAGCTCGACAATCCTGTCCACCAAAAGGCAGACCGTGGGCAGGATGGTCCTGGAAGTGCTCCTTTTCCGCTCGCTTTTCAGAAACACCAAGTTCGAGATGCAAAAAGGACCCAAGTTCTACTACCAGTGGGAAAAATGGCTCTGGCTCGCAGGGCTTGCCTTCCACTACTGCTTTCTGGTCATCCTGATAAGGCATCTGCGCTTTTTCACCGAGCCGGTGCCCTTTTTCGTCCATGACATTGAAAGACTTGACGGCATTCTTGCAGGTGGGCCTTCCCGGCATCTACATCACCGACTGCATTTTCATGGTCGCGGTCACCTACCTTCTGATAAGAAGGCTGATCATCCCGCAGGTGCGCTACATATCGCTTCCGCAGGATTATTTTCCGCTTTTTCTGCTCCTTGCAATCGGAACAACGGGCATTCTTACCCGCTATTTCACCAAGGTCGACCTGATCAAGGTCAAGCAGCTCGCCATGGGACTTATTACCTTCCATCCGGTCGTCCCGGAAGGGATCGGGGTCATTTTCTTCATCCATCTTTTCCTGGTGAGCGCGCTGTTTGCCTACTTTCCTTTCAGCAAGCTGATGCACGCGGGCGGCGTCTTTCTCAGCCCGACGCGCAATCTTCCCAACGACAGCCGCATCAGGCGTCACATAAATCCGTGGAACTACCCGGTAAAGGTCCACACCTACGCGGAGTATGAAGACCATTTCAGGGAAAAGATGGTTGAGGCCGGATTGCCCGTGGAAAAAGAATTGGACGAAGCCGCGGTTACGGCCAAAACTGATGAATCGAGAGTCGAGTCCAGGGCTGATAGACGGTCCTCTGACCCTCGTACCGTCAACCTTCAAGGAGTTATACGAACAATGGCCAAGGTCCCCAAACCAAACGAACTCGTAATAGAGCATGGGTTTCCCCAAACGGGATGGATGGACACCCCGGCCGTTTTCAGGCCGGGCAACTTCAGCTATCCGGGAAAGGCGAAAAACCTGCAAGCCGTCGGACTTCCAAACCCCAGGGAATGGTCTCCGCTCGATGAAGACTGGAAACTGCCCTCCAACTGGAAACAGATCATCCTGGAAGGCATCCGGGAACGGCTGGACAAATACCGCTCGCTCAAGATTTTCATGGACATATGCGTGCGCTGCGGCGCCTGCGCCGACAAGTGCCATTTCTATCTGGGCTCGGGCGACCCGAAGAACATGCCCGTGCTCAGGGCCGAACTGCTGAGGTCGGTCTACCGCAAGGATTTCACTCTTGCCGGCAAGCTCATGGGCAAAATGGTCGGCGCCCGCGAACTCACCGAAGACGTGATAAAAGAATGGTTCATGTACTTTTTCCAGTGCACGGAATGCCGCCGCTGCTCGCTTTTCTGCCCCTACGGGATCGATACGGCGGAGATCACCATGATGGGCCGTGAACTGCTTGAACCTGGTCGGCCTGCAACATCGACTGGGTCGTCGGCCCCGTGGCCAACTGCTACCATAACGGAAACCACCTCGGGATTCAGCCGCACGCCTTCAAGGACATGATCGAGTTTTTCGTCGATGAAATCGAGGCCGTAAACGGGATCCGGGTGCGAACCGACTTTCAACCGCAAGGGGGCCGAGATCCTTTTCATCACCCCTTCGGGCGACGTTTTCGCAGACCCCGGCACCTATACCCTCATGGGCTACCTGATGCTCTTCCATGAGATCGGGCTCGACTACACCTGGAGCACCTACGCCTCCGAGGGCGGAAACTTCGGCATGTTCACCTCCCACGAGATGATGAAGCGGCTCAACGCCAAGATGTACGCGGAGGCCAAAAGGCTGGGCGTAAAATACATCATCGGCGGCGAGTGCGGCCACATGTGGCGCGTCATAAACCAGTACATGGACACGATGAACGGCCCGGCCGACTTTCTCGAAGTGCCCGTGTCCCCCATTACGGGCACCAGGTTCGACAACGCCGCGTCCACCAAGATGATCCACATCGTCGAGTTTACCGCCGACCTGATCAAGAACGGCAAGCTCAAGCTCGACCCGAGCCGCAACGACAACCTGGTCATGACCTACCATGATTCCTGCAACACTGCGCGCGGCATGGGCTTTTTCGAAGAGCCGCGCTACGTGATCAAAAACGTCTGCAATAATTTCCATGAGATGCCGCCCAACACCATCCGGGAGCAGACCTTCTGCTGCGGCTCGGGGTCGGGCTTGAACAACGACGAGTTCATGGAAATGAGAATGCGCGGCGGGCTGCCCAGGGCCAACGCGGTGCGCCACGTACACGAAAAGTTCGGCGTAAACACGCTTTCGTGCATCTGCGCCATCGACCGCGCGGTGCTTACCGCCCTCGATGGATTACTGGGTGCCCGGATGTGACCGTGTACGGAGTTCACGAACTGGTTGGCAACGCCCTGGTGATGGAAGGCGAAACCGAGAGGACCACCGACCTGCGCGGCGAGCCTCTGCCTGGAATGGAGGATAGCGAGAATGAAGATATATGATGGAAAATATATCCTTGTCGGCCTGGTCGATTTTCATCGTGCTGGCAACCTTCCCGGTATGGTTCAATCATGGCAAGGCCGCTCCGCCGCCCGATCCCAAGCTCGATACCCCGGTCATCAGCCAGATGGTCCACAAGCAGTGCGTTCTGCCCAAGGAAGAAATGATCACCGGGCATATGAAGCTTCTGAACGACTGGAGGACCGAGGTCGTCCGGAACGGCAAGAGAATGTATGTGGCAAGCGACGGCAAGACCTATGAAATGAGTCTTCAGAACGAGTGCATGAAGTGCCACTCCAACAAGTCTCAATTCTGCGACCAGTGTCATAACTACGCCGGGCTGCAGACAGGACGCCGACCCCTACTGCTGGAATTGCCACATTGCTCCGAAGGAGAACAAGTAATGGAAACTAGCAGAAGGAATTTTCTGAAAATCGGCGGCGTCTGCGCGCTGGGGCTTGGGGTCCTTGCCGGTTGTCGATGCGTTTGCCAAAACGGAGGCGCCCAAATTCATGGCGAATCTCCAGGCGCTTGACCGCCAAGCGATGGGCCATGGCGATCGATATGAAGAAGTGCTGGGAAAAAGGGCAATCCCGGCTGCAAGGACTGCATTCTTGCCTGCCACTCGACCCACAATGTTCCGGATATCGGGACCGGGAAAGAAGAGATCAAGTGGATCTGGGAGGAAAAGTATGAGAACGTCTTCCCCGGGCAGGAAAGCGGCATGGAGCCCGAAGCGATAAGGGAAAAGCCCTTCATGGTGCTTTGCAATCACTGCACGAATGCCCCCTGCATGCGGGTCTGCCCGACCCAGGCCACCTTCAAGAGGGCCGACGGAATCACCATGATGGACTTCCACCGCTGCATCGGCTGCCGGTACTGCATGGCCGGCTGCCCCTACGGCGCCAGGAGCTTTAATTTCAGAGACCCGCGCCACTATATCAAGACGGAACTCAACCCCACTTTCCCGACCAGGGACCGCGGGGTTGTCGAGAAGTGCAACTTCTGCGAAGAGCGGCTGGCGGTCGGGAAAATCCCGGCCTGTGTCGAGGCGTGCAAGTGCAAGGCGCTCTTCTTCGGCGATCTCGAAGACCCGAACTCCGAGGTGCGAAAGGTCCTTGCTTCGCAATTTTCGATTAGGCGCAAACCCGAGCTTGGGACCGAACCCGGCGTTTACTACATAATTTAAGGGGTGGGATATGCTTGAAAGAGCACTTACTGGAAGCACAAGATACTAAAAGCTGCTTGGGGTCCTGCTCGTCTTCATGGGGCTGGGTTTTGCGGCCTACCTCACTCAGTGGAACCGAGGTCTTACGATCACCGGAATGAGCAGGGACGTTTCCTGGGGAATCTACATCGCCCAGTTTACTTTCCTGGTCGGCGTCGCCGCCTCGGCGGTCATGGTCGTGCTTCCCTATTACCTGCACGACGTGAAGGCGTTCGGCAAAATCACCATTCTGGGCGAATTTCTGGCCATAGCTTCGGTCACCATGTGTCTTCTGTTTGTCATGGTCGATCTTGGCAAGCCGATGCGCCTGTTGAACATTTTGCTCTATCCGACGCCCAACTCGATCCTTTTCTGGGACATGATCGTTTTGAACGGCTACCTGCTGCTGAACATCCTCATCGGCTGGAACGTCCTCGAGGCCGAACGCAAGGGGACTCATTATCCCAACTGGGTAAAGCCGCTCATCTACATTTCGATCCCCTGGGCGGTCAGCATTCACACGGTCACGGCCTTCCTCTACGCCGGTCTTCCCGCAAGGCACTACTGGCTGACCGCCATCATGGCCGCCCGCTTTCTCGCCTCGGCTTTCTGCTCCGGTCCGGCCCTGCTCATCATGCTTTCCTACCTGGTGAAGAAATACACCAAGTTCGATCCGGGCAAGGAAGCCATAGACAAGCTGACGACGATCATGACCTACGCCATGCTGATAAGCGTTTTCTTCGTCGGCCTCGAGTTCTTTACGGCGTTCTACAGCAATATTCCCGGCGAAATGGACGCGCTCAAGTACCTCTTCGTGGGCCTCGAAGGTCACCACAACCTGGTCCCGTTCATGTGGCTTTTCGCCATACTGGCCGTAGCCGGGGTTGCGCTGCTTCTGCACCCCGATGTGCGCAAGAACGAAAAGATGCTCCTGACCGCCGCCGCCTGCGTCTTCTTTTCCATGTATCTTGAAAAAGGCGTCGGGCTGATCGTGGCCGGTTTCATTCCAAACCCGTTCGACCAGGTTCGCGAATACGCGCCGACCATCCCCGAGCTGATGATCGCGCTCGGGATCTGGGCAACCGGTTTCTTCGTTCTGACCGTGCTCTACAAGATCGCCATTTCGGTCAAGGAAGAAGTCGGAGCATAGAATGTGTTTAGAAAGCCCGTGCGTCCCTGCACGGGTTTTCTAAACCGTTGCCGGTTTCTCTGCGCCATAATTCTCAATATTTTGCAGGGGTGATTCGAGGTAAGATAGCGTCTTGGAGGATTCAGTCCTTCAATGCTCAACCCGTTCTAATTCCTCTTTTCGTTTCAAGAAGTTTCCCTCAATTATTCCTTAAATCCTGCCGATTCAGTTTACATAGGAATACGATCAAAAAATGTCAAAAGCCGCTCCGGACCGCATCCGAGGGACTTGATCCCGAAGCGGAGGCGCGCTCCGGCGCAAAGACCTGACGGCAAGGAAAGCGAGTGCACGGAGGGATATATGCGGTTTGACGACGCAGCCGAAAAAACGGCGGACGATAAGCCCGATCCCAAAGCCAAGACACGGGACCCGACCTTCGATACGGAGGAACCCGCGCCGATAAGAATTCCCTTGAAGATAGACGATGCGATAGTGGTGCGCTCCCTCACCAACCAGGCGCACATAGCTAGAACAAGGGTTGTGGGGGCGATGCACGGCAAATTCATCCTGATCCTGGAGCCGGCCGTAAAGGTAAACGAAAGGCTTTCGGCTGTTCTGGATGACGAGTTTTTGTGTTCCTATTTCAACGACGGAACTATGCATGTATTCCACAGCAAATACCGAAAGCACGTGCTGGATGATATCGTTTGCATAGACTATCCCAAAAAGGTGGAAGTCCGTCAGATCAGGAAGTGGCGCAGAATCAGGGTCAACATCGAAACACAATGCACTGTTCGCGGCACTACCGACAGGTTCCCCGCTGAGATGGCGGACATTAGCCAGGGCGGATGCCTCCTGGTCACGCAGAAAAACGCGCCTGTCGCAAAAGGAACCAACCTCTCCCTGACATTCCATCTTCCGAACGAAGCCCTCGTAAGCGCAATTCAAGCGACGGCTGTAAGAGTCAATTTCAACCCAAAGATGAACGCGCGCGAAAGCGGGTTGGTTTTTTCCGGCCCGGAGAGCGAGATATCGAAGGTTTCCAATTTCTGCGAATTTTGCATGTACTTCGACCTGCAAGACACCCACACGTAGCTTTAAACTCCCAGTAACCGGTAGTCCAAGAGTCCAACCGTGGTTAACTTCGATCTATAAGGGATACGTTTATTTCAAGATTTGCGGGAGCTTGGAAATGCACGGCAAGGTAAAATGGTTCAGCGACCAGAAGGGCTACGGATTTATCGCCGATGATTCAGGGAAAGAATATTTTGTTCACCATAGCGCGATAGAAGGCGAAGGTTTCAGGAGCTTGCAGGAAGGCGAAAGTGTAAGCTTCGAGATCGAACAGGGGACCAAGGGCCCCCAAGCGGTTCACGTAAAGAAGGGCTGAAAAATCGCGCAGGTGAATGAGTGAATCGTCAAGTCTCTCTTGCCCTCTCACCTATCGCACGCCCGGCGGGTCCTATTCACCCCGGCGGGCGCGGCTCCGGGTTGCCGATTTGAAAAAGGTCCTGACTATAATTCAGCTTGCAATTGCTGCCGGTATCATTATTTACGGCACAATATCGCTTTATCGGGGCGACTTTGAAGGGGCCTATGCGACCTTCCCTTTTCTGCTTTTATATTATGTCTGGTTCGTCGCCAGGAAACGTCGAAAAGATATGGAAGAAACCGGCGATCAGTAAGCCTATGAATTATCGGTGAGAATGGAAAAGCTTGATTCGGGGCCGAAAATGATCCAAATAAAAGGGCTGATGGAGATGTCGCCGCTTCCACTAGGCCCTGTGCCCCTGCCCCTCTGCAGCGAGCGTTATTTTTTGGTTTTCGCGCCACTGTTTTTCATATAGAGTCGAGCGTGGATCAGGAGGATACGGCCGCAGGGGCCCCTTAGTCTTTTAATCACCCACTTACAGGTGTTTTTATGAAAGTCTACATTGGAGCCGATCACGCCGGTTTTGCATTGAAGGACCTTGTGGCTTCCACTCTGAGAGAGGCGGACATTGAGGTGGTGGACGTTGGTACAAATGGTCCCGATTCGGTCGATTACCCGGTCTATGCCTTTCGAGTCGCACGAGCGGTGGGCGGTGGACAGGCGGACCGGGGCATCCTGGTGTGCGGCAGCGGAATCGGAATGTGCATAGCGGCCAACAGGGTCCGCGGAGTGCGGGCCGTGAACGGACACGAGCCGTTCGAGGCGCGCATGAGCCGGCGTCACAATGACAGCAACATTTTGTGCCTTGGGTCCCGTTTTACCGGCGTTGACCTGGCCCTTGAAATAGTGCGCGAATGGATAAAGGAGCCTTTCGAAGGCGGCCGTCATAAGAGGCGCATCGATCTGATCGACAACGCGTAAGAGGTCGAATGACGGCGTGTTTTGCGTCTTTGACTTGGCTGTTATACGGCCTATTTTTCTTCGGAGAGCAAAATGACATTCCAGGAACTCATACTTGCGCTCAACAAGTTCTGGTCCGACAGGGGATGCGTGATCCAGCAGCCCTATGACCTCGAAGTCGGCGCGGGCACGTTCAATCCCGCCACCTTTTTGAGGGTGCTGGGGCCGGAGCCCTACAATGTGGCTTACGTCGAACCTTCCCGGCGGCCTACCGACGGCCGGTATGGGGAGAACCCCAACCGGCTCCAGCATTATTATCAGTACCAGGTGATTCTTGAAGCCTTCTCCCGCCGATTCGCAGGGAGTCTACCTGGAGAGCCTCAAGAGCTTTGGCGTCGACCCCCTGGACCACGATATCCGCTTTGTCGAGGATGACTGGGAATCGCCCACCCTGGGGGCCTCGGGCCTGGGCTGGGAGGTCTGGCTCGACGGGATGGAAATAACGCAGTTCACCTATTTTCAGCAGGTCGGCGGTATCGCTCTCAGTCCGGTCAGCCTGGAGCTGACTTACGGCCTGGAGAGAATCGCGATGTACCTGCAGGGCGTCAACTCCGTCTATGACCTCATCTGGAGCGGCAACGTCACTTATGGCGACGTGCACCACCAGGGCGAGGTGGAATGGTCCCATTATAATTTCGAAGAGGCGGACGTGGACATGCTGCTCAAGCTCTTCGGCATGTATGAGGCCGAATCGTTGCGCATGAACGAGCGCGGGCTGGTCCTGCCGAGCTATGATTATACGCTCAAATGCTCCCACGTGTTCAATTTGCTCGATGCGCGCGGGGCGATCAGCGTAACCGAGAGGACCAACTATATCGCCAGGGTCAGGAACATGGCGCGCCTTGTCGCGCAGGCCTATTACGCCCAGCGCGAGAAAATGGGATTCCCGCTCTTGAACAAGTGGCTAAAAGGATTGAGGATTGAACGGAAAGCTAACAACTAACTCAGATCGACAAGGTGAATAGATGGCGCAGACTCTATACATAGAGATTGGAACCGAAGAAATACCGGCCGGCTATATCGTGCCCGCCCTGGAATCGATGTCTGTGCGGATGGCCCGGTTTCTGGATGAAAACCGCATAGCGCACGGCGATCCCACGGTCGCCGGCACGCCTCGCCGGCTGGTCTTGAATATACCGGGTGTGGCGGATTCCCAGCAGACCGTGAGGACCGAGGTCATCGGGCCGCCCAGGAGCGCCGCCTACGATGCTCATGGAAAGCCCACCAGGGCTGCCGAAGGCTTTGCAAAAGGGCAGGGCGTAAGCGTCGAGGACCTCACGATAAAGCAGACGCCCAAGGGTGAATATCTGTGCGTCTTTCGGGAGGAGGCCGGTCTTGCGACCCGGGAACTCCTGGAGAAAATGCTCCCGGACTTCATTTCCAAAATTCCCTTTCCCAAGTCCATGCACTGGTCATCCTATAGTGTGACTTTTGCCAGGCCGATTCAATGGATCGTGGCCCTGTTCGGGCAAGAGGTCTTGCAGTGCGAATACGCTCACGTGCGTTCCGGGAAAAAGTCCATGGGCCACCGGTTCATGAGCCCCGTATGGATCGAGGTGAATGACCTGGAGAGCCATCGCGAAAATCTCAGGAAGAACTACGTCATCCTGGACATAGCCGAGAGGCGGGAACTCATCCGGCAGGGAGCGCAGGCGGCTGCCGCAGGGGTCGGCGGCACAGATCCTGGCAGACGATGAGCTTCTGGATGAAGTAACCAACTGGTCGAGTTCCCTCAGCCGCTCGTCGGGCAGTTCGAAGACAAATATCTCGAACTTCCCCCCGAACTGCTGATCACGGTCATAAAGAAGCACCAGCGCTACTTTGCCGTAACGGACGGCGATGGGGCGCTGCTTCCATATTTTGTCACCATTTCCAACGTAGTCCCAAGAGATTTCGCACTGGTGGCGGCGGGCAACGCAAGGGTCGTGAGGGCGCGGCTCGAAGATGCCCGGTTCTATTACAGGGAAGATCAGAAGGTGCGCCTGGACGACCGGGTCGAGCAGCTCAAGGGGGTAGTTTTCCATTCGAAGATCGGAACGAGCTACGAAAAAATGGAACGCTTCAGAGAGCTGGCCGCTGATGCTGGCCGAGCGGGTTGCCCCGGAGCGCGCGCCCGAGGTTGGCCGCGCGGCTTTGCTGTGCAAGGCCGATCTTGTGTCGGGCGTGGTGAGCGAATTTCCCGAACTCCAGGGGATAATGGGAAGAACTTACGCGCGGCTCCAGGGCGAGCCCGAAGCCGTTGCAGAGGCCATCTACGAGCACTACCTGCCCAATCGCTCAGGCGGGCCGGTCCCTGCGCGAATCGAAGGCTCGCTTCTAAGCATCGCCGACAAAATCGACACCATTGCCGCCTGCTTCGGAGTCGGTCTGCTTCCCACCGGTACGGCCGACCCGTTTGCCCTGAGGCGTCAGACGCTGGGGATCATTCGCATCGTGCTGGAAACGCCTCTGCGAATTTCGCTGGGCGAGATCATAGACAGGGCGCTTGTGCTGCTTTCCAAAAAACTCATCCAGCCGGCGGAAAATGTGAAACGGGATATACTGGCCTTTTTCGAAGGACGGCTTCACCATTACCTGGCAGGCGAGGAGGGCTTCAGCCCCGACGTGATCGACGCGGCGCTCTCAGCCGGCATAGACGATCTGCTCGATGCTGTCGGCCAGGACCAAAGCGCTTGCCCGCTTTACAGCAAGACCCGACTTCGGCGCCCTGGCGACCGCCTTTAAGCGGGTGGCCAATATAATCAAGGAACCCGAGACGGCGCCCGTCGATGAATCTCTTTTCAAAAACCCGGCCGAACAGCTCCTCTATCGACGAACTGGTTAAGGCCGAAGCGGCAGTAAGCAGCCGGCTGACCCAATCGGATTTTGCCGGAGCTCTCGAATCCATGGCCCAGCTCAAACCGCAGATCGATTCGTTCTTCGATTCCGTACTCGTTATGGACAAAGATGACTCCGTGCGGCGCAACCGGCTCGCGCTGCTTACCCGAATCCGGGGCCTTTTTGCCCGGGTGGCGGATTTCCGGAAAATTCAAACCTCCTGAACTGGATTTAGGATCGGAAATACTTACCTTTACCAGTCGGACTGTGGACGCAGCCGACTCGCGGGTGCGAACTAGTCTTGCGGAGCACTGTGCGAGTGTCGCGTGTCTGCCTCCGGTATATTCTTATTTCCGATTTTCGTTCAGGAGGGGGTTTACAATGCTGGATAAACGCACGCTGCACATGAAGGTCCAGGAACAGTGCGATTGCTTCGCCACCACCGACCCGCTCAGAGAAATGGCTGGTCTGGTCAAAGAGCAGGATTCCGAAGAAGGCGCCCTGAAATGGATTGCCCTGGCTGTTCTGCATGGAATCGACAGAAACGCCAAAAAAATATCTCTTCGCCGAACCGCCGATGGACAGGTTTCGGTAACCGCAAAGTACCGGGAATCCGAACTGCCCAGTCCCCCGGTGCCGATCGGACGGAAAGTTTTCGACGTGGTGAAGGGCATTACGCATATCGAAGGAGATAAAGGGAAGTCGCCGGTTGTGATCGGCATTCGCGACAGCAGCGTGGAGCTTGAAATGAAGATTGATCGCGACGGCGTCAAAGAAGAAGAGGTCATCTTGAAATTCCCCGATTAGGTTCAAATTGCTGAACGTGAGCGTTAATAGAAAACTGAGGCGAGGATGCGGCAAGTTGGAAATGTGAAGGGTGAAAGGTGAAATCTTCACTCTTCACCCTTTTTCTCCCCTGTATGATAGACAGGTTAACGCCACCAAGCGATTGCTTTGTAAGACTCAAACGGTGCGCCTCCGCGTAACCCCTTGATTTCCTTGCCAAGACGAAAAATGCCTCCTTTCCGGCTCGGAAACTGCCAGTCTCTTATCCGAGGTTTCCGGATGGAGACTAGCTAACGCATTCGAGGCGGCCTCGGCCGGCGCCGCTATGCACAGATCCAGAAAAAGCGCCGCCCAGAGCACAGCGGACGAGTATTTTCCCACGCAAAATCTGCGCCTCAAGTTTCACCTCTCTTTTGGGGTCTCCGGTAATGTAGAAATCATACCACACATCACCCATGTTCGAAATGACCCGCTATCCCCGCTGTCAATCCCGAGATGCATTGATCTGTGCCGATTTTATTGAATTAATTCCGGCGGAAATGTAATATCAGGGGGTGACCGGAACACTTGCTATCGGGGCGCGGAGCGCGATAGGCGCATGACGAGACCGGGGAACAGATTCCAAGGTGCGTTGGGGTTTTGCGCCCGGGAAGGAGAACACGTCGGCGCACGGATGGAAAACGCGCTCCGAGCCGAATTCGTATTGAAGCTCAATCTGATCCGGAAGTGCAGCGCTTTGATCGGTAAATGAGGGGCAGGTCGTGCAAATTTTTTCGCTCCCATCGGGTTTTTGGCCATGAGGCTGATTCGACTCTTGAAACACGATTTGGCAAAGGAGGTCACCTCCTGGGTTTCAGATGGAATCATCTCAACCGAACAGGCCGAATCGATTTGCTCCCGCTACGGTCTAGACTACCATAAACTCTCGCGGCGTTCCCTTGGCTACAGTGTGCTCATCGGACTGGGCTATCTATTCATCGGCCTTGCAGTGATTACTTTGATCGGCGCCAACTGGGATGACATTCCCAGAGCAGCACGCATGTCGGGACTCCTCATTTTGACCCTGGCGAGCAACCTGCTGGGTCTTCACAGGTTCAGGAGCGAGCGCAAATCGGCGGTTATGTGGTTTTTTCTCGCAAGCCTGTTCTATGGCGCCTCGATCATGTTGATCGCGCAGATCTACCACATAGACGAACACTATCCTGACGGTATCCTCTTGTGGGCCTTAGGGGTGCTGCCCGTTGCACTGCTCACGGAAAGCACCCTAATTATGATTTTGGCGGTGTGCCTGGGAATCATCTGGTTTTTTGTAGAGTCGTCCCTGAATTTCTATCCCACACTGTTCCCCATATTCATCGCGGCGATGTTTTGGCATCTTGGCCGAGGCCGGCAGAGTAATATTGTTTTCCTGTTGCTCGTGGCGTCCCTGATGTTTTGGGCTGAGTTCACCCTGGCCTGGCTGCTGAGCGACGTACCCGGGTTTAGGGCCGGCGGTGAAAATGTGGCGCTGTGCCTGGGCTTATTTCTGGTTCTTCATGGCCTGGCTAAATGGCTGGCTAAGAGCAAACAACACGCACTGGTTGATTACGGGACCATCCTGGCGCTCTGGGTGCTTCGCTTTGCAATTCTCACGCTGTTGGCGTTAAGCTTCAGATATCCCTGGGAGGCGTTGATCGCAACTAGCTGGAAGATGCCGGGACTTGCGGTCGCCATTTCCGTTCTTTTGGCCTCCCTGGCGGTTTTCCTCGCCCATAAGGCGAGGGGCTCCGTTATATCCACTGCCGCCTTTTCGCTCATTTTCGTAGCGGCTCTTCTGGCAGTAATGCAGACGCAAGACAAAGCATTCGCCCAAACATTTCAGTTCGCCGATAACGTAGCGCTTGCCGCAACGGGCGTCTGGCTCATCATTCTGGGCATCCAGAACAGCATCTCCCATTACTTCTTTCTCGGAGTTCTGACCATCTTGACCACCGGGCTGCTCCGCTACATCGATCTGGTCGGGGACTATATCGGCACGGCGATTCTTTTCGCAATCCTTGCAGTCATTCTTCTGATCGCCGCAAAATACTGGAAGTCCCAGTCCGCCAAAGCAGGGACGATATGATGAACAGGAAAATCATCACGGCATGCCTTGCATTGACTATCGCGCTGCAGATCGCAGTTCTTGCGGGGGAGTACCTGGGAGCCGTATACCCGCTTTGGACAGGCGAGGAGATCAAGCTGAAGGCGGTCCCGCTGGACCCGCGCAGTCTGTTCATGGGCAATTACGCCCGCCTGCGCTACGACATCTCCAGTATTGAACTGAAGGGACCGGAGAACAGGAGACCAGCGCGCAACGGGGAATTCGTCTATGTCAAATTGAAGCCCGGTCCCGAAGGGTTGTTTGTGTTCGACGGCGCCACTTTCGAGCGGCCCGGGAGCGGCGCCTTTATTCGAGGACGGCTGCAGACGCCGGGGTGGGGACAAACCGGAGAAAACTATGAGGTCCGGTACGGTATCGAGGCCTTCTTCGCCCCACGAAATAAGGCGTTGGCCCTGGAAAAGGGGCTGGCCCATGGCGGAGTTGCAACGATCATGGTTTCAAGCAGCGGGAAGGCTACCCTAAAAGATGTCACTTCCGGGGAAAAATAGCGCCGCCTCGCAGCCTTACCCCAGTACATCGAGGAGCCATGGACGAAGCCAACACGGTGGGCGTTTGAATACGACTTCGCATTATTTCCGCTAAAAGACGAGTCCTCATCGCATAGCTTTTTTGAGATGGGGACGACTGCAAACGTATACGTCTTTGCTTTCTACTGCGATAGACCCCATTCCCATTAGGAACTACTCTCCTTTGTCCCTGAAAATACCGTAAACACCCCACTTTTTCCTGGTGGCCAAAGGCCTTAAGATGAAAGCGGTAGTGCGCCTGTGATCTGGAAACGATTTCTTTCTCTCTTTACTCCAGTGGATCTGGCATCGAGGTGTGCTCATGAAGCAAAATCACCGGGCGGCTCGTTTGAAAATTGCAGTCCCCTCCAAATCCTCGAACGCAAAAACCCTAAGGTGCTGCGAGCAGCTCATTGAAGACGCGGACAAGCTTCGAGAGAGCGACGACGTCTATGAAACAATGTATAAGCAGAGCCTTCTATTTCTTGCCGCGAGGGGACACCCCGGCTGCGAGGCAAAACTGGCTGAGGCGCGAGAGCGAATAATCCGGCTATATGGAAGAATTCGATCCGGGAGCAAATCTTCGCCTTGCGGCCGTTAAAGGATTACAGCCAACCAGCGCCCTCTGTTCTTTCGCTCAAACTGCCAGAGGTCAAAGGTTCTGCAGTTTGAATCCCGGGGCTATCCATGGCGGCCTGTCGCAAATTTCAGCAGTATTCCAATGAGTTTTCGACAGATATTATCCCTGTTATGTCTATAATTTCCACACCTTGCTCAATCAAGGCCAGGCAACAGCTCGCCACACGATTGTCCGGTTTGCCTTAACCATTGGATAAGTCAATATATTTTGTCCATCTGCTCTTGGTTCCTCATAATGGCATAAAGTTTGCGGTAAGGGTTTGCAATAAGAATATAAGAAATTCTTCAATCATAAACTTAAGCAATAGAATGGCCAGGACGACATGAACATCTTAGCGCATATGGTAGAGACAAAGCAGGCTGAGTACATTATTGCGCTGCTCGGTCTATTCGGATTTATTGCGTTTTGGCGTTTGTTGAACCATCCAAGAGTCGAATTGGAAGCAGTCAGGGATGTGGTCAGGACTTTTTCTGCACATATCCCCGGCTTCCTTGCCCCCGCAGATGTCATGTTTCATAGCGGTCATGCCTGGGCGAGGTTGGAGGGTTTGGATATCGTCGCGGTAGGCATGGACGATTTCGCCGCAAAACTTCTCGGTTCGGCGGATTCGATTTGGTTGCCCAAATTGGGTTCCCGAGTGAGGCAGGGGTCTTTAGGTTGGTGGTTCAAGACCAATTCCCAGGTGATTCACATGCTGTCGCCCGTAGAAGGCGAGGTTGTGGCGGTCAACGATACGGTGGCGAACTCCCCCGGCGCCGCTTTTGAAGACCCTTACGGGAACGGCTGGATGTTCAAAGTGAAGAGCAGCAACCTGACTTCCAATATGAAAAACATGATTCCATGCGTCATGGTCGGGGAATGGTTCGAAAACATTCGGCAAACTCTGGTCACCCGGGTGACCTCTCAACCCGCTGTCCCGATGTACTCTGACCGTGGTGAGCCCGCCATGGGCATCGCCAAAGCGGTCGATCCCGAAGGATGGGAAGATCTTGCAAGAGAGTTTTTTCTTACAAAATAGGCGTGGGCTGATGCGAAGAATGCCCGACCTCCCTTAACCATAGAGAAAACACATTGGCTATGAAGATGAGGTCTGTAAAAGGCCCTGTCGGGGAGTCTCCGCTCACCAAATAGAGAAAGGCCGCTCCGAGCTTATCGAAGAGGCCGTTAAGCGCATTCACGATGATCCCAAGGGCTACATCGATCATATTTACGGTGAAGCTGCATTGGTGTATGTTGATGGCGGTTTAGCTCGTGTCCATCAAATCATCAGCACACCTTAAGCAAAAGGAGAGCAAGTGAAGAGGATACTGATAATCGCCATCACTGTGGCGGCATTTTCCATTGGATGCGGCCTGCCCTCGACCGCTCAGACAAAGGCGTCCATCAAGGTGAAAGGCGCCGATTCCATGTGGGGCCGAGTTCGCAGTCTTGCACTGCTCTACATGAAAGATCATCCTCAGGTTGATATAGCCGTATCCGGCAATTCACTGGTCGATGAAGGGATGAAAGAGCTCATCGCAGGTGATGCCGATGTAGCGATGGCCTCACGTAAAATCACCGCTCAGGAAAGCGAGGCGGCAAAGGTCAAGGGGCTTCAAATCGACGAACATTTGGTAGGATACGGCGGAATAATTATCATAACCGATAAGCAGAACCCCGTAAATGAACTCTCGATAGACCAGGTAAGAAAGATATTCACCGGCGAGATCGTCAATTGGAAGGATATCAACGGGAAAGATCAAGCCATTACAGTTTTCAAATCGGGCGCGAAGCACCCCGGCACGTTATTGTTTGTGGAAAACGACATCCTCGGCGGAGTTCCCAATCGCCAAAAGCGCAATTGCGCTGCCGGACTTCCCGGCGATAATTGAAAAGGTTGCAGAAACAGCAGGCTCTGCGGCTTACGTCAGAATGCGGGACCCGTTCCCCGGCGCCGCGGCCAGGACCAAGAGCCTACAGATCAGAAAAGATGAACATTCGCCGCCCGTTAGCGCATCGAGGGCGACGATCGGGGATGGAACCTATCCGCTCAGACGTCCATACTATCTCTATACCGCCGCTACTGCCGGCAAAGACGTTCGCAGCTTTGTGGATTTTGTAGTGAGCAAAGGATGGGGGGAGCCGAATCTGACTCATGAGTGGTAGTTGAGCGCAACTCTCGGTGCTCCTCACTTTGTAACCCGGTCGGTCTCGACGTCGTCGAACAGGGCGCCCTTGCCGGACCAGCTCGGCCGAAGGTAGATGAACCAGTACATCAGGCCGACCATGAGCCCGCCCCCTATGATATTTCCGATAGTGGCAGGCAGCAGGTTTCGGACGATAAAATTGCTCCAGGTAAGTATTTGACCGCCATCCTTCAGTTTTTCGGCCACGGTAGCGAAATATGCCGGATCGAGGTCTTTTATGAAAAGGGCCGACCGGTATGAAATACATGTTGGCCACGCAGTGCTCGAAGCCGCACGCAACGAATGCCGAGATTGGCGGAAGGATCACCAGCACCTTGTCAGCATTAGTGCGGGCGCCAAAACACATCCAAACCGCCATGCAGACCAGAGCATTGCAAAAGATGCCCAGAGCGATACAGGGTATGAAATCGAGACTTGTCTTGGCTACTCCGATACTTAGCGCGCTCAACCCGACCGAGCCGCCCCCGAATTTGTGCTGTCCGCTGAGAAAGACAATGAATGCCGTCAAAACGGAACCGACGAAATTTCCGGCATAGACTATCGTCCAGTTTCGCAGCATTGACGCCGTAGACACTTTGTTGTTCGCCCAGGCCATGGGGATGAGGCAATTGCCTGTAAAAAGCTCCGAGCCGCCTATGATCACCATGATAAGGCCGGTGGCGAAAACCAGGCCTCCCAGGAGCCTCTGTATCCCATAAGAGACACCCGCTCCCGCCAATCCAGCCCAGACGGTGGTTGCGTAATTTGCCCCCATGGCTATAAAGGCGCCGGCAAGAACCGCCAGCGCGAACATTCTGTATTTACCAAGACCGGCTTTCGCGATTCCGGCATTTTCCGCCCTTACAGCCATGTCCTTTGGCAGAAGAGCGTCAACAGAGAAGGGAAGAGCATTGTTCATGAGATTCCTCCTTTAGCCGATTGGAATTGAGTCGATCACGATTGGACGGATTTCAAAGAGCAGGCGCCGCCCGCCGCACCCTAAACTTTAAGTGGAACAATGCATCAAGCGTAAGCGCCATGAATCCGGTAGGCCATCGCGGGCATGTCCCGTTCCTGCTACGATGAGGCGATCTCAGGGACGGCCCGCTCCTACTGCTGCGAGGAGGCCATGACTTGAACGCAAATCGGCATAAGACCTCCGCAAGAACCCCAACACCTGTAAAACCATACAAAATTCACACATTAAGATCATAAAGCCTGTTGCAAAGCCGAGAGGATGAGAATTCAACAAGGAAGCGTCGAGTTGGTTTTGACTCTTACAGTTGCAGCGATGTCAGGGGCGGCCCTTGAAAATGGAGACCGTCAGAGTGATAGCAGGGGTCAGCCTACAAGGGCTGACCCCTTAACTTTCATTAACTTTCATTTCGGGGATTCGGGCCAAAAAGCGGCGCCGGTTCTACACAGGGGCGCTCTTATTGGAGGGTGATCTTTACGCCCTGGGGTCCAAACGTAAAATCAACGCCCTGATTAGTCGAGATGAGGTCCATAATGACCCCCTTCTCATTTCTCATCGTCTTGGCGTCTCCACCGCCTCCAACCGTCACGCCGGCAGCCACCGCAGCGTAGTTGCCGCTGAAGTCCGCCACATTTTTCAGGTTGTAAACCTTGCCCCGGGCCGCCGCATTCTGAATGCCCACGCTTCCGATGTTGAGTCCGTCAATTTTGAACCTGTACTGCTTTCCATTCATTGTGAGGGTCCCGCCTCCCCAGCTCAATCCGACGCCCGCCGCTACCGAACCCGTTGAGAGTTCGACGGTTGCGTCCCAAGGCAGCTTCTCTAGAGCCAAAGACTCAATGCTTGCGGATAAGATAAACAAACCTGCGACCAGTAAACAAATAATCATGGCAATATTCGATTTCTTCATGCCTGTTTCTCCTCTTCTGTCTATGAAGCGCCAACCGGACAAATCTACAACCCCCAAAATCCTGAGCGAACCAGTGTGGGAAGTTACCATTGCTCCCTGTTCAAGTCAAAGGAAACGGCCATCGGGCCACGGTGAATTTGTTGCGCCACGATCAGGAAATTAAATCATCGACTTACGGTCGGACCAGGCATCATATCTTGCCCCGGATCAAAACAAAGCATTCGTAAACTCCTCGGCGTCGAACGGGCGCAGGTCGTCAATGCCCTCTCCGATCCCGATATAGCGGACCGGCGTCTTAAGCTCATCGCAAATGGCGGCGATAATCCCGCCCTTTGCAGTGCCGTCAAGCTTGGTCAGGATCAGCCCAGTCAGGCCTATGTCCCGCTTGAAGAGCATTGCCTGCGAGAGTGCGTTCTGGCCCGTTGAGGCGTCGAGGACCAGGAACACCTCGTGGGGGGCCTCCGGTAGCTTTCTGCTGACGACACGGTGGATTTTTTTCAGTTCCTCCATGAGATTGACCTTGGTGTGCATGCGGCCTGCGGTGTCCATCAAAATGACGTCGGCGCCGCGCGCAACCGCCGCATCGAGCGCGTCAAAGGCCACGGCGGAGGGGTCCGATCCGGTTTTCTGCTTCACCACGGGGACCCCGGCGCGTTCGCCCCAGACTGAGAGTTGCTCGACTGCGGCGGCCCGGAAGGTGTCGCATGCGGCGAGCATCGGCTTCAACCCCTGCTGTTTCAACTGGTTGGCCAGTTTTGCGGTGGTCGTTGTCTTGCCGGTCCCGTTTACTCCCACGATCATGACGACGAACGGTTTGTGCGCGCGGTAGTCGAGCACGGGGGCTTCAACGCTCAAAACGGACCTGATTTCCTCACGTATCTGCTCGCGAAGCCGGGCGGGGTCGCTCAACTCCTTTCGCTTCACCTTGCCGGCGACTTTGCCGAGCAGCATCCCGGTGGTTTTCACCCCCAGGTCGGAGGTAATTAGAATTTCTTCGAGTTCATCGAGCAGTTCCTCATCTATGACCTTTTTGCCGAGAACCAGCCGATCTATGCGATGGACGAATTTTTCCCTCGTTCCCTTGAGCCGGCGGCGAAGGCGCCTGAAGAACCGCTCTTTCGGGGCGCCCTCCTCCACCTCCGAGGTCTCCACTTCTTCATCCAAGGCGGTGGGACCGCCAGCCAGGATCGCCGCTGCCTTCGGCGGCGGCAAGGCCACAGCTTCAATCTCGAAAGCCAGTCCATTCGCCAGGCCCGTGGCAAGCTCAGCAGGCGCCTGTTCGCCCGATAATGAGTTATCCTGGATGCGTCCCTCGGCGGAGGGCGCCTTTTCGGGTTCCGGTTCCTCGATGCTTTGCTCCCCGGCCTCATCCTGCGGGACCGGGGTCTCTCCGGGTAAGACCTCCTGCCCGATACCCGCTTTTTCTCCGGTCTCCGTTTCCGGTAAATCCTCCTTTCCCCGGCCGCGATCTTCTTTCCCTTTTCGTTTGAACCACCTGATCATATTCACTTCTCCTTTGGATATCTATTCGGTCTGGCGCATGCACGGGCTCTAAAGTATAGTATGCATCGACGGTGAACCGGGTTCAAGAGGATATCGAACGTTCGCCGTTTGCACAGCACCGTAGATGTCCGAATCTTTGGCGGCTGGAAAGACCGGCGTGGTCAAGAAGAATTGGTTTTGTCCCGGCGTTTCCGCCTCACCATGTCAGTCTTCGAGATTCTGGGGGGAGCAGGATGGATAGTCAAGAACAGAGTTTGCGCCTGGAGATGCTCAAAGTCTGCCGCAAGCTGGAGAGCAAGGGGCTGATTGCGGCAAGCGATGGCAATATCAGTTGCAGGGCCGGTCCGGACTGCATGCTGATAACCCCGAGGGGCGTCTCCAAGGGGGACATCGAGCCTGAAGAGATCGCAAAGACCTCCATGCAGGGGGATCTTCTAGAAGGGCCGATGAGACCGTCGAACGAAATTCTAATGCACGTCCAGGTCTACCGCATGAGGCCGGATGTTTCTGCGGTCGTGCACGCGCACCCGGTTGTGGCGACCGCATTCACACTGGCCGGGTTTCCGTTCAATACGAAAGTCCTGCCCGAGGTCTGGTTCATGCTGGGCAAAGTTCCCGTTGCGCCCTACGCAACTCCGGCGACCGATGAAGTCCCGAGGTCAATCGAGCCTTATATCCCGGACAGCCGGGCGATACTTCTCAGGAGGCACGGGGCGCTGACTTTCGGTAGGAGCCTGATGGAAGCCTGCATGCGCATGGAAAAACTCGAGCACTGTGCAAAAGTTCTTTTCTACGCCTCCATGCTCGAGGACCGAAAGGCGCCGGTCGCCCTGGCCGAGAGCGAGATCGCGAAGCTTGGATCGAGCGATTGATACCGAGTTGCGTTCAAGATTGAAGTAATCGAAAAGAGCGGGGAAGTCTTCCCCGCACCCCGCAAGATTTGGCCGCGCGCGCAGACGCGCGAGGCCAAGCGCTCGGCGCTGGCGGCGGTTGCCCAGCACCTGCTGGGCGGCGGCCGCAGCGCCATATGAGCCGCGCAGCGGCGATGAGGGTTTGGGGGGCAAAGCTCCCCGAGCTTTTCAGGGCAGGATCCTGGGACTCTCGACGGTTAAGATTTACGAGAAGAAGTGTGTGGAGTGCGGTAATGAGTTTCAGGTGTTTCGGAAGTATGGGGTATTTCGCCCGTTCATGGTGAGGTATCGAAGGAGACGGGCACAACAAGACGCTCGTTTTCAATACCTCTGAATGGCGCCAAACTCATTTTTGCTGATCCGGCGGTTTCAAAAGCTCAACCTTGCCTTGCTTTGCAGAAAAGTGCCAATGCTTTCCAACCTTTTCAATTGGAATAGGAAAAGGCCGGTCTTCATTCCCTATTTCGAGAACCGCCCTTTTGCTGCTGACCTTTATTATCCGGTTCTTTTCCTGATAAGCTTGGACAAAACCTTCGCGAGCGGCTCTTTGGTCAACTTCGTCGCCCGAGAAGATGAGTTTTTTCCCTTTAGGTCCGAGGATGGCCAACAGCTTCTTCTCGTCATTCGCACTCATGGCCTCAATCAGGGCCTTGACCGCACCCTCAGGGGACTTGTAGGTGTACTGGGTTTTTTTGTGCACATCACTTGGCCATATCGTTCGGCTGGAGATTCCCCCAATTCTTGCCGATGCACTGTCACAACACCAAATCGATGCCAAAGAAGCTATCAGACCAGTTGCTAACCCCAAAAAGAACACGCGAGGCCTTTCCCTGCTTTTTTTGAATAAAAACATTATCTAATCCTCCTTAAGACCGGGATGCCATAAATGCTGTATCTTCATCGCCCCGGACAATGGACATCATTCCAGTAAACGAAAATCACCTGCTACCTGCGGTGGCCACCACCTCAAAACCGGCCGGCTCGAAACAAAGCTATTACCAATATCGAAAAGATAATCGTGGACAATTTGCCTAGCAACGTACCCATTCTCGCAAAACGGGATGAGATCATGAAGATTGGCCTTTGGACCTTGATCCTGTCGATATTGTAAAAAATGACCGATACAAAAACTCAATGTTCCTCTCCTGATCCTTGAGTAATGAGACTCCGCAATTCTTTCCGTTGCCGAATCATATGTGAGCTTCGCCCCTCTGGTCCTGAATAGCTCCGCCAGGAAGCTTTTGTTCGATGAAGTCCGAGCTTTTTAGAAGGGGTTGTCCGATCAGAACCAAAAGCATTTGGCCAGATGCAAAATCAGAAGTGACTCCCTTCAAACCCGTTTCAATAGATTAGCCGGGGAATGGAAGGACGAGGCCGCTTTCGCCCCTTCAACACTGGATATGGTATTGCCCGCCTCCTATCAAAGGATCATTGGCAGGGATGGGGGGGCTGTTCCATTCATTCTCAGAGAACTGCAAGAGCAACCTCATCACTGGTTTTGGGCGCTCGAGGCTATCACGGGTATTGACCCCACGTCCCTGGAGGACGCCGGGCATATTAAGAAGCAAGCCCAAGCCTGGATTCATTGGGGATACCAAAAGGGCAGTTTGGGCTAATGGGTCGCGAAGAACTCTTCAAGAAGGCATTTCCCAAACTGGCCAATTCTCCTTTCAAGGTTAGCAGTTCCGAAAATACGGGCGACAATTGTATCGCATGGGCCGCAGGAGACCATGAAGGGACCTGACGGTGGCTTGTGTAATAAACCGTCAATCTCAGTTAAAGTATCCTGCTCCGCCGCCTTCTGCATATTTTATTTGAAACGCCCGGGACAATCCTTTAAATTCATTGGAGCAAACAACTTATTTTTTCGCCAATCCTCCCGTTTAGGCGGAAAGGGAGGATTTTTATTTCTATTTGCGGCAGGATTGCCATGATCGAAAAAGCCAATATACTGGTTGAGGCCCTTCCCTATATTCGCCGGTTTTATCAGAAGACGATCGTCATAAAATACGGCGGTCACGCGATGGTGGCCGAAGAGCTCAAGGAGAGCTTCGCAAAGGACGTCGTCCTGATGAAGTACATCGGGATAAATCCGGTGGTGGTCCATGGCGGCGGGCCTCAGATAGGCGAGATGCTGCGGCGGATCGGGAAGAAATCGGATTTTTACGAAGGAATGCGCATAACCGACGCCGACACCATGGAGATCGTGGAAATGGTGCTCGCCGGAAAGGTCAACAAAGAGATAGTGGCCCTTATAAACAGGCACGGAGGACGCGCGGTAGGGTTGAGCGGCAAGGACGGCCAACTCATCGAGGCCCGAAAGCTCCAGATCGTTCGAGACGACGCGGAGGACAGGCCTACCGAGATAATTGACATAGGACTGGTCGGCGAGGTGGCGCGGATAAACCTGGAGATACTGCAAACCCTTTCGCAAAGCGATATAATCCCGGTGATCGCGCCGGTCGGGGTGGGTGAGAACGGGGAAACCTACAACATAAACGCAGATCTTGTGGCCGGGGCGATTGCGGGCGCTCTCAAGGCCGACAAGCTTTTGCTCATGACCGATGTGCCCGGAGTGCTCGACGGGGAGGGAGAGCTTATATCGAGCATGACGGTCGGCGAAGCCGAAGCGGCCATGCGCGACCAGACGCTGCGGGGCGGAATGATCCCGAAGGTCCAATGCGCAATCGACGCACTGGAGGCCGGGGCCGCAAAGGTCCACATAGTTGACGGCCGCCTTCCCCACGCCATTTTGCTGGAGATATTCACCGACGCGGGGATCGGGACCGAGATTCTGAGGAACAGCGAGCGAGCGAAATGAACGCACCTATCGAAGGAATACAGCAGGAGTGCGGCAAGCACATATTCGGCACATACGCCAGGTTTCCGGTCGCTTTTGTCAGGGGGGCGGGGTGCAGGCTCTGGGATGACGCCGGAAAAGAATATCTCGATTTCCTTGCCGGCATTGCCGTGTGCGGCCTCGGGCACTGCCACCCGGAAGTGGCCCTGGCAATCAGCGAGGCGGCGCGAAAACTGATTCATGTTTCCAACCTTTTTTATACATATCCGCAGGTTGAGCTGGCGGCGGAATTGACACGACTTTCATTTGCGGATAAGGTATTTTTTTCCAACTCCGGCGCCGAAGCCAACGAAGCGGCGATAAAGCTCGCCAGAAAGTACAGCAGTGACACCTTCGGCCCCGGCAGGTTCCACATCATCTCGATGAAGGATTCCTTCCACGGCCGGACCATGGCCACTCTTTCGGCAACCGGTCAAAGCAAGGTCCATCAAGGTTTCGAGCCGCTGGTGGAAGGTTTTGTCTTTGTCGATTTCAACTCCATTTCGGCTGTTGAAGCGGCCATTACGGACAAGACCTGCGCGGTAATGGTCGAACCGGTCCAGGGAGAAGGCGGGCTCAATTTCCCGGCGCCCGGCTACTTGAGGGACCTTAAGGCGCTGTGCAAAGAAAGGAAGCTCCTGCTCATCTTTGATGAGGTCCAGTCCGGACTGGGAAGAACGGGATCACTTTTTGCCTACGAGCAGGAGGATGTAACCCCTGATATAATGACCCTGGCGAAGGCGCTGGCAAACGGGTTGCCAATGGGGGCAATGCTGGCCGCCGATGAAGTGGCGCGGGCTTTTACCCCGGGCAGCCATGCTTCCACCTTCGGCGGGGGCCCCCTGGTCGCCTCGGCGGCCCTGGCGACCTTGAGGATCATTTCCGAACCGGCTTTCCTGGGCAAGGTGCGCGAGACCGGGGCCTATTTCATCTCAAGGCTCCAGGAGCTCAAAGAGCGCTATTCGTTCATCAAAGACGTTCGCGGGCGCGGTCTCATGGTGGGTCTGGAGCTGGCTGTCCCGGGCGCGAAATTCGTTTCCAAATGCCTGGAGAGAGGCGCCATAATAAATTGCACGCACGATACCGTTTTGAGGTTCGTTCCGCCCCTTATCGCCGGCCGCTCCGAAGTCGACGAGATGATCGGCATCCTGGAGGGCGTCTTTAAAGAGGAAGCCCTATGAAGCGCGACCTGCTCTCGATCCGGGACCTTTCCGCCCGAAGAAATTCTCGGCCTGATCGCCAAAGCCGAAAAGATGAAGGCGGAGCTTGCCGCGGGGACCCTGCCCAAGTCGCTTGCCGGAAAAATCGTGGGCCTCATTTTTCTGAAACCCTCGACCAGAACGCGGGTTTCCTTCGAGGCCGCCATCTACCGGCTGGGAGGGCAGCCCATGTTCATGACCGCCCAGGATACGCAGATTTCCCGGCAGGAGCCTCTTGCCGACATGGCGCGCGTTCTGGAGCGATATATCGACGCAATAGTCATGAGGACTTTTGCTCACAGCGACGTTGAGGAACTGGCGAAGTTTGCCTCCATTCCGGTGATAAACGCTTTGACGGACCACTCCCATCCCTGCCAGGTGCTGGCCGATCTCCTGACCATCCGGGAAAAGCGCGGCTCGCTCGAAAATCTCACGGTCGCCTGGATCGGGGACGGAAACAACGTCGCAAATTCGTGGATAAATGCGGCCGGGCGCCTTGGATTTTCGCTCAATCTCGCCTGCCCGCCCGGATACGAACCGCAACAGGAGAGCTGCTCGACTGGGCGGCGCGCCAGGCAAAAGGAAAGATCAAGCTGATTTCCGATCCAAGCGAAGCCGTATCGGACGCCGATGTGCTCTATACCGACGTCTGGGCGAGCATGGGACAGGAGCGTGAGGCGCAGAAGCGAATGGAAGCCTTTCAGCGATTACCAGATAAATTCGCAACTTCTGGCATGTGCGCCTCCGCATGCGATAGTGCTCCACTGCCTGCCCGCTCACCGGGGAGAGGAGATCACCGAAGAGGTGCTCGAAAGCCGGCGGGCCCCGGTTTTCGATCAGGCTGAAAACCGGCTTCACCTGCAAATGGCGCTCCTTGACTGGATGATCGGAAGCCGAAAGATCTGAGCTGAGACTGCCGCCGTAGAGACTGCGCGGGGAATGGGTGACGGTTTTGTCAAGCCGAATCGCTTTTTTCAGTGGCTTTAGAAACGGAGTATTTTGATAATGGGTGTCAAAAAGGTTATTCTCGCCTATTCGGGCGGACTTGATACCTCGATCATTCTGAAATGGCTCATCGAGACATATAGATGCGAAGTTGTCGCCTTCTCCGCCGACCTGGGCCAGGATGAGGAACTGGACGGGATCGAGAAAAAAGCCCTCGCGACCGGCGCGGTCAAGGCGCGCATCGAAGATTTGAGGGAAGAGTTCGCAGGCGAGTTCGTTTTTCCGGCATTTCGCGCCAACGCCATCTACGAAGGCCAGTACCTGCTCGGCACATCGATTGCGCGCCCGCTGATCGCCAAGCAGCAGATCAGGATAGCCGAAGAGGAAGGGGCCGACGCGGTAAGCCATGGCGCCACCGGCAAGGGAAACGACCAGGTGCGGTTCGAGCTGGCTTACATGGCGCTCAAGCCCGACATAAAGGTGATCGCGCCCTGGCGGGAATGGGACATGAAGTCGCGAAGCGACCTCATTGCGTTTGCGCAAAAACACGGCATACCGGTTCCGGTTACGAAGGCCAAGCCCTATAGCTGCGACCGCAACATGCTGCATATAAGCTACGAGGGCGGCATTCTCGAAGACCCGTGGGTCGAGCCCGACCCGGAGATGTTCGTCATGACCGCAAATCCGGAAGATGCTCCCGATGAGCCTGAAATTATCGAAATCGACTACGAAAAAGGAGACCCGGTAGCCGTTGACGGCGAGCGTATGAGCCCGGCCCGCCTCCTCCAGCACCTCAACAAGATCGGTGGAAAGCACGGGATCGGCCGGGTGGACCTGGTGGAAAACCGGTTCGTCGGGATGAAATCGCGAGGCGTTTACGAAACCCCGGGCGGCACCATCATGCGCATCGCCCACAGGGCGGTCGAATCCATAACCATGGACAGAGAAGTCATGCACCTGCGCGACGGCCTTGTTCCGGAATACTCGCGCATGATCTACAACGGGTTCTGGTATTCGCCCGAGATGCGCTATCTCCAGAATATGATGGACCTCGCGCAGGAAAATGTCTGGGGCACCGCGCGTCTTAAGCTCTACAAGGGAAACTGCCAGGTGATCGGGCGCAAGTCGGAGCGCTCTCTCTACCAGCCCAGCTTTGCCACCTTCGAAGAAGACGACGTTTACCGGCAGGATGAGGCGAGCGGCTTCATCCGGCTGCTCGGACTGAGGCTGCGGATCGAAACGCTGGTGAAGAAAAGCCTTCAACAGCCTCTGAGTCAATGAGAAATATAGTCGCATAAGACTTATAGACCTATGCCGGAATAAGGAGTCAGCATGGCCGAAAAGCTCTGGCAGGGACGCTTTGACCAGCCCACAGACAAGCTGGTGGAAGAATACACCGCTTCCATCCATTTTGACAGCCGGCTCTACCGGTACGATATCGAGGGGAGCATCGCGCATTGCCGCATGCTGGCCGAGTGCGGCATAATTTCGCACGAGGAGGCCTCCCGCATAGTGCAGACGCTGGGCGAAATACTTCGCGACATCGAGCGGGGCCAGATTGCCCTGGATTCCTCCCAGGAGGACATCCACATGGCGATCGAAAACGAGCTTACCGCGCGGATAGGAGAGACCGGCGGCAAACTCCACACGGCCAGGAGCCGAAACGACCAGGTTGCTCTTGATATGCGGCTCTTCATGCGCGATGTGCTTTCCAGCATATTGGGCCTTGTGCGTGAAGTGCAATCGACCCTGGTCGCAATGGCCGAAAAGCACCTCGACGTAATCATGCCGGGATTTACTCACCTCCAGCACGCGCAGCCGATTCTTTTTTCGCATCATCTGATGGCCTACTACGAGATGTTTGGCCGCGACTGCGCAAGATTCAGCGACTGTCTCACCCGCACCGACGTGATGCCGTTGGGAAGCGCGGCGCTTGCGGGCACGACTTTTCCCACCGACATGGAATGGACGGCCCGTCAGCTTGGTTTTTCCAGGGTTGTGGCCAACTCCATGGATGCGGTCAGCGACCGCGATTACCTGATAGAATTCTGCTCGGCTTCGGCTATTCTAATGATGCATGTGAGCCGCATGGCCGAAGAGCTTATCATCTGGTCAAGCCCGGAATTCGCCTTCATCGAGATAAGTGACGCATTCTGCACCGGTTCCAGCATCATGCCTCAGAAGAAAAACCCGGACGTGCCCGAGCTTATGCGCGGCAAAACCGGCCGGGTGTACGGAAACCTGATTGCGCTTCTGACTATGACCAAGGGGCTGCCCCTGGCCTATAACCGCGATCTGCAGGAAGACAAGGAACCGGTTTTCGATACCGTGGACACGGTGCTTGCCACCCTGCGCCTGCTGAGCAAAATGCTGCCGGAAATCCGGATCAATCGGGAGAGAATGGCCCGTATGGCCGGGCATAACTTTACGCTGGCCACCGATCTGGCCGATTACCTGGTCAGACATGGTGTTCCTTTCCGCAAAGCGCATCATGTCGTCGGCCAGGTCGTTCAATACTGCATTCGGAACGGCAAAGAGCTGGAGCGACTGCTCGCTTGACGAGTTCAAGACTTTTCACAAGGCTTTCGATGAGGACGTTTTTCCATACCTCGAGATTTCGAGCGTAATCGACCGGAGAATATCGATTGGAGGCACCGCCACCTCACGGGTGAAAGAAGCCATTGCCCGGGCGCGGGCAGACCTGGAAGCCTGCAAATAACTCAAAGAAAACCCGAAACCGGAAAAATAGGGGGCCTATGCGAATCCTGCCTGATTCGGCAGAATATAAGTGCCTGGGAATCATTTTTATTTGTGTTTTGAGCGTTATAATTTCAGGCTGTGGCAAGAAAATGTTTCCAAAACCTAAGGGAGAGGCGCCCCCGCCGCAGGTGAAGGACCTCGAGGCTCAGGTTATGCCTGGATCGGTCGAGCTTTCGTGGACCCTGCCTCGCTGCAGAAGCGGACAAAAAGATTGGCTACTCCATAATGAGGTCCGAGCTGAAATGGGAAAACCGCAATTGCCTTGAATGCCCCTCTCCCGGACCAGCAGCAGGTCCAGAGCATAGATGCGGCTTCCGCAAAACCGGGCGGCGACGGCAAGCTTACGGTGGGTTGACACCAAGATTTCCTATCGCCGGGCATTTCGCTACCAGGTAGCTGTAATGGACGAAAAAGGCAATTCTTTGAGCCTTTCCAACCCCGCGATAGCCAAAGTCTACCCCGGACCGGCGGCCCCTGTAGACGTTACGGCGGCCACTCAGCCGCAGGGGATTCTGATTCAGTGGAAACCGGTTTTAAAGGACCTCGAAGGCAAATAATATCGATGCGGCGAGCTGTGTCTTTCCGCGTCGAAAGGCTTTCCGGTGAAAAGGGCTGGGAAAAGGCCTCCCCATCTCCTGTGAAAGGCAATGCCTATTACGACCAGGCGATTGCCGCCGAGCAGAGCTACAGCTATCGGGTTGTTCCGGTCCTGTTTATGGATGAGGTCTCCATTTGCGGGGAGCCCTCTTCCACGATCCTGGCCAAAGGGCCCGAATCTGTGCCGCCTCCTCCTCCCGACAAGGGTCTGGATAACTCCGGCGCATGGGGCCCTTGAGATACACTGGACAGAGAGCGACGGGAAAAACGGCGGCTATCACGTATATCGCAGGGAAGGAAAAGAAATTATCCGCCTGACTGCAAGTCCGGTGCAGCACCCGCCTTTTGTGGACCATGGCGCCAAGAAGGGTGCGACTTACTCTTACGCCGTATCGGCTGTAAGCGCCCAGGCGGACCATAAAGAAGGGCCTGCTCTCCAAGTGGACCGAGGTGAGAAACCTGCTGACGATAGGCGAGAATTCCGAGACCTGACTGAATCTAATCCGGTGGACGAGGATTTTCAATGCATCATTTTCAATATAAAGGAGACGAACTCTATTGCGAAGACGTCCCGGTCCGGCTTATCGCCGAAAAAATCGGGACTCCGTGCTATATATACAGCCTTGCTACGCTCAGCCACCATTTCACGATTTTCGACTCCGCTTTCACAGATGTTGCGCACCTTACCTGTTACTCGGTAAAAGCCAACTCCAATATCGCGATTTTGAAACTGTTCGGCTCGATGGGCGGCGGAGTGGACATCGTATCGGGCGGCGAACTCTACCGCGCACGCAAGGCCGCAATTCCACCGGAGCGCATCGTCTATTCCGGGGTGGGCAAAACGGTTGAAGAAATCGATTTCGCGCTTCGCGAAAAAATCCTGATGTTCAATATCGAATCTACCCAGGAACTCGAGCAGATCAACCGCCGGGCCGAAGCAATGAGCACGAGGGCCTCCGATTTCCCTGCGGGTCAATCCCGATATCGACCCGAATACGCACCCCTACATTTCGACCGGCATGAAGAAGAATAAATTCGGGATCTCGATCGACAGCGCTCTGCGGGCCTACGAGAAGGCAAAAAGCCTCAAGAATATCGAGATCGTCGGGCTGGATTGCCATATCGGCAGCCAGCTTACCGATGTCACACCCTTCGTCGATGCGCTGAAACGGCTTCGCTCTCTTATAGACCGGCTGCGGCAGGAAGGGGCGCCATATCCGCTATCTCGATCTGGGCGGCGGGCTCGGCATAGTCTACGACCAGGAAGCGCCCCCGCAGCCGCATGAATATGCAAGGGCCATTCTGCGAGAGCTGGAAAATATCGACTGCACGCTGATTTTTGAGCCGGGCCGGGTTATCGTGGGAAATGCCGGCGTTCTTGTGACCAAGGTGCTCTATACAAAGCGGACCCAGGCGAAGAATTTCGTCATAACCGACGGGGCCATGAACGATCTGGTCCGCCCAAGCCTCTACGGGTCTTATCACTATATCCAGCCGGTCGTGAGAAGCCTGAAGGAAACGGAAATCGTCGACGTGGTGGGTCCGATCTGCGAGTCCGGCGACTTTCTGGCCAAGGACCGCGGCCTGCCCATGCCGGCGCGGGGCGATTATCTTGCCGTGATGAGCGCCGGGGCATACGGGTTCAGTATGTCCTCCAATTACAACTCGCGCCCGCGCGCCCCGGAAGTGCTCGTAAAGGGCGGGCAATATTTCGTGATAAGACAAAGGGAAACCTGGGAAGACCTGGTGCGGCCCGAAATCATTCCGGATTTTCTTGCCGGTTAGATGGGACCAGTGACTAGTGGCTAGTGAAATTATCCCCGCTCGCCGCTCACTGCGTTACACAGGAGTCGGAATTGTCCGAAACCCAGGATCGAATCCGCTTCACGAAAATGACCGGCAGCGGCAACGATTTCATAATAATAGACAATCGGGCATTGAAGCTGGCGAAGGAGCGCGGGCGCGAGCTGGCCCGGCTTGCCTGCCGCAGAAAGATGTCCGTGGGGGCTGACGGCCTGATTCTTATAGAAAATGACATCGAGGCCGATTTCAGGTGGCAGTTCTTCAATGCCGACGGCAGCGAAGCGGAGATGTGCGGAAACGGAGCGCGCTGCGCGGCCCGGTTCGCATTGCTCAAGGGCATAGTAGACAAGGAGCAGCATTCTGTTTCAGAACGCTTGCCGGCCTTATCGAAGCACAAGTCTATCGGGCGAACGCGCCAAAGTCCGTATGACCCGGCCTCACAGCCTGGAAATCGACATCCCGGTCGAACTCGATGATTGTCTTTTCCACCTCGATTTCATCAATACCGGGGTCCCGCACGCAGTCTTTTTCGCCGACTCCGAGGCGCAACTCGAAGAGCTGGACGTCTTTGACCGGGGACGCTGCATACGCTTTCACCAGCGATTTCAGCCGGCAGGTTCCAACGCCGACTTCGTTTTTGTTCAGCGGCCCCCACGACATTTCCATCAGGACCTACGAACGCGGCGTCGAAGCCGAAACCCTGGCGTGCGGCACCGGTTCCATAGCTGCCGCCCTGGTCGCCGCGGCAAAGAATTTCGTCGGCTTCTCCGGTCGAGGTGCGCGACCAGGAGCGGGGAAACGCTGGTTATTTACTTTGAGAAAATTTCACAAGAAGGTGGAACAAACTTCTCAGACGTTTACCTGGAAGGCGACGCAAAGGTTGTTTACGAAGCCGAACTCTGGGACGAAACCCTGAGAGGGTAGAAAGGAGGCTGCAATGTTTGGCGGCGCAATAATGGCGATTGTTACGCCTTTTAAAGGCGGTAAGATCGATGAAGCCGGACTGAGAGACCTCATCGAGTTCCAGATCGCAAATGGAACGCATGGCATTGTCCCCTGCGGGACCACCGGCGAATCTCCCACCCTGTCGCATGAGGAGCACGAGCGGGTGGTTGAAATCGCGGTCGAACAGACGGCAAGACGCGTTCCGGTCATTGCCGGAACCGGCTCCAACAATACCGAGGAGGCGATCTCTCTGACCAGCCATGCGAAAAAGGCAGGCGCCGACGCAGCCCTCATGATAAGCCCTTACTATAACAAGCCGACGCAGGAAGGAATCTATCGGCATTTCGAGAAGGTAGCCAAAGCTGTCGATATTCCGATCATCCTGTACAACATACCGGGCCGCACGGCTTCCAACATCGAACCTGCCACAATCGCGCGCCTGTCCAGGATAGACAACATTGTCGGGCGTCAAGGAAGCTTCCGGTTCAATGAAGCAGATCACGGACATAATCGCCCTGTGCGCCGATGATTTCATTGTGGTCTCCGGCGAGGATTACCTCACGTTTCCGCTGATGTGCGTTGGAGGCAAAGGGGTCATATCGGTTGTATCAAACGTGGCTCCGCGGGAAATGGCCGATCTTTGCAATTTCTTTTTCGACGGTAAGTTTGAAGAGTCCCGGAGGCTTTACTACAAGCTCCTGCCCCTGCTTCACGGCCTTTTTATCGAGACCAACCCGGCCCCGGTCAAGGCCGCCCTGGCCATGATGAAGAAGATAGAATCCGAAGAAGTGAGGCTCCCGCTGGTAACCATGTCGCGAAGACAACAAGGAGCGCCTGAGAAAAGTTCTCGAAGCTCAGGGTCTTCTGCCTGAATGCGGCTGGAAAAAGAGATCAGGCCTGAAGGTGCAATGATATCGGATGCGGGGAGCGGCAACTCTGTACCCGACGCTCGTGGAGGCATAAGATGGTGCGTGCAGCGGTTGCTGGAATTGCGGGAAGAATGGGATCCAGGGTCGCCCAGCTCATCGGGCGAGACCGAGGGGATCGAGTTGGCGGGCGGCTTTGAGTTTTCACGGCACCCTCTGGTTGGAAAAGATCTGGCCGAAGCGATCGGAGGCGGCCCCACCGGCAAGACGATCGGGGGCCGAATCGAAGACGTGCTGGAGGACGCCGACGTTATAATCGACTTTACCAACGCTGCATCATCGCTCGAACACCTCAGGGCCGCATCGGCTCGCGGCGTATCCATGGTCATAGGCTCGACCGGATTTACGCGCGAGCAGCTCGATGAGGCCGCCGGGCTTGCGCGCGCGGTCTCATGCGTAATTTCTCCCAACATGAGCGTTGGCGTCAATATTATGTTCAAAATGGTGGCCGAAGCGGCGCGGCTTCTCGGAGACAGTTGCGACATAGAGATAGTGGAAGCCCACCACCGGTTCAAGAAAGACGCGCCAAGCGGCACGGCCATGAAGCTCGCGCAAATTGTCGCCCGGGCCCTCGACAGAGACCTCGGGCAGGTTGGGGTCTATGCGCGGCACGGGATGATCGGAGAGCGCACCGCGGCCTGAGATTGGAATTCAGACCGATTCGCGGCGGCGACATCGTGGGCGAGCATACTGTCATTTTCGCCTCCCTTGGCGAAAGGATGGAGATCGTTCATCGCGCCCACAGCCGCGACAATTTCGCCAGGGGGGCGATACGCGCCGCCAGATGGGTCATCGATCGGCCCGTGGGACTCTACGACATGAGCGATGTGCTCGGCATCAAATAACGGCAGGAGCGAAAACGCATAAATCCTGTAAATCTTGTTCGTACCTGTAGTCCATACCTCGCGGGAGGTTTGAATGGCATTTGCGAAAGCTGAACGGTTGCGCCGGCTTCCACCCTATCTTTTTGCCGAGATCGACCGGCTCAAGGCGGAACTGATCGCCAAGGGAGTTGACGTAATCAACCTCGGGGTGGGCGATCCCGATTTACCGACCCCACCTCATATAATCGAAAAACTGGCGCAAACGGCAAAAGACCCGGCCAACCACCAGTATCCTTCCTACTCGGGCATGAACGACTTCCGGGTCAGCGTGGCCAAATGGTACAGGAAAAGGTTCGGAGTCGAGCTGGACCCGCTCTCGGAAGTGCTCACCCTGATAGGCTCCAAGGAGGGATTGGCTCACCTGCCGCTTGCATTCATCGACCCGGGAGACCTGGCGCTGGTCCCTTCTCCCGCCTATCCCGTATATCATATTGCCACCATGTTTGCGGGCGGTGAATCCTGGTTCATGCCGCTTCTCAAGAAAAACGGGTTCCTGCCGGACCTCGACGCCATTCCGCCCGAAGTGGCCGGGCGCGCCCGGCTTATGTTCATAAATTATCCGAATAATCCTACCGGCGCTACGGCCGACAGGGACTTCTACGAGCGGGTCGTCCGGTTTGCCGCGCAGTACGACATAATCGTCTGCCATGACGCGGCTTATACGGAAATGGCCTTCGGGGGGTATCGCCCGATGAGCTTCCTTGAGGTCCCCGGCGCAAAGGAAGTTGGAGTAGAGTTTCATTCTCTGTCCAAGACCTATAACATGACCGGATGGCGGCTGGGGTTTGCCGTGGGCAACCGCGAAGTGATCGCGGCGCTTGGCCAGATAAAGAGCAACATCGACTCGGGCGCCTTCAACGCCGTCCAGTGGGCGGGCATCGCCGCGCTGGAGGGCGACCAGGGGCCGGTTGCCGATATGCAGAAGATTTATGAGGAAAGGCGCGATATTCTTATTGCCGGTCTCAAAAAGGCAGGACTGCATCCGCGAAATCCCGAAAGCTACGTTCTATGTGTGGTGCCCAACCCCGCCGGGGTACAGTTCAAGGGATTTTACCTCCCTTCTGCTCCGCGAGGCCGGCATAGTGACTACTCCCGGCAGCGGGTTCGGCGACCCGGGCGAAGGCTATGTGCGAATGGCGCTGACCGTTCCCAGGGAGCGCATTCGGGAGGCCGTTGAGCGAATCTGCAAACTCGATTTGGAGAAATCCGGCCGTCCAGTGAAAAAAGCCGCAATCGGAGTAGGAAGTAACCAGGGGGACTCGGTCCGGATATGCCGGGAGGTTTTTGACCTGTTGCGAAAACACCCGGCGATTGATATCTTAGAACTTCGTCGCTTTACAGAACCAGCCCCGTTGGGGTCGGCCGAGCAGGACTGGTTTATCAATGCGGCCGTCCTTCTGCAGACTCGGCTTGAGCCGCGGGCGCTCCTCGAATTCATGCTCGAGGTGGAAAAGAGCTTCGGAAGGGTCCGCACGGTAAAATGGGGACCGCGGACCCTGGATCTGGACATTCTTTTCTATGAAAATATCCAACTCGATCTGCCCGGACTCAAGGTGCCTCATCCGCTGATGAGCGAGCGCCTTTTCGTTCTGGCGCCGCTGGCCGAAATAGAACCTGACTGGGTGCATCCGGGACTGGGCACTGACGGTTCATGAAATGCTGAATCGAATTCTTAGAACTCGATCACCAGCAGGAAATTCAAAAACTGGAAAAGTGAAATGGGACGTTTATTTGTCTATGCCATACTGGTGTGGATCGCCTACTTTCTCGTAAAAAAGATCGGGAAGGCGCTTTTCGCGCCCTCCGGTTCCGCAGGACCAGGCGCGCGGCCCTGTTTCCGACGCCGAACTTATCCGCGATCCTCAATGCGGCGCCTATTTCTTGAAGCAAAAAGGGGTAAAAGGAGTCGTTGAAGGCCAGGTCATCCATTTTTGCAGCGAGCAATGCTACGACAAATATCTCAAAAGCCGACAGCCACAAATAAAACAACCATCTTTTAGCAGGAGCCCGATGTGAAATTCTTTATCGATACGGCCAATCTTGACGAAATAAAAGATGCTTATGATCTCGGGGTCCTGGACGGGGTTACGACCAACCCCAGCCTGATAGCAAAGGAAGGAATCGCGGGCAGGGACGCTTTTAAGAGTCATATCCGCAAGATATGCGAGATCGTGCAGGGCCCGGTGAGCGCCGAGGGTGTCTGTTGCGACCTGGACGGCATGCTGAAGGAAGCGCGGGAGCTTGCCGCAATAGACCCCAACGTCGTCGTGAAAATCCCCATGACCACAGTGGGCCTAAGGGCCGTCAAAACACTGTCGCAGGAAGGGGTGCAAACAAATGTGACCCTGGTATTCTCGCCCCTTCAGGCGCTTCTTGCCGCCAAGGCCGGGGCAACCTACATCAGCCCGTTCGTCGGCAGGCTCGACGACATATCCCAGGACGGCATGGGCCTGGTTCGCGAAATTCTCGATATATTTTCGAATTACCTTTTTGAAACCGAAGTCATCGTCGCCAGCATCAGAAATCCTGTGCATGTGCTTAGCGCAGCGCGTTTAGGCGCGGATATTGCTACTATTCCATACAAGGTCATTGAACAGCTTGCGCGCCATCCATTGACCGATCTGGGAATAGAAAAATTCTTGCAAGATTGGAAAAAAGTGGAAAAATAGAGACGGAAGTTGCAAGTCGCTGCATGTAAACAGGAGGGGTTATGAAGCCATCGGCAAGGGGCGCCGGTATCTCCTTTTCGCTGCGATTATCGTTGTTTTGACGGTTGCCTGCCCAATAGGCTCGCATGCGGAAATCTTCAAGTTTGTCGATAAGGACGGGGTAATTCATTACACCAATACCCCCACCTCTGCGCAGTCAACCGCTGTGAATCTGCCGCCCCTGAACCAGGCGACCTTCCAGAAATATTTCCCAAAACACCTGTCATACGTACCGGGGATATCAGCCGGGATTTTTTCCCCCTGTCCAAATCTGCCCAATCAGGCTGCCTATGATCCGCACATAAAGCTGACCTGCAAGCTTTACGGGCTGGATTGCAACCTTGTGAAGGCGGTCATCCGGGCTGAATCGGGCTTCAATCCGCTGGCGATATCTCCCAAAGGCGCAATGGGCCTGATGCAGCTCATGCCCGGGACATCGCGGGACCTCGGCGTGGTCAATCCTTTCGATCCCCTGCAGAATATCGACGGTGGAGCGAGATATCTCAGGATGATGCTCGACCGGTTCAGCAACAACACGGCCCTTGCGCTGGCCGCCTACAATGCGGGTCCGGAGGCGGTTGACAAAACACGGTGGAATTCCGCCTTTTGACGAAACCCAAATTTATGTTAAGACAGTTATGGACTTTTATGATCGATACCGTTACTAATTCGGAGGAGGCCGCCAAGACGGCGCAAGGCCTCCCGCTGCAAGTCCCGTCTGGCGGAGCGTCGAGAATGAGCGGCCGGCCTTCCGCGCTGCGCGGCGAATCCCGCTGAGGAGCTGTCGCTTCAGTTTCACGAAGTAATCGAATGGTGTTGTCAACCGGTCAGTCATACGAGTACGTCTGAAAGTTTGAGTTTATGATCGTTTTGAACCGAAGCGACCTCTCAAGGCAAAGCCTCACGACTTTGCCCAACGTCCTGACCTATTTCAGGATGGCCACCATACCGGTCATAGTGGTGCTCCTGATGCCGCCCTCCTCCGGTCTTGCGCAGAATTTCGCTTTCATAGTCTATTGCATCGCCTCGATTACCGATTACCTGGACGGCATCCTGGCGCGGCGCTCGAACACGGTTACTTCCATTGGAAAGCTGCTCGACCCGCTTGCCGACAAGCTGCTCACCACGGCCGTGCTCATAATGCTGATTCCACGGGAAAGTTCACGCATGGCTGGTTTTTCTGATCGTCGGCCGTGAGATAGGTATAACCGGCCTGCGCTCGATTGCCGCCGGACACGGACTGATCATCAACGCCAGCCGAATGGGGAAAAACAAGATGGTCTCCCAGACCCTGGCGCTTGTCTTTCTGCTGCCGGCCATTCCCAGCATACAGTCTACACTGAATTTAATCGGGACTTCCTTCCTGTGGATTTCGCTTGTCCTTGGCTATATCTCCGCCCTGGACTACTTCCTCAGTTTTTACAGGGAGGCAAAACGCCAGGGCCAACCCAATAATATGGAGTTGCAAGGCAAATGTCATCATTTAAACTGCCCCAATTCCGCCCGCCCGATTTCACCGACCAGCCTCTCAATGACGCCCCTGCAGTGCAATTCAAAGAAGTCCGAAAGGTCCGGCGTCGCCCCGGAAGGACTATCACGCAACCTCCATATACCCGGAATATTTCCAGGTCCGAAAGGGAGAGTGGGTCCTTCCAAAGCACTCGCGCATGGACTGTGTGGCGGTGCTCGAGCCCGACGGGACCGTCGAAGTCCGGGAATTCCGCCTTCTCAAGCCCGGAGATCTGGTCGCATGCGGCCGGCGCGAAAATGGTGAAGACGGGATATTCGTCCACGTGGAGGCTTTCGGGTGGGAACACGCGGTGTCGGAAAAGTTTGCCTTTCGGACCCGGATATCCCGCGAGACTTCTTTTTCATACGACTACGACGAACTCTACAACCTGCTCGAATACGACCGCGAAAACGGGTTCCTGCTCTGGGTGCTCGGCCCGGCCGTTGCCTTCGACAAGGACTCGCGCGATTCTCTGGCCGCCATTATCGACGAGGGGTTCGTCCACGGAGTTCTGGCCGGAAACGCCCTGGCGACTCACGATATCGAGGCTGCGCTCTTCGGCACCGCGCTCGGACAGGACATCTACACAAAAAGGCACGCCCGCCTGGGCCATTACAAGCACCTGGACGCAATCAACCGGATTCGGGAGATCGGATCGATCAAAGCAGCCGTCGAAAAGGGAATCGTTAAAGACGGGATTATGGCTTCTCTGGTAAAGCGCGGGGTCCCTTCGTGCTTGCCGGTTCCATCCGGGACGACGGCCCCATGCCCGAAGTCATCGCAGACTCCGGTGAAGCCCAGGACAGCAATGCGGGCGCTGGCCCGAAAGGCGACCACGGTAATCGCAATGGCCACCCAGCTTCACTCCATTGCGACCGGAAACATGACCCCTTCATACAGGGTGATGGATGACGGCACAGTCCGCCCCGTATATTTCTTTGTCATAGATATGTCCGAGTTCGCGGCAAACAAGCTGGCCGACCGGGGATCTCTCACCGCCAGATCGATTCTTACCAATACGCAGGATTTTGTCGTAAATCTGCACCGTAAGCTCATCGGAAACACCTGATGATGAAGCGTATTTGATGGGGCAGAGATACGCGGAAGCAAGGGAGCTTGCGAAAAATGATCGATAACGATCAGACCTGAATCGGGCCTGAAGAAGGTTCCGGGAATGTCTTCGCGGACTAGGGTCTTTTTGAGCGGGTGCAACTGGGTTTTCACGTCTTTAAGATGATCTCACGCCGGAAGATCTGCTTCGCCCAGATGTTTAACAGATTCCGAAAATAGAGGGGGGCATGCCGAAAGTCAGCGCCAATGTTCACAGGTTCACGTCCTCTGTTTTGCAGGCAATTGTCCATGATGCGGAGGCATTTTTCACCAGGACGCCTGTATCGTTATTCCCGCCGGATGAAAGGTTTGAGGGCGGTGGCGTCTATGCCCTTTATTACAAGGGAAATTTTAAACTTTACAAAGCAATCTCACTGACTACCATCAAGGAAGAGTCTTTGCCGATATACATCGGCAAAGCTGTGCCGGCGGGCTGGCGGACGGCCAGAGTAAACAGCACGAGCAGAGGGCCCCTCTTCAGCCGGATAAGCGAGCATTTCCGGAATATTCAGCAAGCTGAAAACCTTTCCTCAAAAGATTTCAAATGCAGGTATATGATTCTTGAGGGTGATGAGAGCGGAATCATTGGTTCCGTGGAAGCAAGTCTTATCAGGAAGTTTCAGCCTTTATGGAACGCGGTTATCGACGGATTCGGCAACCATACGCCAGGCGAAGGCCGGTTCAATCAGGCAAAATCGGGTTGGGATGTTCTGCACCCTGGCAGGGCTTGGGCGGAGAGATGTATGGGAAAGCCGCCTGATTATGATGATCTGGCAAAGAAGATCCATGCTTACACGAAATTGCTGAAAAAGAGCTGATTATCGGCCCAGCACGACTGCAGTTTCGTATAGGGGGGTTTGTTTCTTCGTTTTTGCGGCGCGCACTGAGGAGTCCACGATACTTGACCCCGTTCGCTTCGTCCGCAGAAGGACAATGTCCTTTTTCCTCAGCCCTACCAATTCGCCGATATCTGCGAATATTTCGTCAGTCTTGATTTCCAGCCCTTGAAGGATGCTGTTGCCTATTACTACGACGGCTGTTCCTTTGGGTTTTAACAGCTTGCTGAGGAGATGGCAAAACCTGAACGAATCATTGAAGTACGTAGCTGCATAGTTTGCCCAACCGTGCCCGCCGTATGTTTTCCTGCCGGGGTTTATTTCTCTGAGAAGTTCAAGCTTTTTTTCGAGTAAGGCATGGTGAAACTCAAGCGGTATCGTTTCCTTGTCCCGGACTGTCTGCCAAAACTTACCAAAGCTTTGATGCTCGATGGCGCGGAGCTCCTTTGGATCGGTTGCAATCCCGAGCCAGAAGAGTTGCGGCCGGGTATTCCTGAGATAATGATAATTGTTCAGGTACGGGGGGGAAGTTACCAGCAGGTCAACGCTCCCTTCCTGACAAAAGTTAAAAACCTTAAAAAAAGATTCATTGAAAAGCCGGGCCTTGCTGTTGCTTGCCGTCTCCCCATAAAGCTCCTCGAATTCTTTAATATCCGAGGACATGTCGCGGATTTTGGCGGCGAGGATTTGCTCAACGGGCGCATCCAGAATATTTTCTTTCCCTGAAGATTCTCTCCTCCCAAGGCTTGGCTCATATGAATAATTGGAGAAACTAACCATCACTGTGCCGAAGGCTAGCTGGAAAAGCTCCCTTACTTCCAGGTCCTTAATGTTAGGCATATAGTCAATTAGCGTGAGCGCTTTTCTTTGAACTTCCGGGCTGAAAAAAGCTATCCTTGTGCCAAACTTATCGGGTGGGGCGCTTCTAGGGTTGTAGTCTTTGTCCGCCAGCCTGAGCGGCATAATAGTGCATGAACCGATGCAGCTCTTCGTCTATTCGGCGCGCGTCCAAAGCCCTTGCCGACAACTTGATTTTGCAGGCCAGGTGAGCATAAGGATTAATCTCAAACCCGACCACGTTATAGCCGTGCATGACCGCCTCGGTCAGGGTAGTGCCCACTCCTGCGAAAGGATCAAGAATAGTTACCTCTGAGGCAGGGATAGAGGGATCAAGATAATTTCGGAAGCAATCCTCAACGAAGTTTGAAGAAAACCCGGCGATCCAGGGGACCCAACGGTGAAAGGGCAGTTTCTTGTTGCCGTTGAATGCTGAATCCCTGAAAGACGCCGTATTGTCTTCGTAAACCGCCAATCCATTGTTCTGATAAAGAGAGAGTTGTATAGGGCCGTGTAAAGATGGTTTTTCAGCGAACGCTTTGATCCTTCGAATATTTTCCTGCGTGAAGATTCTCCACCCGTTCCTGTCTCGTTTGAACCTCAGGGAATCTACCCTCCAGCAGCCAACGTTTCAAAGTGATCGGAGCGACGCCGATCCCTTTTGCGGCCTCAGCAAGAAAACAGGCGTCCAGCAGACACAAATGGTCTCCTCATGTTATCCGATGGTTAGTAGAGAGCCGTATCAACCACTATCATAGCTCCGCGGTTTTAGTCAATGGCATGCTTTGCACCGCACAAACCAACTTTATTTCACTTGAGCTTTGCAGAATCCTGAACTGGTATGATTTTCTTCAGATGATGGATAAAACGTCTCCCTATCACCCCCTCGCCGCCTCAGTCTCTAAAACATCCAGGTCCCCCCGCGCCGTGCCCGGTCTCCGATCATGACAGGTCAGGGAGAGCGTCGAGAATGAGGGGGGCCTGTCGCGCTACGCGGAGTGAGTAGCTAAGGGGGCTGCTTGCGGCGCTATGTCTTTCTGATGTAGTGTTGTACATAAATCTGTCAAACGAGGTCCGCCGTCAGTTCGATTGAACTGCAAACCCTCAATAAAGGATAGAGGGGATTGCGGCGGTAGATGTCCAGAGTCGGCCATGGATTTCTTCCGACCAACTGGCGCAACAGTCTTCCAGCAAGACGGCCTGGAAATCGAAACAGACGGCGTCCATAACGGTGGTAAGGACACAGAAGTTGGTCGCAATGCCCGCCACTGCGCAGAGTGTAACCTTATCTTTTTTCAGCTTTTGAGCCAGACCGGTGCCAAAAAAGGCGGAGAACCTCGGTTTTGGCAGCCACAGGTCCTCGGGCCTCCTGTCAAGGTCTTCGATAACTTCGGCCCCTTCGGTCCCGGCCAGGGAATGAGGCTTCATTCGACCTGTAAAAATGAAATCCTCTTTTCGAAATGCGTCCGTCGAGAAAACAACGGGCCACTTTTCCTTTCTGAAGACGCCGATCAGATTGTTTATCGGACCGATAATCCTTCGAGCGAAGGGGGTAATGGGAAGGTGTTTCCCTTCGTCGAAATAATCCTTGACCATGTCTATTATCAGCAGCGACGGCCTCTGCCGCTTAATCATCTTGTCTCCTCGCACATTGCTTTGCCCTTACGCGTGTAAACGGTCATGAAACGGCCGGGACTGGCCTTCATACATTCACTGCAAGCAAGGCTTTCGTCGGGGACAAAAGGCTCGAGCCTGACCTCGAACCCGATTTCGCCGTAGAGCCGGCACACTTCGGATAATCTTGGCTCATCGAAAGAGCCTTGCCGTTTCCACCCATCGAGGGCGAGTTTCTCACTGCGTTCCATTTTTCGGAATTCCTCAGCCGGCCGATTCCCTGATTCGCTCACCGGTTGTTCCAGACGGGCTTGCGTTTTTCTTCAAAACTCCGTATTCCTTCCATGGTGTCTTCGGTCTTCATGAGCGAGTTGAGGAAATAGTCGTTTGCTTTTTTGGCGGCTTCCCTGAATTCGCACCCTTTGGTCATCTTTACCGCACGCTTGTTCATGCGGATAATCAGCGGGCTGTTGCCGCAGATCTCATCGACCAGGCCGTCGAGCTTTTGACTGAAGTTCTCCTCATCTGCAACCTTGCTGACGAACCCCAGGTCGAAGGCTTCCCGGGCGGTGTAGGTTCTGCCGGTAGTGCAGATTTCGATGGTCTTTGCGGTCCCGACCAGTTCCGGAAGCCGCACTACCGCATATGGCGGGAAAAAGCCCAGCTTGATTTCCGGCTGGCCGAACCTGGCGTTTGACGAAGCGACCACTATGTCACAAGCTATGGCAAGCTCCATGCCCCCGCCCAGGCAGGCGCCGTGAACCGCTGCAATGACGGGTACGTCCAACCGGTAGATCAGCTCGAAAATGCGGTCGAAAACGGCTATCATGCCGGGGGCCGTCTCCGGCTTGTGATCGCCCACTTCGACCCCGGCGCACCAGCTCTTGCCCTCGCCCAGGAACACCAGGCACTTGAGTGCGTCGTCCGAGCCCAGCGCTTCGAGCAGGGAATTGAGTTCGTTCATCATATCAATGTTCATCACGTTATGCTTTGGACGCGCCAAAGTAATCCGCGCAACGCCATTTGTTTTTTCAAACTTGAGATGCTTGAGCTCGGACATGTCGATTCTCCCGTTCAATTTCAGATGTATTGCCCGCCATCGATCTTGATGACCTCACCGGTTATGTGGCGCGCCTTGTCCGAAGCAAGAAACGCGACGAGATTCGCCAGGTCCTCCGGCTGCCCCAACCGCTTGAGGACGATTTCCGCCATCGCCAATTCGACGACCTTGTCCCGCATGGAGGAATCCCGCAGCATGGCGGTTTCGATCAAGCCCGGGGCCACCGCGTTCACGTTGACGTTAAACGCCCCCAGTTCCCTGGCCACCGCTTTGGTGATAGCCGATTATGCCCGCCTTGGAGGCCGAATAGTTCGACTGGCCGAACTTTCCGCGAAGACCGTTTATCGAGGTAATGTTTATTATCTTTCCATATTTCTGTTCCTTGAACAGCGGGGCCACATGGCGGGTGAAATTGAAGTAGCCCTTCAAGTTGACTTCCAAGACCCTGTCCCACTGCTCTTCGGTCATCTTCCAGGATACGCCGTCCCAGTTCATCCCGGCGTTGTTGACCAGGATGTCGATACGGCCGAATGCCTCGACGGCCTGCTTCACCACCTGTTCGGCCTCGGCAAATACCGAGATGTCGCACTTGAGCGCGATCGCCCCGCGGCCCATCTCCCGGATCTCGCCGGGCATAGGACTGCGCCTCCTCCTCGTGCCTGCGGTATGTCAGGCACACGTTGGCGCCTTCACGGGCAAGTTCGAGAGAGGTTGCGGCGCCGATACCCTGTGACCCGCCTGTGACAATGGCGCTCTTTCCTTCCAGTAACATGGCTTTCCCTGTTTTCCGGTTCCGGAGATTTTTACCCTCAGACAATCTTGCCAAGGACACTTTTTGCTTGGTCCTGGAGGAGTCAAGAGCTATAATACAGCTATAATGTATTTAGTCAAGACGTAATGTATGGCGCCTTGTCTGCTTCGCGAGCGATGGACGAGCGGGACCGGGGCGAATAAACGCCGGGATGAGGCCGATGAAGATAGATTTACATTGTCACAGTATCTATTCAAATGACAACTTTCTCGATCCGCAGACCGTGATCCGCCAGGCGGTCCATCGGGGACTCGACGGCGTCTGCTTCACGGAACACCATTCCTATGAGGCGTCTCGCGCTATCGAGGAACTGGCTTTGCCGGAAGGGTTTTTTGTCTTCAGAGGCTTTGAGGCCGCCACGAATTCGGGGCATGTGCTGGTGTACGGCCTGAGCGACGATTCATGGAATATCTGGTCGAGGAACAATTACCTCGATCTTGAAGAGGTGCTGGGAATAGTTCACGGCCTGGGCGGGATTTGTGCGCCGGCCCATCCTTATAGAGGGTGGGACTCCATCGGAAGCCGCATTTACGTGGTCGATGGACTGGACGCCGTTGAAACACACAACGGCGTCAATAGCCCGGAGGCCAACCGCAGGGCCGTCGAAGCCGCTCTGCACCGGAGGCTGCCCTCGATTGGCGGGAGTGACTGCCACACGCCCGAACAGGTGGGCAGGGCTTACACTGTTTTCGACAAACCGGTACGCAGCATGGAGGAACTTATAGGGGAAATCCGGCGTGGAAACTGCCGTGGTGAAGCCTGCTCGTCCAACGGCGATCCGCAATGCTTCGTATGACTGACTTGTTGACAACATCAGGCGGTTGCTTCATAAAACTAAATAGGCCGCGCCTCAACGGCATTCGCCGCGCAGCGCGGTAGGCCGACCGCTCTTTCTCGATTCTCTCTGCGACCTGTCGATGACCGGAGACGGGGCGATAGCGGGAGGCCTTGATCTTTTTCACAGGCTGATGATACCCTGAAGCCGCGCAACGAATGACCGTCCGTTGACGGCGATTCCTGCTCCGGAGCGCCGGAGGATTTTGCTTGCAAGAGGAGCTGTCGCTCAGACAGGTGAAAGAGCCGATGGAGACAAATAGAGCCGTGCAAGACACCCCGATCGAAACGACCCACGATGCCGAGGACCATCCCGAAGCTGCTCACAAGATGGTCAAATTCGAAGTCTTCGGTGAAGAGATGCTCGAGAAACGGGTCAAGCTCAGCGGAAACAGCGGCAGGATTTACCTGCCCCCGGATTGGGTCGGCCATCGAGTGAAGGTAATACGTATAGATTGAAATCCCACGGGAAAAAATGGGGAAGATATGGACCCGGATGACAGAATCGCACGCATCAGGCCGATGAGATCGGAAGATTCCGAAGAAATATCCAGGATATACGGCGAGATTACCAAAAAGACCGTCGAGGCCGATTTCGCCAGGCTGATTCAGGCGCACGCTCAAGGGAAGGATTCAGCCTGCTTTGTCGCCGAATTGGACGGCAAGGTCGTGGGGTTCATGATCAGCTATATTCTAACGCTCGGCTTCGGGATAGAAAAGAGCGCATGGATCGCCACCATGGGCGTACGCCCCAGGCACATGGGCCAGGGCATAGGCGCGCGCATGGCCGCTGAAATCTTTAAATCCTACGAGGCGCAGGGGATCACACGCGTTTATACCTCGGTAAGGTGGGATTCCACGGATTTGCTTTCCTTTTTCAGGACCCTGGATTTTGAGAGAAGCGATTTCATCAACCTGACAAAAAAGCTTGGTTAGGGCGGGGCGGTGGAACAGCCGCGCCTCGCGGAGCGTCGGGATTTAGCGCAGCCGCTTCTGCCTGCCGATGAAGCAGAAATCACCGCCCAACTCCAAAAGGAACGCCTCCGGATCGGGAATTAATCTGCCGGTCGAGCCGAGATTTCATGGGACCTTGCCGCCAAGATTTTTTTTGAATTCTATGCTCCCACCTTAAACGCTTGGCGGCTGCAAGCTTCCAACCCACAAATCTCCGAGATTAATTTCGATCTCCTGGAATGGCTCTATCCGCACCTGGTCTTTTTCGGAAAAGCTCGCAAGCAGGGACCATCTACCAGATTCGAGTCTGAAGGCGTCCATAGTCATAGCAAAGGGATCAATCAGCCAGATATGCCCAACGCCTCGGTGGGCATAGAGGGGCATTTTTTTGATTTTGTCTGTACGAAACGTATTTGGTGAGAGGATTTCGCACACCCAATCCGGAGTGACAGAAATCCAGTTATGATCTTCGTCAACCGGAAATCTTTCTCTCTTCCAGCCTGCCAGGTCTGGAACCACGATGTGTTCTCCCAGCCCGCTTTCAGGTCCAATGAGGATGACCCATCCGCCTGGACCTCCACTTTCGCCAAATTGATAAGGAGGACCTATTTTGTACCCCAAGGAAGAAGCCGCGCCAATGTGCCGCCTTGATGGCCTGGGAGTGACAATCAATTCACCGTTGATGATTTCTCCGATCGAGTTTTCAGGGATGGAGAAAATATCCTCATATGTTGCTTTCTTTTTTGCGAGCTCGCTCGTGGCTTACCTCTCCCGCGTCTCCGTGCCTCGGCGTCTTGCAGTTACCGTGCGTCCGCCTCAAACCCCGCCTGCTAGCTTCCTCAGCTCGAATCGTTTGAGCTTTCCCGTGGCGGTCTTGGGCAGTTCCTCCATAAAATGGATCCATCGCGGGAACTTGTAATGGGCGAGTTGCTGCTTGACGTAGTTTTTGAGTTCCTGTTCCATTTGAGCATCGGGTGAATACCCCGGATTCAGTACGACGAAAGCTTTGGGTTTTATGAGCTTGTCCGCGTCCGGAGCGCCGACGACAGCGCATTCGAAGACTGCGGGATGCGCGATGAGACAGGATTCGACCTCTACCGGGGAAACCCAGATGCCTCCCACTTTGAGCATGTCGTCGGTGCGTCCCACGTAGTAATAGAACCCTTCCTCATCCATGAAGTATTTATCGTCGGTGTTTATCCAATCGCCGAGAATGGTGGATTTTGTCTTCTCGTGCTTATTCCAGTAGGCTGCGCAAGTGCTGTCCCCCTTGATGAGCAACGTGCCGATCTCCCGACGGGCACATCCTCGAAATTCTCGTCGACGATCCTGGCGTCGTATCCCGGGACCACTTTGCCCGAGCTTCCGGGCTTTATGCAGTCGGCGCAGTTCGAGATAAAAATGTGAACGATTTCGGTCGAACCGATCCCGTCGGCAATCTGAACGTGGTAAGCGCTCCACCCATCGCCTTAGTATGTCGGCCGGAAGCGCTTCTCCCGCGGATATGCAAAGCCTTACTCCGTCGAGGCCGCCCTCTTGCTGCAGCATAGCGGCGTAAAGGGTCGGGACGCCAAAAAACAGCGTAGGCCGGTAGCGGCGGATGGTATCGTAGACCAGGGCAGGTGTGGGCCGCGCGGGCAGATACACCGACGTCGCCCCCACGCTGAACGGGAAATAGAGCGCCATTGCCCAGTCCGTAGGCGAAAAACAGCTTGGCGGCCGAAAAACAGACATCGTCTTCCCGAATCCCCAAGCACCTGTTTTCCATAGGTCTCAACCGAATAGACCATATCGTGCTGCAGGTGAACAGCGCCCTTGGGCTCCCCTGTCGAACCCGAGCTGTAGAGCCAGAAACAGGCGTCGTCGGGAGTGGTCGGCGCCGTATCCAGTTGACTTGCACGCCCTGCGATCAGTTGATCCAAAGAAATGGCCCATTCGGGCGCCGGTCCGTTTACCACGACCGTGTGTTCGAGGAACCTGAGGTCTTTTCTTATCGGCTCAATGGCACTGAGCAGGGCGGCATCGATAATCAGCACTCTTGTGCGGCCGTCGTTCAGGAAATACATATAATCCTTGGGCCGCATCAGCGTATTGAGGCAGACTGGCACGGCCCCCATCTTGATGGCCCCGAAAAATGCCTGCGGAAAGATCTCGGTATCGAGAAGCAGCAGCGCTACACGGTCCTCCATTCTTATGCCCAGGCCTTTGAGCCCGTTGCCGATCCGGTTCATGCCGGCCTGCAATCTGGGCATAGGTCAACAGATCGATCCTCACACAGGACAGCGACTTTATCGCCGCGGCCCTCTCGAACATTTCGATCTACAAAATAATCGGCTGCGTTAAACTGACCGGGAAGCCCGAGGTCAAACTTCATCGCCACTCTCCTTTTCCCACAGGCCATCCTTTACCCGAGCCGGGTATCAGACGGCTTTGGCTGCTGTAATCAAATCCCCCTGCCCCCCTTTAGAAAAGGGGGAGCGCCCTTTTTGAGCTATCGCTATTTGCAGAGTTTTGCCCACGCAATCCCCTTCTGGGAATCCGGCCAAACTCGGGGTTCCTTCTTCGGCCGCAATGACGCCTGTGGCGGATTGCCGCTGTTAGAATAACGCAGCAATCACGGAACGCAAACACCAAAATCACGGCCGGCGCAGTTTCTAGAACAGATCGTCATCATCGGCGCCGGGCATTTTGCCATATTCCTGAAGATAGCGCTGAATCAACTCGCTTTCCCGCATCGAGTACATCTTGTCTTCTTCGAACTCAAACCATGCTGCGCCAGGACTTTTGCCCAGGGCGTCGAGAAGCGAAGCGCGAAGGTTTTGGCTTCCCTTGACGGCGACCACGTTGTTTTGCGAATCGAACAACTGATAGACGCCCTCGGTATCGGGGACGCCGGCTGCGCAATCCCGGTTGAAAGGCAAAAGTCTTGCAGGCGGCGGGGAGTTTTGCCCTATCTGCAATCGAGCGTCGCATTGGAGGCATCGGGCGGCCTCCCTGCGGGCCTGCTCCGCCCCGAACCCCCGGGCGACCTCATCGAAGCTAAGGCTTCGAGCCGCCGGGTCCAGCTTGGGCATTGTCCCAGTAAATCGGGGGAAAAAGCCTTGCTCTGCGCCGAAGCAGGGCTGCGGCTCGCCCGCTTCCAACAGGTCCTCTTCGATAACCCCCGGGCCTCCAAGCCGCCTGTCGATCGCCAAAGCGGCTTTTCGTCCAGCGGCGACAGCTTTCGATTACAGTCGCCGGGCCGGTAACGGCGTCGCCTCCTGCAAAAATATCGGGGGCGTCGCTTTGCATCGTCTGCCGGTCGACCATCATGGTCCCCCATTCGCTCAACCGGCAAGCGCACTCCGGGGTAAGGCAGGCCCAGTCCGATTCCTGGCCGATTGAGGTTATAACCGCATCGACTTCGATGATGAACTCGGAGCCTCTTAGCGGCTCGGGACGCCGCCGGCCCCTTTCCAGCTCGCCAAGGCTCATTCTGACGCATTCGACGGCGCTCACTCTGCCGTTTTTCCCAAGAATTCGCACCGGGGCCGCGAGCATCACGAACTCGACCCCTTCAGCCCGGCAATCCTCGATCTCCTCCCTGTCGGCCGGCATTTCGGCAAGGCTGCGGCGATAGATTACGATCGGTTTGCCCGCCCCCAGGCGCAGTGCGGTCCTCACCGAATCCATGGCCACATTTCCGCCGCCTATCACCGCCACGCGGTCGCCCAAAGTTATGCTTTTTCCGCTTCTAACGTTGTGCAGGAACTCGAGGCCGGGGTAGACCCCATCGAGTTCTTCCCCTTCAATCTCAAGGGCCTTGCACTCGCGGGCGCCGACGGCGATAAAGAAAGCCTCATAACCCTGCTCGCGCAGTCGAGCGATGGTGACGTCCCCGCCGACCTCCACGCCGAGTCTGAACTCCACGCCCATATCCCGGATCACCTCTATTTCAGCGTCCAGGATTTCTCGAGGCAGCCGGTAGGCCGGTATGCCGAAGCGCATCATGCCCCCGGGTTCGCAGTCGGCCTCAAAGACGGTAACGGCGTGACCGAGCCTGCGCAAATAAAAGGAAGCGGAAAGGCCGGCGGGACCGGAGCCGATTATGGCGACCTTTTTCCTTGATTCCCTGGCCGGTCCCAGACCCAGTTTCCACCGGCCCGTGTCCGAATCGGCAGCGAATCTCTTTAGAGCGCAGATGGAGACCGGGCCGTCGAGATCGGCCCTCCGGCATGCCTGCTCACAGGGATGCATGCACACCCGGCCAAGGATGGAGGCCAACGGCGCTTTCCGCCGGATGAGCGCTCCAGCCTCGTCGATCAGCCCCTGAGCGATCAGCCTCAGGTAGCCGGGAACATCGATATGCGCCGGGCATGCGGTCCTGCACGGAACTGTTTCTTCTTCTCTATTCAGGCGCTTTGTCCCCGGTTCAGCTTGCTTGAGAGCCGCGTCGGGCGAAGCCTCGATCGAGGATTGCTGCCCGGCGTATGCGGGGAGCCGCCGGGGGGGCTTGTCGGTCAATGCGCCAGTCGGGCAAACCTCTACGCAGGCCGCGCAAAACCGGCATGCGGACTCCTCGACCGAGGGGCGGATCATGCCCACCTGCGCCCGACGGTCTTCATCGAAGACAAAGCCAAGCGCGCCTATGCCTCTTAGTTCTCCGCACGCTCTGACGCACCGCGTGCACCCTATGCACAGACTGTAATCCCTCTGAATCAGGGGACCGTTTTCAATGACCGCAGGGCCGGACGGGACCCACTTGGGAGCGGAACCCGGGATGCCGACGTAATTTACGACCCTCTGGAGCTCGCACTGACCGAATTTCTGGCAGCACCTTTCGTCTTCGGGAACGTTTGATGAACACTGAGTGCGGCTGCAGCCATCCTGTTGAGCGCAAGTAAGGCAGGAGTGCCGGTGGCGGGCGAGGACCGGGACAAGGTTTTCACGGCGAGCCTGCCGAATCCTGTCATTTTCCGTGACGACCACCATGCCGTTTCTAACCGGAGCGCCGCACGAGCCGACCAGCTCCGCTTCGCCTTCGACCTCCACCAGGCAAATGCCGCATCCTTTTTCCCGGTCGTCGGGCAGGCAGTTTTCGAGCCTGCGGCCTCCCTGGAAGATTTCGGCAACCCCCTTGCTCCTGCCGGCCGCAGGCAGGTCGGGATGAGAGCACAGCACCGGGATGTAAATGCCGGCCGATCCGGCGGCTTGCAGTATTGTGGCCCCGGCGCCGGATTCCACTTGCCGGCCGTTAATCGTCAGTTTTACTCGATTCATATTCAGCCTTTTTCACCTCGGAGGGGGCGAAAAGCTATTCACCGCAGAGAAGCGAAAAGCTATTCACCGCAGAGGGCGCAGAGATCACAGAGGAAAACAGTGGCTCAGATGAAAATCCTGAAAGGATTTCAAGCTGGCTACAATGCTGAATCTTCTTTGCGTTTTTCTCAGCGGTCTCTGCGCCCTCTGCGGTGAATGGCTTTTAGCCTTTTGGTTGCGGCCCGGGCTGCGCTGCGGTCTTTGCGGTGAGCGCAGCCTTACCAGGAATGCGAGATTGCGCCCCGTTCACAGCAGGTCACACAGGGCAGGGGAATGCGGGCGGCAGCGGGCTTGCAGGGATTACACTCGTACTTGAGTTTTTTCTTCTTATCCTGGACGACCACTGCGACGGGTCCCTCCCGGAACGGGTCGTTGGGGTCTTCATCGGCCACGGCGAACACGGCCGCCGGGCAGGCGGAAACACACTGAGCGCAGCCGTCGCACCTGTCGGTGTCTATGGTTATGAAAAAATCGCCTGATGCGTCCTTGTATCCATAATTAGCCAGCATGTGCATCCCTATTGTTTTTTTGCGGCGCCCTTCATGCACAGAGTGTGGGCAAAAAGGGCCGCTCCCGCCGCTCCGGCAATCTGGGTGTCCCACTTGGTTTTCATTGGCTCCATGCCTATCATCGGCATGATCCTGTCCATTACTCCGCGATTTTTGGCCATCCCACCGGTAGCGGCAAACCGTGGCTTCACGCCGACCCGTTCGATCAAAGAGTAAATCCGCTCCGCCATGGCCCGGCAGTAGGCGGCAAGGACCTGCTCTTTGGTCCAGCCTTTTCTGAGCAAGCCGGTAGCTTCGGATTTTGCGTAAACGACGCACGTGCTGGAGACAGCGGGAGGCTCCTCCCCCACGAAGCCAAACGAACGGTCGCCGACCTCGGTAATCGGCACTCCAAGAAGGTCGGCAAAGACTTCCATGCCCCGTCCGGTCCCGGCGGCGCACTTATCGTTCATGAGGAAATTGAGCACCTTGCCTTTTTCGTCGCACTGGATGGCCTTGATGTCCTGGCCGCCTACATCGAGCACGGTCCTGGCCTCCGGGCCGTATATGAAGTTCGCCCCTCGGGCGTGGCATGCAATCTCGGTGACGGTGCGGTCCGCAAAGGGCACATTGACACGGCCGTAACCGGTGCCGATACAGTAATCGATACGGTCCCTGGATAAACCGTCAGCAGCATCGAGGGCAAACTTCAGCGCATTGAGCGAGCTGTTGGGGCTGTCAGACCCGGTCCTCATATTGCCGTAGGCATATATCTCACCGTCGACCGCGATAACGGCCTGGGAGCTTACCGAGCCGACATCGACGCCGGCGGTGATGTATTTGGCCCGCCTCCAATCGATATCGGGGGCCCTCCAGTTGGATTCCGTCCAACGCCAGAATTCCTGTTTCTTCGCCTCATCCATTAGAGTCCTCCCGACTCAGTCTGTGCTTGAGTCAACGTATCGCGCGGCTGTTGCCTAAACGCCTTCAGCGGCCAGAAGGGCAGCGCCGACGCAAGCCCCGAATTCAGGTTTTTCGGGAATGTAAATCTTTTCGAGCTTTAGCTCCCGCCTCATTGTTTCGACGAATCCCGGGTTGTACCCCACCCCGCCGATCAACACCACGTCCTCATTGACCCCGATGCGCCGGATCATGGAAACGATGCGGCTGGCCATGGAATCATGAATAGCCTTGCTGATGTCTTTTTTCTCCGTCTTGGCATGTATGAGCCCGACAACCTCGGATTCGGCGAAAATAGCGCACTGGGCGTTCATCGGAATTTCCCGGGTCGCCGTGAGGGCAAGCTGCCCGATCTGCTCCAACGGGATTTCAAGCGCCCTTGCCATGGCTTCTATGAAGGCCCCGGCGCCGGCGGCGCACTTCTCATTGATGGCAAAATCCAGGGCCGTTCCGTTTTGGTCCAGTTTAGCCGCTCTGCCTTCTTCGGCCCCGACATCCGCAACTGTCCTCGCGTTCGGAAAGTAGTAGAAAGCTCCCCTTGCCATGGCCTTGATATCATTTACCGTTTCAGTGGCGATCGCGATGGAGTCTTTGCCCGAGCCCGTACCATAAATACTCAGGACGTCTTCGCGCTTTAGGCCGGCATCCTTGAGGGCCTCTTGCAGGCAGACCTCCACGGCCTTCTGCTGATCAAAGCCGGTCAGCGCACTTCCCCTGCCGATAATTTTTGAGTCTTTTAAGATTACCGCTTTGGTGGACTTTGCTCCACAATCGATACCTGCGGTTATCATGTCAAACCTCCTCGATCAGTGATTAGCTATTTCTGCCGCCGTGGCGCCCGGGTCTGCCGTGGCCTTCGCCCGGATCAATCCCTGGGTTTTTTCATTCCAAGGCTGTCAAGAAAGATGTCGATACGGTTGATCGTAGCCGTTTCATCGAACTCCTTCTCGTCTCCCATGTTACCCTCGTAAGTCATTACCTTGTGGCCCCGCTCGAGCAGGCCCAGCCTGTTTTCCGCGATCCCCACGGTAAGCCCCTCGCAGCCTCGGTTGTAGTGCAACACGATGCCGTCCGCCTTCCATTGGCGGGCAATGGCGTCCATCATCTTTGTCTTGTGTTCGGGATGATAGAAATGCTGGTATTCGGGTTTGCTCAGGTGCCAGTCGGCGAGCATCCTGCAGCATTGCTCGCGCGTTCGGGGCTTTTCGGCAGGAAGGGGCCTTGGGGTAAGATCGTTCGTCTGCTCGTCATAGAGCCACATCCCCTCCAGGCCGAAGGTGTAGAGAGAACCTACCGACACGGCCCCCCACTTTTCCATGTAGCGGTATATTTTAAGAAATCCCCACGGCGGCTGAGTGTCGCTGATCACCCTTACGCTTTCGTTGGGGACCGCCGCAATACCCCGATCTACACGATCTTTGACTTCATCGTAGAGTTCATCGTAGAAGTCGGCAAAGTCCTTGTTCGACTTTTGAAGCGTTCCAAAGACGTAGAGCGAATAGATGCTCTTCTCATCGAGCGGGGCGGGCACGGCGCGGTTCAACATGCAGATTTGCGCCCATTTATTCGTAGATCTGAAATCGTTCCACGCCGCCTCGAAAAATAATTCGTCGTTGAATTTACGGCCCGTGACTTTTTCGAGCCATTCTATGCCGTCGAGGAGTTGGCCGGCCACATAGTCGATCCGATGCGGGTACATCTCGGGTTCGAACGGCGGATAGGCGCCGGCCCCTACGTCTACTATGTAAAGCGGTACGTCGCCGCCTTCGAGCTCACAGGCGTTCTGATACCACTTGCCGTGGCTGCAGCATATATGCTGGGTCCAGGCGAAGTCGGCCTTCGGGAACGGGCCCCCGAGCGCATATTCGTTGCACAGTATCGACCCCCAGTAGTTTCTCATGTACGAGCAAAGATCGCGGGCGAAACCGTAATTCTCGGCAGCCTGCAGAAATTTCGCCGAAAGGGGCCTGTCGAAGGCGCAGGTGGCGCCGTAAGGCTCACCGGTAATGCAGTAGACATCTTTTCCCAAACCCATCGGGACCGCATCAAAGGCCCAGGCGCTTCCCATCCAACGCAGCGCGCCCTTTTCCTTTGCCTGCGCGAAATCCCTGTAGAAGGCCTCCCTTAGTTCCTTGGCTTTTTTCCAGCTCTTCAAAGGCTCTGTGGGATATTTGGCCATTTATTGTTTCCTCCTGATCGTGACACTTGTTAGAAAAGGTCGTCTTCGGACTCCAGGGTCTCCAGGAACGCCTCCACTCGAATGGCGAAGGGCCCCACCGCCGTTGTGACGTCGAATTCCAGGCAATAAGTCGGGATGCCGTTTTTTTCCAGGCTCTTTCGAATAAAGGGGATGTCAGCCTCGTGCGGATCGCAGAATTTTTGCTGGATGATAATCGCCCCATCCACCCGGAAATCCCTGGCCAGGTCGAGGATGCGCTGGAGCCGTGTCCGGCGCGGCCAGTCTTTGGAAGGACAGGGGGTCCTCGACACGTATCGCTGCGCAATGGCCCGCAGAGGGTCTGCATCGTATTCCAGAACTTCGTCCCAGAAGTAACGTGTCGTAGTACAGTGTTCCTCGACCACTACGGTGGCCCCGACCGACTCCCTTTCCCCAAGGGTCTCGACCAGTCTTATGAACTCCAGGTCGTCGTTTTCGCTGCCAACGATAAGCAACCGCTTTCCGGTCTCCCTGTCCAGGGTCCGGGTTTTCAACTCATCCTTCACCTGCCGGGCTACCGGCAGCCACTCGCGGGCATCGGTAAAAAACTGCGAACAGGTCATGTACATGGACTCGACACCCGTTATAGCGGGGCGATCCATCTTTCTGAATTCATAGATGTCCTTCATCGTGCGCCGGACATCGTTCATCAATACGATTCCGCGCTTCAAATCGCTATCAGTGATGGTTTTTCCGGTAAAATCCTTCAGCTTCTCGATAAGCAGTTCGTATTCCCCGACAAGAAAGGGTGTGGCCCGGGGGCTCTGAACATGATTGGGCATAGGAAGATAGTGGCTCCAACCCGGATTCCTGTGGAGCTCCCAGGATGTGAAGGCCTGTCTGAGGTGTATGCAGGACTGCCCGATTGCAATCCCATCCAGGTAGTCGTACCTGCCCCTCAAACCCTGGGCAAGAACGTCGCGGCAAAAGGGACAGAACATCCCGAACAGGTGGGGTTCGGTCACATCGTGAATCTCGTGGGACCCAAGGATGCGAACCGGCAGGATGTCGAAGGCGTAAAGGATTTCCTCCGGCTCATAAGTACAGAAGTAGCCGATCATTTTGCCGCCGGTGCGTTTCTTCCAGTCGGTCTGATAGGCATGCCGGTTTTCGTACCATTCCTGAAACTTCTCAATAGCCATTATGAACTCCTGGGTTATTGACTACATTGTAGCTATTATATAGTTACACTATAGCTAGGTCAAGGAGAAAAAAAGAGTGGCAATCACGCCGGATCGCCTTGCCTGACCAGCCTGAATCCGACAAAGAACTCACTGCGGGCAGGCGGGTAAAAATTACGACAAGCCGAGCGGCACTCAAGCAAGTCGAAATACCAGGCGCCTCCTCGGACCACTCTACTTAAGCCTGTTTGCGGTCCCGCCGGATCGGCCGCATCTTCGGGCGAATGCCTGTCATACCAGTCCTGACACCACTCCCACACGTTGCCGTGCATGTCATAGAGGCCCAATGCATTGGGAAGCTTATGGCGCACCGGGTGAGTCCTAAGACCGGAGTTGGCGTGATGCCAGGCATACTCATCCAACAGAGCATCGTCATCGCCAAAGCAGTAGGCGGTCGTCGATCCCGCTCGACAGGCATATTCCCATTCCGCTTCGGTGGGAAGCCGGTAGCCGGGATGCTTCTCCATGTCGTTCAAACGGCGAATGAACTCATGACAATCGCGCCAGGAAACCTGCTCGACCGGACAGGCCTCATCATCCTTGAAATATGCAGGGTTGCCGCCCATGACCCGGCGCCACTGGGACTGGGTTACGGGAGTTGTCTGGATCTGAAACGCTTTGGTCAAGCTGACAAGACGCTGGACCTCGTTGCAATCCCGCCCCTTCTCACCGGCAGGACTTCCCGCGAGGAAAGCGCCCGCCGGAAGCCGAACGAAACTCATGCCGATGGAATTGAGGGCAGTTTGCTCAGTAGACAACATCGAGATCCCCCGCGCGGTTTACCGATTGTGCTGATGTCCGCACGAAATCCCCGCTATGATCATCTTTTGAATATTGGTAGTGCCTTCCACGACCTGCAGCGATTTGACGTCGCGATAATAGCGCTCGATCGGATACTCGGTGGAAAATCCGAAAGACCCGAATATCTTCATGGCTTCATTGGCGGCCCGCACGGCTGCTTCGGAAGAGTAGAGCTTGGCGATGGATGTCTGAAGCTGATTGGGTTTTCCCTGGTCCTTGAGGTAGGCAGCCTGGTAGACCAGCAGTTGAGCCGCATGATGCTCGGCCACCATTTCCGCAATCTGCGCCTGGACCATCTGAAACTTGGAAATAGGCTGTCCGAACTGAATTCTTTCGTTGGCGTACCTTATTGCCAGATCGACACAGGCGCCCCCAGCCCCCAGCGCTCCGGCGGCGCAGCCGATGCGGGTATTGTTGAGCTGCCACATGCAGATGCTGAAGCCCTGGCCGACCTCGCCCAGCACCGACTCCTTCGGGATTTTCGCTCCTTCCAATACGATCTCTCCGGTGGGAGCGCAGTGAAGCCCCAGCTTGGTCTCAATCGCGCTTACAGTGACTCCTGCGGTGTTTTTCAAGTCTATTATGAAGCAGGTGATTCCTTTATGCTTCTTTTCTTTGTCCGTAGATGCGTAGAGCAGTCCGTAGTCCCCGACCGAAGCGTTGCTTATCCACATCTTCTGGCCGTTTATTTCCCAGTGGCCGCCCATGTCTTTCGCGGTCGTGCTCATGTTCGATACGTCCGACCCGGTGTTGGGTTCGGTCATGGCGAAAAACCCTATCTTCTCACCCGAAACCCAGCCGGGGATGTATCTTTGTTTTTGCTCCGCCGTGCCGAATTCGTTGACGGTAAGCGCCGGACCGAGGTTCTGCATATTGAAAGGCAAGCGCCACGACGGAGAAACCTTGGCGATCTGTTCGGTAATGATAACCGACTCCATGATTCCCATGCCGTTTCCGCCATACTCTTCCGGAATTGCGCAGCCGAAAAAACCAAGCGCTCCCATCTGCCTGACCCTTTCGGGTCTGAACAAGTGGCCGGCTTCATCTTCCTTCAGTGTGGGAAGTATCTCTTTTTCGGCAAACCGGCGCGCCTGCTCCTGGATTATTCTTTGATCTTCGCTTAGCTCCAAAATCATGAAGTCTCCTTTAGTAATTGATGCCCAATAATCGGGCGGCATTTCCTCCGAGAATTTTTTGAGCCGCTGCGGGCGGCAGAGGCAATGCCGCAACAGCCTCGATATTGCGCTTTATGTGCGGCATCCCCGGCCAATCACTGCCAAAAACCACCTTGTCGGCATTGCGCCCGAGGTCCGGGAAATACTCCAGGAGCTTCGATGGGGGCAACCCTGCTATTTCCATGTACACATTCTTATGCAGCCTCGACAAGAAAAAGGCCCTGTCGTACCAAAACCCCCTGCCCGAATGAGCCATAACGAGCTTGAGATCGGGGAAATCCACCGCTACGTCGTCCAGATGCAACGGGTCGCCGTATTTGAGGCGGGTCCCCTGGAAAATAGATGACCCTGTGTGTATCAAAACTGGAACGCCCAGATCCTGGGCCGTGCGGTAAACGGGGTAGATTCGGGCGTCGTTGGGAAAGTATTGCTGATAGGTCGGGTAAAGCTTCAGTCCGCGGAACCCATCTTCGTTTACCAGCCGCTTCAGTTCATCGGCAGGCCTGGCGAACAGATACGGGTTGACATCGCAAAACGGGATAAGCCTCGGGCGGCCCCTGCAAAAATCCCTCACCTGCTCGTTGGTGCAAATCCCGGTTGTCATCTCGTTTAATTCGGCGACCACACAGGCGAAGTCCACGCCCTCGCGAGTCAGCAGTTCCTCGAATCGGCCCGGGTCGGAGTAGTTCTCACAAAATTGTTCAAACCCGTGCGGATGGGACTGCTTGAGCCAGTCGGTCACCCAGGCATGCTCGAATTCGTAGAGCGACGGGCTCAAATGGACATGGAAATCTATGCGCGGCGCCGGCCGGGCGGCCTCATGGTCCAATCGTTTTCTCCTACCGCTAGGCTTTCTTAAACGCGTATGTAAGCTTTCCATTGGGAGTTCGGCCGGCGGCCGCCCTCATCTTCGTTCCTACCGAGAGTTCGGCTTCGGGGACGGAGCTGTCGATACGCCCGAAGACTTTATATTCTCCGAAATCCACAAGCGCGATCGTATAGGGGAGATCATCGGTGAATCCGGTAGGGGCGTATTGCAACGTGGAGTAGCTTAACAGTTCGCCCTCACCGGCGATTTCAAACCATTCCATGTCGCCGGTAAGGCATTGATAACAGTGGGCGCGAGGGGGAAAGAAACTTTTCCCGCATGTCCTGCATCGGGTCCCCATCAACTTGCCCTCTTCGAGGTAGCCAACAAAATCGTTGACCTGAGTAACACTTGCGAAGCTGACGGTCCCGAACCGGGCGAATCGCTCATCGAGTTCATTTTTTGCCATCTTGTGCTCCGTTATGCGGCCCTTCAATCGACGCCGAGGATTGTTACGTTCCCATAAAGACCCACGCCGCCAATGTTGTGAATAAGTCCGAAGGCCGGGTCCTTCACCTGGGTTTGGCCGGCCTCCCCACGGAGCTGAAGCACGACGGTTCGGATCTGCGAGCCGCCCGTGGCGCCGATCGGATGGCCTTTGGAAAGCAGGCCGCCATCGACGTTCACCGGGATGCGGCCCTCCCTGTACGTTTCCCTGGAGCGGATGAGCTCTTTCCCGCCGCCGGGCTCGGCAAAACCCAGGTCTTCATACGCCATCAGTTCGGCGATGGTAAAACAATCGTGCACTTCTGCGAGGTCCACATCAGTGGGCGTAATGCCGGCCATCCTGTAGGCTTGCCTGGCGGCTTCCACTGTCGCCGCAAGACCGGTGAGCCGGTCACGGCCGGCCATGTTGACGGGAGCCGTGGCCGACCCAATCCCCTTGATCCAGACCGGTTTTTTGCTAAAGGCGCGCGCCTTGTCCTCACAGGCTACGATAACACATGAACTCCCGTCAGCATTGGCGCAGCAATCGCCGGCGCGGAGCGGGCCGGCCACCGGAGCGGCCATGAAACTGCCCGGGTCCTGAAGCTGCGCGAGCGTGACCGGTTTTCGATATACGGCATTTGGATTGAGCTGTCCGTATTCGCCCGCCTTGACCCGGACAAGCGCGAGGTCTTCCATGGTCGTTCCGAATCTGGCTATGTGAGCGCGGGCGTGCATCGCGTAATATGCCGGCATCATGGTCCCGAAAGGAGACTCCCACAGTATGTCGGCGCCCCGTCCCATGCGCTCCTGCGACTCCGCCGACGTCAGTTGGGACATGATCTGGAACCCGATGACCATCACCACGTCGTGCAAACCGGACGCAACTAGCGCGTAGGCGAGCTTGAGGCCGGTGCTGCCCGATGAACACAGGGTTTCGGCATAGAACGTCGGCTGCGGGTTCAAGCCCAGGTACTCGGCAATCACTCCGGCCGGGGACCGTTGCCTATCGTATTCGGGCGCCGAGCAGACGATCGTGGCGTCGATGTCGCCCCTGCCGATCTGCGCGTCGTTCAAGGCTTCGCGGAAGCTTTCAAACACCAGCTCGCGAATCGACCCGGGGTATGAGCGTACAAAAGGGCTCTGCCCGATTCCGATAATTCCAACTTTGCCCATATCTTTTCTCCCGAGTAAAGACCAGGTTCAGCAGCAAAGACGCAGAAACCATTTCACCGCAAGTGCGCAGAGAAAAGAAAAATGCCCGACAGGGCCGATAGATGACCTGTCCCTGCTATTCGAATGCTTATTGCTTCCTCTGCGTCATTTGCGGTGAACGTTTGCTATTTTTTGGGCTCCCGCAGCACTTCGGCAAACATTTCCAAATCCCAGGTCCTGCAATCCGCCAGGTTCCGGCGGAACTTGATGAAGTCGATGACATCGCTGCCGGTGATCTTTTTGGAGTTAAAAGCGCCGAACCCAAGGAACGCCTCCCCACCCATGTTGGCCGCCAGCCAGTGACGATTGGCGTTTTTGGCGATGTCCCAGAAGTATTTCTTTTTCATGCGAATGCCGTCGATGGATTTGATGAGACAACCCGGGAAAAGATTTGCAAACCGCCATGCGATATTGTCGACCTCTTTGTCCAGCAACTCGAAATCAGCTTCAGGCTGGAGCTTTTTCACCAATTCGCGGGCTTGTTCCAACTCCGCGCCGGATTTGGATTCGCCAAAGACAATCTCCCCGTCTTCCACGTATTTGTCCGTAACGATCATGGGATTGCGCACCCATTTCCCGTCCACCTTGAGCACAGGCAGGCATTTTGTTACAAGACCCTTCATCTTCATCTTGTATGCCGACCACATCTCGCAGGAAACGCAGTTCCACATTGCGTCCTCGATGGTGAGAAACCAGGGCAGAAAATCCGTGGAGCCGCCGTCGGGCGCCGATCCGTGCCTGGGCCCGGCCTGACCGAATATGGCGAGGTCCGAGGAGACCGTGATGTCACACGCCATCCCGATTTCCTGGCCGCCGGCCACCCTCATGCCGTTCACCCGGCAGACCGTTGGCTTCTTGCACATAAGGATGGCGTCGACCATGTGATTGAACAAATCCATATACTGGCCGTACTCCTCATTCCTCAGGCTGTAGTACTCGCTGTATTCCCTGGTGTTGCCGCCGGTGCAAAAAGCGTAGGGGCCGGTGCCGGTAAAGACCACCGACGCAATGCTCCTGTCCAGCGAAGCATTCTCGAAGGCCGCTATGACGCCCTTGACCATTTCAGTGGTGTAGGAATTGAATTGCTTAGGATTGTTAAGTCGAATCCAGGCCGTGTGCAGACCTTCCACAACTTTTCCGGAAGGGTCCTTTAGAGGCCGCTTTTCATATACCACGCAGGGGGCGTCCGCATCCGTCCCCCAGTGGATATCCGAGTGCAGCAGGTGGTTTTTCGGGCCGTTGTCTCTTGGCATCCATTCTAAGGCCATTGTATTCACTCCTCTTCAGTCGGTTAGCCTGAGTCCCGGGTTTTGGTGTTCCGAAGCCCGGGTCCTTGCTCAATTTGGCGGGTTTTTTAACAAGTCTGTTTCTACCGGAACTTCGACGCTTCAGAAGTCGGGCGTCAGAATAATCCTTTTGTCCGGCGACCTGCGGTGCGCCTCCTCGAAAGCCTCCCGGATGGAACTCATTGGACGGGTCTGCACGAACGGCCCGACTGAGACCTTACCGCTGAGCACGGTCTCCAGCACCTGCGGGTAATACTCGGGCAAACACCCCCAGGTCCCGATAATCTCCGCATCGAAGGCCATCAGACGGCTCATCGCATACTCCACTTTGTGCATCCCGAAACCAATAACTACCAACGTGCCGGTGAAGCTCAGAAGAGTCAGTGCGGTTTCCTGGCCTGAACTCGAACCAGTGGCCTCGAAGATTTTCCATCCGAATGCCGGTAATCCCTTCCGCTTTTGAATGGCTTTCACTTCGCCGGCCAAATCCCTCGGTCCCTTGCCCGCCGCGTTGATGACGAAATCGGCGCCGTATTGCCTCATCCTCTGGAGCTTCTCGTCGGTAATCGCAATATAGTCAGGCGCTCCAACTTTGGGAGACATCTGGCTGGTTCCGGCTATTGCGATGACAGTTCCGGCCCCAAGAGCTTTAGCGGTCTGAACCATGTACTGGCCAACGCCGCCTATTCCAATCACGATTACATTGTCCCCGATGTCGAGGGAGGCGCGTTTGGCGGCTTGAAAGGGAGTAGTGACCGCATCGGCGACCACTGAGAGATGTGCTAGAGGGAAGTCCTTGCGGTCTCGGATTTCGCACAGGTCCACGGAGGGAACGGGAATGTGACTGGCAAATCCGCCGTATATGCCCAGGCTGTTCCCAGGCATTTTCTGGCCCAGGCAGCGGTTGCCCCTCCGGGTTTTACAAAGAAGACACTGCCTGCAGGGCATCACTGCCGGAACAATCACTTCCTTGCCGAGCCAAGATTGGTCACCGGCCACCACGGCGCCGGAAATTTCGTGTCCCAGTGTCAAAGGCGGCTTGCAAACCGTGGGCACGCCATCGTAGAAGTAACCCAGGTCCGTGTGGCATATGCCGCAGCCGGCAATCTCCACGAGGACCTCGCCGGTCTTAAGCTCGGGAACCGGCAACTCCACTAGTTCAAGCCTTCCGGGGATTGTCTCTCCCGTCTCTTTGTTTCGGACGGCAGGCTGCGCCATCTGCCAGGCCATAATCTTATCAGGTGCTGACGACATTATTCTCCTCCGGTAACATCGGTGGGTTGGAATCCTGGCCGGCAATTTGTCCGCCAGCGTGCTCGAAGAGTTATCCGAGCATAAGCTACATTTCCGCTACAATGTAGCTTATTTGAGAAAATGGTGTCAACTGGTTTTTAACGTAATCAAATCGTAACTCAAGTGCGCGTCTTGTAACTCAAGCGCGCGTCCGGTCCTGCCGAACTGATGCCCAGTGAAAGAGAATTGTCGAAGTCGAACCTAATGAGCTCTTTCGGTGAGAGAATAACTGGGCGCACAATTGCGCGCTACTGACTCGGGGAAAGGACCAAGAAATGAAATCCATGAAGCTGGGAGCAAAAATAGGTCTGGGGTTTGGAGTTCTTATCTTATTGGCCCTCGCATTGGGAGGTGTAGCGGTCTGGAACATAAGGGCCGTGCAAGCGACTGCTGAAAGATTGTCAAAGGAGTATCTGCCTCAGGTCAAGCTGGCGGGAGATCAGGAGCGCAATTTCCGGGAGGCCGTGTCCGGGGTCGCACTGTTTGCCCATACACAGGATGGCAAGTTTCTGGGACTGGGGAAGAAGGCCCTTGCCGAAGTTAGAAAAAGCATCGCAGAGGGTGAGAAACTGGCGGCCAGGCGCTCCGATCCGGCAAGGTTTCGGCAAAAGATGGAAAAAACCCGCATAAAGATAGACCGATTCGAACAGCAGTTAAACGAGGCGACAGTAAAAAGTTACGACTTAACGAGAAATTATGGGCAGATGATTGAGGCTGAGAGGTTTTTCATGAGCTGTGCAAACGGCTTTTTTTCCAGTCAGCTCAATGCCCTGAAAACCGGGATCAATAGCGGGGAGGATGCCGGCAAGCTGTCCGAGCGGCTTATAAAGGCGTCTTTAATGAATGAGTTGCTCGAACTGGGAGACCGGATACTTGTGGCGGAGTCGACCGCGCAGGCCGAGCGCGATTTGGGGGCTATCGATGTGGAAAAACTTTTTAAAGGCATCAGCGAGAGACTTGATGCTCTCAAGGCCATAACGAACTCAGAGGCTGAGCTAAGCTCGGTTGCAAACCTTAAAACGGCGTCCAGGCTCTATAAGAATGCCCTAACAGACCTCGTAAGTATCTGGTCGGCGGTCGAAGAGCTCAACTGGCAGCGGGGAGTGACGGGAAATGAAGTAATGGCGCTGACCCAGGGTGTCCATGACGCCGGTCTCGACGATACGGGGAAAGCTTCAGAACAGACAGTCAAAAAGGTTTCTTTCTCCACGATGATCATGATATCGGGGATTTTTCTTGCTATCATAACAGGGGTTTCAATCGCCGTCTTTAGCACGCGCGCCATCACCAGGCCGATCAGACAAGTGGCGAGAGGCCTTTTGCAGGGCGCGGATCAAGTGGCCTCGGCTTCTTCCATGGTGGCCTCCTCAAGTCTGGCGCTGGCAGAAGGAGCATCCCGGCAGGCGGCAGCCCTCGAAGCAAGCTCGGGGAGCCTCGAGCAGATAGGCTCCATGACCGGACAGAATGCCGAGAGCGCTTTGCAAGCCAATCAACTGATGGAAAAGACATCCGATTTGATCTCTATTGCGTCCCGATCCATGAATCAGCTTACGTCCTCTATGACTGAGATCACAAGAGCGAGCGAGGACACGCAAAAGATCGTCAAGACCATAGATCAGGTCGCCTTCCAGACCAATCTTCTCGCTCTAAACGCTGCGGTGGAGGCTGCCAGGGCCGGGGTGGCGGGAGTTGGATTTGCAGTGGTGGCCGATGAGGTGAGAAGCCTTTCAATGCGGACCGCAAATGCGGCGAAGAGCACTGCCAGCCTCATCGAGCATACCACTAAGCAGGTCAAACAAGGTTATGAGATGGTCATTAGAACCAGCGGAGAATTTGCAGAGGTCGCACGCTCGGTCACAAGCTGCCGGGGACTGGTTGGAGAGATAACGTCAGCCACTCAAGAGCAGGCAAGGGGCGCCAATGAGGTGAGTACATCTTTAGCCGAGATGGACGAGATCGTGAATCAAAATGCGGTGGCTGCAGAAGAATCGGCTTCTGCTTCCGAAGAGCTGAACGCGCAGGCGGAACAGATGAAGGGGTTTGTAGAAGAGCTTGTGTCTTTGGTTGGGGCCGAGGGCAACGGAAAAGGCGGACAGCGAGTTGCGCCGGGAGTACGGACGAGGGCGCAGGCAGCCGTTGATGCCGGCGCTTTCCACGAGGTTTTTCCTCGATCCGGCAAAGGCAATGGAGCATCTTACTGCGAGGCGGCGGACAAACCCGGTATGGATGGACAAGGACTGGCCTCGTAAAGGCGCCTTTCCACCCTGTGCTCCATGGTCAAGAACTTTCCCCGCCGGCGTAAGCGCTTTCTTCAGCATCAGCGGAGAACGCTTTCAGTCTTTTGGTCGCAGCCGAAGGCGCGCCCCATCCCTCCCTGTCCTGACCATGCGCCGCCGATGTGGCGAGAATTTTTGGTCCCTGCGTCTTAGAGGTAAACGTTCAGGGGAAAACAGACCGGCGCGGTCTTGACTCGATGTCCCCGGCTCCTTAATGGATTTCCTGAACAGCTTACGCCTCAGATTTGCAAAATCGCTCGACTACAGGGAGACAAATCATGGAAAGAATCGTGACCATGCACGGAAAGCCGCTCACGCTGTCGGGAAAAGTACTGAAGGTGGGCGATAAAGCCCCGGATTTCAACGTGGTGGATAACAGTCTCGCCAGGACCGGACTTTCCTCCTATAAGGGCCGGGTAGTGATCATTTCGGCGGTCCCCTCTCTGGACACCCCGGTCTGCGATGTTGAAACGCGCCGCTTCAACGTGGAAGCGGGCAAATTAGGGGACGATGTAGCCGTGCTCACCATCAGCATGGACCTTCCCTTCGCTCAGAAAAGATGGTGCGGCGCAGCCGGGATTTCTCATGTCACGACCTTGTCCGACTACATGGACGCAAATTTTGGTTTGGCCTACGGAGTGCTGATCAAGGACCTGCGTCTGCTTGCGAGGGCCGTTTTCGTGATCGACAAAGACAATACGATAAGGCACATCGAGATTGTAAAAGAAATCGCGAAGGAACCCGACTACGAGGCCTGCCTGAAAGCGGTCGGGGCTTGCCTTAAATAGTTTCCATCCGGAAAGTGTCCTTTTCCGCCCTGGCGGCGTCAATCTTCGGGTTTTCTTGTGCGGCGTACCGGAGTACGCCTCCGCGCAAGTCCTTGATTTCCTTGCCAGGACAAAAAATGCCTACTTTCCGAATTGGAAACTGCCAGTGTCTTATCCGAGGTTTCCGGATGGACACTAAATAGCAGGAGGCCTTGTACCGCGTAAGCTGATTTGTCCGGACCGCGCGAGGGCGGAGGGCTCCTTGCAAATGGAGTTTACCCCGAACTTTGAGGGGGGATAAACTCGGACGGACGACCGAGCCCCGGTTGCTTTATCAACACTGTTCACCCTAAATGAAGGCGCAAATGGAAGACAAACTGCTTGAGGGATTTGCGGTCATAGTGGAGTTTCCCGTGATATGGGGGGACATGGATTCGCTCCAGCACGTGAACAACGTCGCCTTCTTCCGGTATTTTGAAAACGCTCGCATAGGTTATCTCGACCGGATAAAGATCTGGGCATTCATGGAAAAGACCGGAATCGGCCCGATCCTTGCCTCAACTCAGTGCAGGTTTCGCGCCCCGCTGGCCTATCCGGACGTGGTCACGGTCGGAGCATCCGTATCAGAGATTGGCGAAGACCGGTTCACAATGAAATACAGAATCGCCAGCCGGCGGCTCTCAAAGATCGCCGCCGAAGGCGATGGGGTCCTGGTCACTTATGATTACCGAAACGATCGAAAGGTGCTCGTGCCCGCCGAAGTGAAACGAAGCATCCTCGATCTCGAGGCCGGTAAATGAGCGCTGATTGAAGCCCGCAGCGGCCACACCGGGTGCGGCCCACGGCCCTTCGAGCGGGGCCGCGCCCTTCAGTCCCTGCGGCCGCCATTCCCACATGCCGCCAATAAACGCCTTCATCCAGGGGTATTGGAACAAGGTCCTCGTCTGCTGGCGCACCTGGTAGGAATCAAACGGACTGTCCCAACTCAAGGCAGCCATTATTCTATTCGCGACGGTTAGCAGAAAAAGGAGAAATCACCATGGGGAATCTGATGGATGTGATCAAAGATCGCCGCAGTATCCGGCATTACCAGGATAAAGAAGTCCCTCAAGAAGTACTCGATCGGGTATTCGAAGCAGTCCGGTGGTCACCTTCCTGGGCAAATACTCAGTGCTTGGAAATTATCGTGGTCAGGAGCCCGGAAGTAAAGCTGAAACTCCAGGCAACCATGAGTCAGGGTAATCCGGCAACCAAGGCAATAGTGCAGGCCCCCCTCGTCCTGGCAATCTGCGGTAAGCTTCAAAGCTCCGGCTATTACAAGGGGCAGGCGGCAACCAAGTTCGGAGACTGGTTCATGTTCGACCTCGGCATAGCGACGCAGACCCTGTGTCTTGCAGCCCACGATGAAGGTCTGGGCACAGTGATAACGGGGCTGTTCGATCACGACAAAGTGCAGGAGATCCTTGAGGCGCCGGAAGGTTACCAGGTCGTTTCACTCATTCCCATGGGCTACCCCGCCAAAGGTTCCGGGGCCCCCAAACGGCGGGAAATCAGCGAATTCATTCATAGCGATAAATTCCAGGGTCCTCTGCTGTCATAAGTTCCGGGCGTCGCCAGGCCGAAAACCTCTCCTGATTGCAGGTGGGCGGCTATGACGCACCATTAGGTACGATTCTTCTTTCGGGCATGCCCGAAAAGAGAAAACCCGGAACCGGGGTGAATAGAGTGAACCGTGAGAAGTTGAGAGATGACGTAGACCGGGTATTGAAACCAATAGACAGGAACGTTTGATAAGCTTTCAGACCCTCGGCCTCCGGCGTGACAGAGCGATTTCGAGGTGCACTTCACCCCTAAGTTATTGATTTGACTGAATGCGGGAAGATCGAAATTGATCTAAAATGGCGCGGGGACGCACGCAAATCCGCATGCAAGATAACGAAGCAGGCAGGTCAGATAGGGGACATTCGCTCATTTATGTAAAATGCTCCTGATCTCTTCGGGTTGCGCGCAGAGGTACTCTAAACGTTTGTTTTCGGTGCTACGGTTGAAACTGACTATAAGTTTGGGCAGGCCGCGCCCTAAAAGTGACCGTTTCAACGCTGCTTAGCACTACTACGTTAAGTTATCATGGAGATCGTGATAAACGGTCATGATTTATTTTTCTACGGCAGATCGGGCATGTTCCCGACCAACAAGCTATCAGGCGTTGCATCTCCCGTCTCACTTTCGGGAGGGTCAACCCAGAAGTTTTTTTTACTGCGTAAGGTTTCACGCAGGAGAAACCCATATGCCAACATGGTCATTGTGACATGGTGATGCCATCCCAAATAGCCCCTGCCTTCATAGTGATCGAGCCCCAACTCCTCTTTGAGTTGTTGGTAGCTTTGCTCGATCCGCCATCTCACCTTGGCAAAAAAGACGAGGCGGCTAAGCCCTGCATGCGAGTCCAAGTTGGAAAACCAATATTTCGTGGGCGCCGGCTCCCCCTTGGGCCATTCGATAAGCAACCACTGCCTGGGAGGGCGCTTTTTGACCTGAGCCGGCCGGTGAGCCGGAACTACTCGGACAGCGGCAAAACGAGAAACGAGCCTACCCTTGGTTCCCTGGCGCCATTTAATCGTCTTCCACATGTAGGCAGGGAGTTTGAGAGCAAAGTCTTTAACCGTAAAAATACTCACTTTGTCAGTCAGGTTATCGGGAGCCGGGTCGCCTACTCGGCGCCTTGTTTTCCGGGGTTCATAAAAGACAATGGTCTTGGCTTCGATTTCGGCTACATAAGAAAGCTCCCGATCAATGAGGCCCTGCCGAAAGGGGTTGCCGTTCCCGTAAGCGCAGTCACAGACCACGACACCTTTGGGGATGTCCCAGGAATGCGCCTGGTCAATCAGATCCAAAGCAATCTGCCATTTGGACCTAAAGGAGAATCTGTCTGGCACTCCCGCTCGCTTCAACCTTCCTGGATCGTCTGCCCAAACTTTCGGAAGGTAGATCTCGAAATTGATGGGCATGCAGACCTCGTCTGTGGCCAAATTGAGCGATACCGCAATTTGGCAGTTTCCAACTTTGCCCAGAGTACCCGAATACTGACGGGCAACACCGACAGAATGTTTTCCTTGTTTGGGGAACCCGGTATCATCAACAATCCAGGCAACCGCAGAGACCATTGCGTCGATCATCCGTTCGGCAAGCTTTTTTCGAACAGGGTTGTGGTCCCAAGGACTTTGACCCACAAACTGCTGCATCGCCTGAACATTGGCGTCTGGCAACCGAGCAGCCATAGGCTCAATGGACTTTCGTTCGCCATCCAGCAGCAACCCGCGAACGTAAGCGTTACCCCATCTGCGCCTTTCCGGACGCCCCAGAGGCTCAAGAAGCTCCGCAAGGAATGCTTCGAGCCTGCTCCGACACGATTGTAGTTCCTTGCTGTCCATAGGTATCCCTCCCGGTACCTCTATAGGACAACAAGAAGAAAATGTCAACTACTTAACGTAGTAGTGTTAGTTGCTTTGCATTGCATACGATCCACCCAAGCTGATTTGTGTTGCACAATTGTTATTTTATGCAATGCAAATGTATTTGGGTGTCATTGATGCAACTCAAGCTTATTCCGTAATCCGCAGAAGTTCGGGAAAGAATAGAACCGCCGCACGACGGCCCTTGCCTTCTCGAAGGGCTTCGATGATTTTCTTTTCCCTAAGAGCATTCAAAATCCGAAATGCGGAGTCCCGAGGGATTCCGGAAAGTTTGATAAAATCTGTGGTATTGAAAACGGGTTGATCGAACATCGTATCAATAGCATGGATAGCATACTGAGAGCGGGTGATATTCGGAATAGTTTGCTTCATCCTATCGTAGAGATCCAGAATCGATCTCGCTTTTTGGCTATTTTGCACCGCCTGCTCGATAACCGCCGAAAGGAAAAAGTGTATCCAGCCAAATGCAGGATACTCCGAATTGATGGAAATATGTCGCAGGGACGCACGCAAATCCGCACTCGAAATGTGAAGTTTTGACGAGATATGGATGCAACTGCCCCATCTATCAAAGGTGGAGGTTCTTGAGCAGGTCCTTCTACAATCCCATCCTGTCGCCCCAGATCTCGGCCATCGATGCTTGCATTCGATATCGCCCTTTTTCTTTTCCGCTTCCCCGGACGCCTTCCAGCCGGTTTTATAAGGCGCCTATCCCGTTTAGCTTGTTCACATTTTCAAGGCGCCTTCTCAAAAGTCCCTTGTACTTTTACCCAAGTCTTCAGACTATCTCCTGTAATCGAATGGTATCGATTCGCATTGACCCATGTCCTCAAGGCTGTTATCAAGATGGGTGCTGGAACGTAACCCAGGTAATAGGACCGGGAGAGAACACCCGATGATTGAACGCGACTTCGATGTATCTTTCATTGCCGACCTGGCGTTGAGGGAAAAGCAAATCCAGCAGAACTACCGGCCGATCATTGCCGTTCATAAATGGTTTGCCCGGCGTCCCGGAACACTCTTCCGTGGCTTGTTGCTTTCCGAATTTGTCCAAAACCCCCTGAATGAATCTTTTTATAGCGCGCACAATCTTCAGGGGCTCCGAATAGCCGATCCATTCATGGGTGGAGGCACGCCCCTTGCTCGAAGCCAATCGTCTCGGATGCGATATAGTTGGTCACGATATCAACCCGATGTCCTACTGGATCGTGAAGCAGGAAATAGAGCATCTTGACCTGGATGCGTATCGTTTGGGCAGGGAGAGCCTGGTGCGATACCTGGAAGAAGAAGATTGGCCATCTCTATCGCACACGCTGCGCTCAAGTGTGGATCGGGAGAGGCTCATGTCAAGTATTTCCTTTGGGTGAAAACGATACCCTGCGTCAAATGTGAGAGAGAGATCGGCCTATTTCCGGGGTATCTGATTTCTGAGAACAGGCGTCACCCGAAGAACGTCCTGTTATGTGCCGGGTGTGGGAGTCTAAACGAGGTGGAGGACAGGAAGCACCCCGGCGAGATGCCTGGATTGTGGAAAGCCACTGACCACCATGGACCCGCAAGAAGAAATCGCTGTCCATGCCCAGACTGCGGGACGGTCAATAGTTATCCCGACCCCAAGGCCGGCCCTCCCGAACACAGGATGTTCGCCATAGAATATCACTGCCCCTGCTGCAAACCGACTCATAAGGGACGATTCTTTAAGACACCGGATTCTTCGATCTGGCTCGGGCTGGATCAGGCTGAATCGGCATGGAATGCTCTCAAGCCTGCTCTTCGTACCCGATGATGCAATCCCGGGAGGAGATGAGACAGACAGGCTCCATCGCTGGGGCTACAGCCATTACCGGGAGATGTTCAACAGTCGTCAACTATTGGGCCTTGAGCTCAGTTGCCGCTTCATAGCACAGCAGACTGATGAACGAGTGCGGAATGCTCTGGCGACCAATCTCTCCGATCTTCTGACGGTATCAGAACATGCTTTGCCGCTACGACAGCATGGCCCTTAAATCTCTCGACATATTTTCTCGTTCACGGTTTTCCCGTCGGTCTCATCCAGTGCGAATCCAACTTTCTCGGAATACCCGGCGGGACCAATGGCGACAATGTCGGAAGCGGCGGCTGGTCCAACATAACCGCCAAGTTCATTAAGGCGAAATCCTACTGTTACAGAGCCCTTCGAAATCCTGCACCGCGGAGGGAGAAAGATCACGGTGGAGATACCGGGCGAGTGGATTGGCGAAACGAATGCGCAGTTTCCAACCTCACAGAGCTGAGAAAAGTTGAACTGTCCTGCTCCGATGCAGCCCTGTCCGATCTGGAGCCGGAAAGCCTCGATGCCGTACTGACTGATCCTCCCTACTTCGGAAATGTTCAGTACGCCGAGCTGATGGACTTCTGCTACGTTTGGCTGCGCAAACTCGTCGGAGAAGGCGTTCCCGAGTTCGCCACACCATCTACCCGCAATCCGGGTGAGCTCACCGGAAACGAAAACATGGGAAGAGGGCTGGAGCATTTCACAGAGGGGCTCTCATCCGTTTTTCAGAAGATGGCATCAGCTCTCAAGCGAGGCGCGCCACTGGCATTCACTTATCACCACAACAAGATCGATGCCTACTACCCCGTTGCAGTGGCCATACTCGACGCGGGTCTTAACCTGCTCAGCTTCTCTTCCATGTCCCGCCGAGATGGGAGGCTCCATTCACATAAGCGGCACAAAATCATCCATTATCGACACGGTGTTCGTCTGTCGCTCGACCGGCAGAGTTCCCTGCAAAGTGGATTGTTGATTCCCCGGAAGGCGTGGCCGGCCTCGTGAGAATGGATGTGCAAAAGCTTAAGGCGGCAAATCTTCACCGCAACATCTGGGGGATATCCGCTGCATCGTATTCGGCCATCTGACCCGCCTCGCTGTATGGTGCCTCAGGAAGGATTGGGAGAAACACCGGCGCCTGCAAACCGATGAGCGACTGCACATCATAGCAGGCTGGATGAGCTCTTTCGGGGGACTTGCGTCAGTGGTGTCTTACCTTGATGACGTTCTGTCAGGCAGCCCGACTCTACAGAACATGGCAGCCCGGGAGCATCAGACATCCTACGGGGAGATCAATGGTCAAATTCCCTTTTGAAGCCTCGCTGGATGAGATACGGGGCAATCCGGACCTGTTTGTATCCTCCGTCTTTTCCTGCCTTGAGTCGGAGTTCCTTGTAATGCCGAAAGGCGTAGGGTTTGTCGAATACCCTGTTTTTGAATCCGGCTACGAGGCTCTAAAGAAGGCGCTTTCAGGATTCAGCGTGATTTCGGCCGAACAGGTTTATCAAACAGCTCTTTCCATGCCCATATCCTTAATCGTTCTGAGGTCCATGCTGGGTTTCACGCCTCCCGAATGGGCCTACATTACTACTCAACGGACTGGAGTTATGGTCACCCAAGGGTTTGCGAGAACTCTGGATCGGAAGATCCGAATGACGCCATCAACGCCCATACGGGATCAAGGTGAGACTGCCGTGAGGCTCAAGGCCCTGATCGAAGCCGCATGCCAGTTGCTTACTGAGGGGACTCCTGTGGTCGAGCCCAGCAGAATCCACCGGCTGGACAAAGCGGACACCAGAGGAGGTATCCAGGCTTTACAGAATATGGCCTGTATTGGAGCACCATACGCAATGCTCCTTTATGAACGATTCCTGGGAAGGCCCTTTTCAAGCCACAGGGATTCCATCAGCGAACTTGTGGGCGACAGTCTTGAATCAGCAATTGAGGATGTGCTCTCTCAAGCTGGAATAAGCTACCGCAAGACGAAGCGAGCGGAGCGCATTCAAGGATTTGATCAGGCGCCTGACTTCATCATCCCAAGCGAATTCAACCCGCAAGTGATTATCGAAGCAAAGCTGACCGAAGATGATGGGACAGCCAGAGACAAGGTGACGCGCATCCAGCATCTTGCATCCATCAGCACGACAGGACGGACATTGAATCAGCCCCGGTTTGAGGTCATAGCCTGCATCGGAGGACGCGGTTTCGGAGTACGCCGTGAGGACATGAAGAAGATGCTCCTCGCAACCAGAGGTAAGGTATTTACACTTAAGACCCTCAATCGATTAATCGAGTGCTCCCGCCTGCGAGATTACCGGACGAAGGCATAGAAAAACGGGCAAGGTGTTTCTGTGGCGTGAGTTAAATCAAGGTAGTTCGCGGGGAGAATTTTTCAGAACGAATCAGACGGAGCCAAAAAGGGGTCGCGCTCATTACACAGCCCCTCGGATTTTCTGGCGGGGTGGAAGGGACTTGAACCCTCGGCCTCCGGCGTGACAGAGCGATTTTGGGTCGCATTCCACCCATCCCGCTAGCGATAGACCCCACTTCTACTCCCGACCCTCAGCACAAGAATCGTGAGTTCTGCACTGCGCAGCGCGTATATGATTCTGTACACGCCCACCCGCATACGCCTGAGCCCCTTCCAGCGGCCTTTAAGAGGTTTCCCCCTCAGCGGATCGGCTACCAGATTCTCAACCGCACCAACGATCCGCATTCGGTCTGACTTGGGAATTTGCGCTACCTCTTTTAAAGCCCGGCTATCCCATTTAATCGACCAGGCCAAGGGCACGCTTAGCCTCCTCGTGGTCTATGAGCTTCGCGTCAGGGTCTGCGAACCGCGCCAGGGCAAGGTCGTAGTCTGCTATTTCTTCAGCATAATGGCGGATGGCTTCTCTAATGACCCAACCCTTCGGTCTGTCCAAAGCGCGCGCAACCTCTTCGAGCTTCTTTCCCGTTTCGGCGTCAAGCCTTACTGATAAAGGCATACTCCACCTCCATACTACAATGTAATACATTGTAGTATACCATTAATCGGTGATCAGGAAACATAAAAAAAGGGTCCAGCCTGATCGACTGGACCCTGATGTTTTCTGGCGGGGTGGAAGGGACTTGAACCCTCGGCCTCCGGCGTGACAGGCCGGCGTTATAACCAACTTAACTACCACCCCGATAAATTTAGATGGGCGGAACAGGGCTCGAACCTGTGACCCTCGGCTTGTAAGGCCGATGCTCTCCCAGCTGAGCTACCCGCCCGAAATCCCCCTCCCGCCTTGGAAAAGTGGGGAGCGGGCCCCCTTTGGAAAGTGGAAGCATGGACCACTTTGCAAAAGAGGGAGGGACAGGCCCTATGCCCCTTCGTCCCAAGACCGCCTATTATCAATCAAATTGACACTAAATGTCAAGCGGTTTTGCTCGGTTATAGCGCGCCCGGCATCAGGAGAACCAGCGGCAGGATCTCCACAGGCCCTGTTAAGCCTGTCTGGCGGTTTTACCTCTTCGCCCGGGGCGCAAATACAGAGGCAGACTCTGGTCAATGCGCGCGAATCTCGTCTGCGGCACGGTTCCTTTGGCAGGATGACCGGAGCGGCTGCTTCAGGCTCCTTGAACAGCTCGCGCGCTTCCTCAGGCGCCAGCGCCAGCCTCAGCACGTCGTCCATGTGCGTCAGCAGTTCGATATTTATCTCTTCGAGAATCTTTGCCGGAATCTCCTTGAGGTCCTTGGCGTTTTCCTTCGGAATCAGCACGGTCTTGATGAGCGCCCGGTGCGCGGCGAGGATTTTTTCCTTCAGCCCGCCGATGGGAAGGACACGGCCCCTCAGAGTGATCTCGCCCGTCATGGCGACGTCGCTTCGCACCGGAATTCTGCTGAGAGCCGACACAATCGAGGTCGCCATCGTGATGCCCGCGGACGGGCCGTCCTTGGGGATGGCCCCTTCCGGGACATGGACGTGGATATCGAGGTTCTGGTGGAAATCGGGGTCGAGCCCGAGCTGTTTTGCGCGCGACCTGACATAGCTCAGGGCCGCCTGCGCCGACTCCTGCATGACCTCGCCAAGTTTTCCGGTGATCGTCACCTTGCCCTTGCCGGGCATGATCGACGGTTTCGATCCCGAGAATGTCGCCCCCGAATTCGGTCCAGGCAAGCCCCATCGCAAGGCCGATCTCGTCTTTTTCCTCGGCGCGTCCGTAGTGGAATTTGGGAATCCCGAGAAATTCCTGGATGATGGTCTTCGGTAAGCTCCACCCTGGTTTCAGGCCCGTTGCGCACCACTTCCTTGGCCACCTTGCGGCACACGGAGCCGATTTCGCGCTCCAGGTTGCGCACTCCGGCTTCCTTGGTGTAATGGCGGATGATGTAGAGCAAGATTTCATCGCTGAAGGCGATATTGTCCGCGCTTATGCCGTTTGCCTTCGACTGCTTCTTGATCAGGAAGTTTCTGGCGATGTTGAGCTTGTCGAATTCAGTGTAGCCCGCAAGCTGGATAATCTCCATCCTGTCCCGAAGCGGCGGGGGAATGGAGTGCAGAGTATTGGCCGTCGTGATGAAAAAGACCTCCGAGAGATCGTAGTCCAGATCGAGATAATGGTCGTTGAAGGCAAAATTCTGCTCCGGGTCGAGCACTTCGAGCAGCGCCGCCGAAGGATCGCCGCGGAAATCCATGCTCATCTTGTCGATTTCATCGAGGCAGAACACCGGGATTGTTGCTCTTGACCTTCTTGAGGCACTGGATGATCTTGCCCGGCATCGCGCCGATGTAGGTGCGCCTGTGGCCGCGGATTTCAGCCTCATCGCGCACTCCCCCAAGCGAGAGCCGGATGAAGTTGCGGTTCATCGACCTTGCAATCGAGCGCGCGAGCGAGGTCTTGCCCACGCCCGGAGGCCCGACGAAGCAAAGAATGGGGCCTTTGATCTTCTTGACGAGCGCCTGCACCGCGAGGTACTCGATAATGCGCTCCTTGGGTTTTTCCAGGCCGTAATGGTCTTCGTCCAGGATCCGGGTGGCTTCGTCTATATCGATCTTGTCCTTGGTCTTTTCAAACCAGGGCAGCGAAAGTATCCAGTCGATGTAGTTGCGCACCACCGTCGCCTCGGCGCTCATCGGCGACATCAGCTTGAGTTTCTTGAACTCGGCGCGGACCTTGGCGGCCGCTTCCTGGGAAAGTCTCTTTCTCTTTATGCGTTTTTCAAGCTCTTCGAGTTCGGACTTGAAATCGTCCTTTTCGCCCATCTCCTTCTGGATGGCGCGCATCTGCTCGTTGAGATAGTACTCGCGCTGGGTCTTTTCCATCTGCTTTTTGACCCGGCCCTTGATGCGCTCCTCGGTCTGGATGATTTCGATTTCCGACCTGATGTGGCCGAAGAGCTTCTCCATGCGCTGCAAAACGTTCAGGGTCTCGAGCAGCTTCTGCTTGGTCTCCAGCTTGAAAGGCATGTAGGAAGCAACGGTATCGGCCAGCCGGGAAGCATTGTCGACCGCCGCAACCGTGTCCAGGATCTCCTGGGTGATCTTCTTGTTGTGCTTCGAATAGGCCTCGAAGGAGGACCTGCACGCCTCGCATGAGAGCTTCGATTTCGACGGATTTTTCCTCCGTTTCCTCGAGTGCTTCGAGTTGCACCATGAAATGGTCGGGGTGGGGAATAAAACTGATTATCCTGGCGCGGTAATCGCCTTCCACCAGGACCTTGACAGTCCCGTCAGGCAGCCGAAGTATTTGCAGAATGTTGGCCACCGTGCCCATGCGGTAGATGTCGCCTTCGCCGGGAGTGTCGGTTTTGGCCTTTGTCTGGGCTGCGAGAAAAATCTTCTTGTCGGATCCCATGGCCTTTTCCAGGGCGTTGACCGACTTGTCACGCCCCACGAAAAGGGGAACCACCATCGACGGGAAATACCACGATGTCTCTCAGCGGCAGAAGAGGCATAGTGAAAATATTGTTCTGCTGACCGTCTTTGGTGCGAGTTAATTTAAACATGTTGCCAATCATTCTCCTGATCTGTTCGAATTTCCGAATGCGATGTCCTGATGCAGCGCGAGTGGAATCGGAAATTCTTATTCGGCCGCTAATGCGGCACAGCCAGATTCCCTTTACAGGCTCGATCTATCAGGCCGATTCCTGGTCCTGGCCCCGGTAGAGGAGCAGAGGCTGCGCGCTCTTTGGTGAGCACGTCCTCGTTTATGATGCACTCCTGAATCTCGGGGTGGGACGGCAGATCGTACATGATGTCCAGCATGATGTTTTCCATGATGGACCTCAGACCGCGCGCTCCGGACTTGCGCCTTATGGCTTCCTTGGAGATCGTCCTCAAGACGCCGTCGGTAAAGCGCAACCGCACGTTTTCCAGCTCGAACAGCTTCTTGTACTGCTTGACCAGAGCGTTCTTGGGCTCGGTGAGAATACTCACCAGCTCGTCTTCGGTGAGTTCGTTCAGGGTCGCGATAACCGGCAGGCGGCCGACGAACTCCGGAATCATCCCGAACTTGAGCAGGTCTTCCGGCTGCACGTGCCGCAGCACCTCACCGATGCTCTTTTCTTCCTTGCTCCGGATTTCGGCGCCAAATCCCATGCCCTTCACCCCGATTCGGGCGCTGAATGATGCTTTCCAGGTAATTGAAAGCCCCGCCGCAGATAAAAAGAATGTTCGTGGTGTCGATCTTTATGAACTCCTGCTGCGGATGTTTCCGGCCGCCCTTGGGAGGCACGTTGGCCACGGTGCCTTCGAGGATTTTCAGAAGCGCCTGCTGCACGCCTTCCCCCGAGACGTCGCGGGTGATCGAGGGGCTGTCGGATTTCTTGGCGATCTTGTCGATTTCATCGATGTAGACTATTCCCCGGGACGCCTTCTCGATATCGTAGTCGGCCGCCTGGATCAGGCTTACCAGTATATTTTCCACATCCTCGCCAACATAACCCGCCTCGGTAAGCGTGGTTGCATCGGCTATCGTAAAGGGCACGTTCAGAATGCGGGCAAGGGTCTGCGCAAGAAGAGTCTTGCCCGAACCGGTCGGCCCGATCATCAGGATGTTGCTCTTCTGGAGTTCGACGTCGTTTTTGTCGATCTTTAGCTCGATGCGCTTGTAATGGTTGTGAACGGCCACCGAGAGGACCTTTTTCGCCCTTTCCTGGCCGATTACGTACTGGTCCAGAACACTTTTGATTTCAGCGGGCTTGGGAATCTGGGTGGCCCGTGCCGCCCCTTCTCTTTCGTATTCCTCGGCGATGATGTCATTGCAGAGCTCCACGCATTCATCGCAGATATAAACCGTAGGACCGGCAATCAGTTTCTTGACTTCATCCTGGCTTTTTCCGCAAAAGGAGCATCTGAGCTCGCCACCTCGGTCGTCACGCTTTCTACTGCCATTAAGATTCCTCCTTGGCCCGCACCTTCCTTGATGATGCTACTTCTTAAAAACAATATCGGGTCGATCCTCGCACATTGTAAATCAAATTTTGATTCTCAGGAACGGTGAGCCTAAACTATTATAACCAACGAGAACGAAATTAAGCTACTTCAAATTACGCTCTATAAGGATTACAGCCATTCGGCTCAACTCACTCGCCATCCGGAAACTGCAGAGTAAACAGTCCGAGTTTTGGGCGAAGAGGTAACCCGACCGGGAGGAAAAGGTCAATAGAGGCAGGAGAGCTGAAGCGGGAAGCGGGAAATTCGGTACTGCTCCGCCTGCAGCGGCGCTATTTCTTGAACGGCAGGATAAGATAGAGCAAATTCCCGTTGGCTTGCGGCTCGCAACCCACCATTCCGCCGTGAATCTCGACTACGTTTTTTACAAAATTAAGGCCGTGCCCGCTCCCGCTTTCAGTCCTGTTGCCGGCGCGGAAACCCTCCTCGAAGACCCGATCGCATTCTTCGCGGGTCAGCGGCTTGCCCGTCGTGAAGAAATTGAACCGCACGCCCGGTTTATCTTCTCCGAAAACGTCCTTTATGATCTGCCGGTTTAAAGAGAAAAGCCTTATGGGTTGCCCCGACTCGTCTTTCACTTCCCCGGTGTATTTTAGCGCATTCGAGAAAAAGTTATCAAACACCTGGGATATCAGTCCCTTATCGACAAAAAGCGTCACCTGTTCGTCAGGAACGTTTTCGATCCGGTCGTCAACCGTTATCCCTTTCCTTTCGAACTGGCCGGCGTAGCGGTCGATAAGAGGCTCTATTATCTCGGTGCGGAAATTACACGACTGCTTCCTGAGCACGTAGGTCCCTTTCTGAAAGTGGTCCTTGCGGAAAAGGGTCTCCAGAAACAGACTGGTGTGCTCGTAATGTTTGCGAGAGGGCGGAATACTCGGCCTGGAGTGCCGCGGTTGGTTTCATGGAGGATTTCGGCGGCATTTTGCAGGGACTGCGCCACGGCTTCGCAAACCGCGGAGTCTTCGACCATTTTTCGGGTCAGCTCTTCGATTTTTTTGTAGTTTTCGATCATTTTCCTGAGCCGGATCAGAAACAGCTTGTAGTACAGTTCGGTGTGATGACATTGTGTTCGATATCGGATACAAGCTGATTTATGAACTTGATGTGATCGATATTCTGCTGGACCAGCAGCTTCTGGTGGAGGTTGTATCCGATCCGGTTGGTGAATTTTTCCAGGAAAAACTGTTTGCGCTCATCAACTCCTGTCTTTCGGATGAACCTCAAAAACGACCGAGAATAGAGCTTTGGCCGAGAAACGGCAACATATTCACCAAGGGCCTGGTTGCCCCGAATGGGGAAAAACCATGACTCTTCGGTCTCCACGGTGTTTTCGACCACCACCGCCCGTGATTCGCTGCGCTCATCGGGCGGGAGCAGCCCCCGCCTGCTGGTGCAGACCAGCTCCAGTTGCGAGCGCTTTGGTTCGATGATGTAGAGTCTGCTGTCCAGGTCGAAGAACTCTTTGGGGACGGTTACGCAAATCTGGTAAAGGCTCTCGATCGTGGTGAATTCCTGGGCCAGATCGAAAAAGGTTGCGAAAGCCTCTTCCTGCGAACGCTCGAAGTTGTAGCGCCTGTAGCTTTCCTTTTTTTCTCTCACCCTAAGGACGATGCAGTCCGCCAGTTCCTGGGGGGAGATACTGCCTCCCTGCCTGCGATCATCGCAGGGCGTTCTCTTGCTCTCGTTCATGATCGCTCCAGGACCACGCTTCGAAGAAAAGCACTAGTGCATACAGGTAGAAAGTAAGCGGTAGACAAACTTTACCAATAGCGATCCTTGCTTTCACAAACAGTTTAAGTATTCGTTACAAAAACGTCACGTGGCCGCCGATAAAAGCTCGGCAGTGATCAAAAATATCCCGTCATTTTCTGCTTTGAGCCTGACTCAACACAAGCTTGTAACCGTGAGTATTGCGATCACAGTTTGCGGAACAAAAATCGCCTGCCGAGTTTACGGCAGGGCTTTACTGTGATATTGCTCATGGAGCGGAGAATCAAATGACGCCCTTTGATCTTTCCGATTTTGAAAAAGTCACCGCACTCGTAATAGGCGATGTAATGCTGGATCGCTACCTGTGGGGACGGGTCAGTAGAATATCTCCCGAAGCTCCCGTTCCGGTCGTAAAAGTCGAGAGCCGGACCTACCGTCTGGGCGGGGCCGCCAACGTAGCGGCCAACCTGGCCGCCCTGGGCTGCCGGGTGCGCCTTGTGGGGACTAAAGGAGCTGATGCCTCCGGGGAACGCCTTTCGCGGCTTCTGGCGGAAAACAAAATTGAAGATCATCTCCTTGCTCTGGCCCCACCACGCCCCACTATTGTCAAAACGCGGGTCATGTCACAGGGACAGCAACTCTTGAGGCTCGACGAGGAAGAAACCGGGACGATCGTGTCCGGCGGAATCAAAAGCCCTGCTGGACCGCGCCCTGGAGCTCATTGCGGACGCGGGTGTGGTTATCCTGTCGGACTATGGCAAGGGGACCCTGGACGACGCTTTCCTGTTCCACCATCATCAGGAGCGCCCGGCAGAGGCTCCTGCCCACCCTGGTGGACCCCAAAGGCAGAGACTGGACCAGATACAACGGAGCAACCTGCATCACCCCCAATACAGCGGAGCTTGAACTTATAACCGGCAAACAGATCATTTCCGACGAAACTCTTATGGATGCCGGGCGGGAACTCCTCAAAGGTCCTGCAAATCGACCGGCTCCTCGTTACACGCGGACCTAAAGGCATGGCGCTGTTTACCCGCAATGAGCCACCCCTGCTCATTCCAACCCAGGCGCGCGACGTCTTCGATGTTTCCGGGCGCAGGCGACACCGTGATCGCCACTGTGGCCGCCGGAATAGCGGCCGGGATGGACTGGCCCCAAGCGGCGCCGAATTAGCCAATATCGCGGCAGGGATTGTCGTGGGGAAGGTAGGAACAAATCCCATCCGGGCCGAAGAACTTGCCATCGCCCTGAGGCAGGGACAGAACGGGACGCAGAGGAAGATCTGCGATCTGGCTTCAGCCAGCATTAACGGTCGATGCATGGAGGGCCATGGGAAACAGCATAGTCTTTACCAATGGATGTTTCGATATTCTTCACGCCGGTCATATTCGGCTGCTCCATGCCGCCGCCGCCGAAGGACAGCGGCTTGTCGTCGGCCTGAACTCGGACAGTTCGGTAAGACGCATCAAAGGCATGCATCGCCCCATATTGCCTCAGCAGGACAGGGCCGCTCTGCTTGCTGCGCTTGGCTGCGTGGATATGGTGGTCATCTTCGAAGAGGATACGCCTTTGTCCCTCATAAAAGCGTTGAGGCCGGACGTTCTCGTGAAAGGAGCCGATTACACCCGTGAGGCCGTAGTGGGCCATGAGCTTGTGGAAGGATGGGGAGGCCGGGTCGTTCTGGCGCCCCTGATCGAAAACCTGAGCACCACAGGCATTGTCGAGCGGGTCAAAGGGACAGCAAAGCCTTAAAATCAGAACTTCCGCAATCTCCACGCGCCGCCCCTTCAAAGCTCAGGGCAAGCATGGAAGGCCGACGCCGCCGAATCTTCGGCCGGGACCCTTTCGGACCTCCCACACTATTGACCGGATGCATTATATTTATCTTTGGAAAGATACTTCTCTTTCCTCCTTGGGAGAGTCAGGTTTCATCCTCCTCCTTTCCTGACTCTCCTTTTCTTTTCCATTGCACGCGTGATTGCGCACAGAGTTCAAAAACCTGTACCGCCGCCCGCAATGCGGGTGTGCCGGATCGTGTATTATTCCCGCTCCATAAATACTGTGATTCACTACCTGTGAATAGGGTCTTGACCCTATTTAATTCCTACATACCCTGAGTATACTTGCGTCCATGCAGCGGCTCCGCGCATCGAGTCAAATTTCATTGCGTACACTGTCTGTCGCTGTTTTTCTCCAACCAGGAGTTTTTCGATGGAAATCTCCAGCCATGATACCTGCGCCGGAAGCTTCTTCAAGCCGGCCGGAGGCCTTCCTCAAGGGTCCCCGTGCAGAGGACGGGGAAGAAAACCGGGGTCTGCCCGGATTCAACCCTGGAGCAAAGGTCCCGTATTATTTGCGCCTACTTGCGAGGTGCTTGAAGATATGAAGGGACCGATAGCGGTCGATTCCGAACTTCCCTGTCCAAAAGAGCAAATCGGGAAGGCTATTCTTCGCGAACTTGCGGAGGATCCCGAGAGCGATTTGCGGCGCCGGCTTGAAATCGCCTACGTGCAGCTTGAATCCTTCATTCCTTACGAGGAGTACCGGGTGATCGAGGATTTCAAGGATGCAAGCCTTTTCGCCCAGCAGATCGCCGACATGGGAGACCCGACAAGCATACTCAGGTCGGCCCGGATAATAAGAAGGGCGAATGGAGAAAGCGCCGTCAGGCTCCAGGAGAAAATTCACGAAAAAATGACCGAAAGACAATTGCAGGTTCTGAAGCTTCGGGAAAGCAGCTTCGCCTGAGGTTAACCGGTCATTCATTAGGCTTTAAAAGAGCCTTCCGAGATCCCTGATCTCGAGCATCGTCTTTTTATGGAAGCCATTCCAGCCGAGGTGGAAAACCATATCCAGAGCCTGCCCCGGACGGTCGTGCAGCTTTTTCTGTCCTCCGAGATTTCGGGGAAGCGTTGCGCCCCCCGCCACCAGATTCCTTCCAGCCCGTTTTCAAACTCGAGTTTCAGGTGGTTTTGTTCTTTTCCGAAAATTTTTGACAGAGTTGAACCGGACGCCGCGCAGGGCAAAAACGCGGGGCCGGGTTGCCCATCCCGTGAGGTTCGAGTTCCTCCAGAGCCTGGACCAGTTCGGGTCCGACCAGGGCCAAAGGTAATTCCAAATCGACTTTCCCGTGCGGGATGAAAATTTCCGCCGGATACTGCCTGCGCAATTTCCTCGAAACGGTCTGCGAACTCTTCGATCCGGTCTGCAGCGATTGTCAGGCCGGCTGCCGCTTTGTGCCCTCCCCATTTGATAAGCAACTCGGCGCACATCGAAAGCGCATGGTGTACGTCGAAGCCCGGAATGCTCCTGGCTGAACCCCTCGCAATCCCCTTGCCCTCGTCTATCGAGAATATCACTACGGGAGCATAATAGAGATCCTGCTGGACCCTGGAAGCGGCAATGCCCACGACCCCCGGCGGCCACTCCGCGCTTCCCAGAACGAGCGTCCTGCCGGTGGGAGGATGTTCGGCCAGACGGGTGCGGATTTCCCTCGAGTATTTTTTCCTCCTGCGCCTGCCTTTGCGCATTCAGATTGTTCAGCTCCCGCGCCAGCCGGACCAACCTGGACGGCTGGTCCGAGGTCAGCAGATCGTATGCGATTTGCCCCTCGGAGATACGCCCTGCGGCATTTATACGCGGGCCCAAATAGAAGCCGATGTGGCCGGCTGTCAAGGTCTTTCCGGCCAGGCCGGCGGTCGGCGGCCAGGTGTGAAAGCGGGGCGCAGCCATTTGCGTTGAGATTGCGCAGGCCGCTTCGGGCAAGAATCCGGTTTGCCGAGACCAGTGGGACGAGGTCGGCGACCGTTCCGGTAGCTGCAAGGGCAAGGTATTTTCCACCGAGCGCAGGAAGGGGGAGGCTGGTCTTTGCGCTCCGCAAGGCGCGCCTCAGGCTGGCCAGAAAAAGGAAGGTCAGCCCCGATGCGCAGAACTCCTTGAAGGACGAGCCGCATTCCGGGTGCTTGGGATTTATGAGCACCGAAGCCGGGGCCGGCGCCTGCCCGGATCCGATCCGGGCGCGCCCGCCGGGACCTCATGATGATCGATCACTATGCAGTCGGCGCCCATGGAACAGCGCCAGCCGGATGGGTTTGCAGATCGAGCGTGCCGCAATCGAGCGCGATAAAAACTTTTGCATCCGGGTTTTCGGATATGGCGCGCTCGGGTATGCCGTATCCTTCGTCTCGAGACGGAATTACGACCCTGAAATTCTCATAACCGCACTCCTGGAAAAAAAGAGCGATTTGCGCGGCAGATGTAATTCCGTCGCAGTCGTAATCGGCAACCACCACTATTTTGTTTCGATTCGCCATGTGCTTTGCCAGCAAACAGGCGCCCTCGGTCATGCCGCGGATGCACAGGTGCTCGGAGAGGTCCTTGAGTTCTCCGGCAATAGCGAGGCGGATCGAGGTTGCGGTTTTGCAGAATGATGTCTATAACATCCGAAACCGTTGCCGGAGAGCGCTCGTTCAGTATCTTCCAGCGCGGACGGATGAGGCTGTCCTGTCCCATATCGGCCTCTGCACAGGGTTTTCGCAAACTGCGGGGGGATGTTTTTTGCCCACCGCCTGGTTACTTTCATGATCACCTATCTGTCGGTGGAATGGCCGGATCGACTTTTTCGACCCCTTATAACATTCGTTGGAGATGATGGTCGAGCGCGCGAATCGCCGCTTGAATCAAAATGCAGGTTGATGTGTTAATTTAGGTTTCCTAATAGTTGGATTGCTGCTATAAGTGCCGCCGAGAGTCCATATTGCGAAGATAATATTCGAATGATGGAATACAGGGCTAAATACCGGAAAAACAGACACGATCCGGTAAAAAATAGACTCAAATGACTTTTGCTCATTTGGGGGAGGGGATTAAAGTCGCGGACTTGAAGGAGAAAAATGAAAAAACTTCCTCTTTTCGGCCTGCCAAGATTCCCCTTTTCAGTGCTTTGCCGAGTTAAAATAGACGCTTAGGAGTTGCCAGATGGATACGCTCATTTACATAATGAATTTTATCAAGGACAGAAATGTCGCTTCGATTACGCCCACTTCGTCGGTCGGTGTAAAGAAGGTCTGCAGTAAGATAGATTTCAGCCAAAACAGCCTGATCGTGGAATATGGCCCCGGAACAGGCGTTTTTTCAAAATACCTGCTGGGCAAATGGGAGAAGACTCCCGGCTGATTCTTATCGAGAGAAACCGCAATTTCAATTCGATTCTCAAGAAAAACATCAGCGACCCCAGGGTGGTCCTGGTGCAAGACAGTTGCTGAAAACGTGCTCGAGACGCTGAGAATGTGCAAAGAATCGGAAGCCGATTACATAATTTCGGGGATCCCTTTTTCCTTCCTCGATCCGGAACTGAAGCACAGGATTCTCTACAACACTCATCGAGCGCTGAAAAAAGGCGGGAAATTCCTCGTTTACCAGACCTGTTTTCAGACTAACAATCACCTCAAGGTCCACCTGCAGCAGTACTTTCCAGTCGTGCACTCAAAATACGAACTTGCCAATATACCGCCTCTAAGGACCTACGAGGCGATCAAGACCTGATTCGTCATCAGGCCCTTGCCACATTGATGCCCCTTAGCATGCTCGAAATCTGAGAATAAAGCCGCTCAGCTTTCCTGAGGTGTTCGAGCGCCTTTGATTGGGCGCCCATGTCACTTAAAAGCTTCTTGTAGCTTTCTGAGTGCCGTGTGGCCTTTTCGTGAAGGCGCACCAACCGGCGTATTTGATAGTAAGTCATGAATTCCTCCTCCTCCTCAAGACTTGATGCGCCCCCAATAAAGCAGAGCCGCAAGGGAAATGGAATCCGGCCGATACAGTATATTCCGGGTGGGTTTTTCCTTATTTCGAGGGGGGGTGAAGGCGGTATGGGCCGTTGCATAAAACGAACGTGCCGGCGCGCGTGCGCCTGCATTCCGGAAGATGTGCCGACGCATGCGCGCCGATCGATGCAGTTACGCTTGAGGTCCAGCACTTTTGTTAAGAGTACGAAGTCTAGAAGTAGGGAATTCTCATCGTGACCAGCCATTGATGATCGTAGTTTTGGGCTGAGGTCGCAGCGAACTGATAACCTGCGCCGAGCACGAAGTAGGTATGCTCGGACAACTGGAAGCGGCCCAAGATAAGGCCCGGGGTAAGATAGACCTGCTGTTGCCCACTATGCTCGCCATTAGGATAAGAGACCCAGCTCACTTCGAAATCGGGCCAGACAGGGACTGTGCATCCACCGATGTTGAAGCGCTCGCCGTACTGGAAGGTGCTGTTCCAGGTAACAGGCGTGCCTGCCTTGTGGAATTCGGAATCCGGGATGCTCGGTCCGATTGTCGCTTGATAATCGAATTCCCCGTACTGGGTTTTGATTCCTTTTCCAAAGCCGATCTCCGGCGTGAACACATCGTGACCGGCGGTAATGGAGGGCGTGCCGCTGGCGAAACTGCTCGCCAGGATGAAGGTGAGCACGTAGTTGCCTTCGTTGCTGGGCGACGAGAGCAGGCGGTACTTGAAGAGAAGCGTCCAATCGGCCCAGCCCGAGGCGTGTTTATCCGCCGATAAATCTTTGGTGACCCAAGTGGGATTGCCGAAGATGAATTCGGTGTTCTCGGTGGGAATGATTTCAGTGCCCTTGCTTGCGAAGGTATTCGTCTGGAGATTTTTCGACGTGGCATTGAAGCTGAAGTCGGTGCGAATCTCCTGCTGAAGCGTAGGAACAACGGTCACCAGCGGCGTCATCCAGTCGGGCTGCTCTTCTTCGTGGGTGCGGTGGACCATCTCCAACCAGGCGCCGTACTTGGCCTGAAAGTCGATGAACGGCGAATAGGCCCAAGCTCGGGATGGCTGCGCCGCCTCTCTGTCCGCCCCGGCGTTTCCGATGTTTTGCCCCGTGCTCTGCTCAAGCGTGAAAGCACAGACGCCGGGACCGCTCCAAACCGCATCCCCTTTTTCGGACTTCATTGCCTCATCCGCAAGCGCCGGCATGGCGGCGAATACTGTCAGCAGCCCCAAAGTAAAGAATACCCGATACTTCCTCATCCTCTTTCCTCCTCAAACCCAGGACATCTGTAGACTCTTCCCTGGACGCGCCCCATCCCATTCATTTTAAGAGTGAATCCGGCCTCCCGGGTGATCCTCGGTCCTCCATGCCCCCGGAGCCATTGGGGGAGGACTTTATTTTGGGCTTGCCATAAATGTCAACTAAAAACTACATAATACGGCAAAATATCCGTTAAAACATACTTATGGAAAATGGGGGAAGTACGCGAATGATTGCGTTTAAGACACAATCTCCTGCGTTGGGGTGACCGGCGGCTAGGGTTTGCGCAAGTATTACTGGCGCAAGGCATATTCAGGAAATAAAGGATGTCTCCGAGCACTGAGAGGCGACCCGGCTTAAATGCTTCTCTCCATTTGTCTTTAGGAAGGAATCCACCTTACATACCCGTCCGGCCTCATAGGTCACCAGTGTTTCGGCAAATACCCTGATATCTTCAGGATCGTGGGTAATCATGATGACCGGCACCTTGAAACGGGCCTGAATCGCAAGGAGTTCATTGCGCAGCTTTACTCGCAGAAGGGTATCCAGGGCCGCAAAAGGCTCGTCCGAGAAGCAGGAGTTCGGGGCTTCGTATGAGTGCCCGAGCCAGGGCCACACGCTGCCGCTGGCCTCCGGACAGATCGAAGGGGAGACTCTTGGCCAGATGTGAAATCTCAAAGATATCCAGGAACTCTTCAACCTTTAGTCTATGCGTTCGGGACAGGGGCTGCAGCCAGCTTTTCCGCAAACCGAAGCCCACATTTTCAAAAACCGTAAGATGAGGGAAAAGAGCGTAATCCTGAAAAACGTAGCCGATATTGCGGTGCTGCGGACGTATATTGATCCCGCTCTTTGAATCGAAGAGCACCCTGTCCCTCGAGCACGATTCTGCCCGAATCGGGAGTTATAAGTCCTGCTATGGATTGAAGAGTGAGCGTCTTCCCTGCCCCGGAAGGTCCAAAGATGACGACAAAGCCCTCCCGTGAGGAGAAAGCCGCCTTCAGGACAAAGCTTCTCCCACGGGAAAACAGTGCTTTCTTTACATCGACACTGGATGAGCATATCAGGGTTTTTTGAAGCCATACCTCGAGAGGATCTCCCGGCCCTCCGCGCTCAACACGAATTCGACGAATCGCCTGGCCAGGTCCTTGTTCTCTCGTCGAACCGACAACTGAGATCGGATAAGTGATCGGTTTATGCTTCCGTGCTTCCAGCGCACGTCCTGACACGATCTTTTGCCAGCGCGGCGTCCGTTGCAAAAACAAACCCGGCATCCACTTCGCCGCGACTGACGTAATCAAGCACCTGCCGCACCGACTCCGCCGAAGATGAACTTGGGCTTAAGTTCCTCCCAAAGCCCTTCGTTGGTGAGGACCTCCTGAGCATAACGGCCGGCGGGAACGGTTTCCGGGTTTCCCAGGGCGATCTTCCCGATTTCTTTGGCGGCGAGGTCTTTCAGAGCTTTAACCGGGGTCTTGGCCCCATGAGGAACGAATGAGAACCAACTCATTACTCACGAAATCCTTGCGGGTGTCCGGGAATGATGAGATTCTTCTCCATGGCCTGGTCCATTGTCTTCTGGTCTGCAGAAGCGAAGACATCAACGGGCGCTCCCTTGTCGATTTGCTGAAGAAGGACGCCCGATGCCCCGAAATTGAAGACCACTTTCGTCCCCGGATTGGCGCTCTCGAATTTTTTCCCGATCTCACCGAAAGCATTGGTCAGGCTCGCCGCCGCCGAAACGATCAGTTCCTGCTCGGCGCAAGGCGTCCGCAACGAATGAAAAGGCGAGAACAAGAGCACAAAGCAGGATAACGAAACAAAAGATGGCGCGCTTCATCGGTCAATCTCCTTGAGGTAACCGGTCTTGAGCACTCTTCCTGAAGAGACGAGAACAATTATGCAAACAAGCGATGTGATGAGGACCAAGGTTGCCGCAAGGCTGTCATTTCCCGCCTGAACCGCGGCGTAGACTGCAAGGGAGAGGGTTTGCGTCTTGCCGGGCAAATTGCCCGCAATCATCAGGGTGGCGCCGAACTCTCCCATCGCGCGGGCGAATGCAAGCATCGTTCCGGCAAGAATCCCCCGCCATGCAAGAGGAAAGGATACACGGAAGAACACACCCGTCTCAGACAGTCCGAGCGTTCGCGCCGCTTTTTCCAGATCCTGGTCAACGCTCTCGAAGGCGGTCCTGGCCGATTTCAAAACCAGCGGAAGCGAGACAATCGTGGCTGCCAGCGCGGCTCCCTGCCAGGTGAACATGAGCGTTATCCCGAAAGCGTCATAAAGCCAGCGCCCGATCCAGCCGTTTCTGCCGACAAGGACAATGAGATAGTATCCGAGAACGGTTGGCGGCAAGACAAGCGGCAGGGTCAGGAATGCATCCAGCCACTCCTTGCCCCGGAACCTGCCCTTTGCGAGCAGAAAGGCCAGTGCAACACCGATCAGGAACGCGGAAAGCGTTGCAACGGCGGCTACCTTAAGGGTTAGCCAAAGAGGCTGAAGTCCGGGAATGACGCTGAGCATGCTCACAGGCGATAAAGGTTGCCCGTATCAAAGTTGTTAATGGGTTGTTCTATCATGTCGGGTTGCGTTCAGGATCGATATTATCAGCGCTATCCTGAACGCAACTTAATATCAGATGCTACCCTTTCATTATCATGACGCTGCTTGCCTTGATCAGGGCGCTTACCTCGTCGCCAACCTTGAGGCCAAGGTCCCGCACGGCATCAACCGTAATCGTTGACGTAATTATGTTTCCGCCCCCGATATCAACTCGGACCTTCGCCGCGACTACGCCTTCTTTTACCTCAACGACCTTCCCCTTTATGACGTTCCTCGTGCTCAACTTCATGGCGAATTCTCCTCTCTTTTCCAGCAGGCAAAACGATTCACGGCGAATACTGCTAATATTAACACAACCATTGCACACCGGCGCGCACCGGGTATAATGTCATGGCGCTAAAGGGCTTCGCCGAGCCTTTCCGTTCTCGTATGATACACTAATATAACCACTTAAACACGTCAACCTTGCCTGTCATAAAATACAAATCTGTTCGTTGACGTCCATTCTGCGGAATGGATGCAACAAAAGGCGCCTTTATGACGAAGCAGCTTGTGATCTGTAATCTCAAAGCGGCTCGGAAAACAAAGGGGTTGTCTCAGAGCGAACTTGCAGGGTTGGTAGGGGTCAAGCGGCAGGCCATCTATGATATGGAATCCGGCCGTTACGTTCCGAATACCAACATCGCCTTGTTGCTGGCAAAGGTATTGGACTGCAAGGTCGAGGACCTTTTCAGCATCGCTTCGAGTTCGGGCGAGAGGGCGGTAAGGCTTGTAGGGGAGACGGGGGCGAGCGGCCCCCGGGTGTCCCTGGTCAAAGTGCGCGATCGGTTGATCGCCTATCCGCTGGATGACAAGTGGATGTCAAGTGAGGGGTTTCAGTCTGCCGACGGATTGCTTCAGGACGACCGCCGGTGCGTGCGCCTCCTGCACTCCGAGGAAGCATTGGATAAGAAGGCGCTCCTGCTGGGCTGCGATCCCGCTTTTGCTATTTTGAGTTCTCACGTGTCACGCTCCCCCGGAGAGGAAAGGCTCCAATGCCGGTTTGCCCAAAGCCTAGGGGCCTTGCAAGCGCTTTCGTCGGGATATGCTCATTTGGCCGGGACCCATCTGCACAATAGATCTGATACGGAATCCAACCTTGAACTTGCCCGCGCGACGCTTGGCGGAATGAAGGCGAAAGTGATCGCCTTTTCCAGCTTCGAAGAGGGGTTGATGGTTGGCTCGGACAATCCCCTGGGCATCAGGACTATCAGCGATCTGGCCCGAGGCGTAAGAGTCGCCAACCGGGAGCCCGGGGCCGCCCTGAGGGTCCTTTTTGACGACCATTTGAGCCGGCTTGGAATAAGCCCTGAGACCATCGACGGTTACGACCGGCTGGTCCATAGCCATAACGAAGGGGCCAAAATGGTCTCCTTCGGACTGGTGGACGCCGCGCTCGGGCTTCGGGCCGTGGCAATGTCGCACGGCCTTGGCTTCGTATCACTTGAGATGGTTCGCTGCGACCTGGTGATCCCGCACGACCTGATGGGACATTCGGCTATAAGGCTCATTCTCGAGTTGCTGCAAACTCGGGGTCTGCGTGAGGAATTGGCCGCCCTGCCGGGGTACGACTCCTCATGCACGGGGACCGTGATTGGAGAAACATAGTGGTGAAAGATAAGAATGGGCTTAAAGGTCCAGAGGACATAGAACAGTTCAACCTCCTCAATGAACAAATCCCGGTAGCCTACCAGTCCCTGGACGAAAACGGCGACTTGATCGAGGTCAACCAAGTCTGGCTGAAGACCTTGGGCTTCACGAAAGAAGAGGTTATCGGCAGGAACTTTGCCGATTTCCTGCCCCCGGACTGGGTCGATCATTTTAAGGAAAATTTTCCAAGGTTCAAGGCTGTAGGTGAGGTTTTGGGTGTCGAGTTCGAGATGGTCAAGAAAGACGGATCGACGATGCTGGTGTCTTTTAACGGCAAAATCGGGCGTGACCCACAGGGGCGCTTTAAGAGACCCACTGTATTTTCCAGGACATCACCGAGCGAGCCAAACAAACCCGGGAGATCGAACACCTGAACCGGCTTTATTCGGTGCTCAGCCGTGTAAGCCAGGCAGTGGTGCGGGCGGCATCCCCCGAAACGTTTCTAGAGCAGGCATGCCGAGAGATCGTGGAGGGGGGAGGTTTTCTGCTGGCCTGGATCGGCCGCGTGGAGTTCACTACCAATGCCGTCACGCCGACGGCCTTCTGGGGATGGATCAGCGAATATGTCCAGGGCATAACGGTCTAGTGCCGACAATCGCCCAGAGGGTCGCGGACCAACCGGCGCCTGCATTCGCGAACGTCGTCCTGTTGTGCATAACGACTTCCTACATGATCCGCTGACCCTTCCCTGGCGTGATCGAGCGACGTCTTTTGGCATCGCCGCTGCTGCGGCATTCCCTATTGAAAGGGCGGGACTGGTGTGGGGCGCGTTGACAATTTATTCAGATGAGGTTGACCGTTTTGGCCACGAAGACGTGAAGCTGCTCGAAAAGGTTGCCGGCGACATCGGATTTGCCCTCGACAACCTGGACAGAGAATTTCGGCGCAAGCAAGCGGAAGAGAAGCTCCTTGAATCTGAAAACAAGTTCAAGAGCTTTGCTGAGCAGGCCCTTGCAGGCATCCATATCATACAGGACGGGGTCTTCAAGTACGTAAACCCCAAGTTCGCTCAGATGTTCGGCTACACTGTCGAGGAATGTCTGAACGACATGCCTTTCAAGAACCTGGTCTATACGGAGGACTTGGCCAAGGTCGAGGAACAGGTTCGAAGGCGAGTATCCGGCGAAGTTGAATTCGTTCAACATACATTCAGGGGACTGAAGAAAGACGGACAGATATTCCACGTCGAGGTTTACGGGTCGGCAATCCTTTACAAAGGAAGGCCGGCAGCTACCGGGACTATTCTTGACATCACCGAGCGCAAGCTGGCCGCAGATGCTTTGCGCGAGAGCGAGGAACGTTTCTCCAGGTTCTTTCGCGCAGCTCCCGTCAGCACCAGCATAACCCGCCTGAGCGACGGCCAATTTGCCGACGTCAATGATAAATTCCTCGCCTTATTTGGCTATGAGCGCGAGGAGGTCGTCGGCCAAAATCCGCTGAAGCTGCGAATGTGGGCTGATCCTGAAGATCGGGCTAAGATGGTCGAGATACTGCGGGAGCATGGCAGGATACAGGACTTTGAAACCCGGTTCCTAAGTAAATCCGGTGAGATCAGGGATGTCAGCGTTTCGGCGGAAGTAATTGAGGTGGGCGGGCAGCAGTATATCCTGGGTCTTACCCATGACATCACCGAGCGCAGACAAACCGAGGAGTCCCTGCTCCTAAGCGAGGACAGGTACAGGAGACTGTTTGAAGACGCCGTGCTGGGCATCTTCCGGACCACCCCCGGGGGAAAGGTCGTCAATGTTAATCCGGCTTATGCCCGAATGTTCGGTTTTGATTCGCCCGAGGAGGTGAAGAGTCAAGTGAACGATGTGGCCGTTGACCTCTACGTCGATCCTTCACGCCGAAATGAAATCTTGCGCATGATTTTGGACGCCAAGGGGCCTATCGTTGCAGAGAATTCATACAGGCGCAAGGACGGGAGCATCTTCACGGGCAGCCTTCATGCCTGGGTGGTGCGAAACAGAGAGGGGAAGCCTTTGTATCTTGAAGGCTTTGTTGAGATATCACCGAGCGCAAGCGTGCGGAGGAAGAAAAGGAAAAGCTGGAAACACAACTCCGCCAATCACAGAAAGTGGAAGCCATCGGGACGCTTGCCGGAGGCATAGCGCACGATTTCAACAATATACTGCAGCCTATCATAGGCTACACGGAAATGGCGCTGGGTGAACTTTCTCCATCCAGTCCGCTGCGAGAAGGTTTGGAGCAGGTGCTCGAATGCATCTCTAAGGGCCAAGGAACTGGTCAGACAAATCCTGGCGGTTTCCCGCTCCACTCAAGAGCAGCAAAGAATACCGACCGATATAAGTTCGATCATCAAAGAGGCCCTGAAGCTTTTGCGGTCTTCGCTCCCCACCTCGATAGAAATAAGGCAAAACATCCGGAAGGGTGTCTCGCTGGCCGATCCAACTCAAATCCATCAGGTGTTGATGAACCTTTGCACCAACGCGGCCCATGCAATGGATGACAAGGGCGTTCTGGAGGTTAGCCTGTCCCATGTCGATTTGAGCGAAAGCGATCTGGCCGATCAGTCAATCGTTGATCTCAAGCCCGGGCCATACCTGAGATTGACGGTTTCAGATACCGGGTGCTGGAATGGATGCAGAGACCATGGAGCGCATCTTCGACCCTTACTTCACCACCAAGGAGGTGGGAAAGGGAAGCGGCCTGGGGCTCGCGGTTGTTAACGGAATAGTCAAACGGCACGAAGGGGCCATTACCGTCCGAAGCGAACCCGGAAAAGGCACAACGTTCAGTGTCTACATCCCGAGGGTTGATGTCCAATCTGAAGCAGCCATGCAAGTTGACGATCCGCTGCCGCGAGGTTCGGAAAGGATATTGCTCGTCGATGACGAGCCGGCCGTGATGGAAATGGGAACCAGGCTCCTGGAACGTCTGGGTTACAAGGTCACCTCTCAAACAGACAGCATGAATGCGCTGGAGGTTTTCCGTTCGAGTCCGGACGACTTCGACCTCGTCATCACCGATTATACAATGCCCAAACTGACAGGGCTTGATTTTGCAAGGGAAGTGTTGAGGGTTCGGCCTGATATTCCGATCCTGCTTTGCACGGGGTTTAGTGAAAAAGTTACCCCTGACAGCTGTGAAAGAGCTTGGCGTGGGACTCCTGATGAAGCCTTACGGCATGAAGCAAATATCCGAGGAAGTCCGAAAGATTCTCGATGCGCGAAAAGGGGGCTGATTTGGAAAGGGAAATCAAAAGGGTCCTGGTCGTTGACGATGAATCGCATATTTGTGTCATGCTGACCAAATTTTTGCGATCTTCGGGTTATTACTGCGAGAGCTTCACCGATCCGGCTAAAGCGCTTGAAGTGTTGAAACGAAACCGTTTCGAGCTCCTTATCTCTGATATTAAAATGGCGGGCATCGATGGCCTGCAGCTCCTCGGTCAAATTCTTAAAATCGACTCTGCAATCGATACGATAATGATCACCGGTCATACCGGCATTTATACGTACAGCGACATAATCAGGGCCGGGGCTGCTGACTTCATAGCCAAACCGTTCGAGTTCTCGGAACTTAAAGCAAAGATTGAAAGGATCGATCGCGAACGGAAGATGCAAAAGGAACTTCGGGAATTGAATATCGCCATGGGAGTGCTCCTTCAGCGGTCGGAGAAAGACAAGGAGACTCTCAGCGAAAATATTGTATCCAATGTTGAGAGACTGATCCGCCCTTACTGGATAAGTTGACATAATAGTAATCTTAGTGAAGAGTATAAGGCTTGCATCGAGGTTATTAAGACAAATCTGTCGGAGATATGTTCTCCATTTATGAAGAATTTGTCGCTTCAATATGCGCACATCAGCTCAATGGAAATCCAGGTTGCAAATCTTATCAAGGCCGGCAAGAGAAACAAGGAGATCGCCTCGATACTCGGGGTCTCCCTGAATACCATTATGACTTACCGCTATCGTCTCCGATCAAAGCTCGGGTTGAAGCAAAAGAAGGTAAACCTGAGGTCCCACCTTGACTCCATCGCGTTTTAGTGAATCCGTGTAACTGTTTTGTCACTCTTCTTTCAACGTCGGGAATTCCTCGAACGGAGCCGACATAGATAAAAGAGATTAATCGAGCCGCCTTCATCACCGGGTGCGGTCCCGGGCATAACTGGAATGTCTTCAGGACGGGGCGTCGAATTGTTTTGAACTTGGATTCGAGACTATGTTGACGAAGATTCTTGGCCGGTCGGGCAAGTTGGTATCCATGTTGCGGGGTGAAAGACACTCGGCGAATGGGTGGCGCGATGCGCTACAATTGCTGGGAACCGACCTCGAATCGTTGGGCAAGTCCACGGAAGGCGAGTTTCTTTCCATTGGAGAAAAACTACAGGGTTTTTATCAGCGTGCCGGAGAAATCTCGAAGAAATCTTCCTCTGTGGCCAATCTGATGTCCGGGGAAGAGCTGGGGGCAGTTATCGAGGGATTTCGCAAGGTAATCGAGAGAATGAAACGCCTTGAGGGTGAATCCAGGCGTAACACTGAAACTCTCCAGGGCGTATTGGAAAACCTTGCTCAGCTCAATCGTTACGTGGAAGGTTTTAACAAGACCATTCTGCATCTGCGGGTCTTATGCATATCCACCAGGATCGAGAATATATCCACATGATCGACGCGGTCACCACCAATAAGACCGATTTCTTTCGGGAGCCCGATCACTTTGATTATCTTTTCGCAAGGGTCCTTCCGGAGTTGGTCCGTCTAAACGGGGTTGGCGCCTGGAAAAAGCTCAACGTTTGGAGCGCCGCATGTTCAACCGGAGAGGAGCCCTACACGCTGGCAATGGTTTTGAGTGAGTTCGCGCAAGGTTGTCCGGGGTTTGGCTTTTCGATCCTCGCAACCGACATCTCCACCGCAGTATTGGAAAAAGCAAGATCGGGCATATACGAGCATGACCGAGTGATCCCTGTTCCCATGATGCTTCGAAGAAAGTATCTTCTTAAAAGCAGGGAAAAAGACAAGGGGCTTGTGCGGATCGCACCGGAATTGCGGAATTCAGTGCGATTCGGAAGACTTAATTTTCTGGAAGAAGAATACGGAATAGACGAACCGATGGCTATCGTGTTTTGCCGAAACGTCCTCATCTATTTCGACCGGCCGACACAAGAAAAGCTTCTTAGCCGGCTCCTGCAACATCTGATGTCCGGGGGATATCTGTTTGTGGGGCATTCGGAGAGTCTCCATGGCATGGATTTGCCCCTGGTCCAGACGGCGACGACCATCTACAGGAAGCAGTGATGGATTAGCCTCAGATGAGCAAGAAAATCAGGGTATTGATTGTTGATGATTCGGCGGTGGTCCGGCAAACGCTTGCCGAAATACTTTGCTCCGATCCACGGATCGAAGTAATGGCGACAGCCTCGGACCCCTTCGTCGCGGCAGAGAAGATACGCCATGAAGTCCCTGATGTGATCACGCTTGACATCGAAATGCCGCGTATGGACGGCATCACCTTCCTTGAGAAGCTGATGGATCAGCATCCCATCCCTGTGGTGATATGTTCGAGTCTGACCGAAAGGGGCTCGGAGACCGCGTTGAAGGCGCTGGAATATGGGGCGGTGGAGATCATCCAAAAGCCCAGGCTTGGCACGAAACAGTTCCTTGAAGAATCCAGGGTTCGCATCTGCGATGCCGTGAAAGCCGCCTCCCTGGCCAGGGTCAAACGCGTTAGCCGAACGGAGCAAAAGTCGAGCCTAAACTGACCGCTGACGCCGTCATTGCGAAGTCCAAGACCATGGCTATGATCGAAACGACCGAAAAGGTCGTTGTCGTTGGAGCCTCCACCGGGGGGACCGAGGCGCTGCGGGTTTTGCTGGAGTCACTTCCGCCCGACGCCCCCGCGATAGCCATCGTGCAGCACATGCCGGAGCATTTCACGGCCGCCTTTGCAAGGCGCCTTGACGGAATTTGCCGGATTTCCGTCAAAGAGGCGGAGAACAACGACACGCTGATCCGGGGGCGCGCGCTGATAGCCCCGGGCAATCGTCACATGCTGCTCAAGCGCAGCGGCGCGCGCTATTTCGTGGAAATCAAGGACGGTCCGCTCGTCTGCCGTCATCGTCCCTCCGTGGACGTGCTGTTTCGCTCCGCCGCCCGCTACGCCGGTAAAAACTGTGTGGGCGTCATCATGACGGGGATGGGGGACGACGGCGCAAGAGGCATGGCCGAGATGAAGGAGGCAGGCGCAGTTACTCTCGCCCAGGATGAGAAGTCCTGTGTCGTGTTTGGTATGCCGCAACGAGGCGATAAAGCGCGGGGCCGTGGACCGGGTCGTTTCGCTTGAAAATATCGCGAAGCAGGTCCTTAGGTCCTGCGGCGAGTGATATGTTTCAATTCAGATCACGCCGTCCGCGCGCAGAGAGGCGAGCTTGCCCTTGCCGAAGCCCAGCAGATCCAGGTAGACGAACTCATTGTCTGCGCCCACCTGGCGGCATAGCCATTTGATGCGGGGCGGGGTTTCGCTCATCTTCACCGGCGTCCCCTGCACCAGCAGTTCTCCCCAGGGGTTTTCCCTGATCTTCACCAGGGCCTTGCGCTCATACCAGTGAGGCAGGTTGACGGTCTCATCGGGCTTGAGAACCTCGCCGGCCACAGTCACTCCGGGGCCTTTGTAAGCCAGCCACAGGGCCACCAGCTCTTCCCGGGTCTTCTGGAGAGTGAATTTTTCGAGTTCTGCGATTATCTTGACAGCTTTTGGCGGGTCGGTCCGGTCCTTTATGGAGGGATATTCCTCCACCAGGTCAGGACGGCCGATGATGGAGCACAAAGCCTTCCAGTTGAGGTCGGTGTAACCCGCCAGGAACAACATGCCGTCCAGGCAGCGCACGTAGCAGTACGGGTGGGCCGCCGGTTCGATGTTCCCTGAGCGCTCCTGGGCCACTCCGGTCAGGTGATAGAAGTGCAAAGCGTAGTTGTTGAGGCTCATCAGGGCTTCTGCGGGGCTCACGTCGATGAACTGCCCCCTGCCGCTCACTTCCCTGAAGATCAATGCCGCCATAGTGGAAAACCCGGCAAAGGCGCCTCCGGCGTACCAACCCATCCAATTGCCCATTTTGGTCGGGACCCGGGTATGCTCGGGAAAGGCGTCCATGCTTTCAGGGATCCCGGTTGTGGAGGTGAAGCCCGAGAGGGCCTGGGCTATGACGTCGTAACAGCGCCAGCCGGCGCGGCGCGCTTTGTCGGCCATTTCGCCCTGCTGCCCATAGCTATGGATGGCCACATGGACGAGCCTCGGATTGAGATTCTTGATCTGCTCCCGGCCCAGCCCCATGTCGTCCATGGCGCCCGGCGTGAAGGTCTCGATGAAAACATCGGCCTTTGCCGCCAGGCGTTTGAAAATGTTTCGGCCCTCGTCCCTGTTCAGGTCCAGGGTGATGTGTTCCTTGTTACGGCCTTCAATGAGATAGGGAAGGCCAACGCCTTTGATCGACTCACCGAAGGGCGTCATCTTGCGGGCGATGTCGCCCTCGGGCGGTTCAATGCGAATGACCCGCGCCCCCAATTCGGCCAATAATGAAGACGCGAACAGTCCGGCGAAGCTGCCGTAGCTCGCATCGAGCACCAGGGTCCCGGTCAGGGCCTCAGGCTTTTCATAGGCCTTTTCGGGATCTGTGTTCGCTTTTGCCCAATTGATCCATTCCATCGCAGCCTCCTCCGTTATTCCTTGAAGAGCAAGCCCTTTTCGCCATCCCAGTCGGGAGGAGGGCCTGCAAACGGAAGTTTGGGGTCCCACTTGCCGATTGCGTTGATGTCGTAGAGATCCTGGACCTCCCCAGCGGACAGTCCAAGAATCTTTCGCAGCACATATTCATTGTCGAAACCCACCGGGCGGATCGACCACCTGATGCGGCCGGGCGTGTCTTCGAGATGCAGCGCCATGGGGTAGCACAGGTCGTCCCACAGCGGGTCGTCGAACTTCCAAACGGTCTTGCGTTCGTTGTAGTGCCGGGACTTGTAGATATCCTCGACGTTCATCACGCGTGCGGCGGGGAAACCGGCTCGCTCGCCGGTCTCGATGATTTCTTCCACGGTTTTGCCCCTGGCCCATTCCTCCAAAGCGGCATAGATTTGTTCGGTCCCCTCGAAACGTTTGCCCAGGTCACGATAGACCAACAAGTCCGTTCGGTTCAGGGCGGCGCACAACCGCTCGAATTCTTCTTCGCTGAAACCGGCCAGGGCGGCAAACCCATCCCTGGCGGCCACCACGCACGCCGGCACGATGGCCATATCTCGGTTGCCGAAGCGTTCCCGTTTCTTTCCCGTGAGAGAATAGTAGAGCCAGGTCCAGTCCATGCAGCGCATTAAGACTTCGGCCTGTGAAAGGTCGATGAATTGTCCCTGCCCGGTTTTTTTCCGGTGGTATAGGGCCGCCAGAGTGTAAAAGGAGCCGAGGGTTCCGCTCAGAAAATCTCCGATCCAGGCCGATGATTTGACGCCCATAGCGTCGGGAAAACCGGTGATCTCGGCCAGGCCCGTGATCCCCTGGGCGTAAGCGTCGTAACTCGGTCGAGCGCAAAGCGACCCCCAGTTGCCGAACCCCTGCATGCTGATATAGATAATGTCGGGCTTGATCTCGCGCATCTGCCGGTAGCCGATGCCCCATTTGTCGAAGGTCCCGGCCTTGAAGTTCTCCATGACGATGTCCGAAGAGGCGGCAAGTTTCCTGATGAGGTCCAGACCTTCCGGCAGATGCATATCGACCGCCAGGTGGTATTTGTTGGCGTTGGAGCACATCATCCCGGGCGATATGTTGCGCGGAAACCGCCCCTGGGGGCCGACCGCGCGGATGAGCACATCTCCGGGCCCGGGGATTTCCACGTGGATGACCTCGGCCCCGAGGTCCGCGAGCAGGGTCGCAGCCCACGGGCCCAGGATGATCCTGGTGATATCCAGGACCCTGACCCCTTTGAGCGCCTCCGGTTTGGCAAGCAAATCCTCAAGTGTTCGCGACATCATTGCCTTGGTCTCCTTGCAGTTGGTGAAGGCCTTCCGCTCTCGCCCAACGCCTTTTATAGAATTGTGTGATTCTGCTGTCGAGGAGCGGCCAGAGCAGGCAAAACGCCCGATGCGAGCGCAAAAGCTTTATTTACGGACAAGCCCTAAGCAGGCTCGTACACATTCAGGGCGATTTCGGGTTCCGCAGAGCCCATCAGCCACTCTTCCAGGGTAGGCGGTTGAACGAGCGTCTGCGAGAGGGGCTTCCATTCGGGAGCGAGCGTTAAGATCCACTCCCCTGTGTATTACCGAAACAGGCCGGTCGGACGAAACGACCACTACGATCAGGTCCTCGTGTTCGGCAGTAAACCTGAGGGCCGAGTTGAACCGCGCTCCCCGCGCGCGGTTTTCGCCGGCAATCGACCTTCCGTCCAGCAGGCAGGCGAATCCATGCAGGTGCAGGTCTGCCCCGATATGGAGCGCCCCGTCCACCTTTGAGAGGGATTTGGCCAGATCGAGCATCGTCTCGTTGGTTAGATCGACGGGAGCTGCAAGCTGCTGGCCCGAGATGGAAATGGGACCGGCGTTAAGATCGATTACCAGCGTGGCCCCGTGCCGCTGCTCGCCCGCCCTGTCCACGATGCTCGATGACGATCTTGAAAAGAGCGTCCCGTTTGGACTCTTCAAGAGGTGACTCCAGAAGGAGTTCTTCAAGATGCACCAGGTTGGGCTTGCGGTCCGATGAATGAAAGCTTCCGTCCGAAAAGCTGCAGACCAGGTTGCCGGAAAAACGCAGGAACCCGTGTCCGCCTCGGAAATCGGCGGTTATGCGGCAATCGGGCAAACTTCCCTGCGCGACCCCGATTATCCTGCGTCCATCCGAGACAAGCCTTCTGTCCGAATTTTCAACCGCGAGGATAAGCTTGCGCACGTGCTTGTAATTGGTCAGTCTGAGCTTTTCCGGGTGAGGGAACCTCACCAGGAAAGGCACTGCCCGCAATCATGGCCGGATCGATGAATACCAGGGTCCCCCGTGGCCAGGCGCCTTCCTCCCTGGTCTTGGAAATGCCCAGCACCGCGTCAAGAATCGGGTAGACTTCGATGCGGCTGTCCAGACCGAACTTGAGGTCAAGCCGGTCCCGGATGTAATCCCTGACCGCATGGGTCGCATATTCCCGGACAACGTAGGATGAGTTTCGCGTATAGAACCATTCCTCATTGGCCCAGTCATGCGCCAGGAGGCAGGCGGCGTGCTCGAGCCACCTCTCGGTGGGGCCGGTCGAGCACATGGTCGGGTGCTCTTCGGTAAACCACATCTGGTAGAATACGGACTTGGCCCTGCCGCCCCTGGATATGAGCCCTGCAAGGTCCAGCCCTTTTTCCGGGAAAATCTGCCCGAAAAGCCTCATCTGCGATGATATCGGGATTATGCTCGCCGCCACGCGCCGGATCTCAGGTAGATTTTCTCAATAATCGGCTCCCAGCCCTCCAGTAGACCTTGAGGATCGTAGAGGCGGGGCGGGTCGTCGGGCTTCTCGGCGTAAATCAGCGCCGCACGGCTCGGACCGGAAAAGTGAGATCAATCCGTCGCAAAGTCCGTCATGAATGTGGAAAATGCTTTGGAATTGGGATGAAATGTCCATATTTTTATAAAGAGCGAAGTGTCAGCGCCAATTTGGGATCATTATAAACAGTAGTACAATTTACGGCCGATTATTTCAAGCATAAATGCAGGCCTGAAGTCCCCGGGACAACGGAAAAACGGATGCGTAAATGAAGGCAGTCTTTATTTAATCAGCAGGAGGCCGTTATGAACTCGCCGCATACCGACTATTACTTCTGTGAAGACCTTCTTTCACCTGATGAAAAGCAAATCCGCGATGAAGTGCGAACCTGGATTGACAGGCGATACCTTCCCAGGGCGGCCGATTATTTCGAGCAAGGGATTTTTCCGGTCGAACTGATTCCCGAAATGGCGCAAATGGGCCTGCTCGGGTTCAAGCTGAACGAATACGGCGGGCGGGGGAAAAACAACGTCGCTTTCGGCCTCGTTTGCCAGGAACTGGAACGGGGAGATTCCGGCCTGCGTTCGTTTGTTTCGGTCATAAACGCCCTGGTAATCTACCCGATCTATACCTTCGGGACCGAGGAGCACAAGGAGCGCTGGCTTCCGGAGCTGGTGAGCGGCAAGAAAATCGGCTGCTTCGGCTTGACGGAGCCCGAAGCAGGGTCCGACCCGCAGAGCATGCGGACGACCGCTGTAAAAAACCGTGGGGGCTATGTTCTTAATGGGCGCAAGATGTGGATAACAAACGGGTCCATCGCCGACGTGGCGGTAGTGTGGGCAAAAACGCAGGACGGACAAATCCGGGGCTTTCTGGTCGAAAAGGGCATGCCGGGCTTTTCGGCCCGCCCCATCGAGCGCAAGTTCTCACTGCGCGCTTCGGTCACCTCCGTTCTCAACTTCGACAATGTGGCCGTCCCCGAGGAAAATCTTCTGCCCGGCGCCCTGGGTCTGAAATCCGCCCTGATGTGCCTCAACGAAGCTCGCTACGGCATAGCCTGGGGCAGCGTCGGCGCCGCCATCGCCTGCTATGAGACCGCCCTGAGCTACGCAAAATCCAGAATCCAGTTTCAAGCCCCCATTGCCTCCTTCCAACTCGTGCAGCGAAAGCTCGTCCGGATGCTGACGGAGATCACCAAGGCCCAACTGCTGTGCATTCGCCTCGGCAGGCTCAAGGACGAGGGCCGTGCGCGCCACACGCACATCTCCATGGCCAAAATGAACAATGCCTCGCGAAGCCCTCAAGATCGCAAGGAGCGCCAGAGACATCCTGGGCGCAAACGGGATCAGCCTCGGATATGCGCCGATCCGCCACATGCTCAATCTCGAAACCGTAAATACCTACGAGGGCACGGAGGACATTCATATTCTGGCCATCGGGCGTGACATCACCGGCATGGACGCCTTCAGTTGCGACCTCGGGACAGGGCATCGGGTCCCGGCTGGGTCTAAGTAGCCGGGGGAAAGCGCCCTATGTATACTGCCGTACGTAAGCCACATCTTCTCCTCGATGAGCGGCTCCGTGCCGCCGCCCGGCCCCACAGGGATGCGTGTGAGGATGTTCTATTCAGAAAAAACACCGGGTTTATTTGCTGTAACTATTTCTGTGCCGTGAAGCCGACTAAGGAGAAATAAACTCTTATTCTTTCGATATATCCTTTTCACATGCACAAACTGCGCACTTTCTAAAAGTGGTTTCATGAAAACGGGCCTGCATCCGCCTGAAGCAAAACTCAAAAGACCTCTTTCGTACAAAATTTCATATAGGGTCTTTCCCTCCCTATTCTTGCTCATATTTACCAAAACAAGCGTACCCCCTGGTTTTAACACCCGCTTGAATTCGCAAATAATCTCCGCCATGTCGGATACGTCGATCAAGTCAAACATGTAGGCATTATAAACAATATCGAACATCCCTTCAGGAAAAGGCAGACGTTTAGCATCTTCCACTCTGAAATCAACTCGGCCAAGCAAATCATATTTGTTCAATCTATTCTGTGCTATTGTCATCATTTCCTTTGTAAGATCAACTGCATAAAATCTACTTTCTTTTCTCAGACGTTTTGCAATCTCAATAGTAGCTCTGCCTGTGCCACAAGCCACTTCCAGCACAGAATCATAATTTTCAAATCCAGCCATGCGAATTGCTTCTTGATGATGAGCAAGTTCGTAGTCTGTAAAAAAATCATAAATCCATGCCAAATGTCGATAGAGTTCGGATATTTTGTTTTGATATTGAGGCGTTTTGATTATTTTAATTCCGTCCCCAACCTCCATTAGCGTATACTTTCCCGGGCTACAGCATGGAATGCTTTGCAGGACGGCCTTGGCCCGGCGCCATCTCACTGTCTCTTTGATTCGCTCAGCTTTCATCCGTCATTTTCCCGTGGCCGTATAGATGACTGAATTCATTCCTTGCTTATGCTCTTCAACACCGGGCCGAGAAATTCCTTAACACGCTCCGTCAGAGCATCCGCCTTAATCAAGGTGAAGCAGCAGACCTCACCATCCTTATGCCAACTGATAAGGGCCAGCTTGTCGCCTGCCCGTATATCGGTCTTGTCGCGCAGCTCCTTTGGCAACACCATCTGTCCCCGTTCATCGACAGTAATGAGGAATTGGACTTTACAGCAGACATCTTTGGTCTGTGGACCCCAACAGGATTCGTCCTTATTTTTCTTTGCCATTCGATGTTTTCCCCTGGCCAATGAGGCGGATCAGTATAATCTGATAAATCAGATTAATAAGTAGTATCAGTGATAGCTTACTATTTGTCAAGGGAAAAATGCGTCGTGAAACCAATAAAGCCAGGTTGAACAGCGCCAGGGGGGCCCCTGCCGGTTGAAAGGGCCCTCCAAAGTTCGCCGTCCGGACGATTGGGCGCGTGAGGGGAAGCACACGCGCGCTACGTTGGAAATTGAACCGATTCGCGGCGTAGTGCTCTTTACCGTAACTCACGACCGCCTTGAGCCTGACTCCGACATGCTTCATGGCGTCACTGATGGTTGGCCCGAGGCGCTCTCGAGGTTGTGGCTGAGGTGTTTTATTAGTCCAACGATTGCGCCTACTTGCATTTACTGTCAATAATGATGATATTATAGATAACGGGGAATGGCATATACCCCGTTTTCATTTTCCGGCTCTAATAGAGCAGGAAACAAATCAACCGTTCGATCGTTGAAATGATGCGGTGGAAAGGGAGGCGCATATGAGTCGTCTGATGCTTGCAATGTCGCTGGCGTTCCTGGTCGGGCTTTTCGCCATGCCCGGACACGCTACGAACGCCTATGGATTCACCGGCTCAAGCGATCAAGCGCAGTTGGCGGCCCCGGGTTCTTACCGGGCAGTCGCCTGGCATCGATACTGGAGCGACGATGATTCCGACAGGCCGATCGTTCGTGAGGACAGGTCGGTTGTCCGTGACTCTGACGGGCGGATCGTTAGTGAAGACAGGCGGATCGTTCGTGACGACAGGCCGGTCGTCCGCAGATACTATTATGACCATGACCCCTACTATCCGTACACATACTACTATGGACCGGGGCTCTCGGTCGACGTTCCGTTTTTCCACTTTCACGCCTTTTAGCTCTAAGCCTGATCGCTGGTTCACGTTATAGACTTGGACCCAAAGACAAACCAGCCCATTAAGGGAATGCAGCAGCCGGTCAAAGCCGGGGGGAGGGTTCTTTTGATTCCCTCTCTCCGGACAGCCGGCAAATCTCTCAATCCTCGGGGAAAATCAAACCGCCAGCTCCTGCCGGGCAATCAGGCTCTCGACGGTCATCTGCTCCATATGCTCATCGATCGAGGGATTGATAACCATCACAGGCACAGGCGAACTCCTGGCGATGTGTTTTGCGGTATCTCCGAAGATTGCCCGCTCGAGTGGGAGTCTGTTGTGGGTAGCCACAATGACCATGTCGATCTTCTCGGACTCTACGTATTTTCGGATTTGCTCAACTGGATCGCCGCGAAACACCGCCAGCTTGACCCTTGGACGATCTTCAAAATACTTTTCGGCAAATTCTTCGAGATGCCGTTCGGCAAGAGCCATGCCCTCGGTCTCCATCAGGTCAAGCGAAAGATGGGGAACGAAAAAAGTACTGTATCCATCGAGAGCCTCCAACACATAGACGAGGTGCAACTCGGCGCCGAATCGATCGGCGATCGAGCGCGCCCGGGAAGCTATCCTGTATGATGAACCGGCCAGATCGACCGGGAAAAGAACCTTCCTGACTTCCATTTCATTCCTCCGGCTGGAATATGTATGAACGGGCGAAATGATCGCGATTGAACGTCTATGCCCTAGTAAATCAATATAATCACCTTCCTAAAACATATCCTGAAGGTTCATGGGGTCCTTGATCTCGATTGCAGGCTCGCCCTTGAGTTTCTTGCCGCCCCTGTCGTCGAGGTATTTGGACATCTCGAGCGGGACCTTCATAGGTTCATCGATGCCGGCCATGGCCAGGATCTGTCTCAGGAACGCCTCGGACTTCACGGCGAATGCGATGGAGTCGCCGAGCACGCGCATGGCTTCAGGCGGGTTGTGAAAGCCGACCGAATTTTCAGCCCCGATGAAGACGGTGCGATAGAAGGCCTCTTCATAGAAGTCCACAGCCTTCTTGTAGAGGTCCTCGTCAATGCGTTTTCCCTGTTCCACGGCCTTGTGGACGGTCTCAAACATCTTGGCGGCGGTCGCCGTGGCGTACCCGGCGCGCAGCATGAGAGAGACGGTCCTGTCCTGGATCTCGACAACCCTTTCCTTGAGCCAGTCGGGGCCTTCGGGGTGGCACTGGGCGCACGCCCGCATATCGTTTTTGAGGGGGCTCATGACGCGATGATCTGAAATCTTGTGCACTCCCACCCTTGTGTAAGGCATGTGGCAGTCGGCGCACGCGGCCCCCGCCGTCCAGTGTATGCTGTGGTTCGAGAAGAGTTCGAATTCGGGATGGCGGATAAAGGCCAGTTTGAAACCGGTCACCGTCTGCTTCCACTCTCTGTTAGAGTCGTCGCTGCGCAATTTCCTGATGATGTTCTCGATGGTGATGTCGCCCCACTTGCTGCCCTGCCAGGGGAAAAAAAGACCGATGGAGTGCATTTCCTGGTCCTTGGGGATGCTGTAGCGTGACATGGCATTGAGCGCAAACGGCCGAACGCATCTCCTGGCGAGAAAGTTTACCGGGGTCGACGCTCATGGCATTGAGCGCCTCCACCAGAGTAAAACCCCTTGAAAGCCTCAGAGACATGTCCTTGTTATCGTGACAGTCGATGCATGCGACGCCGAGGTTTCTATTCTTCTCGGGGATTTTCGCGAGGACGTCGTTATATGGCAGCCTGTAATAATCCACCCCCAATTCTTTCTGGAGCTTGGGCGCATAGGGCGTCTTGCAGGATAAACAGACGCCGCCGGCCTTGAGCCGCGATGCATCGACCGCCAGTTGGTCGCGCACCATATTGGCGTGGCCTCTGGGTTCGTTGTATTCCACACCAAAGCCCCAACCGCTGAACAAGAGGGCCATATAAGGATATTCGGCCAGCTTGTCGTAGGTCGGCCTGTCGGCGTCGAAACCTCTTTTGTACTTGCTCTTGCCCGCAGGTTCAGGCTCTTCGGTCTTTTTCCAGAGATTGTACTCGTCCGGGTAGGCCTTGCCCCAGATTTCCGGATCGACTTCACCGTCGGGAATGATGACGGTCTTCACCGATTCGGGCTTTGGCGGCTGGCATCCGCACAACGCAGATCGCCAAAGAGATGAAAACCGGTAACAAAAAACCAGAGAGAATACCCAGCCCGATTGTGCTTTTCCTGGATTCGATCAGCATATTACTTCCCCCGCTTTCATCGCTTATCTTTTTGGAAAAAGCCCTTATTTCGCCGCTATGGAACCGCTTCTCAGGTGCACCAGCCTGCGATGGCAGCTCCAGCACAGGCGCCCGTTATCAATCATTTCAACGGAAGTTTCATGACAGCGGATGCAGTTGGACTGCAAAACGCGTTGCGCATGTTGAGACGCCTTGATGATTTCGGGAACTCTGCCGGAATAGAAAACAACCGTGTCCTTCAAACCGTCCAGGGATTTCCATATGTAGTGGGCGGCAACGTTGTCTCGAGGAAGATGGCAGTCGACACAGTTTATGCCGCGGTGAGCTCCCTCGTGAAACCATGCCTCATACTCCGCCTCCATGACATGGCATGAGGCGCAAAAGCCCGGCTTTTCGGATTTGGCCGCCAACCCCGGAAGCTCCAGCATGAGCAAGACTCCCATTGCTGAGCCGATCAATGCAATCACCAGGAAATACTTAAGGCCGCTCAGTCTGGCCGACGCCAACTATTCACCTCGTTTCCGCCGCCCCACGCCGATGCAGCAAAGCATCGGATGGGCCGCTGGGCTCACAGATCTGCTCCGTAGCGTGCAAGGCCCTTAAGATATGCATCTGCAGACAAAAATGTAAACTATTGCAGAAAAATTTTTCAGGCAAAGCCTGAGATAGATATATGAAGTCAGCGTTCAAATGAAGTGATTCAGGAGTGCGTAGAGCACTCCCCTGCTACTTGCCTCGGGGCGTATCGGCAGGGGCGGGGTTACTCCAGCTCCGATCTTTAAGGCAACTTGCCCTCAGACAGGCGCACGTTGGCCCATTTCCGGTTTTGAACAAAATACCGGGGATTTGTAAACTAATTCCGCGTCTCGTTCGTTATCTTAAATGAAAAGTCGATTACCCGGATTTGGCTGTTTGATAACTCTTGAAAGTAGATCATAATGAATAGAGCACGGGAGAGATAAATATCTCATAAGCAGCAGGGTGTGTTCTATTCAGGATGAATACTACGGAAGATCTTGAACCAAGAGTCTCTTCAACGCAGGCAGCTCAAATTTCGGAGCTAGTGGAACGGGCCAGGGATGGAGACCGAAATGCCTTTGAAGAGCTCATTGTACTCCATCAGGACGAGATTTTCCGTTTGGTGTTTTTTCGTACCCGGTCCAGGTTCGATTCCGAGGACTTGTTGCAGGATATCTTCATGTCCGCGTTCAAATACCTGCCCCAGCTCAAGGATTCGGACAAGTTCCGGCCGTGGCTGTACAGAATAGCGCTAAACCGGGTGCATGACTTTCACCGGAAAAACAAGTTCCTGGCTTTTTGGGGAATAACCGAGCACAGGGAGCAAACCGATGTGGCGGACGTTGAGCCGCATCTCAATCCGGGTGCGCTTGACATTGTGATCCGAAAGGAATTCTGGTCGCGCGTGCAGCAGTTGTCGAAGCGGTTTTCCCGGATGGAAAGGGAGGTTTTTTTCCTGAGGTTCGTCGATGATCTCAATCTCAGGGAAATAGCTCTGACACTGAAAAGGAGCGAGAGTGCGGTCAAGACGCACCTCTACCGCGCGATCGGCAAATTCAAGGATGATTCGTCCCTTCGCGATTTTTTGAAAGGAGAACGGCCGGATGAAAAAGATCAGCCATCTTGATAAAGGGCAGATTATCAAGGCCGTGATAGACGAAAGAAGCCTGGATGGAGCAATCCGCGGCCATCTGTTCGATTGCCCTGCGTGCCGCGCTCGAAAAGAAGCGCTGCAGGGCGGCCTTGAGCGCTTCGGACAAATCTCACGCGCCGAGACGCGTTTAGACTTCAGGAAGCCCAGGGTCTACGAAAAGAGCGCAGGCGAATCGAGACCGGTTTGGAGAATCCATCCCGCATTCGGCATGGGCGTGGCTTTCGCATCGATCCTTGCCCTTCTTCTGAGCCCCATGGCGCTTAAGAGGGACAAGCTGTATATGCAGGACGCGGTCTACCGGGAGATGCTCCAGGACCAAAAGTTCATGACCGAGATTGAAAGAATAGAGGAAAACCCTCTGCCCCATTTCTATGTGGATATCGGGGACCCGGGCGATGAGGAAAGGGACATCCAGACCCCTGGCGCGACTGACGACGTAGTCTGAGTCAGGATGGCGGATCACGAAATGTTTAACAGGTCACTGGCGGTACTGGCCGCGATTGTGCTTTTCCTTTTTCCGGCGATTTGCCGGGCAAAGGAGATTCCTCCAGGAAGATGGTGGCATCTCCCGTATTTTACGGATCAATTGAATATTACCGAGAAAGAGAAAGATGAGTTGGACAAGCTCTACGATTACAACCGCAACAGGCTTGCCGAACTTAAAAATCAAGTGGAAGAGGAGAGAAAAGACCTGTTAAAGGCGATCGAACAGGAACATCTGAACGAAACATCGGCGATGGCCAAGATGAAAAAACTGGAAAGCACCCGGACACTTCTGTCCGCAACCCGGTTCAGCTACGCGCTGGAAGTGAGAAAGCTTCTCGGATACGAACGGAGCCGGCAGTTGAAAACCCTCTACAAGAACTGGCATGGGTTGCCGCCACAGCAATGATCCTCACTCAGGATGAAATCCAGCTTGACGTTGGCGTAACTCCAGAGTAGTATATACTTTACGTGTATACTTAGAGGAGATCCAGCATGAAAACCGCGAAAATTTTCAAAAGCGGGAACAGCCAGGCAGTTCGCCTACCAAAGGAGTTCCGGTTTAGCGGGGATGAAGTATATATCAAAAAGGCCGGACATGGAGTGATTCTTGTTCCGAAGGATGACCCATGGGAGATGTTCGAGCAGAGCCTCGAGGAGTTCACCGAAGACTATATGGAAGGAGACAGGTTCCAGCCCCCCTTGGAAGACAGGGGATGTTGGTGATGCTCTTCATGTTGGATACAAACATCAGTATCTACATCATTAAGAATCACCCTGCCGAACTGATCCAAAAAGTCAAAAAGTTCAGTCCTTCTGATCTCGTGCTTTCCGCCATGATCGTCTGTGAGTTGGAGTACGGGGTTTCGAAAAGTAGCAATCCGGAGAAGAATCGGCAGACGTTGGTAAAATTTCTGGCCCCTTTTAAAATTTGTCCTTTCAATGAGCAAGCCGCTTCTCATTATGGCGACATCAGAGCGCATCTTGAGAGGAGCGGCAACTCGATTGGAGCAATGGACCTGCTCATTGCTGCTCATGCGCGAAGCCTGTCGCTAACGCTGGTTACAAACAATCTGAGCGAATTCGAAAGAGTGCCGGGGCTTCGGACTGTCAATTGGGCATGACAGGAAGCGGCCGCGCCGCAGCAAGGTCAGGTGAGGATGCGCCAGGGCTTCGGACTCTCAAGTGGACACGACACGCCATTCACTCATCATGGCACATCCCATGGGCCCCTCGCCGCATCTCCTCTTCTTCCCCTCTGTGTTCGAGCCACTTGAGCACTTTTCCGAACTCGGCTTTAAGTTGGCGTAGCGCGAGCCCTCTATGTGAGACGCTGAGCTTTTCCTCAGTGCTCATTTCGGCGAAAGTCCTGCCCATCTGCGGATAGAGGAAAAGCGGATCGTAGCCGAATCCGTTATCGCCTCGAGCCGAGTCCAGAATCACCCCTTCACAGAAGGCTTCATAGGTCAGGGCCGCGCCCGAAGGCGCAGCCAGGGATAGAACGCAGCGAAACCGGGCCTTGCGGTTTGCCTTGCCGCAGAGCGCGTTCAAAAGTTTCGCGTTATTCTCGGAATCGGTCGCCCCCTGTCCCGCATAACGTGCGGAGTAGATACCGGGGGCGCCTGCCAGTTCCTGCACCTCGAGGCCGGAATCGTCGGCAAGGGCCGGCAGACCGAGGATCCTGGCCGTAAAGCTCGCTTTCTTGTAGGCGTTTTCTTCGAAGGTCGCGCCGTCTTCGACCGGCTCTGGCATCGGGCCAAAGTCGTTCAAGTCCTTGACAAAAACCGGGAAATCCTTGAGCACGCCTTTAATCTCGGCAGATTTTCCTCTGTTTTTTGTTGCGATTACCAGAATCTGATCGGCTCCAGGGACGGACATCTATTCGCCTGTTTGTTCGGTTGTTTTAAAGGGTTTTGCCCCGAAAAAATGCACGATCCACACGCTCGCCTCATATAGCACCAGCAGCGGCATCGCCATTAAGAGTTGAGATACTACATCGGGGCTGGGGGTAAGGACCGCAGCGGCAATAAAAATAAGTACTATCGCCCATTTGCGCTTGCGTTTCAAAAAGTCTGCGCTGAGAACGCCCATCTTGGCGAGAAAGAAGGCGAATACGGGCATCTCAAATGCAATGCCGAAGGACAATAGCATTTTGTTGGCGAACGACAGATACTCCGTGGTGCGCAACATGGGAGTTATGTATTCGGACGAGAAGGAGGCAAAAAATTTAAACGCCACCGGGATGACCACTAAATATCCGAACAAGACGCCGCCGATAAAACATAAGCTGGAAAACAGAATGACCGGCAGCATGTACTTTTTTTCATTTTCATACAGGCCCGGAGCAACAAATTTCCACACCTGCCAGAGTATTACCGGAGCGCTAAGAATTGTCCCCGCGATAAATGACACCTTCATATAGACGAAAAAAGCCTCGTGGGGCGCGGTATAGATGAGCTTGGCAGGCTGCCCCGGAGGCATTGCCTTGATCCAGGGCATCATGAGGATCTCGAAAATCTTGCCGCTGAAAAAATAGGAGACGATAAAGCCTATCCCTACTGCCAGGCAGCAAATCAATAACCTGGTTCGCAATTCCTCCAGATGCTGAAACAGGGGCATCTTGTTTTCTTCGTCGGACATTCAGCTATTCCAGCTTAGAGCAGATGAGTCGGATAGGTTTTATAAGACTTATTTTTTTCTCCCGGTTCGGATTCGGCGGCAGCGGTTTCCGGCTCACCGGGCTCAATTGCGGGCGCTTCTTTCGGGCTTCCTTCAACCATGGCGGCCTCGATCTCTTTCTTTGGTTCGTCGTAGACCTGCTCTTTGATGGCGGTCCCCTCATCCATGACGAGGTTCTTGGCCAAATGTCGTTTAATATTCACCTCTCGCTGCGCCGAGCGGAATTCTTCTCTTAGTCCGCGGACCGTGTCGTCCTGGTCCATGGTATTCTTCAAATCGTCCATCGTTCGCTTGAACTCGGCGTACCCTCGTCCGAGCGCTCTGGCCACACCGGGCAGCTTGTCGGGTCCGACCAGCAAAAGGACGACGACCAAAATCACAAGGAGGTGTTCAAAACCTATTCCAAACATGTGCTACTCCCTGATGAACTCCCCGGAACCCGATGTCCCTTATTTAGGCTCGTCCGGCTTTGTCTCTTCGATCCCGGGTTCTTTTTCCTTGATCTGCTTCTGCTCTTCTTCCGGTTTGTCACCGGCTATGGCTTTTCTAAATTCACTGATTCCTTTCCCGAGGCCGCTTCCGAGTTCGGGCAACTTCTTGCCGCCCACCAGAATAACAACACCAAGAAGCAAAAGCAGCATTTCCATCGGACTTAGCATTGTGCCCTCCACAGTTTATCTTGCATAGCTATGCAACCCGCTCAAAAGAAAGTTTACCCCAAAATATGTAAATAGAACACACCCAAAACCGATCATTGACAACCATGCCACTCTTTCTCCCTTCCAGCTCTGCAGGTTGCGGGCGTGGAGCAGCGCGGCGTATATGAACCAGGTTATCAGGGACCAGGTTTCCTTGGGGTCCCAGCTCCAGTAGGTGCCCCATGCCGAATTGGCCCATATGGACCCCGTTATTATCCCGACTGAAAGCCACAAAAACCCGAACAGCACCATCTGGTAGCTGAACCACTCAATCCGGGAAGCGTCTGGCAAGAAGGCCGCAAAGCCGCTGCGCGGATTCGGATTTTCGGGAAATCTTTTTCTTAACAGGTAGAGCAAACTAAGGCCGAAGGATACCGCAAATGCGGCGTAGCCAAGAAAACAGGTCATTACGTGAGCAATGAGCCAGTTGCTTTTGAGAGCGGGGACAAGCGGCTGAATCTTTGAGTCGACGTCTTTTGAAAAAGAGGCGTAGGCCATTGCCAGAAAGGAAAACAGCGCTGGAAAGACCCCAAGAGCGCGCTGCCTGACGCGCCATTCGAATACCAGGTAGATAATCATTATAGCCCATGATGCAAAAACGAGCGATTCGTACATATTTGAAAGCGGCGCATGCCCATAGCCCATCCGGTAGGATTCCACCCAGCGCAACCCGATGCCGGCCGTCTGCATCAGCAAGGTCGTTGCGCCCGCAATCGCGCCGGCGCCAAGCAGAGGCTTGAAGCGAAAGATCGTCCCGGACAGGTACAGGACCGTACACAGAAGATAGGAGAAAGTAGTCAGGCTGAGCAGAAGAGAACTGGTCATTCAGAGCCCTTTTTATCTGTTTTGCGACCCCTTGTCTCAAGAGGGGCGGTGGGATTTTGCAGCCGGTTTTCAAGCCTCGTGCAAAGCGCCTCGAATTTTTCTTCGAACTCCTGCGCATTGCGGCTCGTTCTTCCGGCAAGAGTCACAATCGTTTTCATCCCCTTTTTATCGGGTTCGATGCAGACCCACAGTTTCCTGTGGCTCGAATAGAACGTAAGGCCTATGGCCAGCGTCATCAGCGTAAAACCGGCCCACACCAGCCATATCCCGGGGTCTTTTTTGACCTCGAGTCCGGTAAACCTTGCCGTATCGGTTCGAGTGACCCGGACCAGGTAATTTTCGATTTTGTTGCCGTGATAAGGCCGGTCGACCAGAATCCACCGGGCCGAAGATTGCCGCCCCTGTTTTTCATAGACAAGCTCGATCGCCTGCCCGACTCGCATCAGGTTCTCCTGATATTCGGCTATCATGAGCTGATCGCCGGTGCCGGGAATCGTCACAGGCTGTCTGAACGGCAGGGTCATGGCGATCTTTTTGCCTGAGTCGGGGTCGGTTAGCTCGATCCCGGCCTCCTTTAGAGTAGTCCCGTAGGAGGCCTGGTAAAAAGTGATCCCTTCGTAGGTCAGGGGGTCGTTTACAACTATGGATCGCTTCAAGACTTCCCTGCCGTTTTCGATTACGGCCAGATCGCTTTTAAACTCCTTTGGCGCGCCCGTATCGTAGAAAGAGACCTCGAACTTGTCGCACCGCAGAGCGAACGGAAGCTCTGGCAACTCTTTCGCCTCTCTGTGAGCATCACTTTATCCGAAGTTTCGCCCTCAGCGAGGTTCATGGCGCCCTTGAACCCCAGGTAAGACCCCACCAGTGCGCCAACCAGGACTATCAGCACGCTCAGATGGACCACGTAGACCATCAGCCTGCTCCATCGCCCCGTTTCACTTACGGCGCAAAAGGGACCGAGCCCGTCCAGCCGTTCTGATCTATCGGGCGCATCGGGCCGAAAGTTTCGCACACAGCGCTTTCCACAACAGATTGCGCCTGTTCGGGGGGGAGCGCGGCGGCAATCGAGTTGCTCAGACTAAACCTGGACAGCTTCTGCGAATCGAAGGGAGCTTCGAACCTTCGAATCAAGCGAATCGTCTTAGGGAGCCTCTCTATCGTGCAGGCGACAAGATTTGTGCACAGCAGCAGGAGCAAAATCCTGAACCACGAGGAATGGTAAAGATTGTTGAGCGCCAGAAAGTCTATCAAAGAGGCCGTTGCGGGACTAAAATGCTCTCTGAGTTCGGGAAGGCTTACCCCCTGGGGTAGAAGGGTCCCTATTACAGATGCGGCCGCCAGGGCAAAAAAGAGAACCAGCGTAAGTTTAAGGGAGGATAGCCAGCCGAGCGCGGCGCCGAGCGCGTTTTTTTCTTTCGACATTCTATATTTTGTCCTTCGGGTTTCATAAGTCTATGAAACTATAAAAAATAATATAGCATACTTGTTTCAGACAATAGGGCATTGGCGGCGACGCGGGGAATTTAGTGTATTTAATGCGCTAGAAATCGGGAAACTCCGGAAGGCTTTCCAGAAATGGAATCAAAAGACGATCTGCTTGAGTGAAATCGATTCGTTTCAGTTCGGATAAGTTCGCCCACTTGAACGCAACATGCTCGATGAGGACGGAGTGTTCCCCCGCAGATTGTGCACCAGTATGCGTGGAGGTCGATTGCAAAGTCCGGCTCCTGCTGGGAGATGTTCTTGAACAGGCCGCGCACGCATATATCCAGGCACAAGTTCTTCCTTTATTTCACGAACGAGCGACTGTTCGAGACCCTCTCCGGGTTCCACCTTGCCTCCCGGAAATTCCCACAGAAGCCCGAATTTTTTCCAGGGCGGCCGCTGCGCCACAAAAAGCCGCCCCTGCGATGATATCAGGGCCGCAGTTACCAGCATAGAGTTGCTACAGGTCTCCTTTAGACAGGACTCCCAACGCTCCGAAGGGCAGGAAAACTCCCCCGACCGGGCGAGTCGCCCCGGTTGAACCTGTCATTATCAGATATTAGAATACATTTTTCGACCGGATAGCACAATCGAACTGAAAGGAGAAGGGGTGGAGACGGAATTTGACGTTGTAATTCTGGGCAGCGGTCCCGCCGGGTTGCAGGCGGCCGTGCATGCCGCCAGGACCAGGGCCAGGGTGGCGGTTTTGGGAAAAGTGCAGAGCAGCGCTTTGTATAAAGCTCACGTCGAAAATTACTGCTGCATGAATGAGACGGTTTCAGGGGAGGCGATCCTTAACGAAGGAAAGAATCAGGCGAAAAAGTTCGGGGCCGTCCTCATCGATGAGGACGTTCTTCACCTCGAACAGACGGTGGGCGGCCGATTCAGCGTCAAGACTCGAATCGGGAGATTCCCTGCTTACCTGGGCGATAATTCTCGCCATGGGAGTGTCCCGCAACCGTCTGAACGTCCCGGGCGAAAAGGAACTGCTCGGCAAAGGGGTCAGCTACTGCGTTGATTGCGATGCCAATTTTTACCGAAATCAGGTGGTCACTGTCGTCGGCAATGGCAGCGCGGCCGCTTCCGGCGCCCTGAAGATGCTGCTCATCGCCGGCGAAACTCATCTGGTTTGCGAGGCTCTCGAAATATCGGAGCATCTTCGCTATCAGATCGAGAGCAGCAGAATAGAAGTCCATACGGGGCGTCAGGTGAGCCGCATTCTTGGAGACAGTGAAGTCCGGGCCGTTTTGCTCGACAACGGGGAAAAAATAGAAACCAGCGGAGTTTTCATCGAACTGGGGGCCAAGGGCGCCCTAGAGCTTGCATCGGGTCTTGGGGTTGCGCTCGACAGCGAGACGATGCGCTTCGTGGCGACCAATAAAAAGCAGGAAACCAATGTGCCGGGCCTTTATGCCGCAGGAGACATCTGCGGTCCCCCCTGGCAGATAGCCAAGGCGGTGGGCGAGGGGTGCGTAGCCGGGCTGGAGGCGGCGACATATGCACGCCGGGCGCGGACCAAGGCTGCCCGGGGATAAGAAGCGGCGGATCGAAAATCGAAAAATGCCTCCTTTTCGAATCCGAAACTGCAAGCGGTTTATCGGGGGTTTGCGGATGGACCCTGTCTATCGATCCCGCGCGCTCCAAAATGCCCATCCGAGGTTCGATGGATTTATTCCTCGATCTCCTCAACCGATTTTACTTCGATCGTATCGCCTTTGTCGCTTTCACTTATCGTGCCGGTGACTTCGACCATTTTGCCTTCCATTTTGGACAGGTCTTTACCCTTGGCGATGTAATCGCCTTCATCGGTCTCGATTACGAACACCTTCCCGTGCTTGACCACGGTGCCGACGATCATCTCTTCCTGAGCTGCTGAAACGGTTTTGGCGGGCGCAAACGGTGAAAAGGCAAAGACCAAAAAAAGAGCTGAGAGTACGATAATGAAACGTCTGGGCATAAATCCTCCTGGCATCAGCGGTTGGGCGCAGCTACTGCATCCGTTGCCGGTCTACATGGTTTTATCCGGAAAAATTTCTTAAGGTTTTTGAGCGAAAAGTCAAGGGTCACATTTCTCTGTTCCAAGCGCTCCCTCGCATGATAGACTTATATAGAATACCGTTACATATGCGCTTCAGAAAGTCATAATGCCGCAGGCAGGCCTTGCGGGGTTCTTCAATACCAGAATCGCCCTTCGAAGTATATCTAGTTTTCATTCTGAAAGTGTCCTTTTCCGCCCTGGGGCGGTGGGACCGCCAGCCTACTTGGCCACTGCCTTCGGCGGTGGCACGGGCAGGATCTCGACGCTCCGCGAGGCGGTACCGGAGTACGCCTCCGCGCAAGCCCTTGATTTCCTTGCCAGGACAAAAAATGCCTACTTTCCGAATTGAAAACTGCCAGTGTCTTATCCGAGGTTTCCGGATGGACACTATCTAAAACGGGCTTGTCAGATTCATGGCTTCAGGAATCGATCAGTTGGTCCCTGGCCGGGGCATTATTTTCAGTAATCATTAAGATTTGTGTTGAATCCGCTTATTTTTTGAGATTAGAATCCAAACCGATCCGAAATTCATTGGCGTCGATATCGGGACGAAGATGGCCCCGCTGGAGTTTTTAATAAATGGAAAGCAGATTCCACTCCGATCTCGAACAGCTCAAAATGACAATCCTCCAGATGGCGACCCTGGCCGAAAAAGCCCTGGAAAAATCTGTAAGGGCCCTGGTGGAAAGGGACGACGACCTGGCCGGAGAAGTAGTGAACGGGGATAGGGAAATCGATCTGCTGGAAGTGGAAGTGGACCGCCACGCGCTAAGACTTCTCGCTCTCGATCAGCCTATGGCGCGGGACTTGCGATTCATAATCGGCAGCTTGCGGATCGCGGTAGAACTCGAGCGCATAGGGGATCAGGCCGTAAACATCGCTCAAAGGGCCCTAATCCTGAACAGCCGCCCGCCTCTTCCCCGCAATCACGCCATCGAGGAACTTGGCGATACCGCCCTTGACATGCTGCGCACCGTAATATCTTCTTTTGTGAACCAGAATGCGGACATTGCCACGGACGTCTGCAAAATGGACGATGTCGCCGATGATCTCAATTACCGCATTCTCAAGGATGCTCTCGCCTATATGGCCAACGAGGCGCCCGCCGTGGAAAGGTCGGTCCAGACCATTATAGCCGCCCGATGTCTCGAACGCGCCGCCGACCAGACAACCAATATTGCTGAAAGCGTGATCTTTATGGTCAAGGGAGTAAACATCAAGCACCATTGTCAGGCAATAAAAGACAGTGCAGTGAGCGAATAGGTCTAAGGGTTGATGGAAAAAAACCGATTCACGGGTTCTCCTTTTCACCCGGGTTCTTGGAGGCTTGGATGAAAAAAGCGCTTGCTCTAATATTTGTATGCCTTTTTTCGATCGGCTTTGTCTCTGTTAGCCTCGCTGATGGACTCACCCTCAACCCGCTGGAAGAAGGCAAATGGGCCATCCTCGATTCGAGCGGGCAAAATCTGGGGACCCTTGCAAAGGCGGAGGAAGGGGGCTACAGCTTACTGGTGAGTGGAGGGCAGTATCTGGGAGTAATCAAAAGCAACGGCGATTTGCAGTTGCTGGCCCGCCATGTGACCGTCTCTCCATCTGAAGTTCAGTTTTACCTGGATGTGCTCGATGCGATAAAGACGCTCAAGTATGGCGCATGCCCCTTGAGGTCTTCACCTGAGTTCCTGGAGGCTTAAATGAAAAAAGCGCTTGCTCTCATATTCCCTCCCTTTTTTTGATGGGCCTTGTCTCTATTGGCCTGGCTGATGAAGTCACCCTCAAGCCCTCAGGACGAGGGCCAATGGGCTATCCTCGATTCAGGCGGGCAAGAAATCGGGACGCTTGCAAAGGTGGAGGAAGGGGCCTACAGCATACTGCCAAAAGGGGGGCAGTACCTGGGAATAGTCAAGAGCAACGGCGACTTGCAGTTGACGGGCCGCCATCCGGTTATCGTCTCCCTCTCAAGCCCAGCTTTACCTGGATGTGCTGGATGCGATAAAGACGCTCAAATAGGGCGCATGCCCCTGCAAAAGGGCTGCCCTGCCAAAGCGGCGAGCCCATGGCTTTTCCGGTCTTCCCATTGACCTTTTTTGCAAATCATGCAGCGCAGGAGCGTGCAGATTTCAGAGTTCCCGAAATAGATCCTGCCTTCGACGCTAAAATAAGGGTGAGATTTTCACCCTTCACCATTCCAACTTCCGGGTGCGCCTCCCCTTGCCCCTTATGATTTCATTGCCGCCGGATTTTTGCAATTGCCTCGCTGAATTCCTAACTTCAGAGAGGAGGAAAAAATATGGCGCTCTACCTTGTTCAGCATGGAAAAAGCCTCTCGAAAGAACAGGACCCCGAGCAGGGTCTGTCTCAGGAAGGCTACGCAGATGTAAACCGCATAGCGGAGGTCGCCGCGGGCTATGGTGTGCGGCCTGCGGCTATAAGGCACAGCGGCAAGAAGAGAGCGCGGCAGACGGCGGAAATCTTTGCCGAGGCGCTTCTGGGGGAAATGAGCAAAACCGAGCCGATTTCAGGCATCGATCCTCTCGATGATGTCGCCGCAGTTGCAAATACGCTGAAAACCGGCGATAATCTCATGCTCGTAGGGCATTTGCCTTTCATGGAGCGGCTTACCGGATTTCTTGATTACCGGGTCGGCCGAAAGGCTTGTTTTCAAGTTCCAGAACGGGGGGATCGTCTGCCTGGACAAGGACCCGGACGCCCAATGGTGGTTCATAAAATGGACGCTGATGCCCAGGATAGAATCAGTCTCGAAGCTTTCACCGCTAGAGGGGTCCGAGCGCTTGTCCGGGGTGGACGTCAATATCTGCGGTGAGCAATCAAAAGAGGCAAAGGCAACATGAGCGCCGAAAAAATCCGGGAGTCGGTAATTGCCGGGACTTGGTATCCGGCCGATCCTGCGCTGCTGAAAAAAGAGCTTGTCAGGTATCTTGACCGGGCCCGCCCGCCTCGATCTGGAGGGAGAACTCACCGGTCTTGTCGTTCCGCACGCGGGCTATATCTATTCGGGAAGCGTAGCCGCCTGGTCTTACAAGCTCCTTTTGAAGAATCGATTTGACCGGGTGCTCATACTCGCTCCCAGCCACCAGGCAAGTTTCACCGGAGCGAGCATCTACAATCTGGGCGGATACCGCACCCCCCTGGGCATTGTCCCTCTGGACCGCGAGCTGATTGATGAGCTCTATAAGACATGCGGATATCATACGCTACGTCCCGCAAGCCGACTCCAGGGAGCATTCCCTTGAAATCCAACTCCCCTTCCTCCAGATCGTATTGGACGCCTTTAGTCTGACGCCGGTCATAATGGGGACCCAGCGCTACGATTTTTGCCTGAAGCTGGCCGAGGCGATTGCTGAGACGTGCAGCCGCAAGCGGGTACTGATTATCGCGAGCAGCGATCTGTCGCATTACTATCCCTACGAAAAAGCCAGTGCTGCTGGATGGGGTATGCCTGGACCGGCTGAATGCTTTCGATCCGGAGGGACTCGCCGAGGAAGTGGAAAATCAGAGGACCCAGGCTTGCGGGGCGGGGCCGTTGATTACTATGATGCTTGCAGCCAAAAAACTCGGTGCGGACCGGTGCAAAGTGCTCAACTATGCCAATTCGGGCGATGTGACTGGTGACAGGTCCGGGGTTGTCGGGTATGCCGCGGCCGCAATTTACCGGAGCTGACATTGAAGCGATGAGATGAGCACAGAAGAAGCTCTAAGTTCGCCGCAGAAGCGGGGGTGGACCTGGGATTGAGCGCCGAAGAAAAGGAAAAGCTTCGCGAAGTGGCTTTTCATGCGATCCGCTGCCGCTGCCTGGGTGAAGCCATGCCCGAGATTGCGGTGGATGTCCCCGAGACTCAAAGAGCCGGGGGCGGCCTTCGTCTGCATCCACAAGGGCAAGGACCTGCGCGGGTGCATCGGAATGATCGAAGCCCGCGCGCCTCTTTGGGAGACCATCAGGAGAATGGCGGTCGAAGCCGCTTTCGGGGACCCCCGATTTTGCGCCCTCGCCGCCGATGAACTTGACAAGATCGACATAGAGATATCGGTCCTGACCCCGATGCGGCGGATCGGCAGATCCTTCGGAAATCGAAATCGGAAAACACGGACTGCTCATTCGCAGAGGAGTTCGGCTCCGGCCTTCTTCTGCCGCAGGTCGCAACCGAACACAACTGGAACCGGGAACAGTTTCTCAAGTGGACCTGCCGCAAGGCCGGACTCCCGGAAAAAGCCTGGAAAGACAAGGACACCGAGGTATATGTATTTTCGGCCGATGTCTTTTGAATCGTATTCGGGCCAGCTTGGACATGGGCAGGTGTGAACCTGCCGTCGAGGTTTTCAAATGGCCAGGTACTCGATATAGCGAAGGCAAACGGCGCATTGCCGCCAAAAAAGGATTCGATCCCTGGTGCGCGCCGTTTCGGGACTTCGTTTGACGAGAATACGTCCATCCGCCAACTTGATAATCCGGTAATCAAGTACCTGGTCCGGGGCGACGAGGATTCGTCCGTCGGCGCTCTACGAGCTGATCATGGGAATAAAGGGACTTGGCCCCGCGCCCCGGTTCCACTACCTCGACAGCGAATCTAAAATGAAGTGTGACCGACATTACGCTCTTCCTGCTCGACCTGGTTCGCTTCGAGGCAATGTACCGGCTGGGCTGGCTCGATGATTACCCCTTCCTGAAGGTCCCCCTGGTCGACCTCATCCAGGCCTTCCAGAATCAGTTTTCGGCAGCCAGGCATAGTTCGCCCGCCCTTTCCAGCGACCACCCGCTCTACGAACAATATGCAGCCGAATTTGAAGGCGACCGGAATTCATTCGTTCGAAAGCTCATTCCCGAAGCAATAAAAGCTTTCTGCGACATGGAAGATGACGCGCGGACATGAGGTGATTCACATGATTCTCAGAGGACTCCGATATTTGACTGCTCCGGCGTTGATCGTTTCTCTTTTGGTTCTTTGCTCCTGCTCCAAAGCAAAGGATACGCAAAAGGAGGCAAAGGACGCCAAACCGGCTGCTCAACAGGCCACGGAGAACATCGGGAATTTTGGAATAAAGGCGATCGACAAGGCCCGAGCAGCCCAAAAACTGGGAGACGAGCGGACCAGGGCCATCGATGAAGCTGTTTCGGGAGACCCGAACCGGAAATAGGTCCCTGACAGTCGAGGAGCAGGGCTCACAGATGACCAGGCACAGGCCCTGAAGCTATGCCCAAAGAGCGTTTCCATCTCTACCTGGCGGATGAACTTCTTAACAGATGCGCCGGCAGCCTGCCGCCGCATGAAATTCACAGTGCGCAGGCCCACCCGCGAAGCCTGGCGTTTTCTATCGGAGCTATTTCTCCGGACATCTTCTTCTACGATTGGCCTTCCTTTTCGTTGTCGCCTCTGGGCGATGCGCTGCACGGCCTCATCGACCGGCAAGGAATTTCCGTCATTTGCGACTGGATTGCCCATAGCTCTGGGCTCAATCGGAGGCTGGAGGACGCAAGCACGGTCCTGTGGGCCCTTGGCTTCGCCTCCCATTTTCTGATCGACTGCGGCCTGGCATCCGGTAATAAACGAATTGAGCGGCTCGGCCTTGCGGATTACTGCGGGGTAAAAAGGCTCTCCGAGATCGAATGCCACCGTTTGCTCGAATCCGAGCTCGAAGCCCTTTGGCTGGCAAGATCACGCACTCCGAAAAGATACGATGACCTTCTGAGGGACTTCAAAAAAGACCGGGGCCGGCTTCTGCGAGATCGCATCATATTATCGCCGATTCCTCGAATTTGCGGGACTGTGCGCCGGGGTCTCCGAAAGGCGGATAGTCAAATGCTTCCTGCGCCAGAATTTTCTTCTCCGGTTGTTTGCGACCAAGATGCTGGGCAGGCAGAAGGGACCGTCTGCTCTCACTTCCGCCAACCCGCCCTCTGGGAGCGCTCGTTACGCCTGCGCGGCCCGTCCTGCCGGCCTTGTTCTCACAGGCTTTGCCCGAAGATCGGAATCCGTTCAGCGACTACTTCATGGAACAGGCGCTCACTTCTTTAGAAGCCCATCTGTGCGTGTTTGCAGAACGGCTTTGACAATTCCTTCCCGGTCGATCCCCTCCGAGCTGTAGAGTTCTTCGGGTTTTCCGGAAAAGCCGTATCTTTTCACCCCGAGCCGCACCAGCCTGCACGGGAGAGCATTTTCGGCCAGAACTGCGGCGACCAGAGATCCAAGACCGGTATCGATATGATGGTCCTCGACAGTCACAATGAGGCCCGTTTTGGCGGCCTCGCGCGATTGCTTCGGACGTCGAGCGGCCTGATCGAGGCGAAATTGAGCACGGCCGCCCGGACACCGTGATTTTTCGCCAGCTCTTCGCTCGCCTTCACCGCTTCGTGAATCGGCGGACCATAGGCGAGTATGGCCGCCTGGTCGCCATGCCGGAGCCAGTCGGCCCTGCCGGGGGAAAACCGGTAATCGCCGGCAAACGCAGGCCGGCCCGATTCGTCCAGGATTGCGGGCAGTTTCGATCGGCCCATGCCGACAAAGAAGTTGCCGGGCCGCTCGGCCACATACCTGACGATCCTGTCGGTCTGGTTCGGATCGGCCGGAATGAATATGGAAAAGCCGAACAGGTTCTGGAGCAACCCGATATAGTCGATGCACTGGTGTGTCTGGCCGTCCTCTCCGACGTCCAGTCCAAGGTGAGTGCACACCAGCTTGAGGTTGGTAGAGTTGATGTCGTTCAACCTCATCTGGTTGAAGACTTCCGTGACCCCGAAGATCCCGAAAGTACTGAAGAAGGCGGCAAAGCCCTCCCTGCTGACCGCGCCCGAAGCGGTTGCGGTGTGGTGTTCCTGGATGCCGGATTCAAAGAAGGCGTTGTCCGAAACCTTGTGGAAACCCCTCCATTTTCACCGAGCCTTCCAGGTCGCAGCTAAAGCCGACAACTCCGGGGACTGTCCCGGAGTTGTTGAGCCTGGCCAGGTCCTCGAGGGCGGTCCCGTAAGCGGACCTGTTGTCGGTGACGATTTCGGGGCCGTAGGTCCTGGGGGCGCCGGTTTCGATGTCGGGATAAACGGGCTGCCTCGAGAAATGTTTCCGAAACACGAGGCAGGCGCGCCGCTTTTGCTTCAGTTCGGCTATGGGGTTATCGAGTCCAAGCTCCTCGAGCGCTTTTGCGGCATCTGATTCATTCAGAGTCGAGCCGTGGTACTTTGCCTTGTTTTCCATGAACGAGACGCCCTTACCCATTATGGTCCGGGCGATGATCGCCGACGGAAAGCGCGGGTCCCCGGCCTCGTAGAGGTAAACCTTTCGCAGCGCTTGAAAAATCTGCTCGAAATCATGGCCGTCTTCGACATAGACCACGTTCCAGTGAGCAGCGGCATAGTCGGCCCTGATATCCTGGGGCATTACCGTGTTGGTGCTTCCGCCGATCTGGAGGTAGTTGCGGTCGATGAGGCAGGCCGATGTTGTTGAGGCCGTATTTTACGGCGAACCGGCGCGCTTCCGAGATCTGGCCTTTCTGCTGTTCGCCGTCCCCCATGAGCACGAAGACCCTGTTCTTCTTCCCCTGGAGTTTCAGCCCAAGCGCCATTCCGGTCCCGGCTGAAAGACCCTGTCCCAGGACGCCCGGTATTCCATTCGATACCCGGAACACAGGATTCGACATGCCCGGCAAAAGCGGACCCGGCGCGCCGGTACTCCATACAGAAATCGTCTTCGTTCAGATAGCCGAACTCGCTCAGCACGCTGTAGACACCCGGACTGATGTGGCCCATGCTGACGATCAGCCGGTCACGTTCCTGCCAGCACGGGTCGCAGGGATCGTGCGAGATGGTGCTGTAGAGCATCAGAAGAAGGTGAAGCGAGGACATCGAACCGCCGGGATGGCCGCTCCCGGCAAGGGTGGTGCTCACGATGATGCGGCGCATGCAGCGCAGCCACATCTCAGTCAGCGTTTTTTTCTGCTGCTCGCTCAAAGAAGCCTGGTCCAGCGAAATCTTAAACATCTCCGCACAGGTGCCTCGGTGCAAATTTAGCACGTTACGCCTACAATGCCGGTTCGGTGCTTCACCCAACTTTTTCAGGACTGCTTCGACGAATTCCCCGACCGCCCGTACAAAGGGCGTATCTGCGTCCCCATTGAGCACCGGCATTGCCACGGTCTCCCCCTTCGACCACTGCGGGATCGAAGGGCAATTGCCCAAGAAACTCCACTTTCATCGCTGTCGGAAGTCTTGCGGCCGCCGCCCGTCTGGAAAATGGGAATAAACTGGCTGCAATGCGGGCAGAAAAGTCCGGACATGTTCTCGACAAGCCCCAGAATCTCCATCCCCACCTTGCGGCAAAAGTTTATGGATTTTCTGACGTCGGCAAGCGCCACTTCCTGAGGGGTGGTAACGATCAGGGCCTTTGCGTCGGGAATGAGCCTGGAAATGCTGAGGGCCTCATCTCCGGTGCCCGGCGGCGAATCGATCACCAGAAAATCGAGATCGTCCCACCTGCAATCGGCCAAAAACTGCTGTATTACACCGTGTTTTAAAGGACCCCGCCAGATTATTGCAGAATCGGTGTCCTCCAGCATGGATTCGATGGAGACTATTTTCAGATTGGGTCTGTATTCGTGCGGGACGATCTCGCGTTCGGCAGTGATGTTAAGAGGCCCGTGCAGCCCAAACATCTTTGGCAATGGAAGGCCCGTGCAGGTCGATGTCCAGAAGTCCAACCCGGTATCCCTTTCAGCGCCAGCGCCAGCGCCAGGTAACTGGCGATGCTGCTTTTGCCTACTCCCCCCTTGCCGCTCATTACCAACACTTTGTTCCTGATGCGCGAGAGCCTGCACCCGATGAGGTCCTCTTTAGACCTTTTTTGCGTCCGCGCTCGGACAGTCCGCGCACGATTTCTGATCACATTTCATGGTTATGGCTATTCCTCTCGGCGCTCCTTTGCTTACCCGACTTGCGCAAATCAAAGTCTGCCACATTAAAAGTTATCTTCCACGAAGTCAACTCCAGGGTATCGGCGATAATTGCACCGACAGAGCCTTCCGGCGCTGGACGATTATTAATTTTAACCCTTGAGTGACCGGGAACAACACGTCGTTTCGCGGGGGTCGTTTACTTTTTCGGTAGATATTGCTAACATTCTGGCATCTTGCGGGGCGTGAATTTATTTGCGGCGCCTGCAGGCTTGAAGACAAGCCCGCAGACTGAAGGTCAGGAATCCGAGATCGGAAATTCCAAGAGGCACTGCTTCTTTTACTACATGCAAATTCAGAATTCCATTAAATGAGGACATCCCATGGAAGAACAAATTTCTCTTCTGGATGCGTTTCAGCAGGAATTCAATCTGCCTGAAGAGCAGAAACGGCATCTGCAGCATTCCTTTTTCGTCGAATGCCTTCCGTTGATGGATGCATTCGAAAACATCGCGATTACCGATGAAGGCCGCATTCTTCGCGTTCTGGCCAAGCATCTGGGCCTTCCGATGCTCGAGCGCGAAGACTATCCGGAAAAGCCCGTGCTTCTGGAAGGCGTTTCGATGTTTTTTCTGCGCAAGCACGCCGTTTTGCCCATTCAAGTGGAAAGCGGCCGGGTGCGGGTCGTGGTGAACAATCCTCTGAACCTGCCGATTCTCAATATTGTGTCGAGCTATTTTGGCGGAATGGAACTGAGCCTTTGCGTAGGGCAGCGCGAGGAAATCCGCACGGCTATCGACCGGCTTTACGGAACGGCGGCCCGCGAGGCCGAAGAACAGTCCAGGGATGGGATCGCCATTGGTGCGGACGGCTTCGAGGAAGACCTCGAGCACCTCAAGGGGTTGGCCCAGGAGGCGCCTATCGTGCGCCTGGTAAACGTGCTGATCTCCAGAGCGCTCGATATGCGGGCCTCGGACATACATTTCGAGCCTTTCGAGCGCTCCTTTCACGTACGATGCCGGGTGGACGGCGTGCTTTTCGATCTCGACCAGCCTCAGAAGGCCATGCAGTCAGCCATCGTGAGCAGGCTCAAGCTTATGGCCAACCTCAACATAGCCGAACGCCGCCTGCCCCAGGACGGCAAGATCAAGATAAGGTTTGGAAATCGCGAGGTGGACATTCGTGTCTCGAGCGTGCCGACCATCTATGGGGAGAGCGTGGTCCTGAGGCTCCTTGCGCAGGAAAGCGTCGAATACGATCTCACCAACCTGGGCATGGATCGTAAAGACCTTGACTTATGTCGAGAATCTGATCGAGCGCCCATACGGGATGATCCTGGTCACCGGACCGACCGGATCGGGCAAGACAACGACTCTGTACGGCGTTCTGAAAAAGCTCAATACGGTTACGCGCAAGATCATCACGGTCGAAGATCCGGTCGAATACCAGATAAACGGAATAAACCAGGTCCAGGTAAAACCGCAGATTGACCTGACCTTCGCAAATGCGCTGCGCTCTCTGGTTCGACAGGACCCCGACGTTTTGCTGATAGGTGAAATTCGCGACAAGGAGACTGCCGATATAGCCATCGAATCGGCCCTGACCGGACATCTTGTCCTGTCGACGCTGCACACCAACGACGCCCCGGGGGCAATTACGCGCCTTCGAGACATCGGCATCGAGTCCTTCCTCATGGCCGATTCGCTTCTCGTCGATCATGGCCCAGCGTCTTATCCGCGTGCTGTGCCCTCACTGCAAAACGGAATACACGGCCCGTGAAGGGGACAGGAACCGAATCGGCGAAATACTGCCCGATCTGCCCGAAAGCCTTACCCTCTACCAGAACAAGGGGTGCGAGAGGTGCGGATACACCGGCTATAAAGGCAGGCAGGCAATTTTCGAGATCCTGCCGGTCAACGAGGCCATAAAATCGGCCATCGTGGCCGGCAAAGACGCCGGAAGCATTGCCCGTACAGCGTTTGAACTCGGCTATCGGCCGCTGGCCCACCACGGGTTCCGAAAAGTGGTTGAAGGGATAACGACCCTTTCCGAGGTCCTGAGGGTGACAAGCCTGAGTAGTGAATAGTGAAGAGTGAATGGTGAACGGAGTTTCCGCTATGAGTTTTTTCCAATACCAGGCGCGGGATGCAAGCGGGGCGACACACCGGGGAGTGATGGAAGCGCTCTCGGAACTGGACGCCGCCAGGAAGCTCAAGTCGGGCAGGCTTTTTCCGGTCAGGATCAAGGCCGTAAAAAGCCGCAAGAAGCGGCGGGTCCCCGAAGAGCATATCATCCGTTTTTTTTTCGATCTCTCCGACCTTCTTGTTGCAGGCCTGCCGCTTGACCGCGCCCTTAGCCTCATAAGCAGCAATCAGACTCACAAACGCTTTCAGCGCATGGTGCAAGAGTTGTTCGAAAGCGTTCAGGCCGGCAACGATCTGTCGGGCGCCCTGAGTCAATATCGAGATGTATTCGGCACCCTGTCGGATCACATGATAAGGGCCGGCGAAGCAAGCGGCACGCTCGGGCCTATCCTCAAGCGCCTGGCCCAGTACCTCGAACAGCGGCGCGCATTTCGACAGTCCATGATCTCATCGATGATCTACCCTGTTATCCTGCTGGCGACCTCTCTGGTTTCGATGGTAGTCCTGCTGGTCTATGTCATTCCCAAATTTGCGCAAATCTTTCACGACCTGAATCAGAAAGTCCCTTTTCATCACCCAGGTTATGGTCGATATCGGCGCATGGCTCAAAGAGTTCGGATGGATAGTCCCGATTGCCATTGCAGTGGGCTTCTGGGGCGGCAAATACCTTCTTCGCCGGCCGAAGGTAAGGAGATTTCTGGATAAATGCCTGTTCCGGTTCCCATTTTCGCGTTATTTGATCCTGCACAGCGAGCTGACCCGCTTCTGCCGAACGCTTGGGACCATGCTCGAGTCGGGGGTCCCCCTTCTGAGGGCCCTCAGCCTCGGCCAGGAACTGATAATGAATGCCGTTCTCAGGGAGTCGATAGCCCCCCTGCACCAGGAAATAAAAATCGGGCGGTCGATGAGCAATTTTTTTCGCAACAATTCCGCTTTTCCGGCGCGAATGGGAACAATGTTGCGCATATCCGAAGAGCAGGGCAACATCGGAGCGGGCCTGCTCTCTCTTTCGGAATACTTTGAAAAAGAACTTCAAAGGACGCTTCAGAGAATCATGACCCTCATGGAGCCTCTGGTGATCTTGTGCACCGGCGGACTTATCGCCCTGATGGTCATCAGCATGTTCTCGGCTATTTTTGGAATCAATGACATCAAGTTCTAAAGCCGAAAGCACGGTGCGGGGAGCATCGGAAGACGGAAGATGGATGACAGATGGCGGCAGGCGGAAGACCGAGGAGGGAAGACGGGAGACGGAGGAGGAAAGATCCGGAAGACCCGCCCTTCAGGCGTACCGGCCTCCGTTTGCGGTTTTACCCTTCTCGAGATGATCGTTGTGCTGGTGATCATTTCAGTGACTATCGCCGTGGTTGTCCCGAGGGTCGGCTCCAACTGGAAACAGATTGAAGACAGCGATTTTCTTCAGCAATTCACAGAGTCGATACAAAGGAGCCGCCTGTTCGCCATGAATTGCGGACGCCCGGTCGCTTTCAGGCTGAACGGGGCCACGCGGGTTTACGGTTTTGAAAATCCGCCGAGGCAACCCATACCTCTGAATGCCGAGATATTTTCCGAGCAATCTGCAGAAGGAGCCGGAAACCGGCGATTTCCTTATCATTTTTTATCCCGACGGCAGCCTTGTCGGAAACGATCTTGAAGTTGTCTTCGATCACGAGCGCACTTACCACATCTATATACATCCACTGTTTGGAACGGTGAGCCTCGAGAGGATCAAGTGAGGACGGAACACGGATGACGGATGAGGAAACGAAGACGCGAAGACAGCGGAGACGGACACGGAGATACAGTCCGCGATCTCCGGCTCCGACCCCGTCGGATTCACGCTCCTGGAGATGCTGATCAGCCTGGCGATCGGCACTTTGATTATCGGCGCGGTGATGGGGCTTATCTCCGAGTCCCTTCGCTACAAGGTCAATTTGAAGGAAAAGGCATATATTCAGCCCATATTGGAGTCCGCCGCACAGGTCATCCTGGCCGATCCGGTAAAGGCGATGCAGGGGTTTGTGCGCCTGGGCGAGTTGGAGGGATCTCCCGAGGTGGGTGTTTACCTGCTTCCGGTCCCACTTGAGCAAGAAAGTGAGGACGGCGGCAAATTCGGCCAGTTATACCGTGTGATGCTGAACTACAGGTCCGCAAGCCTGGAATTTAGCATAATAATTCCCAACAAAGATTTGCAATAGCGGTGAACGGAGCGTGAGTTCCCCCCTTTATTAAAGGGAGGGCATGGGGGATTTGGGAGGTACGGTGAGACTTGAACGCTGTGACAAAACCGGCGTCACAAATCGCGGGGCGTGGAGCTTTTATCCGATCCGGCGACCGGAGGGGCTTCACGCTGATCGAGCTGATCCTGGCTACGGCGATCTCCGCGCTCGTGGTCGGCATTCTCTCGGTTTGTTTTTCGTTTGCGCTGCGCGTATGGCAGAGCGCTCAGAATCAAAAGCCGGACCAGACTTTCCTGTTGGCCGATCTGCTCAAACGCCAACTGGCCGAATGCGATCCAACGCCCATCAAGTTCACGGATTCAACGTGCATCCCCTGTTTGCCGGGCAGGCGAACTCGATCGTCTTTGTAACCACTCATTCGGTGAAGGCGATCTCACAGGGCGTGCCGGTAGTCGCCCGTTACACGTATGATCCAAACATCAAGGGTGCTTTCCTATTCCGAACTTCTGCTGGACCCCTATCATCCGGCATCCATCGAGAAGTTTCTCGCCGGGCGGTCTTCCGGCAAAAAACGAGACTGAAATTCGCTCCTACGGCGTTGATTTTCCGGAATTCGTTCTGGCCTATGCAGGCAAGGAGTCAAAGGAGTTTGTCGCAATCCTGGGAGTCAAGGGACCAATTGCCGGTGGAAGTCCTTCTGAGGTGGAGAGGAAAGGATTCGGTGGTTCATGCCCGGGTCTGCATGGTGAACGCCCTGTTCACGATCGAGGTCCAGAAGAAGACTGGCCCCGGGCGCCGCAGGGGGTGGCGTCAGCACTGGCTTAAACTAGTTTCCATTCGGAAAGTGTCCTTTTCCGGCCCTGGCGGGCGGCTGGGCCGCAGCCGGGGTAGCCACTCAAACCTTCGGCGGCGGCGCAGGCAGGATCTCTACGCTCCGCGAGGCGGTACCGGTGTACGCCTCCGCGCAAGCCCTTGATTTCCTTGCCAGGACAAAAATGCCTACTTTCCGAATTGGAAACTGCCAGTGTGTTATCCGAGATTTCCGGATGGACACTAAACTAATGAATGATATTGTCCGCAGCTTTGCCGATTCGTTTATCCGCCTTCGCGGCCGATGGCGGGACCGCGCCCGCCGGGGGCCGGGCCCGAGGCTGTCGAAGGGACCATGGCGCGCATTGCCAAAGGGTCAAAGGGGTGTAGTGCTTATCGCCGTTCTATGGTGTTGCGCCCTTATCATGTGGTTTGCATTCCAGATAAGCGCCCAAACCCGCCTGTTGGGAGAGGACCAAATTCACGCGATACGAGAATCCCAGTGCCCTCTATCTTGCCATCGGGGGATGCTATGAAGCCCTGGCGCGGATGGGCCAGCCGCCTCCTTTCGGGATGGACCAGGCGCCCCGGTCTGAACTGGCAGCCCGATGGGCTGCCCCGCATAGTCGAGTATAATAGCGGCATCGCCGTCGTGATTATCGAACCTGAAGATCTCAAGGTAAACGTCAACATGGTCCAGGAGGTTCAACTCAGGCAGGTGCTTCAAAGGGCCGGCGCCGATGAATTGACCTCGGAGGACCTGGCGGACCGGATACTCGATTTTATCGATGCCGACGACATACCCAGGCCCCACGGGATGGAAAAAGACGGCTATATCAAGGCGGGCCTTAACTACATTCCGTTCAACGGCCAGCTCACCAGCCTGGATCAGTTGCTGCTCGTCCCGGGCCTGAGCCAGCAGCTTTTTTACGGCTACGATCGGGGAATAGATGAAAGGATGCGTGAGTCGCCGGAGATTTTTCAGGATATTGTAATTCCGGCCAAAAATTCTCTTTTCAGCCTATTGACGATATATGGCGCCAATGTAAACTTGCCGTTGGAACCCGAGGAGCAACAGGACCCATTGCTCAAACAGATTTCCTGGAAACCCGGAAGCGTCTATCGTATTCTTTCGTTCGGGAAATCGGCAAACGGACCTCCGAGCGTGGGCGTATGGCTAACGCTGCGCCTCATGGGCGGGGGCTCCAAACCTTACCAGATATTGAGCAGGAAGGTGATGTAGGCCGGGCCTAAATTCCCTTGACAAGGAACCGTTATGCTAAAAAGCATAGTCAAATACAGACCGACCAACCTGTACGCCATTTATGTGGAACCTCTTAAGATAGAGGTCTTGCAGGCCCACAGGCACTGGAGATCGTGGGAAATCGGGGTGGCCGAACAATTCCGTGTTCCTCCGGGCGAATCGATTTTCGATCATCTCCAATACCTGAACCTCAAGCCGAAAAGCAGGAAAGGAAGCGCCCTTTTGGCCATTGTGTCGAGCGTTTTCTATTCCGTCCACAGCGAACACTATCCCCTGTCGATAAAAGACCAGTTGGACGATGCGATCAACTTCGACTGGCAGGAAAATATCTTTCAGGAGCAAGACAGGACATTGTATTTTTCCGGGACGCCGGTTGCATTGGATCAGCATGTTTCGGTCCCCGTTTTCTCCATTCAAAGGCAGATTTACGATAAACTGAACCAGGCGCTCAATGGAACTCTTTTTCATACCTTCGCCGTGGCGCCCAGCGCGCTCTCGTTTTCAGCTCTGCTGCCCCTGATAGGTGATGAGGGAGAAGAGTGCGAGATCATTGTCCGCGGTCTGGACGATGAGAATCTTGAAGTACATCGCTTTTACCATGGCGCCTTTTTGGATTCTGCGGTTGTCGGCGCCTCTTTCCATGGTCTGAAACTGTTTGGCGAGAATCTCAAATGCCTTGGCGGCGTGGAGTGCGAGCCGCACATTCATCTTGTCTGCTCGCCCGGGGAGAGCGATTCTCCCGACGGTCCGGCTGCAACCTGGGGGAAGGCGGGGTTGCCGGTCAGGGTGCAGGAGGTCCCTGAGTCCCTGGTCACCAGTTGGCTTCGACGCCTGCTAAAAAAGGACGCCATTCACACTTTCGATTCCGAAATCCTGCTAAAGCCATGGCAGATTCCTCGAATTGCCGCCCCTCTGGCGGCGCTCGTTTTCATTTTAGCGCTCTACGGCTTCTATAGTCGCACTCGACGTCAAGCTTGGTTCAGACCAACAATCGCCTCAAAGTTCAGCTCCATCAACTCGAAGCCAGGTGGAAACCCATCGAGGAGCTTCAAACGCGCATAACTAAGTTCCAGGAAGATCAGAAAACACTGTCGCAGTTCAACAATGAAGACTATCGGCTCCTGGAGCTTCTGAACTTTCTTACCCTGCTTACTCCTGACGACACCTGGCTCAATTATCTCTCACTTCGCCAGGGACAGCTCATCCTAAGGGGTGAAAGCAAATCGGCGATCAAGTATCTCGCCGAACTGTCGAAAACCGAAGGGCTTAGCGACGTCAAATTCGCTTCTCCCGTGACCCGTGACCCGGGGACCGACCAGGAGAGGTTTAACGTTCAGCTTCAACTCGATATGGAGAAGCTGAAAAAGAATTTCGAAGCGCTGCCGCCGGAAACACCCAGCGCGGTCCTGAGTGAGAGTCCGACCGGCGAGGCGGCGCCCGGCGCCGAAAAAGGAACAGCTTGAAGGCTTGCCCCCGCGGCCGAAGAACAGGGGGCCGATGAGACGCCCGATGAGGGTGAAGCAGCCGTTGAGCAAGCCCCCGAGGAGAGCGCGCAATGAAAATCAGCATCCCGAAGATAAGAATCGTCGATATCGGCAAACACAAAGGCTCTATAGTGGCTTCAGCCGTCGTCGTGGCGGCCCTGGCGGCGGCCTATTTCATTCTCATAGCGCCCATCGCCGCTAAGAAAGAGGCGCTCGATTCGAAAATAAAACAGCAACAGGACCTCATCGTCAAATACGATCAAAAGCTCAAACAGAGCCAAAGCATTCAGGACAAGCTCGCAAAGCATGAGGAAGAGCTCAAGGACATGCAAAAAAAGCTGTTCCGGGGAACAGACCCGTATCAGCTCGCCGCTTCACTTGGAGACCTGCTTTCATCGAAGGGCGGGGCCGAGGGGCAGAAACTGGACATCAAGACCTACCAGGTGCTTGCCAGCAAGGAGTACGGTCTTTATCAGGAAGTGCACCTCAGATTCAATCTCATGACCAACGTCGATGGACTGCACTATTTTCTTTCCAGGGTCAAGAATTCCGAGTTCGCCATCCTGGTGCAGGAAATCAATATACAAAAAATACAAAGAAATAAGGGACCTGACCTTGTGGTAAACGTAATTCTTGCGGCGCTCATGGAAAAAGGAGAAAAATCGTAAATGTTTCAATGCCCCCTTTTTAGCGCTTCCCGCTTCGCGCTTCTTATTCTGTTGTCTATTCGCCGATTGTGATATAGTGTCGCGTCATTTCGAAAGCGCCGGTCTATCAGTTCTCTGTCAGGGAGGGGGCCTTTAAATGAGAACATGCCAGTCTATCTTTGCGATAATACTGGTAATTGCCTCTATTTCCTGCCAATCTGTCGCCGCAAAGCCCGGTTGCCCGGCCGCCGCAGCCTCAACCCGCCCAGCCTGAACGGCTCTTACTAGCTCCCTGCGCCCGGTGAAGCCGATTCATCAAAGGCTGCGGCTACAGATAAATCCTCAGGCCCAGTCGACAGAGCTGAGGTTTCCAAAACAGTTTCCCTCGGGGAGCATCCAGAAAAAAAAGAAGTCCCCCATCAAGCCCGTGATCTCCCCTGTTCAGACGGGACTCTTGAGCCCTTCGACCCAGGAAATCCCCGCAGGGGCGGCTGGGGCCTGCGGAGGGTGAAAAGCAGCGAATCGTCCTTAATTTCGAGAAAGCCGATATTGCCGAGGTCACCAACCAGATATTCAGCGATCAGTTGAAGCTCAATTACGTGATGGACCAGACCCTTCAGGGCCGGATCAGCATGTATATCGACGGTGATTTCGACAACGCCGATCTTCTTCAGGTGGTGACAAGGGCCTATGAGGCAAACGGGATCAGCATTATTCCGAGAAAAGGGTTTTATTTCATTCAGCTTGCCCAGAAAACGGGAGGCGGCGGTCTTCCTGTAGCCAGTGCGCAACTGCTGGGAGACGAAAAGGGAAACAGGCCGCTCATAGTAATCTACCGGCTCCGGTTCATGGACCCTAAGCAGGCGACCAACCTGGTCACCCCTTTTCTGACCCCGGGAAGGAAGGTCATGGCCGACGCGCTGACCAACAGCATCATCTTCGTTGAAGAAGCCGACAACGCCCGCGTCCTTGTCAATCTTCTCAAGACGATCGATATAAATGTTCTCAAGGAAATCAGCATGGAGATCGTCCCGCTTTCTTCGATAGCTCCGCAGGACGCCGTTCAGGGGATGGAAGCTCTCATGAGCAAGCTTGGCGGGTTCAAGGAGAGCGCCCTCAAGAACAGCCTGGCGATCATGCCCCTTAACAATTTCGAGGGCGTGCTGGTCATGGCTCAGAACCCCGAACTGCTCAAATCGGCCCGTCAATGGATAGAGGCCCTGGACGTGCGCGGGTTGGGCAACCAGCAGGAAATCTACGTGTACTTCGTCCAGAACGGCCTGGCGAAGGACATTGCCCAGATCGTGAGCGCGGTGCTCGGGATCGAGGCCCCCAGCGGGATGGGACAAAAGCTTGTGCCGTCAGGGCGCTCCGCCAGCCGCGGCGCTTTCGGCGGCGGCGGCGGTGGTTTAGGCGGTGGAGGCGGTGGTTTAGGCGGCGGCGGCGGCCTGGGCGGCGGGGGCGGCGTAGGCAGTTTAAGCGGCGGTGGGGGCAGTTCTTTGGGCGGTGGGGGCAGTTCTTTTGGCGGCGGCGGCAGTTCTTTCGGCGGCGGCTCTTCTACCGGGACCGGCACGGGCGGCACGGGCGGGGTCTCCGGAAGCTCGTATGGAAGCGCAGCCTCCAAGACCGGAGGCGCCGGCGCGCGGGGCGGCGGCGGCGGTACGGCGGGGTCAGGCCAGGCTGGCAAGCCCGGTGGGATTTTTACCGGCGAGGTGATGATAATTCCCGACGAGGTGAATAACGCAATAGTCGTCCGGGCGAACGTGGTCGATTACGGAAAGATAAAAAAGACGATCGACGCCCTTGATATTCTCCCCAGGGCCGTCCTGATAGAGGTGGTGGTCGCGGAAGTTCAGTTGACCAAGGACTTCAGCTACGGGCTGCAATATTATTATCAGACCCATCCTTCCAACAACACGGGATACAGCCTCTCTTTCGGCGGGCTGTCCAATACGGCCACCACCGCAGGGAGCAACGGGACCGGCTCAAGCACCCCCGCCACGGGCGTATTTCCTTTAAGTATCGGGTCTGCGGCCGGAACGGGGCTCGGCCTCGCCTGGGTCGCCGGCGCCCAAAACATTGCGGTGCTTTTGAGCGCCCTTGCCGAAAAGACCAGCGTTAACGTGCTTTCCACACCCACGCTGCTGGCGACCGACAACCAGGAGGCGACCATAACCGTGGGCGGAAGAACGCCGGTTCCGACCGGTTCGTATGCGCCCTCTACAGTCGGCGGCGTCAACGCTTTCAGCACGATCGATTACGCGGAAACGGGCGTCATCCTCGACATTACCCCGCATATAAACGCGGGAGGTCTTGTCCGGCTCGAACTGGAACAGACGATTCGGCGGACGGGTCCAGACGTAAACGTCGGGCAGGGCAATACAGCGCCGACGTTTACCGAAAGGAACATAAAGACCACTCTTCTTGCCCAGAACGGGTCGACGGTTGTGATCGGAGGAATAATCGACTCGCAGAACCAGGTTACGAAAAACGGGATCCCGTATCTGCAGGACATACCTTTACTCTCGCCCCTTTTCTCCGCCAAGAGCACCAATCTCCAGCGGACCGAACTCCTGGTGGCCATTACTCCGCACGTAATAGACCAAAGAACTTCGGAAGCGCCAAGGGAACTCATCCAGAGGCTCAATAACATGAAGCTTCAAACCGGACGGTAAAATTAATCACGGCCATGTCACTTGAATCGTAGAGGTCGCCGCATCAACCGGGGTAAGCCGGCTCCACTCCCATCCGTCGTATTGATAGAGCCCGTTTGCGGGAAAGTTGGCGATCAGCGAAGACCCCAATGACCCCATGAGGTTCGTTTGGGCCGACGTTATCTCAGTCCATGCGCCGTTGAATTCAAAGAGGCCTGAGGTCCCGAAATTGGCGTAAAGGTTGGTCGAGGTCCCGATCAAGCCTTGCGCAACGGCTGGAGTGAGCTGCGTCCATGAAGAGCCGTTCCAACTGTATATGCCAAATCCCGCGAAGTTCGCCACGAGCCAGTTTCCGTACATCGTCATCATGGTGGAATTTAAAGAGGTAAGTCCGGTCCATGTGCTGCCGTTATATGCGTAAAGACCGGCGGAAGGAAAATCCACATAAGCCGCCGAGGCGCCGGCGACCATGCTGTCGGCCGTACTGATGGGCGTGAGCTGCGCCCAGGAGGCGCCGCCATACTGATAGAGTCCGGCCCCAGGGAAGTTCGCCAGAAGGTTATTGCCAAACGCTGTCATCAGGTTTGGATTTAGCGCCGTGATCCGGGTCCATGCGCCGTTGTATTGCCAGAGTCCTGCGCCCGTAAAATCCACGTAGACCCTGTCGGGCATCCCGACAATCATATCGACGCTCGAGATTGGAGTGAGCTGAGTCCAGGCGCCGCCGCCATACCGGTAGAGGCCGAATCCTTGAAAAAGGGCAACCATGCCGTTCCCATAAGCCGCCATTATGCCGGGAGTAAGCGGGGTAAGCTCGCTCCATGCCCCACTTCGGTAAAACCAAAGGCCGGAAGCGCCCAGATTTACGACCAGCCCATTGCTGCTGTTAAATACATAGGCGGCGCCCTGGTAGGTATTGCCGCCAACGTTAACACCGGGCGCCCCGATGAGGGCGGCGGCGCCGTCGGCGCTAAGCGCCGCCGACCAGCCAAACTCATCACCCGCCGCGCCAATCGATGCGACGAGCTTTGGCTGTTGGGTCCATGTCCCTCCGCCTTTAACGAATACATAGGCTGCGCCCTGCGGGCTTGCGCCGGCGCCGTTGGCCCAGGCCGCCCCGATGAGGGCGTCGCCTCCGTCGCCGTTAAGGCCCGCCGAGTAGCCAAAAGAATCACCCGCCGCGCCGTCCGAGGCGGTGAGCTTTTGCTGCTGGCGCCATGTCCCGCCGCTTTTAACAAATATATAGGCGGCCCCCTGCAGCGCATTGGCGCCAACCGCAGCCCCGTATGCCCCGATCAGGCCGGTGTTCCCGTCGCCGCTAAGCGCCGCCGAGCAGCCAAAATAGTTATATGGGGCGGCGTCCGAGGCAGTGAGTTTTTGCTGCTGGCTCCATGTAGCGCCGGACCTGGCGAATACATAGAGGGCCCCCTGGTTGGTATTGGCGCCAACCGAGGCGCCGTATGCCCCTACGAAGGCGGTGGCGCCGTCGGCGCTAAGCGCCGCCGAGTAGCCGAACCAGTCACGCGCGGCGCCGTCCGGGGCGGCGAGCTTTCCCTGCTGGCTCCATGCCGCGCCGCTTCTGACAAATACGTAGGCCGCCCCCTGGGGCTGCTGTGCGCCGCCATTGGCAAGGATCGCGCCGACGAGGGCGGTATTGCCGTCAGCGCTGAGCGCCGCCGAGCGGCCAAAATTGTTGCCCGCGGCGCCGTCCGAGGCTGTGAGCTTTTTTTGCTGGGTCCAGGTCCCGCCGCTTTTAACAAATACATAGGCCGCCCCCTGGAACTGGTTGGCGCCAACCGCGGCGTTCCATGCCCCGATGAGGGCGGTGCTCCCGTCAGCGCTGAGCGCAACCGAGGCGCCAAACTCGTCTCCCGGGGCGCCGTCCGAGGCGGTGAGCTTTTGCTGCAGGCCCCATGTCCCGCCGGTCTTAACAAATATGTAGGCGGCCCCTTGCAGTGCTTTGGCGCCAACCGCAGCGCCGTATGCCCCGATCAGGGCGGTGGCGCCGTCAGCGCTAAGGGCCGCTGAGTCGCCAAACACATCGCCTTTGGCGCCGTCCGGGGCGGCGATCCCTTGCTGTTGGGTAAAGGGGGCCTCGGCGGGTTGCTCCGGATAGTACGGCCGGTAGTCCTGCCCGAACTCGCCGGAAACAGCTCCCTGCAGCGCTTCAGGCAACTCCCGCAGGCTGGATGGGTTCGCTTGGGCCGCAGACGCCAGGGCCAAGACGCCCACTGCGAAATAAGCCGCAACAGTAAACCGCACAAAAATCCGCAGCATGCCTGCAAATCCTTTAGAAAATGTGTTCCAAAACATCCGATGCGCCTCAGTAGTATTCGGTTATTTGATACTCAACCGTCACGCTGCCGGTTGTAGCTGCGCTTACGAAAATACTGATGGTACTGGCGCCCAGCGTCGCCATGGCGTTAGGACCAACCGACTCCAAAGTAGATATCGCACGTAATTCGACTTGACACTTGGCAGGGTCGACAACAGTTGGAGCAAAACTCCCATTAAGCCAGTTTTGGACGCTGGGGTTGGGAATCGTTACCGTTCCGTGAATGACGGTCCTGACGGTGGATGTTTGGGCAAATACTGTGGACGGCGCAGTCACCGCAGCTACAACCAGGAGCGCCGCCACGAACATTTTGCATTTTTTCAACTGCATTTTTCTCTCCTCTTAAGTTATTTCAGCCTAACAACTGCAGTCCCGCGTCTCGCGTCAGGCATCAGGCCACCTGCGCGCGATCTCGAGAAGGGTCCTTACCCCGAAGCCGGTTGCGCCCTTTGGACAAAAGCCGGCGTCTTTGTCGGTCCAGGCGACTCCTGCAATATCGATATGCGCCCAGGGGATTTCCCCGGGCACGAACTGTTTGAGAAACATCGCCCCGACGATCGTCCCGGCGCTGCGGTCACCCACGTTTTTCATGTCGGCCACATCGCTCTTCAAAGCCTCGAAGTAACTGTCCCACAGAGGCAGAGGCCAGAATCTTTCCCCGATTGAGGCGCCGATCCGCTGAATGGAGCGGACAAGCTCCTCGCGGTTGCCCAGAACTGCGGCGACCTCCCTGCCAAGAGCGATTATGCTCGCCCCGGTAAGGGTGGCTATATCGACCATGAGCGAGGGCTTGAAGCGGGCGGCCGCGTAGGCCAGCGCATCACAGAGCACCAGTCTGCCTTCGGCGTCTGTGCTTATGATTTCGACCGTCTGTCCCGAATAGGAGCGTAAAACGTCTCCGGGCTTATACGCCCCGCCGCCGGGCATATTTTCCGTGCAGGGCAGTATGCCCGCCACTCGTTTGGCAAGACCGGCGCGGCCGATCGCCTCGAAGACGCCCAAAACGGATGCGGCCCCGGCCATGTCCTGTTTCATATCTTCCAGTTTATCCCTGGGTTTTAGCGAAATGCCTCCAGTGTCGAAGGTGATGCCCTTGCCGATGAAAACAATCGGAGGATCGTTTTGGGTCCCGGGCGGCGCATGTTCGATAACGATGACAAATGCGGGTTCAGCGCTTCCTTGAGCAACGGCGGCAAAGGCCCCCATGCCCATGGACCGCGCCGCATCCATGTCGATTATTTCGATTTTGAACCCGAATCTTGCAGCAATTTCCGATGCCGTTTTGGCGATAAATCCGGGGGTCGCCCGGTTGGCCGGAGATATGGTCAGGTCTCTTGCAAGCGCTATTCCCGCGACTTCAGAGAGGGCCAGGGCGGCCGTTTCGAGAAGAACGGGCGCCGGATCGGCCTCGCACATAAGCAGGATGGACTCGGGGCGATGCGGGGCATCCGAGTTTTTGGTCTTCATCTCATCGAAACGATGAAGCCCGGCCATCGCGCCGATGAGGCCCTCCCGCAGCAGACTCTCCACAGTGCACGAAGAGGGCTCGCAGGGGAACCCTTCGAAGGCCGAAATCGGAATCCCCGGCTTGTTTATGCCCATCTCGCGGCACTTTCTCAAAGCGAACGCGGAGGCGTTTCTCAGCCTTTCGATGTCGAACTGTTCCGCCGGGCCAAGACCGGCAAGTATGACGCGCCGGACCCTCTCCTCGCCGGCAGGCGCATAGACGACGGCCACCTCGGAAGGCTTGCCCTGAAAGTCGGACAACGCCGCTGATACGGCGAGCCACTTTCCGGCATCTTCGAGAAATCCCCTCAAGCCCGGAAGATGCTCGTGGGACTTTTCGAAAACAAAGAAGACCAGGGCATCCGTCGTCCACTCATTACGGGGAGCAATTCGCCATTCAATCTGCATTAAAATCCTCATCATCGGCTCAGGGTGGGACCCATGACGATCTATTCATCCACGATAATTCTTATATAATAATTCAAGAAAGGAATTGACAAAAAAAAAGCACAGGTGAATAGGTACAAGCTCAAAGTTCCCATTCTATCTAGTTTCCATCCGGAAAGGGTTCTTTTCCGCCCCCGGATCAGGTCCGGGGCGGGCTCTGGCGGCGTCAATCTTCGGGGTGCGCCCTCACAGAGGATCGGGCGCTGAGCTTGAAGCGTTTTGCGTTAGCTCAAATTCTTAGCGCGAGCCCGAACGAAGAGAGGGCTCCCTGTGCGGCGTACGAACACTCACTACGTTCATGTTCGCGCTCGACACTCTAGACTGCGCTTAGATGCTGGACCCTCACTGCGCTCAGGTCCGGGCTTAGCATTCTTAACATGGTCAAACGCTTCAAGTCCGGGCACGATCTTTTGTGAGTGCCCGGTTCGCGCCCGATCTTTTGTGAGGGCGCATGTACGCCTCCGCGTAACCCCTTGATTTCCTTGCCAAGACGAAAGATGCCTCCTTTCCGGCTTGGAAACTGCCAGTCTCTTATCCGGGGTTTCCGGATGGACACTATCTAGCGAGGAGAAAGTAGCATGACCCAACGAGTCCTCAACTTCAATCCCGGGCCGGCCGCCCTGCCGCTGGCAGTGATCGAGCAGGTAAAGATGGAAATGCTTGATTTTCAAGGCTCAGGCATGTCCGTGCTGGAAATAAGCCATCGGTCCAAGAGTTTTGAAACCGTTTTGGAAAGCGCCGTTTCGCGAGTCCGGCGCCTGCTGGGCCTCGACGACGGCTACCAGGTCCTTTTCCTTCAGGGAGGCGCCAGCCTCCAATTCTCCATGGTCCCGATGAACCTTGCAATTGCAGGTAAGCCCGTCGATTACGTGAATACCGGGACCTGGTCGACCAGGGCGATAAAGGAAGCCCGCACACTGGGCAAAGAGGTGCGCGTGGTCGCAAGCTCCGAGGACGAGGGGTTCACCCGCATTCCGGAAAAAATCCCTCTCAACCGGGATGCCGCCTATCTGCACATAACGTCGAACAACACTATCCGGGGCACCCAGTGGAGGAGCTTCCCCGGTCCGGGCGCTGCGCCTCTTGTAAGCGATATGTCCTCAGACATATTCAGCCGCAGGTTCGACCCTGCGCCCCTTCGGGCTTATTTACGCCGGGGCGCAGAAAAACATCGGTCCTGCGGGGGTCACCCTGGTCATCATTCGCCGGGACATGCTGGAGGCAGTTCCCCAAGAGCTTCCGACGATGCTCAAATATACGACCTATTCTGAAAACAGATCGCTCTACAACACGCCGCCCTGCTTTAGCATCTACGTGTGCGAACTGGTGCTGAAGTGGATCGAGCAGACCGTCGGAGGTCTGGACCGCATGGAGAAGATAAACGAAGAGAAGGCCCGGGTCATCTACGATTTTATCGACGGCCAGGACTTTTACCGGGGAACGGCCATGCCGGATTCACGTTCTCGCATGAACGTCACCTTCCTGCTGCCTGACGGCGAGTTGGAGAAAGGATTTCTCGCAGGGGCGGTTGAAGCCGGATTTGCCGGCTTGAAAGGACACCGCTCGGTCGGCGGCTTGAGGGCGTCCATCTACAATGCGGTCACCATCGAGGCGGTAAGGGCGCTCGTCGATTACATGAAACACTTTGCCGCAAAGCACGGATAAACGCGGAGGTTTCGGGACGGGCGAGTTGGTTTGAAGTCCCCCTTTGTCAAAGGTACGAAATCCCCCCTGCCCCCCTTTAGAAAAGAGGGGTGATTGGATGCCCGGCGCTTTCCGAATGGAAAACCGGCAGCCTCTTATCCGCGGTCTCCGGATGGAGCCTAGATAGGCTCGGGTTTGTGCTTATCCGGGTCGAAAGGCTCTTTTTCCCTGTGCTTCAGACCCTCATGGCCAATATCAAGATCGAGGACCCCGCCGGGTTCAACGGCAGAATCGGCCGTCATGCTCTCTGGGCCGACGGACTCGCGATTTCGGCGGGACCCCGCCAGGAGCGCGTACAGAATCATGCCTAAACCGGCCACGGAGGCAGCCGAAAAAAGAAACGTCACACAAAATCGGGTCATACAAACCTCCTCGGCTTGATGTTCCACCGGTTACCCGGATAGATTTTCACCTCGACTACATAATAGCCCGCATCGGCAGTCCGGTAGATCGCTGGGCCCTCGGCCGAACCCGCCGTCTTCAGCTCCAAAACGCCGCCCTGGGGTGAATTGATATCTCTCGAAAAAGTGAAGTAGACCCTGCGGTCGACCGGCCCGACCCGCCGCAATTTCACCTTTATTTTGTCGCCCGAATGTACCTGCGCCACATTAAGTCCGTGATCCTGCGTCGGATCGAAAGTGAACTTGATCACGACAGGCTGATGGCTGCGAGCCGGAGACGTCTTGTGCGCGTAGCGCCCGGGCCCGGATTTGCGGTGGGCCGGCTTGCGCTTCTCGTCCTTTCCAGACTTTCGATATGTCTTGGCGCCCTGTGAAAGCTCTCTGTTAAGTTTAACCGAGGATGGCCGGCGTTTGGCGACCTGGTCCGGTTTCGGATAACGCCGCTCGCCTGAGCCTACATGCGGGACCGGGACCGGTTTTTCGGCCGCAAGGTTTCCGGACCGGGGTTGCTGCCCCTGAGCCGGGCGCTCCGTGAGAGCTGCGCCGCTTTGGGTCCCTGCTCCCGCTCCGGATGGAGGGGCCGGGACTGTAGCCGGCGCAATTTGGTCAGCCGCGCCCGGACATTGTTGGCTGCTCGCCGGCGGCGGCTCGGGCAATTTCACTTCGGTGGGGTTGATCACCCCGGTCTGCAAAAGACCCAGCCCTGTAAGGCCAATGACAAGGATAACAGTTCCAATGCCGAGAATAGCCCCGTGCTTTATCACGTTAGTCCTCTCCTTCGCAAAAAGGGTATCGAAAGATATCGGATATCGGTTTATGAACGCTTAGACGCTTGCGAGAATATTTTAGTCGACAAAAAAAGGAGAGGGAAGTGGAAAGCGAACAAGGACCGGCCGGAACCCGTAGTATCTTACTCCCGCGCTTGTTCTCTTATTTTGCTCCCCCTTTCAGCAGCAGTTTTTTAACTTCGCGGTGGCCGCCTTTGGAGGCAAGCATCAGGGCGGTTTGGCCGCCTTTGTCTTTCGCGTTGACGGGGCTCTTTTTTGCGAGCAGCATCTGCACGACTTCGCGGTAGCCATCCGTTGCGGCGAGCATCAGTGCGGTTTGGCCGTTGTTGTTCCGGGCGCTGACGTCCGCCTTTTTTGCGAGCAGCAACCGAACGGCCTCTACGTGGCCATAGCGCGAGGCATGCAGCAGAGCGGATGCTCCTTCGCCGTCTTTGTCGTTGACCTCGGCCCCTTTAGCGAGCAACGCCCGAACGACATCGTTGCGGCCGTTTCGGGAGGCGAGCATCAGGGCGGTAACGCCCTTATTGTCCTTGACATTGACTTTGGCTCCTCTTGCGAGCAGCAAATCCACGACCGCCCCGTGGCCATCCTGAGCGGCCAGCATCAGCGGAGTAGCGCCGTCCTCCTTGGCGGAATCGACCTCGGCGCCCCTGTCGAGCAGGACCTGCGCGACATCCCGGCCGCCAAGCATGGAAGCAAGCAGCAGCGGGGTGAAACCTTCATCCATCCGGGCGCGGACCTCAGCGCCCCTGTCAAGCAGCGCCAGCACGACCTGGAGGTTGCCGTTGCCGGAGGCTACCATCAGCGCGGTTTCGCCGTCGTTGGCCCTGGCATTTACATCGGCCCCCTTGTCGAGCAGCGCCTGGACGATGTCGTTCTCCTCATTCCAGGAAGCGGCCATCAATGCGGTTCGGTCGTCTTTCCTTCTGGCGTTGACATCGGCCCCCTTGTCGAGCAGGACCGTGACCACGTCCCGGTGACCATTCTGGGAAGCGAGCATGAGCGCAGTCACGCCCTCTTTTTCTTGTGCGTTGATCTCGGCCCCCGCCGCGAGCAGCGCTTCGGCGATCTCGCGGTGGCCGTCCTGGCAGGCAATCATAAGCGCGGTGTAGCCGTCCCTGTTAGGCGCAGAGACCTTGGCCCCTTTGCCCAGGAGCGCCTGCACGACCTCGAGGCTGCTGTTTTGCGAGGCCACCATCAGGGCGGTTTCGCCGTCATCGGCCTCGGCATTGACATCGTCGCCCCCTGCGAGCAGCGCTTCCACGATCCCGGTATAGCTCTTCATGCAGGCAAACATCAATGGAGTTGCGCCGTTAAGCGCCCTTGAATTGATATCCGCCTGCCTGTCAAGCAGCGCCTGCGCGATTTCCAGGCGGCCGTAGCGCGCGGCAAGCGCCAAAGCGCTGTTGCCGTGGTCGTCTCTGGCGTTTATATCGATCTGCTTCGCGGCGAGCAGCGCCTTCACGACGTCGGGGTGGCCATACCGAGAGGCAAGCGTCAAGGCGGTCGCTCCCTCTTTGTCCTTGGCATCGACATCGGCCCCTTTGTCGAGCAGGGCCTGCACGACCCCGGCGTGGCCCTTCAGGGAGGCTACCATCAGCGCCGTAGCGCCGTCGTTGCTGTTCCTGGCGTTGACATCGGCCCCCGCGCCGACCAGCGCCTCCACGATCTCTTTATAGCCGCCCCAGGAGGCGGTCGACAACGCGGTCCAGTCGTCGCTGTTGACTGCATTGACCTCAGCTCCCTTGCCGAGCAGCACTTTGACGATCTCGTCGCACCCGTTTTGGGAGGCAATCATCAAAGCGGTTATGCCCTTGTTGTTGGCGACGTTGAAATCGGCCCCCATGTCAAGCAGCGTCTTCACCGCCTCAAGCTTGCCGCCCTGGCTGGCGACCATCAGCGCAGTCCAGCCGGACTTGTCGATGGCGTTGATCTTTGCGCCCCTGCCGATCAATCGCCGGACCGCAGCCGCATCGCCGCGCATTGCCGCCATGGTCAGATCCTCATTAACTCCAGCGGTCGCCGCCGCCGCCCACAGCAGCACAGATACCGCCATTACGATCGCCGTAATTTTCTTGCAGTAGATCACACAAGACCCCTTGGTTTGATGTTCCAACGATTGCCCGGATAAATTGTCATCTCGATTTCATAGCCGCCCGGACCGTGAGGGTGAACCAGGGCGCGCGGGCCGCGAGGATAATCGGCCCCGAGCTTCAAAACGGCGCCCTCCTTTGAATCGAGCTTGCTTCTCAGAGCGGCCCCAAAATCCCCCTGGGCTGTCAAGGCGATCCGGTCAACGTCCTTTATCGGGACAATAACCGACCGTCTAGGTCCGGCGTTCCACTCGCGCCAGGCGCCGGTCTCGACAGTATCCGGAACAGCGAAAGCGAGATGGATACTGAGGTCGGCTTGCCCGAACCGCCGTACTTTCACGCTTATCGAATCACCGAGATGCACCCGCGCCACATCGATTTCGCGTTTTTCGGCCGGATCGAAATTAAACCTGAGCACCACCGGAGAGGGACGCAGCGTTTTGCTCCCGTCAGCAGAGGGGTTTCGGGCTGTATCGACGCCGGGCTTCGCTGTCCCCTGCCGCTCCGCCTGGCCCTGTTGCGGATAGCGGCGTTCGCCGTTGCCTGCCTGCGGGACCGGAATCGGCTTTTCAGTCGAAAGGTCTCCAGGCTTTTGTTCCTGCTCGCCAACTGCATTTCCCGCCGGGCGCCGGTTTACTTGCCCGGAGGCGGCCTCTGCGCGATCTGCAGGGCTCGGCGCCGGGGGGCCTTCCACGGGTTGAGGCGCCGGGACCTGCCCGGGTCCGGGGGCCTTTTTGATGCTGTCCGGCAGCTCGGGGACCTGCTTTCGCTCAAGGGCCGCCCGGCTGCCGTGACCTTCCTGCGATGGGCCCGGCGGTTTTCCATCGGATAAGCCGAGCGGCGCCTCGGAAGCCGGCCGGTAAAAAAGGGATGTCTGCAAAAGAGCCAGACCTGCCAGGCCAATGGCCAGAAGAACAAATCCGGCGCCCATAACGGCGTTGCTCTTTTTCACCCGATCTCTCCTCCGGTTGAAGGAATCATGGAGCCATACATTAACCCTTTCAAACATCATTTTCCATAAGAGTAGAAACCCGCGCCCGCTTTCCTGCCCAGGCGGCCTTCGTCAATCATCCGGTCGATGAGTTCCGGATGTTTGTAGCGGGGATCTTTCAGGATTGCTGCAAGAGTCTGCATCTTGGCCCGATGGACGTCGAGGCCGATAAGATCGATCAGTTCCAGGGGCCCCATCGGATGATTGGCCCCCAGCTTCATGGCTTTGTCGACGTCTTCGGGCGCCGCCACCCCGGAGGCGACCAGCCATGTCGCTTCGTTGAGCATTTGCCCCAGGACCCTGCTGACAATCCCTGCGGGAGCTTCATTCTTACAGACCACCGGGTCCTTGCCGAGCTGGATTGCAATCGCCGTTACCGCCGCCACGGTCTCCGAAGAGGTTTTCGATCCCGGCATGATCTCCACGAGCTTCATTATCGTAGGCGGATTGAAAAAATGCATCTGGACCACCTTGCCGGGGCGTCCGGTGGCCTCGGCAATCGCACTGATCGAAAGCGAAGTCGTGTTTGTCGCGAGGATGACATCGGGCCTGGCGAGCTTGTCCAGCTCCGCAAAAACCTTTCTCTTTATTTCGATCTCCTCGAGGACGCTCTCGATTACGAAATCGCATTCCCGCGCCGGGCTTAGATCCCCCGCAGTCGAGATGCGTGAAAGAACGGAATTCATTTGATCTTCGCTCAACTTTGCCTGCTCCACCCTTTTCTGCAGGCCCTTGGCTATGCGGGCTTTGGCGCCGGTGGAAAGCTCCATGCTGGTATCGCTGAGCACCGTTTGGAAACCTTGCTGGGCGCAGAGTTGGGCAATTCCCGCTCCCATGTTTCCAGCGCCGACGACGAGGATTTTTTCAACAGCCATCTTCAACTCCCCCTGAATCACGGGTTTGCGCCGATTTGACCTAAGCGCCTCCGAGATGGTTGCGCGCCCGCTCATAGATGAGCGAGGCGAAAAAGAAGGCTGCCGCAACCATTATTATGGTCGCCCCGGAGGTAAGGTTGAATCTGTAGGAAAACCACAAACCGGCGAGTGAAAATAAAAAGTTAAGAAATACGGAGGCTATCATCATGGTTTTAAGAGAGCGGCAGAATTTTTCTGCTATGAATGGCGGGATGGTGAGAAGAGCGATAATCAAAACCAGGCCCACAATTCGAATGAGCATGATCACCGAAAGCGCGATCATCCCGAGCAGAACGTAGTAGAGCATTGAAACCCGGACTCCCATGGCCATCGCGAACTCCTTGTCGAAAGACATGGCGAGGAAGCTGTTGTAGAGCGATCCCACAATCGCCAGCACCCCGAGATCAACCAGGGCCATCATCAGTATGTCCGCCCGCGGCACGGCCAGAATGCTTCCGAACAGATAGCTCATCAGGTCCACGCTATATCCCGGCGTGAGGTCGACCATTATTATGCCCAGCGCCATTCCGACGGCCCACAAGACCCCCACGACGGTATTGGCCCTCTGCTTGTTTTTCAGTGTGACGGCGGACATTATCATGGCGATCGCCAGCGCAAATCCAAGCGCCCCGGCAAGCGGGGAAATCCCCCAAAAAAGGGCCAACCCGATGCCGCCGTAAGCGGAGTGAGCGATTCCGCCCGAGATGAAAACGATCCGGTTGACGACTACCAGGGTCCCTATGACGCCGCAGGCAACGCTGGCGAGCAATCCGGCAAGAAGAGCGTTGCGCATGAATTCGGACTGGAAGGCCTCGATCATTTCTCAGGAGTCCTCGTGGTCATGCTTGCGCAGAACGCGATGAGGCACCCCTCCGTGGGCTATCAGATCAACGGGGCATTGGTATGCCGCATGCAGCGCCTCTTCCGTGATTTCACCCGATTCGTGATGGTAAAGGGTCCTGTTGAGGCAGGCGACCGAGTTGATGTAGCCGGACAGCACGCTCATGTCGTGGCTCACAATCACTATGGTGATCGCAGCGTTCAATTCTTTGAGCAAGTCATAGAGATCGGTCTGGAACTGCGCGTCCACGCTGGCGGTAGGCTCGTCCATGAGCAGGATTTTCGGCTCCACGGTAAGCGCTCGGGCGATGAGCACCCGTTGTCTTTGGCCGCCGGAGAGTTTCCCGATCGGCCGGTCCCGGTACTCCCACATGCCAACCTGTTCCAATACCGCTTTGGCAATGGCCCTGTCCTCGGCTGTGTATCGGAGCTCACGCCCCCTCAGGCCGAGCCTTCCCATAAGCGCAACATCCTGAACGGAAACGGGGAAACCCTTGTTAAGGCCGGTATCCTGCGGGACATATCCCAGCAGCCCGGCGGCCCCCTGTGGCGTTTTGCCGAAAACCCTAACGGTCCCCTGCGCGGGGTTCAAAATACCAAGGACGATTTTGAGCAGGGTGGTTTTACCACTGCCGTTTGGTCCGATTATCGCCAGGAAATCCTGCTCCTCGACCCTCAGGTTGACGTCCGTCAAGATGGGATGGCCGTCATAGAAAAATGAGATATTGTTCAAATCTATAGCCGAAACGGGCATATCCGGTCTCTCTTTATTTTCCGCTAAGAGCGGTTGCGATTTGCCCCGCCACCCGCCGTAGGTTTTCTTCCCACGCCGGCGCCAGGTCGTCAGCCTGCACCAGGGCGGCCCCAACCGCCTCGGCTATGGTTTGGGCGCTCTTGGGCGAGTACTGCGGCTGAACGAATATGACTTTTACCCCAAGCTCTTTCGCTTTTTTTATCAATCCGTCGAGGTCTCTCGCCTTTGGCTCCTTTCCTTCTATTTCCACCGGCATCTGCTCGAGCCCGTAAGCGTCGGCAAAGTAGCCCCAGGCGGGATGAAAAACCATGAACGGCCGCGATTTCACCCCCGTTTGGAAAAGGCGTGAAAGGTAAAGGTCCAACTCAACCAGACCGGCCGCGAATTGCTTGTAGTTGGCCTCGTAACCGGCGCGGTTCTGCGGATCGGTCGAAGCAAGAGCTTCGAAGATCGCCCGCGCCTGGAGAATCGCCAACGGCGGTGAGAGCCAAATGTGAGGGTCGTCGCCCCGCTCTTCCTGGACGCCCCGGCTATGGCGGTTTGACTCCCGCCCTCGCCCGGTGAGAATGGGCTTCAATCTCTCTTTTTTTTATATCTTTTTCGGTGTGCACCTCCGCATAAATGTTTTTGTTTAGAGCGATCATTTTCGCAGCGATATAGTTTCGAACGGAACTCCACAGGCGAAGTAAATCCTCGATCGGCCAAGCGAACAACATCTCCGCCGGGGGCCGGGGTTCGTAGGTCGAGCGGTCGCCGCTGCAGGCACCATTACCTCAATATCGACGAATCGTCCTCCGATTCTTCTCCAACAAAATAGCGCTGAGGAAGAATGTCCACGGCGAGATCGACAGGCTCCACGGCCAGAGCCAGGCAGGGCTGAATGCTACATGTCAGTGCAAAGACCAAACAGATTTTCAAAACGTAATCATCATTTCGAAGCTTCCTCTCTCGATGAGCTTGCCGAATACGTATGACCTGGGATTCCTTTCCCGAGCGCCATATTCTAATTGGAAAAGCTGTAGCATGGCGGAAGTGCCTTTAGGGCCGGCCGGCATCGATAAAAGGAGTCTGTTGGAGGTTTTGAGCGCAATCCTATTCAAACACCCAAATTCTTTCGGTATTCGTGGTCCATTTTCAGTCCCTCTATGTCGGTTGTCTTTTGCCTCGAGTGGATCTTATCCTGGTCGATGTTCTTCTTTACATGGGTGTGCCTGGTGGCGTAAGCGAGGGCGGTTTCTTCGGTGATCTTTCCGTGTTGGTAGAGGCGCGAGATGCTGCTGTCGAATGTGGTCCATCCAAAAGGTTCGGCCTGTTCCATCATCTCGTAGAAGGTCTTCCCATCGGCTTCGCCGTGAACGATGGCTTCCTGCACTCTGAGGCGGCCGCCCACCACTTCGAAGGCGGCGACGCGCCCGGCCGATCTTGGGCAGGAGCCTCTGCGAAATTATCCATTTCATCGTATCGGCCAGACGAATTGGCACGAGCCGCTCCTCTTCGAGTTCGAGGATACCCATCATGGTGATTGACGTCCTGCCCGCATCCATAGTGTGCAGGGTGCTCAAAACCAGGTGGCCGGTCTTGGCGCGCTTAGCCCCATCTCCACCTACTGACGGTCCCGCATTTCACGAACGAGAATGACTTTTGGCGCCTGGCGCAGCG
>CAVSIN010000021.1:0-178310 GCA_963727975.1 uncultured delta proteobacterium | reverse complement strand
ATATAAAGGGCGTCCCCTTTTTCCCCAATCCTCATACACTGGCGCCTCTAGACGCTTGTAATCAGGCCCTACTGCGGCGCATCCGGTAATTATTATGACCAGGAGCACTGCCACGAGCCATCGTGCCGATTGAATGCAGGTTGGTCTATGAGGGAATTTCATTAATCGCCTCTGTTGAGTTGTTCACAGCCGGTTTTGCCTTGCATTTTTGCCTGCTTATGGACATTTGCCGGTCTTGCTGATTTCGTCTCACGGAAGTTGAAGACACGGTGGAAAAACGTGCCCATTCTCTCGGCAATTTTTGCATTCGCCACTAGAAAAATGTATCGCTTGCTGAAGAACCAAGGGTCTTCAATCTCCTTTGGTCTCCAACTCAAGCTGTCCACAAGTTATAGCCTGCGAGGACGCCCACCTCTCCAGCAAATACCGCTGGCTATCATATTGTTTAAAAGCATGACATTGTTACAAAAAGTTACATTAGCTTTACCGTACATTGTCCGATTATTGCTTTACCAGCATGTGAAGGCGGAATAGATACATTCAGCCTAACAATGAGTAGTTCGAATGTACCATTCTTTACACAACTTTACATTCAAGGGAGAACGTCATGTCCATCACAGCAGTCGGCAATAACACTGATTCAATGTACACAAACTTTATCTCCATGTTTCAGCAGTCAGCCGGTAACGGCGATGCTGCCTCAGGCAGCCAGGTTTCCGGCGCCGAGTCATCGCGCGGTGGGAATGATAAGCTGTTGCAGGACATCATGCAGGCGTTCAGCCAGATGGGGATATCCATGCCAACTCCTCCAAGCGGACCTCCACAGGGCGGACCCCAAAACTCAACTTCGGACAGTTCCAATTCATCAACGGGATCGACCACTTCCACCCAGGACCTTCGACAGGCAATGGGAAAGTTCATGCACGACCTTTTTTCGGCAGTAAAGTCGGAATCATCTGATTCAAGCAGCAGTTCCTCGTCTTCCTCCTCTTCCACAGCTGCATCCTCTTACTCAAATTTCACCAACAAGTTGGAGCAACTGATATCCGAATTGGGAACGAGTTCGGACAGCTCATCGACATCCTCAACTTCTTCAAATGATAGTGCCCTCAGTACGCTAAAATCGGACTTCAGCAATCTGGTTTCAGCGCTTAAATCCGTGTCCACCAATAGCTCATCAGGCAGCTCAACCAGCACTTCCGCTAGCAGCACCGATTTGCAGACTTTCCTCCAAGATCTGGTTAATAACCTGGGTTTTTCGCTGTCCCAATCCAACCGGAACTTGATGAACCAATCCGGGTAATATTGAAAGCGGGGTACGGACTCGCCGTCCAGCGTACCGTTGAGCGGCAGGGGAGGAAGCAGTCCTCCCCTGCCATGCCTTATGAATTCATCGATTCCAGTCTTGTACATATTCACTGTCATTCCATGCCTTTATCGTATACCTGTCAACGATTAAGGATCTGTAAGTTTGTTGAATTACTTGAATCGGTCGTCAAGCGGGTTTGGAATAGTGTAGACGAAGCCGACTCCCCGGATAGTTTGGATACGTTCCGCTCCATTGTAGTGATGACCGAGTTTTTTTCTCAGGCGGCTCACGTGCATATCCAGGCTGCGGTCATAGGCGCCGATCTCATGGCCGAGGACGCTTTGCGACAGATGCTCGCGTGAAACCACATGACCGGCTGCCCTTATCAGTATTTCCATAAGGTCGAACTCGACTGAAGTCAGTCTCAACCGTTCTTCATTACGGCGCACAGTTCGTCCCCCTGCGTCAAGTTCTATGTCCCCAAGAATCATTCTTCCAGGCGTCGGCCTGAGATCGTCTCTGTGGTGACTTTTCGTGCGCCGGATAAGGGCACGGATTCTGGCAAGCAGAACGCGCGGCTCAACGGACTTTTCAACGAAATCGTCTGCCCCAAGCTCAAGCCCGGCGGCGTGTAGCTTTCTCTGAGCAGGATTCGCCAATAAGATTACAGGCGTGTCCAGCTTGGAACGGATGCCCTGCAAAACATCCAGCCCGTTCGTTCCCGGAAGCACGACAGCAAGCAGGACCAGATCGTACCCTCCCTCGATGGCTTGTTGCACCCCTTCGTTCCCAACGTACGCCAAGGCAACCTCGAATCCTTCAGCTTCGCAGTAATCGGCAATCATTTCACAAAATGCCGGATCGCTATCGATAATTAGGATACGATTCATTTTGATGACCTTTGCATTTCCATTGAATTAGAACGACTTGTTGATTTCATAGAAATACTCACTCTCTCCGAAGAACGAAGCGCCCTCTTTGGAGAGAGTCGTGCCGCAGGCTTTGCGAATCGAGTTGCTATGTGCCGGCCTGCGGGAAGTCCGGTTTAGGGAGTTCTATTGTATTTTGAAGACTCAGACCGGACTCGGAAACGCTGTAGATGTAAACGAAAGGTCCCGCCAACACGTAGAGGGAGCCGTTGCCGGCCCAAAGACCGTGAGGCAGCGGAGGAGGCGGCGGCGGAAGCTGACCGGATGGCCCGTTGCCCGAGGCGGGGGCTGGGCGCCGCTGGGAACCGGCGGCTGTGGGAGGTCAAATGAAGCAAGGAGTGTCAATGCGCCGTTCTCGTTCCGGTACTGCATGATCTTGCCGCCCGTCATTACATAGAGGTATTGTTGGTCACCGGCGATGCCTGACAGTCCGAATTTGAAATAGAGGGCAGGCGATGGAAGCGAGCCGCTGGAGGTCTGCTGGCCGTAAGCTGCAACGGCAAATAAACAAACTGCCAGAAGCAAAACGACTTTGATCAACATCATTCTCATAACGGTCCTCCTTATTAAGTTCATTATTAAGTTCATTCTTGATCTGCGCTGATATCCGAATGGAATGTACTTCCCCTTATTGTCGCGGCGCAATCGGCGCGCCGACTTTGAAGCTTCCGGGACCCCTGCACTTTAGACGTCAATTGTGGAGGAATTATGGAGGCGGTGTGGAATAAATATGGAGAGCAATGTGCGGAATTGACTTCCTTATTTGAATAGGCCAGAAATAAGGAGCCATTTTGCCCGCTGAAGGCGTATGGTCTCTGCCGAGTTCCATATCTCGGCTGTTTGGCCGCCGATTTCATTGAATCAAAGGGGCTGGGGTGAAGGGATGGGCATCAAATTCCGACATAAGGTATTCCTGGCTTTTCTCCTTAACAGCCTGTCTATTGTGGTCTGTATTCTTTGGATCGGCAGCTACTTTGCCGAGCGTCATTTCCGGGAATACATCAGCAAGTTTGAGGCCGAAAGGATCACAAAGCTGGTTGACCAACTGGCTCAGGAGTATATGAAGGGCGGTAACTGGGACTCGGTCCTGGAGGACCCGGGCTTTTGGTTCGGCTTGGGGTGGCTGAGGCCGGACAGGACGCGAGAGGGTGGCCCGCCATCGCCCCCCGGGTTGATTCTGCCCCCTCCGCCGCCGCCTCGGATTCATATGACTGATCGGCCCATCGTCCTGTTCGATGTCGGGAAGCGTCCGCTGACCCCTCTTGGAGACTCTTCTTCTCAAGACGACTACCGGCTCAAACCCATAGAGACTGATGGTAAATTAGTCGGATGGCTTGGATTCATAAAACACGAACCGCCGAGTCATCACCTGGAGTACGAATTTATAAGGCAGCAATCGCAGACATTCTATACAATCGGATCTGTTGCCTTAATTTTGGCAGTCCTGGTGACATTCGTTTTGTCCCGGCATCTGCTTGCGCCCGTTAAGGAACTGGAGAAAGGGGTCAGCGCCTTGGGCTCACGCAGGTTTGAGACTCGAATCGCAGTTAAGTCCGGGGATGAATTGGGCCGGCTTGCCGCCGGGTTCAATCAAATGGCCCAGGCCTTGGAAAGGCATCAGCAAATGCAACAGCAATGGCTGGTGGATATATCTCACGAACTAAGGACTCCGTTGGCTGTCCTTCGCGGTGAAATAGAGGCGATGCAGGACGGTATAAGGGCGATCACTCGGCAGCGCCTGGATTCCCTTCACAATGAGGTGCTGCATGTAAGTCGAATCGTTAACGACCTTCACGATCTATCCTTAATAGAGTCCGGGCGCCTTCGATCCGAACTGAGGGCCGTGAATCCATGGGAGATAATTGTAGAGACATTGGAATGTTTCCGAACAAGGTTCGATCAGCGGGGCATAAAGGTCGATGTTTATGCAGTGAAAGAAAGGGACGTTTTTATTGCGGCAGATGCGGACCGGCTCAGGCAGCTCTTCTCCAACATCCTTGAGAACACCTTGCGTTATACAAACGTTCCGGGCATTCTTAAGATTTCATTCCAGGTTAAGTCCGGGGAGATCTCGGTGAGTTTCGAGGATTCCGGACCGGGAGTTCCCGAAGAATCCCTGGCGCTCTTATTTGACAGGCTCTACCGGGTGGACAAGGCAAGAAGCCGGGAGCATGGGGGCAGCGGACTTGGCCTTGCTATATGTAAGAGCATAGTAGAGGGCCTTGGAGGCAAACTGGAAGCCGCCCATTCCTCCACCGGAGGATTGAAAATCAGCATGCTTTTCCCATGTGATTTGCAATTGGGTGAGTCTTCAATCAGGAGATAGGGGATGAGTCGGGAAATCCTGGTGGTCGAAGATGAGATTAAGATTGCGGAAATACTGAAGGATTACCTAGTGAGCGAAGGCTTCAGGGTGTCATGCCTGGACCGGGGGGATCAGGTTGTGTCTCATGTGAAACAAAACCAGCCCAGTCTGATTCTTCTGGACATCATGATTCCAGGCATGAGCGGATTGGACGTTTGTCGCAGTATTAGACAATTCTCGAATGTCCCTATAATAATGGTCACCGCCAAGGTCGAGGAGATTGACCGTCTTCTTGGTCTGGAATTGGGTGCGGACGACTATATTTGCAAACCCTTCAGCCCCAGGGAGGTGGTGGCCCGGGTGAAAGCGGTGCTAAGGCGTGCCTGCTCCGCTAACGTTTCGAAGACGCTTACCGCCTCAGAACTTCAAATTATTGAGGAGACCCGCCAGGCGCTTGCCGGGGGCAGCGAGCTAAAGCTGACGCCATGTGAGTATAGCCTCCTCAAGATGCTTGTGAACCGTCCTGACCGAATCTTCTCACGAAACGAGCTGATTAATGCTGTTCAGGGGTATGATTTCGAAGGTTATGAGAGAACAATCGATTCACATATCAAGAACCTGCGGAAAAAAATTGCCAGATGTCTTCCCGATAAAGAGATAATCAGCACTATATACGGTGTGGGCTACAGATTGAATTCGAGGCCGGACGATAACCGAGCGCACCCGTGAAATCGGTATCCGTCTTGCCATAGGCGCTCTCGAAAAAGAAGTGCTCATGCAATTCCTTGTTGAGGCCATAGTCCTTTCTTCTTTCGGGAAAAAGGGGACGCCCTTTATATTTTATATTCGAAGCGGCGAGATATCCAACTTTTCACGGTCCACGATTTCACCGCCTCTTTGCACCGCCACGCTGACGGTCGGCAAGAATAGTCAACGGCATACCCAGTCCGTTTACCGCCAGAAAACATAAAATGCTGCGCGCCCTTACGGCTTGCCTTTGTTTTCCCGGCCCAGCCATCGCCGGCAGCGCAATCGCCGTCAACTTCGACACCCATTGCGCCAGTTGCTCAAACCCGATACCTTTGGAGGCCAATACATATTTTCGGTGAAGCCTTTCTTTTTGGGTGGAAGGGAGCCGCGAAGTTAAAGGAGCTTCGCCCCTGGCCATTATTGGCGGGTCGGTCGGCCGGCCGACTTTCCATCCACTTTTTGCATGAGCGCCGTGTTCTTGACGCCAAGCAGAAAGTAGGGATACGGGCTTTCCTTTCTTTCATGACGACCCAAAACGGCTTGTCCAAAATAAATCTTCTGACCTTTACGGGCGCCTCTGGGCGTCCTCCCTTTCCTCCAATCACCGCTTCATTTTCGACCCTTGCTCCCTTTTGGTCCATATCGAACTTGATGTTTTCGAACATCATTGCGATGGCATAGCCTTCAAAACCCTTGTTCGAGAAGGGCTTATTGATCAATTCGTTGTATTCGCGCCGATGCTGCAGGTGAAGCTTTGGCATCTCGAACCTGTTGCTGACTCCCATGGTCGGTAAATCATCATCGCGCCCATATTGGGCGATCCGGCTCAATACGGCTTCAGGATTGCCCATGTCAAAACCCTTGGCCAGCAGCAGTTCGTCGCCGTTGTCCTTTAACCTGAGACCGATTATAAACCGATTGTCATCGCTATACTCCCGGACTTCTACGTTTTCTCGCTGGCTCCAGTTACTTGCATAAAACCCCTGAATGATTTGCTTCCCGAATTTCACCCTTTTTTCTTTGAACTGGGTCAAATATTCCACTTGCTTAAGGAAATAAGCATACGAGATGAAATCCTTCGGCCCTAATTTCGCATCTATATCCCCCAAACTTTTACCAGGAAATTTAAGTCTCGATTCCTTATTGATTATGTCTAAAGTTCCTTGCCCAAAGCCGCTTTTGACAAAATAGCTCTCTTCGTCCAGATCGGTTTTTGAAAAAGGAGAACGGTTGAACTTGTCCGCCATTTTCAGGGCCGCTTTATCGCCTGTGTCAAGTTCAAGTTTTGAGTGCAAAACATTCTCGGTCATCTCATGCCAGGCCAGGTTCATGGCCCCGCCCCAGACGTAATTGCCTTTGAGTCTGCTCCCGAGATAGTCCATGCCGGCTGCTCGGATCAAATCCGGCGTGAAAACCAAAATCAGCAGAACGCTCAGGCACATGGACATAATTTTGTTTGCGCGCATCTCAGAAACCTCCCCTGCATGAAGTCTGAATCCGGAATAATGCATTAAGTTGGGAAAGTGTATAATGTCCGGATTATTTTGCTCCGGCCTTGATGAGCAGTTCCCTTATCTCTTTGTGGCCCGACGAAGAGGCATACTCCAATGCGGTTGCGCCGTCCTTCGCCTTTGCATTGGGGTCGGCGCCCTTGGCAAGTAGCAACTGCACAACCTCTTTGTGGCCATTATCGGAGGCATACATCAACGCGGTCAAGCCGTCCTTCTCCTTTGCATCGACCTCCGCGCCCTTGGCGAGCAGTTCCTGCACGACCTCCTGTTGGCCATGCCGGGAGGCAGCTATCAAGGCGGTCCAGCCGCCCTTTGTCTTGGCATTGACCTCCGCACCTTTGGCGAGCAGTTCCTGCACCACCTCCCTGTAACTATCCCGGGAGGCCAATATCAACGCGGTCCAGCCGTCTTTGTCCTTGGCATTGACCTCAGCACCCTTCTCAAGCAGCGCCTGCACGACCTCGATGTGGCCATTCTCGGCGGCAAGCATCAACGCGGTCCAACCGTCTTTAAGCTTGGCATTGACGTCGGCCCCCTTATCTAGAAGCAACTGCGCGACCTCCCTGGCGCCTTCATGAGAAGCATGCATCAACGCAGTCCAGACGCTATGCCCCTCGGTATTGACCTCCGCACCCTTACTAAGCAACTCCTGAACGACCTCTTTATGGCTATTGGAGGAGGCGCCCATCAACGCGGTTTCGCCGCCTTTGTCCTTTGTATTGACGTCAGCCCCCTTGGTAAGCAGCAACTGCACGATCTCAAGGTGGCCATTCTCGGCGGCAAGCATCAACGCGGTTTCGCCGTAATTCCCTGCAGCATCGGCATTGACCCCTTTATCGAGCAGCAACTGCACTACTTCCAGGTAACCTCCCCCGGCGGCAAGAATTAACGCGGGTACGCGGCTATCCTCCTTAGCGCTGACATTGGCGCCCTTGGCGAGAAGGCTTTTGACCTCAGGCAGATCGCCGCGCCTTGCTGCTTCGATGAAGTCCTCATCCACACCGGCGACAGCAACAGTCGCCCACAAAGCGAAAACCACCATCAATGCGACTAGCATACTCGCCCTGTAACCAGCTTGTCCTGAAGCCATCCTGTTCCTCTCTTCGACGATATTCAAACCGGAATAATGCATCAACTTTTGCGTTATGCACCCAAAGTGCCTGTTGAGATCGGATTTTTGCCTGAAAAGCTACCTCTGTGACCTTGAAGCCCTTAAAAACCATAAGATTTTCAGATCGGACATGCAAGAGATGTCTTAGTGAGATCCGTTTTTGCGATTTCAGATAGACTCTTTCACCGCAGTTGATGTGCTCGATCCCACGCCCCGGCGTGCAGAATGGAAGACTATCCTGAAACTGGAGAACTCCCCGCGTTCAACCCTTCTTGCCACTGTACGGGACCCTGTTCAGACCGAGGCGCATAAGGACAATGAAAGTGATATGTCAATCAGGCAACGGCCCTCTCCCTAACGCCACAAGGAGAGATAATTGAACAAACCGGACCGGCCTTCCCATTGTATGTTTTGGATAAACATTTGCGGACCTTGCGCTCCATTACCTTCGCTATAACCGGCGAGTTCCTCATCCGGCCTCTTGCGCTCCGGCTCCGATAACGAATTTGTCTGGCTGAAGGGGATATAGACTGGCTACATTCAAGCTCATTCACCAGTCCGTGTCTATCCACCCCGCTACGCTCCTTCAGCCGTGGTTCCTGCACGCGGCCCCTCGTCCTTCCGCCCTCCGCCCCGAGTTTATCCCCCCTCAAAGTTCGGGATAAATTCCACTTGAAGGGAGTCCTCCGCCTTCGAGTCGCGTAGAACCAGGGCATTGCGCCTTTCCGTCCTCCAATCTTCACCCTTCACCTCTCAGTCCTCCATCCTCAGTCCCCGCGTCTGGCGTTAAACGACTTTAGTCCTTTGCTTGCGGCCCAAGGTTTCTCTGCGTCCTCTGCGGTGGATTGGGTTTTTTGCCGCTTCTATTGCCGCTTCTATTGCCGCTTCTATTGCCGCTTCTGGTTGCCGTTTGGCAAGGCGAAATCACTGTGTAGTACAATATCGCCGGATTTAAAAAAATTCACGGATTGAAGGACATAGGGATTCGAACGGCATGCAGCAAGCAACACGGAGCATACAGTCAGAAGAAAGCGGTTTTCTTTCCGCTTCCCTCTCCGAGTTTACCCAGTTGTGTGCGTCAAGTTCTGCAAATTCGATCAGGCATAGCGGTTTCACTTTTTTTGTTTTTTAAAACCTGAACCAACCAATCGATTTGAGCGCAGGGCCGCCGAGAATGGGTCCACCCAAGACTCGTCGGAGGCGGCCCGGAGCGGCTCATGCAGCCGACCTTATCTCCAATCCGAGCTTCTTATGCTCTTTAAGTAGATCCATATTCAGGTAACGGCTCGCTTCCAACCAACTCTCGTGTGTTTCCACTGCAAGAGCCCGAACCAGCCTGAGGCAGCTTGCCGCGTTTGGAAAAATCCGTACCACGTGGGTTCTGCGCTTGATCTCCTCGTTTAATCGTTCAAGCATGTTAGTTGATTTCATATGTTTGTGGTGCTGGAGAGGAAGACGGTAATAGTTAAACGTTTCTCCAATGTTTTCCTCGGCCCATGCGCATAACTTCTGATATTTTTTCTGCCAGCGATCCAGCCATTGGGCCAGGTCCTTCTGGGCCTCGGACAGATCGCGCCGATCATAAATCCAGCGAAGCTCCTGAAGACAGTCGTCATTTGCCTTTCGAGGCAGGTGATCCAGGGCGTTTCGCAAGAAATGAACATAGCAGCGCTGCCAAACCGCCTCCGGCAAAACCTCCCATATTGCGCGCTTAAGCCCCGGATGGTCATCTGAGACCACGAATTCAACCCCGTAAAGTCCGCGTTCCTTGAGGCCTAACAGAAAATCCCGCCAACTGCCTTCGGACTCCCGGTTTGCCAGCTCAACCGCGAGAATCTGCCGCCGTCCTTCCTCATTGATCCCGATTGCAATCTGTACGGCCCGGCTCCGGATCACCCCATCTTCCCTGGTCTTCTCATACCGGGCATCCAAAACCAGATAAGGATAAGATTCCTCCAGACGCCTCTTTGCAAATTTATCCAGGCTCTCATCTAGAGTCTTGTTTACGGCGCTTATCGCCGAGGCCGAAAAGGAATGGCCGCAAAGCTCCTCCGTGATCGCTTTCACTTTACGGGTTGAGACTCCTTGGATATACATCTCAGCCATGGCGGAGACCAGAGCCTTCTCAGACCTCTGATAGCGCTCAAAAAGCTGGGTGGAAAATTGGCCCTGGCGATCCTGCGGAACCCTGAGTTCGAGTTTCCCAACCCTTGTGACCAGAGAGCGTTCATAATAGCCCGATCGGTACCCAAGCCTGCCTAGTGAACGCTCACCCTTGGCAGCTCCCAATGTATCGGTCATTTCTTGCTCAAGAATTTCCTGCATTACCTCGCGTAAAATCTTTTTGAGAACGTCTTTTTCTTCGCTGAAAAGGGCTTTCACATCTGAGAAATTGCGCTTAAACTCAGTCTTGGTCATGGCATTGTCCTTTCGGATGGGTGTTTTGTGGTGAAACAACCCGTATGCCATGACCATTTTTTTAAATCATTCTCTTTTGCAGAACTTTCCGCACATTACCAGTTTACCCCGACCCCGGAGGGGCTTCCGGCGCCCTGCTACCGTTGAAAGAGATTGGAAATTTGAGGTGTTTATCCGTGTCCATCTACCCCGCTGCGCTCCTCCATCCGTGGTTCAAGAAGCGGTTTCATTGAATTTGGATTGTATTTACAATGCAAGCATTCATGCTTCACCGAATCAGAGGTTTAAAACATGCCGGTCCAAAAAGGGCCGCTCGGGAAACCTGAATGGCAGGCCCAAAGGCAGCCAAAACAAGACCACGCTCATTGCACAGGCCTCCTCGTATGACAGGCCGGTTGACGACACTAAGCGATGGAGGGATTGAGGGATTGAGGAATCTAAGAATTTCACTGCTCGTCGCGAAGCGATAGAACCAAGAAGAGTTATTTTTTTCCGTTCACTGCTCACGTTCTTTGAAAACAGAATATAGATGATCGTGTTTTTCGGCCTCCGGTCTTTATCCGAGTCCATCCGTGGTTGAAGAAGTTGGTTTTTCAGCCTCCGGTCTTTATCCGAGTCCATCCACCCCGCTGCGCTCCTCCATCCGTGGTTGAAGACGTTGGGTTTTCACCATTCACTATTCACTATGTTCACCCCGTAGCTATCGTGAATATTTTAGCCCCCTCCGTCAGGCTCCCCTCAAGCCCGACCAGGAAACCGTTTTCGTCCTCGACGCGAACCTCCCCGGACAGCGCGGCCTTATAGAGACTTTGATCGTATGCTATGAGAGCGTGCTTTACTTTCATGCCCCGGTAGAGATCGATTTTTTGGTCGTTTACGTAAACGTCCATGTCTTCATTCATCTGAATATGATTCTGTTGCGGACCTGAACATTTATCGGCGAATTTTTTCTGATGTAATCGACCACCGCATCCCTTAGCGGTGGTCCGACAGAGATGTTTCGGCCTTTTTTGAAAATATTGAACCGGTTGCCTCCGGAGGCAAGAAAATCGTTTGTCACAACCCTGTAGGTCGCCCGGGCCTCCAACGGCTTTCCCGCCGCCTCTATCGAGGCTGCCTTCGCCCCCTCAGGTTTGGACAGATCGTATACGATTCGTATCCCTGAAACCTGGAGCATATTTTCCGATAAAACGCTCTTCTCCAAAAGCTCCCCGATCTGTTCTCCTGTCAGGTCCATCGTCACCAGGTCATCGTCGAACGGCAGGGCCGTAAATACCGTCTCCAGCGTTATCGGTCCTTTGGGTATATCGGCCCGGATGCCGCCTCCGTTCTGAAAGGCGATCTGAGCGCCGGAGGCTTCACGCATGGCGTCCGTAACGATGTCCCCAAGATTGCTCTCACTGATAGACCCCCGGGTAAGATCGGCTGTCGCTGTGCCGATCACTCGTGAAAACTCGGTCTTAACCTGTGCTTCATACTTATCGACGATCCGGGCCACATTTGGATCGAGCTGAGCGCCCGATGCAGGTGAAACCAGCCGGAGTTCGTCCTTATGTGAGTAGCCGGAGATCTTTTTCTTCGCCCGGTCAAAGGCGATGTTGAGGACCCCGAGATATATTCCGTTCGAGCCTGCCTGTACTATCACCGTGCCCGATTCCATCACAGGGTCCTTTATTGCAGTATGGCTATGTCCCCCCACTATGATGTCGATTCCCCTGACTTGCCTCGCCAGTTCCCGGTCTGCGTCCAACCCGTCGTGGGTGAGAGCGATGACAATTGAGGCCCCTTGCGCCCGGACCCGCTTGATTATTGCCGGCAGGACCTTCTCCGGGGGAGCGAATGTAAGTCCGCTAAGGTTCCCGGGTTTTGTGGTGTAGTAGGTGTCGGGTGTGGTAATGCCGATTACCGCGATTCGAACACCTTTTCTTTTCAGGATTACATGGGATTTCACCCCCGTGATAAGCCGGCCGCCGCTCTTGAAGACGTTTGCCGAAACCACTGGAAAGGAGGCCGACGAAATGATGGAGTGCAAGACATCCTGCCCCCAGTCGAATTCGTGATTCCCGAGAGCCATGGCGTCGTAGCGCAGGTAATTCATGATCTCGATTACCGGCTTTCCATGAAAGAGGTTTGACACCGGGGTTCCCTGGAACATATCCCCTGCTGACAGAAGTATTGTTCCGTCAGGATTTGCAGCTCTTTCGCGTTCAATCATTTTGGCCAGGTACTCGGCCCCGCCAACCGGTCGCTCGGGATCAACGCTCTTGTCCAGGTAGGGAGTGATGTGTCCATGGGTATCATTTACATGCAGGATGGTAAGGCTCGTTTCGGCCTGCCGAGCCATGGGCGTGGATGAGAGCATGACTATAACCGGCAGGGACAGGACCAAAATTAAAAAAAAGAAGCCCGTAGTTGAAGAGGTCAGCGCCCTTTTGGAATTTGGCGGAACTCGCATCGGCTTCCTCTTTTCATTTCAAATGGGTCAAGAACCATTCCAGGCTGGCCTGAATCGCTCTTTTTCGCCATGAATCGTCACCGATCCTATGGTCTGCGGTACGCATGAGCAGAAGCTGCTTGGGATCACGCAGGCGTTCATAAATTCGGACCGAATCTCTCCAGGGTACGATATTATCCAATTGTCCTTGAATCAGCAGAACGCGCGCCACCGCGCCCATGGCCGCCAAATTTGTTGGAGAGCCAAGACTGAAGCCGTCCGGGAAAACAGTGCGCAATTCCTCTAGACGCTCCCTGTCCGGATGAATTCCGCTGATGTCGAAAGGGGTCGCCCAGCACACTGCAGCTTGAATCACGCGCGGGCGTTCGTTAGCTGCAAGAAGTGAGAGGAACCCGCCAAGGCTCGATCCGAGAAGCCCGATGCGTCCGTCCGACCATGGCTGTTTCAGAGCAAAACCAATTGCGGCATCGAGGTCGTGCGCCCTTGCCTCGACAAGACTCATCGCGCGTCTTGGAGGGCTCTCCCCGCACCCTGAAAAATCGAACCGCACAGCGCAAAAGCCCGCTTTGCTCATCGTCTCGCCCAAGGCGACGAACTTGGGGCTTTCCTTGGCGCTCAAAAGGCCGTGGGAGCAGACTATCACCGGGGCCGGGACCTTCCCCGGCAAGTGCGCTACCCCGGAAAGATTTATTCCGTCCGCTTCGATAAGTAAATCCGCTGTCTTTGAAACGAATGCCATAAAGACTCACTTGTCAGGACTGAGTGCTGAGGACAAAGTGAGCAGACTATCCTGCTTTCTCAGTCCTCTCACTGCTCACTCCCACGCCTTCCGCCCTCCGCCTTCGCGCCCTCAGTCCTCAGTCCTCAGTCCTCAGTCCTCGATCTTAGGTTCTCAGCCCTGATGCAGCGCGACGGCCTCTCGAAAGCGCTCGGGCACACGCACCGGGACGCGGCTATCCTTGTCGATCGTTACTGCAACTATATGCCCCATTGCGATCGACCGGTCTGAGGTTTCTTCAAATGTGGAGAATTCGAAGGTGAAACTTGTGTTGCCTATATTGCTCACCCGTACGTGGACGTGCAGAGTCTCATCAAAAAAAGCCCGCCCTTTGTAGTGGCAGTCCGCCTGCACATAAAAAAAATCCAGCCCTTCGTTCAGAAAGTCATTATAGTTGTAGCCGAGCGCCTTGAGGTATTCGGTCAGCGCGATGTCGAAATAGGTGAAATAATTGCCGAAGAAGACATGCCCTTGCATGTCCGTTTCCCCGTATCGAACCTGCACGGGTGAGAAAAATTTGAAGTGGCGTTCCAAAGCCGTCCTCCTTTTAAAATCATCCAACGTTTAAAGCGCCGGCGCCGCATTATAGCAATAACTGGATCGCAGGGAGAAAAATATGTCTGAGATTCTCGTTTCCTACAATATTGGACAAAAACACCGGAAGGTTTTGACAGAAATCCTTTCCAGCCGGGGAGCCATCAGGTTTTTATCCGATACCCCTAAAGGGGATCGCGCCGGTGTGATAGAGCGGGCCGATCTCATAATTTCCTGGAACCCGGCCGGTGAATTTAGCGCGGAGGAATTAAGGCGGGCCGAGCGCGTTCGGCTGATCCAGTTGGTTACGGCGGGCGCCGAGCGTCTGCCTTTTGCGCTCCTGCCTCCCGGCGCGATAATTGCCTCCAATGTGGGCGGCTTTGCGGAGCCGATGGCCGAACACATACTGGCCATGGTCTTCGCGCTTGCAAAACGGCTTTGCGTAAATCACGCCAAATTGAAACAGGGTGAATTCGATCAGAAAACCAGGAACAGGAATTTGCGCGGGTGCGTATTCGGGGTTCTTGGATTCGGCGGGATAGGGCAGAGGGCGGCCATGCTCATGAGAGGGGTCGGTCTAAGAATTTTCGCTATAAACACGAGCGGACAAACAACCGAGAGGGTGGATTTTATCGGTTCGCTGGACGATCTGGGCTATCTGCTCGAAATAAGCGATGTGTTCCTGGTCTCGATACCACTGACCAAGCGGACTAAAGGACTTATCGGAAGCCCCGAGCTGGCCCTCATGAAGCCTGACGCGATCCTCATCAATGTGGCGCGCGGAGCTGTAATAGATGAACAATCCCTCTACGGGCATCTGGCTCGAAATCCGGGTTTCAGCGCGGGAATCGACGCTTGGTGGGTCGAGCCTTCGATGGGCGGTGAATTCAAAGTGAATTACCCGTTTTTCGATCTGCCCAATTTTCTCGGTTCCCCGCACAATTCCTCCATTACTCCGGGCGCTATGGCCCACGCGGTAGGAAGCGCCGCACAAAATGCGGCCGATTTCCTTGACGGCGGGAAGATAAGAGGTGTGGTCAGAAGAGAGGACTACGTAGTAGAATGACCGCCGATGAGGCCCCCCCGCCTCCGTCCCAAAGCGGTTGACAGACGCTGGCGGGGAACCTGTCGCGCTACGCGAAGCGAGGCCTGCACGCCGATTTTGCTTCATGTCCCGATGCGCCTGTTCCCGGGCTTGCCTTCAAACGGGCGCCGCCGTCACAGGTCCCGCCGAATGGCTTCGCCTGTGGAGCCGCGGCATCTGAATATGCGCGCATATCATGCTGTATGTCTGGCTGCAAGAGGGCGCTGTTTTATATCATTAGTGCAGTACATAGTCTGTCATTGGATAAGAAAACGAATTTCGCCCGACAAAAAAAAATTTAATGAAACCGCGCGTATAAAAACAGTAGATTCCCGAGCCGGAAAAGAATAAAAAGTAACCTCCCGAGCCACGCGACGGAGGCGGGCGGATTTTTTTGGAGAGCTTCCGCGGTCCGTTAGCCCCTGAAGCATGCATTCGGTCGCCTGGTCGCGGGCAAGTACAGTTGACGGAAAGGAACCTCAGAGATGGATTTCAATCTGACTGAAGAGCATCAGTTAATTCGACAAAGCGTTATTGAATTCTGTGAGCGGCATGTTTGTCCGATTGCAGACGGAGTTGACAATGAATCGAACCTGCCGGCCGAAACAATCAAAAAACTCGCCGAACAGGACTTGATGGGTATCCCGTATCCCTTGGAATACGGTGGAGCAGGGTCCGATTATCTGAGCTATATCATAGTGATCGAAGAGCTTTCCCGGGCATGCACATCGACCGGTTTCACCCTTGAGCAGCACACCTCCCTGGCAGGGTTCCCGCTCTTTAAGTTCGGTACGGAAGAGCAAAAGAAAAGATACCTTGCCCCAATGTGCAAAGGCGAGATGCTTGGCGCCTTTGCCTTCACCGATCCAGGGGCTGAAACCGATGCGGCCGGAACTACGACGGCGGCCCTGGATGGGAATGAGTGGGTGCTGAACGGAAGCATGTTATTCATCTCGAACGCCGCTGCGGCCGGCGTGATCATTGTTTTCGCCGTGACGGACACATCTAAGGGGACAAAGGGCTGCAGCGCGTTTATCGTTCCGGCCGGGGCTCGGGGTTTTCAGATCGAAAGAAACCTGAAAAAGACGGGAACAAGAGGTTCGCTCATGGCTGAAGCGTCCCTGCAGAACTGCCGGATCCCCGAGGAAAATTTACTGGGCGCCCGGGGGCAGGGGTTGGAGATATTCATGATGACGCTTGACGGCGCCCGGATGGGCATTGCCGCGCAAGCCGTGGGTATCGCGCAGGCTGCACTCGACGAATCGTTAAAATACTCCAAAGAAAGAATACAGTTCGGAAAACCCATCGGGACTTTCGACGCGGTCCAGTTGATGATCGCCAACATGGCGACCGAAGTGCAGGCATCGAGGCTTTTGACCTATTACGCTGCCTGGCGTTACGACCAGGGACTGCCTTACAGCAGTCAGGCCGCCATGGCAAAGTTGTTTGCCGCCGAAACGGCTTCGCGTCAAACAAACCGCGCGGTGCAGATCCATGGAGGCATCGGGTACGTCAAGGGGTCTAAAGTCGAGCGTCTGTACAGGGACGCCATGATTACATCGATCTACAATGGGACCTCGGATATGATGCGGATGGTTATCGCCGCCGACGTGATGGGTTGACCGGGAGCGCAGGATAATGCTACTTGGCGAACTTCTTCTTCGCTCTGCGGCCTGACAGAAGTATGAGAACAATAACCACAACGGCTATGCCGCCCATAGCTGAGCTTAGCCATCGCCAGTCAATCGTGTGCAGGCTCGCCACCGTTTGCCAGCTCCTTTTGAACCAGCCCCCAAGCGGGATGTCCTCCCTGCCGACCAATGCCACGGTTCGCTTCGCCTGGCCGGACACAAGGAAAACGATCTCGCCCATTTGCTGGTTGGATTCGATTGGAGCAGTTACATCGGAAGGCGCATGTATCTCCCACTTCAGCAGGTTTTTCTGGCTTTGCTGGATGAGAAAAGAAGCGTTTTCACCCGGGTAGAGCTCGATTTGGTCCTTTTGTCCTTTCCATACCCTGGCTTTTGCGACTGCCTGGCCCTCTTGGAAAGGTTGCACCAGAGTGAATTGCCTGAATCCGTAGTTCAGAAGCTTAAGGGCTTCCCTCTCACGGACCGGAGGGCTCTTGGCGCCCATAACGACAGCGATGAGCCTCATTCCGTCTCGCTTGGAGGTGGCGGAAAGATGGTATCCGGATGCTGCGATATATCCCGTCTTCAGACCGTCGATCGTCGGGTCTTTGAGTAGAAGGTGATTGCGATTGTATTGGGTGATGTTGTTGAAGGAGTATTCTTTCATGGAATGAAAGTCCAGCGCTTGTGGAAATGCTTTCAAGTAAGCCGTATCCAGGGTCGCCATGTCTCTTGCGGTTGTAATCTGACCCTCGGCAGGCAATCCGTTGGGAGTGAGGAATCGGGTCCGGGTCATTCCCAGTTCTTTGGCTTTACGGTTCATGGCGTCTACAAAAGTGTCCACGCTCCCGCTCAGATATTCCGCCGTAGCGACACAGGCGTCGTTGCCCGAATCTACGGCTATGCCTTTTATAAGCTCCTCGAGAGGGACACGCGTCCCGATTCCGACGAACATCTTCGATCCGCCGGTCCGCCAGGCCTCCTCGCTGATAAAGACGTTGTCGTTCAGGTGAATCCGGCCCTGCTTGATGGCTTCGAAAACCAGGTAAAGAGAGGCTATTTTGGTAAAAGAGGCTGGCTCGATAGGGTCATCGGCGTCTTTTTCAAAGAGCACCGTTCCGGTCGAAACTTCCACGAGGATCGCCGAATGCGCGTCTATCCGGCCGGGTGAAATCTCTACGGCTGTCCCGGCGCTTTTGGTTGCTTCCTCTTTCCCTCGTCTGACGTCCGGTTTTTGGGCGCCTTTCTTTTTCTCGTCAGCGGATTGCGCTTTCGTCTTTTTTGCGCCGCTCTCGGTCACGCAAACCGATGAGACCATGACAAAGGCTAAGGGGAGCGCCAGCAACAGGCAGAAGAAAAAGCTTCTTCGCATGTACTTCCTTTCAAGCGTATGAGCTGAGTTTTCCAAAAAGGATTCAGACGTGCGCCTACTTATACTTCGAATCGGCCTTCCTGACAATAAGAGGAATTTCCCGCCTCTTGCCTCCGTGATCGGAACAGAGACGCTGATGGAAGACGCCCTTTAAAACGGCGATAGAATGCGAGCCGGGGGTTTCGGGGTCCATGAAAAACCAGCTCCGTTCTCTTCGCCTGAGGTCAACGCGCGCGCTGCTCATTGAAAAAAATCGGATTTGGACGCTTTGCTCGACCTTTCATAGTTTTCGTGCTACGAGCATTTTGATAGGATAATCTGCGTATCCGTTAGACTTTTTCTCATCTCGTTTCGTCTTAGCTCATGTTCGCCCTAAAATCCCGGTTCAAAAAGACGGGATTCTGAACGGAAATAACCCTTGGCGGGCGAAAACCTGCACATGCGGTATTTATTTAACGCCTTTGAGGCATCTTGACCAGATGTCGAACGTCGCCCGGATTTTCGGCGAACAGTGGTTCTTTAACGGGCCTTGGCCAGAAGGAGTTTGGTTTTCGGTATCGAGGAGAAACCAATGAGAAGATTGAGCGCTCTCGCGCTTTTGCTGATTCTGGCCGTGGCGTTGACGCCTGCCGATTGCGCACAGGCGGGGAACCCCGAAAAGCCTGCGCTTGTGGGCCGCATAACTTTCATCGACGGTGAGCTTCTCCGCTATGTTTACGACGAACAGGATTGGGTCGCCACTGTAAAAGATGCGCCTTTCGGGATCGAGGACGCCGTCTATTCCAGCGATACGGGAAAAGCGGAGTTCAAGCTTCCCAACGGAGTATGGGCGCGAGCGGGAAGCGATACCCAGATGCAGCTTATAGTCCTGCGCGGCGACTTGACGGAAATCGACGCCGCCTCAGGGACCATCAGGTTCTACAACAAAAGTCGAAAGGCCCTGATTAAGGCGACGACTCCATTCGGGTATGTGCTTGCGCGGCCCGGCGCCGCCTTCGATCTTTACGTGGGAGATGATTCGGCCGAGGTAATAAGCCTTGACGGCGCCGTTGACTTCGTCCTCGGAGACAAAGAATCGCGGTATGAGGTCAAAGCCGGCGGCGCTTCCATAATCTCGGACGGCGTTGTGGCGGTTGAGGGAGACGGCCAGGTGGACGCCGCCTGGGATGAATGGAACCTCAAACGCGAAGAACTCTGGACACAAAGGGTGCAGGTCAAAGGAGAGTCAATCGACAACCTGCCGGCCCAGTTGCGCGAGGATGCTTACGATCTCGACCGCAACGGCAGGTGGGAGCGGGTTTACTATGAAGGCCGCTACCGCAATCTGTGGCGTCCGACAGGGATTCCCGCAGGTTGGCAGCCGTTTACGGTTGGCAGGTGGACGGTGTGGTACGGGGATAATGTCTGGATTCCCGAGGAATCGTTCGGCTATGTGACGCACCATTATGGAAACTGGGTTTTTGTAAACTCGGGCTGGTATTGGGCGCCTCCTGTGAAGGCCGGGGGCGCTGGGGCAGGCAAACGCGTATATTGGTATCCCGGACGGGTTTCCTGGATCCACTCGGACGCCGATGTCGGCTGGGTCCCGCTTGCGCCCGCCGAGACGTACTACTCCCGTAACTATTGGGGGCCGGGGAGCTTCACTGATGGAACAAGAGAACGCGGAATCAGCGTCGGCAACCTGGCTTACTCCGGCCATGCGGTTGTCGTTCCCCGGGGCAGCCTCTACAGCGTTAACAGCTACACCGGCGTCAGGGTCGCGAATATCAACAGGACCGTCATTATCAAAAATTACAGGGCCGCGCCGGTTATCAGCGACAGGGTGGTCCCAAACTACAGCTCCACGCGGAACCGCTACGTCTTTGATGTAAACCTGGCCCACCTGGCGACCAAACCCCATCAGGCCGTGGTGGACAGGATAAACCGCAACCGAATGATTGCGCCAAAGGTGAGAGGGTCCGTTTCCTCCGTGGCCATTGTGCGGAGATTGTCCAGGATTGGTTCCGGCAAACCTGTCAGGGACCCTCAGGCAGTGGCGCGTGTTCAAAAACTCAAGGTTACGAGCAGGATGGTTCCCGTGGACCTGGTGTACAGGCCGCGCTCCGAAGTTCACTTCGCCCAGCGCGCCTTAAAGGCGCAGGTAAAACGGCCTTATCGCCGGCCGGGCTCGCACAGGCCAGGGGCGAAGCATCGCCGGCGCAACGGCCGCCCGAACTGGGTCCGGTAAGCGCTTTTGCTCGGTGATCTTCTTTGTAAGACAGGGACATGGGCGCCGCATACGGCTTGGGCTTCAAGTCGAATTCCCGGCCGGATCAAACCACGCAGCCATGCTAAACAACATAACCGCACAAAAGATAATCGACCTCATGGCCAAAAGTATCTCCTTGCGGCATGAGCATCGTCATGAAGAGGCTTTAGCGTGCCTCGACGAGGCGTTGGAGATTGATTCGAACTTTTTCCCGGTGCTTTCCGAAAAAGGGATCGTCCTTAATGAATTAGCCCGGTACGAGGAAGCGGTCGAGTCCTTCGACCTGTTCTTGAAGTTCATGAATCTCCCGCAAGTGCGCCAATTGCGCGAGAAGAGCCTGCGGGATGCGCTGACAAGCTTTGAGCGGATTCTGGCGGAAAACCCTGAAAACCTCCAGGCCCTTCTTAAGCGGGGTGATATTCTACAGCGGCTGGGCCGTTATGACGATGCCGTGCAAAGCTATAACCGCGCCTTGGAAATGCAGCCGAAAAATATTGACGGCTTGAACAGGCGAGGAAATGCCTTCCTGGCGCTTGACAGGCACGAAGAGGCGCTGGAGAGCTATGACCGTGCGCTGGAAACAGCGCCGCACAATGCGGTCCTGTTCTTCAACCGCGGCAATGTCCTGCAGCAACTTGGCCGCATGGACGAAGCCGTGGAGGACTACAGCCGGGCATTGTCGTTCAAGCCCGATTTCGCTGAAGCAAGTATGGAGCAAAGCCACTGCCGGTTGGCTGTGGGAGATTTTCAAACCGGCTGGCGGCAGTATGAATCGCGGTGGCGAACCGGGCAGTTGAAAGGCAAGGGGCTCAACTCTCCCCAACCCTTATGGCTCGGAGAAGAGCAACTTTGCGGGAAAACCATTCTGCTTTGGGCCGAACAGGGATTCGGAGACACCATACAGTTTCTGCGGTATGCGCCTTTGGCGGCGCAAAAGGCCGGCCATGTGGTCGTTCGAGTTCCTGAGGCCATGAGGTCATTAACCGGGACGCTCAAGCGCCCCGTATCAATCGTCACCCATGAGGAGCCGCTGCCTCCCCACGACTTCCATTGCCCGTTAATGAGCCTGCCATTGGCGTTTGGCGCGACATTGGAGTCGATCCCCGCCGATATTCCATACCTGGGCGCCGATATCGATAAGGTGGAAAAGTGGCGAAAAAGGCTGGGTCCACGCAAAAAGCCCAGAATTGGCGTCGTCTGGGCCGGCCGCCGGCACGAACCGATAAACCGAACGCGCGATATGCCCTTGGAAGCCATGCGGCCCCTCGGGCTTCTGGACATCGAAATAGTAAGCCTGCAAAAGGAAGTCCCCGAACAGGACGGGAAAGCGCTCGAATCAATGCCGCAGTTCCGTCGCCTTGGCGAAACATTAGTGGATTTCGCAGACACGGCCGCCCTGATGGAAAACCTGGACATGGTCATCAGCATCGACACCGCGGCCGCTCACCTGGCGGGAGCATTAGGCAAGAGAGTATGGCTCATGCTGAGACATTCGGGTGAGTGGCGCTGGTTTCTGCAGCGGTCCGATTCCCCGTGGTATCCCTCGATGCGGATTTTCCGCCAAAAAGCCCGCGGCGACTGGGTTGGCGTGATTAGCGAAATAACTCGGGAGCTGCAAGTTTTGCTCGATGCCAGACAAGGGTGAATCACCGTGGTATACGGGATGACTAACCATACCCCCGCATCATCCGCTTTGGCTTTCGGCTGAATACAAGACCGTAAACGGATTGCGCCCCTCTTAAATTTATATTATTTGCGATCGTTCCGGATACTTAAAAGGCTGTGGGATTGTCTCTTGCCGCCAAGGATTTGGCCGTAGGGTCGTAAGCGTATGAATTCACCACTGCCTGAGTCATGCCGGTGATCGCGACGGTGCTCCTTGTGGCGTTCTAATGGTAGCAGTAGTGGCCGGAAGATGTAGCCTTGAGCCGGTTGCCTTTCCCGTCGTAGGCGAACTGCGTGTCGCTGCCGATTGCGATAAGGCGGTGGTTGTAGTCGAAAGCCGGCCCGGCGCCGCCGGCATTCCTTGCTCAATCCCTAATCCCCTGAATCTTCTCCGCGTCCTCCGCGCCTCAGCGGTGAATTGCTTTTCGCGGAACCAGGAGCATGAAAATCAGGCCGAGGACGAACAGGACCTCAAGTGAGAGCAGGGCTATGCGCGGGTTGTCGGTCCGGCTGGATATGGTCCCGTAGAGCAGGGGACCGAAGATCGCGGCTATCTTGGTGCTGAAGGTCATAAAGCCGAAGAACTCCGCTTTCTTCCCTTCCGGGGCCTCGATGGCCATGTAGCTTCGAGCGGTAGCCTGCGTCCCGCCCAGAACCAGCCCCGCGCAAACCGAAAGGGCGTAGAAGGCCGAGACGCTCTCAAAGGCGATTATTCCAAGCAGGGCCAATATCCAGATCAGGATCGTGATGACGATCGTGCGCAGTATTCCGATTCTATGGGCGAGCACTCCGGCCCCGGCTGCGCCGGCCGCAGCAGACAATTGGATCAGCATGAGGAGAAAAAAATTCTGCTTTACGGTGAAGTGCAAAGTAAAAACGGTATAGGAGGAGAAAAAGACGATTACTGTCGATATGGCGTCGCTAACGAAAAAATATGCAATGAGAAATATGAAGATGTTCCTTAGCGAGCGAATTTCCCGGAAGGTCAGAATAAGCCTGGAAAAGCCTTCCCTTATAGCGGCGCCTCGAGCCGAACTTCCTTTCGGGGAGTCCTTAAAGACGATGAAAGAGGGCAGGGCGAAAATCCCGTAAGCCGCTCCGGCCAGCAGAAGGATCGATTTGCCTCCGGCTACGCTCGGGACCATGAAGGCCATGCAGACAAGGGCGATGAGGCCTCCGATGTAGCCCAGCCCCCAGCCGATTCCAGATAACTTCTCGATGGACCCCGGTGAGGCTATCTCCGGAAGAAAAGCATTGTAGAAAGTCATGGCGACCGTGTAGCCCACATACCCGGCGCTTACCAGAAAGACCGCCCACGCTTTTTGGCCAGGCCCCGTGAGATAGAGACAAAAGATGCTGAGTATGGATATGCCGGCGAATGCGGCCATGAAGCTCTTTTTCTTTCCGCTTGCGTCGGCGGTTGCTCCCAAAAGGGGCGAAAGGAGGACCGAAACCACCATGGCCGAGGATACGGCCACACCCCACAGGAAATCGGCGTAACCTCTTTCTGCGACTATGACCTCCTTGAAATAGAGGATGAAATAAGCGGTGAGGATGACCATGGAGAACCATGCCATGCCAAAATCATACAGAAGCCAGGCCGCCACCCTTACGGAAGCCGGATAGCGGACGCCGGAATTGAGGGAGGCGCCCCCCGGGCGCAAAAGAATCTCTGCGCCCCGCGATGTCTTATTATTCGCCGATCCAGCCTTTTTCGATTGCATCTTCGATCATTCTTTCCGCATATTCCCACAGAACCGGCGAACCCTCCTCCATGGGGCTGTTTCTAAAGTAAACCTGCTCTTTTCTTATCCCATGTTTTCGCCACATAACTCCACCCGCCCTGAAATTGTTCAAAAGAGGCTGAAGCCTGTCCAGGGCGGCGGCAAAAACGGCATCCGCCGTATTCCTGGATTCGAACTCCTCCCAGAGAGAGCGAAACTCAAGGTCCTGATCCGGAGGCAGAAGACTGAAAATCCTGTCCGCCGCCTTCTTTTCGCGCTCCACCTTGCCCCTGTTTGCTTCTGCATCGTAGCAGTAGGTGTCGCCCGCATCGATTTCAACAAGGTCGTGGACCAGGATCATTTTAAGCACTCGAAAAAGATCGACCGGCGCCCTGGAGTGCTCTACCAGCACCATCGCCAGGATCGCCAAGTGCCATGAATGCTCGGCCGAGTCCTCTTGTCTGGACCCATCCACCAGAAGGGTTTGGCGAACTATGCTCTTGAGCCTGTCTATTTCGACCAGAAATTCTATTTGTTGCGAGAGGCGTTTTGAATCCACTGTAGGGCTGTCTCCTATGTCAAGTTAGTTGGGGCATTTAAAATAAATGCGCGGCTACGAAAAAAGCTGTTGACAGTATGTAAAGTTTGGTATACCTAATTATCGGCTTCCTGAATCCAGAGGTGATCGATGATGTTAAGCTCTGCGGAAAAGAACCTTTGCACACGCTACGACCTGCCGTCAAGTCCTCAGTGCGCCTTGACGGCTCTTGACAAAGCCGGGCCTGGAAGGAAGGTCAAGGTCGCTTGGGTCCATGGAGGGCGTGGGCTGTGCGCCCGGATGGCCGCGCTGGGGGTTTATCCGGGGGTCGAGATGCATTTGCTGTGCAGCGGATGTGTTCGTGTGAACGGCGGGGTGCTCAGTTTCGGAAAGGATATTTCCGACAAGATTCTTGTAGTTCCTTCCGCATAGGGCGGGAAAGCGTACGGCGTCTGAACGCCGTTTGTTTTGGGGCAAATGTTAGGCACACCTAATTTGTCGGGCTGACAGAGGATGCGCCCATGGTCATTGTTCCTTTACGCAAAATGGCGAAGGGACAAAAAGGAACAATACACCGCGTTACCGCTTCGGGTGAAATCGGACGCCGCATGCGGGACATGGGACTGGTCCCGGGAACTCCGTTCCAGGTGCGGGGCCGCGCGCCTCTGAAGGACCCGGTGGCGATCCGGCTCAGAAGTTTTACCCTGACCCTCCGCAATAACGAATCCGACTATATAGAGGCCGAGGTCGAAGAGGTCTAATGGCTCAGCCGCAAGAAAACCTGATCGCGCTGGCGGGAAACCCGAACTGCGGGAAGACGACCCTTTTCAACGCAATCACCGGCTCACGGCAGCATGTTGGAAACTACCCCGGAATAACGGTGGAAAAAAAGGAAGGATACTGCCGGGTAAACGGGAGACAGACACGGTTGGTCGACCTTCCCGGGACCTATTCGCTTACCGCTTATTCTCCGGAGGAACTCGTAGCGCGCAACTATCTCATCGAGGACCGCCCCGATGCAGTCATCAATATAGTCGATTCATCCAATCTTGAGCGAAATCTATACCTTACGGTGCAGCTCCTTGAACTTGGCATTCCCGTCGTCATAGCCTTGAACATGGTCGATATGGCCGCCGCGAGGGGACTTGAAATTAATTCCGAAAGAACTCGGGCGCAGGTTGAGTCTGCCGGTTATACCCACGGTTGCGCGCACGGGCAGCGGGAAAGAGCAGTTGCTGGAAGCCGCCGGGCGGCTGGCGCAAAAGGGCGGCCTCTGGGAGCCTCTCCACATCTCCTATGGACCTGATATCGACCCCGTTCTCGATAAAATGGAAGCGTTGATCCGGTCCGGCGGCTTCCTCACCGATTCGCACCCTGCCCGTTGGACGGCCCTCAAATACCTTGAAACCGACGAGGAGGTAATTCGAAAAGGTAGAGGAAAGGACTCGGCCCTTTCGAGCAAACTCGAAGAACTTGCCGAGCAAGTCTCCCAGCACCTGCAGAAAACCCTGGACAGCTATCCTGAAGCCATTATAGCCGATCACCGCTACGGCTTCATCGCCGCCCTGCTCAAAGAAGGGGTCGTCAAGCGGAGCCACAAAGCCGACCGGCTCTATCTCTCGGATCAAATCGACCGGGTGCTCACCAATCGTTTTTTCGGCCCCGTCCTCATGATGCTGATAATTTACGCTGTCTACACATTTACCTTCACATACAGCAAGGTCCCGGTGGGGTGGCTGGAAGCGGGTTTTTCGGAGCTGGGAAGATTCGCGGACTCTTCCCTGCCGCCCGGGCCTTTCAAATCGCTGATCATCTCGGGCGTGATCGACGGAGTGGGCGGGGTCCTTGGGTTTGTACCGCTGATACTGTTCATGTTCTTTGGCATAGCATTTCTTGAGGATACGGGCTACCTTGCTCGCGTAGCCTATATGCTCGACCGCGTTTTCCGCACATTCGGACTGCACGGCAGCTCTGTCATGGCCTATATTATTTCGGGGGGGATCGCGGGCGGCTGCGCAGTTCCCGGAGTGCTTGCCACCAGGACCCTCAGAAGTTCGCGCGAGCGTATTGCTACGCTCATCACCGCGCCTTTCATGAACTGCGGGGCCAAGCTGCCGGTTTTTGCGATGCTTATCGCGGCTTTTTTCCCGGCAAAAGAGACTCAGGTGATGTTCCTTTTGACCGTTCTGTCATGGGTAGCCGCCCTGCTCGTCGCCAAGCTGATCCGCTCGACCATTCTGCGGGGGCCGAGCACGCCTTTCCTGCTGGAGCTGCCTCCATACCGGTTGCCCACATTCAAGGGGCTGCTCATCCATACCTGGGAGCGGGCGTGGCAGTATATCCGCAAGGCCGGCACGATCATCCTGGCGATTTCGATCATCTTCTGGGCGCTGATGTCTTTCCCGGGGCTTCCGGAGACCGAGAGAAAAATCTATGATGAGCAACGAGCTTCCATCCTGGCCGGCGGTCCCGGTTCCCGAGCCCGTCTTCACGAGGTTGACAATGAAGAAGCCCGGGCGGCCCTGAAGAACTCGATAGCGGGGCGAATAGGGTCCGGACTTACTCTGATCACCTCCGCAAATGGATTTGACTGGCGCACTAACGTCGCCCTGCTCTCCGGGATTGCTGCAAAAGAGATCATCCTATCGACAATGGGCACCGCCTACTCGCTTGGACGGAGCGGAAGAGGGGAAAAAATGCCTCTGAGCGAACGTCTTGCGTCCGACCCGTCCATGGACCCCGCTAAAAGCTTTTTCACTGATTATTTTTATTATGTTATACGCGCCCTGTTTTGCGACGATAACCTGTATAATCCGTGAATCGACGTGGAAATGGGGACTTTTTTCGATGACCTTCAACACTATGACGGCGTTCATCATATCGGCGCTGGTTTACCGTGGCGGGATATGGCTGGGACTGGGATAGGAGTTCTCGAATGTGGCAGATCGCGCTCACTTTGATGATCGTCGCGGCGGTTTTGATGTATTTGATTAGATATTATTCGCGGGCGTACCGGTCGGAGTCATCGGTATGTTCGTCTTGTCCGGCGCGTCGGGCGGGACGTGGAGAAAATTGCGCGAGCCTTGAAAACCCGCACTGTGAGGGTCAGACGGCGCCTCAAGAGCAAACTTGCGAAGCCGGGAGGTCGATCGGCAATGAAAATCGATATCGCCCTTGGTGGAACTGCCCCCCATGGGTCGGAAATATTCATAGGGGAAGACGTTATGGAGCGTGTCCCTGGCGCCCTTCAGGCGGCCCTTGGAGGCCGCTCCGCCTACTGGATATGGGATGAGGCGGTATGGTCGCTTTGGGGACGCAAGGCTCTCGATCTGGGTTGGCCCGTCCAGAGGGAGGGCCATGTTATCCTCTTTACAGCCTCGGAACCCAATAAACGCCTCGCCTCGGTGGAGTTTCTCGCAAGGCGGCTCGTAAATGCAGGGGCCAATCGCGACAGTGCAATCATAGCGGTCGGCGGAGGGGTAACCGGGGACATCGCCGGTTTTCTCGCCTCGATTTATATGCGCGGCATTCCGTGTTTTCAGGTCCCCACAACCCTTCTTGCCCAAGTGGACAGCAGCATCGGCGGCAAGACGGGAGTGGACCTGCCCGAAGGCAAGAACCTGCTCGGAACTTTTCAGCAACCAAAGCAGGTCTATATCGACCCTGGATTTATCGCCACTTTGCCCGATGAGGAATTAAGGCAGGGAATGTCCGAGGTGATCAAGTCGGCCATGATCGGAGATGAAGTACTGTGGAAATTTGTGGAAAACAGCTCCGATGCCATCAAGAAGCGGGAACCCGATGCGTTGCTCAGAGTAATCTCGGCAAGCTGCCTGCTCAAATCCCGTATCGTGGAGGCCGACGAGAAAGAATCCGGAGCGCAGGCGTGTGTTGAACCTTCGGTCACACCGTGGGCCACGCGCTGGAGAAACTCACCGGCTTCAGGCTGAAACACGGCGACTGCGTTGCGACCGGTATGGTCGCAGCCGCAACCCTTTCGCACCGGCTTGGAAAAATGCAGGCGGAAGACCTGGAGCGACTGGAAAGCATTTGCGCAATCTGGGGAATGCCGGTCCGCATCCCGGCCTCGATAGGGTCCGAGGCGATAGTCGATGCAATCCACACTGACAAAAAGCGTATTGGTGAGAAGCTCCATTTCATAATGCCGGTGCGGATAGGCAAAGTTATTGAATTCACCGACATCGACCACGGAGAATTCAGCAAAGTCCTGAAATCTCTTGGGGCCGGATGAAACAGTGAGCAGTGAACGGTGAACAGTTTCTATACATTACAATGGGCTCGATGGCCGAGCTTGAAACTCAATACATTCTGTCAAAAGAACTCCAGCTTACGGAGGGATCTGTAAGGGTCGAGGGAATCATGAAAGACGTACGGAAGATGACAGCAGGCCTCATCAGGCATCTGAAAAACAAGTGAACGGCGAACTCGGCTTTCGCCGGGATGACGTGACCCCGTTGAAAAACGGGCAGTGAGCAGCGGAGAGGAAGGGCGATTGTCTGCTCACTGCTCACTGTTCACTGACCTAATGCTGTCTGGACATTTCTCCATCTTTCAAGGTCGTGAAAATCAGCCTGCCTGCGGTGGTCTGCAGTATACTGGTCACAGAGACCTCGACTTCTTTTCCCAGATGCCTGCTCGCGTTCTCCACAACCACCATGGTCCCGTCTTCGAGATAGGCTATCCCTTGCCCCTGCTCCTTGCCTTCTTTCAGAATATGGAGCCGCAGCACCTCACCCGGCAGAACCACAGGTTTCAACGCGCTGGCGAGCTGGTTTATGTTCAGGATCTGAATTCCCTGGACCTCAGCGACCTTCGACAGATTGTAATCGTTGGTGACTATCTTGGCGTTTAGCCTCAACGCAAGGGCCACAAGCTTGGCGTCGACATCGTTTAGGTTTTCGAAGTCCTGCCTGTCGATCCGGACCTCAACGAGTTTCTCCAGCTGAAGGCGCTTGATAATGTCAAGCCCCCGCCGCCCCCGTACTCTTCTGGTAGGGTCCGGACTGTCCGCGATGTGCTGAAGTTCTTGCAGTACGAACTCGGGAATCACCAGCACGCCCCCCAAAAAGCCCGTCTCCACTATGTCTGCGATTCGTCCATCTATGATTACGCTTGTATCGAGAATCTTGGTCAGTGGATTTCCGCGCATTCCCCGAACGAACCACGACCAGTTCGGGACCCGCAGTTCCTCAATCTTAATACTGCCCAACACCATCCCTATGTAGCCAAAAATGCAGGATAAAATAATATAGATGACAACGCTGACCGTGGTGTTCTGCATAGAGGCAAATCCCACGCCGATGAGCTTGGCGATGGAAAGTCCGAGAACCAGACCGATGGTCCCGCCTGCCAGGACCTTCAGAGGGCATATGCTTGATGAGTTTCTCGACGCTGAGGCCCCCTATGCCCACAATTATGCCGCCAAGCACTCCGGCCCAGGGCGCCCAATCATAGTGGGCTATGCTTTCATTGTTCAGACTTACTGCTATAAGGTACCCTCCAAAGGCGCAAATGACGATCAGGACCAGTTTCAAAATGAGCCAACCCCACTTCACACTTCTCACCCCCTCTCTGATAATAATATGCGGGTAAATGCAAAAAATGCCAGTTCCAGGAAGGAATCTTTGATGATAAAAATTTTGGATGGAGAACGAAAGACTCAGCCGAACCGGGCTATCTCAATAACTCGAAAATAGATTGCTCGATTTCGCCTTCCGTAACGTCCTGAACTATGGAAAGTTCTTTGAGAAGCAGCGTTCTTGCCGTATCCAGCATCTTTCTTTCGCCGAAAGAGAGTTCTTTGTCGCCCTTGAGGACTGTCAGATCACGGAGCACCTCGGCAAGCTCGTAAATGGACCCGGTTTTGATCTTTTCCATGTATTCGCGGTAGCGCCTGTTCCATGTGCCTCCGTTAACCGAGACTTCCCTCCTCAGAAGGATATCGAAGACCCTGGGAATGTCGGTCTGGGTGATCAGGCCTCGCAACCCGACCGTTTGAGCATTCGGCACCGGGATCATGATCTTCATACTATTATCCAGGATGCGCATTACATAGAAATCCTGGCGCTTACCGCCGATACTTTTCGATTCGATGGACTCGATTTTTCCCACACCATGTGCCGGGTACACAGCCAGATCGCCGATTTTAAACATAGGACCTCCACACTCCAAAGAAAAAAGGCCAAGGAAGCGAAGCGTATTAATTTTATCATCACTCGGGATATTTGCAAAGAGTTAATCGGGGTACGGGTGGGATTGAGTGAAAAAATAAACGATACAGCAAAAAATGGGGAGTAAACGGCATTAGGTCCAAAAAAGGTATCAAAAAAACAATAATCGGCGTGGATCCATGAACAGCAGCTTAGCGCCAGACTGGTTACGCCGCTTCATATTGAATTTTACACTATCGATGGGAATTAGTACGCTAGTGAAGCGTCATCGTCTTCTATTGCGGTGGCTGCTGCATGAGAGGGGCGAACCGTTTGTCCACGTGTTCAACCTCGGTTTTTATTCGCTGCTGGAGTTGGGCGTAGGCCTCCTCGAGGGACTTTTCCATGATCACGACTTGTCCCTGGCTTACGATCAGCCGCTTTAGTTCCGGAATTTTCAGTCGCGTCGCGGACTTGAGATAGACGGGCTGAATGTAGAGCATCACCTTGCCGACCGGCAAAATTATCATCTTGCCCCTGTCCACCTCCGATCCCGCCTGGTCCCAGAGTGTAAACTGCTGGGATATCGTCGTGTCCTGGTTTATGAGGGCGTAAATCTGCGAAGGGCCGAAGACGAGTTCTCCCTTCGGAAAATTGTAAATTATGATCTTTCCGTAGTAGGGAGGGTCGCAGCCAACCAGGGTCAGCGACCGGAGATTGTCACGCCCGCTCGGGCTCATGGGCAGGAGCAGCAAGAAGTCGAACCTGCCGGGCTCTATCAGGTCGAGTGTCAGGTAATAGGGCCTGATTTCAGTGGACTCCCTGCCCTTGTATGTCTTTGCGAACTCCCAGACGTCCTCCTGCTGGTAGAAAACCTCGGGGTCGGTCTGGTGATATTTGGCGTAGATCGCCATCTGGATTTCAAAAATATCTTTCGGGTAGCGCACGTGCTGTTTTAACTCATCGGGCATCTGCGAAGCGTCCTTGAATAAGCCCGGATAGATCCTGCTATATGCTCCGATGATGGGGTCATGCGGGTCGAAAAGATAAAAATCGATGCTTCCGTCATAGGCGTCCATTACGATCTTGACCGAATTGCGGATGTAATTGACTTCCCCGGTCTTGCGTCGCCAGGGGCATGGACATCGGGTATTTGTCGGAAACCGTGTATGCGTCCTGTATCCAGAAGAGTCTATTTTGAGTAACCACCAGATATGGCTCTCGGTCAAGAATCAGATAGGGCGCCAGGGTGCGAATCCGTTCGGTCAGCTTGTGCCGGAAGATTATCCTGGATTCCGGAAGCAGTTTGGACGTGAAAAAGATATTCCTGTCCTTGAAATAGACCGAAAAAACGAAGCGTTTTAGAAGCGAATGCACAGGTACGCCCCCCTTGCCGCTGTATGAAGTCATGACATTGCTCGATCCCTTGGGATAGTCTATTTCGCCGGAGCCGTTCGGGGCGATTACATAGTCATTGGCAATTTGCCCGAAATAGATGCCGGGCTGCTCGATTTTGAACCCGTAGTCCGACTCCGGCGGAATTCCGCGCAGGAACCAGACCATCGGTTCGTCGCCGCCCTGGCTCGCCGGGGTCATTACGGCCCCGATAGCCATGAGTGTAGGAAAGGTGTTCGTTTATCCAGTTCCGGGCGCCTTCGGGCATTTGCGCCTGGTTCAGTTCGCGGGCTGAAAGAAAAACCTGCTGATAAAGGCCGTTTACGGTATAGCGATCAACGATCGACGCTCGGGAAATCATAGTAGGTCCGCAGGTTCTGGAGTTGCTTGTAGACGTCGTCAAGCAGTTCGCCGTCCCAAACCGGAGTGTTCCTCAGAATCGACTGAACATCGGGTATCGATATGTCGGAAGGAATACGTTCGGGGTTGAAGTCCCGGACTTCCACATCGTCCAGCCTGTAGGCCGAAAGAGTCGATTTGATATTGTTCTGGATGTAGGGCCGCTCCTTTGGAGCTCTCGTTTGGCTTGACAATATATTTTTCGACCATTTGGAGAAGGGAATCCGAGTACCTGGCGCCAAGCGCAAGGACGAACAAGACGGCAAACCCTGCGAAAACCCTGAGTGCCCTTATGTGTATTTATGAAGTAAATCAGAGATATGGCGGCGCCGGTCAGCAGGATGAGACAAATCCAGATCAGCACCCATGTAATGTTCATTTCGACGTAGCCGGGGCCGAAAAAAAGCGGCAGATGGCTCCTGGAATAAAGAAGACCGTAGCGTTGAAGAACGAAATCCCATATTTCGATCAGGAACACCAGGAAGACCAGTATGCTGAGGTGCGCCCTGGCCCCGGCGGGAAGCCGTTTTTCCTCCCTGGCGAGAATTCGTCTTTCGATCAGGTACAGGAGCGTGATTGCGGCGAGCAGAACACCAAAAGCCATGAGCAGGCGGTGCTGGATGAGCGTGTATATCGGGTAGGCGAAAAGATAATAGGCGATGTCCTTCCCATATACCGGGTCGGCTACCTTCGCCCCGGGAGAAAAAAGATAGAGCAGGAAAGCCTCCCAGCGCTCGTAAAGGGGCAGGGCGATCACCACGGAAAGAATGATGGAAAGAGGCGTATAGACCCACATCGAGCCCGTCCGAAATCCATGGAGCAGGCGCCGATATGATTTGAGCGAGGCGGTCGAGGGGGTTTTCGCCGGCAGAGTGGCCCCGAGAAAGCGGGAGGCCACCCAGAAATTCAGGAAAAATATCAGGAAAAAGAAAAGGGAGACCGACCCAAGAACAGCATACCTGTAAAGTGTGCGCTGCCAGAAATAAGCTTCGTAGCCGACCGAATCGAACCACCAGATATCGACCAAAAAGTGCGAGAAAAAGAAGCTGAGCGCGATTATGATACCGGCAAGAGCTGTAATCGACACCACGGTGGCAATCAGCCATCGTTTCCAGTGGACCATTCATCTCTCCTCGATTGCAGAGCAGTCAGCAGCGAGCGGAACAGATAGAAACAACCGTTTAAGCATCCGGAAAATAATCAACATATGTCTGGAAACGCATTTTCTGTAACAAACAAAAGGACAGCATTCAATCCGGAGCCACTTCAAATATAATCCCCGATAAGGCGAGGATTTTGCCATAATCAGAGAGGCGGCAATCGCTTGTCCGCCTCCAGTTTTCATAGTCTTGCAGCCAGGCGCTGGCGCCTGTTTGACGCTTCTAGCGGGTCTTGGCTGCGGCGCTGCAAGCATGTCCTTTACGCCTGCCTGTTCTTCGAGCAATTCCTTCAGAGTGAAGTCCATCTTTTCGCGCGAGAAGGCATCGATCTCCAGGCCCTTTACCCTTTCGTACTTACCGGGCGTGCAGGTGACCGGCACGCCGTACATGACGTCCTCCGGGAATCCCGTAGGAACCGTCAGAGGCAAGGCCCATCGTCACCCATTTGCCGTTGGTGCCAAGCGCCCAGTCGTGCATGTGCATGATGGCGGCGTTGGCGGCCGAACCCGCCGAGGACAGGCCGCGGGCTTCGATGATCACAGCGCCGCGCTTGCCGACCTTGGGGATGTATTCGTTCTTGTACCAGTTTTCGTCAACCAGCTTGAGCGCCGGCTTCCCGTCGACGGTGGCGAAGCGGATATCAGGATACATGGTGGGCGAATGATTGCCCCACACGGTCAACTTCTCGACCGAGTCGACCGGCTTGCCAACCTTGTCGGCGAGCATGGACTTGGCGCGGTTGTGGTCGAGGCGCAGCATCGACGTGAAATTGCCCTTCGGCAGATCCGGGGCCGATTTCATGGCGATCCAGGCATTGGTGTTGGCCGGGTTGCCGACCACGATTACGCGGATGTCGCGCGAGGCCACTTCATTCATCGCCTTGCCCTGCTCGATGAATATCTTTGCATTTTCCATCAGCAGGTCCTTGCGCTCCATGCCGGGGCCGCGCGGCCTTGCGCCGACCAGAAGGGCGTAGTCCGCGTCCTTGAAAGCGACCTTCGGGTCGCCCGTGCCGATCATATCCGCCAGCAGCGGGAACGCGCAGTCCTCGAGTTCCATCATGACGCCCTTGAGCGCCTGCTGGACCTTTTCTATCAGGCAGTTCCAACATCTGCAGGATGACCGGCTGGTCTTTTCCGAGCATCTCGCCGCTGGCGATGCGAAACAACAGGGCGTAGCCGATCTGGCCGGCGGCTCCGGTAACTGTAACACGAACGGGGGGTTTGGCCATTTTATTACTCCTCTCTAGCTTGAGTTCGAAATGAAATTCACTACCCGATTACCGCGAGCACATCACCTTTCTGAACGCTCTGGCCGTCTTTGCAGCATATCTGCTTTACCGTTCCCGAGGCCGGCGCAAGAATGGAGTTTTCCATCTTCATGGCCTCGAGGATCATTACGACGTCACCTTCTTTTACCGAGTCGCCCTCTTTTACCTCGTAGCGAATGACCATGCCGGGCATGGGGGCTTCGAGTTTTGTGCCGCCTTCAACCGGAGCGGCCGTCGGCTTCGGGCGCGGCCGCAGGGGGCTGCCGCAGGCTTCGGAGCGGCGCGGGAGCGGGCCTTGGAGCGGGAGCGGCCACCGGGGTGATTCCGGTGATCATCGGAGCGCCGCCGACTGCCTCCACTTCCACCGAGAAGTAATCGCCATCGACAAACACGTTGAACTGACGGGCTGCATCGCCCTTCGGAGGGACTTCCTTCTTGGGCTTCTCGACCAGCAATCCGGCCTTGGCCTTCTTGACCAGTTCGGCTTCTTTCGCGCAGTCCTCGAGGGTCTTGGGCAGAACCTCAGGCGGAACGGGCTCTTTGCCGTACTTCCAGTTGAGGAAACGCTTTCCGGTCATCGGGTACATGCCGTAGATAAGGACATCGTCGATGTCTTTGGCCAATCCCTTCGTATCCTCATAATTCTTGGGCATTTCAGGTTCGAGGATCTCAGCCGGACGGCCGGCGAAGGGGGTCTCGCCTCTGGGATAACCCTTGAGGGCCTTCTTCTGGATTTCCGGATCGACCGGGACCGGGGTATGGCCGTAGAGGCCGAAGAACAGGTCCTTGCTCTGGGCGGAAATCATCTTATAGCGTTCTTCGGGTGTGTCGAACAGAACATTGTTCACCGCCTGGATGCCTACGATCTGGCTGGTGGGAGTCACCAGGGGGACCTGGCCCATTTCTTTGCGGACCTGGGGCAGCGCGTGGAAAACATCGTTCAGCCTGTCGGATGCGCCCATTTCCCGGAGCTGGTTGATGAGGTTGGAGAGCATGCCGCCCGGTGTCTGATGCAGCAGAACGCCGATGTCGATGATGGACATGCGGTCATCGAGCAGGTGGCGATACTTGGGCGAAATCTTCTCGAACCACTCGCTGCATTTGGCGAGCTGATGGAGGTCAAAACCGGTGTCCCTGTTGGTGTGTCTCAGAGTCATCACCAGGGGCTCGATGGCCGGGTGAGAGCTGCGGTACGCCCACGGGGACAGGCAGGTGTCAATTATGTCCACGCCCGCTTCGATGGCTTTGAGCAGCGCCAGGTCGGACATGCCGGAAGTGAAATGGCTGTGCAGATGGATGGGGACCTTTACGTTCTCTTTGAGGGCTTTGACCAGGTAGTAGGCGTCATAGGGAGCAATAAGACCCGCCATGTCCTTGATGCAGACGGTATCAGAGCCCATGTCCTCGAGCTGTTTGGCTTTCTTCACATAATAGTCCAGGTTGTAAACCGGGCCGCCCATCCGGGGTTCGGTCAGCGAGTAGCAGATGGTTCCCTGGAAATGCATTCCGTTTTTCTTGATCGGCTTGATGACCGTTTCGAAGTTGCGGAAGTCATTGAGCGCGTCAAAGGTTCGGAAGACATCGATGCCGTTTGACGCATGCGCGTTCGACAAACGCCTCGGCCATATCGTCGGCGTAGTTGCGATACCCGACCAGGTTCTGGCCGCGCAGCAGCATCATGAGCTTGGTCTTCTTGAGATATTTCTTCAGCTGGCGGGGTCTTTCCCATGGGTCTTCATTGAGAAAGCGGTGCATGGTGTCGAATGTTGCGCCGCCCCATACCTCCATTGACCAGTATCCGACCTTTTCCATTTCCTCGGCAATAGGCAAAAGGTCTTCGGTCCTTCCGCGAGTGGCGAAAAGCGACTGATGACCGTCGCGGAAAGTCAAATCTCCTATCTTGACCGGGTTGTCCACCTTGACCGGTGGCTCATCAAGCAGTTTTGCAATCAGTGAAGTGCCATGTAGATGTGAATTCTCCATCCTTCTGTCTCCTTTTTCCGTTCGAGAGATACGCAGTTTAGCCTCAGCTCACTTCAGAACCAGACTTGTCAACACCGGAAGTCATCCGCAAGGAAACAAGCCCGAAAAACTGCCGGTATATTTATTTGACCTTCGAGGCTTCAACAGTTGCCCTATTCGACGCCCGACGGGTCAAAGGCCAATCGCCTAACGGGGCAAGCGCATCTGCCAGGTCCACCTGACGTTCATGGCCGCCTGTCTTCCGGCCAACGCAAACGGGCTGCTCATGACCGCCGGCGGCTGTGCGGGCCGGATCAATTGCTCGCGCAAGCAAGCGCCTCCTGCTCGGCCTGAAGGTAAGACCCCACAGCGGACGAAATAGCCGCAATCACCTTTGGATCAACGTTCATCAGTAACCTCCCATCAGTAATAGTGAGTCGACAATGTCACAGGTCCGGTCATGCAGTCGCGAATCGAGAATTGCGAACCACGAACTCACGAATTCGACCTGTCACCAGTCATTATCGCGCTTCATGCGGCCCGGCGGGTCTTTTTCTTCAGATTGCTGATCCTGCGGCGGAAAGAATCGGCCAGCTTCGTGTTGCCCATCTTCTACGGCCTTTTGCCGCTTGTCCTTGAGCTCCTTGATCTTTACCTTGAGAGCGCGGACATCGATGTCTTTTTTCTTGCTCTTCTCATCCACAATCCCGCGCACTTCCTTGATCGCGGCTATCAGCTCGGCCTTGTTCATAGCGTGCACGCCGACGATGTCGCCTGTGGAAAGGGCCAGCTCGCGAAGTTCTTTCGCGGTCATCTTATCGAGTGGTTTTTCTTTCTTTTCTTTTTCCTTCTTGCCCATTATCTCTACTCCTTTTGCTTTTCCTTATCGAACATCTCGGCAATCTTGAGAAAAGGTCTGAACAAATCGATCGGAATCGGAAAGATCGTAGTCGAGTTTCGCTCGGTGGCTATCTCGCGCAAAGTCTGTAAGTAGCGAAGCTGAAGCGCAACGGGTCTTTTTTCGATAATCTCGGCAGCCGCGGAGAGCCGGTCGGCAGCCTGGAACTCTCCCTCGGCGGCGATCACCTTGGCCCGCCGCTCGCGTTCGGCTTCCGCCTGCTTTGCCATCGCCCTCTGCATTTCCTGGGGCAGGTCGATCTGTTTGAGTTCGACAAGCGAAACTTTTATTCCCCACGGGTCGGTGTGACTGTCGAGAATTTCCTGAATATGCGCATTGATCTTGTCTTTTTCCGAGAGCAGAGTGTCAAGTTCGCCGTGGCCGCACACAGTGCGCAGCGTCGTCTGAGCGAGCTGGCTCGTGGCATAAAGATAATTTTCGACCGAAACGATCGCCTTGACCGGATCGATCACCCGGAAATAAATTACGGCGCTCACCTTTACCGAGACATTATCGCGCGTGATAACGTCCTGTGTCGGCACCTCCTGGGCGATGACGCGAAGACTCACCTTCTGCATCCGGTCGATCACCGGGATAAGCAGGATAATACCCGGCCCTTTGGCGCGAATGACTCGCCCGAGACGGAAGATTACGCCCCGCTCGTACTCGTTTAGAATGCGAATGGCATTCGCGAGGAAAAGAATCGCGAAAATAATTATGGCGATGAACGAAACACTTAGATTGATAGAACATTCAAGCCCTCCTGTCGATGCTATTGCACTCCGCATGAAATGCGATAGAGCTAATTTTCACTATCTACCACCGATCTTTTTTACTTTCAACTTTAAATTATGCACCTCCAACACTTCCACCTTTTCTCCCACCTCGATTCGCTGCTCAGCCTGCGCATTCCACAACTCGCCGTTCACGAATACCTTGCCCTCGGGGTCTATTTCCACGTCGCACTTCGCCAATCATTCCCACCAGGGCCTCCTGGCCGGTCTGCGGTCTTGTCGTCTGAGCCCTGAAGGCAAGGCGTGCGACGGCGGCAAAAAATATGGAGACGGCCGCCGTGGTTGGCAGAAAAACCGACAACGCAATCTGCATCGGCTCCTCCGGGTTGCGGAAGAGCATGAGCGAGCCGAGCACCAGGCACAGCACTCCGGCGAGGCTCAGCAGGCCGTGTGAGGCGATTTTTATTTCAAGGATGAAAAAGACTACCGCCAGAAGGATTATCAGAAACCCGGCGTAGTTCACCGGAAGGGTCTGGAGGGCGTAGAGCGCCAGTATGAGTGAAATGCCGCCGATGACTCCGGGCACGACCGCGCCCGGGCTGGACAGCTCGAAGTAAAGCCCTGCCAGTCCTATCATCAGAAGAATGTAGGCAAGATTCGGATTGCTTATGATTCGCAGGATGCTGTGCTGCAGGCCGGGCGAAATGGTGCGCTGCTCGACGCCCTCGAGTTTTGAGAACGACCGTTGTCTCCCCGCGCTGAAGATGCCAGCCGTCAAGTTTCTTTATCAAAGCGGGCAGATTGTCGGCGACCAGGTCTATCACATTTAGCTTGAATGCTTCATCGGCCGTCGCCGATACGCTCTTCCTGACGGAATCCTCCAACCACTCCGCGTTTCTGCCCCGCTGAGCGGCAATGCTTCTGGCGAATGCGAGCGTGTCGTTCAGGACTTTTTCGCTCATGGAGGAAGGCAGATCGCCGCCTCCTCCGGTAACCGGGTGGGCGGCCCCGATGTTGGTGCCGGGCGCCATTGCCGCAATATCGGCCGCGGCCGTAATGAACACACCGGCGGAGGCGGCCTGTGCGCCGCTCGGGATAGACATAGACGACGATTGGGACCTGCGGAATTGAGAATCGCCTGAGAGATTCCGCGCATCGAAGTCATCAGCCCGCCCGGGGTGTCCAGAAGAATAATCAGGCATTCGGCCTTGTCGTCGACCGAGCGTTTGATCGCGTATTTCATGAAATCCTCAACCCCGGGATTTATCGAGTCCTGGATTTGAATGATATTGATGTGCGCCTGCTGCGGTTCGACCGGCGAGAGAGCAAAAAGAAGCACTGCGATCAGGAAAAGCGCCGCAAGCCAAATGAATTGCCTGATAGTCATGTCGAGTGACCGCCTTTTTGAGAATGAACATATCCGCCCTGACGCGGCCGAACTTGCCGGACTTATGCCCGGAGGAGCTTGATCACTTCTTTGAGGTCCTGCCATGCCGCCGCTTTTTGGGAAGGGCTTCTCAACAGATAAGCCGGATGATATGTGCATATCAGAGGTATTCCCCGCCAGAACTGGACCTTGCCGCGAAGCTGAGAAATCGGGCGGGTGCTTCCCAGAAGAGTCTGGGCCGCGCTCACGCCGAGGGCGCAAATGACCTTGGGGCCAAGGGCTTCGATCTGCCTGAACAGGAAAGGAGAACATGCGGCCGCTTCGTCCGGCTGGGGGGTCCGGTTCTCCGGCGGGCGGCACTTTACGACATTGCAGATGTAGACTTCTTCCCGCTCGAAACCGATTGCGAGGATCATTTTATCGAGCAGCTTTCCGGCCCGGCCGACAAAAGGGCGTCCCTGCCGGTCCTCATCGAACCCCGGGCCTTCGCCGACGAAAACCAGGCCGCTTTTGGCCGAACCTTCCCCGAACACCAGGTTGGTGCGCCCGGAATGAAGCCTGCACCTGGTGCACCCGGTCAGCTCACTGTTTATCCGCGAGAGTTTTTCCACGGTTTGGCAGCCATCGGCGCCCGCTGGACCTCTTCCTCGAGATTTTGGGGGCTGTATTGTCCAGTCCCGGATACCTCCGGCCTTGTAACCCCAGAAGATCCACCGCAGCCGCTCCAAACAGTCGGCAAGCTCATGGGCTGTATTGTCCGGAATCAATTTTTCCCACCTGCAAGGAGCCGCTCGACCCTGTCCCATATCTCCGAGGCGACCTGCTCCTTTGTCATGGGAGCCAGGTCGCTAACGGCGCCGCTTCGTTCGATTATTTTTACCTCGTTTGTGTCGCAGCCGAACCCGGAGCCTTTCTTGGAAAGGTCGTTGGCCACGATGAAATCGAGGTTCTTTCGGACCAGCTTGTCTTTGGCGTTTTCGAGAAGGTTTTCGGTCTCCGCGGCAAATCCGACCAGCACCTGAGTCGGCGGCTTAATCTCTCCAAGAGCGGCGAGAATGTCAGGATTGGGCTCGAGGAGGACCGTGAGTGCTTCCGGCTGCTTTCTTGAGCTTCTGAGGGGCTTTTTCCGATGGCCGGTAGTCGCTCACGGCGGCGGCCATTACAATGGCGTCCAGTTGAGGAGAAAGCCTCAGCAATGACGTCCCGCATCTCCAGCGCGCTCGTAACGCAGGTTCGTTCGACCCCCGCGGGGGCATCAAGAAAACAGGGCCCGGAAACCAGGTGGACCCGGGCGGACCTGCGCGCGGCAATCTTTGCCAGCGCATAGCCCATTTTGCCGCTCGATGGATTGCTTAGGAAGCGGACGGGATCGAAAGGCTCCCAGGTCGGACCGGCGCTGACCAAAACGCGCCTGCCGGCAAGAGTTGGCGGCGTCAGCATCCGGACGGCCCTCTCCAGAATGTCTGCAATCTCTGCCAGACGGCCGGCCCCTTCCTCCTGGCAGGCAAGAGAACCCACACCAGGCGGCTGAATTTCGTATCCCAGTTCGGCCAGAGTCCTCAGGTTTCGTTGTGTGGCCGGATGCTCCCACATCTTCACGTTCATCGCCGGACAAACCAGCACCGGAGCGGTTGTGGCGAGCAGTATGGTCGTAAGGTAGTCGTCCGCGATCCCGGCGGCCATTTTCGCCATGAGATTGGCCGTGGCCGGGGCAATCAAAACGAGGTCCGGAAGCCTCGCCTTTTGAATATGGCTTATCCGCGACTCGGATTCCATGCTGAACAGGTCGGTGCCTACCGCATTGTTCGAAAGCGCCTGGAAAGTCAGAGGGGTTACGAACTGCTGCGCGTTTGCAGTCATAACCACGTGAACCGAAGCGCCCTCCTTGACCAGAAGCCGCACCAGCTCCGCCGCCTTATACGACGGCGATACCGCCGCTCACACCCAGAAGGATCGATTTTCCTTTTAACATAACGTCTCAAACCATTATCGGAACCGTATCCGCTCTCATGGAGGGCCAATCTTCATCAGAGCCATGCAGGACAGGGACATACACTCCCGCCGCAGCAATCGGGCGACTGGAAACTAACCTCCGGTAACAGGCGATACATAGATTTCAACATACGTATAATATGTCTCTTCCTTCATCAGTATCACGCAAACCTTGTCCGGCTTGTCGAAAATCAAAAGCGAGCGGTTGCACCTGAACTGACCTTTCAATCTCCAGCCTTCGCGCGGGAGCGCAGCCACAAAAAAGCTCAATCATGGAATTAGAATCCACTCTGCCGCGCAATGTCAAGAATCCCATCTTGATCTGGCCGGACTGGAAGACATAGGAATTCTTTGATTGCACATTCATTTCAGGAGGAATGGGGATATCGTTGAATTCGATAAAATTTGGCTCTGCGTACGGAATGGGACGCGGAAGCGGGACTAGCCGGGGCACGGCAGGGGGTCCGTAGGTCGGTCCGGGTCCAGCGGAAGGTGCCGGCGCCGGCTGAGACTGGCCGGCCGGGTTCGGGGGCGGGGCGTTCGATCGGCTGCAGCCGCCAAGCAGTCACCAGACAAATGCACAGAACCATTATCCAGTATCTTTTGTGCCGCACTTCTGAATTCCCACAGCCTCTCCTCTACAAAATAACAATTATCCCATAGAATTAACCTACTACAAAAGAAATAATCTCGTCTCAACCTCTATCGAAAACAAGTCGCGCGAGGAGAAAACCCGGTATGGCTAATTAGTCTCCATCCGGAAACCTCGGATAAGAGACTGACAGTTTCCAAGCCGGAAAGTAGGCGTTTTTTGTCCTGGCTAGGAAATCAAGGGCTTGCGCGGAGGCGTACTCCGGTACGCCGCACAAGAAAACCCGAAGATTGACGCCGCCAGGGCGGAAAAGGACACTTTCCGGATGGAAACTAATTAGGGATTTATATTTCCGTGATTGTCTTATATAATACAGTTTTTTTGATCCTGGATCACTCGATTTACGGAATAAGGGGCTCAATTCTCCTGCCCCGTGACGCCCAGGGAAGACCAAGAGCCGGATTGCCCATGTCCACCGAGAATATAATCGAAATACGCGGCCTGAACAGTTTCTACAACAGCCGCCAGGTGCTGTTCGATATTAGTTTCGCGATTCCGATACACCACGTCACCGTGATCATGGGGGTGAGCGGCTGCGGGAAGACAACGCTTTTCCGTCACCTTACCGGCCTGAAAAAAACCGGCGCCGAGCAGATCATCGTCGACGGCCAGGATCTGGGCGCGTTTTCCGAGACCATGCTCATGCAGTACAGGCGCAGGATTGGCGTCCTGTTTCAGAGCGGGGCTCTGTTCAATTCCCTGTCTCTGACCGAAAATATCGCCATGCCCCTGAAGGTCCATACCAAACTGGCCGACGAAACGATCCGGATCATGGCTGTCATGAAGCTCAATATGGTCGGGCTCGCCGAATTTTGCGACTATATGCCTTCCCAGATCAGCGGAGGGATGAAAAAAAGGGCCGGGCTGGCAAGGGCGCTGATCATGGACCCCGAGATACTGTTTGTGGATGAGCCTTCTTCCGGTCTGGATCCCATTACGGCGGCCGGCCTGGATCGCTTGATCCTGGATTTGCGCGAAACCCTGGGAATGACCGTAGTAGTAGTCACCCATGAACTTGAGAGCGCCTTCAAAATAGCAGATCGGATCGTTGTGATGGACAAGGGCAGAGTCATGGCCGCAGGCTATCCCGAAGAAATTCGAAACAGCAAAGATCCGCGTGTGCAGCAGTTTCTGAGCCGGGAGGCCGATCCCCACAAAATGCACCTGGACTCCTATTACGAGTGTTTGTTCGGGGCGACAGGAAAGATGATTTTGACACTGTGCCCGATTCAATTTCTTTTGAGAAAAAATCGTGCAGGAGCGCTCCAATGGTAAATCCTATCCAGTCCCTTGGCGCTTACGCATTGAGGCAGGTATTTTCGGCCGGCCGCCTGGGATTGTTTTTGATCTACACGATTCGCGGAATCATCCTGCCGCCGGGAAAATTCTGGCCCACGGTAAAGCAGATCGAGTTCATAGGCACCAAGTCATTCGTGGTGATAGGCTTTACCGCCGCTTTCACCGGGATGGTGCTTGCTCTCCAGGGCTACCATACACTGACCAAGTTCGGCTCCGAAGGCTGGTTGGGGTCGGCGGTCGGACTGTCGCTGGTCCGCGAACTCGGGCCCGTCCTCTCCGCACTCATGGTGACCGGCAGGGCGGGGTCGGCAATAGCCGCAGAAATCGGGATAATGAGGATCGAAGAACAGATAGACGCCCTGGAGTGCATGGCGATCGACCCTTTTTCCTATCTCATTACTCCCAGATTCATTGCAAGCGTAATCTCTCTTCCGCTCCTTACCTCGTTTTGCGACGTTGTCGGAATCCTGGGCGGCTATCTCATCGGGGTGGGTCTGTTAGGAGTCAATGAGGGAGCTTTTTGGGACGGACTTACTTCCAGCGTGGACTGGAGCGATCTATACATGGGGCTTGTCAAGTCTGTCTGCTTCTCGGTCCTGATTGTATGGGTATGCACCTACAAGGGCTTCTATGCCGGAGTGGACGAGGGCAGCTTCGGGCCGGAGCAGGTGGGGCGGGCGACCACCGATGCCGTAGTGATTTCATCGATCGCCGTGCTTATCAGCGATTATGTAATTACTTCGATCATGCTCTGACAAACGGGAAAAAAAGGAAATTTGAAAATGGGACCGGAACGAAAACGGTTGGAGTTCAGCGTTGGTCTTTTCCTGATAATCGGTGTGTTCTGCCTGGGGTACCTTTCCTTCACTCTGGGGAACTTCAGCATCGGCAAAGACCGCTATGAGGTGATCGCCGTATTTCCCACGGTCTCCGGATTGAAAACCAAGGCCCAGGTAACGATGGCTGGAGTCAGTATAGGCGAAGTCCAAAGAGTCCAGCTCAAGGACGGCCGCGCCGAAGTCACCATGAGCATAAACAAAAGTGTGAAACTCGAGGAAGACTCAATCGCCAGCATAAAAACCATGGGCATCATCGGGGACAAATATGTCTCGATCACACCCGGGGCCTCGGATACTTACATTAAAAACGGTGGAGTCATACGGGAGACTCAGCCTCCGCTCGATATCGAAAGCTCTGATCTCCAGGTTTGTCTTCGGCTCCATGGAAAGCAAGAAGCCCGAGTGAGTAAAAGTCGTCTTTGTAGAACGATTCAGTCCGGAAGCTTGACCTCAAGGGAAACCGCATGAAGATATTCGTTACCGGTGGAACCGGCTTTGTCGGAAGATACGTGACCAGAAGACTTTCCGAGTCGGGCCATGAAGTATTCATACTCACCCGTTCCGTGGCGAGGGCAAAGGAATCTATCCCATGGGCAACCATCATCGAAGGTGATCCCAAAAAACCCGGGGAATGGCAGCAACGGGTCGCTGAAAGCGATGCGGCCATTAACCTCGCCGGAAGCTCTATTTTTACCGTCTGGACCGATTCGGCGCGAAAGTCCATTCTGGACAGCCGGATTCTTGCCACTCGTAATCTCGTCGATGCGCTTGTCGCTTCAGGCAAAGAAAAGATTTTGATTAACGCCTCGGCGGTCGGCTATTACGGAAGCCGCATGGACGACGAAATTTTGGACGAAGACGCTTCTCCCGGCGCCGAATTCATGTCCCAGGTTTGTGTGGAATGGGAAGATGAGGCGAAAAAAGCGGCCCGGTCCGGGACTCGAGTCGTTCTGTGCCGGTTTGGGATAGTTCTGGGCAGGGGAGGGGGCGCTCTTGCCATGATGCTGCCCGCCTTCCGCTACCTGCTTGGAAGCTCGATAGGCAGCGGCAGGCAGTGGATGTCATGGATTCACCAGGAAGATCTTTTCAACATTTTTTCACTTCTATTGAGTGACAGGGAAATTTCAGGTCCGGTAAACTGTGTGGCCCCAAACCCTGTCAGGAATGCGGAGTTTGCCAAAATCCTGGCAAGAACGCTTGGCCGGCCGGTTGTGCTTCCCGCTGTACCCGCTTTCTTGCTGCGCACCCTGCTTGGCGAATTCGCAAACGTCGTGCTTAAGGGCCAAAGGGTTATTCCAAAAAGATTGATGGAAACCGGCTTTTCCTTCAGATTTCCCACCTTGCAACAGGCCCTTGAAGACTTGATCAAGTGAGCTCTTCCGATACTCGATCTCCACTTGCTTAGAAGTGCCTGAACTCTCTTATATGTTTCAACTTCGCTGTCTCAGGCCGAATCCGCACCGTTTGAACAGAACTCGTTATGATATTCAAACATTTCCGTCATTCAATACCTTATTTTCAAAGCAGGTTTGCACAATGCACAAATGATACTGATTCGGTAGAGATATGCACATACACATTAGTTTTAATTCAAAGTAGCCGTTGGGGCCATTAAACGCTTGACATTCTTTAATTCCTACTGTACGAGCTGACACTTAGGGGAGATGTCTGGTTCGATCCTTGCGGGAAGCGGCCTGGATCGGCCCGGCAAGAGGCGGGGTTTTGCAAGGATTGCTCGAAGTAGCGAAACTGCAAGCAATGGAAACAGTACCAGAGAAGGAAAGGAATTAGAGAGATGTCGGAAGGCCGCGTGAAATGGTTCAACGACAAAAAGGGCTATGGTTTCATTGAAACTAAGGACCAGGGAGACGTTTTCGTCCACTACAGTGCCATTGCGTCTGAAGGATTTCGCTCTTTGAGCGAGGGAGATCGCGTAAGTTTCGACGTAGAACGTGGACCAAAGGGACCGCAGGCGGTTAACGTCAAGAAACTTGTTTAACCAAATTCTTTGTCAACCGCCTCGATGGGCGGACAGGATTGACTCCGGCTCAGGGGATAGGGGCCGGGATGTTCAAGCCGGCTCTTTGATTTTCGCGAGACTTTTGCAAAATCTGCTTTTCGCTCTCTTCGGCAGAACCTATCACGCTGCAAGCGTGATTCAACCCCCCTCAGTTATCCCAATTCAATGGCGGCGGCTATATCATCCTGTTTTCCCAGTTCGAAACGGACGCATTCCCATTGCGGGGACTGGCGGAGCTTCCGGCAGCTTTCGAGCACCAGGTCGGGGTGATTGTTGGTCTCACTCAGGTGGGCAAAGATCACGCAGCGCAGCCCTTCATGATGCACGGCTTCGAGCAGATTGCAGGCTTCTTCGTTTGACAGGTGGCCGTGGGCGCTTCTTATTCGCTGCTTAAGAAACCAGGGATATGGGCCGTCGAGAAGCCTGTCCACGTCGTGGTTGGCCTCCAGGACAAGTCCGTGGCAGCCCTTTAGTCTCACTTTGACCAGGTTGGTGGCAATTCCGAGGTCCGTACATATCCCAAGGCGCAGCCCATCGTTTTCGATGATGAACCCGGCCGGTTCACCGGCGTCATGCGAGGTGGCGAATGGGTGAATTGCAGATCGCCGATTTCAAAGCATCTTCCGGTCCCGAAGACAGTAACCGAAGCGCACTGGCCGATGTTCGGGGGCAGGTTTTCCAGAGTCCCTCTTGTCATGTAGACCGGCAGGTTGAACTTTCTGCTCAATGTTCCTGCCGCGCTGACATGATCGCTGTGTTCATGGGTTATGAGGACCGCATCGAGGCTCTTTGCCTGCACCGGCGTCCTTTCGAGACGGCGCACCAGTTCTTTGCAGGTGGTTCCCGCATCGACAAGAACCCGTGTCTTTGCGCTGCACACCAGGATTGCGTTCCCCCGGGAGCCGCTTGCGAGCACCTGGAAAAACAGAGACATCAGGCTTTATCCTTGAGCCAGAATGTTTTCCAGTGTTTCCGATTCCATTTCCACAGGCCCGTAGAGCATTGCGGCCATTTTATCCGGGCTGTAAATGCCGCGGAACCAGGTCTGTATATCTTCGGAGGTAACCCTGTTTATTTTTTCTTCGATTTCTTCGAAAGGAACGTAGCGGCCGAACAGAAATTCATTTTTGGCGAGCCGGTTCATGCGATAATCGTTGCTCTCGGCGTTAATGTACATGTTGCCCTTGATGTATTCCTTGGCGGATTTGAGTTCGGCCTCCGGAATGGGCTTTTGGGCAAGTATGGAGAGTTGCTCGTTAATGAGATGCAGAACTTCCTGTATGTTCTCCGGAGAAATGCCGGCGTAGATGCCGAGCATTCCGGTATCTTCATGGCTGTGGGAAAAAGAGTAGACCGAGTAGGCCAGGCCGCGTTTTTCCCTGATTTCCTGGAAAAGGCGGCTGCTCATGCTGCTTCCCAGTATGACGTTGAGCAGATGTGAGGCGAACCGTGTTTCATCGGTCTGTGAAGTCCCCTGCATGCCCATGACCAGGTGGACCTGTTCGAGGTCTTTTTTTACGACCTTGGAGAAGAAATGATAATCCGGAGGAAGCCGCTCAGGCTAGTCGGCTCGAGTGGTTGAGCGTTTCCATCGAGGGAGCGATCAGGTCGAGAAAATTCTGATGATCGAGGTTTCCGGCCGCTGATACTACGATTCTTTCCGGGTTGAAACGATTGGCGATAAAGTCGAGCATCTCCTTGCGGCCGGTCTTTTCAACGGTTTCAACCGTCCCATAGATAGGCAGCCCCAGCGGGTTTTGCTTCCAGAAATCTTCCTGGAAAAGCACATGGATGAACTCATCGGGCGTGTCCTCGACCATCCGGATTTCCTGAAGGATGACGCTTTGCTCGCGTTCGATCTCCGCGGGGTCAAAGACCGATTGGAGAAAAAGGTCCGAAAGAAGATCGGTCAGCAGTGGAAGATGGGCGGCAAGGACTTTGGCGTGAAAACAGACATGCTCCTTGGAGGTGAAGGCGTTGGCAAAACCGCCGACCGAATCGAATTCCTTGGCGATGTCGAGAGCGCTTCGGCGCTTTGTGCCCTTGAAGAGCATATGTTCGATGAAATGAGTGATCCCCCGCTCAGCAGGATTTTCATCGCGGGAGCCGGTGTTTACCCAGATTCCGGTGGAAACCGAATGGGCGAATGGAATTTTTTCCGTTACTACTCTGATCCCATTGCGGAGAACCGTTTTCTGGTACAATTTCCCCCCTTGTGCACAATTGCAGGGCTTAACCCGCCCCTGCTTCTGATGTGAATGACGATCAATGGATGAGACAGGAGCCTCGCTCCCGGACGAGCAGAGTGCTCCTTCTCACCACAAAATCCCGAAACAGGTCACGAAATCAGTTTGATTCGTTCTGTTCCGGAGGCAGGGCGGCTTTTCGGCTGAGCCGAATCCGGCCGTCCTTGTCGATATCGATTACCTTTACCAGAACTTCGTCACCTTCGTTTACAACGTCGGTCACCTTGCGAACCCGCCTGTTTTCGAGCTGCGAGATATGGATCAGGCCCTCGGTATTGGGCAGGATTTCGGCAAACGCGCCGAAGTCGGTCACTCGAACTATTTTCGCCATATAGAGCTGGCCGATTTCCGGCTCCGCGGTAATATTCCTGATCTTCTCGATTGCCTTGTCACATGCTTCGGCATCAGGGCTCATTACAACGACTCGGCCACTGTCGTCAATGTCGATTTTCGCTCCCGTTTCAGCGACGATGGCGCGGATCACCTTGCCTCCCGGGCCGATAACCTCGCGGATCTTATCGGGATTGATCTGAATGGTCACAACTCTTGGGGCATAAGGTGAAAGTTCGGACCTGGGTTCTGCGATGGCTTCCTTCATTTTTCCAAGGATATGAAGCCGCCCGGCCCTGGCCTGATCGAGAGCTTTTTTCAATATTTCCCGGTTGATTCCGGATATTTTTACGTCCATCTGGAAGGCGGTGATGCCCTTGTCGCTTCCTGTCACTTTGAAATCCATGTCCCCCAGATGGTCCTCGTCTCCCAGAATGTCCGAAAGAACGATGAACTCATCGCCTTCTTTGATCAGCCCCATGGCTATGCCCGCCACGGCATCGCGTAACCGGCACTCCTGCGTCCATCAGGGCCAGAGAGGCGCCGCAGACCGTGGCCATCGAGCTCGATCCGTTTGATTCCAGCACCTCGGAGACCACCCGGATGGTGTAAGGGAATTCGCCGTTTTTGGGCAAAGACGGCTTTATGGCGCGTTCGGCGAGCGCTCCATGGCCGATTTCCCGGCGTCCTGGTCCTCTGAGGGGCCTTACCTCACCGACCGAAAATGGCGGGAAAGTTGTAATGGAGCATAAAAGACTTGAAAGTCTCGCCCGCAAGGGCATCGATTTTCTGCTCGTCCGAAGAGGAGCCAAGAGTGACAACGGCAATCACCTGCGTCTCGCCCCGTGGTAAAAAGCGCCGAGCCGTGGGTGCGAGGCAGTTTTCCCACCTCGATCGAAATGGGGCGGATCTGGTCAAAAGCGCGCCCGTCGATCCTGCGGCGCTGCTCGACCATCATGGTGCGAACTACCTTCTTTTCGAGGTCGTCGAGGGCTGCCTCGATTTCTTTTTCCCTGCCTTCATAGTCGGCGGCAAGTTCTTCCTTGACCCGCGTTTTGAGCTCTTTCTTGCGGTCCCGCCTGGGCGTGCTTTTCCGCGACGGTCATCACTTCCCGCATCCCGGCCAGGGCCAGATCCGAGATCCTGTCGATGAGGGTCTGGTCACTCACCACCTCGGGGGGAGCTTCCTTTGTGTTCCCTACCAGCTTCTGCAGTTCGTCCTGGGCGTCGACGACAGGCACTATGGCCTGGTGAGCGAACATGATTGCATCGGCAATGTCTTCTTCGGGCACGAATTCGGCTCCGCCTTCAACCATTACGACAGCCTCGCGGGTTCCGGCCACAACGATGTTCATGTCGCTTTGCGGCAAGCTGGGCTGGCCGAAGGATTTATTATGAATTCGCCGTTTACTCTGCCCACACGCACCGCGGCAACAGGCCCGCCAAAAGGGATGGACGACACGTGCAAAGCGGCCGAGGCGCCGGTAAGGGCTACCACGTCAGGTTCATTTTCCATGTCCACCGACATGACGGTGGCGATTACCTGGGTTTCAAATGCCCATTTTTTCGGAAAAAGCGGGCGAATAGGGCGGTCGATGAAACGGGAGGTCAAAGTCTCCTTTTCACTCGGGCGGCCGATTTCGCGCCGGAAAAAGCCTCCCGGAATGCGTCCCGCCGCGTAGCTCATCTCCTGGTAGTCCACCGAGAGCGGCAGGAAATCAATTCCTTCCCTTACCCGGTCCTCCTTTGTCGCGGCGACGATTACCACCGTATCGCCGTATCTCATCAGAACGGAGCCGCCGGCCTGCCTGGCCACCTCTCCGGTCTCAAATATGAGGGGCCGTCCGCCAACCTCAACTTGTACTGTATGTTTCATCTATTTTCCTTCTTCTAAAAGTATATTTGCTCCGCGCTCGATGGAGAAGCGGGCTTCCGTGCGCAGTCGCAGCCAAGAGGTTATCGGCGCAATCCAAGCCGTTCGATTACGGTGTTGTAGCGGTCGATGTTTTTTCGCTTCAGATAGTTAAGAAGCTGCCTGCGCTGTCCGACCAGCTTCAAAAGCCCTCTGCGCGAATGGTGATCTTTCTTATGGCTTTTGAAGTGCTCGGTCAAATAAGTGATTCTTTCACTGAGAAGAGCGATCTGCACCTCGGGAGATCCCGTATCGGCAGGATGCACTCTGAAATCATCAATAATTTCCTTCTTCTTCTCTGGGGTCATTACCACGGCTGTTTCCTCCTTGATGTTAACCAGGATAGTTCTTGTGCGGATACCGCTCACTCGCACCGATTTCAGGACCCTCAAAAGATGGTAAGTCTTAAAAGGCCTGTCTTGCTGTTGCAGGGTGTCGAAAGTCGGTATCCGCTCTCCGATTTGCGGTCTCCATGCAAAGTTTCATTACCATCGCCATTTACGGATTGGCGGATTTGCTTCCAAATTTCCCGATCCGGGAACAACTTCAGAATGGGAATACGCGCAGACGGCGTGATCCGCTCGGAGCCGAATTCGGCCACCACAATGCAGCCAGTCTGTTCGTGCCCGTCACGATCCGCACGGCGTCAGAGCAGGCGCAAAAGCACTCTTTCTGTTTTTTTTCCCATTCCGGATCGAGCTGTCCGTTTCTCAACCGGCCCAGGAACCTTTGTCTCCTCATCAAAGCCGCCGGCAGATGGGAAAGAGCTTCATTGAGACGGATAATCCCCGCCGCGACAGATGCAGCGGAAGTCTCTTCATCCATTCGGATTGCCCGCTCAAGGGTAAAAGGCCCGACGCTCGTGCGTCTGAGGGCCGACAGGTGCGCTCCGCTTCCCAACTTCTGTCCTATATCCGAGGCAAGCTGCCTGATGTATGTGCCCTTCGAGCAGCAGACCTCGATTACCGCCTCCGGCCACTCTGAAAGATTGCAGCGCAATCGAGTGGATACATATCTTGCGCTCGGGCCGCTCCACCTCGATCCCCTTGCGGCTGAGTTCATAGAGCCTGTGTCCATCGACCCTGACGGCCGAAAACCTGGGCACTGTTTGTACGCACGCACCTGAAAAAGTTTGCAGGACCTCGATCAGATCTTTTTCGGAAAAGATGAGATCGCTTTGCCTGATCACCTTTCCGGTCCTGTCCAGGGTATCCGTTTCAACCCCGAAACGCAGGGTCGAATGGTAAACCTTGTTCAGGTTCGTGATCTGGTCGGCGGCTCGGGTCGCCTCATTGAGACACAGTACGAGCACGCCCGTCGCAAACGGGTCGAGGGTCCCGGTATGGCCGATCTTGCGGGGTGTGAGCAGCTTCTTTATCTTGGCGGCCGCCTTGGCCGAAGTTAATCCCTCGGGCTTGTCCAAAATGAGAACGCCGCCCGCTTTGCTCCCCTCCGGTCGAATCCCGGTCCAAAACCAATGCTCCATGTTGCGAGATGTTTCCCATTTTTCCTCAAACTCAGTTTATGTAGCTTCGCCGCCTCGCCGATAAACATCGACCGGACCGACTGAAGGCTTCCCGGGATCCGGCACGCCGCCGCCTGCCTGTGTCCGCCTCCTCCATGCCGCTGCGCCAGTTTGGCCACATCGATGCCTTCCCTGGACCGCATGCTGACGTGAACCAATCCGTCACCGACTTCCCGGAACAGGATTGCAAGATCGACCGATTTTACCGAGCGCAGGTGATTTATGAACCCTTCGCTATCCATGTAGGAAGACGAGGAGTCTGAAAGCATGGAGCGCGTCAGCTCCGCGGTGGCTATCCTCGAGCCGGCATGGAACTCCACGGTCCCGAGCACCTGTGCAAGCAACTTCAGCTTCTCGGGGGTGGCTGAATCATAGACCTGTGTCGCTATATAGGCAGGATCGGCCCCCATTTCGACCAGAATTGAAACTATCTCGAAAACGCGCCTGTTCGTGTTCGAAAACCTGAACGAACCGGTGTCGGTCAGAATCCCCGTATAGAGCAGCGATGACAGGGCCGCGTCAGGCGCAAGCGACAGACTCATGCAAAGATCGAACAGCATCTCGCAGGTGCTGCTTGCCGAAGTCTCCACCCAGTAGATGTTTCCAAACGGCTTGTTCGGGAATATGATGATCGATATTTATGACGAAAGGCACCCGCCTGGCGATGAACTCCGAAAGCTCCTCGCCCACTCTTTCGAAATCACCACAGTCAACAAGAATCGCCACTTCATATTCGGCCGATTCAAGCGGTTTGTTCTGGACTTCCCGGGCTTGCGGCAAAAACTCGAATTCCGGAGGAAACCGGTCCTGGGCATATACATCGACTTTCTTTCCGAGGCGCTGGAGGATGAGCTTCATTCCGAGAAGGGCGCCGATTGCATCTCCGTCCGGACGAACGTGGGTGGCGACCATAAATCGTTCGTTATTTCGAATGGCCGAAATTAGTTCCCGAATTTTCAAGGTTTTTTGCTCACTCATCCTTATGCAGCTCTTTCAGTAGTCTTTCTATTTTGTCGCCGTACTCGAAAGAAGTATCGTACTCGAACTCGAGCTGGGGAATATATCTCAGGCTCAACCTCCGGCCAAGTTCCAGGCGGATGAAACCCTTTGCTTTCTCCAGCCCCGACGCTGCGTTCTTTTTCGCATCTTCGTCTGCGCTCCCCCCCATAACGCAGAAAAAAACCCTGGCATGCTTGAGATCGTCCGAAACCTCAACCCCGCTGATAGTTATGTTGGCTACGCGAGGGTCTTTCACGCGGCGGAAAACAAGGTCCGCGATTTCCTTGTGGAGCAGGTCAGCCACTCTGTCGGAACGTTTATATTCCATTCCGATTTATCCTGTACCACGCTCCGCTATATCCACGCTCAGATGTTTATCAGCTCTATTTCGCGGCTGACCAGATCGGCCAGGCTGAGCGAATCCATGAAATCGATTATCCGGTCCAGAAGCGAATTCAACACGCGCCCATCGTTGCCGATGACGGCGATGCCAATGGAGGCCTTCTGATGAACATCCTGGTCGGCCACTTCGGCAACCGTCACGTTGAAACGGCTGCGGCTTTTTTCCACCAGGCTTTTCACTATCTTCCGCTTGTCTTTGAGAGAATGGATTTCATGAAGCCTGAAGCTCACCAGAGCCACACCCACGGTCATGATCGCCTCACGAACCAGCTCTGCGCTCCTGCTCGGGTTCAAAGACCTGTTTTATTTCCTGAATCTCATAGGCCTCAAGGATGTCTTTTTCCTTGATATCGTTGAAGTTCTCGATCCCGATGCCGCATTCGAATCCGGCCTTGACTTCCTTGACGTCATCCTTGAACCGTCTGAGGGAGCTGATCTTTCCGTCATAGACGATTACATTGTCGCGAAGAACTCTTGTCCTGGCGTTTCTTTCCACACGGCCGTCGAGCACCGAGCAGCCTGCAATCATCCCGATTTTTGGAACATGGAAAGTCTGTCTTACTTCCGCCCTGCCAATCACGTTCTCTTTGTAGATTGGCTTGAGCATGCCGACTATGGCGCTCCTGATGTCATCGAGGAGCTGATAGATGACATCGTAGTAAGCGAACGTCCACCGATTCCTGCTCGGCCAGTTCCTGCACCTTCGCATCCGAGCGGACATTGAAGCCGATCACGATAGCATTGGAGGCCGAAGCGAGCATAACGTCCGTTTCGGTGATCGCGCCGGTGCCGCTGTGAATGATGTTGACCTTGACTTCGGAGGTCGAAAGCTTGACCAGCGAATCGACGATTGCCTCCAGAGAACCATGGACGTCGGTCTTGACAATGAGTTTAAGTTCCTTGACCTCGCCTTCCTGAATCTGATCGAACAGGTTTTCGAGAGTAATCTTGCTCGAGCGGGAAAGCTCCTTTTCCCTGAGCTTGAGAAGCCTGTGCTCGGCGACTGCTCTGGCCTGCTTTTCATCGGCCAGAACGATAAAATCGTCACCGGCGTTGGGCACGCCGGAAAAACCGAGAACTTCGACCGGAATGGACGGCTGGGCCGCATCTATTCTCTGCCCGCGTCCATCGAACATATTGCGGACTCGTCCCGAATAAATTCCGCAGACATAAACGTCACCGGCCCTGAGCGTCCCTTCCTGAACCAGGACTGTGGCAACCGGCCCCCGGCCCTTGTCCAGCTTGGCCTCGATGACTCTGCCCCGGGCCATCTTGTTCGGGTTGGCCTTGAGTTCAAGCAGTTCGGCCTGGAGGAGCACCATTTCGAGCAGTTCCTCGATCCCGATCCGCTTTTTGGCCGATATTTCGACCATTGTGGTGTTGCCGCCCCATTCTTCCGGAACGAGTCCGTGCTCGGAGAGTTCACGCTTGACTCTTTCGACGTTGGCGTTGGGCTTGTCGATCTTGTTTATGGCCACAATAATCGGGACCTCGGCGGCCTTGGCGTGATTTATGGCCTCGACCGTCTGCTGCATAACGCCGTCATCGGCCGCTACCACCAGGATGACTGATATCGGTGACTTTGGCGCCCCTTGCGCGCATCGATGTAAAAGCCTCATGGCCGGGAGTATCGAGAAATACGATGTCGCCCTTATCCAGCCTTACGTGGTAAGCCCCTATGTGCTGGGTAATGCCTCCGGCCTCCCCTTCGATTACTTTGGTGTCTCGAATTGCATCGAGCAGTGAGGTCTTGCCGTGGTCGACATGGCCCATGACCGTGACAACCGGCGGTCTCGGAACCAGTTCTTCAGCGCGGTCCTCTTTGATCTGGAGCACTTCATCTTCTTCAAAAGCGGTCTTTTCCACTTCATATTCGAAGTCGGAGGCCACCAGGGCCGCCGTATCGAAGTCGAGAGCCTGGTTTATGTTGGCCTGAAGCCCCAGGAGCAGCAATTTCTTTATAACCTCGCCGGCTTTCATGCCCATCTGCTTGGCAAGACTTGCCACCGTAATGGCCTCATCTATCTTTATGCGCTTCTTGCCGACCTTCTGGACAACAGGCTCGGGTTTAGGCGCCTCTTTGAACGCCTGCCTGCCTGCCCTGGCCCGGCCCCGGTCATCCTGAGCGGCAAGCTCTTTCTTCGTATAGAGGTCTTCTTTCTGGAAGACTTCCTTGCGGCGGCCCGTTTTGGCCTTTTCCGCCTCTTCGGGCTTGCGGCGCTTCTGGTCTCTTAGAGCAGGTTCGATAATTTCGGTCCCTCTGGCCATAAAGCGAGCGGCCAGTTCGGTGAGGTCCGGCTCCTCTTCGGCTTCCTCGCGCCATGATTTCGGGAAGCTTGATGATCCTTGCCGGTTCCTCCTTTCTTGCCTTTTTTGCGTCTTCTTTTCTTGCCTCTTTTCTTTCCCCTGTCATCTTCTTCCTCATCTTCGGCAATCTCGACGCCCTTTGGCAGGCCGGCCGCTTTGGGCAGCAGATCCCTTGGCTCCCGGGCAACGGGCTGAACTCGGGGGCGGGACGGCAGGTTTAGCCACAGGTTGAGCCGGTTCCACCACTGCGGCGGGTTTCAACCTCTTCCCCTGGTGTAGGCTGCGGGGGCTTTGGGTTCCTCCCTTGACAGGCGCCGGTTTGATTATCCTTGCGGCCTCGCGTTTGCGTTCGGGGTGCGGGACCGGTTTTGCCGTCTCCGGGACTTCTTCGACCTCCAGGCGGAGCAGTCTCTCGCAGTTCGATTTCGGCGGGGGCTTCCGAAGGTTGGGCGGGAGGACCTGGCGGGGTCTCAACCGGGACCTCGGTCGGCGGTTGTTCCAAGCCTTCCACGACAGCTTGAGCCGGCGCTTCTTCAGCGGCTGGAGCCTGGGGTGCTTCAGGCTCCGGCTGCAGCATCAATTCTTTTGCGCCTTCGGATTACTTCCCGCCCGATGCGCTTCTCTTCCACCTTTTCGGATGCGGGTCTTACTTCCGAGAACTGCTGCCTTATCTTGAGCACTGCGCTGTCGGTCAGCGTGCTCATGTGATTTTTGACCTGAAAGCCCAATTTTTCGATTCGGTCGATCAGGTCTTTGTTTTCAATGTTCAACTCTTTTGCGAGTTCATGCACCCTTAGTCTCGTCATGAAACCTTCCCCCTTGGAAACACTTTCTTCAGTATTCATTTCACCTTCCAGCCGATCTGGATCGGCGATGGATGTGGATCTATTTCTCTAATGGCGAGTCCTGCGCCACACAGAGTTGCTTTGGCCCGGTTACGGAAAGCCCGCTGGATTCGCCTGTTGAGGCGCAAATCGGGTAGACACTCCCGGCAGGCATACCCGCCGCGTCCTTTCATCGTTCCCCTGGAGTCCATCAAAACGCGCCCGCTCTCCGGGTCCAGGCCAAGGCGCACCAGTTCCCCTTTAGGCTTTTTGCGCATGCACGCAAGGCAGGTGCGCACAGGTATGTGGCCGCGCTTTGACAGTCTTGTTTATCCTTCCTGAATCCCGTCGGAATCGGGCGCTAATTCCTGTTGGCCTTCGGCTTGTTCCTGAGGGCCATCCGGAGGACTCTCCGGCGCCTGCTGGTCCTGAAGCTCCAACTCCTGATCGTCTTCGGCTTGTTCTTGAGGGCCATCCGGAGGACTCTCCGGCGCCTGCTGGTCCTGAAGCTCCAACTCCTGATCGTCTTCGGCTTCTTCTTGCGGACCCCCCGGGGCGCCCTCATCCTCGTCTTCTGTCAAGCAGTTTCTGGGCCTCGACCCTCATCATTTCCAGGGTCGAAGCGGATAGACGGGTCGTGTCCTCCAGTTCGACCATCGAGGTTTCGAGAAATTCTTCAAGAGAGCCGATCCCTGATTCATACAGCTTGTCGGCAATCTCGGAGGAAAGACCGGGAATTCGCAGAAGCGACTGGTAGCCCGCCTGCTTCTGCCGTTCGTACCGGCTCTCGCTCTTCACGTCGATTCGCCAGTTGGTGAGCTTGGAGGCAAGCCGCACGTTCTGGCCTCTTTTGCCGATGGCAAGCGAAAGCTGATCGTCGGGCACGATAACTTCCATGCTCCGGTTGGCCTGGTCGACGATGACCTTGGAGATAATGGCCGGAGCGAGGCCATTTACCACGAATTTGGCAGGGTCCATGTTCCAGGGAATAATGTCGATTTTTTCGCCGCGCAGTTCCTGGACCACGTTCTGAACCCTGGTTCCCTTCATCCCCACGCAGGCGCCGACCGGATCGACGTCGGAATCTTTCGAGATGACCGCGATCTTCGCCCTGGACCCCGGCTCGCGCGCCGCACTGATGATGCTCACGATACCTTCGCTGATCTCGGGCACCTCGGAATGGAAGAGCTGAATCAAAAAGTGCGGATGGGTCCGGCTCAGGACGATCTGAGGGCCCTTGCTGATCTTTTTTACATCCAGAACATACGATCTTATGCGGTCTCCCTGCCGAAACACCTCCCTTGGGATCTGCTCCTTTTGAGGCAGAATGGCTTCGGCCTGCCCGACATTGACCAGGATGGCGCCTTTGTCCACTCTCTGGACAATGCCGTTTACAATCTCGCCCTTGCGGCCTCTTGAACTCGTCATAGACTACTTCCCGCTCGGCATCCTTCATCTTCTGGATGATGACCTGCTTGGCGGATTGTGCGGCAATCCGGCCCAGAGTCTCCGTATCCATCCTGATGCCCAGTTCGTCCCCGATCTCGCTCTCGCTGTCCAGCTTCAACGCCTCTGCAGAGAAGCACCTGCTTGTCCGGATCGATTACCTCTTCGACGACCTCCTTGAACTGGAAGGCCTCGATCTCCCCGTATTCCTCATTGAAGGTAACATCCAGATCCAGCTTGGAGCCGTATTTCTTCCTGATGGCCGATTTGATGGCCTCTTCAAGAGTGTGAATCAGGGTCTGGCGGTCAATGCCCTTTTCTCTGCTGACCTGCTCGATCAACCGCTTGAGTTCACTGGCCATAAGTAGAAACTACCTCCATATTCAAGATAATTCTTTTTTCACACCGCCGATCAATGCGATTTGCGCTCCATCGATTCGAAATATAAAAGCCGAGCCCGCTCGATAAGGGACATCGGTATCGAATAGCTCCTTGCCTCGCACTCGATGACTACTCCCTCGGAAGAGGCCTCCTTCAGTTCACCTTTGAAGTTGCGCCGGTTCTGTACCGGAGATATCGTCCGGACTTCAATTATGTCGCCGATATACTTTTGAAAGTGCTCGAGCTTTCGCAGCGGCCGGTCGATACCGGGTGAGGAAACCTCCAGATTGTAAGGGGTCTGGATCAAGTCGGCAACATCGAGCAAATCGCCCGCAATCCGGCTTATTTCAGCGCAATCCTCAACCGATATTCCCTGCTCGCTGTCAAGAAAGATGCGCAGCACCCACCCGGCCGATTCGCGGCGATATTCGATTTCCAGTATTTCCATGCCTCTGTGCGGCAATCACCGGTTCAAGAAGATTCCATATTTCGACCGATCAGTTCGTCTTCTTCTTTCTTAGCTGCTGAGCCAATCTACGCCTCTTCCGCCTCCTGTGATCGGATCACAAAAAAAAAGCGGGTCATACAACCCACTTCTTCTAGCAGACCGACAATTTTCAAATTCCAGTTAGAAACTAACTTTAACTCAGAATCCAGAATAGTTGTCATCCACTAATCGAAGCAGGCCTGGACTTGCCAAGCCCCCTCAAAAAGGGAAACCCTTCCTTGAAAAGAAGGGAACTTCTCGACCTGGAGCGGGCGACGGGATTCGAACCCGCGACCCCAAGCTTGGGAAGCTTGTGCTCTACCAACTGAGCTACACCCGCAAGTGAGCCAGAATAAAACATTTTAAATGATCCGCAGCGCCCGGGTCAAGTAAAATAGTGTTTCCGCCAAGCTAAACCTGTGCGTCTGTCGAGTCCGGGCGAGGAGGGAGGTCTTTGTTGACGATGCTTGAACCTACCCCGCCCGCGGCAGCAACCTGAGCAGCCATGCGATAATAGCCCAGCGGCGTGTGACGTAGGCATGTTTTGTCCGCCTTCTGACGGCGCGCAGGATTTGTTTTGCAGCCACTTCCGCCGAGGCGACCCAGAAAGGACGGGGGGCCTTCATCATGGCGGTGTCAACAAAGCCGGGTTGTGCTTCAGTTACCGTTATGGGAAGCTTGCGACGTTTGGCAAGATCGCGGAGGCCATCGAGATAAATCGACTGGAAGGCTTTTGAAGCCCCATAAGCAGCGCTGCTGCCGAAACCGCGCAGAGCGGCGATTGACGAAATTCCCACCAGATGCCCATGCCCTTGCCGCAAAAAATGCTGCATGGCCGCATGCGCCATGGAAGCGAATCCCATGACGTTGACAAGCAGCGTGTCGTTGTCCGGGCCCCATTCGAGTTCGCGATTTATGTAGCCGGTTCCCGCGCTTATGATGAAGAGATCGACTGTGCCGAGTTCATCGAGAAGGGATTGGATTGCAGCAGCGGCTTTTTCGTTTTCCGTTAGATCAACGCGCCGGATAAGCGTGTCGCGGCCGCAGTCAGCAGCTATCTTCTCCAAAAGGTCCATGCGCCTGGCGGCGAGAGCTAGCCGCCAACCTTCAAGGCTCAGTTGGCTCGCGAGAGCCTTGCCGATTCCGGATGAAGCCCCTATGATCACCGCTGTGCGCTTATGATTTTCCGGGAAACCGCCGGTTCTTGTCATTCCGGTTCCTGCTTGGCGATCCGGTCAGGCCGATCGTTGTATGGAGCTGCGGTATTGCAACTTTTCGGAAAGAACGCATCAACGCCTCTCCTTACCTCATCGAGCCATTGCCTGCGTTGATCCGCCGTGCTCGTAACAATGGCGCTGAAGGTCCTGCGGTAAAAGCCGGCGACTCCGCAAAGGCCGAAGATGCAGTTGCGCCAAATTGTCTCCAGGGGGTCGCCAAAGACATCTTTCTCCCTTCCAGTTTCGGTGTTGGACGTATTGAACACCATCGCGGTTCCAGCTTTGAGCAATCCGTTCGGAATTCCCTCGCCCGAATCTCCCTCGATAAACTCGTAGGCGACGCCGGCTCGCAGCACTCTGTCGATCCAGCCTTTCAGTATGGCGGGGGGCTGGCCCCACCAGTTCGGATGAACCACAACAATACCACGGGCTTCGGCGATTTCCCTGCAATGCCTCATGATCGGCTCGGGCACATGAGCGCTTTCAGGTATTTCCCCCTTGGTCAGCAGAGGATCGAATTTTTCCTTGTACAAATCATGGAAAAACACTTCATGTCCACCGATGCTCCGAAGTTGCTCGACCGCCGCGTGCGCAATAGCGTGGTTGAAACTGCCGCTGTCGGGGTGGGCAAGAATGACCGATACTCTCATTTTGAATTTACCCCTTCATCATCAAATACACCAATCCGGACGCGAATTCAAAGCGAGAAATCTTTATCGCGAATATGGGTGAAATCGTTGTATATTAAATTGGCGCGGGTCTGAATACATTGACGGTGCAGGGGCCGATGTCTGAGCGAAAGTCAATTGGAGAAAGGTCCAAGTTTGCAGTGAAAATCCCGGCATGCCTAGTTCTGATCGGGCTTTTAGCGATACTGAGCCTCTTCATGACCGACACGGCCAAGGCCGCGCCGAATTGATTGATATTCCGGTCCTGCCCGATTACCTTCCCGGATTCTACGTCTCCGTGATGGTCATGTCCCCGAGAGTTGACGCCCTCATGTCCATGGCCCGGTCAAAAGCGCGGGGAAAGTTTGTTCAGTTTGAACCATCAGGAACGCAAGTCGGTGCAAGTCTTGCCTATGAGGGAATCGAGAGTAGATGAATGAAAAGCTGTTTGACCCGCGCATGCACTCGGCCGAGCACATTATTAATCAAACCATGATCAGGATGTTTGGCTGCAAGCGGTGCTTCAGCGCGCATATCGAAAAGAAGAAATCAAAAGGCGATTATCATTTTGAGCGGAACTTGGCGGCAATCGAAGTTGAACAACTTCAAAACAGAGTGAACGAGATCATTGAGGCCGATTTGCCTGTTTGGGAAGAATTCATCTCGAGGCGTGAGGCTGAAAGGGTTTTCAATCTCGATCGCCTGCCGGAGACGGCCGGCGACACAATTCGAATAGTCAGGATAGGCGACTATGACGCCTGTCCGTGTAAAGGCCCGCACGTAAAATCAACAAAAGAACTCGGCCGGTTCCGGGTGATATCGGCCAGCTTCGATGGGGAGTATTGCGAATAAGATTCAAGCTGGCAGCCTGACTGAGAGGGGCCAAATATTTCTCCGGCTACTCTCCTGAGATCCCCATTCCGACTACAATATCTTCTGCGTGTGGTCCCTGGACCAGGAAGGCAGGCCCTTCATCGTCAAAGCCTGGACGCCGTCAAATCTTAAGCGAGTTGAAATAAACGCCTCTTTCATGCCCGGCACGGCTCGAATTACATGAACACCTCCGGTCGTCTTTATGACATCTGGTGAATCACTGCTTATAGCGCTGAAACCTTCAAAAATTTAGAGCATGTCAGGGTCTTGTCACTTAATGGTCCGGACTGTGAATCCGGGGGCGTGTTGGACTCGGCCGTTTGCTCGAGGGATCTGTGGTCAGAGCGGCCTCCATCTTGGTGGGAAGCCGATTCGGAGAATATTTCCTTTTCAGGAACTATTTTTTAAAGAGGTTCCGCCGCCGTGGTATGCTGCTTGCACCCGTTATCCGCCCAAAGGCTGGTTCTCTCCTGATATCCGACAACGGGCTTCACCACCCAGTTTGGAGTGAAAGAAATGGAAGCAAACGATACAAAATCCGTAGGGCACCATCTCCGACAGGTGAGGGATGGGAAAAGGCGTTTCGAGAATGCATACCAGGCGGTGGCCAGGATGATCCTCAACGAATCGGCGGCCATCGAGAAGGTGCTGGTCAACGGCAAGAGCACGTATGATTTCCGGATCTTCAGGATCAGCGACAAAACACGTCATCGGGATGTACGACGAAGTCAACAGCTTCGTATCCTTCGTCAAGGATGCGGCCGAAGGCGGATCGTCGCGGGAGATGGCCTTCGTGCTGGTGGGGGAGCCGGGAAACGGCAAGACCTTCTTTGTCGACTACCTGTGCACGCTCTACAGGCAGTTTCTGGCCAGTCGCGGAAAACCGAAGATACACGTTCAATTTCAAGAACCTGGACAAACTCGGCGGCTACGGCAAGATAAAGACCATCCAGTCGCAGACCTTCGAAGACCCGATGATCCTGGCCATGAATCTGCTCGAATCCCGGGAGGAGAGCAAAGAGTTTCTCGCCGACTCGGGAGGTTTCTCGGACCAGCAGATCGACAGGCTCTACCACAACTACCGGCCTCTTGGCGCGTGCAGCGACTATATCCTCAACGACATCAGGAACTACTGCCAGGGCGACCGGGAAAAGCTTTTGAGCTTCTTCGAGGTCGTTCCCGTACCTCTTAGCGAAAGCATGGGGACCGTGACCGGGAAGTACTCGGCCAAGGACAAGATAACCTCCTCGGCCGTGGACCTGCTGGGAGAGGAATCCATCCAGCGGCTGCTCCACATCTCGGACCCGAACAATCCCTACCGCTTCGACCTCAGACGAGGGGCGCTGGCGCGAGTGGCGGGCGGAGGAATCCATTTCAGCGACGAAATATTCAAGAACAAAAAGGACCTCGTGCAGGTCTACCTGGGGGTCATTCAGAACCGCAACATCGAAATCGACGGTTTCCGGTGGCCCATCGACACGCTGATCATCGCCACGAGCAACAACTCCGAGTTCAACCGGTTTCTGGCCGAAAAGGAAGAGGCGCCCATCGTGGACCGGTGCAGGATCTGCTACGTGGCCCACAATACCGACTACCGGCTGCAGGAACAGCTGACCGCCTACGCCATCGGAAGCGAGGCCAAGACCACGCTGACCAAAGAGCAGCTCCACCAGGACCCCAACCTCAACTACGCGGCGTCCGTGGCGGTGGTGCTGACGCAGGCTGCCCAGGTCGGAAAAGCTCACCCCCATCGAAATGATGAAGCTGTCCGCCGGGGAGGTGGCCGGAGAGAAGAGCATCAAGACCCTGGCCGAGGTGATCGATACGCTCAACCACGAACCGGACATCACCAAGAGGTTCGGCCAGAAGGGACTGGGCCAGAGGAACCTGGGCAGGGCCATCCAGCTGCTGATGGAGACCTCCGAGACCAACGAAGGACAGTGCATGTTTGCCTACGACATCTTCAAGTCCCTGGAACGCATCGTCCTGGACTATGTTCCCGAGGCCAACGACAGGGCCAAGTACCTCGAAGACCTCAAGATCGCCAGGGGGCTCTACCGCGAAAGGATCATGACCGAGATGTTCAACGCCTACATGGATGAGCCGCACGCCATCCGCAAGGACGTGATGAACTACGTGAACATGATCATAGGCATCGACGCGGAAAACCTCGGACCGGACAAGATGTGGAAATACAAAAACCCGCAGACCGGCGAGCTCAAGGCCCTGAAGATCGACGAGCGCTACATTCAGAGCGTCGAAGACAGGCTCGGCCTCAAGAGCAGGGAACAGCGCGAGTCGTTCAGGACCTCCATCAGAAAGATCTACGGACAGAAGATGTCGACCGACCGCGACTACGATTTCATGGACAACCTCGAACTGGTCAAAGCGGTGACGGACGTGAGACTGAAATCCGACATCGCGGGAGCGGGCAGCCTCATCGGCGCCCTGGCAAACCGCACCAACGAGGAAAACCAGAAGCTCTACGACCGGATCATCAACACCATGCTGGACAAGCTCGGCTACTGCCAGACCTGCGCGCAAAAGACCGTGGAATACTTTTGCACGAAAAACGACGAGAACTAGCATGCAGTGAGAGTGAGCGTGAGCGTGAAGTAGCTAGGGCCTAGCGTCAGGAACAGTGAAGCCAGGCTTGGCCCGTACTGGACAAGAAGTGAGCGGTAGAATGCCATGGAAAAGGATATCCGGGAGACCGAAGGTCAGGCCCACGGAAATCCGCCGCGGGAAGAGAAGCGGGGCCAAGTCGCTTTCATACATGGCCGGGGAGAGCATCTACGGCCGGGGCGACATGGTTTTTCTTCAGGGCGCGGCATGTCCGGGAGCAACTACGTCTATAGCCTCAGCGCGATCGACGACCTGCTGGAACGGGACAAGCTGCGGGAAAAGGACGGCTTTCCGCGCAAGATTCGCATAGGAAGGCTGGTCAAGCCCGGCCGCGGCGGCAAGGGAAAGATCATCCTGGTGCCCACCACGGTCGAGGAAAAATTCATTCATGACGTGCGGCGAAGCGAACCGGGAGGCGAAGGGGGATCATCGGGCGGAACGGGCGAGGGCAAGGAAGGCGAAGTCATCGGAGAAGAGCCCGTTCATGGCGCGGAAGGCTCCGGGACCGGCGCGGGCCAGGGGGAAGGCGCCGAGCATGAAATAGAATCCAGCGCCTACGACCTCGGGCGCATACTCAGCGAAAAGTTCGAACTGCCCGAACTCAAGGACAAGGGAAAGAAACGGTCGCTGACCCGCTACACCTACGACCTCACCGACAGGCACAAGGGCGTAGGGCAGTTCCTGGACAAGAAAGCCACCCTTCGAAAGATCATCGAAACCAATATCGGTCTGCACAGAATAAGTTCTTGGGACGATATCGACCCAACCGGGCTGCTGGTGGCGCCGCGCGACAAAGTCTACCGAATCCTTTCCAAGGAGAAGGACTATGACTCACAGGCCATGGTGTTTTTCCTTCGGGATTACTCGGGCTCCATGGCGGGCAAGCCCACCGAAGTGGTCGTGACCCAGCACATCCTGATCTATAGCTGGCTCCTCTACCAGTACGAGAAGCGGGTCGAAACCCGGTTCATCCTGCACGATACCGAAGCAAAGGAAGTCACCGACTTCTACACCTACTACAGCTCGAATGTGGCGGGCGGCACACGCGTCGCATCCGCCTACCGGCTGGTCAATGAAATCGTCGAGTCTGAAAGTCTTGCCAGCGACTACAACATCTACGTATTCCAGGGCACTGACGGCGACGACTGGGACTCGGATGGAAGCCAGACGATACCGGAGATCGAAAAGATCCTGGCGTTCACCAACAGGATCGGAATCACCATAGTCGCAACTTCCGAGCAGGCGGACGGAACGGTGGTGGAGAGGTACATGGCGAACTCCCGCCTGCTTGAAGAACACCCCGGGGCATCCGCATGGATTCGGTCGGCGAAAACGCGACCGAGGTGCGTCTCATAGACGGCATGAAAAAGTTGCTTTCCTGAGAGCGAAAAGCATTTCACCTCAGGGAAAAGCATTTCACCGCAGAGTACGCAGAGAACGCAGAGGAAAAACTGAGAAGACAAGAAATGACAATGGAACTGAACACGATCACTGAGATTGTCATTGGGGCCGCCATAGCGGTTCATGGGGCTCTCGGCCCCGGTCTGCTGGAATCTACGTACGAAGCATGCATGTTGTATGAACTCGATGAACGGGGAATGAAAACGGAGAGACAAAAGGCCCTGCCCGTTACCTATCGTGGGGTGCATCTTGAGTGTGGATACCGGATCGACTTGCTGGTCGAAGGCCAGGTCATCGTTGAATTGAAAGCTGTGGAAAAACTGGAGCCGATCCACGAAGCGCAGCTTCTATCATACTTGAAACTCTCTGGTTTGAAGGTCGGATTGCTTATCAATTTCAATGTGACTGAACTCCGGCGAGGTATACGCCGCTTGGTCAATGATCTATGAAGATTGTTTTCTCAGGTTTTTCTCTGCGTTCTCTGCGTGCTCTGCGGTGAATCGCTTTTAGTCTTTGGAGACCGCGATGGAACTGATCGACCAACACACCAAACGGATCATGGAAGGGTGCAAGGAGCGGGCTCGAGAAGCCGGGCTGCGGTTCCACGACGAGACGCTCGAATACATCGTGACCAACCGGGACCTCCTCGAACTCAGCCCGAAAAACATGATTCCCTCGCTCTACGACTACTGGGTCCATGATGTCGAAGTCCTAAGGGAAAAGGGAAGGTACGATCTCTATCCCAATAATCCTTATGAGACCGTGATAAACACCAGCCCGGCTATCTCCTTTTATAACGACAACAACCCGGACTGGCTCAACGTCATGATCTTCTACCACGTGCTCGCTCATATCGATTTCTTTCAGAACAACATGTTCTTCGAGCACACCTGGGACCGGGATTTCGCCGGCCAGGCCCTTTCAGACAAGTCCACCATCGCCATGCTCCGTTCGGAGAAGGGGCGCTGGCTGGACTACGTGATCGAGTTCAGCCGCAGCATCGATAACCTGGTGGGCTTCTACGGCGAGATGTCCGATTCGAGCCGGCCTGCGGAGATGAAGACGTCAAAGCGGCTCGACTTCTACTTCGACGTCTTTCTGCAAACCATCCGAAACGTGAGCCTCACCGAGTACCTTAAAGAAGTGGACCGCTACAACGAGGCGATAAGGCAGTGCGGCGACATGGCGGAAAGCGTCTTTTTTTCGCATGTGGCCAAACGCTATCCCGAATTCGATGCGCTCTTCGTCAGTGAGTAAAAAACAGGAAAACCGGGGCTCAAGCGATCTGCTTCAGTACTTGCAGGAAAACTCCTCATTCCTGCGCAGGGACGAAAACCGATGGATGGAGTCGGTCATGCAGATCGTGCGAAAGACCTCCCTGTTTTTCCAGCCCCAGATCAGGACCAAGATTCTCAACGAAGGCTGGGCGAGCTACTGGCATGAGAAGCTGTTTCTTAAAGACGACAGGATAAAGGGCAACGAGGTGGGGTTTGCGCGCATAAACGCCATGGTGACCGCACTGCCCCGGGTGGGGATCAACCCGTATGCGCTGGGCATGAGGCTCTTTGAGCATATCGAGCAGATGGCCGAAAAGGGAAAGCTCTCCTACGATTTCCAGAGAATCCAAAACGTGCGGCAGCGGCGGGATTTCGACGCAAAAACCGGGCTCGGGCCCCGACCATGTGTTCAAAGTCCGGCAGGAGTTCAACGACTTCCTGTTCATCAATACCTTCGTCGATCAGGATTTCGTGGACCGGCACAAGCTTTTCGTCGTCGGCAAACGCCTGAACAGCCCCAAGGGGGTGTGGGAATACTTCGTCCAGAGCAGGAGCGCCGAAAAATACAGGCAGATGCTGCTCGATTCCCTCTATCACCCTCCTTTTATCGAAGTCGAAGAAAAACGGACGGACGAGAGCTGTATCTATCTCATCCACCATTTCGAGGGTAAGCAGCTCGTGCCGGAATTCATTCCCAATACCATGCTGGGCATCGAATACCTGTGGGGCGGGGCGGTCAAGCTCGAGACCACCGAACTGGTCGAAGCCAGCTCGGAGTCCAGGACCAACGGCTACGGCGCGCACTCTGCCGACTCGGGCAATGAACCGGCTGAGCGAAGGGTCCTCTACACCATGAAGGACAGAAAGATTTCAAAGGAGATCCTGTAATGGAAGCCTCGGCCATGACTATTAGAGATTCCTCCATGACGCACCTGTGCCGGAAGATAAAAGAGCGCGAGCAGCGCGCGCCGCTAACCTTCCCCGAATTCACGGACCTTTTGGGCAAGTCGCCCAGACTGGTCTTTCGCAATATCTTCCAGATGTTCTATGACATGATGTACAGCTATGTGGGCGAGGGTGTAAACGAATATCCCGACGATCCCGAATCGATCGACTTCGTCTACTACGACACGAGCCGCCTGTTTGTGGAGGGAACCGACCAGCCCTTTTTCGCCGACAGGCTCTTCGCAAACAGACTGATAAGCCACGTCAACACGTTCCGCAGGGGAATCCGGCAAAACAGGATATACATACTGGAAGGACCGCACGGTTGCGGAAAGAGCACTTTCCTCAACAATCTGCTAATGAAGTTCGAGCAATACTCCAAGACCGAACAGGGCGCCACCTACGAGATCGTCTGGCGCCTGGATCGAAAGGAACTCGGAGATGGCGGCGCTTCGGACGCAAGCAATCTCATTTGCCAGCTCCGCAACCTTGCGGACAAATCCTGCGTGGGCGAACTCCCCGAGGTCAAGGAAAGCATCTTTGCACAGGCCGGCAAGGAGTTTCTCGAGGTCCCATGCCCCAGCCACGATAATCCCTTCCTGCTGATCCCGAAAGCATACCGCAGGGACTTCTTCGACGAGTTGATAACCGATGAGCAATTCAAGCGCAAACTTTTCAAGGAAAAACAGTACGAATGGGTCTTCAAAGACAATCCGTGCACTGTCTGCCTCTCGCTCTACCAGACCCTTCTCGATACGCTCGATTCCCCTTCGAAGGTCTACGACATGGTCTTTGCCCGCAGATACCTCTTCGACAGAAGGCTGGGAGAGGGAATCAGCGTATTCAACCCCGGCGACAGGATATCGAAAACCCACGTGCTGTCCAACCAACTGCTCCAAAGCCAGTTGAACGCCCTGCTGCGCGACAGCAACAGGGTCCCTTACATGTACTCGCGCTATGCAAAAACCAATAACGGCATATATGCGCTCATGGACATCAAGTCCAACAACACGGAAAGGTTCGCAAACCTGCACGGGATCATCAGCGAGGGGGTCCACAAGGTCGAGGACATAGAGGAAGACGTCAACTCGCTTTTCCTTGCTCTCATGAACCCGGAAGACAAGCAGAATATCTCCGACACCCAGTCTTTTTCAGACCGCATCACGAATATAAAAATCCCCTACGTCCTTGATTACAACACGGAGGTGAAGATATTCAGAAATGTCTTCGGAGACCATATCCAGCGTTATTTTCTCCCGGGGTCCTCGACAATCTGGCCAAAGTCATCATCTCCTCACGGCTCAGCCCCAGGTCGGCGGGCATGGAGGAGTGGATACCCGATCCGGGCAAGTACAAGCTCTACTGCGACCGGAATCTGCTCCTGCTCAAGATGGACATTTACACGGGCCTCATCCCCTCATGGCTCTCCGAAGAGGACAGGAAAAATTTCACCGCCAAGAGGCGCAGAAGAATCATCGCGGAGTCCGAGACCGAGGGCGACAAAGGCTTTACCGGAAGGGACTCGATCAAGATATTCAGTGAATTCTACTCCGCCTACGCCAAGAAGGGCAAGATCATCACCATGGCCATGGTGTGCGGATTTTTCAACAAGTTCCGCAACGGCTCGGGAGGACTAATACCGGAGGGGTTCCTCGATTCCCTCGTGTGGCAATACAATTACACGGTGCTCCAGGAGGTCAAGGAAGCGCTCTATTATTACAACGAAGAGAATATCTCCAGGGAGATACAAAACTACCTGTTCGCCGTGAACTTCGAATGCGGGCGCACCGAAAAATGTATCTTCACCGGCGAAGAGATCGAGATCACCGAAGACTTCTTTGAGGGCGTCGAGCGCCGCATCCTGGGGGCGGACTCCACGGCCGTCCAACGCATGAATTTCCGCCAGGAGAGACAAAACCAGTATGCATCGAGCACCCTGACCCAGGAGATGATGGTCGACGGCAAAAAGATATGCGAGACGCAACTCTACCAGTCGCTCTACAACAGGTACATCCACAACCTTAAGGAAAACGTGCTCGATCCGTTCCTCAAGAACGATAATTTCCGAAACGCCATCAAGGACTACCACAAGGAGGAGTTCAAATCCTACGATAAGCGCATCCGCGAAGACGTCACCCAACTCATGGGCAATCTCAACGCCAAATACGGCTACACCGAGCAGGGCGCAAAAGAGGTGTGCATCTACGTCATCGACAACAGTCTGGCGAACGCCTTTTCCAAAAAATAGCTGCGGGCGGACATATACAAAGTATGGGGCTGGGTGGCGAGTCCTCGTCAGTGCCGGTTTATGGGCGTCCCGCCTGGATCTCCAACAAAGGGAAGAATGAGCAGCCTTGGCAAGGTCAGCAGTTTCTGGTCGCGAAACTGGGAAAGCCCGATAACTGTTCCTTCGTGGCCCTTGTCCGGTTGGTCCTTGTATGTTCCCAAAAGCCGGTCCCACCAGGGCAGATTGAAGCCGTAGTTGCTGTTGGTCTCACGTATGATCACCGAATGGTGCACCCGGTGCATGTCCGGCGTCACAACGAAAAGCCGGATGATCCGGTCGGCGCCCAAGGGTATGCGAATATTGCTGTGGTTGAACATGGATGTGGCGTTGAGAGCCGTTTCGAAGATCATTACGGCAAGGGCGGGAGGACCAAGCGCCGCCACAGTCATGAGCTTGATTCCCATGGACACGGCGATCTCAATCGGGTGGAACCGCAGCCCGGTGGTTAGGTCATAGTCAAGGTCGGAATGGTGCACCATGTGCAAGCGCCAAAGAACCGGAACGGCATGGTGAAGGACATGCTGAAGGTAGATGGAAAAATCGAGTGCGATCACGCCGATGGCCGCTTTGAGCCAGTAAGGGGCATCGATGTTGTTCAGCAGTCCCCATTGGCGCTCGTACGCCAGAAGGGCCATTCCAACGGGAAGGATAGGGAATGCCAGACGCACCGAGAGGGGATTGAGAGCGATGATCGCAAGATTGGTGAGCCACCTGGCGCCCTTGGAAACGGTCAAAGCGCGGCGGGGCGAAAGGATTTCGAAGAGCGCCACCACGGCGAAGGCGCCAAAGAAGCATGCAAGGCGTATCTTTATCTCAGCGCTCATGGAAGATTTCCATCGCTGTTATTGTAGCGGTCCCCCCGCGTTCTTTTTGAGGTTCCATGAGATTCGACCTTTCAGCCTCGGGCGCCTCTTATTTGAACAGCCGATCCAGAATTCCTTTTTTCTGCGGCTCCGGTTCGGGAAGTCCCAGATGACGGCAAATGGCCGCCTCCAGCTTATCTTCGTCAACATCGCAACCCTGCACGACCAATTCATCTCCCACCATGATGGCCGGCGCCAACGGCAGTCCCAGCCTGGCGTATTCCTCGGTACGATAGTCCTGATTGGGTTTGGATATGGTCTCGATTTCCACTTGATACTTTTCCCCCAACCTGGGGATTATTTCAGCGAAAATGCCTTCAGGGCTTACCGCCGGGCTCGTTTACGAAAAATCTCACCTTCAGCATATTCTTCTCCCTACATGATCTGATAGCCGATCGACCGTTGTTTCGCAGCCATTCGTACAGAGCCGGACTGAAATTCAACCGCGCAGGGCTCAAGGCAGCGGCCTGGCCGGCTGGTCGGTCCCACCAAGCCCCGGATCTGACACTATTTCCCCAAGAGTCGCCCAAGGATTCCCTTCTTTCTCAGGTTCCGGTTCGGGAAGTCCCAAACAGCGGCAGATGACCGCTTCCACCTTATCCTGTGAAACGTTGGAGCCTTCGACCACGATCTCCTCCCCCACCATGACGGCCGGAGCAACCGGCAGATCCAGTTCGAAGTACTCATCGCATCTGGTATTCCGCGATGGGTTTGGACGTGACCTCGATCTCAATATCCTTGTACTTTTCGCCCAACCTGGGCATCATCTCGTTGAAATTCTTTCACGGCTTTCCATTGGGTTCATTCAGGAAAAATCTCACCTTCAGCATGACTTCTCTCCTTTCCTGTTCTAGCTGCCGTTTTTTTTGAGCTCCGCCATACGGCCCAGGAACTGATCGGGCGGGAGATAATCCACCAGGCGCAGATCCTGCCTTTCCTTGCCGTCCGGTATCCAGAAACACGATGGTCGGAACGCCCTTTAACCTCATATTGCTGCAGCAATCGTTCATAAACCGGGTTGCCGCCCTTGGTCACATCCACCTTGACCATGACAAAGTCACTTTCCGCCTGCTTTACGACCGAGGCATCGTGGAAGGTGACTTCCTCGAGCTCACGGCACGGAGTGCACCATGTGGCGTAGAAATCGATGATGACCGGCTTGTTTCAGGTTCTGGGCCTCCTTCAGGATTTCTTCCGAATAGGGCTTCCAGGTAACGCCGGGTCCTTGCATCGCCCACGACGTGACGAGGAAAGTGGCCAGAACCAGGCAAGCTACGCCGACTGCCGCTCTTAAGCCAGGGGAAAGCCCGGAAGTTGGCCTGGTTTTTGTCAATCCACCCAAGGTGCAGTCCTGCGGCCAGGGCGACAAGGGCAAGCAGAATGGTTCCCCAGTGACCGGGGAGAACAGGCCTTATGAAATGAACGGCCATTCCGACCAGGACCCAGCCCATGAGCTTTCTTACCCAGATCATCCAGCCGCCCGAGCGGGGGAGTTTTTCCAGTTGCCCTGAGAACATGGCAAGCAGGAAGAGCGGCAGTCCCAGACCCAGACTCAAGGTGAAGAAGATCAGAAATCCCAGCCATGGGCTTCCCATGCTCGCAACCCAGGTGAGAAGTCCCAGCACGAAAGGGCCGATGCAGGGAGCTGCAACCACCCCGAGGGTCAGCCCCATAAAGAGGCTTCCGAAGTAGCCCGTGTAGGATTTTGCGGCAGCCTGGGTGAGGCCGCTTGGAAGGCGCATCTCCCACAGCCCGAAGAGGCTCGTTGCAAAAAAGACCAGAACCGCCGCCACGACAATAAGGACGATGGGATTTTGGAGCATCGCTCCCATGAGGCCGCCTGTCAGGGAGGCAACCACCCCGAGCACCGAGTTGGTGACCGCAAGACCCATCATGTAACACAGACCGTGCGCGACGAGCTTTCCCTGGCCTTCTCCTCCCTTTGCGGCCTGGCCGCCAAAATAGGAGACGGTGATGGGGATCAGGGGGTAGACGCACGGAGTGAGGTTTAAGGCCATGCCGCCTGCAAAGATGCCCAGAAGGGTCCAGATCATGGCCCAGCCGTAGAGAGGTCCCGGCGCTTTGGGTTCTTCGCTGGTTTGAGCAAGACCGGCAGGGGCGCTCTCAACGGGCATGCCTCTTCCCTGCCATTCAGGATAGCCGTATGGGATCGCGATAGACGTTTTTATAGCCGAGTTTTACGGCCACACGGGCCGCCGAGTCGCTGCGGACTCATGTGAGGCCCGCTCAGTAGAAGATGACGGTGCGATCCTTATCCGGCCCCAGGAAGGTTTCGAGCGCCGATGCCTTGCGCCATCTCGACCACGCAGGTCGGCTCCATGGGAAAGTTCACCGCTCCCTTGAGATGCCCTGTCCGGTACTCCCACTCCTGGCGGGTGTCCACCAGAAGAAGGCTTTTGGCATCCTTCTGATAGCGCTCGGACAAGCTCCTCGGTGGTGATGATCTTGTAGCCTCCGGCTTTCGCTTCGGCCAAGACATCATCCCATGTAGCCTGCTTGGGAGTAACGGCGCGATTGGTGAACCAGAGGGCCCCGACCGTGAGCAGTACCGCCACAAGGGCTATGAATGTCGTTTTCTTGTTCTGCATAAAAAGACCTTTCCTGCTGAATGAAAGCTGTTCAAGTTCTACAGCTTTCCCTCACGTTTGAGCTTTGAGAGAAGAAATGTTGCCCCTCTCAGGGAGAGTCCAGTCTTTTCGGCAAGTTCCTCCGGATTGAGAGGGCCATGCTTACTGACAAGTGAGATGATCTCCTCTTCCAGTTCTTCAAACCAGTCTTCGAAAAGCACCAGAAGATCCGGGTCGGTCATCGCCATAAGCTGCTTTGACTGAGCCACCTTATCCACCAGTCTCTGGCACATCTGCGTCGGGTCGACACCTTCGCCCATGCACTCGGCCAGTCAGAGATGGACCAGGCTCGATACCTTGTCGCCTCTGGATTCTCCCATGAGGTCCCACAGGAATTGCGAACGCGCCTCTTCACCCAAAGCCGAGAAAAGCACTTTCAAGACCTTGGATATCTCGGCCAGCGCTTCCTCCGGGTCCATGCGGCCAACTATTTTCAGCATCTCTTCCATATGGATCAGATCACCTCCCTCGTCTCTCAAAAGGTCTTCCTTGCGGTCAACAGATCTGTTGCCACAGTGCTCAGCGTTCGAACGACATCGAGGATTCTCGGGTCAACCAGTTCGTAATAGATGAAAGGGCCGTTGCGCTCGATCTTGACCAGCAGAGATCGCTTGAGTTCCTTCAGGTGATGGGAGACAAGGGGCTGAGAGAGACCGAGTTCCTCAACGATGCTCGAGACGGATTTCTTCCCGTTGCTCACGCAGAGAAGAATCCGCAGCCGGTTCTCATCCGAAAGGCTCTTGGCCAGAAAAGCGACCGTCTGGAAGTGCTCGTCGCGCAGCACCATTCGCCTCCTGCTCCGCCGCTGCAGGATATTCCTCACCTCTCTTCGCTACATCGAGGTCATCTAACGGCTTTTCTCGGGCTAGCTTTTCCATAGACAATCATCCATCCTGTTTTAAGCCGGGCCGGGGGCTACTTCCGTTGCAGTCGCCATGCGGACGGCGCTCATCACAAACGATGTACGAGGAGACTCCGGTAATTCAATTAGCATAATAGTGTTTATTTATATGTTAATCACCTGGAATGTCAATACTAAATTTGGAAAATCCCCGCAAAAAAGAGGCCGTCGTGAAGTTTTCGACCGTGTGCGGGCGTCGGGAGCGGGGTGGTGAAAGAGGCCTGCCGGTGGGAAAAAACCTTGGAAGGGCGGGTGGTTAGATCATTCTGGCGGAAGAAACCGTGTCATAAACGCATTATCTTTCGTATCAAGAAGGAACACTCAGAGGCGGTCAACAAATCATGTATTGACGGACTTTCCTCGCCGTTTCAGCTCCCATGAGGCATTCCATTAGTAGGAAGGCTACCTCGATGGATGCCCCCGGACCTTTGCAGGAAATAATCCGATCGTCCATGACAACCGGCCTGTCGACCACTTGGGCGCCCGCCGCCCTGAGCCTTCCTACGTTGTCATGATTCCTGCTGTAGGGATACGTTGTAGCTTTTCTTCCCTTTAGGAGACCGGCATTGGCGATCGGCAATATTCCAACGCACATGGCGGCTATGCAGCCGCCGGCGCTGTGTATCGCGCGGGCAAGCTGATGAATTCTCGGATCGTCGGCCTCATCGTAGCCGTGGCTGTAAAAACCGCCCGGCAAAACTAGGGCGTGGTACTTTGCGGGGTCTATTTCCGATATCAGGAGGTCCGGCCTGATCTGGACGCCGAACCGGCTGCCGACAACCTCATGGAATCCGGCCGTGGTGACGGAGGCCTTGCGCATCTCCTCCCGGTATTGAGTCCAGCCGAATACGTCAAGGACGGCTATAGCTTCAAGGTCCTCGAAGCCCCGGGCCAGAAAAAGCAAAATGCCGATGGGTTCATCAGGCGCGGTCAACTTCTCCTCACTTCGAAATCGCGGGCCTTTTAGCCCTGAACAAGACCCCTCTGGTTACCGGCGAACTATTGAAGCCGGTTTCGGCGACCAGTTCGGCATCCGTGAATCCCGCCTCACGCATCATGGCCAGGAAATCCTTTCCCGGTATGGCCCCTCCCTGTCACCCGGCCCAGTTTTCAACCATGGACCTGGTGTCGGCCGGCTGTTCGATTGTCAGCACCTGATCTGCCAGCATGAAGCGTCCGTTGGGCTTCAGCACTCTGCGCACCTCTTTGAGAGCTCTTACCTTATCTGGCACAAGATTGAAAACCCCGTTCGAGATCACCGCATCGAAGCTTGCTTCCGGGAAGGGCAGTTCCTCGGCGGAACCCTCCTGAAAAGCTACATTTCTCAAGTGAGGCTCTTCCTCAAGTTTTCTCTTGCCCGCTCCAGCATCTCGGGCGTGAGATCGATGCCGACCACTCTGCCTTCAGGACCGGCCATAATGGCAGCCACAATCGTATCCACCCCGGCGCCGCAACCTATATCCAGGATGACTCACCCTGCCGGACCGGGCCGAGGGAGAACGGATTCCCGACACCGCAATAAGAGGCAAGGACATCTTCAGGCAGTGCCTTGGTGATCTCCGGTCATAGCTCTGACCCTCGAGCCCGGCGCGCCCGGTAGGGTATTTGAAGGCGCCTTCCGGACTGATGGCGACTTTTCTGTATTTTTCGCCGATACCCGCTTTAATCCGTCTTCTGTCTTCCGGAGTAAACGTGGTTTCCATTGTCATATTAATCCTAAGTCAAGATGTCTCTCTTTATTTGCTCGAATTCCTCTCTGGTGATCTCACCCCTGGCATACCTCTTATTCACATACCACCGTACCAGAAATATTCCGGTCCCATTTGTTCGCTCCTGCCCCGATTGCACCGAGGCTGCGCACATCAAAACAAAGCGAGAAGAAATCCTTCCGCTCGAACGGACCGGGCGGCAGGAGCCAAGCTTTTCCGGCGGTGTCCAACAGCGGGGAACGTTGGATTGCGCGATCAAAAGTTGAAGACCTTCGCTTCGGCGGCAAGGTCGATCAAATGAGGTCCGCCGTCCAGGGCCATGTTCGGAAAAAACTTCGCCTCGTCAACCTGACGGGCGTTTGCGCAGGGAATTCAGACTCCTATGAACACTTGACTTTCGACAAGGTAGGGCAGGAAGTCATTCGGACAATCACCCGTCAAGGTTTTGGCGCTGAAATCTCTCGTCCGGTCAGCCCACAAGACGCCGCCGTCTACCAGAAAAATATTTACGTTGTGGCCCTTGGAATGAGCGATTTTGGCCAGTTGAAAACACCTGGTCGCCGGCTCGGTATCGTCTTTACTCAGCACAAATAGAAAGTTCGCCATTCTTTGTTTCTCCTCCTTGACACATACTCGTCTCACACGGTCCGTTCAATGCCGGTTCCAGTCCTGACCCGGCCCCAGCTTCGCGGACACACTAAGCTAGTAATACACGTATGTATGATTGTCCATCAGAACCTTGGAAAGATACTTCCCGAATACTCAAAGCCGAATACTCCCTCGCGACTTGCATTCGCGGCTCGATGCGTGTACTTTTACAATAAACACTTGGCGAATTTTAACATGTTTCAGTTGCAGTTTTTCCTTTAGCCCGTACGTCGAGACAGGGCAGGAGTTAATGCGGGGTGGCTGTTCCGATGGCGCAGACTTCCGATATAAAGTCCACGGCGCCCTGCTATGCCCACCAAAGCCGGCATGAACGGACCTTCGCCACGATCAAGGGCTTTCTCCGCATTAGTTTTCTTAGCTTCATACTGAAGGGGCTGCTGCTCCTGTCTTTCGTTCCAATCCTCATATCCGAAGGCTGGGCCGGAAACACTGAAAGTGACTCCCTCTACGATTTCTTGGACGGGCAGTAGGAGATCGTAGGGCGATGGCCCGACTCGGACCGTACTTTTACTGGGAAAATAGTACTCAGAAAGAGTCACGATCGTCTACAGGTAATACGCATGATCGACGGGCGAAGGACGGAGGGGAGCGGCGTCATAGAGACCGCTGCCTTGGGAGAAACCAAAGTCCTTAGAATCAGCTTCGTCCAGGGAGGCCGGGCTTACGAAGGAACTTATGTCATCGGGTCCGACCCGGACAACTATGCGCGTCTTACCGGTCACGTCTACCTGAAAAACGGCGGTACGACACGCCACGGCCTCGAAGCGTTTTTCATCGACCATGGCAGATAGCCGCTTTCCGGTTTAGATAGGTGATGTTGCGTCGGATTGATGATGGGTTTGGCCACTCAGCGGCGCAATCTTTCTGCATTCAATTAGTATGGCGTCGCCCTGATTGGAATGTCGTCGTTGGGATAACAAAGGTCCTGCATCTGATCCAAAACGACCTCCATTACCTGCTCGCTTTCCTTCCGGTAAAGATTTGAGTCTGATTTGCTATTGACTGTCCGATTTCTTGTAACTACCTATACGCCTGGCAGGATTCGAACCTGCGACCTACGGATTAGAAGTCCGTTGCTCTATCCAACTGAGCTACAGGCGCGCTGCTCTCTTATTATTGATTTGTTGACCCGGTTGTCAATAGACTTTCCCGTCTCGGATTTTCCGTTTCAAGCGGAAACCGGGAACCGGGTCCCGCTCCCCTTGCAGCGCTCCATTGCTCCCCGCTCCCCGCTCCCCGCTCCTTGCTCCCCGCTCCTTGCTCCCTGCTCTTCACCCTTGACCCGGGATTCATCTGCACCGATAATTCGTTGTGTTTGACCTGAATTTGGAGCAAACTCTGCTACCGGGTTACTGTTGCGAACCGGTGTGGGTGGATCTTCCGGCGAGGCCTCTTTTATTTTGCGTTTTCAGCAAAAAATCGCTACGTATCGTAAACTCTGCCCGGCCATTTCGAGTCTAATAGGGGAATGTGTCCGGTCCATCCGAATTTTGTCGGACCCAGGGAGGTAAAATCATGAGTCGATCGATGCAATGGCTGAGCCTCATTGGAGGCATCCTGATCCTTGGATACGGGATATTCAGGTTGCTTGCTCAACCCAACCGGATTGGGTCCCCATGATATTGGGCCTTCTGATAGTGGCGTTTTCCGTTTCCAAGATGGTGAAGAGCAGGGCGTGAAAAGAGGAATCGGACCGGAGGAACGAAGATCTGATGACCAGTAAAGCAAGCCTTCCGGTTCGATCGCTTCGCTGTGGTCAACAGCCTGCAAAGACAGGCGAAAAGACAACCCCCTTGACGTATCGGGCCAAATCATCTAACGTCTCTTGTTCCCTGATCGGCGAGAGTCAAACAGCGGACAGGGAACGGTGGCTGCAAAGAACTCCGTGGTCCGCGACGGAGCCACTCGGCCTCACAACCGGGGTTTCCGGAAGGACACTAGTTATTTTTGGAAGGTTTTGGGTAATGGAAGATTTGAACATCGTGGTGCGGGAGCGGCTGGAGAAGGCCGCCGAATTGGAACGGCGGAATATAGCGCTCTATCCCAACGGCTATCCCGTTCCCGACAAGATAAAGGACCTGCTGGCACGCGCCGGCGGAAAGACGGCTGAAGAACTGGAATCGGATCAAACGGCCTATACGATTGCAGGCCGGGTTCTTTCGGTTCGCTCATTCGGCAAATCGACTTTCATGCATATCGCCGACGCGGATGCAAAAATTCAGATATACGTTCAGCAGAACCAGATCGGAAAAGAGAGCTACTCGCTGGCCAAAAAGCTGGACATCGGGGACATAATCCGTGTTTGCGGGCCGCTTTTCAGGACGAAAACCGACGAAGTTGACGCTTCTGGTAAAAGAACTCGTGCTGCTTACCAAAGAACCTGCGGCCGCTGCCCGAAAAATATCATGGCCTCAAAGACATCGAGCTTCGCTACCGGCAGCGCTACGTCGACCTGATCGTAAACGAGCAGGTGAGGGAGACTTTCCGCAAAAGGGCGCAGATAATCTCCGCCATCAGGCGGTTTTTTTCCGAGCGGGGATTTCTCGAAGTCGAAACTCCCATGATGCAGGCCATTCCGGGAGGGGCGACGGCAAAGCCCTTCAAGACACATCACAATGCGCTGAACATGGATCTCTATCTTCGGATAGCCCCCGAGCTTTACCTCAAAAGGCTCCTGGTCGGCGGATTCGAGCGGGTTTTCGAGCTGAACCGCAATTTCCGCAATGAAGGGGTTTCCACTCAGCACAATCCGGAATTCACCATGCTCGAGTTCTACCAGGCCTACGCAACTTATGAAGACCTGATGGGACTGAGCGAAGAGCTTTTCCGCCAGATCGCCCTGGAGGTAAACGAAGGCGGCAATGAGCCTCGAATACCAGGGCAACGTTATCGACCTCTCGCCGCCCTGGGCGCGCTACAGCTTCCTCGAATCGCTCACCGGCATCGGAGACGTGCCGCAGGGGGCGGTGGACAACTTCGATGAGGCCGTCGCTTACGCAAAGTCTTTGGGCATCGGCATTGAACGTTTCGAAGGCCACGGGAAGCTGCTCACCAAGATATTCGATCTGGTGGTCGAGCCAAGGCTGATCCAGCCGACCTTTATCTACCGCTATCCGCTCGAGGTATCGCCTCTTTCGAGAAAAACGGAGGCGGATCCCGAATTCGTCGACCGATTCGAACTGTTTATTGCGGCTCGCGAGATGGCCAACGCGTTCTCGGAGCTAAACGATCCCAGGGACCAGCGCGAGAGGTTCATGCGTCAGCTGGCGGCGTTCCGGGCCGGCGACGAGGAAGCCCACCAGATGGATGAGGACTATATCAGGGCGCTCGAATACGGGATGCCTCCGGCAGCCGGGGAGGGAATCGGAATAGACCGGCTGGTTATGCTCTTTACAGATTCACCCTCTATCCGGGATGTTATTCTTTTTCCTCATATGAGACCGGAAAAGAAGAGCCAATAAGAGAGATCATGGGCTTCGAATTTTTCATAAGCATACGATACCTGCTGGCCAAGCGAAGGCAGACGTTCGTGTCCCTGATCACTTTCATTTCGATTGCCGGAGTGGGGGTGGGGGTAACCGCCCTGATCGTCGTTCTGGCGGTAATGAACGGGTTTCATGAAGACCTTCGCGGCCGCATTCTGGGCATCACCTCTCATGTAAATATCACCAGCTTTGCCGGGACGATTTCCAACTACAGGGAAGTGATGGGGGAAATCGAAAAGGAAAAGGGCGTGGTGGGGTCAACCCCGTTCATATATGCGCCGGTCATGATGACATCGGGCAGGAGCGCGGGGGCTGTTTTGCGCGGGATCGACCCCCTTTCCGCATCCAAGGTCATAAAACTCCAGGAAAACCTGATCCGGGGAAACCTCGCCGACCTGGTCCAGTCTTCACACGAGGCCGCAGTCCCGCTTATCCCGGCATAATCCTCGGCGTTGAGCTGGCGAATAATCTCGGAATCAGGGTTGGGGATTATTTGACGATCATCTCGCCGGCCGGCCGGTTGACCCCGATGGGGCAGGCGCCGAAAAGCGGGCTTTTCCAGGTGGTCGGGATCATACAGTCCGGGATGTACGAGTACGATAACACGCTTGCCTATGTGGACCTCCCCGTCGCCCAGCAGTTCCTTGGGATCGGCGACACCGTTACCGGCATCGAGGTCAGGGTCGATGACATCTACAAGGCGGGCGAAATTGCAGAAGCTTTGAAAAAGCGCCTTGGGCCTCCTTTTTATGTCAGCGACTGGATCAAGATGAACAGCAACTTTTTTTCGGCCCTCAAGCTGGAAAAGGTGGTAATGTTCGTAATCCTGACGCTGATAATACTGGTGGCGGCCTTCAATATCGTCAGTTCGCTGACCATGCTGGTCATGGAAAAAGGCCGCGACATAGCGATACTCAAGGCCATGGGGGCCACCACGGCCAGCATAAGGAAGATTTTCGTCCTGGAAGGGTTCCTCATAGGCATATGCGGGACGGCTCTGGGCATTCTGGGCGGCTTCACTTTGTGCGATCTGCTCAAAAGGTACAAATTCATCGAGCTGCCGCGGGACGTTTATCATATTTCCACCCTCCCGGTTAAAATGGAAGTTTCTGATTTGGCGGCTATTGCCTTTGCGGCAATCTGCATAAGCCTGGTGGCGACCCTTTACCCGTCGCGCAAGGCTGCCAGGCTCGATCCGGCGGAAGCCTTAAGATATGAATGATGTCAGGCAGAGCATAGAAGTCCACACCCTGGGGCTTACAAAGATATTCGGAAACGGAATCAATGCAATCGAGCTTTTCAAGGACCTCGAGCTTGTCATCCGAAGGGGGGAGAGGATCGCCATCGTGGGGAGTTCGGGCGCCGGCAAATCCACCCTGCTCAATATACTGGGCACCCTGGAAAAACCGACCGGCGGGAAGGTCCTCTACGGTGGGGAGGATGTATTTCTCTGGGGTGAGCGGGAATTGGCCAATTTCCGGAACCGCAACATCGGATTTGTGTTTCAGTTTCACTACCTGCTGCCGGAGTTCAACGCGCTTGAGAATGTGATGATGCCCGGTTTGATCTCCGGTCTTCCCAGGGCGGAGGCAAAGTCCAGGGCCGAAGAGCTGCTGGACAGGCTCGGTTTGTCCGCGCGGCTCAAGCACAGGGTGGGAGAGCTGTCCGGTGGCGAGCAGCAAAGAGTTGCAGTGGCCAGGGCGCTTTCGCTTCGCCCGAGACTGTTTCTGGCCGATGAGCCGAGCGGCAATCTCGACAGCCGTACCGGGCGCACTCTTCATGAACTTTTGGTTTCGCTCAATGAGACGCTTGGTTTGACCATGGTAATCGTTACGCACAACCAGGAGCTTGCGTCCATGATGCACCGGGTCTTGCGCCTTAAGGACGCTCATCTGAAAGAGGAGCGGGATCGATCTGAGGTATGCTCGACAGCTTCAATATGATTGAGCGGCTCGTAACTTTTGTGAGGTGTTAAGAGGGTTGGAACTATCGAAAAAATTCTGTTGGGCAGGCGTCGAGAAGGTGGTATTAGAGGGAGCACGGGACAGGGCGGGTCTGTCTTAAAACGGATTCACGGAGGTGCGCGGCTTCTGGACTGGATTTGCCGGGAACGCGCATTAGCGGAGCAGGCGAGGGGGCTTGAGATCATGGTGGGCAAGAAAAAAGCGGGGGGAGTTGTATGGTTTTTTGTTTTCTTTGTTCTGGCCCTTCAGACCGCGTGGTCTGCAGGACCAACAGCCCAAAGTCGCCGTCTTGCCTTTCGTGATGCATGGCCAGCAGGATGTCGTCAAAACGCAAAAATCCATCGATGAGGTTTTCGCCCGGCTCGGTGCTCGAGAAGGCATGAAACTGATCGATCCGCAGGAGGTTCAAAAAGCAGCGGGCGGCCCTGTCAGTTCCGAAGAACAGGCGCGGTCCATCGGGAGCAGGCTCGGAGCTGCTTATGTCGTGTTCGGCAGCTTCAACCAGATCGGCAATACCATCAGTATCGACGCCACGCTGGTGGATGTGTCCGGCCGCAAAAAGCCCGTCGTCCTTTTGGCCGAAGAAAAAGGGGCCGAAAACCTGGCTTCCGCAGTTGGGAAAATTGTGCAGCAGATGAGCGTCCATGTGCTCTCGAAGGCATTGATCGCCGATGTGAAAGTCAGAGGAAATGACCGTATCGAAGCCGAGGCGATAAAACGCGAGGTCAAGAGCAAGAAAGGTGAATTACTCAAGCCTGAGCAGGTGAGTGAAGATATTCGGGCCATTTACAAGATGGGCTTTTTCGAAAAAGTGGATGCTGAAGTCGCCGACTCCCCTGCCGGAAAGGTCCTGACGTTTGTCGTACAGGAAAACCCGATCGTTCAGGAAGTCAAAGTGAGCGGCAATAAGAAGATAAAGGAAAAGGACATCCTGGCTGCAATCGTCACAAAACCTTATGCAATTCTGCAGCGTAACGTGGTCAGCGACGATGTTCAGAAGATACTCAAGCTCTATCAGCAAAAAGGCTATTACAACGCTGAAGTCACCTCTAAAATCGATTTTCCCAAAGATCCCCGCAAAGCTGTCGTCAGCTTCAACATCGAGGAAAAAAATAAAGTTTACATAAAATCGATAGACTTTGTAGGCAACAAGAATATTTCCTCACGCAAACTGCGTGGAGTGATGCAGACAAAAGTCAAGAGCATCCTTTCGCTTGTAACTGACAGGGGGATTCTCCAAAAAGACATTCTTGAAACCGACATCGATCGGGTAACTGCATATTACCACGACGAAGGATATATGGATGCGAAGGTCAGCTTGCCTAATATCGTTCTCGAAAGAAGACGGGTTTCACATAAGCATAACGGTTGAGGAAGGCGAGAGATATAAGGTGACCGATGTCAAGCTGACCGGGGACCTGCTGGAGGGTTACGAAAAAAAGATCATGAAAAAACTCGAGCTCAAACCCAAAATCTTATTTCAGCCGTGAAAAAGTCCGCCACGACATGGACCTGATAAGAGCAGGCCTACATGAACGAGGGCTACGCGCGGGTTGAGGTTGACCCTCGAATCAAACGCGACTCCTGAAACACATACGGCCGAAATCGCTTTCAATATCGATAAGAAGGAGAAGGTGCGGATTGGTCAGATTTTCGTTACGGGTAATACGAAAACGAGGGACAATGTCATTCGGCGCGAGTTGCTGATATATGAAGGCGATATTTTCAACGCGAAGAAAATAGAGGATAGCCTGATCAGGCTCAAAAAGCTGGACTTCTTTGAGAACGGTCGAAATTGTTCCGGTCGATACTGCCGCAAAAGGACGTGATGGATCTGAATGTAAAAGTAAAAGAAAAGCAGACCGGTTCGATAAGCGTTGGCGGCGGCTACTCTTCTGATGGATGGTCTTTTTGTGACCGGCCAGATACAGCAGAAAAACCTTTTTGGAAAAGGCGATTATATTTCCCTCAAGGCCTACCTGGGCCAACTGGCCTCACGCTACATACTCAGTTATACCAAGCCGTGGCTTTTCGGAACTCCGCTGTCAGGCGGGATTGACGTATATGACTGGATCAGGGCATATCAGGATTTTACAAAGGACTCCTACGGCTTCAAGTTGCGTGTCGGGTATCCTTTCGGCCAGTACAGCAATGCTGACCGCATTCTACGGGTGGGAAAGCGCAAAAATTGATAACCTGGATTATGCTGGCGTCGCGCGATCCCCTTTTCATAAGCAACCTGACCGGTTTCCAGACCAAGAGCGGGTTCGGCGCTCGCTTTCGAAAGAAATACAACCGATCATCCTTTCCTGCCCACCAAAGGCACCTATCTCGGCGTCGTCTGTCGAGTATGACTCCAAAGCACTTGGCGGCGACTATAACCTTTTTAAGCAGGAGTACCATGTCGGGCATCTATTAGCCGCTTTTTTGGAAATTCGTCGGGCATGTGCGTGGTGAAGTCGGGTTGGAGAATGCGCCGGGAGGCGTGAATGGCTTTCCTATCTTTGAACGCTATTTCCTCGGTGGAATAGATTCGCTTCGCGGCTGGCAGTTCGGCCAGGTTGGACCGATGGATAGCTACGGCCTGGTGTATGGTGGCAACAAGTATGTGGTCACCAATACCGAACTTCTTTTCCCGCATAGTGGAAAAGTATGGCGTACGGGGAGTGCTGTTCTTCGATGCCGGAAATGCATTACGCTGAAGATCAGACTATAGATCTTTTCGAATTCAGGGAAGATGTTGGCCCGGGTATCCGATGGAATTCACCATTCGGACCGATTCGAATCGAGGCTGGGTACGTCCTTGACAGACGTCCGGGCGATAAGGCTTTTCAATGGCAGTTTTCTGCCGGAGCATTCTTTTAAGGAGTCGAAAAAAGATGAAGAGATTTTTTGGATGTGTTCTGGTGGCGGCGGGCATTACGCTTGGCCTTTTCTGTGAACGCGGTTGCAGCCGGTGGTTCGCCCAAGATTGGCTATTTTGATGCTCCAGAGCGGCTATAACGCAATCGGAGTGGGGTAAGAAGATTCAGCGACGATTTGAAAAAAGAGCAGGAAAAGCTCAGCGCGGCGCTGGAGCAGAAGAAGCAGGCTTTCGTGACGCGCCAAGGATGATACGAGAAGAAAAAAGACGTAATGGACGAGAAAGCCAGGGGCCGCAAGGAGAAAGAATTAGGGGAATGTACGCGGAACTGCAGAAGATGCGCTCACGAATCAAGACTAAACTGGAATGAGCAGGAAAACGCCGCGATGGCGCCTCTTTTCAAGAAAATGAGTGAAATAGCCAACAAGATCGGCAAAGATGAGAAGTATGACTTTATTTTTGAAAAGAACGCTCTCGTTGTCGCCAATGAAAAAGACGATCTGACTTCGCGGGTCGTTACGGAACTGGACAAAACGTCCCCTAAATGATCCGGCATAATCGGGGCCGATTTCCTGTAGAGGGCGGGATCATGTCCCGCCCTTTTAATGCCGGGATGTGATTCCTGCGGAGATGGGCAGGTAATCGGCCATGCCGCGATTTATCGTCATTTTTCCTGCAAGTGGTCTGTTTCCCAGATGGAAACCGGTGTGAACAATAATCCGAAGAACAAGAGATCCTTTTCGCTAGGCGAACTTAGCCGTCTGCTGGATGCTGAGGTCAAGGGGGACCCCGATTTGCGTGTCAGCGGCATAGGGGCGCTGGACAGCGCAACCCCCGGGCAATTGAGCTTTCTGATTGATTCCCGCTATCGTCATCTGGTCTCCGGATGCAGGGCATCGGCTCTGATTGTGTCTTCGGAATTCCGGGAACTGGAGTTCAATCTTCTCATCGCCAAGAATCCCTACCTGGCTCTGGCTAAAGCGGTCCGGTTGTTTCTGCCCGATTCGGCGGAGGAGGCCGGAATACATCCGGCCGCTTTTATCGGCGAGGGTGTGTTGTTCGGGGAGGGAGTTTCGGTCGGTCCGTTTGCGCATGTTGGAGACAATTCGCAGATAGGCGCCGGGACCAAGATAGGTCCTGGCGCTTACCTGGGCAAAGAGGTCCGAATCGGCGAGAGGTGTCTGATACACCCCAGGGCTTCCATCCTCGACAGGTGCATCATCGGCAACCGGGTGATTATCCACGCGGGCGCTGTAATCGGCGCGGATGGATACGGGTATGCCCAGGACGAACAGGGCAGGCATGTAAAAATCCCCCAGACCGGCATAGTGCAGATCGACGACGACGTGGAGATCGGCGCCAATGCCACGGTCGATCGGGCCACTTTCGGCAGGACCTGGATAAAGCGCGGCGCAAAAATCGATAATCTCGTCATGATTGCGCACAATGTCGTAGTGGGCGAGGATAGTCTTCTGGTCGCACAGGTGGGCATTTCGGGCAGCACCCGGCTTGGAAACCAGGTGATCCTGGCCGGACAGGTCGGAGTAGTGGGCCACGTTCAGATTGGAGACGGGGTGAAAGTCGGCGCTAAATCCGGCATTCATCATTCCATCAAGCCCAACCAGATATTGCCGGCGGCTTCCCTGGCGTCCCCCATGATGAGTGGCTCAGAACCTACGCCAATATACAGCGCCTGCCCAGGCTCAAGGAAGCCTTGAAACGACTGGACGAAAAGGTGCACAGAATCGAGGAGGCACTGAAAAAGGATGATGGACATAATTCAGATTAAGGAAATCATTCCGCACCGCTATCCTTTCCTCCTTGTGGAAAGAATCGTCGAATGCACCTCCGATGCGATAGTGGGGATCAAGAACGTTTCGGTCAACGAGCCTTTTTTCCAGGGACATTTTCCAAACGATCCGATTATGCCCGGCGTCCTCATATTGGAAGCCATGGCCCAGACCGGCGGCATTCTTGTTTTCACGGTATTTCCCCAGTATAAGGACAAGCCTTTTTATTTTGCGGGCTTGGACAAGGTCCGTTTCCGCAAACCTGTGCGCCCCGGAGACCGGCTTGTCATGAAAGTGAAACTTCAGAAACAGCGCGGCGGTTTTTTCAAAATGCTGGGCGAAGCTTTTGTGGATGATGTGCTGGTGGCCGAAGCTGAAATGATGGCAAACGTCGATATGAACTCAGGGGAGACCAAAGGCGAGTAGAAGGGTTTGCGCCTGGCCGAAGATCCTGTTTCGATAACAGTGGAGAAAAAATGCCGATTCACCCTACTGCAATAATATCCCCGAAAGCTGAACTTGCCGAAGACGTTACCGTAGAGGCATACAGCATTATCGGTCCTGATGTTGTCATTGGTTCGGGGACCGTGGTGGGGCACCATATAGTAATAGAGGGCAAAACGACGATAGGCGAAAATAACCGCATATACCCCTTCGTTTCGATAGGTCTTTCTCCGCAGGACCTTACGTACGCAGGTGAGGAAACAAGGGTAATTATTGGAAACAACAATATAATTCGCGAAAATGTGACGATTCACCGAGGCACTTCCAGAGGTGAGGGAATAACCCGGATCGGCAACGGGGTCTTTCTGATGGCCTATGTCCATGTTGCCCACGACTGCCAGATCGGAAACGGAGTCATAATGGCCAACGCGGCCACCCTGGGGGGGCATGTGGAAGTGGGCGAGTGCGCTGTAGTCGGCGGGATTGTGGCCGTTCATCAGTTTGTAAGAGTAGGGGAATACAGTTGTATCGGGAGGATTTTCAGGAGTGCGCATGGACATTCCCCCCTATATGCTGGCCACCGGCGCGCAGCGCGCAAAACTCTACGGTCCCAATCTCATAGGCCTCAAACGCAACGGCTTTTCAGCAAAGTCTATCCAGGCGATCAAAAAATTTTACAAGATATTCTTTCGCTCAGGCCTCACCGTCAAAGAGGCGGTTCAAAAAGCCCGCGAGGAGATAGAGCCTCTGCCGGAAGTTGAAAAACTTATCGAGTTCGTCTCATTTAGTTCCAAACGAGGATTATCCAGATAATGTCTTTGGAGAATGCGCAGAGTTCGGACGGCAGGATCAGAGAAGTAGGACTTATTGCGGGCAGCGGGCAATTTCCGCTTCTTTTTGCCCATGCGGCCCGTCAGGCTTCAGTCCGGGTCCTTGCAGTCGGCTTCGACGGCGAAACCGATCCCTCGCTTTCCAAATACGTCGACGAATTCCATTTGCTTAGACTCGGGCAACTGAACCGGCTTGTCAGGACTTTCAGGAGCGCCGGAATAACCCATGCCGCCATGGCAGGGGCAATCAACAAGACCCGGCTGTATTCGAAAATCCGGCCGGACTGGAGGGCCGTGCGGTTTCTGAACAGGCTGAGAAATAAAAAGGACGACTCTCTTCTGAGGGCGCTCGCCGATGAACTGGAATCCGAGGGGATACTCATCCAGCCTTCCACCATTTTCCTGCCCGAACTTCTGGCGCCCGAAGGGATACTCACCCGCCGAAAACCAAACCGCCGCGAACAGGCGGACATCGCTTTCGGATGGACCCTGGCCAAGGCGATCGGCAGACTCGATATCGGGCAGTGCCTGGTGGTGAAAAACCAGGCCGTGCTCGCCGTTGAAGGAATAGACGGCACCGACGCCACCATTATGCGCGGAGGGCGTCTTTGCCGGGAAGGCGCGGTAGTCGTCAAGGTCAGCAAGCCCATGCAGGATTTGCGCTTCGATGTCCCCGCCGTTGGTTCGGACACCATCGAGGTGATGAAAAGAGTCAATGCGCGGGTGCTGGTCCTCGAAGCAGGCAAAACGGTGATATTCGACCGGGAAAAAATGATAGACATTGCGGATTCCGCCGGGATTTCGATACTCGTCCAAAATGAGGGATTTCGGCCCCGGGAAAACCAGGACAAAGACGCGCTGGCGGTCTTGGAATCGAGTCTTCTCGATCAGAACGGATGGCGGCGTGCGGAGTATTCAGAAGAACAAACGGGACCCCGCGAAAGCCATTTTAGTCCGCAGCCCTCGCCCTGACGCCGTACGGACAGCCGTGATCGGAGTTGGCTACCTCGGCCGCTTTCACGCTCAAAAATATGCCAGGCTGCCCGAGGCCAATCTGGTTTCCGTTGTCGATATAGACGGCCAACGCGGGCGGGAGGTGGCCAAAGAGGTTAAGACCCGGGCCTTAACCGATTACAGGGACCTCATCGGCAAGGTCGATGCGGTCAGCATCGTTACGCCCACGCCCCAGCACTTCGCTATCGCAAGGGAATTCCTCTCATGCGGGGGTGCATGTTCTTCTCGAAAAACCGATGACAAAAAACCTGGAGGAAGCCGACGAACTTATCGCAACGGCAAAAAAGAGCGGCGCAATTCTGCAGGTCGGCCACCTGGAGCGGTTCAACTCCGCATTTACGGCCATTCGCCCGCGCCTGCGAGACCCGATGTTCGTCGAAGCCCATCGGCTCGCGCTTTTTAATGAAAGAGGTCTCGAAGTAGACGTCATACTTGATCTTGATGATTCACGACATCGATATCGTGCTCAACATCATCAATGCCCCTCTAAAGGACGTTCATGCTTCCGGCGTTTCCGCCCTCAGTGCTCTTCCGGACATCGCAAGCGTTCGAATGGAGTTTGAAAACGGCGCGGTCGCCAATCTCACCGCAAGCAGAATCTCGATCAAGAGCATGAGGAAGCTGCGCATCTTCCAGGAGAATTGCTATTTTTCGGCCGACTATGCCAAGAAACGCGCCTATGCCGTCTACAGGGAAGCCGAGTCGGGTGAGGACGGCTTTCCCCAGCTTTCGATGGAAGAATTCGAAATAATCGAGAAGGATTCGCTCGAAGAAGAGATCAGCGCTTTTCTGAGGTCTGTCAGAAACGGCTGTCCGGCCTGAAGTGGATGGCGAGCAGGGGCGCCGGGCGCTTGCCGTTGCACTTGAAATATCGAGCCGGATCGAGGAACAAATGCGCGCTAAACGCGTTTTTCCGGAGAGCGGGAATTGGAAATCTTCATAAGCGCCGGAGAAGCCTCAGGGGACCTGCACGGTTCCCATCTTGCCCGCGCAATATGGTCCATTGCCCCCCAAACGCGCCTCTCCTGCCTCGGGGGACCTCACATGCAAGCCGAAGGCGTTCCGGTCATCGTCGATAATCGAAAAATTTCGGTTGTGGGCGCCACGGAAATCGCCGCTCATATCCGGGCAATATACGGCGCCTGGCGAAAGATCAGGTCTCACCTTCTTGCAACCCGTCCCGCACTGGTCGTATTGATCGACTTTCCCGATTTCAATCTGTTTCTTGGAAAGTTTGCCAAAAAAATCGGCGCCAAGGTCTTCTACTACATCAGCCCCCAGCTCTGGGCCTGGCGGGAAGGCCGCGTAAAAAAAATCAGAAAGCTTGTGGACCGGATGGCGGTTATCCTGCCGTTCGAAAAGGACTTCTATGCCTCTCACGGCATAGAGGTCGATTATGTCGGCCATCCGCTGGTGGACATAATGGCTGATTTGCCGGACAAAACTCAATGCGACCGGCTCTATCACCATTTCGACGGACCTCTTGTCGGACTGCTCCCCGGGAGCCGGCGGAGCGAGATCAAGCTCCTGTTTGACATCCTGATGGACGCCGGCCGAATCATTTCGCGGTCGTTCCCGGCGGCCAGGTTCATAATTCCCGTGGCATCTTCGCTGGACGCGCGGGATATGGAAAGCAGGGCTGCCCGATGGTCGCTGCCGGTGCAGGTCGTGCGCAACGACACCTATAGCGCAATCAGGGCGTGCGACCTGATCTTGACCGTTTCCGGCACGGTTACCCTGGAAGCCGCGATTCTCGAAACTCCCATGATAGTGTTCTACAAAGTCTCCAGGCTGAGCAGGCAAATCGGCAAACTGCTCATTCGGGTCCAAATTCGTCGGGCTGCCCAATCTGATAGCGGGCAAGGCAAATAGCTCCCGAATTCGTGCGGGAGGAGCCCACCGGACCACGTCTGGCCGAGTGCGCCATCAAGCTTCTTAATGAATCCGGCTCTTCTGGACGAGCAACGGCTGGAGTTGAGGAGCATTCGCAATCAGCTTGGCGCCCCCGGCATATCCGCCCGGGTCGCGCGGCTCGTCCTGGATACGGCGGAGGGAGAGCGGTGAAGCTTTGTCGGCAAGGCCGCCTGGACGGCCTACGACGCGGCCCTGTGTTTGAGCTGGCCCTGGCTCTACTTATACTATGTTTGCAGGTCTTTGACCGATGGAAAGTACCGGGGCAATTACCTGAGCCGGATGGGGATCAAGTTCCCCGCGCCTTTGCGGTCGCGTTCGTCCCGCGTCTGGATTCATGCCCTTTCAGTTGGCGAAACGCTCTCATCAATTCCATTGATATCTGAATTGAAGCTGATGCGTCCCGCCCTTGAAATAGTCTTTTCCACTGCGACCGAAACGGGAATGTCAATTGCCGTAGAAAGGCTCAAGGGCTTGGTGGACAATTTTTTCTTCTTGCCCCACGATTTCCCCTGGGCCGTAAACAGGCTCGTTAAGCGCATAAGGCCCTCGCTCTTCGTTTTGATAGAAACCGATTTCTGGCCTAATCTCGTTTGGCGGCTGCAAAGAGAAGGCATACCCGCCGTGCTGGTCAATGGGAGAATGTCTCCAGGTTCATTCCGCGCTTATTCCCGCCTTGGCGCGCTGGCCGGCATTATCTTCGGGGGATTCGACCTGATCCTTGCCCAGACCGAACTCGACAGGGCGCGTTTCATCTCTTTGTGTGGTCTTGCGGAACGGGTGATCGCTGCTGGAAACCTCAAATTCGAATCTTCCATTCCAAGGGTTTCAGAATCGGAGATCGCTTCGATCATGGCTGACATGAGGCTGGAAGCAGGCAGGCCCGTATGGTTGGCAGGCAGCACACATGAGGGGGAAGAGCAAATTTTGCTCCGCATCCACCGAGACTTGTGTCCCCGGGTTCGGAACCTTCTCCTCGTAATCGCCCCCAGAAATATCCATCGAGCCTCCGAAATCGCAACTCTGGCAGACCGGGTCGGTTTTGACTGCGGCTTTCGATCAAGGGGAGAAACTGCTGAGGGAAAAGCCGTCTATATTCTCGATACCCTGGGTGAGCTTGCCAGGATGTATGCGATTTGTGACATCGCATTTCTTGGAGGTAGCTTTGCGCCATTGGGAGGCCATAACCCCCTTGAAGTGGTTGCTCAAGGCAGGCCCGCATGCTGGGGACCTCATTTCTTCAATTTCGGAGAAATAGAAAGCGAACTGCTGAAAGCGGGGTGCGCAGTGAGGGTCTCTTCCGAAAGGGAGCTGAAGGATTTCCTTCAAGATGCTTTCAGCAACACTCCCCTGATTGAAAAAATGAAAAAAGCCGCCGAGGATTTCGTTGGATTGTCGAGGCATACTGCGAGGCTGATAGCATCCGCTTTGCTTGAAAGGGTAGGATAGAGGCAAGGTCTTCTATCCGACCGATGGAAAACAGGGCGAGGACGCCGAAGTCCTGCCTCTCCCCGGTCCGGAGGCTTTTATGAGCATCTTTCGCCGAGAAGGGCTACGATCTCATCGGCGATCTGGATCGATCTGTTTACCCTCCGTATCGATTTGGATGATCGCAACCCGGGCAGTAAAGCGCTTCGCGCTCGGAAAGCACTTTTACGATCTCCTCCTTCATCGGCAGGTCGCAGAGCGCAGGACGGGTTCGAAGCGATTCGGGGTCTGAGATTAATCGAGCGTAAATAGTTTGAGGCGTGGCCTTCAGCCAGACAGTGAAAAAGTGATTCCGGAGCACTTTGCGGCTCTGTGGATCGAGGACGATTCCGCCTCCGGTGGCGACCACAAGTCCTTTTTGCTCGCTGATGATCCCAATCAGGCCGGATTCGGATTTTCTGAAAGAATCCCACCCGTTCTCTTTGACCCATGTCGCTATGTCGCGGCCGGCTTCCGAGCTCAGGCGCTGGTCCATGTCAACGAATTCCCTGCCGAGTTTCCGGGCAAGAATTTTCCCGACCGTACTCTTGCCCGTTGCACGAAATCCAATAAGTGCTATATTGCGCTGTCTCATTTAAAGTCCGATTAGCGCCAAAACAGATGCAAAAAACTATGGATCTCCGATCTTTAAATATACACGATAAACTGCAAAAACGCCGCAATATTGCCGATTACATGCCATTTTTGCCTCGCCTTGCCGCCTGGACTCTTAGACTTCTTCACCGGACCTGCCGGTTTGAGATCGTTGGGGAAGAAAACTACTACCGGGCCTTCAAGATTTCGAGGGACCCAAGATCGCCGCCTTCTGGCATTTCTCCTATCCTTCCATTCTGTATTATTTCCGCGATCGGGCTACCTCACCATAATCAGCCGTAGCCGGGACGGAGAGCTTGCCGCTCGGATGGTGAAAGGGCTTGGGTATTTTCCTTTCAGAGGTTCGCCCGGAAAGGGCGGGGTCGGCGCGCTGAAAGGCATAATTTCCGCTTTTCGAAACAGTCCCGGGGGGCGGGTTTGTGGCGGACGGGTCTCAGGGACCGGCGCAGGTGGCCCAAAAAGGACTGCTGCTTCTGGCCATGTACTCAGGCTATCCAATAGTGCCGGTCAGCATTGCAGCCAACAGGTGCTGGCGATTCCGAACCTGGGACAAAACGTTGCTCCCCAAGCCTTTTGCCAGGGTGACCATCTCTTGGGGGCCCATGATACGGGTCGAACGGGGGGCTTCATCGGCAGAAATCGAAGAGTACCGCGTCCAGCTTGAGCGAACCCTTAACGAAATCACCCTGCAAGCCGAGAAGGCCGCAGGAGCGTTTGCATAAAGTGGTAAATCTGTTAATATATCATGGTGAAAGGGATTGCCCTCCGGCGCAATTAAGAGTGTCCGGAGTAGGGCGGATGATCGCCGGTCGCGTCTCAGCGCGGCGGGAGGAAAGTCCGGGCTCCACAGGGCAGGGTGCTGGGTAACTCCCAGTCTCGGTGACGAGGAGGAAAGTGCAACAGAAAGCAGACCGCCCCGCGCTCGCGCGAGGGGTAAGGGTGAAACGGTGAGGTAAGAGCTCACCGGTCCCGGTGGTGACATCGGGAGCCAGGCAAACCCCACCCGGAGCAAGACCGAATAGGAGAGCGTTTGAGGGCTGCCCGTCCGATGCTCTCGGGTTGGTCGCTTGATCCCGCCGGTAACGGCGGGGCCAGAGGAATGATCATGCCCTGTTCGCCTTCGGGCGCTCGGGGAACAGAACCCGGCTTATGCCCTGCTCCGGGTCCCTTTAATTCTTTCTTCGCTGGTTATTTGTAAATATGCCGAAGACATGCGTCATCGTGCCTGCTGCGGGAAGCGGGACCAGGATGGGGGGCGCCATACCCAAACAGTTTATCCGGTTGGCCGGCAAGCCGCTACTGGCTCACACATTGAGCGCGCTCGCAAACATGCCCTTTATCTCCACCATTTTTCTGATCGTTGCCGAAGGGCATATTCCAGATGCGGCGGAGCTTGTGTCCGGGTGGGGTCGCCATCGAGCGTCGAGCGTGCCGGAGATCTCAATAGTAGGCGGGAGGCGCCGAGCGCAGGGACAGCGTCTATAACGGACTCAAGAAGCTTCCGGCCGAATGTGACTGGGTGATGATTCATGACGGTGTGCGCCCTTTCGCAAGTCCCGGCCTTATCAAAGCGGTGTGGGAAGGCGCCCGGGCGACTGGCGCCTGCATAGCGGCCGTCCCCTCAACCGATACCGTAAAACACGCCCGCGACGGCGTAGTGCGGCAAACTTTGCCTCGAGATGAGATCTGGCTTGTGCAGACACCGCAGGTTTTCCGGAAGCAAATCGTCGTGGCCGCCTACGAAAAAGCGATTGTGGCGGGATGGACCGGGACCGATGACGCCTCTTTTGTCGAACGCATGGGAGTCCCCGTATCCATTGTGCGCGGTGAGCGCACGAACATAAAGGTGACAACCCCCGAAGACCTCCAGTGGGCGCGAATGGTTTCTCTGCCGTAAGAATCGCTAAAGGAGGGTCCTGATGCGGGTTGGATTCGGATATGACGTGCACAGGCTCGTTCCGGGGCGTCCGCTGATCCTCGGCGGGATTGAAATTCCATATCGAACACGGTCTGCTCGGCCACTCGGATGCCGATGTTCTGCTCCACGCCATTTGCGACGCCATGATCGGGGCGGCCGCCCTGGGCGACATAGGCGCTCATTTTCCGGATACCAGTCCCGAATTCAAAGACATATCCAGCCTGATACTGCTGCACAGGACGGCGGCTCTGCTGACGGGGCGAGGACTGCGGTTGAAAAATATCGACTCCACCATCGTGGCCCAGAGGCCCAGGCTCTCTCCCTTCATACCTCGAATGGTTGAGATGATTTCCAGCCAAATCGGGCTGGCCTCAGACTGCGTCAATATCAAGGCCAAGACGACAGAGACCCTGGGGTTTGCGGGCCGCGAGGAGGGAATTGCGGCATATGCAGTCGCGCTCGTCGAAGAATCAAATGATAAATAGTTTCCATCCGGAAACCTCGGATAAGACATTGGCAGTTTCCAATTCGGAAAGTAGGCATTTTTTGTCCCGGCAAGGAAATCAAGGGCTTGCGCGGAGGCGTACTCCAGTACGCCGCACAAGAAAACCCGAAGATTGACGCCGCCAGGGCGGAAAAGGACACTTTCCGAATGGAAACTAAATAGTTTCCTTTGCTTCTAAAAGGATAGCTCAAGGGGGGACAGGCGGTTAATGGCGTTGCAGATATATAACACTCTGACCGGGAAAAAGGAGGAATTCGTTCCTCTGGAACCGGGCAAAATAGGAATGTACGTGTGCGGGATCACCGTGTATGATTTGTGCCACATTGGACACGCCCGCTCCGCCATCGTCTTCGACGTTATCTACCGCTTTCTTTTGAGCCTTGGCTACCAGGTCACTTATGTTCGCAACTTTACGGACATCGACGATAAAATCATCCGGCGGGCGGCCGAGGAGCGGACAGATTACCGTACGATCGCCGACCGCTACATCCGGGCCTTCAATGAAGATATGGACAGCCTGGGCGTTCTGCGTCCCACTCTGGAACCGCTTGCAACCGAGCACATTCCCGAAATGATCGAAATTGTCCGCAAGCTGGTCGAAAAAGGCGCTGCGTACAAGGCCGGAACTGACGTCTATTTCAGCGTCGACAGGTTCCCCGGCTACGGAAAGCTGTCCGGGCGAGATACGGAAGACATGATTGCGGGCGCCAGGGTCGAGAGTTGACGAAAACAAGATAAATCCGCTCGATTTTGTGCTTTGGAAAGGAAGCAAGCCCGGAGAACCGGCCTGGGAAAGTCCCTGGGGGCCGGGGAGGCCGGGCTGGCACATCGAGTGTTCCGCTATGGCGACCAAGTATTTGGGACTGACCATCGACGTGCATGGTGGCGGCAAGGACCTGGTCTTTCCTCATCACGAAAACGAGATCGCGCAGAGCGAAATGGCTTTTGAGGCGCCTTTCGTGCGCTATTGGGTTCACAACGGCTTTGTCAACATCAATAACGAGAAGATGTCCAAGTCGCTCGGAAACTTCTTTACCATTCGCGACGTGCTGCGCTATGTGCATCCTGAATCGCTGAGGCTGTTCGTCATAAGCAAGCACTACAGAAGCCCGGTCGATTTTTCGGATGAGACGGTAGGGGAAGCCGAACGGGGGCTCGAACGCCTTTACGCCACCCTTGAAGCTCGTGCAGCAAAAAGCGGCTGGAGCCGAAGAGCGCCGAGTATCCCGATGAGGTCCTGAAAAAGCAGGACCCGGAGCTGTACGAAAAGGCGGAGTCGCTTCCGGCATTATTTGCCGAAGCCATGAACAACGATTTCAACACTGCTCAGGCGATAGGCTATATTTTCGTTCTCCAGAGAAATCTTCAGCGCTTTCTGGATACATTCGGAAGCAAAAATCTTAAAGGTCCCGCCGCGCAACTCGCCAGAAAAGCGGCGGACTCTCTGTGGAAACAGTGCAATACTCTGGGGCTGCTCATGCTTGAGCCGCGGACATTCTTAGACCGGCAGAGAAGGCTCAAACTGAAGACGACCGGCATCAGCGAAAAGGAGCTGAACGACCTCATAGCCCTGCGCCATAAAGCCCGCCAGGAAAAAAACTTTGCCGAAGCCGACCGAATCCGGCTGGAACTCGAGGCAAATCGCGTCCACCTTGAAGACTTCCCCGAGGGAACGAAGTGGCGGGTGAGTTCCTAGTCCTCCCGCTTTCCTGCTTCGAGGCCTGCCGGGCGGGGAAGAAACCCTTGTCGAGCTGAATCCGACTATATCTTTATAAAAATCCGATTTCGCCACATAATCCATGCGATTAGAAACATAAACAGCAGAATCATGAGCGCGTAGAGCAAAGAAGCGGTTTCCGGTGTTCGCAATCGGGGATGCACAAGCTTCTGAACAGGTATGTTTGGCAGGTTATCGCTTGTCCATGGGATATCGGCAGATTCAATGATCCTGAGTGTGGTGTCGAAGACCTCGGACAGCACATATACGGTGATAGGATTCAGTCCCAGTATGATGAAAGGTTTAGCCCATCGGGAAAAATCTGCGATATCGATCAACCAGTGAAAGAATGCCAGGCAAACAAGAGCCAGCCCCGCCATGAATATGCTGAAAGTGCTCGTCCATATGCTCTTGTTTATCGGTAGCCAGCGATCGAGTATGTGACCGGCGATGAGCAGAACCAGGCCGGCGCATACCATTCCGGCGACTTTCCTTCGCTCGGGCAAAGAAGTCCTGAGCCATTGTCCCGTCAGCACTCCGAAAAGAGTGGTGGCGATTGCGGGAATTGTGCTCACAATCCCTTCCGGGTCCCATGTCTGATCATAATATGACCACATGTGCCCGCTCAGAAAAAGCGAATCGACCCAGGCGGCGAAATTCCTCCCCGGTTCGAGCACCCCGGCGCCGATTCCCGGCACCGGTATGAACCGCATCATCAGCCAGTAGGAGGCAAGCAGGCCGATAAGCCATAAGATGCGGCCTCTCAAATCCGTTTTCAGGACAATCAGAGAAGCAAAAAAATAGCAGAGGGCGATTCTTTGCAGAACTCCGGGTATGCGAAATGCCGAAAGGTACGAATGTTGGAAAAATATTAAGAAAAAGCCCAAGCGCGAACAGAATCATAGTTCGTCTCATGAGTCCGGACGCATAATGGCCGAATTTGTGTGCGCCTTTCTCTTCGCGCTTTGCAAATGAAAAGACGAGCGAAACGCCAACTATGAAAAGAAAGGATGGAAAGACAGTGTCGGCAAAAGTCCATCCGTTCCAGTCCGCATGGCTCAAAGGTGAATAGACGGCCCCGGTGTCCCCCGGGCTGTTTACGAGTATCATCAAGGCGATTGTAAAGCCGCGAAAGGCGTCCAGAGAGGCCAGGCGTCCCTTGGGTCCGGCGGGTTTGGAGTCCGGGGTGGCCGGCGGCCGGCCATCCGGGCATTTCTCTGCGGGCGCCGAAAAGCATTCCTGCGGTTCCGGTTTCTCATCTTCAGATAACCTCTGCTGGACTTGGGCTGGCGCGCTCAACGAAACTATCCTCACTGGACGAATCACGGCCGCACAGGGCGGTACCTTATTATTCTAAATCAGGTGGACGCAATTCGGAAGGGGATAATCCCATAAGATTAGGCGAGGGGCAAGGTCAAACCTTCAACTTCGACCCGGCTGCGGACTCGCAGACGCAGAGACACGTAGATGCGCAAACACGCAGGCTCAAAGGCAGGGCGTAAGATCGGGGACGCATGCGAACAAAACCTCCTGCTCTCCAACAACGCCCATGACAGGTCAAATACCTTCGTTGGTCACAACCGAAAGATCGAAAAGCGAGAAGAACCCTTCTACCAAATACTTGATGGGGAAAAGGGCTAGAACATAAAAAGTGACCAAAAACATAACTGTGAATTCGATGTAGGAGCCGAGCGGATCGGGCAGCGATTTTTGATAATCCCATATTCGCCATAAAAGCAGGGCGCCCCAACCCCAGAAAATGAAAACGACGCACCAACCTGAGAATCTTATCATTTTTTCCATGATCGCGAACCTCGTTGGAAGGCAGGCTTAGACCGAAGCCATACCATCACTTCCGACTCACGATTTCAATAAGGTGAATAGAGTATTCGGTTCCGAACAATACGGTAGTTTTTTCCTAACCGGGAGCAGCAGAAATGCCGGTAAGATCGGACAGAGGGAAAAGTTGGACCCGCCAGTGGCACGGAGAGGCGAGTTTACTTATATTTTAGCTATTTGGCGGATTTATCGGGGGAAACCGAACGTATTAAAATACGAATAGGGGGAAAAATGCCTGAAAAGGTCGCGGAAAATCAACAAGATTCCTTTTGGGGAAGTCAAGTCGAGGAGAATCTCAGGGTCGCATTCAATGCGCTGCCCAATAAGGTCCCTGTGATGCTATTTACCGCAAAGGGCCAGAACGATGTTCTTAATCAGGCGGCGCGAGACCTGCTTACGAGCTTCAATAAAATCTCGGATAAAGTGGAATTCAGCGAGTTCGACCTGAACGGGAAGGAAGCAAAGAAGTATGGTGCGAATAGCTCACCTACACTTATTTTCGATCCGGATCGATACTCGATTCGGTACCTCGGGGTCCCCTTCGGGGAAGAAGCCAGGACCCTGGTTGGAATGATCCTGCTGCTGGGCTTTCGGACCGGCAATATGAGCGAGCAGTCCCGAAAGGTCATGGAAAAGATTGGTTCAAAGAGGGAAGTCAAGGTTTTCGTCAGTCCGACCTGCCCTTATTGTCCCGACCAGGCGATCAACGCGGTCAAGGCCGTCATCGAAAGACCGGAGATCGTCTCGCTTGAGATAATAGATATCCAGTCAAATCAGGAAACCGCGAATCGCTACTCCGCTTTCAGCGTCCCGCAAACCTTTGCAAACGATATACTCATTGCCCATGGAGCACAGGCAGAGGAGTTGTTTGTGCTTTCGCTTCAAAAGCTTGAACAGCAAACCGTCTTCATCCCTGAAATAGACGCCGGGATTATCGAAACTGACGTGGTTATCGTGGGTGGGGGACCATCGGGCCTTGCCGCAGGCATTTACGCGGTGCGCAGCGGACTCAAGACTTCGGTGATCGAACGGGGCCCGCTCGGAGGGCAGGTGGCCGCCACGCCCATCGTGGAGAATTATCCTGGGTTTGCACGGGTGCCGGGGAAAACGCTGGTCGATATTCTGGTCAGCCACGCCCTGGAATATGTGCAGATATTCCAGGGGGAGGAAGTAGTTGGCATTCAACCGGGCGCCGAGGATAGAAGTTCAGACCAGCAGAAGAAAATTTCTCGCCAAAGCGCTCATCCTCGCAACAGGGGCCAACTACAAAAAGCTTGGCGTCCCGGGTGAGATGCTCTTTGTGGGCCGAGGTGTGAGTTACTGCGCAACCTGTGACGGTCCATTATTCAAAGGCAAAAGAGTCATCGTCGTCGGGGGAGGCAACAGCGCGGTGACCGAGGCCCTCTATCTCCATAACATAGACGTGTGGACAACTCTGGTGCACAGACGAAACGCTCTGCGTGCCCAGGAACACCTGGCCAAAAATATCTTCTCCAACAACATAGAAGTTCTGTGGGACACCGAAGTCGTAGAGATAAAAGGTAAGGAAAAAGTGAGCGAAGTCGTTCTGCGAAACAACAGGACCGGTTTGGTTTATCCATTTCAAGTGCAGGGAGTGTTCATCGCCATCGGATATGAGCCTTCAGTCCAATCTTGCAAAAACCCTGGGCGTCGAATTGACTCCGGACGGTTTCATTAAACATGATGCCCATCACCGGACCAATATCCCCGGAATATATTCCGCAGGAGACGTCGAAGGGGGCTACAAACAGATAGTGACAGCGATGGGGCAGGGGACCGAGGCTGCCCTTTCGGTGTTCGAGGACCTCGTGCATCCCTACTGGGCGGTAGAGACGGAAAAACGGACGGAAACCGCAAAGGCCTGAACTTTCGCAAAGAAGCGAACTGCTGTGTCCATGTCCCCTCTCACTGAGGCTCTGAGCGATGCAGACCTCGACCCTCAAACGGGTCGCGCTCCAAATCGTCAAATTCGATCAGTTCGCCAGTCACCGTAAAGATTACGCGTTCGCAAATATTGACGACGCGGTCGGCCGTGCGTTCGAGATTGTGAGCGACCCACATAAGCTGGTTTGCGCCTTCGATGTTTTTGGGGTCCGACAGAACGTAAGTCATCAGCTCGCGGTATACCTGGTCGTAAAGATCGTCAATCTGCCGGTCTTCGGCTGGGATCGAACGCGCCGTCTCAACGTCTCTGTCAATGAAGGACAAGAGCGCTCTGTGGAGCATGTCTGAAGCCAGCGCAGCCATTCGCGGGATATCCACAAGCGGCTTTATCAAAGGTTTCGAACCGAGTTGAACTGAAATCTTTGCGATCCCCTTCGAATAATCGGCGATCCTCTCCAACTCAGAGGCAATTTCCAAGATGGCTGCAAGGGTCCTCAGGTCCTTAGCCATCGGCTGCTGTCTGGCTATAAGCACAAGCGTGTCCGATTCGATTGCGTAGCGCCTCCGGTTGATCTCGGAATCGGCCGCAACCAGGCGGCGGCCCGCTTCGACTTGCCGTGCCTTGAGGATCTCGACGGACTCGACTATCGTGTGCTCGACCATAACCCCGAGATCGATCAGTTCATCCTGAAGCCGTTCCAATTCCTTTTCCAGTGCAGTTCTCGTCACAACTTCCCCTCTCGTTCAGGAAGACCATTGCCGGTCGCCGCAGCAACATGGAACCCGCATTCAAAACTCATGCAGGCAATTGCAGCCTAGCCTACGATGACAGACTTATATACAACAATAAATCAGAAGCGCATAGCGCTACAGCCGACCCCCCCTTGACTGCTCGCTCCGCGCAGCGCGGAAGGCGCCCACTCATTCTCTGCGCATCGCGAAACGGGGCGCCTAGCAGGGAGCCTTCCCGAGCCGATTATAGAACTACCATAAGCATCTTAGAATTCAACTCAATTCTATTTTTCGCCGTCAGGGTTCCGGATAAACAAAAACCCCCGTCCCGTAGCCGGGATCGGGGGTTGAACACTAAGAGCGAATTCCTTATCGAGCGGATTGCAATGCCTTATTCAATCGAGGCGATATTGAAAAATCCTCCCGATGGGAACTCAGATATCGGTTTTACTAGTACATGCCTCCTCCGGGCGGCATGCCTCCCATGCCGGCGGCGCCCTTTTCCTCCTTCGGCAGTTCGGCGACCATGCACTCGGTGGTGAGCATCAGGGCCGAGACGCTGGCAGCGTTAAGCAGCGCAGTGCGGGTTACTTTGGTCGGATCGATTACGCCCGCTTCGTTCAGGTCTTCGTATTGAGCCAGTCTCTGCATTGAAGCCGAAGGCGCCCGATTTTTCCTTGAGCTTTTGAACGACTACGGACCCCTCCTCGCCGGCGTTGTTAGCAATCTGGCGGGCAGGTTCCTCGAGAGCGCGCTTGATTATCTTGAGGCCAAGCTGCTCGTCTCCGCCAAGGTCAACGTTTTCCAGTGCAGGCAGACAGCGCAGGTAGGCAACCCCGCCGCCGGGAACGATGCCTTCTTCCACTGCGGCGCGGGTGGCGTTCAGCGCATCTTCCACCCTGGCCTTTTTCTCCTTCATTTCAGTTTCGGTGGCTGCGCCAACGCTGATCACTGCAACACCGCCCACCAGCTTGGCAAGCCGTTCCTGGAGCTTTTCACGGTCGTAATCGCTGGTAGTTTCCTCGATCTGGGTGCGGATCTGGCGGACCCGGCCCTCAAGGGCCTTACGGTCGCCGGCGCCGTCGACTATTGTCGTGTTGTCCTTGTCGATACGGATAGTCTTGGCTTTGCCAAGATCGTTCAAGGAAACATTCTCGAGCCTGATGCCCTTCTCCTCGCTGATTACCTGCGCGCCCGTCAGGACGGCGATGTCTTCGAGCATCGCCTTGCGCCTGTCGCCAAAGCCGGGGGCCTTTACCGCGCAGACCTGGAGGGTGCCTCGGAGTTTGTTGACTACCAGGGTGGCAAGCGCTTCGCCTTCAATGTCTTCGGCGATAATCAGAAGCGGCTTGCCCATCTTGGCGATCTGCTCGAGAACAGGCAGCAGGTCCTTCATGCTGCTGATCTTCTTCTCGTTCACGAGAATCATCGGCTCGTTGAGCAGGACTTCCATCTTCTCGGGGTCGGTGACGAAATAGGGGGAAATATATCCGCGGTCAAACTGCATCCCCTCGACCACCTCAAGGGTGGTCTCCATCGACTTGGCTTCTTCGACCGTGATTACGCCTTCTTTGCCCACCTTGTTCATCGCTTCGGCAATGATGTTTCCGATGGTCGCGTCGTTATTGGCGGAAATGGTGCCCACCTGGGCGATCTCTTTCTGGTCCTTGATGGGCTTGCTGATTTTCTTCAGTTCGTCGACCACGATCTGGACGGCCTTTTCGATGCCCCGCTTGATCGCCATGGGGTTATGACCGGCGGTTACCAGCTTGGAGCCTTCATAGTAGATGGACTGCGCCAGAATGGTTGCCGTGGTAGTCCCGTCTCCGGCGACGTCGCTGGTCTTGCTTGCGACTTCCTTCACCATCTGCGCGCCCATGTTTTCGAACTTGTCCTCGAGTTCGATTTCCTTGGCTACCGTAACGCCATCCTTGGTCACTGTAGGGCCGCCGAAACTCTTCTCGATAACCACATTTCGGCCCTTGGGGCCAAGAGTAACCTTTACTGCGTCCGCGAGCGTGTTGACGCCATTGAGCAGCATCTCGCGCGCTTTAGTATCATACATCAACTGTTTTGCCATGAGCCTGTTCCTCCTGGTGTTTTTTCAAATCAAACAATGACTTATTCGATGATCGCAAGAATATCGTCCTCGCGCATGATCAGAACTTCCTGGCCCTCGATGGTGATATCGGTGCCGGCGTATTTGCCGAAAAGAACGCGGTCACCCTTTTTGACGTCGAGCGCCCTTCTGGAACCGTCTTCCATGATCCTGCCGTTTCCGGCCGCGAGGACTTCTCCCTGGATGGGCTTTTCTTTGGCCGTATCGGGAATGATGATCCCGCCTGCGGTTTTCTGTTCCTCTTCCATGCGTTTGACCACGACGCGATCGTTGAGCGGTCTGAGGTTCATAACAACTCCTTTCGCTTTGATTAAATGGAATTTGGGCAAGAACCGACTGAAGCCGCCCGCCCTGGTGTTAGCACTCACCTATGATGAGTGCTTTTAATCATCGGCGATTCATTTGGCAAGTGAAAAAGACTGACTCGGTGGGAAAAAAAGTGAAAAGATTGTTCCGGTCCCCGGCTGGCGACCGACTTACCTCTATGCTGCCCCCGGCTTTCTCGACCAGTTGATAGACTATGCTCAAACCCAGACCTGTTCCGTTTGTCTTGGTGGTAAAAAAAGGGTCGAAAATCCTTTTGAACGCGCCGTCTGGAATTCCACATCCGGTATCGCCGATGTCTATTCGGATCGGTCTGGTCGGGCTATCGGGCGGCTCGTTCAAAGTTGACCGAGATCGAAAGCTCACCCCCCTCCGGCATCGCTTCCAGAGCGTTGACCAAAAGGTTCCACAGCACCCGGTGGAGATGGTGGGGATCGATTGCGATAAATGGCCTGGTCTGGAAATCCGTCCTGATCGTATGAGATGCGGTTACCTGTTTTTTGGCCTTAAGAAGGGCGATAATCTCCTCTATTACGGAACAGATCGCTACATCTTCGACCTGTGCCGATTTGGGAGAACCTTTCGCCATCCATAGAAATTCGGTCACAAGCCCGTTTATGCGCTCGATTTCACGTTGCACGATCCCCATGAGCTTCCTGTTAAGCGCATTTTGTCCCATTTCGTCCCTGAGCATCTGCATGGCTCCGCTCATCGCCGCAAGCGGATTCTTGATCTCATGGGCGATTTCGGCTGCGAATCTTCCGGCGAGAACCAGCCGCTCCATCCTCTGTATGTGCTCCTCGATTGCCTTTAGCTTGGTCAGGTCTATGAATATGATTATCCAGCCAAAAGTCTCGCCGCTTTCGTTCTGGAGGACCGAAGCCGAGTAGCCAAGGGTGATCTGTATGCCGGCATGGGTGGCTGTATTCAGTCTCCATGCGGCCCGCCGGTCTTCGACCGTCCGCTCCGTTGTTCCGCGGAAGCTGCGAGATGTCAATGGTTGGGAAAAGCTCACGTCACAGGCAGCGCCGGCAATTTCGCCGGATTTTATTCCGAGAATCTCCTGTGCGGCGTTGTTTGAAAATATGATGCGTCCGTTGAGGTCGACGGTCAGCAGACCGCTGGACATGCTCTGGACGATGCTTGTATGAAGGGTGACAAGCTTGCTCAGGTCTCTTTCGCGCTCGCGGACGCGCAGGCTGGACCTTTGCAGTTCCTCGGCGAGATATCCGGCAAGAAAGCCCAGCAGGAAAAAACCCGCTGTATTCATGAGGATGTTGAAAAAATAGGTCCCGCTGTCGGGCTGCTGTCCGGTCCCGGCAACGAGCTGGAGTGGTGAGATCCACCCGAAGTACTGAAGGTCGAGAAGAAGTCCGTAAATCAGAGCGCATGCGGATGCGGTGAGCAGGCTTCCCCGCCGGTAGAGCAGCAGGGCTGAACTTATGATCACGAGCATGTAAAGGAATGAGAAGGAACTCTCGATTCCTCCCGTCATATAGACCAGGACGGTCACTGCGCCCAGATCGAAAAGGATCTGGACCCAGGCGAACTGCACCAGGCGACGGACCCGCTCGAGGCTGATGGCCCCGAAAATTGTGAAGAGGAACAGGATGCACGAAAAAATATAAAGAGGATGAAAGTGGGCTGAGAGAAGGTCGGCATTCCTGGCGCTTTGGACGGCAAGGGTAAGAATGAGGAAAAAAACGGCAAGAATCAACCGATAAAGCAGGAGCTTTTTGAGCTTCCCTCTGAATCGGCTCTCATCAGAGTCCTTGTCCTGCCGGGGTGAGAGTGGGGCCATTTCGCCCTCTATCTTGCAACCACGTCCGCCAATTGGAAGATCGGCAGGTACATTGCCACGAGCAGGCCGCCGATAGTGACGCCGAGAAAGAGGATCAGCAACGGTTCGAGCATCGATGTCAAGACTCCGACGGCAGTGTCGACTTCCTCGTCGTAAAAATCGGCTATCTTGCCGAGCATGGTGTCGAGCGCGCCGGTAGCCTCGCCAACCGCGATCATCTGGGTCACCATAGGCGGAAAAACGTGTGTCTCAGCCAGAGGCTCCGCAACCGGGACGGCCCTCGGAAATGGACAGACGCGCCTCCCGGATGGCTCTTTCGACAACCGAGTTCCCGGCGGTGGCGGCGACCACTTCGAGGCCGTCCAGAATCGGCACGCCGCTCGAAAGCATCGTCCCCAGGGTCCTGGTAAAGCGCGCCACGGCGATCTTGCGGATCAGCATGCCGAAGACGGGCGTTCGCAGCAAAATGCTGGTCAAAGAGGTCCCGCCCTCTGGGCGTCTTGCGAAACTGGCGAAGTCCGACAATGAGCAGGATAAGCCCAAGGATCATCCAGTGAAAGTAGTGCTTTGCAAAATCGCTCAAGTTCATGACAAATAACGTCATCCCGGGCAATTTTACTCCCGCGTCCGTGAAAAGCCGGCTAAAGACGGGAATAACCCAGATCAGGATGACCGCCACCACGATTACGGCGATTGAGACCACAATCACAGGGTAGGTTAGCGCGCCTTTTACCTTTTTCTTCAGCTTCGCCATTTTTTCGATGTATGCGGCGAGCCTGTTGAGGATTACGTCGAGGATACCGCCAATCTCGCCTGCGGCCACAAGATTGTGGAACAGGTTGTCAAAAACCTTCGGGTGCTTTTTGACTGCGTCTGACAGGGTTGAGCCTTCCTCGACGTCCTTTTTGATCTGTCGGATAACTCTTTTGAAATTCGCGTTGTCCTGTTGTTCCTGGAGAATATCCAGGCACTGGACAAGCGGAAGGCCGGCGTCGATCATCGTCGCAAACTGCCGAACGAATATGACTTTGTCCTTATCCTTGACGCTTCCGGCCATGGCCGGAAGATAGTCCCCAGGAGGTCCTTTGGCTTCACTCGCAGCGTTCTTTATGGTTATTCCCTTCCTGACGACCATCTGGCGCGCCAGAGGAAGATTGTCGGCCTCTATTTCTCCCTTTTGTTTTTTCCCGGCGCGATCGATGCCCGCCCATAGATAAACCGCCATTTTTGCTCTCCTGTTGTGTCAAAAAACTATTTGGGGAGGGGCCCTGATTATCAGTAATGCAAGATTTGGTCCATAATGGTCCGTTGAGCGCCGGTTATCAGAGGCATTGGCGCCCTAAGTGCGGAAAAGGACCGCTTGGGCGCGGAAACCCACTAATCCTTGGCCGAAGACCTTATGACCTCCTCGACGGACGTTATCCCCTCCTTGAGCTTATTAATCCCGCTGCGTCTGAGCGTTGTCATCCCCAGGCGGATGGATTCCTTCTTTATTTCAGCGGCGGAGGCCCCCATCAGAACGAGTTCGCGAATCTGATCGTGCAGGGGCATGACTTCGTACAAAGCAATGCGGCCCCGGTATCCCGTATCGTTGCAGACGGGGCATCCCTTCCCGCGATAGCATGTGAAGGTGCCCAACTCCTCGTCCAGAATCCCCAAGTCGAGCAAGGTCTCAGGCGGGACATCTTCGACGACTTTGCATTCGCTGCAGACCCGGCGAACGAGCCTCTGGGCGATGACCAGGTTTACGGCTGAGGCCACCAGAAAGGCTTCGACTCCCATGTTGAGCAGCCGGTTTATAGTGCTGGGGGCATCGTTGGTATGGAGGGTGCTCAGCACGAGGTGGCCGGTCAGGGCCGCTTTCACGGCGATTTCCGCCGTTTCGAAATCCCTTATCTCGCCGACCATGATGATATCCGGGTCCTGGCGCAGAAACGAGCGCAGGGCCGCGGCGAAAGTAAGGCCGATAGCCTCGTGCACCTGAACCTGGTTTATTCCGGTCAGATTGTATTCAATGGGGTCTTCGGCGGTCGAAATATTCTGGCTGACTTTGTTGAGATCGGAAAGCGCGCTGTAAAGAGTCGTGGTCTTGCCGCTTCCGGTGGGTCCGGTAACCAGCACCATTCCGAAGGGCAGGTAGATGGCCTCCCGGAAATTCTTGTACTGGACTTCTTCGAACCCGAGCTTGGTCATGTCGAGTTGGAGGCCGGCTTTGTCGAGAAGGCGCAGAACGACCTTTTCACCGAAAAGTGTAGGCAGAACCGAGACCCGGAAGTCCATCTCGCGTCCCTTTGCCTTGAGCCGTATGCGTCCGTCCTGGGGAAGCCTCCGCTCGGCGATGTCGAGACGGCTCATTATTTTTATGCGTGAGATAAGGGCGTTCTTCAGATGGGTCGGGCGGGCGCATAACTTCATAGAGCACGCCGTCTATACGGAAGCGAACCCGCATGCTCTTCTCATAGGGTTCCAGGTGAATATCGCTCGCCTGTTTTCGGATTGCGTCCATCAAAATGAGGTTCACGAGCTTTACCACAGGGGCCTGCTCGGCGGCGTCTCAAGAGCTCGAAAGGTCCATCTCGTCCGCCGCCTGCACCAGATCGACATCGACTTCGTCCTTGAGCATTCCGAGAACATCGTCAAGCGAGTCGTCAGCCGCAAAATAGAGTCCGATGACTTTCTTGATGACGCTGTCGGACGCGACGTGAACCTGGATGTTCTTTCGAGTGAGGAAGCGAATGTCGTCTATGACGAACAGGTTGCCCGGGTCGGACATGGCGACGTGAAGCGTATTGCCCATAAGCCCGAACGGAACGGCCTGGTATTTGTGCATGATATCGAGAGGAATCAGGCCGGCAACGTCTTTGGGCGCGCTAAGCTTGGATAAATTCACCTGGGGACAGTGGAACTGCTTGGCTATGAACTCGCAAAGAGTATCTTCGTCGATTATGCCGAGCTTTACCAGGGCGGCCCCGATGCGTTCTCCGGCTATGGTGCTGCTCGTCCAGCGCGCGGTTGAGCTGCTCGATGGTGACAAGACCTTCCTGGACCAGCAGTTCTCCTATTTTCTTGGCCACAGTTCAAAATCCTTCCGAAGGCGCGTCTCGGAATAGCGCTCAATTGTAATAAAATCGGCGCATATAGTTCAATATTCAACTAAAATTGAACAGAAAAAATACAAAAATCCTTGACAGCGATTAATTCCCGGTTATTATTCGCACCGTTTTCTCCAGCGGGAGAGAGAAATCATAACAGAATAGGGGGTGGTTGTCATGGTTTGCTCAACAATGAAGGCGGGAGTCGAATGCGCCTTCATGACGAAAACGGGATGTGGCTACAATGGCGGCTACCTGCCATCCGATCGTGGAGCAGTGCGAAGGATGTCAGCGCACGGTGGAATTTGCCGACCGGAAAGTTCTGCAGCAGCTATCCGAATCCTTCCATTAAATGGAGAGCCAGCGCCTGCAATTTTGCCACTCATACCAAGGTAGAGGCGCAAGATCGGCAGAAAATCAATCCTCTCAAGGCTTCCAAGAGAAACAACAAGAAAGAAGTAAAGTTCTTCGCTGGTTCGTGAGAGCGGCCTCCAGTAAGGCTTACGTCTCGGAGGTTTGCTCTCGCCAATCCACTTTCGCCTGTTTCGGCCCTGCGCCTTATTTTTACTTTCACTCTGAGCGTATAATCATTCTTGTTTTCGTTTGACTTCCCAGGCGTCCATCCGTTATGGAAGTAAGGGCGAAACTGGCAGATTCCTGTGGTCCCGTGCCATTCGCCGGGGTCAGGTTTGCCGTTACGATTCGTCCCGGAAAGGAAGCGCAATAGTGGAACAGACTTTGATTCTGACCGGAGCACAGGCCGCTGCAGAGGCGGCCAGATTGAGCCGCGTTCAGGTCGTCGCCGCCTATCCGATCACGCCCCAGTCCAAGATACCCGAGATCCTGTCCGGATACGTGGAACGAGGGGATTTGAAGGCCGAATTCGTGCGCGTCGAGAGCGAACACTCGGCAATGGGCGTGTGCATGGCCGCATCCATCGTGGGGGCGAGGGCTTTTACGGCAACCGCCGCAAACGGCCTTGCCTACATGCATGAGCAACTGCACTGGGCCGCCGGAGCGCGGCTTCCAATAGTGATGTCGGTTGCCAACCGGGGAATGGGAGCGCCCTGGACGATTCTCAACGATTCCCAGGACAGCATCTCACAACGCGACACCGGCTGGATGCAATTCTACTGCATGAACAACCAGGAAGTCCTCGATCTTACCATTGTCGCCTTCAAGGCCGCCGAGCAGCTCCTGATTCCGTGCATGGTCTGCTTCGACGGGTTTTGGCTTTCGCACACTCTTATGCCGGTAATTATACCCGAGCAGGCAAAAAGTGGATTCGTTCCTTCCGCCGTATGTTCCTTTTCACACGCTCGATCCGGAAAACCCTGATGAACATCAATCCAGTGGTCATGAGCGACCCTCTTCCCGACCCGGATGGGGTGCTTTCGCCCGGCTACATGGGCTTTCGGTTCCGGCTTCAGCAGAGTCTGGAAGAGGCCCTTCCGGTAATCAGGGAAGCCGGCCGGGAGTTTGGCGAGCTTTTTGGCCGCTCCTACGACGACCCGCTCTACCGCTACCGGGCTGACGACGCCGATTTTCTTTTCATCACCATGGGAGCGCTTGCCAGCGAGGCGACCGAAGTAGCCGACTTCTCTGAGACAAGAGGGCGTCAAAGCGGGCGTTCTGGGCGTTCGCGTGTACCGGCCTTTCCCTGCCGGTGAACTGCTCGAGGCGGTCCGGGGCAGGCATGCTGCCGCGGTCATCGAGAAAGCCATCAGCTATGGATACGAAGGCGCGCTCATGACCGAACTGAAGGCCTCGTCTCTACAGGCAAAACGGGGGCCGTCCAGTGCTCTCCAACTACATCGTGGGCCTTGGCGGAAAAGATGTCGCTGCCGCCGACCTGCTCCTGGCCGCCCGCGAAAGCCATTGCAGCGGCGAAAAGCGGTAAGCCGCCCGATAAACCGCAATGGATCGGCTACGGGAGTTTAAAGAATCAAAAAAAGAAAGATAATCGGCCATGTCAGCGCAAACAGCCATTCTCGACTACCCTGAAAAAGAATACATCCTTCCGGGCAACCGGCTCTGCGCCGGATGCGGGGTTACCATCGCATACAGGTTTATTCTGAAGGCGCTCGGGCAGAAAACGATCATTTGCGTACCGGCCTGCTGCGTAACCATTCTGCACGGCATCTACCCTAAGACGCCGATCTCGGCGACCACTGTCAACACTACCTTCGCCAGCACCGCGTCCACCGCCTCTGGATTGGCGGCCGGTCTCAAGGCCACCGGGCGTGAGGACTGGAAGGTCCTGGCAATGGCTGGAGACGGTGGGACATTCGATATGGGAATTCAGTCCCTGAGCGGCGCCGCCGAGCGCGGCGATAACTTTATCTATGTATGCTATGACAACGAAGCCTATATGAATACGGGCGTTCAGCGCTCGAGCGCAACTCCGGCGGGGGCCATGACCACTACCACGCCGGTAGTGCCCAAGGAGCAACCCAAAAAAGACTTCATGCAGATAATGGATGCCCACGGCATTCCCTACCTTGCCACGGTTTCGTCCTCCTATCCGGGTGACGTTTACGATAAGTTCCTCAAGGCCAGAGACATCGAGGGAACCAGATTTTTCCACCTCTCGGCGCCCTGTCCGACCGGATGGTGGTATCCTACCAAAGATACGGTGAAAATCGGCCGCATGATGGTCGAATCCTGCGTCTTCCCGCTCTATGAGATCGAAAATGGCCGCCTTAACCTCACCGGCAAGAGCCTGAGCATCGCCAAGAGCGGCAGAAAGAAGCCGGTTGACGAGTATATAGCCTTCCAGGGCCGTTTCAAAAAAATCACCCCCGAACAGGTGGCCGAGTTTCAAAGAAGAGTGGATGACAAGTGGCGGACTCTGCTGAAGAGGGCGGGGTTTTAACCCTGGTTTTTGCCCCCTGATCCGGGAAAGAACAGGTCGCGGAAGAGTTCGTCCGAGGAAGCCCTGGTCAAGGCACGGAGCTTTTCAAATCTTTCTATGATTTCTGTGGCGAAGGGGGTTAGTTTAGAGCCGCCGCCTCTTGGCCCTCCGGTTTTTCTGTCAAGAAGGTCTAGTCCCAGTCTTTTCTCGGTGGCTCTGATTTTTCCCCAAACGGCGCGGTAGCTCATATGAAGCTCCTGGGCGGCCGCGTGGATAGAACCGTGTTGGGAAACGGCCTGCAAGATATGGAGGCGGCCCGCCCCGAAAACCACCTGGCCGTTTTCGTTTTCGATCCAGACCTTGGATTTCACGGAAAGATTTGGCGGATTCGGCATCTTTTGTTGATACCTCGTGTTATGGACCGGTTAACAGCAACTAAGCGATTAATTCGCAAAGCCGAAACGGCGCCGCCTCAGCGGCGTTCACCGCGCTGCGCAGGAGGCCGGCCGCTCATCCTCGACTCTGCGCGATGCGGAGCGAGAGCGGAAGGCCTTCTAATCATAAAGCTCTTGCATGGCGTCCGAGTAATGTGCGTTTTCGCCGTAAATGTAAAAAGGCTGTTCTACCTTGAGTTCTTCGCCCCCGCCTTTTCGGCATTCAAGGTGAACAAGCCGGCTCGAACCGCGCGGATACGTGTAGATGATCGTAAGCCGCTTTGGGCTGAAACCGTGTTCGAGAGAAGAGCGCAGCAGGTTTGAAAGCCGGGTCGCGGGATAGACAAGGGCAACTCGCCCACCCACTCTGAGTAGATGCCGCGCGGCCTCGAACACGTCGTCTACGGTCGCAGTGAGTTCATGGCGCGCAACGGCTTTTTGCCTCTCAGGATTTATGCGGCCGGTTCCAGGCTTTCTGTATGGAGGATTGCTGAGGGCCAGATCGAAGCTGCCGGCCGCAAACCCGGATGAAATCTCACGAAAATCCATTTGGTGAATCTCTATGCGATCGCCGAAATTATTTTCATTGACGTTTGTTCTGGCAAGCTCGGCAAGCTCCGGTTGAATCTCCACTCCCGTAATTCTACACTCCGTACTCGCCCGATAGACCAGCACGAGCGGTATAACGCCGCAGCCGGTCCCCAGTTCTATCACGCGATCCTCTTTTCTTATACGGGTAAGGCCGGCCAGCAGGACCGCATCAAGCGAAAAACGGTAACCTTTTTGTTCCTGGCGGACGATTAGCCTTCCGCCAAAAAGGGCATCGCTGGTTTGAGGCCCTTTGCCTTTGATGCTCCTTGAAGTCAAGAAATTTCCTCTTTTGGGGAAAGAGGGTTTATCACCAGTCCTGATATTACCTTCGGATAAAAGTAGGTTGACTTATGGGGCATTATGAGACCTGCGCTTGCAATTTCACGGACCTGTTCGATTCGCGTGTGATTTATGAAAAAGCCCGCATCGAACCTGGAGGATTTTACCGCATCGAGAGCTTCGGCAAAATCATGCATGAAGCTTATATTGCGTTCATTTGCCAGGAACTGGTCCGAAAGTTCGAGAAGCTCACGGAGTACGACTTGGTCAAGCACGACGACATCAAGCGTTCTCATCTGCACAGGGATCCCTTTCTGCGCGAGCAAAGATGAAATAACATCCATTCTCGCCGTGAGCACGTAGACGCAAGCCGCATCTTTGCAATAGAAACCTATGGTGGTGACCTTCCTCAAGCCGCCTGCCCTGATTGCTTCTTTCCATCTCAGTTCTCCGCCATTTTCAGACTCAAAACGCTCAACGTGGAAGTAATTTTTCGCTCTTTGGACAAGCCGCTCGCAGTCCCATTCGCCGAGATTTCTCAAAAGCCGGTGAGTAGGCAAAATTGTGAGCCCTGGTTCGTTCATATCCGTAAGGTACACCATTATGAACTCATAGGAGGCATGAGGGTTTGCGCTTCCGTAGCGCTCTCGAAGGGCGTTTCTGAAGTTTAGCGCGGTTTCGTAGCGATGGTGGCCGTCGGCAATAAAAATCGGCTTGTCCATCATGAGTTTGCGGACTTCATCCAGGACCGGCCGGTCCGTTACAGGCCAAACCCTGTGAGCCATGCCGGCCAAATCCGTAAACGAGACCACCGGAGCGCCCTGTCTCCCTGAGGCAAGAGCGGAATAGGCCTCTTCGTTCGAATCGGGATAAAGCGCGAATACCGGACTCAGGTTTGCATTGCAGGCCATCATAAGGGCCAGGCGCTCGTCTTTTATGGCCTGGAAAGTTCTCTCATGGGGGCGGACCCTGCCCGAAGAAAAATCCTCGAGCCGTAGGGCGCAGATGAAGCCTTTGCGGGTTTTGACCAGATCGGGCGCCTTCTTATAGTCCAGTTCGTAGCAGTAAACGGACGGTTTCGGATTTCGCTCGAGAATCCCCTGATGCTCCCATTGCCTTATCCACGCCTCCGCCCTGGTGTGGGGATTGTCCTCGCTGGAGTCTTCGGGCGTCGGTAATCCCAGTTCCAGGCGGATGAAATTATATGGACTTCTTTCATGAAAGGTCCGCTGCTCCTCAGGGGATATAACGTCGTAAGGAGGAATTACCACCTGAGCGAGGTCTGGAACCATTTTCTGGTTGTAGCGCAATCCCCTGAACGGAGCGATTTCAGCCATTAGCTTTGAGGGTCCTTTCTGCCGGTATGCCTTGGACTAACAGGCGCTCGTACCGAGGACATTTTTGCTAACACAGGTTGGGTAGTTTTACAAACGGAAATCGGAACGCCCTGCGAGGCGCCGCCCGCAGTTTAATGTCTGAGGATTATGACCGGCCGCTTCTGGGTCCGGGGGTTGTCACGCCTGCGCAGGACCACAGGATATCCAGCCCCGCTTCTACCAAAAAGGTCCGCCGTCTTCGAACAGGCTCTTTTGGGCCGAATCGGCAAAAATGATCCCGGAAAAATCGGCCGTAATGCACGGCGCGCCGAAATGCTCGATGATGAGGCAGGCCAGGTCCAGCCATCGGGTGGAAGAATCCAGGATGGCCCGGTCGCTGCTTGCGCAAACGCACCTGTCAAAGGGGAATTCGCTCTCCGGGACGGGCGTGGCCCTTGTTCCCCCTGGAATCCCTTGCCTGATGAGCCTATTGCGATAGGTGCCGGCAAGCTCGCCGCTCCGGCTCATTGGTCGGTCGAAAAGGAAAAGGACCTCATCAGGCGGAAAGTCCTCGAAAAACCTGAATGCCATGTCCATGGCCAAATTGCTCGTCTCGCTCATGCGGTACCGGTAGGACAGGCCGGCAAGGTCCCGCAGAACGCCGTCGTTCGCCTTGAGCAACGGCCTGCCTTCAATGTGGCTTTCGATAGTAATCTGCACGTTATGGCCGTCAACGACCAACAGTTCCCTCTGCCAGCCGGACCCCATTTCCCGTTTTTTGCGCCTGAAGAGGGCTTCCTGTTGGCCGAACAGACCTCGGCTGAGCAGCATGCGTTCCAGTGCATCCAAATTGTACCGGTTTCCCGTAAGATCGAGGGCGGCCGTTCTCGGGATAGGATTTGTTCAAAAGGAAAAAGAAATCGGCTGCGGCCTGGCGCAGGAGCCAATTTCGTTTTGTGTTGAGGGCTAATGAACTATCCATCTGAGGGCAGGGGTAATTGGACCAATGTTTTTAATAATGATAACTTTTTGTGTTAGCCCTGCAAATCCCGTCTTATAGGGCTTTTCTCAGAGTTATCTCCATGACCCGTCTATGACTGGTCCTCTTCGGTGATCGCTTGCGTTCTATTACGCAATTCCCGCCGGAGCACCTTGCCCACAATGGTCATGGGCAGCGAATCGCGTTACCTCGACCTCTTTGGGGACCTTGTAAGGCGCAAGCTTTTCTCTGCACCAGTCGAGGATTTCTTGCCGATTGATGGTTTCACCCGGCTTTGGAACGATGAAAACTTTCACCGCTTCCCCCTTTTTCGGATGAGGGACCCCGATTGCTGCGGCCTCGCGCACTTTGGGGTGCTCGTAGAGCACTTCTTCTATCTCGCGCGGGTAGATATTGTACCCGCCTGATATCACCATGTCTTTTTTGCGGTCAACAATGAATACATAGCCGGAATCGTCCATGGTGGCAAGATCGCCCGTATAGAGCCATCCGTCCCGGAGGACCTCGAGGGTTTCCTTTTCATTTTTCCAGTAACCCTTCATTACCTGTGGTCCGCGAACGATCAGTTCGCCGATCTGGCCTGCCGGCATCTCCCCGGTTCCCGGTCTTCCGGATCGACTATGCGGCAATCGGTGTCGGGCAGCTGCGATCCCGATCGAGCCGGGTTTGCGCGTCCCCTCGATGGGGTTTGCGTGCGTAACAGGGCTGGCTTCCGAGAGGCCGTATCCTTCGACGATTTTGCTGCCCGTTTTCTGTTCGAATCTGCGCATAACCTCGACCGGCATCGGGGCGGCCCCGGTGATGCAGAACCGAATCGAGGAGAGGTCGAAAGAACTCCACTTTCGGATGAGCCATCAGTGCGATGTAGATTGCCGGGACCCCGGGAAACATGGTCGGCTTCTTCTTTTTTATGGTCTTTATGAGTTCCTCGGCCTCAAAGCGCGGCAATATGATCATGGCGCAACCGGTGTAGATGGCGAGGTTGAGGGCCACGGTCATCCCGAACACATGAAAAAAAGGCAATACACACAAAAAGCGCTCTTTGCCGAATTGCAAATCGGTTGTCCACGACACGAGCTGCAAGACATTTGACAAAATGTTTCTGTGCGTGAGCATCGCGCCTTTGGGGGTTCCCGTTGTCCCGCCGGTGTACTGAAGCAGGGCCAGGCTGTCGGGGTGCGCTGCACACGGAATGGGATCGGGCCGGTGATCATGGATAATCTTTTTCAGGCTGAATACACGATTGCCATCGTAGGGCACGGAGGTGAACAGCTTTTTGAAGTGGGCCTTAACCGGATAAAGATTCCGAAGAGGGAAGGGCAGGTAGTCCTTTACGCTCGTTGCTATGGTTGCTCGGATTCCCGTTTTGGACAGGACTTTTTCGGCTTTCGGGTAGAGATGGTCAAGAATGATCAGTATTTCCGCGTCGGAGTCTGTCCACTGATGAACTAGCTCGCGTTCTACGTAAAGCGGGTTTGTCATAATGACTGTGGCTCCCAGCCAGAGTGAGGCGTAATAAGCTATCACGCACTGGGGAGAATTCGGGAGCATGATGGCCACTTTTGTGCCCTCTCCCACCCCCATCTGTTTAAGACCGTTCGCCAGCCGGAGCACATGGTCCCATAACTGGCGGTAGGTGAGCCTGGCGCCGTAGAAGTCGGTCGCGATACTGTCTGCAAAGAGCTTGGCGTTATTCTCCAGGATCTGGGGCAGGCAAGTTTCAGGGTATTCCCGTGAGCTCGGGACCCCCGGATCGTAACTCCTATGCCAAATTCGGTCCATTTGCTTTCCTCTCAAGCTGTCTTGTTTCATTTAGGATCGTGAAAAACGCCGTTCGACCAACAGTCTTCTATTGACATGTATCAGGCCCTTTTTACAACTCTTCTTTGCAGGAACCAGTAAAATTATAGGGTGCGCATAACATTTATTCATGAGTCCCGGATTTGGCTCACTCCCGATCAGGCATCTTCTTGCATGGTCATATTTTTGCATGGTCATATTTCATGTCATACGTTTATAATTAAGTTAGTTTACGCCATTTGGATGCGCACCTCCGGTTGTGATGGAGCCTGGACAGATATGCAAAACCGTCCCATAAGGGTTCTTCTCATCGATGACGCTGAGGACGACTACATAGCCGTCAGGAACCTGCTCTCAGATAACGCTTCGGTTGAATTCGTCCTCAAGTGGATTCCAGATTACGGGACTGCGCTGGATGCAATTCTTTCCCGTCAGTTCGATGTTTGCTTGCTGGACTACCGGCTCAGGGAGCGAAACGGGCTCGAGCTCATAGAAGAGGCTTTACGACGTGGCGCCATGACCCCGATTGTCTTTCTCACCGGCCAGGAATGCTACGATCTGGATATCGAGGCCATGAGCAAGGGAGCAGCCGACTGGATTACTAAAGCCGAACTCAGCGCCGCCCTTCTCGATCGATCCATTCGCCATGCGATGGAACGGCAGAGGAAGAGCGATGAGCTGCTTAAGGCCAATAGGGTGATCCAGGCTCTGAGTGAGTGTAATCATGCAGTGATCCACGCCGAAGATGAGCTGGAGCTGCTGCGCGCAATCTGTCGCATTGTGGTGGATGTGGGGGGCTACAGTATGGCGTGGGTGGGATATGCCGAAGATGACCCGGATCAAACGGTCACGCCTGTTGCCAAGTACGGCTATGAGAAAGGTTGCCTTGAGACGATTAAGGTCACCTGGCAAGACGCCTGGAGCGGAAAGGGTCCTGCGGGCGCCTGCATCCGAACTGGCCTTCCCGGCATCATTCGATCCGTTGGCGATCAAGCGGAGTCTGCGCCATGGAAAGAAGAGGCCTCGATGCGGGGCTATGCTTCGGCCATTGGTCTCCCTTTGCATCTCGACGGAGGAAAGATGGGAGCGCTTACCATCTTCTCCTCTCAAACGGATGCTTTTGATGCCGAAGAAGTTGAATTCCTCACGAAACTATCGGGTAATCTTTCTTATGGCATAGGGGTGCTAAGGCTGCGTAAAGCCCGAATGCAGGCTGAAGAATCGCTGAAGGAAATCAATCTTGATCTGGAAAGTCGGGTAGAGGAGCGAACTGCCGAACTGATCAAAGTCAATGCGGAACTGACGAGGGAAGTCGAGGAACGCAGGCAGGCCGAGGAGGCGTTGCGGCTTAGCGAAAGGAGCCTTCGGAGAGCTGAGGTGGTGGCCCGCTTCGGCAACTGGGCGTTTAATCTGGGGCGCGATAACGTGGAGGCCTCCGAGGGTGCGAGAATCATTTACGGGTTGGAAGGCGGCGAGTGGTCCATCCCCGGAGTACAGAAGATCCCCCTTCCGGAGTATCGAGACATGCTCGACAAAGCCCTCAATGAACTCATTGAGGAGGGAAAACCTTATAATGTGGAATTCAAGATCCTCAGGCCGGCCGACGGGAAGATCATCGATATCTGCTCTAAAGCGGAGTATTCTGCAGACAAGGGAGTGGTATTCGGCGTCATACAGGACATCACCGAACGTAAACGGATGGAGAAAGCGCTCCTGGAAGGCGAAGAGCGCCTGCGCACTTTGATCAACTCCACTCCGGACGTCGTGTGCTTCAAGGATGGCGAGGGGCGTTGGCTGGAGGCGAATGAGGCCGACCTTGAGCTTTTTGAGCTCAAGGGAGTCGGCTATCAAGGGAAAAAAGGCGCGGAACTCGCAGAGTTCAGTAAATTCTATCGAGAAGCTCTGCTGGCCTCTGAGACGAGCGATGAACTAGCATGGGAGAAGCAGGCGCCAACGCGGGGTGAAGAGATCATTCCGCGTCCGAACGGGAAGGCCATGGTTTATGATGTAATCAGGGTCCCACTGTTTCACCCGGATGGAAGGCGCAAAGGGCTCGTGGTCTTTGGCCGGGACGTCACCGAGCGCAAACTGGCGGAAGATTCGTTGCGTGAGAGCGAGGAACGTTTCTCCAGGTTCTTTCGCGCCACTCCCGTTGGCGCCAGCATCGGCCGCTTGAGCAACTGCGAATTCGCCGACGTCAATGATGCATTCCTGGGCTTGTTTGGCTACGCGCGCGAGGAAGTGATCCTCCACAACTCGTCGGAGCTGGGAATGTGGTTCGATCCTGAGGACCGGGCTACGATGTTCGAGATACTCCAAGAGAAAGGCTCGATACAGGACTTTGAAACCCAGCTTCGAAAAAAATCCGGTGAGATCATGGATGTGCTCATCTCGGCGGAGGTGATCGAGGTGGGCGGGCTGCACTATCTCATGGGCCTTACACACGATATCACCGAGCGCAAGAAGGCTAAGGAGGAAAAAGAGAAACTGGAGGCGCAGTTGTTTCAATCCCAGAAGATGGAGTCGGTGGGACGACTGGCCGGCGGCGTGGCGCACGACTTCAACAACATGCTGGGCGTGATCATCGGCCGGGCGGAAATGGCCCTGGAGCAGAATGTTCCCCCTGAGAAACTCCAGCGCCACCTCAAAGAGATACTAAAGGCCGGCCTGCGTTCGGCGGACCTTACCCGGCAACTGCTGGCGTTTGCCCGCAAACAGGCCGCCGTCCCGCAGATACTGGATTTGAACGGCACGATCTCGGGCATGCTAAAGATGTTGAGGCGGCTCATCGGCGAGGATGTCGACCTGTCCTGGCAACCGGGACTCGATCTGTGGAAAGTCAAAATCGATCCGTCACAGGTGGACCAGATTCTGGCCAATCTTGTGGTGAATGCCCGTGACGCCATTTCCGGAGTAGGCGCCATCACGATGAGGACCGAAAATGTGACGGTCGATGATTTCAATAGCGCCGAGACCCCTGAATTCATTCCCGGAGAATACGTCCTGCTGACGATGAGCGATACCGGATCGGGCATGAGTCAGGAAGTGAGCGAGAGAATCTTCGAGCCTTTTTTCACCACCAAGGAACTGGGCAAGGGAACCGGGTTGGGACTGTCCACCGTTTACGGCGTTGTCAGGCAAAACAATGGTTTTATCTACGTTGCAAGCGAACCGGGGAAAGGAACCACGTTTAAAATCTATCTGCCGCGATTCGAGGCCGTAACAGCGCAGGTGTTCCCAGGGGAGGCGGCCGGACGGCAGCCGGCAGGCACGGAAACCATCCTGATTGTCGAAGACGATGAAGCGATCCTGAACCTTAGCAAGATGGTTCTCGAGAATTTGGGCTACACGGTCCTTGCGGCGCAGACTCCTGTGCAGGCCATCGATCTTGTTCGACAAGTATCCGGGAGAAATTCACCTGCTGATCACCGACGTAGTGATGCCGGGAATGAACGGCCGGGAACTGGCGGAAAAGCTCAGCGCCATCCGCGCGGACCTCAAGTGCCTGTATATGTCAGGCTATACCGCCGATCTGATAGCGCGTCGCGGCATTCTGGACGAAGGAGTGAATTTCATCAGGAAACCTTTCGGCAGCGAGGATTTTGGAGCAAGAGTCCGACAGGTGTTGGACCACTTGGAAGATATGGCTAAAAGCTAGCGTCAGCATTGAAAGATCAGCACGGAAACCGGGTTATTCCTTGTGATCGAGTACCTCGCGCAAGGTTGACATTGCAGAGGAACACTCGATCAGAACACGCATCATAAGGACAATCGCAATGGCATTGAGCGCTCCGCAGGCGACCCATGCCTGAGCGGCGGCTGATGCGGCCCCCAGGGCGGCGAAAAACAGGGTCATGAATATCCCGGCGGGAGTGCAGCGGGGCCAGCTCTTTACACGAATGAACTGATTTCCGCCTCCGTGCTCTTCGACCGCCATAAGCACACGAACCGAACCGAGCAGACCTCCGCGCAGCTCCAGGTCCCAGCCGTCAAAGTCGCCGCCTCGCAGCACGACCGTGCGCAGGGCCCTTACCCCTTCCTCGACCGATTCGAGCCAGGCAATCGGCGAGCGCCACTGTTGGCTCCAGATCGTGAAAGTCTTGGGCCACGGCAGAGGAAGCGCTATGCCGGAGGCGACGCCGCATTTGCGCCAGGGAGTCAAACCGAGTTTGATCCTGCCGATCAGGCGCGCCATCGGCTGCATCAGATGCAGAAAAGCCGTAAGCGCCTTGAGCTTGCGCCGCTGTGCCGCCGGGAAAGTGGAGGAAAGGCAGCCTGGATGCGCACGATACCGCATGCGCTACCGGCAGGGAGACGGCCAAAAGGAAAAGAGGAAGCGCCAGCAGAAGGGGCGTCCACTCCAGTCCCAGCAGCGAAAAGAAGCCAAGGGCCGCCACTATCACAATCCACTCGGGCATGAGGGGCAAGTGACCACAGAAGGCTGGGGGCGGGCTGGTAGATCGATTGAAACAGGGCGCTGCCCCATGTGCCCTGATAGATTCTGCCCCGAAAGCAGCCCAGAAGCTGTTCAAAACCCTTGAAATAGAGCCTTCCGGCCCAGGGGACATGGCCGGCGGCATTGTATTTTTCAGGCCATTTGCGCTCCAGGTAACCTTCCGCCTTGCCGTAGTTCAACTGCTGTTTCCAGTAGCTTTTGACGGAATTGCGGCGATGGTGCCACACCATCGCGGCTGGATTGAAGCCCAGTGTCCATCCGCGCTGTTGAAGCCGCCAGCAAAGATCGACGTCGTCTCCGGCGATCCGGAACTGAGCGTCGAAACCGCCGATGGCCTCCAAAGCGGCTTTGCGGAAAGCCATGTTGCAGCCGGGAATGTGCTCGGCCTCCTGGTCGGTCAGAAGAACGTGAACCGGTCCCCCCGGCGAGTTTGCAACGCATTCGGCTATCGGGCCGTCATCGGCGGGTGGGATATTGGGTCCGCCGACCCCGACGTGATCGGTAGAAAGAAAAGTCGCCGCAAGATAAGTAAGCCACTGCGGGTCAGGAACAGCATCGTCGTCGATATAGGCGACGATTTCACCCTTTGCGGCGCGCATTCCGACATTGCGGGCGTTGCTGAGACCGCCGTTCGGAATGGAAATCACCCTGAAGCCGTACTCTTTGGCTATTATCTCCGTGCCGTCGGTGGAACCGTCGTTTACGACGATTACCTCGAAATTGGGATAATCGACCCTTCTGCAGGCCTTCCAGACAGTCGCGGATGGTCCGCTTCCCGTTGTAGGTGCACACGACAACCGAAATGCTCGGCCAGTTTAGATCGGCAGGGAAGGGGACTTGCGCGATAAGCCTTGCTGACGCTTGCCAGCGAGGCCTTGGGGTTGCGGTTTCGGTCGGTCAGGCCGAACCCCCAGTCTTCGATATCAAAGCCGCCCCTGTGCCATTCATCGGTCCAGGAAAAGACGAAAATACCGGAACACCCGGTCGCAAAAGTTGACCTGATCTGCCACTCCAGTGTCGAAGCCTGAGCATCCTGGCCGTTTCGCATGCTGTCCAGGCCGATTTCAGCCATGACCAGCGGCTTTTCGCCCGCAAGGTTCTGGAGGCGCGCCAGGTAGCCTTCGAGCTTTTCCCTGGTCTCCAGATAGACGTTGAAGGAAACGAAATCGACGAAGGGAAGCTCCAGATATTCGGTCGTGGGAAAGTTCACGTAAGTAACCAGAGCCTCTGGGTCTACTTCTTTTACCGCTTTGTACAGCCGTTCGAGGAAAGCTTCGATGCGCCGCCGGCCGTGCCAGCGCACAATCGATGAGGGAATCTCGTTGCCAATCGTAAAGCAAAGCACGGCGGCATGTCCGGCGCAGGCCTTGACTCCTTCGCGCACCCGGCGCTCGATGTCCTTTGCCAGCTTCTTATCGTCCAGGAAAGTAATGTGTTCTTCCCACGGCAGCCCGATCATGACGCGCAGGTTATGCTTCAGTGCTATATCAAGAAGCCACCTGGGAGGCACCGTGTAGGTTCGGACCGCATTTATGCCGTTTGCGGCCATTTGCGCGAAATCGCGGTCAACTGTGTCCGGATCGTGGTATTCGCAACCCTGATCGTCAGGCCTGAAAGGACCGTAGGTTACCCCGCGGATGTAGAATTTTTCATCGCCGACATAGATGAACTTACCCTTTACAACAGCCCGCACGCCTTCCCGGACCGCAATATGCTTGGGGGGATTGAGGTAGAACTCGGCGATGCCGCGTTGGCTTCGGTTTTTCGAATATCGGCCGCAGCATGGGTTTTTCTTCCGGAAATCTGAGAAGATCTCCCGGCATTTTTAAATTTCTTTGAATTTGCGCCCTCCGGGTTTGAATTCGGGTCGCAAAAACCTGCTCGCCTCCGATCAGGCGCCGGAGACGCCGAATCTGCGGCTCCCGCAAGATTTGGCTCGATTTCGGGGTCCTCGGCTGATACATCGGTTACGGCATTGCTTATCCTGCTTGTCATTTCTTTCCTCTCCCAGGACAATGTTCGGCTCGGTGTTGAACGAGCCCCATACTAGACATGGCAATAAACGTACCATTACTTAAGATGCTGATATTGCTGTTAAATCTTGCCTGTTCGCAAAGTCTTGGACTTCGAGGTTACGATTTTTGCGCACATTGGTTACGATTTGTGCACGCTCAGCCCTGCCCGGCAATTTTTGTAACGGATTTGCGGCCGTTTTCTGCGGAACTCTTTTTTGCTTTCGAAACAGATACTTGTTAAACAAAGCGGCGATAAGTATACTTGTCCGGGATTGTTCGAAAAGCCCATCATGAAAATGATCCGGTATTGGAGATTGATGAATTCAGCTCTTCTCGAAGTAAAAGACTTGAAAACATATTTCCTGACCGAGGCCGGGATCGCCCGGGCGGTGGATTCGGTCAGCTTTACGATGTCCGAAAGACAGGTGCTGGGAATTGTCGGCGAGTCCGGATGCGGCAAGAGCGTGTGCGCCCTTTCCATTCTGCGCCTTGTTCCTCCCCCGGGGATAACGGCAGGCGGTGAGATCCGGTTCCGGGGGAAAGACCTGCTTTCGATTCCGGAAAATGAAATGCAATCGATCCGGGGAAACGAAATCTCGATGATTTTCCAGGAGCCTATGACTTCGCTCAACCCCGTTTTCCGGGTCGAAGACCAGATCGCTGAAGTCCTGTTGCGGCACAAGCAGATTTCGAAAAAAGAGGCCCGCCTTCAGGTAATCGAACTTCTGCGCCGGGTGGGTATCCCATCGCCCGAAATCAGGATGAGGGACTATCCGCATCAAATGAGCGGCGGCATGCGCCAGCGCGTCATGATAGCGATGGCGATAGCCTGCAATCCTCGCCTTATTATCGCGGACGAGCCCACGACTGCTCTGGACGTAACCATCCAGGCCCAGATACTTTCGCTTCTCGATGATCTGCGCGAGACACACGGTATGGCGATTTTACTTATTACCCATGACCTTGGCGTAATAGCCGAGATGGCCGAACAGGTCCTTGTGATGTACACCGGCCGGGTCGTGGAGCACGCCGGCGTAAAAGAGCTTTTCGAAAATCCGCTCCATCCCTACACCCAGGGGCTTATGCGCTCGATACCCGGTCGCGTGATCGGCGAGGACAGGGGCAGGCTCGAACCGATCCCGGGAGTCGTTCCCAGTCTGCTCGCGCTGCCGCCCGGGTGCAAATTCAACACCAGATGCCCCTGGTCTTTTGACCGCTGCTTTCGGGAGGAACCTGAGCTGCTCGCGCCCGCGGGAGGCCACCCGGTGCGCTGCTGGCTCTATTAGGAGGGTTGTGCTTGCTTCAAAGATCGGAGACTTCTAAGAATTAGCGGCGTCAAGAAATACTATCCCATAACCCGGGGTCTTTTTCGCCGCGAAATCGGGACTGTCAAGGCTGTGGACGGAGTCGACCTGGAGATCGGCCGTGGCGAAACCCTGGGTCTGGTGGGAGAGAGCGGATGCGGAAAATCCACCCTGGGCAGGGTGATTCTTGGTCTTGAACCTCCAACCGAAGGCCGGGTCTTATTTGACGGACAGGACCTCTCCTCGGTGAGCGGCGAAAAGCTGCATCAGTTCAGAAGGCGCATGCAGATCATATTCCAGGACCCCTACTCTTCGCTTAATCCGAGGCAAACCGTGGGGCGCATTATCGGGGAAGGTCTGGTCATACATAAAATAGGGACCCCTGTCGAGCAAAAGGAAAGGGTGCGCCAAATCATGGAGGTGGTTGGCCTTCGCCCCGAGCACATCAACCGCTATCCGCATGAGTTCAGCGGCGGACAGCGCCAGAGGATCGGAATAGCGCGGGCCCTGGCTCTCCACCCCGAACTGGTTATCTGCGACGAGCCGCTTTCCGCGCTCGACGTCTCCATACAGGCACAGGTGATTAACCTCCTCAAGGATTTGCAGCAGGAGTTCAACCTGACCTACCTCTTTATCTCGCACGATCTCTCGGTCGTGCGCCACATCAGCGACCGGGTTGCCGTCATGTACCTCGGGCAAGTCGTCGAACTCGCAGAAGCCGTGGAACTGTTCAGAAACCCCGGCCATCCTTATACGCGGGCGTTGCTCGAAGCAATCCCGCTGCTGGACCCCGAACCGCCCGAAGAAACACTGGAAGGCGGCCATGGAAACTTCCGGGCAGGTGCTTCCGGAGTTCTGTATTTTCCAGCCGCGCTGCCCTCAGGCGGAACCGGAATGCGAAAAGATTTCACCCGAACTCCAGGAGATATCGCCCGGCCACTGGGTCAAATGCCTGGCTTACGATCGGCTTTCAGCGCCTCTGTAAGGCCTTGAACGACAGATGTAACGACGCTGGGAAGAGTGCTCGCCTCAGTTTACATAAGGCCGTCCACTGCCCTTTCGCCTTAAACATGCCAGTTTTCGCCGGATCAATTCAAACGGTGGAAAATATATTCAGAATCTTTATCTATAGTAAATCGGTATGGAATAATCAGTAAAAAGTTTTGCAGCAAATATCTAAATCGGAGTACAAATAAACGTTTGCAGATTTTCAATGATAGTGCGCCGTATTGAAATGAATTATGTTAAAGTAAACCGAGAATTGTGCGAATATAAGATTGGTATGAGAAACATAATGGTTTTCATCAGCCAGAGGAGTGCTCGAAAAGGGACCAGTCATTTGCTCTCCTTCTCGATTGTCTGAAGCTAAGGTCCGGTTTTGAAATGGCGGGAAAATACGACGTGATAGTGATAGGGGCAGGTCATGCCGGCTGTGAGGCGGCGCTTGCCGCCGCGCGTCTGGGCTGCAAGACTCTGGTTATGTCCATTTATCTGGATACGGTCGCGCACATGCCCTGTTCGCCTTCGATAGGCGGAATCGGCAAAGGCCACCTGGTGAGGGAAATCGACGCGCTCGGGGGCGAGATGGCCAGGGTTTCCGACCAGACCGCGATCCAGTTCCGCTTGCTCAACACAAAAAAGGGGCCTGCCGTTCGCGGCACTCGGACTCAGAACGACAAAGTGCGCTATCGAACTGCGATGAAGCACAGATTGGAGCTTCAGCCCAATCTCGAATTAAAGCAGTCCCTGGTCGAGTCCCTGCTTGTCGAGGACGGAAAGATATCGGGAGTAATCGACCAGTTCGGGGTTTTCTACGAATCCGCGGCGGTTGTCGTATGCAACGGGGACCTTTCTGCACGGCCTCATCCATATTGGGAAGAGCCGGATTCCGTCGGGCAGGGCGGGCGAGTTCCCGTCCATCGCGCTTGCCGACCAGTTGCAGGATCTCGGGTTTGCTTTTGGCAGGATGAAAACGGGTACTCCGGCCCGAATCCTCCGCCGGAGCATCGATTTCAGCTCTTTTCGCGAACAGCACGGCGATCCCGAACCGAGGCCTTTTTCACTGTTCACCGCAAAATCTTCCTCTCCCGCAGGCGCCATGCTACATCGGGCGCACTGCCGAACGGACCCACGATCTGATTCGCCGCCATATTCATCTTTCTCCGCTCTACAACGGCGCCATCCAGGGTGTTTCGGCGCGCTACTGCCCGTCGCTGGAAGACAAGGTGATGAAGTTTCCGCACAAGGATTTTCATCAGATCATTCTGGAGCCTGAGGGTTTGGATACTGAGGAGATATATGCCAGCGGCACGGGCAATTCGCTTCCGGTGGAAATTCAGCTCAATTTGATTCATTCGATCCCCGGGCTGGAATACGCCGAGATAATGCGGCCTGCCTACGCAATCGAATATGATTTCATTCAGCCCACGCAACTTTATCCCACTCTTGAGACCAAGCTGGTGGAGGGCCTTTTCCTGGCCGGTCAGATAAACGGGACCTCCGGCTACGAAGAAGCGGCTGCTCAGGGAATGTGGGCCGGCCTGAACGCCGCCCTCAAGGTCCAGAAAAGGCCGCCATTTCTTTTGGACCGCTCGGAAGCCTACATTGCCGTAATGATCGATGATCTGGTCACAAAGGGGACCAACGAGCCATACAGAATTTTCACCTCCCGGTCCGAATACCGCCTTCTGCTGCGGGAGGACAATGCCGATTTGCGCCTTCTGGAGAAGGGATACGAGCTTGGACTTCATGATTATTCGGTCTACAGGGAGCTTCTCGATCGGCGTGAGGCGGTTGGCGCCGAACTGGAAAGACTTCGAAAGACATTTGTGCGGCCCTCTTCCCGGGTGAGCGAAATGCTTGTCCGCAGGGGTTCGAACCCGCTCGATGAGCCGGTCTCGCTGGAAAAGCTGCTCAAAAGGCCCGAGCTTTCCTATTCTGATCTGGAAGCCCTTTGCGGGACAGAGTCGACGCTTTCGGAAAGAACGAAGGAACAGGTCGAAATCGAGTGCAAATACGAAGGCTATCTGCGGCGGCAGGAAGCCGAAGTGAACAGGTTCAAGCAGATGGAAGAAATCCGGATTCCGCCGGATTTCCCCTACGATCAGGTGCCGGGGCTATCCAACGAGGTCAGGCAGAAGCTCGGGGCAGTGCGGCCGGTTTCGATTGGACAGGCGTCGAGAATACCGGGAATAACCCCGGCAGCCATTTCCATTTTGCTTGTTTTTCTCAAGCGTTTTAGAGAGTTGTCTCCTAAAGTGGAAAGTGCTGCTTAGAAATACACATTATTAGTAGATTTTGCTTGCGTAATTGTGAGTTTACATATAGTAAGAACTAGGGTTCTTCTATTGTCGGCTCCATTTCTGGTCCAAAAAAAGGGGGAAGAGATCATGGAGGGGAAAAACGACAAGGATTTCATTGCAACCCTGAGAGATCATGGCCTTCAGGTAACCTATCAACGGCTGGCCATCTATCAGGCCCTGTATTTCACCAAAGAGCATCCGAGCGCCGAGGTTATTTATCAGCAGGTCAAGAAGCGCTTCCCGATGATTTCTCTGGGAACCGTGTACAAGACGCTCGAAAAGTTCTACGAGGTCGGCCTCATTCAGAAGGTGAGCCCGATAACGGAAGTTGCCCGGTACGACGCGATGACTGGTGCCCACCACCACATGGTCTGCCTGGAGTGTCAATCGATCCAGGATGCTGACGGTGTAGTTGGAGAGCCGAAAGTATCGGTCCCCGAGCAAAACGGATTCCACGTGCTGCGGCAGCAGGTGGTCCTTCACGGGTATTGTCCGGCGTGTAAGGGCAATATAACCGATTCCCGGTCCTAGAGTCCTCTGAGGCGTCTCGTCCCTGCATAACAAGCCTGCCCATCCTGCCTTCAATGAGAAGAGGGGGTTGATCTGCGCCCTCCCGGAGACGTGTTGTAGATCACTCCTCATACAAGGCCGAATCCCGGCTTTCTTTTAGCTTGAGCGATTTCCATAAGCATGGTAAAGAACTCACCTGCCGAAAACGGACTGGACGCGGTAAATTGTGCCTGTAAATCCGCCTCGGAGAGCGTCCGGCCTGGCGGCCCGCCGGACGGATAGACTCTCTGTTGTTTGCCGCGTTATTGGGATTGGCGCACTGGGGAGCGCCGGATGCCTTGATTATGTGCGTTAGGCTAGTGCCCATCCGGAAACCTCGGATAAGGCGCTGGCAGTTTCCAATTCGAAAAGGAGGCATTTTTCGTCCTGGCAAGGAAATCAAGGGGTTACGCGGAGGCGTACGCCGGTACGCCGGACAAGAAAACGCGAAGATTGACGCCGCCAGGGCGGAAAAGGACCCTTTCCGGATGGAAACTAGGCAAGCAAGCTGTCCGTCCATTAGAGTTTGTCTCAGAGAGGAGGACGATCCGTGAAAATTGTCGTTGTCATAAAACAGACTCCCGATACGGAAACTGTTATTCGGCTGGCGCCGGGTAACAATCAAATCGTAACTTCAGACATCAAGTGGATCATAAATCCTTACGATGAGTTCGCCATTGAGGCCGCTCTGCGCCTTAAGGAAAAGCATGGCGGCACGGTAACGGTCATCAGTTATGGGCCTCAGAGGGTTGTCGAGGCAATTAGAACGGCCCTGGCCATGGGCGCTGACGACGCCGTGCTGATAGATGATCCCGACGTGAAAGGCGCGGACTTCCTTCGCGTTACCGAGGCCCTCGCCGCCGCGGCCAGGGAAAAGGAGCCCGATATCATCCTGATCGGTTCGAGGTCGGTCGATTACGATCAGGGGCAAAGGGGCGCAATTCTTGCCCAAAAGCTCGGATGGCCTCATGTCGCGTTCGCGGTCGCTCTGGAATCCGATGGGACTACGGTGATCGTAGACCGGCCGATCGAGGGGGGCAAAGTGACAATAGAGGTCCCGTTGCCGGCATTGGTTACGTTCGGCGGATCACATGCGGTATGGAATCCGCGGTACGCGTCCCTTCCCGGGATCATGAAAGCAAAGAAAAAACCTCTGATTATAAAGAAACTACCCGACCTCGGCTTGGATCCGGTGGATTTTGCGCCTGATAAAGCCAGAATCCGGATCACCTCTCTGGAAATGCCTCCCCTTCGAAAACCGGGGAAAATAGTGAACGGGGGACTGGACACCGGGGAAAAGGCGAAAGAGCTTGTCAAACTCTTGCGCGAAGAAGCCAAGGTTATCTGATACAGGAGTTATCCCAATGACAAAGAATGTGCTCATGATTGCCGAGTTCAGGGACGGTCATTTTCGCCGCGTGACTTATGAAGTGGCAAGTGAAGGAAGGCGTGTAGCGGATGCGCTCGGGGCCGGACTCGTCGCTGTTGTGCTCGGATCGGGCGTTTCCGGCAAGGCTGCCGAACTTGGAAAGTACGGGGTGGATAAGGTTTATGTGCTTGACGATCCTTCGCTCGAGCACTACCTGGCGGAGACCTACGTCCCGATTGTGGCGCAGATGGTGGAAAATGCCCAGCCGGCCGCCGTGTTTCTCCCGGCTTCGGTTGACGGTCGTGACATGGGTGCGCGGCTTTGCGGAACAATCAATGTTACTCTGCTTCAGGACGTGATCGAGATCCGGGTTGACGAGTCCGGAAGGATAACGGCCAAATGGCCGTTATTTGCCGGCAAGTGCTTTGCATGGAGCGAGTGGGCCCCTGGGGTTGCCCCGCTTCTCTCAATTCGTCCCAACATCATGAAATGCTTTGTAGGGGACGAAAACAGAAAAGCAGAGTTTGAAAAAATTGACATGGCGGTCCCGACTCCGCGCGCACGGATAGTGAAATACGATCTCGATGTTTCAGGGAAGGTGGAGCTGACAGAGGCCGATGTTATCGTCTCGGGCGGCAGGGGCATGAAAGATGCCTCGAACTACGTTATTCTGGAAGAACTGGCGGGACTGCTCGGGGCAGCGGTTGGCGCCTCGCGCGCTGCGGTCGATTCAGGCTGGCGTCCACATTCAGACCAGGTCGGGCAGACCGGCAAGGTCGTAAACCCCTCCCTCTATATCGCGGTCGGCATCTCGGGGGCGATTCAGCACCTTGCAGGCATGGGATACTCAAAATACATCGTGGCGGTCAACAAGGACTCTGACGCGCCCATTTTCAGCAAGGCTGATTACGGGGTAGTCGAAGACCTGTTCAAATTCTTACCGGCCCTTACGGAAGAAGTGCGCAAGCTCAAGGCTTCTTGTTGATAGTCCCTGTCGAACAGAGGGAGAAATCATGGAGATCGCAGTGGAAAGCCAGTGATAGACTTCTGCTCCGGCCTCTCCGGCGAGTACCGCTTCCACTGCCGCGTTAAGGGTTAGGAGGCAGGTCCTTGAGTCAATTTCATCGATGGGTCTTCAGGCTTTGATTACCCTGGCATCCACAACCAGCATGCCTTCGGGATAGGCTATCACCGGGTTCAGGTCTATTTCGACGATTTCCGGGTGCTCTTCAGCGATAGCTGCGATTCGCAGAAGCCCTTCGACAACGGCGTTCTCATCTATCGGGGGACGGCCCCGGAAACCTTTTAGAAGGGGCGCCCCCCTGATTTGGCCAAGCATTGCGCAAGCGTCCTCACGCGTTAGCGGAAGCAGATTCATCGAAACGTCTCGAAACAGCTCGACAGTGACTCCCCCCAGTCCGAACATGATTACCGGCCCGAACTGCGGGTCCCTGTTCAGTCCGATAAGAAGCTCCACACCCGGAGCGGCCATGGCGCACACTACAACGCCGTTCACGCTCGCGGCCGGAAACCTGCGTGCGGCGCTTTCCATCATTTTGGAGTAAGCATCGCGCAACTCCCCCGGCGTTTGAAGGTTGAGGCGAACGCCGCCCCAGTCGGACTTGTGGAGGATGTCCGGGGAATTGATCTTGAGGGCTACGGGGAATCCCATCCGGTGTGCAAGATGGACCGCCTTGCCGGGACTTGCGGCAGGTCGGGCGAAAATACAATCGAAGCCCTTGGATTCAAGAAATTCAAAGCTCTCGATGGCGTCCATCTGCGAGCGTCCAGAGGTTTCGGGAAGCGTGTATTTGGCCTTCTCACCCTTTTTAGCCTCCGGGATGAGTTGGGAAAGCGCCCGAATGCCTCTCTCGGGGGTCTGGAAAACGGGGACGCCCTTGCGCTGCATCTTCAGCCTTTCAACCCTTTCGACCTTTGCGCCCCCCAGGAATATGACAAGCTCGTTTTCGTTCGGGGTCACCGATTCGGAGGCATCCTGAATCGGGTCTCCGAAGATAACTCCAACAGTGTCGAAATGGGGGCGAACCATATCGATCACTTCCCTGAACATTTTTGAAGTCGCGTCGCCTGTAAGGTCGAGCGGATTGGAGCGTATTGCGTGGGAGGGCACAACACTCTCAAGCGAAGCGGACAGCGCCCCCGGCAGCGGCGCCGTGTCGAGGCCTTCTCTTTCAGCCGCGTCTGTGGCAAGAATGGCCGCTCCACCGGAGGTCGTCACAAAGACGATCTTGTTCCCTGATGGCGGTTTGAGATAGGCGAAAGCCTTTGAGAAGTCGTAAAGCTCTTCGAAGGTTTCGGCCCGGTGTACGCCGTAGCGCGCAAGAAGCGAAGAATAGATCGCATCGGCGCCTGCAAGCGACTTGGTGTGGGACTCGGCGGCTATCCTGCCTCGAGGCGTGCGGCCGGCTTTAAGCATGACAAGCGGCTTCGTTGCGGCTTCAAGCGTTCTGCGGAACCGCTCCGGCTCCTTTATCCCCTCGAGGTAGCATGCGATCACCTTCGTATTGGGGTCTGATTCATAGTGCTCGATCAGATCGACTTCATTTATGTCCGCACGATTTCCCAGGCCCACAAAACCGGAGACACCCAGTTCGTCCTCCTCGAACCAGTCGAGCATCGCTGCCCCGACAGTGCCGCTCTGGCTGATAACGGCTATACGGCCTTTCCGAGTCAGAAGAGGCCAGGTGGCGCACATCGGGTGGTAGGGATTGTTCACCCCTTGGCAATTCGGCCCTACCAAACGAACGCCGTTCAATGCGGCAACCTCCGCCAGCCTTTTCTGAAGTCGCTCGCCTTCAGGGCCGGCCTCGCTGAATCCCCCGGAGATAACGATTGCCCCCTTTACGCCATGCTCGCCGCAATCTCGCACCGCCTCAACCACTATTTTCGCCGGGACTATGACCAAAGCCAGATCCACCGGTTCGGGGATTTCCTTGACGTTCTTGCGACAGTTTAGCCCGAGAATACGTTCGGTTTTGGGGTTTATCGGATGGAGCGCGCCCGGGAAGCCCCCCTCTATGAGGTTTTTCAATATCTCGTGACCGTACTTTCGTGGATCGTCCGAAGCCCCGATCACGGCGATGCTCGCCGGATTGAATATGAACCCGAGTTTTGACGGCATGAGGGCCTCTCCATGGGGACGCTGATATTCCCCGAAGCTGGATCGTTGCATCGCTGTGCGCCTGCCGGCGAGGGCCGGTTAGCCGGTTTTAGCCTTTTTAGCCTTTTCGGCGACCCTGGCGTTGAACTTTTCGGCGACAATTATAAACCGCTCGTGAGTGGCTTCTCCGATCTTTTCCACCTCATCGAAGGCCTCGAGTTTGAATGTGAGCTTTCGCCCTTCAACGGCGGCAACTTCGGTTCTTACCCGAATCTTCATCCCAAGCGGTGTGGCCGCAAGGTGCTTGAGATTCATGGAAATCCCGACGGATTGTTCGCCCGGGTTGAGATGTTCGTTGATGAGTTCCGCCGAGACGCGTTCCATTAAGCCGCCCAGGCGCGGCGTAGCGAACACATCGGGGAGATTGGGATAAAAATGGCGAGCGGAATCCTCCTGTGTCGAATCTACTGTCAATTCCCGGCTCATGCCCGGCTGAAAAGGCGCGCCCATAAACTTGAACCCTCCTGTGCTGAAAATGTTAATTTCTCAATCGTAAGTGAAAAAGATTACACGTTTCTTTGTCGCGGTCAAACCAAAAATTCCACGATGGGTCTTGGAGAGCGCCTGGAGTCAAGGCGGGCTATTTGACTTTGGATTGACTCCTTCTTATTTTCAAAGTCCATTCACAAGGGCTGCGCTAGGGAAGCGCGTGTGGCTGTCTCATTTTATCTGCTGATTTCTCAAACTAGGGAGCCAAGTGATGTCCAAGACAGAAAAGGACCTGATGGATGCTTTTGCCGGCGAATCTCAGGCAAACAGAAGGTATCTGGCCTACAGCCAAAGGGCCGAAGATGAGTTCCTGCACGGAGTGGCGAAGCTTTTCCGGGCCATCGCCGAGGCGGAAACCATTCACGCCATCAAACACCTGCGCACGGCAAACAGGGTGAAGAGCACCAGGGAAAACCTTGAAGATGCGATCGCCGGTGAAACGCATGAATTCAAGACTATGTATCCGCAAATGATAGCGCACGCGAAAGAGGAGGGGCAAAAGTCGGCCGAAATAAGCTTCGATTACGCCAACAAGGTGGAAGCCGTCCATGCGCAACTTTATAGAAAGGCCCTTGCCGATCCGGACAAATTTCCGGTGCAGGATTACTGGGTCTGCAAAATCTGCGGATACACGGCGGAGAAGGAAACTCCCGATGTGTGCCCGGTATGCGGCGCAAATAAGAAGGCTTTTTTCAAGGTTTGATGTTGCGGAGATGCGGTGGGCAAAAGCCTGACCCGCCGATGGCCGTGGGCGCTGTGAAAGTGCGCCGCCCTAATAGTTGATAGCCGGTATCCCTTCGAGACTGTGCGCTTTTCGAACCGCCCTGAGGATCGCTTCCCCTGCGGCTAAGACGGCCAGCGCGCCGATAAGGCTCACTTCCATGCCTTCCAGGCCGCCGCAGCTCAAGGCAAAAACGGCGTCCCCATCGTATTGGGTGTGTGTTGGATAGATGGTCCTGGCAAGTCCGTCGTGGGCCATCTGCGCTATCTTGGTCAACTGGACCTTATTTAATAGCGCGTTGGTGACAATCGCTCCGATAACGGTGTTTTCTCCGGCCGGAAATCCTCCGGCGAAGCCGGTCATCTTCAGTAGCGCGGGGATGGTTTCGACCAGTTCGCGGCTCTCGGGGCTCTTTCTGGCGCCGGCGATTTTTATGCCCGTATCCGGGTCGATTATTTCTCCGAACGCATTGACAACTATGAGCGCGCCAACTTTGAGTCCAGCCGCTCCTTGGATCAAACTGCTCCCGACCCCTCCCTTCATGCAGCGCTCGAACCCGAAGAGCTTCCCAACCGTCGCCCCGGTCCCGGCCCCCGCGTCGCCTTCCTCCACAGGTTCTGGCGATGCGTTTCGGCAGGCCTCGTAGGCCAACTCCGCCCCGGGATAGATTCCCGTTTTGTTGAGGCTCAGGTCGAAGATGATGGCGCCTGCGACGATAGGCACAACTCCGTGGCCGGTGGCAAAGCCCTCATTGCGGTCTTTGAGGTATCTTCGCACCCCGTCGGCGGCGCTCAACCCGAAGGCGCTTCCTCCCGAGAAGAATATCCCGTTTACCTTTTCGACCAGATTGAGAGGGTTCAGCGTATCGGCCCCGTAGGTCCCCGGCGCTCCTCCCCTTATGTCAACTCCAGCCACCGCCCCCCGTTCGGGCAAGATAACCGTACATCCGCTCGGGGTCCCTTCCAGTCGTGCGTGGCCTACTCTTACCCCTTCTATGGCTGTGATCGTGTCGTTTTCCATCTGTCAGCTTTCCCGATAATGATCGAGCAGGTATCTGTAGACTTCTTTTCCGATTTCCATTCCGGTTTCAATGATCTGGGGGCCAAATTGCCGCCCTGTGGGGGTCCTGAATGTTTCGAGGACGCGAATGGCCCCGGTCATTCCCCAAGGGAATCTTTCGATCAGGCCCCGGGGGCTCAGGGACTGGTAATCCATCATGTGCCAGAGAGTGTGCGTGAATATGTCGGCCCCCCATCGGAACTTGTCGGCGTCATAGAGGCAGTCGCTGACAAGCTGAGCCGATTGGCTCTCCGAGGCGGCCGAAGGCCCGAATGCTTCGTGGTTTCTAATGGCGTTGCTTACGCATGCAATTTCGTTTTTACTCAGCGAAAAGGGGCTAAGCACCTCTATTGCCTTCTCAGCCCCGCACTCCCCGTGGTTTTTTTCATCTCGACAGATATCGTGCAATATTCCGGAATATATGCCCATCACCATGAGCCGCTCGACCGCAACTGGATTCATCCGCTCTCCGTCGGTTTCGATAAGGATCAGAGCGGCGCAGTCGATGCTCACGCGCGTGCAGTGGATGATTCCGTGGCCGAGCGCTTCCTTGTAGTCGGGCTCCACCATCTTGCGGAGCCGCACAGCCCCGGGGTGCTTGTAGAAAAGCCTCTTGGCGGCGGCAAGCTGCGCCTTGAACCGCGAGTAGAATTCGGGTTGAGGGTGTTTGGAGGCGATTCTTTGTGCTTGCCGCTGCAATTTGCAAATGACTTCGTTCATTCGTCCCGTCTCGTCGAGCAGTAGTAAACGGTCGGATGCGTCGAACCTGCATGCTACATCAGGTTGAATTTTTCCGCAATAAGCCGCCTGAAACGAGGAGTATAGAGCAGTTCGAAGGTCTCCTCCTTTCCGGGAAACAGCCTCATCGCCTGTTCCCGGACTGCCTGGACGACCCGGTGCGCCTCATCGAGCGGCATGGGCGACTGTGCGATAAGAGCAAAAGAGAAATCAACCAGCCTCCTGAGATGTCTGATTCGTTTGTTCTCTTCCTTGATTTCAGCTTCGGTATATTCACGGATGCGTCCGCTGCTCTGCATATTTATTGCCTCCTCGTATGACAGACTTATAAGTTTCAGCCCTCCGTAGACAGGATATAATCGGCATGCTTGGTCTCCGTCCGGAAAGTGTTCTATTTTAATCATAACCTCCAGGTCCATCCCCGGCGGACGAGGTTGCGCATTGTCATTGCGTTCGGGTTTGATAATGCTTATGAGCTTACTTTCAGCATGGAAAACGTTCCGGCTGCTATGAGATTTTAGACTAGTGTCCATCCGGAAACGCCGGATGTGACACTTGCAGTTTCCAATTCGGAAAGGAGGCATTTTTCGTCCTGGCAAGGAAATCAAGGGGTTGCGCGGAGGCGTACATCCGTACGCCGCACAAGAAATCCCGAAGATTGACGCCACCAGGGCGGAAAAGGGCCCTTTCCGGATGGAAACTAGACCAAAACCGGCAAGAATTCGAAGGAGAGATTCAGATGGGACCGGTGGAAATTAAAAAGAACGTTTACTGGGTTGGCGCCCTGGACTGGAACATTCGCGATTTTCACGGTTACTCCACTCCGAAGGGGACTACCTATAACGCTTATTTGGCAATAGACGAAAAAATCGCGCTTTTCGATACGGTCAAAAAGCCCTTCAAAAATGACCTGATCGATTGTGTAAGCAAGCTGATCGATCCCAAACTGATCGACTACCTTATAGTAAATCACGTAGAAATGGACCATTCGGGTAGCGTGCCCGATATTGTGGAGCTTGTGAGGCCGGAGAAGGTCGTCTGCTCCCCGATGGGCAAAAAGGCCCTCATCGACCATTACGGCCGCCCCGACTGGCCGTATCATGTGGTCGAGACCGGACAAACACTGAAGCTCGGGAAAAAAACCGTCAGTTTTCTCGAAACCCGAATGATCCACTGGCCTGACAGCATGATGTCATATATACCCGAAGACAGGCTGCTGCTGACGAGCGACGGCTTCGGGCAGCACTGGGCGACCAGCCAGAGGTTCGACGACGAAGTTGACGCGGCGGAGCTCTTTGAGCACGCCGCCAAGTACTACGCCAATATCCTGATGCTCTATTCCCCGCTGGTTCATAAGCTGATCGCAAAGGTCGTTGAGTCGGGACTCGACATAGATATGATAGCTCCCGATCACGGCCTTATCTGGCGAAAGGACCCCGGAGGGATAATTCAAGCTTATCAGAAATGGGCCGGCCACGAAAGCCGGCGAAAAGCGCTTGTGATCTACGATACGATGTGGCAGGCGACTGAGAGGATGGCCTGCGCCATTGGCGAAGGGCTAAAAGAGCAGGGACTGGACTTCAAGATGCTCAATTTGAAGTTCAATCACCGGAGCGATATCATGACTGAAGTGCTCGACTCAAGGGCGCTCGTTCTTGGCTCTGCGACGTTAAACAACGGCATGATGCCCGCAATGGCCGACCTGCTCAGCTACATGAAGGGCTTGCGCCCGGTGGGAAAAGTGGGGGCTGCCTTCGGCTCCTATGGCTGGAGCGGCGAGGCGGTGAAGCTCATCTCGGAAGCAATGCGCGAAATGGACATAAATCTGGTCAGCGAGGGGGTCCGCGTTAAATATTCTCCCAAAAAAGAGGACCTCGACCGGTGCGTTGAACTGGGCAGGCAGATTGCACGCGCGGCTTTGGATCTGGATGTGAGCGGATTGGGGGCCCTGAACCGTTAGGAGTGAAGCAGCTTTTCACCTCCTTTCGGTGCGCCCTGAAAACATGAAAAGGCTTTGTGAGAGCGGGCCATGCCCGTGATGAACTTTTCGAGACCGTCCGTGATGAAAATACTTTTCCTCTGTTATGGAAATGCCTGCCGGAGCATAATGGCTGAGGCCCTTGCGCGCCATTTCTGGGGAAACGGCATGGAAGCCTTCTCCGCCGGATTGGCCCCCTTGGGGTATATCCCGTCCGAAACGCTCGAAGCGCTGGACGAGGCCGGCATTTCCACAGACGGACTCTATTCGAAAGGTCTTTCAGGGGCGCCGCTCAGCGAAATAGACTACCTCGTAAACCTTACCTATTTTGAGGTCGCCCCTCTTATTCCCCCCGCCTTTTCCGGGAAGCTGATTTCATGTCCGGTCCAGGATCCGTTCGGACAGGATGTCGAATCGTTCAGGAAAATAAGAGAAAGGCTTGAAAGGTTGGTCAGGCAAGAACTGCCCGAGCTTATCGGGGCAGTGAACAGCGAGCGGTGAGCTGTGAACAGTGAAAAAAAAGAGCTTGCTTGCAATTCAGGGCGCAGTGAGGGAATGTCCTGCTCACTATTGCCTGTTCACCGGTCATTTAAAACAGGAATCACCCTTCTGATCGGCCTGGTGATCGTTTTTTCTCCGGTTTTCTTCTACACCCTCGCCGAGGGGGCATTTGACTTCGATGTAATCATAAGGGACGGGTCGGTATATGACGGCTCCGGGGGAGCGCCGATCAGCGCCTGCGTCGGGATCAGGGGAGACCGCATCGCCGCCGTCGGCGACCTGAACGGGGCTTCCGCCTCGACCGTCATCGAGGCGAAAGGGCTCGCCGTTGCGCCCGGATTCATCAACATGCTCTCCTGGTCCTCAGCTTCCCTGTTAATAGACGGCCGTTCTCAGAGCGAACTCCGCCAGGGGGTCACCACCGAAATCTTCGGAGAAGGCAAGTCGATGGGTCCGCTCACCCCGGAAATGAAGCGCCGGACTGTCTCCACTCAGGGCGAACTCAAATTCGACATCGCCTGGACCTCTCTTTGTGAATACCTCATCTACCTGGAAAAGCGGGGAATCTCCCCGAACGCCGCTTCCTTCGTAGGCGCCGGGACCCTAAGGGAAAATGTCATCGGCCTGGAGAACAAAAGGGCCACTCCGGCGCAACTCGAGAGGATGTGCGAACTGGTTCGGCTCGAGATGGAGGGCGGGGCGTTGGGCGTCGGTTCCTCGCTGGGTTACGCCCCGGATATGTTCGCGACCACCGATGAGCTTATCGCCATGTGCCGCACGGCTGCGAAGTACGGCGGGATGTATGTCTCTCACGTGCGAAACGAGGGTGACGGTTTGATCGAAGCGGTTGAAGAACTCATCCGCATTAGCCGGGAAGCCGGGATCGCTGCGGAGATTTATCACCTCAAAGCCGGGGGAGAAAGAAACTGGAGCAAGATCGACCGTCTGCTTTCGATCATCGAGTCGGCTCGTAGTAAGGGTTTGCGTATAACTGCCGACATGTACCTCTACACGGCAAGTTCGAACAGGCTTTCGTCGAGGCTGCCGGCCTGGGCGCGCGAAGGCGGAGACGAGGCCATGCTGGACAGGCTTCGAAACCCCGTGCTGCGCAAAAAGATAGGCGCCGAGATGCGCCTGCGAGGCCGGATGCCCAAGACGATATTGGTCGGATTCAATGCCGAAAGCCTGCGCCCGCTCACCGGCAAGACCCTTGAAGATGCCGCCCGGATTCGTGGAAAAGACCAGGTCGAAACGATGCTCGAGTTGATCGACGAAGATAACGCCGCGACTCGCGTGGCTACATTCGTCATGAGCGAAGAAAACATAAGAAAACAGATTCGCAGGCCCTGGGTGTCTCTTGGGTCGGACGCTGTCTCAGTCTCCGCCGAAGGTGTGTTTCTAAACCAGTCGACCCACCCGCGCGCCTATGGAAACTTCGCCAGGCTGCTTGGAAAATATGTGCGTGAGGAAAAGGCGCTCTCTCTTCAGGAAGCTGTCCGCCGCTTGACGGGACTTCCTGCCGCCAACCTGGGCCTTGACCGGCGGGGATTGATCAAAGAGGGGTATTTTGCAGACCTGGTGGTGTTCGACCCCGAAACGATCGCCGACCGGGCGACCTATGACAACCCGCACCAGTATGCAACAGGCGTCAAACATGTGCTTGTGAACGGCGTTCGTGTAATCGAAAATGGAGAGCATACGGGGGCAAAACCTGGAAGGGCGCTCTGGGGCCGGGGGAAGGTGAGGTAGGATCTCCATTTCACATGCTCTTTTCCGGTTGCCGTTTTGCAGAACCAAATACTCATGTGTTATATTATGCTTCGCGGAAGGCTGCGGGCAGGAAGGCGCGGCAGGCCCGGCGAGGAGAGCTGGACATGAAAAAAGAAAAACTACTTGAACAGGTTAAACAAGCCGTCCATGAAGTGGAGCCCGATGCAGACGTTATTTTATACGGCTCCCGCTCTCGTGGAGACTCAGTCTCGGATTCCGACTGGGATTTTCTGATTTTGGTGGATGGGTCTGTAAGCGAGGAACGTACAGACCGAATTAGACACCGGCTATACGAAATCGAGTGGGAATGCGGAGCAGTCCTTTCTTCTATTGTGCGCAGCCGCGATGAATGGAACAGCCCAAGATATCGTTCCATGCCGTTTCGCCAAAGGGTGGAGCAAGAAGGGAAAAGACTGTGACGCAATCGTCCAGGGACATTGTTTTGTACCGGCTTGACAGAGCACGCCAGACCCTGGAAGAAGCTCAAATGCTTGCCGATGCCGGCCGGTGGAATCTCTGTGTAAACCGCCTTTATTATGCATGTTTTTACGCGGTCTCAGCTCTTCTTGCCAAGGATGGCCTTGCTTCTTCGAAGCATACGGGTGCTCGCAGCCTTTTCAACAAGCATTTTGTGAAAACAGGCAAGGCGCCCGGTGAGGTGGCTCGAATTTATAACGACCTCTTTGAACGGCGGCTGGAAGGCGACTACATGGATTTCGTCAACTTCAAGGAAATGGACGTCATCCCCTGGATTCCCGATGCCAAACGGTTCGTTGAGCATATCGCAATTCTGGCGCAGAACGAGGGCGCCTGATCCAGACGGGCTGCCTTCGGACTCACCCATTTCACCGACTCTTCTCCCTTTAACTCAATTCAACCATTCACCGGTCATCCCCTTTAGCAGGCTTTAGCCGCAGCTTCCAGCTCCCTGCTTCTTGCTCCCTGCCCCCCGCTTCTGCATTTAAACCGCCTGAATCCGGGCAAGGTCGAGGTCTGGCAGCATCGAGCCGGTTTCCATCAGGTTCAGGTGCAACTCGAAGGCTTTTTCAAGGTTGTGCCGGATGTGGCCCACCCGGGATTGCTCCACATATTTCCACAGGTATTCCCGGTAGGCTGGATGGGCGCAGTGTTCTATTATCGTCTCCGCGCGCTGCATCGGCCCGAGTCCGCGCAGGTCGGCCAGCCCCTGGTCGGTCGCCACTATTTGGACCGAGTGTTCGTTATTGTCTATGTGCGGGCACATCGGAACAATTGAGGAGATTGTGCCTCCCTTTGCAATCGATGGGCACACGTATATCGAGATATACGCGTTTCGGGTGAACTCGCCGCTGCCGCCTATCCCGTTCATGACCTGTGTGCCGAATACGTGCGACGCATTGACGTTGCCGTATATATCGACCTCGAGGGCGGTGTTCATCGAAATTACGCCGAGTCTTCTTATGACCTCGGGATGGTTGGACAGCTCCTGGGGGCGCAGAACGATCCTGGGAGCGAAAAAATCCATATTGTCGTAAATGCGCAGGAGCATTTCCGGGGTGAGCGTAAGACTGGTGGTGCTCGCAGCCGTGAGCCTGCCGGCTTCCATCAACTCTACCAGAGAGTCCTGGTAAACCTCGGTGAACATTTTGAATGGCGGTATGTAGGGATTTCTGGCCAGGGCGGCCATAACCCCGTTCGCCACGTTTCCAACGCCCGCCTGAAGGGGCAGGAATCCCTCGGGTATTCTTTGGGCAAGCATTTCGTCCAGGAGAAACCGAACGACGTTCTCGGCAATTCTTTCGCTGCGCTCATCGGTCGGCGCGAATTCGGGGATTTTGTCCGGTTCGTCGTTTTCGATCACCGCGATGACTTTTTGAGGGTCCACTACCGCGTAGGGGTAGCCCAGCTTTGTAAGCGGATCGTGCAAAGGGACCGGAGAGCGGTGCGGCGGGCTCGGCATTATGAGTATGTCGGCCATCTCGCGAAGCCGCAGGGAATGATAGTGGTTTATCTCTATGATTACGTGATCGGCGTACTTGAGGTAGGTCGGGGACGCCCCGATCGAAGAACTCAGGTAAACTCTGCCGTCTTTGGTTATTTCGGTCGCTTCGACAACCGCGAAGTCGATCTTGCCCAGAAAGCCCTCGAGCACTGTCTGCGGCAGGTGGGAAAGGTGCATGTCGACGTATTCGACTTCCTGTTTGTTGATCTGGTCGCGCAACGCGCGGCCGCTCTGGAAAGGCGCCCGGTAGGACATGGCGTTCGCGTCGGCAAGGGGTTCATCGATGCTTGAGCCGCTCGACGCTCCGGTCAGGACTCGTATCTTGAACGGCGCTCCTTGCGCGTGAAGTTCTCGCGCGCGCTTCGCCAGCGCCCCGGGAATCAGTTTCGCCGCCCCGGCGTTGGTAAACCCGCTGAAGGCCACCGTGGCGCCGTGAAAGATTTTCGATGCGGCCTCCTCAGGACTGAGCATCGGATAGGACTTGATGATGGACATTGTATCACTGCCTGTTCTAGATGGGATCTGAGATTTCAGCAAGGTTCAGGTCCGGCAGCATTTTGCCTTGCTCCAGGAAGTTCCGGTGCAGTTCATAGGCTTTTCTGAGATTGTGGATGATATGTCCGGAGCCGGATTCCCGGATATATGCATGAAGATAATCGCGGTACGCCGGGTGAGCGCAGTTGTCGATAATGCTCTTCGCCCGCTGTATGGGGCCTCTGCAGCGAAGGTCCGCGAACCCCTGTTCGGTCACGATGACCTGTACCGAATGTTCATTGCTGTCGATGTGCGGACTCATGGGCACAATGCAGGAAATGCGTCCGCCCATTGCTGTCGAGGGGCACATTACGATTGAAAGATAGCTGTTCCTGGTGAATTCCCCGCTTCCGCCGATGCCGTTCATTATGTCGGTCCCGAACAGGTGCGAGGAGTTCACGTTGCCGTAGATATCCGCCTCGATCGCAGGATTGATGGCTATTACGCCCAGGCGGCGGACAATTCCCGCGTCATCTGATATCTCCTGCGGGCGCAGCACGATTCGCGGAGCAAAAAAGTCCATGTTCGAACAGACGTGTCGGAGCTTGTCCGCCGTCAGGGTCAGGCTGCACGCGCTTGCTCCAACCAGCTTGCCTTTTTCCATGAGATCGGTCAGCGAGTCCTGGAACGTGACCGAATACATTTTGAACGGCGGAATATAGGGATTGCTCCCCAACTCGGCCATAACGCTGTTTGCAAGGTTTCCCACACCCGCCTGGAGAGGAAGGAATCCGTGGGGGATGCGCCCGCTTATCATTTCTCCGAAAAGAAACCGCACCACATTGTCTGCAATGCTCTTGGCCCTCCGATCCATAGCCGTGAACGGCTCGATCTGATCGGGTTCGTTGGTTTCAACTATTCCTATGATCTTCTTGGGATCGACAAACGCATAAGGGTAACCGATTTTGGTGAGCGGGTCGTGGATCGGGATCGGGTCGACCTGAGGGGGCGGAGGGAGCACTACCACGTCGGCCATTTCCGGCAGGCGCTTGGAGTGATGGTTGTTGATCTCTATGAAAACCCGGTCGGCATACCGGAGATAAGTTGGAGAAGCTCCGATGGAGGTGGTGAGGTAGACTCTGCCGTCCCTGGTCACATCAGTCGCCTCTATGATCGCGTAATCGAGCTTTCCGAAAAAACCCGCCAGCAGGGTCTGAGGGGCCAGGGCCAGGTGCATGTCGACGTATTGCACCTGCTGGCTGTTTATCTGGCTGCGCAGGGTAGGGGCGCTCTGAAATGGCGCGCGCCACGACAGGGCCTCCGCCTGCGCCAGTTGCTCGTCAATGTCGTTGCCGCTTGAAGAGCCGGTGATCAGCCGGATTTTGTATGGCTTGCCCGCCGAGTGAATCCGTCGCGCCTGTTCGGCGATGGCCCGTGGAACGAGTTTGGCGGTCCCCGCGTTAGCAAACCCGCTCAGCGCCACCATCATCCCGTCGTGAATATGGGAGGCGGCCTCCTCTGCGCTTATGATCGGAAAAATTCCCGCATACATTCGATCGTCCTGAGACCGATGAAAAACCCGGCAGGTCAAATAAATCCAATTCGACCCGGCGCCGTCTTCCTGTCTTCGCGTGAAACTACGGCTTTAAGCTCAAACGGGAGTTTGCCTGAGCACCTCGCCCCGAACGCTTATGACTATCTCCTCGATCGGAACGGTCTTACCCGCTTCCTGCATCCCTTTTCGAACGATAGCCGGCAGAGCGGAACAACAGGGGACTTCCATGTCTACTACCGTAACACTGCGGATCTCATCCGCGCGAAAAATCTCGGCGAACTTCTTTATGTACTCCTGGGCGTCGTCGAATTTGGGGCAGCCGAGGAGCACCGCTTTACCCCCTACGAACTTGCGGTGAAAATCGGGGTACGCCACCGGAGCGCAGTCGGATGCGACCAGAAGGTGCGCTCCTTTGAGAAACGGCGCGCCGGGCGGAACGAGCCTTATCTGGATCGGCCAGTGAGACAGCTCCGATCCGCTTGTGTCAACCTGCGCCGGCGCAGCGTCCTTTCGTGAAAACGGCCCTTTGGCAAAGGTCTCGATCCGGGCCGAAGGACAGGCGCAGGCGGTTGTGAACTCCTTGCGCTCCGTCTGCCCCTCCGTGGCCGGCTTCTGCTCTTCGAGGTGTTCTTCAACCTCTTCCGGATCGAATTCGTCTGCTTCCCGCTCGATTACACGAACCGCCCCCTGCGGGCATCCTGAAAGACAGGCGCCGAGTCCGTCACAATAAGTCTCTTTTATCAGCCGCGCTTTCCCGTCTTTTATCTCCAGGGCGCCCTCCGCGCAGGCAATTGCGCACATCCCGCAACCATCGCAGAGTTGCTCGTCAATTTCAACAATCTTTCGCATTTTTCCCATTGCTTATACTCCCGATCGAAGCCATGTCGATCTCTGGATTCACACTATAATTGTTTTAAGGGCCGGACGGCGCTTTCGCCCAGGACCTGCTCCATCATTTTCTTCCCTGTTTGGGTGAGAAGAGCTTCATCGAAGGATGCATTCCCGCCGTTGTCAAGCTGCCCGGCCTTGAGCGCTTCGCTCATCTCCGCGATTCGAATCGCGTCGACGACGCACTTGAAATCGACTGAATCATCCGGCTGGTCGGCGCCGCCAAGTTTGTTCAAGATGGACAGAGTTGCACGGGTCAGCTCTTCGGGGGCGCCGGTTCGTGAGAGAATCGATCGGGCGCCGGTCGCGTCTTCCTCGGAAAACTCTCTCCCTTCGGGCTCTCGCGCGGTCGAAACGCCGCCTGCAATCGCCGAAAGCAAAGCGGCCAGGGTGATGACCGCCGGGTCGCCTCCTTCGGATTTCTGAATCTTTCCGGCGTACTCGACCACTTTAAGGGTTCGTCCGATCCGCTTGAAATTTCGGCCGAGCAGTTTCTTCACCTCCGCCGCTACACGGTCCTTGAGCAGATCGGTCCTTTGAGCCAGAAGCTCTGGGGGCATATCGGTCCCCAGGCACTGGGCGGCAAACCTGCAATAGGCGGCGCAGCCGAAATCCATGTTGGGGTTTAGAACCTTTTTGCCGCATTTGCGGCACTTTCTCGAACTCTCATCCTTGAAGAATTCAATCGGCCCGCCGCAATCGGGGCAACTGGACTCGCTAATGGCTTCCGGACCCCAGAATCGGCTGTCCTGACCGGGGCACTTCATGGCTTTCTCCATTCCAGAAGGAGGTGAGAGCGCCGTTCAACTCGAGTGAACAGACCCCGGCGAGCGTGCAACGCAGTCCGACTCGCGTTAACCGTCCAGGCAGATCTTCGTCGATCGCGCTAAGTGAGACGTCTAACCCAAAATAGCCTTTATATCCTCATCCGGCGTGGTGATCGGCTTGATCTGGAAATTCTTGACCAGTACGTCGAGCACCCCGGGGCTGACGAAGGCCGGAAGCGATGGGCCGAGCCGGATGTTCTTTATCCCGAGGTGGAAAAGGGTCAGAAGAATGGCCACCGCCTTTTGTTCATACCACGATAGAATCATTGAGAGCGGCAGGTCGTTCACTCCAACGTCGAACGCTTTTGCAAGCGCAACCGCGATCTGTATGGCCGAGTATGCGTCATTGCACTGGCCGATGTCCAGAAGGCGCGGGATGCCTTCGATTGTCCCGAGGTCCTTGTCGAAAAAACGGAACTTGCCGCAGGCAAGCGTCAGCACCATGCAGTCCTTTGGAACTTTTTCCACGAATTCCGTGTAGTAATTGCGGCCCGGTTTTGCGCCGTCGCAGCCGGCGACCAGGAAGAAGTGGCGGATTTTCTTTCCCTTCACCGCCTCGATCACCTTGCCCGCAACGCTCATGACCGTATTTCTTGCAAACCCCACCGTCACGGTCTTTCCGTTGGAATCCTCCGTAAAGCCGGGGAGCGCCAGCGCCTTCTGGATAACGGGCGCGAAGTCGCGGTTTTCAATATGGGTCACCCCCGGCCAGCCCACGCAGCCGCTCGTGAAAATGTTGTCCGAGTAAACCGCCGCCGGTCTCTGGATGCAATTGGTGGTCATGAGGATTGCCCCTGGAAAGTTCGGAAACTCTTTTTGCTGATTCATCCAGGCAGTTCCGAAATGTCCGTGGAAATGCGGATATTTCTTCAGCTTCGGGTAGCCGTGGGTTGGAAGCATCTCGCCATGGGTGTAGACGTAAATGCCCTTGCCCTCGCTCTGCTTGAGAAGAGCCTCCAGGTCCACGAGGTCGTGGCCCGAGATCAGGATCGCCTTGCCCTTTTTGTGCCCGAGCGGTACGGGCGTCGGAACGGGATGGCCGTACACGCCCGTGTTGCCGGCGTCGAGAAGCTCCATCGCCCGCAGGTTGACTTCGCCGCATTTGAGGACGAGCCCTATGTGCTCGTTTACCGGGATGTCGTTCCTGGTCAATGCTGCAAGTGCTTCCTGGATGAAGGCGTAGACGGCCTCGTCCTCCTGGCCGAGAATCGAGGCGTGGTCGGCGTAAGCCGCTACTCCCTTTAGTCCGAAAAGCAGGGTGTGCTTGAGCGAGCGGATGTCCGCGTTTTCAGCCGGATCGGCCTTCAACCCGACGCCGGCTGCCTGCAAAAGAAGCCCCCCGATTGTATCGGCGGGCGCGAAGGTGGCGGCCGGCGACGCGAAGTCGGTCTTGCCGCCCGGTTGAGTCGCGATTTTGCCCTTGAGCTTTTCCCGCATCTTTACCGCGCGAGGAATCGTTTCGAGAAAATATTTCTGATCGAAATTTACGTTCGTGAGCGTCGAAAAAAGAGATGTGCAGGTAAAAGAGTTTACCTCTCTATCGGTTATTCCGATTCTTCTGGCCTCCACCGCGAAAAGCGAGAGTCCCTGGAGAGCATAAACCAGAAGGTCCTGGAGATCCGCAACTTCGGGCTGCTTGCCGCAAACCCCGATTTTATCGCATCCTTGGCCCTTTGCCGTCTGTTCGCATTGGTAACAAAACATCATTTGCCTCCTGATGGAATTTCGGTTGAAGTTAATTTATTGTAACTCTTTCGAGGCAAATTAATCCCTGCGCCAAAAAGAATCCTTGACTTAGATCAAAAATTTTGACTTTTTCCTCTGCGGAGGGAATTCTGTATTTTTCGCGTCTTGAACGAATTCCGGAGAACCCGCGACATGAAAATTGCCGATGAAATCTCGAAAGCCTCGCTTTTCAACGGGCTTCCTGCCGAACAGATCGGATATCTGGCCCAAATCTGCCTGGACCAAAAATATGAGAAGGGCAGGGGGCTTTTTTCCGAAGGAGAGACTGCAAAGGGATTCTACCTCGTGGTATCGGGAAAAATAAAAATCTATAAACTCTCGCTCGAAGGAAAGGAGCAAATCCTCCACATATTCGGGAAAGGTGAAATTCTGGGGGAAGTCCCCGTTTTTTCGGGGGGAACCTACCCGGCAAACGCCGAGGCCATCGAATCCGGCCGGGCGCTGTTCTTTGCAAGAACGTCCTTCCTCGAGCTTATAGGCAGGGAGCCCGCCATGGCCGTTAACATGCTGGGCATACTTTCCCGGCGTCTGCGCCGGTTCACTAACCTGATCGAGGACCTGTCGCTAAAAGAGGTCCCGGGCAGACTCGCCGCGCACCTGATCTATCTTGGAGAGCGCAGCGGAAGCCGGCAGGCCCTCGAACTCGAAATAACCAAGGCGCAACTGGCGAGCCTCCTTGGAACGATCCCCGAGACGCTTTCGCGGATTCTGACAAAATTGGCCTTGCAGGGGATCATCTCGGTCGAGGGGCGAAAGATCAGGGTGCTAGACCGTAAATCTTTGGAATCTCTGGCGGCGGGCGGAAAGTTCTGATTCGATCTGTCCACGAGGTGGGGCCAAGGTGTGGATATGCGGCGGCCCGCAGACATCTTCCTCTCGCCCCTCTTTGTCCGTTCGGTTTATAATCAACGCTGGCACTGTTTGGAATTCAAACTACGGTAACCATCATTAAGAGAATGAGATGGGAAAATATGATAAGTTGTTGTTCCAAATCTTGAGGGGCACATCAGACGCTAATATCGCCTTTGACGATCTGCGCATGTTGCTCTTACGATTGGGTTTTGTGGAACGTGAGCGTGGGAGCCATCATATCTTCAGGAAAGAGGGGATCGAGGAAAAAATCAACTTACAGCGGGATGATGGTCAAGCCAAGGTCTATCAGGTGCGTCAAGTGCGGGCAGTACTACTAAAGTATAAAATGGGAGGTGATCTTGTAGATGCAAAAGTATGAAATCATCATTTACTGGAGCAATGAGGACCAGGTATTTGTCGCCGAAGCTCCGGAATTGCCCGGATGCATCGCTCATGGAGACACTGAGGAATTGACGCTCAAGAACATCAAAGAGGCCATCCAGCTATGGATCGATACAGCTCGGGAGTTTGGCGATCCCGTGCCTGAGCCTAGAGGACGTCGTCTCATGTATGCCTGAATCGACTGACATGGCGCAACCAATGGTTCGAGCGGATTTGCAGGGTCGGGCGCCGGGGTTATCCGGAGTTCCTATTGGCTGAAAGGGACCTATGCCAAAGTCTTTCTATTTTGCCGGCTGGCTCATCGATGGGACGGGAACTCCCGCGCAGCGGAATGTCCTGATTCGCGTGGAAAACGGCGTAATTTTGTCTCTGGAGAAGCTTTTATCTCCGGAAAAACTTTCATCTCTGAAAGAACTTTCATCTCCGGAAAAACTTTCATATCTGGAAAGACTCTCATCTCCGGGAAAGACAAATCCTGCGGAACTCAAAGGCTCGGGTCTCCCCGCTGAAGCATGTTCTCCCCCCTTTGGGGGGCAGGGGGGATTTGATGTTTCCCCCTTTTCTAAAGGGGGGCAGGGGGGATTTTACCCTGACTTCACCATACTGCCCGGACTTATCGACTGTCACGTTCATCTGTCCATGTCCGGAAAGACCGACCGAAGTCTGCGTTTTCGCCAGCTTCTCAATGAGTTCGCGCAAAACAGCCCCCTCATTTGTGAAAGAATCGAGAAGAGCCTTGCGTTGGGGATCATGGCTCTAAGAGATGGAGGGGATATCGGGGGCCACACTCTCGCCTGGGTCAGGCAAAACGGCCCCTTGCGCGTCCGCGTTAAGAGCCCCGGAAAGGGGTGGCGCGCCCCGGGAAGGTATGGAAAGATCATAGGCCGCGTTCCGGAGAGCGGCTCAACCCTTGCCGAAAGCATAAGAGCCAACCGCGACGCGGTCGATCACATAAAGATTATCAACTCGGGGTTGAACAGCCTGAATGAATTCGGCCGTGAGACCCGGCCGCAATTCAACCGGGATGAACTCGATGCGGCTTTTCGGGACGCGCGAAATCTCGGACGCAGGGTAATGGTCCACGCAAACGGCAAGCTGCCGGTGCAATTCGCGGTCGAGGCGGGATGCGATTCAATCGAGCATGGCTTCTTCATGGGTGAGGACAATATGAAAAGAATGGCCGACCGGCGGGTCTTTTGGGTCCCGACGGCGTTCTCGATGAAGGCCATGCGCGAGCACATGCACGCCGGGAGCGCTCAGTCGGCGGTCGCCGCCAAAGTGCTGGAAGCTCAACTGGAGCAGATGGGCCGTGCCCGTGATCTCGGGGTCAGGATTGCGGCCGGAACTGACGCCGGATCGTTCGGGGTGCGGCATGGCGCAGCCCTGGCCGAGGAATTGAAACTCATGGTCGAAGCGGGGTTCTCCGTTGAAGAAGCGATCTGCAGCGCAACGTCGGCAGGCGCCCGGCTGCTTGGCTTGGACCGTGAGTTCGGACGGCTTGGCCCTGGAATGCCCGCGAATTTTATAGTCGTTTGCGGACCGCCTTCAGGTCTTCCGGGTTCTTTGGGGGAAGTGAAAGTAGTCTGCGTAAAGGGTGAAAAGATCGTAGATCATATCGGCTGACGCCGAGTTGCGTTCAACATTGAAGTAATCGAAAAGGGCGGGGAAGTGATCTTTCACTCTAAAGATGCCGGCGCCCCGCAGGATTTGGCCGCGCGCGCCTGCGCGCGCGGCCAGGCGCTCGGCGCCGGCGGCGGTTGCCCGGCGCTTGCCGGGCAGCCGCCGCAGCGCCATATGAGCCGCGCAGCGGCGATGGGGGTTCGGGGGGGGGAACCCTCCCCGAGCTTTTCAGCTTCTTTTGGCGCCGCTTGAACGCAACTTCGGCTGACAACCTATTGACTCGATATCGTGGAGAGGACCAAAGAGATGAAGAAATGCGTTGCTTGCGGATGCGAAACCGACGTTTGCGAGGTTTGCGGCAAAGAATTGCATGTTCATTTCATTGATTTCATAGATAAAATGGAAATTATCTATGCAATATTGCTCGCTTGGGGTTTTGCCGAGGCGACCAGGGCCGTGATAGGCCATGTCAATTGGGATTTTGCGTCGCTTTTGATCCTGGATGCCTTTGTATTTATCCGGTTCTTCTTCGCGCCTGAACGGAATTTGCGCTCGGTGGCCCTCGCCACGAGGGATTTTCCCTTTTGGCACTGGGTCATCTTCTTATACGATATTCCGATTCTGATATTCCATTCCTTTGCTTACTATTCCATGTGCGTCGCCACTGCCAACGGAAGGGCCGCGACCTTTTACCAATGGTTCATGATTCTGCTGGTGACCAATGTGGTATGGCTGATTTCCATTACTGCCAGGACCAAACATTTCGACAAATCCAGCAAGTTGGAAATTTTTCCGATATGGATTGTTAATAACTCTATTCATGTTCTTGTTCTGTTGATAATGTTCGCAATATACTCCGGTGCTCCGGAGCATTTTGCCAAGTTGTTGTTTTCCGGCAAAATGGAGCCCTTTGTCATTAAGCCTGAAGGCGTCTTCTACTGGCTCTTTTTTGCCGTTGGGATCTCGAATTGTTGTGTCGACCTGGTGCTCACTTCCTCAGATTATATGGGCTTTCGCAGAACATAGCCGAAACGTTCATCCTCTGAGTGACCCGCGAGACTCTCATGGTTCGGCCCGCCGGCTGTATCAATCTTGGCGCCCTTGGCTATGAGTGAAATTCACCCTTCGTGCATTGTATCGAAAGGTTTTTTGTTGTCCCCGTGTATTTGGATGAATTCGTTAATCCTGTTCCTATCCGACAGCAATGGGACATTCTCTCCTATCTTATCATAGTCCCAATCCCACCACCTTATTTTCATTAGCTCGTCAACAGTTCGAGCGTCAAACCTTTCGTTTATTACCTTGGCCGGATTGCCGCCAACTATCATATACGGTTCTACGTTCCTGGTTACGACGCTTCCGGCGCCAATTATTGCCCCATCGCCTATCGACACGCCCGACAGAATAATTGATCCGTAGCCTATCCAGACATCATTTCCTATGGTTATGTCGCCTTTCGACGCAGCGTAATGGCAGGATCGAGCTCCAGGAAAGGCCGCAATGAACGGATAGGTAGATATATAGTCCTTATTGTGATCTCCTCCAACGATAATTTGAGCATATTTGGCGATACTGCAAAACTTCCCTATTGCAACCGAGTGCCTGTGGAGGTAATTTGGAAGTATCAGATTTGGTTCGACCGAATAGGTGAAGTCGCCTATGTCATACATGGCGTATGCTTCATTATTGTTCAAATATACATCACTTTGAAGGTACCACTCTGGTTCGTGCTTTTGTCTATGATTGCGCCACAATGTTAAAAATCTGGAACGTACCTCTTCATCATCATATTGTCGTTGAACGTACTGTTTGTATTCCTGAATAGCTTTCTGCTCGTTGCCTCCGAGATCATATATTATGGCCAGCAAAAGATGCAGACATGCGCATTCCGCATCCATCGACAGCAATATATCAATCAGGGAAAGGCATTGTTCGATCCTTGCTTGTATCAACAATTCCTTGGCCCGATCCAATAACGCTGAAAAGCGTTCCTCGTCCCTGGAAGTATACTCGACATTGACTTTCGATAAATAGTGCTCTAGGTTCACTTATCTTGCGCCTTGCCTTTATACGGAGGAAAAAGTCAGGCTTTTCTTCATCCGGACCGTGCCGTGCGACCGTCCGCTATAATGCTAGATCAATATTCGTGCCAACAATGTTCAACCTGGGCCTTTGACTGTTTTTGCCTCCGGAACGAGCCTTAATGTATGCCGATCGGGTGTCACATTTATGACGATGCTGAAAAATGACCCATCCTTCCAATACTTCTCGGGGTTCTTCGAGACATTCTTCAAGTGTCTTTGCATTCGCATAGACGCCGTTATACGAGGTTGCGTTCAAGATGTTTTATTGTGATTGTGGCAAGCCGGGGTCCGGTTTGCGCACGGGGCGGCTTTACTGCCCGATATCCGTGTCAATCCGTGTTCATCCGTGGTTCAGCGGTTGCCCTCAGTCCCTGCGTCCCTGCGATTTTAAAAGACCAAAAGCATTCACCGCAGAGGCCCCTCCATGGTCGGGGTAAACTCAGAGTACGCAGAGGGAAGAAAATATAAAATTCGCACTTTCCACCTTTTTTTGACATCCGGCTCTCTCCCGATCGGGCGACACGCTGCTCTGTTTTTGAACAATTTTTCCCACTTTTGCATTTTCTCTGCGCCCTCTGAGTTTACCCCGACCCTGGAGGGGCCTCTGCGGTGAATCGCCTTTCGCCCTTTCGATCCCGCCCAAGGTTTCTCTGCGCCCTCTGCGGTGAATCGCTTTTCCATCCTGTCAGTGTTCATCAGTGGTTGATGGTCCAGGGTGCTCGCGAGTGTGATCTATTTCGTCCTGCCTCTGCGTCCTCTGCGTCTCTGCGGTGAATCGCCTTTCGCCCTTTCGATCCCGCCCAAAGGTTTCTCTGCGCCCTCTGCACCTCTGCGGTGAATCTGTTTTCCGTCCTGTCAGTGTTCATCAGTGAATCCTCAGCCAGCAGCCGGGGTCCCCCTCGAAAGGTCCGCCGTTGATCGCATAGGAAAGGCATCGCAGCCCTCCCCGGCATTCCCGGGCGAAAAAGCATCTGCGGCATCGGTCTCCGATACGGTCCGGGTCGCGCAAGGCGTTGAGCATTTCACTCTCGTGGTAAATTTTGGCAAGGGACGTTTCGAGGACGTTGCCGACTCTAACGGGCATCCGCCGACAGGGATAAACGTCTCCGTTGGGGAGGATGGAGATCAGGCTCTCTCCTGCGGCGCACTTGTACGGTCTTCCTCCTCCCACCAGAAACTGCAGCCCCCTGTGCATGGCTACTTCCGTTCGCCTCGGCCGGAGCCAACCGCTCATTTTCCCGCTCTCACGCGCACGGTTCATAAGTTTGAAGAAGTTGAACGTCTCGAGAGGGTCCAGGGCGCAGGGCGCCTGTGGGTCGCTGGGCCGGGAGGGGCCGGACGCGGGAGGTATATAGCGGTCGGCCCACACGCGGGACACTCTCAAGCTTCGCGCAATGTCCGCCACCGTTGGAAATTCGTGGTAATTGCCTTTATGGGCGGTAAACGAAATATAGGTGCGAACGCCCTCCCTCACCAGGCAGCGAACGGCGGAAAGGGTTTTCTCGAAAGAGGCCGGGCCGCGGATACGGTCATGAGTTTCCGGGCCGCCTTCCATACTGATCTGTACAAAGGAGGGCTTCAGTTTTTTCAGCTCGGAGGCGGCCGCTCGATCGATCGAGCCTCCGTTGGTAAGGATCGCAAAAGAAAAGAGGCCCCTGTTGGCTGAGAAGACCCGGAGCAGGTCAAAAAAATCGGGCCGAATGAACGGTTCGCCTCCCGTAACTGTTACGTGCCCCTTGGGGCCGATTGAATCCTTCCCTTTCAAAGATATGAGCAATTCCTTGAACTGCTTCAGGACGGCGAGAAGCCCCCCGTAGTCCATCTCTTCGCCTGAGAAGGAACTCTGGTAGCAATGGCTGCAGCGCAGATTGCATCGTTCGGTTATGTGCCACTGCAGAAGCAGGCTTTCCGGCCTGTGCAATTCTAATTCCCTCCGCATCCGCCGCCGCCGCCGCCGCCGCCCCCGCCGCCGCAGCCTCCACTGAAGCCGTCCCCGCCGGAATTGCCGGAAGCAACCAGTATGTTCACATACTGTGCGTAAGGCGTCCCCTGGAGAACGGTGAACCCGAAAAGCGCCACGAGAAGGGTCAGGGCGGGGCTTTCAAGGCCCGTATCCGGAACAACCGCACTCTTTTGATCCTTCAATTCCTTCTGAAACCGCTTGAGATAGTCCCGTCCTCGGGCGCTTAGCCGCGGCGCCGCAAATAGCTTTACGGTCAAAATCACGCCGATGAACGCCGACATTACCAGGAACATCACGTTGGTGTGGCCCCTGGACAGCGCCACGGCCAGCCTGTAGCCGCCGAGCAGAACTATGAAAAGCAGAAGGGCCGTCTTTGCCAGCCTCGCCCTGCTTATAAAGCTGTCCATAGCGAGCAATCGTTCGCCGTTAAGGCGCGTTTCCAAAGGATAGCAGAGTTCTTTGAACTCCGTGGAAAGCTGTTTGCAGACGCTCGCCATTTTCTGAGGAACGGACAATTCCCTGTATACCACACGCTCCATATCGGACATGGACTGCGGTTCGGAGGAACCCTCCACCCGCCCGATCCTGCGTTTCTTAGCGGCGGCAAGACTACGGACCTGGACCAGCTTGAACACCGCCAGCCGTATGACTTCCTGCACTCCTCCCCTGAGGTACGCAAGTTCGTAGGGGTCCGGGGTGGCCGGCAAGGGCAAGGGAGGCTCCTCGCCGGTCGAATCCGCCTTTCGAATGAACCACCACCCGATTATCAACGCAGCGGCCATCGTGCCGATATAAAAAAGCAGGAATTCCAGACTCTTCATGTTTGCGGCGGCGTTGTCGGTGAGCCATCCGGGCGAACTTCCTTCCTTTTTCTCATGCGCCGCCGGGACCTGCGCCGTCTCGACAGGCGCGCTATAATCTATGGACTTCAATGAAATCTCTTTTTCAGTCGCGCCGGCGGCCTTGATCGTCTTTTCGATGCTCTTCACCACGCCTATTTTAGGAGCGATCCATGAAACGGATTCATTCGTTGTGTCTCCGCTAACTACCCTTATCTTTAATACTATACAATTGGTAAATTCCCCATAAGGCGCCCTTGCGGCCGCATTTGTACTATCGATTGAACATGTGTAATGCAGCGTCATGATATTGCCGGTATTTGACGTGGCTTTTACGTTGGAATCGAAAAATGTTCCTGTCTTAATGGGCATTTTCAACATAGGAACTTTCGGTTCGTATCGAAAAAACATATTATCGCCAACTTGCATCGCCACAAGATAAACTGCTTCCGTCCTGGATTCATAAAATCTTGTAACCGGAAGTTTCACATCCGTCCCTGTAACAACTGACGGCATGACATTGACGCCGTCCAGAATACGTGGTTTATGCAGGGCTATTTGCCTCATCGTTACGTTGGCGGCGCCTTTTTCCTTACAATCATAGGTCGTGGATCTGGGCGTAGATGGAGAATAATCGCTCAAAGCTAAAGGCGGATCGGCCGCCTTGCTGTTCCATACTGAACAGAGTATCAGTAAGAAAATGACGATAATAACAAATCCGACCTGTTTCATACCTCCTCCTGGGGTGAAGCCACGATACGCTTTCTTCCATTTATAGTGGAGGGACCACCGGGCTTCCCGGCGCGCGGATCACTGCGCCGATACGGGCAGGTCCCCAAAATTGTCCTTGCTGTGGACCGCTTCCCAGGCCCTTACTTTCACTCTCGCCGCATCGAACAACCGAACGTGATTGGCGTACCTGACCTTGTGGGCCGCTTCGGGACCGACTCTTTCCCATAACGGGTTCAGTATCTCCTTAACCGCAAGGTAGTCTTGGACATCCATCTCCTTCCCCGTTGCCGGGGCGCCCTTCTCATCAATTTTGTCGCCGGTGTATATGACGGTGTCGGAACCCCAAAGCACCCGGTCCTGATATTTCCTGATGAATTCGGCCCATTCATCGATACCGGGCATTCCAGGCTGCGGATGCACAATGTAGGCCTGGACCAGGTCCCAGGAAACGTCCGTATACCAGTTCGGGCATGCGCCCAATACTTCGGAAACGCGCTGGAGGTGGTTAGGGGTCGGTTTAACGAAGCGGCCAAGCCCGGTATGCGCCCAATAAACCAAGGCCTTCGGGCTTTGCGCGCAGAGATGTTTCATCCCCTCGACATAAGGCGCGTCCGGATACAATCGTACGCCCTTCCCGTCGTAGCTTACCCTGGCGGGATAGATGTCGCTGTGGAGGCAAACCATTAAACCCGCCTCTCCGGCGAAATCGAAAATCGCCTTGAGCGATGGGCTGTAAAGCGTATTTCGCGTCGATTCGACGACGTCCGGAGGGACCTTCTCGCCTGCGGCCAGACTTACGATGGTAAGATCGTCGGCTATCTTGTCTTCGACGATCTCCTTGTGAATCGAGAACTCCCCTATACCCGAAAAAACACCCGGATAGAGGATCAGCATGCGCTTGATGTGGTTAACCCCATACTGATCCATAGGGTTGAATCCCACGATCATAGGATCGATCCGATCCCTGTCGGCCGGCGTGAGCGTCAAATAGTCCATGGCGGTTGTCGCATCGATGGCGGAGTAGTAGTAAAGACAGGCCTTCGGTCCCATGTAGTAACTTGGAGCGATCAAGTCGTTGGCGTAGTGTTCGAAGCGATTCCATTTTTGCTGCAAAGGGAGGGGAAAAACCACAGATCTTGCGATTTTGTCCCCCATGTACTTATCGATGAGTGTCTTTAGCCGGACTCCCTGCATGGCGTAGTTGGCGTTGTGGAAGTGCGAATCGGCAATCTGGTCGGCGGCGTAGGCCGCGAAGATTTGGATCAAGATCAGGCAGGGCGCCAGGACCAGCATTCCAAGAGTTTTACGCTTTAACTGCCGGGCTGCGTTCATAAAAAATTTACCCTTTGGAAAACAAGCTTCACGAAATCTTTTCTGCGCTAAATCCGAACGGGATTTCCTCGGCCTGGTTCATTGTCCGGGGTGCTCGGGCGTAGTCATCTGTTTCGTCCTACCTCTGCGTCCTCTGCGTCTCTGCGGTGAATCGCTTTTCGCCCTTTCGATCCCGCCCAAGGTTTCTCTGCTTTCTCTGCGGTAAATCGCTTTTCCATCCGTGGCCATCGGTGTTCATCCGTGGTTCATTGTCCGGGGTGCTCGGGCGTAGTCATCTGTTTCGTCCTACCTCTGCGTCCTCTGCGTCTCTGCGGTGAATCGCTTTTCGCCCTTTCGATCCCTCCCAAGGTTTCTCTGCTTTCTCTGCGGTAAATCGCTTTTCCATCCGTGGCCATCGGTGTTTATCCGTGGTTCATTGTCCGGGGTGCTCGCGCGTCTTATCTGTTTCGTCCTACCTCAGCGTTCTCAGCGTTCTCTGCGGTGAATCGCTTTTCCATCCGTGGCCATCGGTGTTCATCCGTGGTTCATTGTCCGGGGTGCTCGGGCGTAGTCATCTGTTTCGTCCTACCTCTGCGTCCTCTGCGTCTCTGCGGTGAATCGCTCTTTATCTGCTTTCTCTGCGGTGAATCGCTTTTCACAGAATCAAAAGAGTAAGCGCCGTCCACGTCGGATGGAGCTGAACGTAAGGATCGCCTCTGTCACTTTCGGCGTCCCCCCAGGAACCATCTGCTCGCTGTTGGGACAGAACATATGCTTCTCCTTCCGAAACGAACTGAAACCCCTCGATCCTGAATTGTCGAAAACTATAGAGGTATTCGCAGAGCAGGTCGAAATCGCCCACGCGATAGCGAACGGTATGGTAGTTGCCGGCGAGATAGCAAAAGACCTTGTCGGCGCCGTCGGAAGAAGTCAGAGGACGCTGCGAGTAGTGATTCAAGGCGAGCAGCACGTGTGTGGCGTAATAGTTCTGATTGCGGTAGGCGTGCTGGTTGAAACGAGCCACGAACGGGATGGAGGCGGATTCGCTCATGATGGTCCGGTAGTTGTCGGGCGGCAAATTGAAGTCCCTGTCGGCTTGACAGAGATAAGCCATGTTAACGAACGTCGCCAGGACCAATAGATCGGTCAGGCGGCCATAGTCGCGCTGTCTTGCAGCCTGTCGAAATTCATTCAATCGGTCGGCCGGGGTGACTGCGGCAAAATGGTGAGAGGCAAATTCTTTAAGTGGTTCGATGGGCGCCTGGTTACGATACGCGATCGGGAGTATGCGGATGAACTCGTCGTATGCGTCTTCATCGGGAGGGAAGATTGTAGACAATCGAGGCAGGGCGCGTTCGAACTCCCTTACGATAAGAGTATGAAGAATGTCGGCAATTGCCGGATGGCGGCGATCGAGTCTCAACTCGTCCAGCATCATGAGGTAGTTGCTGAATGTGAAGTCGAACTTTGAATCATCATCGCAAAACGCTACGGACCAGCGAAGCCCGCGCAATACCGCCAGATAGCGTTCGTCGCTGCATTGGGCGATTTCCCGGTCAAGAGAATCGATGGCGGCCTGGTTGTAATGGAGTTGGCCGCCGCCGGGCTGTGCGAACGTTTCGAGACTGCCGCAAGCGAGGACTGCAAGAAAAATGGCAAGGAATAGACAAATATTTTTGAACCTTCGACTCTGAAAACACCCCTGGAAACACATAGGCGTCCCTGAAACGGAAAGGTTTCAATCTGAATGAAGCGTCAACTTGACCCCAACCGGAGCCGAACCGCATTTCCGGGGCGGATTCCATCCAAAAAAGTCCTCGGAATGCCGAATGCCTGTAAATCATACGATATCCCGGTCAAAACCCGCAGGAAAAAATGCCTGTCAGACAAAATACATGGCGGACAGTACTTAGAGTTGCGAAGAAATGTATTTTTTACTTAAATGCAAGGCAAAACAGCGCCCTCTTTCACTGTTGCTTATCAACCTTAAATTGAGAAACCATCGGAATCCTTCCCTGATTGGGCTCCGGAACAGGCGTTTTGAGGAGCTTGATTGCTGCGGGGTTGGAGATGATGTCTTGCCGACTCCTGTAGTCCTATCGGACAAGGCGATCAAAGAATACATGATACGAGGTTGCCTTCAAGTGAGTACCAAAAGAAGCTGAAAAGCTCGGGGAGCTTTGCCCCCCGAACCCCCTCGCAGCTTCGCTGCTCTGTATGGCGCCGGCGGCGGCCCAGAGGTGCTGGGCAACCGCCGCCGTCGCCGAGTGCTTGGCCGCGAGCGCAGACGCGCGAGGCCAAATCTTGCGGGGTGCGGGGGAACCCTCACTAGGCTCGGGTTCGCATTGAACCTACGAGCACATGTCCGATGCTTATAGTTCGGCGTCCGATCTTTTGTGAGGACGCGCCACTTCCCCGCTCTTTTCGATTACTTTAATCTTGAACTCAACTTGGTATGAGAAGTTGAGGTTTCGACGCTCGCTAATGTCCGCCGGTGAGCGGGACGAAGGCGACCGGCAGCGCCCGCCTCGTTTTGATCTCTCCGTCCTCTTGCTTTTCGACCAACATCAGTTGTTGGGCGCCATACGGTTCGCCGATTGGTATCGCCATCCTTCCACCGGGCTTGAGCTGCTCGATCAAGGGGGGCGGGATGTTGTTTCCGGCGGCGGTCACAATGATCCGGTCAAAGGGGGCTTTTTCCTTCCAACCGTTAAAGCCATCCCCGATGCGGACCTCGACATTCGTGTAACCGAGCCGCTTTAGCCGTTCTTGCGCTTCCTTCCCGAGATCTTCCAGGATCTCTATCGTATAGACCTCTTTCACACACTCTGCGAGCACTGCGGCCTGGTATCCGGAACCTGCGCCAACCTCGAGCACGGTATGTCCCTTTTCCAAGTCGAGCAAATCAGTCATGACGGCCACGATATAGGGCTGGGAGACCGTCTGTCCGTGGCCGATCGGCAAGGGCCTGTCTTCGTATGCAAAGGATCTGAGGTGTTCGCTGACGAATTCATGGCGCGGGACTTTCCGAATGGCGTCAAGTACGCGAGGGTTTATGGCGTTGCGGCCGACCACTGAGGCTAAGCTCAGGGCGGTGGCCTCTATCTCCTTTATAAGCGCTTCGCGAGGCTGGGCGTATGGATCGTCATCGGCGGCGGCGCTTAGGCCCTGCGGCATGCAATGCATGCCAAAAGCGAGCAGAGCCGCCGGGAAAAGAAGTTTCGAGAGCAAGTGAGCGGGATTTCTCATTGGTATTCTCTCTGTCATGCGCAATTTAACATATTCGAGCCGGCTTGCCACTCTGCGAAATCAAACCCGGGAAGTCGGCGCTTTTCATGTTTGAGAAGAGTTTGTGTTTATTGCCGCGGCGCAAATTTCCTGTGTCTGCGTCAGTCCGCGCTAATCCGTGGTTCAACGGTGACCCTCAGTCCCTGCGAAAAACATTCACCGCAGAGGCGCAGAGTACGCAGAGTACTCAGAGGGAAGAAAATATAAAATTCCCGCTTTCCACCTTTTTTTGACATCCGGCTTACTTCCGATCGGGCGACGAACTGCTGTGTTTTTGAACAATTTTTCCCACTTTTGCATTTTCTCTGCGCCCTCTGCGCCTCTGCAGTGAATCGCCTTTCACCCTCTCGATCCCGCCCAAGGTTTCTCAGCGTTCTCCCTGCGTCCCTGCGTTTTTAAAAGACCAAAAACATTCACCGCAGAGGCGCAGAGGAACTCTCACTATGCTCGGGTTCGCGTTGAACATTCTAGAGTAGAGTTGAACGCTTCAAGTTCGCGTCCGATCTTTTGTGAGGACGCGCAGAGGGAAGAAAATATAAAATTCCCGCTTTCCACCTTTTTTTGACGTCCGGCTCACTCCCGATCGGGCGACAAGCTGCCCTGTTTTTGAACAATTTTTCCCACTTTTGCATTTTCTCTGCGTCCTCTGCGCCTCTGCGGTGAATCGCTCTTTGTCTGCTTTCTCTGCGGTGAATCGCTTTTCCATCCTGTCAGTGTTCATCAGTGGTTGATTGTCCAGGGTGCTCGCGAGTGTGATCTATTTTGTCCTGCCTCTGCGTCCTCTGCGCCTCTGCGGTGAATCGCCTTTCACCCTCTCGATCCCGCCCAAGGTTTCTCTGCGTCCTCTGCGGTGAATCTGTTTTCCATCCTGTCAGTGTTCATCAGTGGTTGATTGTCCAGGGTGCTCGCGAGTGTGATCTATTTTGTCCTGCCTCTGCGTCCTCTGCGCCTCTGCGGTGAATCGCCTTTCACCCTCTCGATCCCGCCCAAGGTTTCTCTGCGTCCTCTGCGGTGAATCTGTTTTCCATCCTGTCAGTGTTCATCAGTGGTTGATTGTCCAGGGTGCTCGCGAGTGTGATCTATTTTGTCCTGCCTCTGCGTCCTCTGCGCCTCTGCGGTGAATCTGTTTTCGCCCTTTCGATCCCGCCCAAGGTTTCTCTGCGTCCTCTGCGCCTCTGCGGTGAATCGCTTTTTGTCTGCGTTCTCTGCGGTGAATCGCTTTTCCATCCTGTCAGTGTTCATCAGCTGCAAGCCCATATTGTTTTTGTCAAAAACGAATCGTTCTGTTAAAAGGGAACTGAGATGTAATAATGCGAGCGATTTCTTGCTGACTGATCTTATCCGGCGCCGGTGGGAATACAATCGAGCTCTTTTTGCTTATCCGGTTTCTTGCTGCCAATCGACGCGCGCAATGCCCCGCCATGCCCCGACAGCAGTTGAATCGCTCAATTGGAGCGTTTCTTCACGAATGCCGGCTGTTCGGCCCCTTTCCCCTTTAATCTGTCGAGCGCCGTATCATATCGAAGAAGGGCCTCTTCACCGATAGTCAGGAGACTGTAATGCGAGAAGCCGTAATTGTTAGCGCCGTTCGGACCCCGCTGGGCAGCTTTAATGGGTCTCTCGGCGCCGTTGGCGCCACAAAGTTGGGTGGGGTCGTAATAGATGAAGCTGTCAGGCGCGCGGGAATAGACAAGAGATCAGGTAAACGAAGTCATAATGGGTATGGTGCTCCCGTGCGGCTATGGGCAAAATCCGGCCAAACAGGCTGCAATCGCCGCCGGTATGCCTTGGGAGGTGGAAGCCGTCACTGTGAACAAAGTGTGCGGTTCGGGCTTGAAGGCGGTCATGCTTGCCGCTCAGGCCGTCCAGGTGGGCGATGCCGATGTCGTGGTCGCCGGCGGCATGGAGAACATGAGCATGGCCCCCTACTATCTGGAAAAAGCGCGAACAGGCTACCGGATGGGCGACGGCGTCCTGCTCGATCACATGGTGCACGACGGTTTGTGGGACATAGTCAATGATTTCCACATGGGCATTTCAAACGAGCTCTGCTGTGAAAAATATGGCGTAACACGTGAAGATCAGGACCGTTATGCCGCTCGAATCCTATAGGAGGTCTCTGGCCTCCATTGCCGGCGGTAAATTCGACGAAGAGATCGTCCCGGTGCAGTTGCCGCCCCGCAAAGGCGAGCAGGTTATTTTCAGCCGGGATGAGTGCCCGAGGGAAACCTCCTATGAAAAGCTTGCGAAGATGAAGCCCGCATTCAAGGAAGGGGGCGTCACGACTGCCGGAAATGCCTCCGTGATAAGTGACGGCGCCGCTGCGGTCGTTGTTATGTCCAGGGAAAAGGCCATGGAATTGGGTTGCGAGCGTAATGGGCGCGATAGGCGCCCAGGCCTCGAGCGGCATAGATATGAAGTACGTTCTGGTGGCCCCGATCCTGGCCATACCCAAGTGCCTCGAAAAAGAGGGCATCGGCATTGATAAGGTCGATATTTTCGAGATCAACGAAGCCTTCAGCGGATCGACCGTTTGCGTGATGAAAGAACTGAAACTGGACGCCTCCAAGGTAAACGTGGCCGGGGGCAGCGTCGCCCTGGGTCATCCCATAGGGGCGAGCGGCTGCCGCCTTCTGGTTACGATGCTCCATGAAATGATTCGTTCCGGCAAAAAGACGGGACTTGTTTCCCTGTGTCTCGGAGGAGGCGAAGCTGTGGCCATGATGGTCAAGAGGTAGCATTATCGGAAGAGGAGGAGAGTCGAATGGAAATAAAGACCTTTGGAGTCATAGGCGCAGGCCAGATGGGAAGCGGGATTGCTCAGGTCGGCCGCAATGAGCGGTCTTCAGGTCGATCATGAATGACATCAAGGACGAATTCGTCGAACGCGGTCTGACAGACCATCGCCAATATACTGACCAGAAATGTCGAAAAAGGGAAAATGACCCGGGCGGACAAGGAAGCCGTCCTTGGGCGCCTTAAAATCTGCACCAGTCTCAAAGAGATGGCGCCTGTCGATTTCGTTGTCGAAGCCGCAACCGAGAACGAATCGATAAAATTCGCAGTTTTCCGCGAACTCGATTCAATCTGCCGGCCGGAAGCGATCCTGGCGAGCAATACCTCCTCTATTCCCATCGGCCGTATTGCGGCCCAGACGAAAAGGCCCGATAAGGTGATCGGCATGCACTTCATGAACCCGGTTCCGGTTATGAAGCTCGTCGAGGTAATTCGAGGCATCGCCACTTCAGATGAGACTTTTCAGACGACGTGGGACCTGTCGGTCAAGTTCGGGAAAACTCCCGCCCTCGCCAACGACTATCCCGGTTTCATAGCCAACCGGATACTCATGCCGATGATAAATGAAGCCGTCTATTGCCTCTATCACGGCGTTGGGACCCGTGAGGACATCGATACGGTCATGCGGCTTGGGAATGAATCATCCGATGGGGCCGCTGGCCCTCGCCGATCTGATCGGTCTGGATACTTGTCTGGCGATTATGGAGACGCTTATACAACGGTTTTTGCGATTCGAAATACCGTCCGTGCCCCCTTCTTCGCAAGTATGTCGAAGCCGGATGGCTCGGGCGAAAAGCGGGCGTGGGTTCTATGATTATTGATAGGGCAGGGTGGATGAAATGGATTTCGAGCTGACGAAGAACAGAAAAGAATTCAGAAAACCGCTGCAAAGTTTGCCAAAGCGCGAACTGGAGCCCGTGGCGGCTGAATTGACCGGACCAAGGACCGTGCGAATGCTGATGGCTGATCTTGAAAAAGCTTGCCGAACTCGGTTTCATGGGCATTACCGTAGATCCGCGATACGGAGGCGCCGGGGCCGGATTCGGTCGCCTTCTCGCTGGTCATGACCGAACTCGGCAGGGGCTGCGCTTCAACGACGGTGACCGCCTCGGTGAACAACATGGTGGCCGAAGTGATCCAGGCGGTTGGCGCGCAGGAACTCAAAGAGAAAGTACATCCCGCCCATTTGCAGTGGAGAGTATTCGTGCGGGCGGCTTTGGGCTGACCGAAACCGTTGCGGGTTCGGACCCGGCTGCAATGCGCACGACCGCTGTTACTTGACGGGGATCACTGGGTGCTCAACGGTCAACAAGATTTTCATCTCGAGCGCCGAATTCGCAGGCGTTTTCGTGGTGTGGGCCGTAACTGACAAACAAGCCCGAAAGGGCAAGGGCATCAGCGCTTTTCTTGTGGAGCCCTCGTTCCCCGGCTTCCGAGTGGGTCAACTCGAAAAAAAGTTGGGACAACTGGCCTCTCCGACCAACGAAGCTGATCTTTGACAACTGTTGCGTCCCGAAAGAAAATCTTCTGGGCGTCCGCAATGATGGTTTCCGCATTGCCGCATCTGAATTGGCTGGCGGGCGGATCGGCATAGGTTCGATGGCGCTGGGCATCGGGCTTGCGGCCATGGATTTTGCCGTAAAGTACGCCGGGGAGCAGGGCGATGGCAGCCCGGGCGGACCGCGCAGGCTATTCGATCGATGATGGCGGAAAACTACACGCGGCTTGAAGGCGCCAGACTTCTGCTGCTGCGCGCAGCCTCGCTCAAAGACCGGAAGAAGTTCTACGCCAAGGAGGCTTCGATGGCGAAGCTCTTTGCTACCGAAGCAGCTAACAAGGCCTGCCATGACGCCTTGCAAATGCTTGGCGACTATGGCTACACTCATGGGTTGTCCCACCGAACGCTTCTACCGCGATGTGCGCGTCACCACAATCTATGAAGGAACCAGCGAGATACAGCGCCTGATCATTGCTCGCGAACTGTTACGGTAACCGATTTGCGCGCCGGCCTTCGAGTATCTTACGGGCCGGGTGTTGCAAACCGCAGTGGGGGACGTTACATGGATTTCGAATTGACGGAAGAACAGGAACTCGTCAAAGCCAATATGAAAGAGTTTTGTGAAAAGTACGTTGCGCCCGCCGCAGACCAGGTCGATAGGGAAGCTCGTTTTCCGGCCGAAAATATCAAAAGATTGGCGGAGCAGGACATGCTGGGCGTCCCGTATCCCGAGGAGTACGGTGGGGCCGGGTCCGATTATTTGACCTATATCATGACCATCGAGGAGCTCTCCCACGCATGCGCAGCCACTGGCTTTATCGTAGCGGCCAATACCTCCCTGGCGTGCATTCCCCTGTATAAATACGGCTCCGAAGCCCAAAAGAAAAAATATCTCGTTCCCCTTTGCAGGGGAGATACGTTGGGCGCCTTCGCTTTGAACGAACGCGGGACTGGTGACGACACGGCCGCAACCGCTGTTCGGGACGGCAATGAATACGTGCTGAACGGGCGCAAAACCTTCGTATGGAACGCCGCGAATGCGGGGGTCTTCATCGTGTTCGCCGGGACCGGCAAGTCCGGAGGGGGGCTCAGCGCTTTTATTGCGCCTGCGGGCAGCCCGGGAATCGAAGTGGGTGAGGTCGTCGATAAAATGGGCTTGAGAGGTGCGCCGAGTTCCGAAGTTTTGCTCAAAGACTGCCGCATCCCTGAAGAGAATCTGTTGGGTCGGGAAGGACAGGGGTCTGATATCGCCGGGACGGCCCTTGACGGAAACAGGATAAGCATCGCCGCCCTGGCGTTGGGTATTGCCCGGGCCGCTATGGATGAGTCCATTCGTCATTCGAAAGAAAGGGTCCAGTTCGGCCAGCAGATTTGCAATTTCCAGGCGATCCAGTGGATGCTCGCCAATATGGCGACCGAAATAGAGGTTTCCAGATACCTGACTTATTACGCCGCCTGGCGTTACGATCGGAATATGCCTTGCGGCAGGCAAGCCGCAATGGCCAAGCTCATGGCTTCGGAAACCGCAGTGCGCCAGTCTGACGTATCGGTGCAGATTCACGGCGGCATGGGCATCATAAAGGGTCAAAAAGTCGAACGCCTTTATCGTGACGCGAAGATAACCCAGATTCATGGAGGCTCATCGGCATTCACAAAGATGGTCATCGCCGACAGCATGCTGAGCTGGTAGTCGCCCGGGAACATTGGAAAGGAACGGAAATGCTCAAGATTCTAACTTGTTTCAAGTGGGTGGTCGACGAAGCGGACATCAGGGTCGATGCGGGTTCGCGCAAGTTGATGCTTGACAGGGTCAGCTACAAGATAAGCCCCTACGATCGCAATGCCGTTGAAGAAGCCATGCATCTTCAGGAACTCCATGGCGCCGGTGTGGCCGCTGTGACCGTTGCGCCTCCCACGGCGAGGAGCTGTCTGAAAGACGTCCTCTCCCGGGGTCCGGATAAGGCTTATTTCATAAACGATCCGTCGTTCGCCGATCTGGAGCCTTCGCAGACGGGCGCCGTGCTGGCGGCCGCCATCCAGGGGAATATCGAATTCGATCTCATCATCTGCGGTGAGGGTTCGAGCGATCTCTACACTCAGCAGGTCGGACCGGTTTTGGCGGAAAGACTCGCTATCCCATGCGTCACGTATGTTAACAAGCTGACCTATGTTGAAAATGAGAACCGCATAGTGGCGGAGCGAAAACTCGATGACGGGATTGAAACCGTATCCGCTCCGTTACCGACTTTGATAACGATTTTGCCCGATATCAACACCGCGAGGATACCTTCTTTGAAGCAGGTGCTGGGAGCGGCCAAAAAACCCGTTGAAAATATCGCGCTCGATAAGCTCGGCCGGAGTTTCGATCCATGCTTGCAGACAATCGGAGTTCTGGCGGCGACCATGGAGCGGCGGCGCCTGAAGTTTGGCGCCCAGCCCGAGGAGATCGGTTCGCTCATAAGCGCTCTTTTGAAAGATGGCGTGATCGCCTGAGGAGAATCCATAAATGGCTGGAATTCTGGTTTTTGCTGAAACGCGTGAACATACTCTGGAACTGATCAATGCGGGCTTGAATATTGCCCGGGAGATGGGGACCAGGCTGGCTTCATTCGCTCTTGGCGAAGAGCTTGCCGGGGAATACATCGAACACGGCGCCGATGAGGCCCTCCTGCTCCAACCCCTGGCGCAGGACCAGCCGCTGGAATCCTATGTGCCGGTTTTAGCTCGGGTGGCCCGTGAAGAGGACCCCGACGTATTCCTGGTCGGCGCGACCCAGAGGGGTAAGGAAATCGGCGCTCGTCTCGCCGCGCAATTGAACACCGGGTTGTGCAGCGGCTGTATCGGCTTCGAACTCGACAAAGAAAAAAAGCTCCTCCAGATGGAACGTTTGCTTTTCGGTGGTTTAGCCGTCCAGAAAGTTATTTGCGTCACGCGGCCCCAGATGGCCTCCATTTCTCCGCGAGTTTTCGATCCGGCCCCCATGGCGGGGAAGAAGGAAGGGACAGTCCGCGAAATCGCGGCCGCGCCCTCTTCGGCCGTCACGGTCATCAGCCGGACTGCCAGGGCCCGTGAGGCTGTAGATATAACGGAAGCAAAGATAGTCGTCTGTGTTGGCCGTGGTTTCGAAAAAAAGGAAGATATCAGGCTGGCTCGAGACCTTGCGGACGCGCTGGGGGGCGAGGTTGGTTGTTCCAGGCCGATAGCCGAAGAACTGCGCTGGCTTCCCGAGGAAGTATACATGGGCATATCCGGAAAGAAAGTCAAGCCGGACCTCTATATCGGCGTAGGGGTTTCCGGACAGATTCAACATATAACCGGCATTCGGGACAGTAAGGTTATCTTCGCCATTAATCGCGATGAGAACGCCCCCATTTTTGAAGCCGCCGACTACGGGATAGTGGGTGACCTCTATAAGGTCGTCCCGATACTGATAGAAGAACTGAAAAAAGCTCTGAAGAAATAAACCGTGTTATGTCTTCTGACAAATAAGCCTGTGTGGTGATTGATATGGCGGATGAAAAATTTACCGCGATCGTAGTAGGCGCCGGTCCTGCCGGCAGTACGGCCGCGTATCTGTTGGCAAGGGAAGGCCACGACGTGGTCCTTGTCGAAAGGGGAACGACCCCCGGCGGCAAGAACATGTACGGCGGCCGTATGTATAGTCACGCTCTTAACCGCATCATGCCCCGATTTTGGGAAGAAGCCCCGGTCGAGCGGCCCGTGGCCCAAGAGAGCATTACCTTTCTGAACGGAGATCGAAGCGTTTCGATCGGTTGTCAGAATATGAGCTGGGCTGCCGGCCCGTATCATTCCTTTACGTTGTTGAGGGCGGAATTCGATGCATGGCTTGCCTCGAAGGCCGAGGAGGCCGGCGCGCTGCTCGCATGCGGCATTCGCGTTGACGAGTTGCTCACCGACAGAGGAAAGGTCATAGGCATACGGGCGGGCGAGGACGAAATGCTGGCCGACGTCGTGATCGTGGCTGACGGCGTAAATTCGATACTGGCCCAAAAGGCGGGGTTCGCAAAGATGTTTGGCCCGCGGCAGGTGGCCACGGGGGTCAAGCAGATCATCGAACTGCCGGCCGAAACCATAAGCAGCCGGTTTCAACTTGAGGGCAATAACGGCGCAGCCAGGCTGTTCGTGGGCGACTGCTCCAATGGCATGCAGGGAGGCGGCTTTCTTTATACTAATAAAAGCAGCATCTCTCTGGGACTGGTCATCAATGTGGGCGAACTCCAGCGATGCCGGGTAAAGCTGTGCGACATCATTGAGGATTTCAAAAGCAATCCCCACGTCGCCCCTTTGATCGAAGGCGGAGAAGTGGCTGAATATTCCGCTCATCTGGTGCCTGAGGCCGGTTTGGCCATGATGCCGCAGATATATGGCGATGGGATTGTTGTGGCGGGCGATGCCGCCGGGTTTGTTCTCAACCTTGGCTACACGGTGCGCGGAATGGATTTCGCCATCGCGTCCGGCGAGGCTGCCGCAAGGACCGTTATGGAGGCGAAAGCCCGCAATGACTTCTCGCGGCAGGGACTCAGCCGATATCTGGATTTGTTGAAGCAGAGCTTTGTTCTAAGAGACCTTGAGGCGTACCGGAAGGCGCCCGAATTCCTGGAAAACGAACGAATGTTCAAGGCCTACCCCGAGTTGATTACGGGCATTGCGAGCAGGTTGTTCACGGTGGACGGCGCGCCTCCCGTACCTCTGGTGAAGATGGTTCTCGGCCGGATAAAGGAAAGCGGCGTCAGCCTGATCCAATTGGCCCGCGACGGCTGGAAAGGAGCGAGAAACCTTTGAAGAGGCTTACCATCGAGCAGTTGTTGGGCGTAGACAAGTTTGTGGTCGACGATGACAATGCGCATATCAAGGTGAATAAAGAGATCTGCTCCAGGTGTGAGCCCAAGCCGTGCACATTCGCCTGTCCTGCAAGCCTTTTTTCCATAAAGAATGGAGAACTGAGCTTTGATTACGCGGGATGCCTCGAGTGCGGAACATGCCGGGTAGTGTGTCCCAATGCAGGCGTTGCGATCGACTGGCGATATCCCCGTGGCGGGTTCGGAGTTCACTATCGTTACGGCTAGGAAAGTCCTTTTTTCTCTGATAGGCGCCATTTCGCTGCTGGCGGCGCCTCAAGTGCGGGCTGCGCCCGGACCTGCCGGTAGAGCTGACATTCTCGCCGGAACGGTAACCGTTGAGAGGGCAGGGAAGCAGGAGACCCTTAAGCCCGGCGATCCCGTGTTCGTTGCGGACAGAATCTCCACCGGCGAAGACGGTTCCGCTGAGATCGTCTTCATCGACCGGAGCAGGATGAAACTCGCCCCGGACACCAGCCTGGAAATTGCCGCGTATCTTTACGATCCATCAGAAAAAATCAGGCAGGGACTCATTTCGCTGACGTACGGCAAGGTCCGGTTTGCGGTGCAGGACCTTCAGGAATTCAATGACAGGCGGTTTCGCGTTCAAACCCGTACCTCCGTCGTAGGGAGCCGCGATACCCTCTTCATCGTCGCTTACGATCGGGAACTGCCCAGAGACGAAGTTTGCCGGGAGGGGCTGTCCACCGTGTTATGCCTCCAACATTCCGTCATTGTCTCCAACCTCGAGTTCCAGGACAAGCCCACGGTTCTAACCGCCAATATGATATGCCGGATATGCGGACCGAATTTGCCTACCCCGCCCCGGTTCGCCACCGCCGCTGAATTGGCTCGAATACTGGCCGGCCTCGATCGGATCGGAGATACAAAGACCACGCCGCCCGGACCAACGGTAAGTCCTCCTGAGTTCTTGCCGAATTGATTGAGGTCGTTTATGAAAATATTCTTTAAGTCATGGTTGGTGGGATCATTATCGTATGCATACCCGCGACAGTGGGCAGCCTGCTCGAAATCTCCTACCGGCGCTGCAAGCGGGCGCTTAGCCCCGGTTCACGGAGATGAAAAACTGCCGGCAGATTCTCATTTCAAAGATCCATATCCTGCCGGGAACATCAACAATTATTACTTTAATCCGGTGATCGATCCTATAGAGAAGGTCGGGAGGAGGTATGCATATTCCTACCAAATGACTTTTTATCTGGGCAAAAAATGTTGAAGGCTGATTGGAAAGTTTCGCGGAAATCGGTCAGGATTATTCAAGAAATAAAAGTCGGCGAGTTCCGACCCTTTCTGAAGGTTGCGAGTTCAGCACATCCAACAGGAGTTTAAGGAATCGACCTGCCGGTGCCGAGATTTTCAAATAAATTCAACTACTTCCACCTAAATTCTCCGTAGACCCTCCTTCATTTTTAAAAATCAGGCTAAAACCGCAAAAATTTTGCATACTTGCTCATTTTTTTCTTGACATAGTAGACCCTACTATGCATACTGCTCGCATGGCGCACTTACATAAAAAGGTGAAAAAGGGTAGACCCTATTACTATGTCCGCGAGATGGGCAGGGTCGGTGGAAAGCTCAAAGTTATTGAGCAGATCTACCTGGGCAGCCCCGAGCGAATAAAGGAGCTGGCTACTTCTGATAGGGGAACCTGTAAAAACATTTTGGTGCAGGAGTTCGGAGCGCTTTGGCTCGCAAACCTGATGGCAGCCGAGATCGATCTTGCTGCCATTGTTGACTCGGTAGTTGCCCGAAAACACAATGAGAAAGGGCCTTCGGTTGGTGAGTACTTCCTTTATGCGGTATTGAACCGGATGGTTGAACCCTGCTCAAAAAGGACCCTTCCCGAGTGGTATAAGGGTAGCGCCATTCAGCATATCAGGCCGGTTGAGACCGAGGCCCTCAGTTCGCAAAGGTACTGGGAAAAGTGGGAAAGGATCACACCTGCTCAAATTGAGCAGATAGCTTCTTTATTTTTCTCAAAAGTCCGAAAATTGCCGGGGAGTCGCTCGGATTGCTTTTTGTTCGACACCACCAATTACTACACCTATATGGCCGGCCAAATGGAGTCCGATCTTGCCAGGCGCGGGAAAAACAAGGACGGAAAAGACTGGCTCAGGCAGGTCGGCCTGGCTCTGCTGGTTTCAAGGAAGGGGCGTCTCCCACTGTTTTATCGTGAGTATGAAGGTAATCGTCATGATTCCAAGGTGTTTGGGCGGCTAATAAGTGAGGTGTTTTCCACCATGCGGGAGTTTTCGGACCCCGGAGCCGAGCTCACTATCGTTTTTGACAAGGGAATGAATGCCCCCGAAAACATTGCACTGATCGATTCTCGGGATGGTTTTCACTTTATAACCACCTACTCCACCTATTTTGCCGAAGAGTTCCTCCAGGTAAAGCTTGCCGATTTCAAACCGGTGGATTCGGCCAGGAATCGCGAACTTGAAAGGCTTGGCAGAGAAGATGATCAAATCAAAGCCTGGCGCGGGACGGGGGAGTTCTGGGGACTGGAGAGAACAGTTGTCGTTACCTATAATCCCAGGACTGCCGCAAAGCAAAGATATAGCTTCGATAGTAAGATGCTTGGACTCCAGGCAGTCCTCTTTGAGCTGCGCAGCAAGGCCAAATCCGGTAAAGCTCCCTGGAATAGACTAAAACATCTTGAGAAACACTACTTACAGGCTTGCGAAAAACTGTTCCTGCCGAAAGACCTCTACCAGATCGATCTCGAGAAGGGGGAGGATGGTAAACCGAAATTGGTTTTCAGAAAGGACTACTATCGAATAGGTAAGTATATAGAAAAATTCGGAAGAAATATCATCATCACAGATCACAAGGGATGGTCGACCGATGAGATCGTCAACGCCAGCCTTGATCGCTACCTGGTCGAGGAGGCGTTCCGGCAATCAAAAGATGATGAACTCGTAAGTGTGCTTCCCATTCGTCATTGGACGGACGGAAAGATTCGCTGTCACATTTTCACTTGCATGGCGGCACTCACCTATCTTCGCATGCTTGAAAATCGGCTGCATCAGGCAGAGATACCACAAACCGCGGCAATCGCCATGGAGACGATGCGCAAGCTTCATTCTTGCCTGTGCTGGTATTCCGGAAATCCCAAGCCGAAGAGGATCATCGAGGAGCCAACCGAGGATCAATCGGCCATACTCAGGGCTTTTGGCTACAAAATCGCCAGTGGGGTCTTACAGAAATTAAACTGATAAGTAACTGGATTGTTTGAGCTATTACCTTATTGCGCCCCTGGATTCCTTAAATTCCTGTCCAAATCATTTTCGTTCCGCACACTGGCGAGATCAGGATTTTCACCTTTGGCAAGCTGTCTTGAAAAGGAGAAACAGGACAGGCTTGACGCCAGCGTTTTACACTGTACACTGTCCCTGAATATTCAGAAGTTCCTTGGCGGCATGGTTACTTGCCGATTATCGCGGGCGTTAGATCTAGAGACACAGGATGCGGAAAGACGAGATTATCGCTGCTATCGAGAAGGCACGCGAGGGCATCGGTCAGTATCTGGACATCATGGCGATGTTTCCGACTGTCGATGTGAGTACCAACAAGTCGTTTCAGAGACTGTTCAATCACTTCTACCGTATCAGGCAACGTTCTGAGGGTTGGTATGCTGAGTACTATTCCTTCATGGAGAGAGGTAAACGTAATCCACCCCGCTTCGAGGATGTGCTTGAACACTTGCATGCGGCACTTGGCCGCTACGAGCCATCGTTTTCGAGCAAGCTCGCGGCGACGATCTCCCCGGATGAGCCTGTCTGGGATCAGTATGTAATCCAGAACACAGGACAGAAGCCTCCAGCGTACTACTCTTCGCGCAAGTTAGAGCGGGCCAAAGCAGTCTTTCAGGGAATTCGTAAATGGTATTTGGAATGCCTTGCATCCCCTGAAGGCAGGTTGATGATAGAGACCTTCGACGAGTTGGTAGACCAGCACGACCATATCACAGATCTTAAGAAGATCGATTTCGTGCTTTGGCAGACACGGAGCTAACTGGCATACGCCAGGAAACCAAACCACGCGATGCACATACGGTGGCTTTCTCCTGTGAGTCTGGCCCAGCAGGATGCGTAGCCCTTCTGCCGGGTTACAAAGAGTGTCACGAGAGATCCAAACGCTTGATCGCGTTCTTTATGTGGTATACGGTTTAGGGGAGGAACATAACAGTGACAACCCAAGAAACAGTGACCATGCTGAAGGATGTGCTCCTCGGCTGTGCAGCTGCAACCACAGCCATCGTAGCCGTAATCGGGTTAAAAAACTGGAGCCGCGAACTCAAGGGCAGAGCAGAGTTTGAAGCTGCACGAAATCTTATTCGCGCGACATACAAACTAAGAGATGAAATTGCGCGATGTAGGTCTCCATTTATGGGAGGGTACGAATTCCCAAAAGAATACGTCCACGGCGCGCAACATTCACCTGAAGAAGAAGCGCGGGGATGGGCATATGTTTATCGAAACCGCTGGGAGCCAGTTTTGAGCGCACTTCAGGATTTCGAGACAAACGCCCTTGAAGCAGAAGCGCTTTGGGGAGTCCAAATCCGAATTGGGACCGATGAATTGCGCCAGTGCGTAATAGAACTTCGCACTAGTGTCCTGAGTCATTAATCCGTTCACAAAATCTCCGGACGTTTTTGAGGATCTCATCGGCGGTTTTGACCCACACAAATGGTTCTGGATCCTCGTTGCAGATGGCAATGTATTTCTGAATAGCGCACTCAAGTTGATTTACGCTTCGATGGCTGCCGCGACGAATTTGTTTTTCAGTTAGTTCGGCAAACCACCTCTCGACAAGATTAATCCATGAGGAACTGGTCGGAGTGAAGTGCAGATGGAAGCGCGGCCTTTTGACCAACCACCGCTGGATCATGGCAGTCTTATGAGTCCCGTAGTTGTCGAGGATAATATGGATATCCTGACCGCTTGGGACCCTGTCCTCAATGAGATCGAGGAACTTGCGGAATTCAACGCTGCGATGGCGCCTGTGACATTTGCCGATCACTTCGGCAGTGGCCGTGTTGAAAGCTGCAAAAAGAGAGAGGGTACCGTATCGTCTGTAATCATGAGTGCGTCGTTCGGCCTGCCCTGGCCGTAGCGGCAAGAGTGGCTGTGTACGGTCGAGCGCCTGTATTTGGCTTTTTTCATCAACGCACAACACCACTGCTTTTTCAGGAGGGTTGAGGTACAGGCCAACAACATCCCGAACTTTTTCAATGAAGAAAGGGTCCGAAGAGAGTTTGAAGGTTTCGGTTCGATGGGGTTGCAGCGCAAATGCGCGCCAAATCCGACTAATTGCCGACTGGCTCATACCCGTCTTTTTAGCCATTGACCGGGTACTCCAGTGAGTGGCATTTCTTGGAGTTGACTCTAAAGTGAGTGTCACAACGCGCTCCACATCTTTGTCGGTGATCTTGCGCGGGATGCCCGGCCTTGGGTCATCCAATAGGCCGTTTACTCGATGCTCCACAAAGCGCTTGCGCCATTTGCACACAGTAGCGCCGGTTATTCCAAGCTGATCAGCCACCTCGCTATTGCAAAGCCCATCGGCGCAAGCGAGAATCATTCGAGACCTTAGAGCAAGCGCCTGGGCTGTTGTAGATCGGCGAGTCAGTCGCTCAAGTTCTGTTCTTTCGTCCGTGCTCAATTCAAGCTTTTTCTTTGGTCGTCCTGTACGCATGATGCCCTCCTGATTGAGTTGGCAGGAGCTTACAGGAAATGGTTTATTTATTCAAATAATTAATGACTCAGGACACTAGCATCGACGCTGTTATTGATGACAGGGCATCCAAAGGAGAGGACTTCCGAGCCGATCCTAAATTTGCGGCACAAATGAGATCAAACGCAGCAGGTTCGGGCTCGGAAAAAGATGAGTTCGCACAAAAATTAAAAAAGGCGATGAGTAGCATTGAAACAGTTGTGCGCCCGCATTTAAAGCGAGAATAAACCAAAGAGCCATCCGAAGTTACATTTAAGCGGAGACTTGAGGCTGTGAAATAATACAGGAACATGGTTTAATAGGTATGCTGTGTGTACCGCCCTTTATTCAACAATACACGCATAAGCGGAGGGAAAAAATATCATGGAAGTAAGCCCTTTCAGACAGAATATCAATGAGCTGTTTTCGACAAGAACTTATAATATAGACTTTTACCAGCGTGAGTACAAATGGAAAGATGATGAAGTTAAGAGACTCCTCGATGATATTTTCTATCACTTCGAGCAGTCCTATTCCAAACATGGGGATTTGGATGTATCGGAAGAAAATGCGCGTGCGAAGTACTCTTGGTATTACCTGAACACGTATATCACAAACAAGACGGATGGCCATATCTTCGTGGTTGATGGCCAGCAGCGGCTTACTACGCTGACATTGATGCTAATTTCACTCTACCATCTTTGCGGATCAAATTCCCTAAATTCGCCCGAATTGTGCGAGTGGTTGAAGGCGAAGATTGTTGGTGTGGGTGTAGGTGGCAAGAGGCAGTTCTGGATGGCACACGACAAGCGTGATGCCCTGATGCAGGCACTGCTCGCGGGTAATTCTCCAAATGTAAATATGATAGAGGATGGGATTACCGCTCGACACATCATCGAGAACTACGCTCTCATCAATAAAGAGTTGACAACGCGATTGCCAACCCGGCATAAACTCGATACGTTTATTTTCTACTTCCTGTGCATGGTGGTCATCATAAATCTGGAGGTTGCGCAAACCGATGTCCCAATGGTTTTTGAAGTAATCAATGACCGAGGGGTTCGGCTACAACCTTACGAAATCCTGAAGGGGAAGCTCCTTGGGGAAATTGACAAGGGGGAGGTCGACCAATACGCCGATATATGGGACAAATCGTTGCGTGAGCTAGAGGCTGATGACGAAGTAGACAGCTTCTTGCGTACATATCTCAGGGCACACTTCTCCGACACGCGTAAGCAAGGACAGTCCTTCGATGGACCGTATCACCGTGTTATTTTCGATCCAATCTGCAATAATCTACTGCACTTGAAGCGCAGCCCACAAGATGTAAAGGC
>CAVSIN010000020.1:0-120262 GCA_963727975.1 uncultured delta proteobacterium | reverse complement strand
TATAAGCTCTTCCGGAGTGGCCTGGCGGGTAGCCTTGTAATCCTCGGACAATTCATGCCTGAAATTCGGCCCGGGCGCGTCGAAAACCACACAGATGTATTCAGGCTTGCGCTCGCGAATCACCTTAAGAAGCATCGTGACAAACCCGTATACGGCCTGGGTCGCCATTCCCTCTGGAATTGGTCAGCCGCCGGATCGCATAGAAAGCCCTGTAGATATACGAGCTTCCATCGATTATGAAAAACGTTTTCCCCTCGCTTCTTATCTGCTGGTTCATTCGACTCCCGTCAATTCAAGACTCTGTCCTCAGCCCTGTGTCCTTCCTCAGTCCTCAGTCCTGTTTCTTCAGCCCTCGCTTACCCCTGGCGGGAAGACCCTTCGGCAGGTACTCGAGGTTGACGTTGCTCATTGCATGGTAAATATTTCCCCGGACCTTGGAATTTTTCCTGAAAAGCCCATCGAGCATGTTGCGGATTTCCGTCCTCTGGTTTTTTGCGGCCGAAGGGCATTTTGACGGCAGCGATGGGCAGCCCGAGGTCGTTGCACACCCTGAGTATACTCTGGGCTGGAACCAGCGCAAGAGGGCGTATCAGTGTTATCTCACCGCCGAAAAACTCCTGTTTGGGCATCATGCCCGCAACCTGCGCCCCATAGCAGATGTTCATGAAGAATGTCTCGATCATATCGTCCTGGTTATGGCCCAGCGCGATCTTCGGGCAGCCAAGTTCCCGCGCTTTTCTGAAAAGCGCGGATCTTCTCAGTCGGGCGCAAAGGAAGCAGGGGTTTTCGCGATTTTCCGGCCCGTGCGCCCTTGGACCGTGATCGGTGCGGATGATTTCGTACCGGAACCCCTCTTGTTTGAAAAATGCTTCCAGCCGGTCCGCCGATTCGGTATCGAATCCAGGATCGACGTGGACGGCGATGAGTTCGTAGCTGATCGGAACGCGTCGAAGCCTTTCGCGAAGCAGCCACAGAAGAAGCAAGCTGTCCTTGCCCCCTGAGACCCCAACCGCGATTCTGTCCCTGTTTTCAATAAGCCCGTAATGGTGGATCGCCTTTCCGAGCAGCCTGCGAACTTCCTGATCCACGAAGGCCATGCTTAAGAGCTCTTCCTCCCTTAGAATTGCGGCGCGGTTTTATCTTAACCGATTTTGTCTTTCATTTCAGCGCATATTGCGTATAGTTGCGGCCCGGCATTTCGCCGGCAGGCCGCAGATAAGTTCTAATCGTTTCCAGATTGACTCAGGCAGGCCGCTTTGGTATCATGGGCGTTCTCTGGAAGCGCCCGTAGCTCAGGTGGATAGAGCGTCGGACTTCGAATCCGCAGGCCGCAGGTTCGAATCCTGCCGGGCGTACCAATCAAAATGCTCCGGGCCGCTAGCTCAACGGTAGAGCAGCTGACTCTTAATCAGGAGGTTCGGGGTTCGAGACCCTGGCGGCCCATCGGTTTGCGGGTAATCCACTTTTCAGGGGGAAGCACAGGGGAAGCACGCGGATGAATTTCGTGCTTCCAAGTGACTTCCCCTAACCTTTCCTGAACGCATAATCCCCCATCGTGTCGAAAAATCGGAGGTGACGGCATGAATATCCTCTTTTGCGGCAAAACCTTCCCCAATGCTCTCGAATTGTTGAAAGCGCGCTTACCCGATGAAGACGTTTGCAGTTGCGCGGCGGAGCATGTGGTTAGGCTCGGTATGGCGGCCGATGTTCTCATTCCCTTGATGCACAGGTTGGAACCCGAATTGATCGGCGGCGCCGCTGCGAAATTGATCCACCAATGGGGGGTGGGGCTGGAAGGCGTCGATATAGCTGCTGCAACCGCACGTGGCATAATGGTTTGCAACGTTCCCGGAGATACCACTGCCAATGCCGATTCTACAGCCGAACACGCTCTTTTCCTGATGCTTGCTCTCGCCAGACGCATCCACGAATGTTTCAGCGCCTTTCATCAGGGTCTGTGGGGAACTCCGTTGGGTCAGGCTTTAGGAGGGAGCACCGCTCTAATTGTGGGACTGGGAAGAGTCGGCAAGGCTCTGGCCCGGAAACTGGTGGCGCTCGGGATGAACGTGCAAGCAGTGCGGCGTACTGCGGACATTGTAACAGAAGAGGCCCTCGGCTTGGTTGGCGCCGGTAATATGTCTCAGCTCTATGAGATGGCCTCTTCTGCCGATTTTGTTATCTCCACCATTGCTCTGGCCGATCACACCAGAGGGCTGTTCAACCAGGACCTGTTCCGCGTGATGAAACCTTCAGCTTTTGTAATCAATGTTTCACGGGGACCTGTTATCTATGAAGCGGATCTTGTGGAAGCGCTGCAGACCGGCGAGATTGCAGGAGCGGGGCTGGATGTGTATGAACAGGAACCTCTTGATCCCAAAAGCCCGCTTTTGACCCTTCCAAACGTTGTTGCAACACCACACATCGCCGGCGTGACGGGACAGAATTACGACGGAATAGCGGGAATTGTTACTGACAACATCTTGCGGGTGAAGGGTGGGAAAGCGCCAATGTATTGTGTAAATGAAACGACGTTGAAGGCTCAGGGGGTCCTCTGAGGACAACTGGCTAAGGGCAAGGGCATACCCGGTGTTTTAGCCCGATTTCTACCTGTCATGCCTGCTCATCCAACACGAGTTCATGGAGTCTGGTTTTTTTAGCATCCAACATGCTCCTGTTCCTTCCCTTGCCCGATTGCATAAGTCCTTCCCATGACCTTTTGATGCAGCACGGAATGCCCCATGAGCCCAATGACAATCCTGGCGGTTGCCGGTCACGGCGCCGGCAGGCGAAGAAGCGCCCTGGAGCCGGCCGTTCCCCCCCACCCGGGTCTTGGACTTGCATTCATCATCCTTTTTTCGATTTCCTTCTCAGCGCTCCCCGTGTTCGCCGCTGGTTTGAAATAGTTTGAAATGTATGGCATATTGCTACATCGGGGTGAGGCGCCTGGGCGGTGAAGCATGAGTTGTGTTTAGCCCCGGGGCGATACAATTGGCAAATGCTTGAGTTGCGCCCGAAAAGCATGTGCCCGGGCAAGGCCTCCCGCTCTCGCCCCCTCTCTGGTCATAGACCGGTCAGGGAGAGCGTCGAGAGTTAGCGGTCGGCCTTCCGCGCTGTGCGAGGCATACTCCTAGACGCGGCCGCTTCAGTTTCACCAAGTAATCGCTTCGTGTCGTTAGCTGGTCTATCATACGAGGAGAAGACGCCAATGGCCGAGCTCGCAAAAAAGAAAGCAGCCTATGAGGACCTTTACAGCATCCCGGAAAACATGACGGGGGAGATCATTGACGGGGAGCTTGTTGTAACTCCTCGCCCTTCGAGAAAACACGGCTTCTGCGCAACTGCTCTCGGGTCCAAGGTGACAGCCCCGTATCAGTTTGGACAAGGAGGGGGACCCGGTGGATGGGTTTTTATCATCGAACCGGAGGTCGGGCTCGGGGAAGACATTTTGGTTCCCGACCTGGCCGGCTGGAAAAGAGAAAGATTCCCGTTTCAGGAAGAAGGCGAATGGATTGCCGTCGCTCCGGATTGGGTCTGCGAAATCCTCTCTCCAAGCACATTCCGTAAGGACAAAGTCAAAAAGATGCCCCTGTATGCTCTACATGGCGTTGGACATATCTGGCTGATCGATCCGGTTGCAATGACCTTGGACGCCTTCAGGCTGGAATCTGGCGGATGGTTCCTGCTGGGAAGCTATGCCGAACATGACAAGGTTCGGGCAGAGCCGTTCAAGGAGGTTGAAGTCAATCTCGTGGATTTGTGGATCGGAAGCCTCCAGCTGTCAAGTCCTTAGGGGGATTGGGGTAAGATGCCGACTCGGAGATGGGGAGACGAGGCGACGTTTTAAGCCTATCATGCAAGGAGAAAAGAAATGGCGCTCATGACAGGTGAACAGTACGAACAGAGCTTGCGCAATTTGAATATGAAGGTCTACCTGTTGGGCGAACTGGTGGAGAGCCCGGTCGATCATCCCATAATCCGGCCCTCCATGAATTCGGTTAAACTTACATACGAGCTTGCCCTGGACCCTCAATACGAGGAGCTTATGACTGCGACTTCCCATCTGAGCGGCGGCAAGATCAATCGGTTCTGCCATCTGCACAGGAGCGTCGGCGATCTTATAAGCAAGGTGAAAATGCAGCGCCTTCTGGGGCAAAAATCCGGGGCATGCTTCCAGAGGTGTGTAGGAATGGACGCGATCAACGCCGTTGACAGCGTCACCTTCGAGATGGATCGCAAACTTGGCTCGAATTACCATGAGCGTTTCACCAGGTTCCTGCTCATGATGCAGGAAGAAGATCTCACGGTGGACGGCGCCATGACCGACCCGAAGGGCGACCGCGGACTGCCTCCCCACAAACAGCCGGACCCCGATCTTTACCTGCGCATTGTTGAGCGGAAAGCCGAAGGGATTGTCGTGCGAGGCGCAAAAGCCCACCAGACAGGGGCGATCAACTCACACTGGGTTCTGGTAATGCCTACTATGACCATGACCAAAGAAGACGCCGATTACGCTGTCTGCTTCGTTGCTCCGGCCGATGCCGAGGGAATCTTCTACGTTTACGGCCGCCAGTCCTGCGATACCCGCAAACTGGAGGGCGGCGACATAGATGTTGGCAACAGGCGGTACGGGGGACACGAAGCCCTGATGGTCTTCGAGGATGTGTTCATACCGTGGGAAAACGTTTTTATGGCCGGGGAGCACGAGTTCAGCGGCGCTCTTGTCGAGCGTTTCGCCGGATACCATCGCCAGAGCTACGGAGGCTGCAAGGTAGGCGTGGGCGACGTGCTGATCGGCGCAGCGGCGCTGGCCGCAGAGTATAACGGCGTGATGAAGGCTTCCCATATCAAAGACAAGCTCATCGAAATGACGCACCTCAATGAGACTCTTTATGCATGCGGCATAGCCTGTTCGGCGGAAGGCGAAAGGACGGCCTCGGGCAACTACCAGATAAACATGTTGCTGGCCAACGTCTGCAAACAGAACGTCACCCGTTTCCCATATGAAATTGCGCGCCTGGCCGAAGATATTGCAGGCGGGCTCATGGTGACCATGGCCTCCGAGAAGGACTTGAAACATCCGGAAATCGGCAAGGTGGTCGAGAAGTATTTCCGTGGCGTAGCTTCGGTTCCAACCGAACACAGGATGAGAGTCCTGAGGCTCATCGAGAATATAACGCTGGGAACAGCGGCCGTTGGCTACCGGACTGAATCGATGCACGGGGCCGGTTCACCTCAGGCTCAAAGGATCATGATCTCCCGCCAGGGCGATCTCGAGCACAAGAAAAGTCTTGCAAGAGAACTGGCGGGGATCAAGGCGTAATCCCCCTGAGAGAATGGAGCTCAAGAGGCCTTGGATTCAATAATCGATCAATCCTGATTTAAAAACGGACCCACTTTTTCCCTTTGTCAGGAGTCAAAAAACATGAAGCAGGTCATTGCGTTCGCCAACCATAAAGGCGGAGTCGGGAAAACCACGTCGGCGGTGAACATAGCATCGGTCCTGGGAGAAATGGGTAAGCGGGTGTTGGTGATGGATATCGACCCCCAGGGAAGCGCCAGCCTCCATTTCGGGGTCAGAGACAAGGGCGTTGGGTTCCTGCAGGCCATGGAAAGAACCGTTGCGGCGCCCGTGCTGCAAACAGAGGTCAGAGGGGTTGACCTCATTGCTTCCGGTCCGGCGCTTTCCGAGGCTGCGCAAAGGTTTAGCGGAGTGCTCGGTGCCGAACTCCTGGCGCGTTGTCTTGCGAGGACCCATGGCGATTGGGATCTGGTCATAATCGATTGCCCGCCAGGTCCCGGAATTCTCACATCGAGCGCTCTGCGGGTCAGCCGGCATGTGGTCATTCCAATTGAGACCAATCCGCTTGCGCTGAACGGCCTGGATCAACTGATCCAGACGCTGGATTCAATGCGCCGGGAAAACCGCCATCCCGGGATTCTGGGGGTAATCGCGTGCCGCGCCCACCCGAGGCGTAGAGTTCATAAGGAGACCATGGCCGATTTGGAGAGGCGATTCCCCGGCAGGATGGCCCCATTCGTCCGTGAGAATGTAGCATTGGCGGAGGCGCCCGCCCGGGGAAAGCCTGTAATCCTTTATGCGCCTGATTCAAATGGGGCCGAAGACTATCGCCGGGTGACGCAATGGCTGTTGAGGTCTTTGGGTTGAATAAACTGACATGCGAAGCCCGATGCCGGGAACTCCGCCGCCGCATCATTCTTTAGTTGCGCCGGAGCGATTTTTGTCCACAGATACCCGGCTGAAATGACCACAAGAATTGATGCCGCCTGAGCTGCATAACTGAAAACCGCTGGTTGGGGCCAGTACGCTCACCACGAACGGATCGGTGAGGATCATCTCCGCGCCCACCTTCGCAAGAACTGCACAACCAACGTAGTTGAGGATCGGATACCTTTCAATGACAAGGCACAGGAGGTTGCTGGCAAAAAATACAACGGGAATGCTCACGCCAAGTCCGAAAAAGAGCAGGAAAAAGTTTCCGCCCGAGGCGCCCGCGACGGCCAGCATATTGTCCAAAGACATGGTGATGTTGGCGATTACGAGAATCTTTACAGCCTGGCCGATTTTGGAGATCCCTTCATCTACGGATGTGGCGCCGGTTCTCAGGACTAGAAGAGTCACCGCCAAGTAAAGAACTATCCCGCCGCCCGCAAGTCTGACGAAGCTGTGCTCTAAAAGCTTGGCCACGAAGAAAGTAAGAAGGACGCTCAGCACAATGGTAATGCAGGCGCCAAACGTTATGGCGCTCAAGCGCAGGCGCTTCGGAAGAGACCTCAAAGCCACGGCGACGACCATGGCGTTGTCAACCGATCGGACCAGGTTGATAACGATCACGCTGAAAAGAGCTGAAATCCAATTCCAGTCGAATGATATAGAGCCGAGGTTCCCCAGCGCCACGATTCACCTCATTTGGAAAACAGCTTCCCGTTCGGGAGGCTGAACGAAAATTCAGTGACTGCTAATACAAAATCCCCCCTCCCCCTTTGAAGGATAGGGGGACTTCAGCCATGGCCTTCCGCAATGAGGTTTCCGCATGGACGCCGGCTATGAACGTTCCGGGGATTTTTCCATCCTCTTCATGAGGTGCGCCAGGAGACCTACTGTCGGGGCTTTTCTTTCGGGAGAGCGGCGCCCGCAATGTCCTTCACACCTTCAACGGCGTTCACCAGCACATCCCTGACAGCTTTAACAGCCGTATTCCCAATGCTTCCCGCTGCTTCGATCGCTCCATTCACGGTTGCCTTCGCCATCTCTTCGGCATTTGCGCCCGTCTCCTTTGCCGCTTCAATGATTCCGTCCACCGTCCTGCGGGCGACCTGCCCCACGTCCGCTCCAATCTCCGCAGCCCCCTTGACTGTCCCCCTGATGACCTGTTTGGCGACGCTCAACACATCACCGCCAACATCGCTTACACCCATGACAATCCCTTTTGCCACGCTCTTGGAACTCAGCAAAAGCCCTGTCCCAACCTCCTCCGCCGCTTTTAAGGCCCCTTGCAGCACGTCCTTTGTCACGTTGACGGTTTCATCGGCCACCGAACCCGTAGCCTTGAGGGTGTCGGAAACGGTGTTCTTGACCAGGGTGACAATCTGGGTTTCGATTTCGTTGATGCCTTTAAGACCGCTTATGACACCCTCTTTTACAGTGCTCCCCGCCTTACCCATCGTCGCCTTGATGTCTCTGCGGGGTGTTTCTTCAACGCTTTTTTCTTCAGGACTCATTTCCTGCTCCTTCTATTTTCGGTCGCTCAGCTCTTTTTCCGGCCATCTCCCACCACCTTTCACAACAGAAACGAAGAAACTGAAGCTTGATTTCGTAAGTGCTCCCCATAACGTCAAACAGGCGCCGGGCCGGCGTTGCCGCCCCGGAGCGATAGGTATTGCGCTGCATCAACCCCCATTGCTGCGCCTGCCCCGTGTTTCCTATAGTAATGCTTTTGTCGGCTTTGTCATCCTGCAGGTTCATTACCTGCCTACTCGGAAGCCGAGGGATGAGACGGGCTCAATTCTTTAGCAGGCGTCGAATAAAGGCGTATGGCTTGCTCGCCGATGATCCGGGCGGCGGCGGAAGCGGTTATTCCACCTGCAGGCAGGGAAAACAGCGGGTTGATGTCTAGAACATCGGCCAGCAACGGGACCCCGGTCGCAAGACCGGTGCCGGCGACCACCGCCAGCATCTCGGGAACGCGCGCCTCGTCATCTATATCCATGCCGTAGAGAAGCGCGATCTCAAGGATGAGATAGAGGTGCATGCGGGTTATGACGGAAGTTCCTCCCACAAAGCCCAGGAACCGGAATACCTGGCCCAGTCCGGGAACGGCCATCGGAAGATGCATGAGAGCGCCTCCCAGAAAGGAGAGCGGCGTTTGGGCCTCAATAAGCCGCCGGGCCTTTTGCTCGGCAGTCTCTTCAGGATAACTCAGATTAACCGCTTCTACTACCTTACGGATACGGGCCTTGCGAAGGCGAAGAAAAAAATAGAAAAACTGATCGGCGAGGATGCTTTGCCGGGAGGTTAAATCCTGGGCGGGCATTGTATGGCGTCCTCCAAAAGCCGGGGGCGGGATTCGTCGATTCCGAAAAGGCCCGTCTTCCGCAGTTCCACGCGCCGTGCTTACAACTGATTTGGAATGCACGACTATGGATCGAGCTTAAGACTTGCTCACAAGACCTCATCCACTTCATCTTCACCATCTTCCTTAAAGGCTATCCAATCCCCACAGGAGACTCCCCGTTCATGCTCCCTGAATTCAGGATGCTTTTACGGGTCCTGAAAGTTCGCCTGACAATGCGGATCGCGCCTCAGGCTGCTCAGGAGAGTTCATCGGTCTGCGCCTTCGCAGCATGACCTGCCCGCTCGGCTATCAGCTCCGCTTTCACTTCGGCTGTGATGTCTTCGAAGGCCTCTGCGGCCTCCGATACCATCTCTCTTCCCCTTTGAACGAGGCCGAGTCCGGTCTTGATCGTTGCTTTGACCAAAGGCTTTATGACCGATGCAGCAACAGGAGCAATCACCGGAGCGAGAATCACTAACCCTACGGCAAGCAAGATGGGAGTTCCGATCTTGATCCCGTTATCAAAAAGCGCCATATCTTTTCCTTATTTCAAAAAGTGCAAGGCCGATCTTTATCCTCGGCGGTAAGGCGGGAGAATAAGAGTTTTCTCGTACAACTTTCTAAATGTGTGTGTCAACCGTCAATTACGGATTTTTCATTACTTGCCTATTAACCGGACTCCATAGTCGCCTTTGATCAAAACCTTGTCCGGCGCCCGGATTCAAGGGGTTTGTTTTCTGTGCCCTGGACCCCTCAGACCCGGCGCCATAAAAAAAGTCACAAAGATGCAACCTGGCCGCCATCAAGATATTCTATCTTTTGCCGATGTTCCTGGCGGATCATTTTCATAGATAGTGCCCATCCGGAAACTGCCAGTCTTTTATCGGAGGTTTCCGGATGGAGACTAGATAAAGTAAACCGGTAATTCTCAGGGATTATGCTTATGCGGTCCTTATCGAATTCGAAAATGGATGCCGCCCTGTCTTTCCGTGCATCAAGCGCAATTCGGGATTTGGCCTGCCGAGGCGGCTCAGTCTGCATAGATGCGCTTGCCGAGCCTGCTGTGTGCGTAGCTCCCGAGACCTCGATCCGCGACGCTAAGGCGATACTCGGGGTCAATGAGCCGATAAACGCTCTTGTGGTGACGCTTTGCGAGAAACCCCTCGGCCTGATCAGCAGCCTGCATCTGGACAGGATTTTGAGCAAGCAGTACGGGGTCGCCCTTTTTTATCCTAAACCGGTCTCTCGGGTTATGGACGCCAACCCCCTCAGCATTGAGGCAGGCACACCCATCGAGATCGCCGCCGGTCTTGCGATGCAGCGCGAGAAAGCAAAGATATTCGATCACATCATCGTCACCCGTAAAGACTCGCTGATCGGGGTAGTGCCTGTTCCGAAGATGCTTGAGACATTGGCTGCTCTCGAGCACGGGCGCCGGGCGCAACTCACCCGGCTGACCGAAAGGCTCAGGGAGGAAATCAGCGATCGGGAAAAAGCCGCTGAAGCTCTGCAGCGTTCGCGGGAAATGCTGAAGAGGGTCATCGGAAGCTTTCCCCATTCGATCTTCTGGAAAGACCCCGACCTGCGTTATCTCGGATGCAATCGGAACTTCGCCAGGGAAGCGGGGTGCGAATCGATATCAGATGTCGTTGGCAAAACCGACAAACAACTGGCGTGGAAAGACAACGAGGCGCGCTTGTTTCAAGAGTGGGACATGGAGGTGGTAAAGTCGCTTGCGCCCTTGCATCGTATGCTGGAGCGCGAATCGGGCGCCCGGTTCTTCGAAATCAGGCGCATTCCCATGTTTGATTCCAAAGGGAATTTCGCCGGGGTTCTTGGCGCGCACGAAGACGTCACGGAAAAAGAAATGGCCTCCAGGGCCATTGCGGCCAATCAGGCCAAATCGCAGTTTCTTGCAAATATGAGTCATGAGATCCGAACCCCTATGAATGGCGTGCTCGGCATGGCCGAGCTTCTGATGGGAACCGATCTAGATGTGCAGCAGCGCAAAATGGCTGAAATGGTCTTCCGCTCCGGAGAGTCGCTACTTCAAATTCTGAACGATATTCTGGATTTCGCCAAGATCGAAGCAGGCAAGCTTGAGCTTGAAAACCACAATTTCGACCTGCGGGATCATGTCGAGGAATTGATGGATCTCATTGCTGTTAATGCGAACAGAAAGGGACTCGAATTAATCTACCAGATCGAGGACGATGTTCCAGGCAGCTTGACGGGAGACCCTGGCAGGCTTCGCCAAGTGCTCGCCAACCTCATCGGCAATGCGATCAAGTTCACCGAGAAGGGTCAGGTTTTCGTTCGCGCTTTTCTTGGAGAGCAAACTCACGACTGCATACTCCTGGGTTTTGAGATCAGGGATACCGGGATTGGAATTCCACCCGAAGCGCAATCCAGAATATTTGAGGCATTCTCTCAGTCGGACCAGTCCATGAATCGCAGGTTTGGCGGCACCGGGCTCGGACTCTCCATATGCAGACAACTCTGCGAAATGATGGGCGGCCGTATCGAAGTGGAAAGCAGCCCGGGCAAAGGAAGCAGTTTTCGCTTCACCGTCAGATTGCAAAAACAGCACCCTGGCGAATCCACCTATGAGCCTTCCCTGTCTGCCGCTCCGCTGGATTTGCGCGTGCTCATCGTTGATGATAACGAAACAACACGCGCCGTTCTACAGTGCCAGCTCGATTCATGGAAGATGTCAAGCGCTTGTGCGGAGAGTGGAGAGCATGCTCTGAAAATGCTGCGGGATGGGGCGAATAGCGGAAATGCCTATGATGTAGCCATCCTGGACAGGATGATGCCGGGCATGGATGGACTTGAACTCGCGACCAGAATAAAAGAGGACCCCTCCCTTACATCGACCACCCTTATTATGCTCAGCGGAGATATCGAAAGATCGCCCCATCCTGGCGTCGCAACGTACCTGATGAAACCGGCGCGGCCGTCTCAACTCTATAACGCCATTGTGGAGTCTATGCAGGGCCGTCGCGGCATAAAAACGGATGTTCCTGTCGACTCCGAGGTGGTCGAACCTGTATTTGCGCCTATTCTGCTCGCCGAAGACAATCCCGCCAACCAGCAGGTCTGCATGGCCATGCTCAAGATGCTGGGATGCCGGCGCGTTGACGTCGTATCAAGCGGCTACGAGGCGCTCCAGGCGGTCTCACGAATCGATTACGGTCTTGTGCTGATGGACTGTCAAATGCCGCAAATGGATGGCTATGAGGCGACAAGGCGGATTCGAGAAGCAGAGATCGAATCCGGGTCTGCATCCCGGGTGGCTGTTGTGGCGCTTACCGCACACGCAATGAAGGGAGCGCAGGAGCAATGCCTGGCTGCCGGAATGGACGGCTATCTCTCCAAGCCCTTTACGCTGAAGCAAATAAAGGAAGTCCTGGACCGATGGCTTCAAAACAAACCCGGCAAGGTCGGCCCTGTTGCGGATATTAATGCTGCCGCGGCAACCCGCCCGCATGCAGACTCATCTCAACCCGGTGGGGTTGTCAAGGGTGACCAGGATGGCGAGCTGATCGACAGGAGCGTGCTTAAAGACTTGACTAGAGGCGATACGGCGCTGCTTAGTAGAATATTGACTTCGTTCATTCGTCACTCGGATGGCCTTTTCGCACTCAACGGCGATTGCGAAGAAGCCGGCAGACTGGCCCACAGTCTGAAATCCTCAAGCGCTAACATCGGGGCGATGAAACTGGCCGAACTTTGCGGGGAGATGGAGACCGCATGCAAGCGCCCGAATGGATTGAGCCGTGATTTGAGGTTAAAAGTGGAAGCTGAGTATTGGAAGGTGAAAGGAGCGATTGCGAAAATACTCTCAGACTCGGCTTGACCGGCAGCCGCGTACTCACACTCAGGAGTGAGGACTCCACAATCGACCTCAGGCAGGCAAAATTTGCATGGCCGTCGCGAAACATGCCCGCGCCCGGTTAAGAGGATGTGGCGGGCATGCGGATATTTCACCGCCGATGGAATGGACGCCATGTGCGCTGCGTCCGGAGGCGGATTGCAACGGCCTCAGGGCAGGCTCCACTTGACGGTCAACTCCGGACAGCCTGGCATAAGAATTGCTTATTCTTTGGAGTACTTCTTTCAGGATCGCAGTTTCTCGACAAGGCTTCCGGACGACAAATGATATCCTGTCCTGTCTCCAGTGTAGAGCTGCCGGAGGTCCCCGCATCCGGGACTTCCGCACCAACCGTAAACGGGGGTCAGAGCTTTGACAAAGCGCTCAAAGCAGCCGCATTGGAGCATTCGGGTGCACAATCCGGGCCGCGATCGGTCCCGGCTCCCCTGGACGCGCCCCTGGCCGGATTCCCTGCCCTTTCATCTCCACGAATCTTTGAAGGCGCCTCCGCCATCGGAAACGGACGCCGCCGCCGCTTACCAGAGGCATGCCATGCCGCTCGGCCCAACCGCGCCATGAGCGGATTTCAGAAGTATAAAGACGACCAGTTGCTTCGCAATCCAGGGGGCCGCAGCTATTATCTCGATGAAAGAAAGGTCGTCGACTCCATCGCATAAGGAATCCATTTTGGGTCTTATCCGGAAGGATTTTTCCAGACGTCTTCGGAAATATCAAGAATTTTTTCGGCAATATGTTTCTGGGAACCACCGTTCTTCACAGGAACGAGAAAAATGAAATCCAGGCAGGTCATCAGAAGGGGCTGCTCCGGACCGATGGGGGATTTCTTCAAAGACCTGGGGAGCGCCTTGAGTTTCGGCGCATGGCATCCAAACTCCGCAGAGGCCCCGCATGGTTTCAAGAATCGGCTCCTTTATTCAGTATCCAAGCTCAAAGACGCCTTTATGGGGGACATTCTCATGGGGGTCCCTTCAAGTGCGAACCACATGGGCAAGAACCTGATCCTGTCGGGTTGGCACCTGGTGGAAGTTTTGCCCGATGCGGCAATAGGAAACTTCGAGCCGGGCCAAAAGCTCACTACGAGCATTTTCGACAACGGACACGTCGCTATCGAATACCTCACGGACATCATCCCCTCCGGCGACGCCTGGCTGAGAGTCCATGCGTCGAATTTGAAGGAACTCAAGCCCCCGGTCCTCTACAACCTCAAAATGCCTGAGTATTACAACGGAGACATACGTTGGGAGCACGTGAGAAACACCCCGTTTCGAAAAACCATTGAAAGCATCGGCGCTCTTCTGGCAGATGGCCTCGCCATCGGTCTTCTCGGGCAGACCGGATCTTCGAGCAATCGGCGAAATCAAATCGAATAGTCCTCGAAAAAAAGCGAATCGATACTACAATTGCTATATCAAACTGGAATGATTAACTATATTTCGATATGGACGAGCAAAAAGGTTCCAGATAAACACATGGCGTGTCGCCGCTGTGACGAGTGTGGGATCAGGGCCGAGGTAAAATCGGATGATGATGACCTGTGCGTCCTGCAATGCTCGACTTTGCGGAAAAGAATATCCTTTTTACAAATCGCCGCAGGAAAACAGACCGTTGCAAAGCAATATTGGAGAAGAGCAATATGCCTTCAGCCTTCGACACATACGACACAGTAATCATCGGGGGAGGCCCTGGAGGGACTATCGGCCGGAATCTACGCCATGAGGGCCGCAATGAAAACGATACTCATCGAGAAAGGCGCTCCAGGCGGGCAGATGGCTATCAACAAAGGCTATCGAGAATTACCCCGGCTTCATAGATATAAACGGCTTCGAACTGTCTGAGAAATTTCTCCAACACGCGAAATGGTACGGGCTCGAAATCTTGCAGGAGGAGGTAATCGCCATAGAGCCGGGCATCGAGTTTCATTCAGTCAGGCTCGCAAACGGAAGAACTCTGAACGCCTATGCAATCATCCTGGCGCCCGGCGGGATTTCTCGCTACTCTCGGTGTGCCCGGAGAGGTCGAAAACCTTGGACGGGGAGTGTCGTATTGCGCAACCTGTGACGGATTTTTTTTCACAGGCAAGCCGGTAGCGGTCGTAGGCGGCGGCGACACAGCCCTCGAGGAGGTGCTCTACCTGTCCAACGTCGCCAGTCAGGTCTATCTCATCCACCGCCGCAAGGAATTCCGCGCAGGCAGGATATTGCAGCAGCGAATAAGCATGGACCCGAAGATAAAGGTAATTTCGAACACGGTGGTGGCGAAGATAATCTCCGATGGAAACGGCGTCAGCTCGATTATCGTTAAAAACGGCCATGGGATCGAAAGAGAGTTGCATGTAGAGGGAATCTTCATTTCCGTAGGCTTTGCCCCGAACCGGAAGCTGGTTCCCGCAGGCGTCGAGATGAGTGCGAGCGGCTACGTTTTGACAGATGAAAAATGTGAGTCGAGCATTCCCGGGATTTTTGCGATCGGCGACCTGAGGCAAAACTATGCCAATCAAATCGTGGTGGCGGCCTCCGACGGGTGTATAGCCGCCCTGGCCGCAGCCAGGTGTGTGGAAATGAGAAAGGCGGGTTTCACGAGTTGCAGGTTGGCTGCTTGATCAGGGAAAAACGAAACTCATAGACTCTTTGAAATGGATATGCAAAACGTGGTTCCCTTTTTTGTATCCGGCTCCACCCACACCCGTCCTCCATGTTGTTGAGCTATCTCCTTTACTATGGCCAGACCCAGACCGGCGCCTGCGACCCCCCTGGATGTCTCATGGCGCTGGAAAAGTCCAAAAATCTTCTCGGTATCCATCCCTTTTATTCCTTTGCCATTGTCGGTAATCGAGAAAATGTGGAATATTTCCGTATCTTCATATCCGATCCAGATCTTGCTCAGCCGCTCTCCGCCGTATTTCAGGGCGTTATCTACGAAATTCCTGAACACCCTCAAAATACACAGCCTATCCCCCTTTATCTCGATATCGGACTCAGGATGGCGCCATTCGATTCGGCGAATATTGAGCTGGGCGGAAAACTCATCTTTGAGCGTCCTTAGAATCTCTTTGATGTTTATCTTCTCAAATAAAGGACGGGCCTCTTTCGTCACTATGTAGACATTGATCTTGTCGACCATATCCGCAATATGCTCGGATACTTTTAGTATTTGGTCGCAATAATTCTTGCCTTTCTCGTCGAGGGCGTCTTTGTATTGTTTCTGAAGACGTTTGGTCAAGCCGTATATCCCGATAGCCGGGCTCTTAAGATCGTGTGCGACCGAGTAAGCGAACAGCTTTAACGCCTCCTCCACCCGCTTGCGCTCCTCTATTTCAAGCATAAGCTGCTCGTTTGCCTTGGCCAATTCACCAGTGCGTTCCTTCACCAACTCCTCGAGATGGTCACGATATGCATTGAGTTGTTCTTCCACCCGCTTGCGCTCCGTGATGTCGTGCATTGCTCCGACAATCCCCGCAACCCTCCCGTTGAGGTCTGTGAAAGTACCCTTGATGAAGACAACGTCGTGGCGCGTGCCGTCGCCATACTGCACGCATGTCTCGTACTGTTGGACTCCAGATTGCCTGAATAGGGCGAGGTCGGCTTCACGGTAAATGTCGGCCAGATCCAACGGGGCGACTTCATAAACGGTTTTTCCAATGATATCAGCCTTTGGCAAACCTATGTAGGATTCGAAAGAGGTGTTGCAGCCCAGATACCTGCCTTCGGCGTCTTTGTAGAAAATCGGGCTTGGAATCGTGTCGATCAGCGTCTGTTGAAAGTTGATCTGTTCTCTTATGGCCTCCTCAGCCCGCATGCGCTCACTGATGTCTCTGACTACGCCGCACAGAACTCTTTGACCGGACAGATCGAAGGCGCTCGAAGATATTTCCGCAGGAAAGACTGTCGCATCCTTCTTCCTGTGATAACGAAGCGGCGCCTTCGTTTGCATGCCCTCAAGCGTCGCATTTATGGATTCCTCGGACACATCGGGTTCTGCTGTGATCTCTCCATATTTGAGCCCCAGGAACTCGTCGCGCGTATAGCCGTAGAGATGCAATGCGCTCGCATTGACATCGATGAACCGGCGGCTGTCCGCATCAAAAAGCAGGATGGCGTCCGGTACGGTTTCAAAGAGCTGCCGGTACTTCTGCTCGCTCTGTCCGACGGCTTCCTCGGCTCGGCTGCGCCCAAGAATTTCACCCTGCAACGCCTCGTTTACTTTAATTAATTCCGCCGTCCGCTCCTCAACCCTCCGCTCCAGTTCGTCGTGAGCCTCTCTCAGCGCCTCCGCTGCTCGCTTATGGACTGTTATGTCCTCATATGTGCCCAACACTCCCTTGATTTCACCTTTCACATCAAGCAGGGGGACCTTGCTCGTACGAAGCCATATTCTATCGCCGCTCGGTGTGGTCTGAGGTTCTTCATAGCCTAGCTTAGACCTGCCCGTCTCCATCACCAGCCGGTCGTCCGAACGATATAGTTGCGCCTGTTCCCCCCAGCCCATCTCAAAGTCGTTTCTTCCAACAATCTCCTCGGGCGATTCGAGACCGGCGTCGAGCGCAAATGAGCGGTTACAGCCTAAGTAGTTTGAATCAAGGTCCTTCCAGAAGACCCTCACCGGGATGGTGTCAAGGATCGAGTACAACATTTGCTGAGACTCACGCAACGCGGCTTCCGCCCGCTTGCGCTTGGTGATGTCGCGATTGCTCCCTCGGCGGCCTATGAATTTCCCATGCTCATCGTACACCGGTTGGCAGACATGCCCTATCCACCTCACTGCGCCATTGCGATGAGTGATGCGAAATTCGAGCTCGCAGAGCTTGCCTCCGAATCGGTCTGGTCTCAAGTGATTCTCGAAGTGTGCTGAATCATCCGGATGAATGATCTTTGAAAACAACTCGGGATTAGCTTCAAACTCACCTGCCGAGTAGCCGCAAATCTTTTGGCACGATGGCGATGTGTACAGGAATACCCCTTCAGGACTCAGCCAATATTCCCAGTCGTAAGTATTATCCGAAACAACCCGATACTTGGTTTTGGACGCCCGCAGCGCCTCCTCCACCCGAGTGCGCATGAGAGCTTCCTTTTCCAACTCCTTGACCCTTTTTTCCAGTTCTTCGTAACTTGGTTTATCAGTCACCGGGGGTTTCCTCTCTCTACGGTCTCTTGCCTCATTTCATAGCATCGTAAAGAAGAATTTGGAATGTTTATTCAAAGAAGTTAGGCGGCGCAAAGTGAATCTTCGAGGTTACAGTCCATTGTCACCTATAACGTTCAAAACCGAATCGCCCTGACTTTGATCGTCCGTTTAACTAGCGAAATAGTTTGACAAAACCGATCTTCCCGACAAATGGCATTAAAGTTGCTCAACAGACTGTATCAAGAGGCCGGATTAGCTTCTTCAGTCTGTCCAATCCGTATCCACTTTCCGTTCACTTTCGTTCGCGGCGCTCCGATTAAGCTATCCGGCCTTGCCAAATCAGCTATTTGTCTCCGGCGACAGGGACTGGGACAGGTTAGAGCAGCGCATCGCGTATGGCAGGCAGAAACCCATTCTCAGAGCATGATCCGTAATAGCAGAAAAGGAGGTAATCCCCATGTTAGATACCACCGTCTATCCGGAAATCGATCTGAACTCGTATCAAAAAAAGGCCCAGCTCAAAGACGGGTCCAAGATTCTTCTGCGTCCAATGACAGCGGAAGATCAGAATGCTTTGTTTGAGTTTTTCCAAGCGGTCCCCAGAGAAGATGCTCGATATTTGCGTGATGATGTCCAAAGCGTGCTCCTCGTTGAAAGATGGGCGAAGAACCTTGATTACAACAAAACCCTGCCCATCTTGGCGTTAAAGGAAGGCAAAATCATCGCCGACGCTACAATCAACCGCCGGCGGTCCGGCTGGAAATGGCACCTGGGCACAGTCCGGGTCTTTGTGCACAAAGACTATCGTAATGTTGGCCTGGGGCGTCTGATGATCGAGGAACTCACCGATATCGCATTCAAACTGGAGATCGAAAAGCTTGTCGCCGAAATCCCCGACGTCAACACATCGGCGATCAACGCCTTTGCCGGGGCAGGGTTCTACCGTGCTGCGGTCATCCCTAACATGGCTAAAGACAGAGAAAACATGCCCATGGATGTGGTAGTTATGATGAAGGACGTTAAACCGGCCTACGACGAATCTTATGAAAGCGATTTTTGAGGGAGCCTGCAAAGCGCGCGCTGGTTGATCGCCATTGGCCCTTGGCCCTGGCGCCGGAAAGGAGTTGTTACGATGAAAGCAGCGTTGATCTTCACTGGAAGTGGGCCTATCCTTGTTCTAACCACTTTCGAATCACTTCAGTCACCTGACTTTATTCAAAGGCTTGCTGCCAGGGGCATCTCGAAATTCATTGCTCACGAGGTGTCGCTTGAACTTGTAAGGCAAACGTTACGGCACACGTTTTTCGGTAATTACAGGCGATCTGTCACAGAAAGATGACTTGCGCGTCATGGATATCGACGGGCATCACGTCTTCAATAGCTTCTCTTTTGAAGAATTGGGACCGCCGATTTACTCACGCCCTCACAGATGTCCGCCCGTGAAGCGGTGCTGGAAAAGAAAACAGAAGGGGAATGGCTTTGGGCGAAAATTGACGAGTACGGAAACATGGTTGAGTCATCCTATCTTCCCATGCTGGGGTCGCGTATCGTCCCTTCAATTCCGACGGAAGCAGGCGTTCCGTCAAAGCAGGCCCGCTTTAGAATCAGCAGGCAGGGAATCATTTGTGATGGATCGCCTCAGAATCTCAACGGCCGTAAACTCGTCCTCCATGGCCGCTCGTCTCCAGCTCTGGGCAGAGTCGATATCGTTGTGCCCGCTTGCACATGGACAGCTTGACGACAAGGGTGGCTGGACCTGAATCTAGATATCCTCTCACTCTGGACGAGTGAGGAAACCGAACATTTTGACTAAATCAACAACCACCAACCTGAAAGGAGGACGCCATGAAAGCGGCAATGATCTTTAGCGGCAGTGGTCCGATATTGATTCTCACATCCTTCGATTCGCTTGAACACCCCAGCCTTACCGAGAAGCTCGGGGCCAGGGGCATCACCAAGTTCATTGCTTACGAAGTATCGTTGGATAAGGTGAAGAAGCTTGTACGGGACGCGTTTTTCCATAATCCTCGGCGACCTGTCCCAAAACGACGACCTGCGGGTAATGGACATCGATGGCCACCGGGTTTTCAACACCTTTTCCTTTGAGGAACTCGGGCAACCGATATATCATCCGTTCAAGCTGCAAACCGCGAAAACAGCGTAGGCGGTTGAAGAGCGAATGAAACCCGAGATTGCGGCGAAGCGGAGCCGACTGCTATTGGCTCGCTGATAATGTTGAAATCAGCCCGGCACATTAACGCTGGGCTGAATAATTCCGAGATAACAGGTTCAAGAGGCAAACTCAACCGCCTTTGTCCATCCCGGATAAGTGCGCCCGGAAACCACATCAACTATTTCCACTTAATGCAAATCCTGCTAAAGAGCACGTAGACGAAAGGCGACGCTTGAAGCTGCTGATTTCAGCGCCATATTGCCCGTTGCCTGAGGCGCGTGAAGAAAATGATCCGATTCGAAAACCTTCGCAAGAAATACAAACAGGTCGAAGCACTAAAAGGGATCAGCCTCCAGGTCGGCGAGGGCGAGCTGTTCTCATATCTCGGGCCGAACGGTTCGGGTAAGACCACGACCATCAAAATACTCACCGGCCTTGCGGTCCCTTCTGCGGGGGACGCATGGCTGCATGGGTTTCATGTCGAGAAGGAAAGCCTGCAGGCCAAACGTCAATGCGGTCTTGTATCCCAAAATATCAATCTTGACAACGAACTGACGGTCGGCGAGAACCTTTGCCTGCACGGAAAACTTTTCCAGCATGCCGCGAAAAGAGCGTGTGTAGCGCATTCGCCAACTCCTTGCACTACGTCGAAATCGACAGACAGAATGGACAGCCCGGTAAAGTCGCTCTCCGGGGGCATGAAAAAAAGAGTGATGATCGCCAGGGCGCTCATGCACTCTCCGAGGATCCTTTTTCTCGATGAACCTACGACGGGTCTCGATCCAGCCATCAGACGCCGCATATGGTCGCTTGTCAAAAGTATCCAGCAAAGTGGGGCGACCATCTTTCTGACCACCCATTACATAGAAGAGGCGGAATTTCTGGCCAGACCGGGTCGCCTTTCTGGATGAGGGCAAAATCGTCAGCCCTGGACACCCCGCAAAACCTGATGGAGGGACTTGGGGACGTGGGCTTTGGACCGGGTGGCCAACGGAGAGATGGAGACCCTGTTTTTCGGCGACAGAGAAGAGGCCAACAGGCATATCGCCGCGCGTGAAGGAAGCTTTTCTCTCAGGCGTGTGAACCTCGAAGACGTTTTCATAGCACTTACCGGGAAAAAGGTCATGGCAATGAGGGGTATGCTCGCAATCTACCAGCGCGAACTGCTTATCCTGCGCAAGAGATTTTTCAGGCAGTTGGCTTCCATGTCGGTAAGCCCTCTGCTCTACCTGGTCGCTTTCGGACTCGGAATGGGGCGCGAACTTGACAGTGAGGGACATTCCTACCTGGAATTCCTGATCCCGGGGCTCGTTGCGATGAACAGCATGATGCAGGCTTTCGCCATAGCGAGCGAAATAAACATTGCGCGTTTCTACTGGCATATTTTCGAAGAATTTCAAGCCGCGCCGATCAGGAATATATCTTATGTAACCGGGGAGGTGCTGGCGGGAATAACCAGGGCGCTTCTTTCGACGTCCTGATTCTGTTGATCGCCGCCCTGTCCGGTGTGGTGCTGTCTTACAACTTTTACTTCTGGCTGGCGGTGGCGCTGAACAGCTTTGTTTTCGCATCGCTGGCCGTTGGTTTGGCAATGCTCGTCAAATCGCATTCCGACCAAGCCCTTCTCACCAATTTCTTCATAACTCCGATGGCTTTTCTCGGCGGCACCTTTTTCCCCGTGGACAAAATGCCCCAATGGGTGCAATTCTGTCCTGCACTTCCTGCCGCTGACCCATGCCTCCAAAGCGATTCGAGCCGCTGCATTCGGTCAGCCGCCCGATCTTTCATCCTATCTGCTGCTCGCTTTGCTCGGCGCCCTCCTTTTCGTTCTTGCCTTCCACTGGGTTAACCGCGCTCGCGAATGAGTCTGGAGGCTAAGCACTGAGGCCCAACGCGACATAACGGACTCTGCTGGATTCGAGCCGCTCTTGACGGCCGCCTATGAGATCAGTGCATCTGTCTTTTCCAGAAAACCAGCACACCATCTTTGCCGAAATTCGCTTGCACCAATTCCCAACCCTTCAGGCCCCCTTCGTTGAGCATAGTTTCCATTTTCCTTATCTGTTCGGAAGCGACCATCTCCACGTTGCAGCTCCCGTCGCGGGAACAGAACAAAATCATCTGCCTGAAAGCTTCGGCCGGGTGGAGGGTAACTCTATATTCAAAAGAATCCATTTTGCTCTCCTGGCAGCTATCCAAAACAAAAGCACAATACCTAACAAAAGACCGGGGTTCCTATTACTGTCAGAATTGAAGAAGTTCTTGCCGCACTTTCCCCCTAACCAAACCATTATACCATCCTGCCGCAAAAACAGCGAACGGATGTCTTTACGGTCCACGAAATATTTCAATCGGGCAGGCAAACTCGTTCATCGGGGGCCGGGAACACACCGCCAGGGCATGAAAAGCCTGCATGCCGCAGTGGGGGTTGAGGGCAGACGGTTCGATCGGAAGATTGGATCGGGGAAGCAGCCAATGAGGATATTCTCGGACTCGGCTTTCGCAACAACCTAATGGTAATCAAGCTGACTAAACGATTTATCCGTTTGCCTTTTTCTTCAGAGCGCGGGCGTGAGGAACAGCATTATGATTTTTCTTTCCCGCAGCCGTCTTCGCTTTGTCTCTACTGTGTTTGGCTGATTTTGCCTTGCCGTTGGAGCCTGTTTTGGCTGAGGCGGCCGCGAACTTTTTGCCTGAGACGCCCTTCGATGGTTTGGTCTTACTTGAAGCGTGCCGGGAAGGAGTTTTGCCATTCTTGGCAGCAGATTTTTTAGCTGCGTTATTTACTTTTTTCTTGTTGTTTAAGGCCGGCTTTTTCGACGCCGATAGCTTTGTCCGGCTGCTCGCCGCCGGGCTGTTCTTTTTCCCGGCGTTTTTAGCCCGCGCTCTTTGCGCCCCGCCGGCCCCGCTGCTCCTTCCCTTCCTCTCCTTCGCCGTCGATGCGAGCGCAACGGTTTTAATATCATTATAAGGGGCGCCTGTTTCACGGAACCCCATTTCTAAGAGCCTTTCAGCTTCAGAACACCGGACCCATGGATTACGCGCGCCCATCACAACAGCAAGTATCCTTGTATGGTTCCGCCTCGCGGTGGCCGATATATTGTATCCTGATGAGCACACAAAGCCGGTCTTCAGGCCGTCCACTCCCGCACACTTCCCCAGAAGCCTGTTGGCGTTATGATGCGAGTGTTTTCGGTAGGCGTATGACTGCATCGAATGAATGGTCAAAGATTCAGGAAAGCGGTGAATATAGGCTGTGGAGAGCCTTGCGATATCGCGCGCTGTGGTTACCTGCCCCTCGGCAGGTAGTCCGTTGGGCGTCATGAAGTGGGACCTGCTCATTCCCAATTCACGAGCTTTGACATTCATCTTTCTAACAAATCGCTCCACGCTTCCGCTTATGTGCTCCGCCGCTGCGACACAGGCGTCATTGCCTGAGACAACGGCCATTCCCTTGATGAGTTCATTCATGGAAACCCGCTCACCTGCCTTCAGACCCATTCGGGAGCCGCCCGTCGATGCGGCCCGCCTGCTGACCTCGACTTTGTCGTGAAGGTTCACATGGCCCTGCTTGATCGCTTCGAAAACCAGATAGAGAGTCAGAATCTTGGTAATCGAGGCAGGGGCGATAAGATAGTCGGCATTTTGCTCGAAAAGAACGCTGCCGTCTTCCATATCCAGCAGGATAGCCGAACGAGCATTTACATGCTGATTTACCGCAGCCTGTGAGATTCGGGGAATAAGCAGACAAAAAGAAAAAAGAAGGAGAACGCATAGGAACCGCCTTTTGCGCTGCATCAAATTCTCTCCTCTTTGCCTTCCCGATTCCGGGAACGGGACCGGGAAATTATTTTATAACCGGACCTCCGAGGTCGTCGCCCATCCAACTCTTCCTCAGGACAGAAACTTGTGTATCTATGGACATATAGAAGCTATATGTCAACCGAAATCATTCAACTTTCTATCTAAAAATCGGCACAAAGATTAATTTTTGATCTGGAAGTATTTTTTGCAAAGAGAACTGCTCTTTTGATATATACTTCGGGACCCGAGAGCGCGCTGCGGGAAGAGGCGATCTTCCATGAAGCCGCAGTTTGGCGCGACGCTGCCCGGTTTTCGAAAACTGGAACTGAAGGAGACCGTGATATGTTCGGCCGGATGATGGATTTCCTGTCCAAAGATATGGCGATGGACCTTGGCACCGCCAATACCCTCATATATGTCAAGGGCAAAGGCGTCGTTCTCGATGAACCATCTATGGTCGCTATCGAGAAAGACTCCGGCGAAGTAATCGCCATCGGACGGGAAGCAAAGAACCTCGCCGGCCGTCATACCAGGGGAACGACCGTAACCAGGCCGATGCGCGACGGGGTCATATATGATTTTGAAACGGCTTCTTTCATGGTCCGGTCATTTCTTGGAAAAGTATTCAGGCGGTTTCCCCTCTCCAGGCCCAAACTGGTTGTGGCCGTCCCGGCGGGAATCACCTCGGTTGAGAAGCGCGCGGTAGTAGAGGCCGCCGAGATCGCGGGCGCAGGCAAGGTGTTTCTTATCGAGGAGCCGATGGCCGCCGCAATCGGGGCAGGCCTTCCGGTCGATCAGCCCGGCGGACAAATGGTGGTTGACATCGGCGGCGGGACAACCGAAGTGGCCATCATTTCCCAATTCGCCGTCTCCTGCAGCGAGTCGCTCAGGGTGGCGGGCGATGAAGCCAACGAAGCCATCTGCCAGTTTATCCGCAAGCAACACGGTATGGGCATCAGCGAAATCATGGCTGAGGTGATCAAGATGAAAATAGGCTCCGCAGTCCCCCTCAAGAAAACACTCGAGATAAAGCTCCGGGGCAAAGACCTCGTCAGCGGCATGCCCAAAATCATCACCGTAACCGATGCCGATATCAGGCTGGCCATCAAGGAGCCGACACGGGCAATAATTGAAGCTATCCGGCGCGTTCTGGAAAAAGCCATCGCCCGACCTGGCCTCGGATATCGCCGAAAACGGAATTTGGCTTGCCGGCGGCGGTGCCCTTCTTAAAGGACTTCGAGCGCTGATTCACCAGGCTGTGGGACTCGATGTGCAGAAGTCCGAAGACCCGCTTCGAGCCGTAATCCTCGGGGCAGGCTCAGTAACCGAGCATTTTGATTATTACCGTGATGTGTTCCTCAACTGATTTCCAGGCCCACCGTCTCTCCCCGACCAAAATGGCGACCCCCTTTTATTCGGCCCCGAATGTAGTGAAGAATCTGCTTATTTTAGCCGATTGTCTTTATGTAGTGCAGGGGACCCTGGGACCCTCGCGCCATATCTTCAGGCATGAAAGGAACCAATTTCGATGATAACGCATACGGTGCCCTCAGGCTCTTTCATGATCAGCCGGCAAAAACCCGAGATCATGCATGCATACCTGGGCAGTTGCGTTGGCGTTACTTTATATGACCGCAAGGCCGGAATCGGAGGTCTCATTCATCTGCTTCTGCCCGAACCGCCCAGCGAGGACCTTGGATGGAATCCCGAAGTGAGCGCTGCTACCGGCATGCCTATTTTCATCGACGAGCTTTGCCGGCTGGGCGCTCGAAAGGAAAGGTTGCAGGCGTGGATTGCAGGAGGAGCGCTCATCGATCCCGTTTCACTGGCCGACCTGATGCTCGACATAGGCGGCCGCACGGCCGAGAGGGCGCAGCATATTCTTGAGAACGAAAAAATCCCCATCCGCCATATCGAGGTGGGAGGGTATTTCTCGTGTTGCCTCAGCCTTGATCTCGCAACATGGGAAACGACGATCACGCCCTTTGTGATTCCCGAGCCTGAGGCTATGAAAGGTAGTCTCGTCCGGCCAACGTCTGAGCAACTCGATGAAGTGATCGAAGAACTGCTTCCCATCCCTCAAACAGCGCTTAAGATCATCCGCATGATCGACGATGAGTGTTACAGCTTCCGGGAGGTCTCGCGGGAAGTTCTTCAGGACCAGGTCCTTAGCGCAAGAATAATCAGGATGTGCAACTCGGTTTCCATAAACCCGGGAAAGAAAGTCGATTCAATAGAGAAGGCGTTGCTCAGAATCGGGGATAAAAAACTGATGCTCCTGGCCCTCTCATTTTCTATGCAAAACCTTATGTCCCACTCTAGAACAGGGTATTCTCTCTGTAAGGGAGGCATCTTTCACCATTCGGTGTGGACCGCGGGCCTCAGCAGCAAGTTGGCGGAACTTACCGGCAAGGCGCACCCCGACCAGGCTTACACGGCTGGTCTCCTCCATGATATAGGGAAGGTTGTCCTCGACCAGTATATGCACAGCGCCTATCCTCTCTTCTATCGGCAACTTCATTTTCATGGCGATGATCTGGCCGCGGCGGAGAAGGCATTGTTCGGCATAACTCATACTGAGGCGGGATACCTGCTCGCCTGCCGATGGGCGATGCCGGAATTCCTGAGCGAAACGATACTCCATCATCACGAACCGGCCAATGCCTGCGAAAACCGGAATCTGGCGCACCTGGTTTACGTCGCCGACCTCATAAGCTCGCGTTTCCTTCTTGGACACTACGTGAATAAGATGGACGCCTCGCACCTGCGCTCGAGCCTGGACGCCATTGGATTCAATACCGGGGACCTTCCGGTATTGGTGGCCAGCGCCTTTTTCAAGGCATCCGCCTTTGCCGGCAGTCTATAACCGCTGCGCCCCGTCCAAATTCTTTCTCAAAAACCGCCCCTTCCACATGTTTCGAAAAAGAAACAAGACTCCCGCTCTCATTCCAAGCCGATGATTATAGTATGAACAAGGAATATGATCTCAATGGAGGAACGCATGACGATCAGGGGATACGACGCTATCAGCGCGGCCGAAAAGCTCAAATTGCCGCTGGGCAAATATAGTGAGGAATCCTATCGAGGGTTCAGGCTTGATCTTTCGATTGAAGAGGCTTACCAACTGGCAGGCCGGGACCAAAACCTCATCTTCCTTGAACTCGATATTCAAAACCTTACGCTCGAGCAACTCCTAAAGCTCTCTGCGGCGTTGGGGGCCGAACCCGGGAACAGTTGCACCCAGGTCAGAGATAAATTCGATATCGAGGGAGACGACGACAGGGCAGCCATATTTGATGCCGTCGCCAAAAGATGGTCTGAACTGAAATCGAAATCTCATTAAAGGCGCCCGGCCTCCGCTCAAGTTCCGGTTCGCGGCAATCCTGCAAGCAAGTAAACATATGCCGAACCAGGGGCGGAGACCGTGCGCAGGGCCGCAGGCAATGTCTCGGCGGCGCCTCGATTAAGGATCATCGGTAACCGATGCTCGAGAAGCTTTGGACGCCACTTTGCTGTTAAACTTGGCGGCGTCGATCACAAATCTCTCGTGTGACCCCTCGGAGATTTTGTCGATTCCATCGTCAGCCGCCAGAGAAAATGTGAGCTTTCGTCCCTCCACTTTCTCGAGCTTTCCTCTTATGGTTACCGTAAGCCCGGGTGGAGTCGCCGCAAGGTGAGTCACATCTATGGAAACTCCCACGGTCTGCTCGCGCGGCCAGTCGATGTGATGGTTGACCGCGCGGATACAAGCCCACTCAAGCAGCCCAACCATGAAGCCCGTTGCTAATACCCGTGGCATCAACTGAAACTCGGCGGATTCAGGGTAGAGGTGCGGTACCGTTTTTTCCTCAGGGATACGGAAGCTGAATTCGAAAGCAAGGCCTGGCTGCAGTGTGACTTTCACTTTATCTCCCCTCTCACATTAAACCCATGGACAAATCATCTGGACGTGACTCGGAGAATATGATATGAGCTTATAATAAGTCAAATTAATTGTTTTTATATTAACTATTAATATAGCTTATTAAATATGGAATGGCGACAGATTATAGGCTTCTACCATGTAGTGAAATTGCAAAGTTTCACCAAAGCGGCGGAGGCGACGCTTCGAACTCAGTCTGCGCTGAGTCAGCAAATCAAGGCCCTTGAGGACGAACTCGACTGCCTGCTCTTTGAAAGAGTGGGCAAACGAAATCTTCGGCTCACTGCGGAGGGCGAGAGATTCTTGAGCTTCGCAGAGCGGGTGATGCGGGAAAGCGAGGATTTAAAGGAGAACCTGGAAGCGATCAAGGGAAATAAACGAGGGCGGCTAAAGATCGCTGCGCCCTTCACGACGCTCTATCATCTTTTCCCGGATCTAGTGAAGCAGTACTCCGGCCAATTTCCGGAGGTTGAACTGACCTTGCTCGACCGGCCCCAGCTCATGGTGATAGACCTTGTTAGAAGTGGAGACGTCGACTTTGGATTCACTCTCGAAAAGTTGGTCCCCAAGAGTCTGTCGGCTATTCGCTGGAAGCAGGTTGAAACCGTGGTGATAGCCCCCGCGGGGCATCCCTTGTGCGCTTTGAGACGGGTCAGCCTGAAACAGCTCGCTAAATACCCTCTCATCTTGCCTCCGAAGCATCTGCAGCATACCGGCCGTATGCTTTTGGAAAAAGAGTTTCAGAAAAACGGGCTTGATTACCGCATCGTCATGGAATCTTCGAACATCGAGCTCAGCTCGGTGTATGTCGAATTGGGCCTCGGCGTTTCGTGCGGCTCCATAATAAGAGATCTTCCACATTTGAAGAAGCGAAAGCTCGAATTTCTGTCTCTCAGCCATCTCTTCGGGCCCGACCATATCGCTTTGGTTATGAGAAGGGATAAGCCGACAGCCCCCTACAAACAGGCATTCATGAGGTCGCTTTTGGGAGAGCGGAGCATGCGGTCCAAAGATCGCCGCCGATAGCCTGCCATTTAGTCTGCAGCCCTACCTTTTCGTAACCCAAAAATCATTTCTCCGACATTAAATTGTAAAGCTCGTCCAAGTAACATCGCCAAAATTTGCTTGGGGGGCAAAATCGCAAACCTTTTTTTGGGAGGGGGACAAATTGGAAAACTTCAGCCTGAACACCGCTCTATTGAAAGACATTCTACAAAGCGCCAAACCACTGGGCCACAACGAAAAACCGGACAACCTCAATCTGGGGTTCGGCTTTCTCTACTATGGCCTGGCCAGGGCGCTCAGGCCGAAACATCTTCTCGTAATCGGCTCCGGGTTTGGTTTCAGCGTGGTATGCTTTGCTCTGGGAATAAAAGACAACGGAGGCGGCATGCTGACCTTCGTCGACCCGTCTTATTCCCTGATCAAGAACGGCCCGTTCAAGACTATCGGAGGAAAAGACAAATGGAGCGAGCCTCTGAGAGTTCAATCGCATTTCAAACAGTTCGGGGTCGAGGACATAGTCACCCATTACAAATTAAGGTCTGATCAGTTTTTCTCGTCCTTTAAAGCCCTCGGGTTGCCCCAGATTGATATCGCTTTTATCGACGGCAGCCATGCCTATGAGAACGTGAGAAACGATTTTCTGAACACGCTGGAGCACGTCCACAAGAATTCCTACATACTCCTCCACGATTCCAACATTTATGTTCGGGAAATCATCGGACATGCAGGCGTCAAGAAATGGTTGAAGACCATCAGGAAACAGAAGGAGTTTTTCGAAATAGCCAATTTTCCCTTCTCATCGGGAATGGCGCTCGTTCACATTCTTCAAGACAATGTATGGAGGTATGCAAACCAATAGTGTTCTTAATGATTAAACTACTCGCCTCCGTCGTTGTTTGCGCCTCACTTTATTTGTTTTGGCGCCATGTGTGGTTTTTTCGCAATCCTCAACGAAGCATCCCCCCGGAAGGATCCGGCATACTCAGCCCTGCTGACGGTACGGTTGTCTATGTAAGCCGGACGAGGCCGGGGAAGAGCGTGATCAATATCAAGCAAGGCATGAAAGCTACTCTCAACGACATCGCCAAAGAGGACATAGCCCGTCCTAAGATTTTGATAGGGATATTCATGAGCCCCTTCAATGTGCACTACAACCGCATCCCTGTTTCCGGAAAAATTCAATTCATTCATCACCATCCCGCAACAGTTGAAAACGTCAGCATGTTATCCATGCACCTTCGAACGCTTTTCAATCGACTGCCGCTCTATAGGAACAGCACGCATATAATCCGGAACGAAAGGACCGTTACAAAAATCCAAGGCGAATACCGGGGCAGGCAACTCGCCTGCTACGTTGTCCAGATCGCCGCAAGAAGTGTGAACGGCATAGACGTATATACGCAAGAGGGCAATCAGGTAAACGCGGGAGAGATTTTCGGCATGATCCGCATAGGCTCACAGGTGGACTTGGTGATTTCTCCTCTGGAAGGAATGACCGTCAAGGTTTGCGCCGGGGATAAGGTCAAAGCCGGTCAGACCCTTTTAATTGAATGATAACAGGAAAGGATAGAGGGAGGGTCCATGAAAATCGATTTGCACGTCCATTCCAAATATTCAGTTCGCCCTTCGCAATGGATTCTGCAAAAGCTTGGCTGCCCTGAGTGTTTCACTGAACCGGCCGAAGTCTACCGAATCGCCAGACAGAAGGGAATGGATCTGGTCACCATAACAGATCATAACACCATTTCGGGCAGCGCAGAGATCGCACACATGCCCGGCACATTCATAAGCGAAGAGGTTACGGCGTACTTTCCCGATGACAGGTGCAAAGCCCATGTCCTGGTCTATGATATAGACGATGCAATTCACCGCGAACTCCAGAAGGTTCGGGAAAACATTTTCGACCTTGTCGACTACCTTGCCCGAACCGGCATTGTTCACGTCCTCGCTCACCCTCTATATTCGGTAAACGACAAACTGACGATTGAACATTTTGAAAAATTCCTCCTGCTCTTCAAGAACTTCGAACTCAATGGGGCCCGGGACGACTATCAGAACTACGCAATAAGACGGATTCTGGAGAATCTGACCCCGGAAATCTTCGACCGGCTTATCGATAAGCACGGGATTGTTCCGGTTTCCCCCGAGCCCTGGCGCAAGAGCTTGACAGGCGGCTCTGACGACCACAGTTCTCTTAACGTTGCGCGGCGCCATACCCACGTTAAAGGCGCCCGCAGCCTGAAAGAGTTCTTCCAGGGGATCGATAAGGCCCTGGCCGTACCGGTTGGCAAGGGATCGAGTCCCCGCGTCATGTCACATAACATCTACGGGATTGCCTATCAGTACTATAAGCGAAAACTCAACTTCGAAAGTGATGTGAATAAGGACCCGGTATTGCGTTTCCTGGACCGCTGCCTTCAGGCGGACTCAGAATCGGATGAACGATTGGTCACAAGGTTGATCTACTCCTGGAGAAAGCGCAAAACTTCCAAACAGCAGCAAGGGTCCGGAATACAAGACCTGCTGCGCTTCGAAGCTCAGAAGCTTCTCCAGGGTGATCCCAACCTCATGGATATAGCCGGCAAGGGCGCCGGCAAAACTAAAGACCGGGCCGGGGTGTGGTTCAACTTTGTGAACCAGGTGTCCAATAAGGTGCTGATTCATTTCTGGGATTCCCTGCTTAGCAGCCTCTCCGGGGCCCATTTTTTCAATATGTTCCAGTCGCTCGGCTCTGCCGGGGCGGCCTATACCGTGCTCGCGCCATACTTCGTAACGTTCACTGTTTTTTCAAGAGACCGCCATTTCAGCTCAGCCGCGATGCAGCATTTCCGAAGCGGGGGGGTTGCCGGCGACGAAAAACCGGTAAAAATTGCCCATTTCACGGATACTTTCCATGAGATCAACGGCGTCGCGCTCACCATCCAGCATCAACTCGATCTGGCCCAAAAAACCGGCAAGGATCTCACCGTGATTACCTGTGACGCTGAAACTCGACCCTCGATGGCCGGGCAGATGAATTTCAACCCGATCGGGGTTTACGGATTTCCGGAGTATCCCGAACAAAAGATGTTCCTGCCCCCTTTGCTGGAGATACTCAATTATTGCTATGAGCAGCGTTTCACTCAAATTCATGTGGCCACACCCGGACCGCTTGGTCTTGCCGGGCTGGCCGTCGCGAGGATAATGAACATTCCGCTGAGCGGGACCTACCACACCGCCATTCCACAATATGCTCACATCCTGACCGGTGACTATGCAATCGAAGAACTGGTCTGGAAATATACGACCTGGTTTTACGATCAGTTGAATCTGATTCTGGTTCCGTCCGCAAGCACCGAGCGCGAACTGATTGGAAAGGGAATAGACCCGAAAAAGATTTGCCTGTTCCCCAGGGGAGTTGACACGATAAGATTTCACCCCTCAAAACGCAATGTGAACTTTTTAAAAGAACGATTTGATGCCGGAGATGGTCCCAAGATTCTGTATGTGGGCAGGATATCCAAAGAAAAAGACCTCCACGTTCTGGCCATGGCCTTCAGAAGCCTCTCGCAAATCCGCCCGGATGTCGAACTGGTGCTCGTAGGCGACGGGCCATATCTCGAAGAACTCAAGAAGCTGCTGGCGGGTACGCCCTCTATATTCACCGGTTACCGCGACGGCGAGGAACTTGCTGCAATTTATGCAAGCTGCGATCTTTTTCGCATTTCCAAGCGCAACTGACACATTCGGCAATGTGGTGCTCGAGGCGCAGGCCTCCGGGTTGCCTGTCATAGTGACCGATTCGGGAGGGCCACAGGAAAATATGATTCGACATAAAACCGGCATGGTCGTAAAGGTTGGAGACCCCGAAGCCCTGCTTCACGCCCTTGAGTTTCTCCTCGGTGACCCCGCAAGATTGAAAGAAATGGGCAAAGCTGCACGGCTCAACATGGAAAATCGCTCCTATGAACGCGCCTTCGATGAGACATGGCGAATCTACCAGAGAATTCCCGGCCGCTACAGTCTCGAACCGGACGATGCCAGGCAGAACCAGCGTAAAAAGGCCGCCTGATTAATCGAGCGTTCGCAACTCTCATCGGCCGGACTTCACATTCATCTCCGGCGCGTCTGCGGTCTTCTCCAACACCGTGGACCTTTGCGCATTCAGAATGCCCATTGCTGTTATCCGGCCCAGAGCTCCCAAGAAGTATTCTTCTCTGTGGGTCAAGCTGTGTTTTGGAGTGCTCGCTCGCAGGTATAAGGTCCCAAGTTTTTGTCCCCTGAAGGTTAAGGGTATTTTCTTCAGAATATGCCTGGAGGCGTCTTGAAGAGGCAAAGGCAACTCCCTCTCTTCGGGAATTTCTTCACTCTTTAACGATTCTTTAAAAGTGGGAAAATCTGCGACGTTGATCGCACTGGACCCTTCTCCCGGTAAGTCGTCGGAAGAAACCATGTAGCAGTTTTCCTCCTTGCTATCCATAAGGATCGCCGTGCAGCGTTCGAGCCCCAGCATCTCGGACAAAAGACTGGAAAGTCTGAACAGGAAACGAGACAAGTCTCTGTGTTCCCCGATCGATAGGGCCACGCTGTTCAGCACCTCGAGTTCCCTGTAATCTTCCTTAAGGAGTTCCTTCTCCTGGCACACGCGATTATAAGATACGACCAGGCTCCTGAAGAAGATGGCAAGAATTAGAATGAACGGAAATTGAAGTAAAGAATGAGTGGAAAAAAACGTTTGAGAAGATTTCATATAAGAAGTTACTCCATATGCAATCAGAATAGTTACAAAAGTGGAATAAACCAGAATGGCCTTTCTGCAAATGGCGGACATTAACAAAATAAGAAAAAATGTAATATAGAATTCCGACTCTTTAGGACCTACCATAAGAATAGTTAATATTGTCATAGATAAATCGAGCATAAAAATCGAGTAGATAACGATTTGTAGCCGAAACCACTTTTCAGGACTGAAAAACAGGACAATATTGGTCAAAACATATAACGGGAGCAATACATTCAGAACCAGTGGGAAAGACTCGCCTGGATGGCTGAATATCGTAATATATCCAATGCTGATTATTATTGTCCATCTAAGTTGGACAATCGTTCTCTTACTGAACTCCTCCTCAAAGAACATTCGAGCCTCCGTAGGAACCAAGAGGGGTGATGTCTTATACCGAGTTACCTTGAAAATAGCCCTATTTTCATGCTTCGCGGGCGACGCGAGCATCATGAAGAATTGCGTTCAAGATTGAAGTAATCGATCAGTCTTACAGATTGTTTCCTCGCACGATCGATCAGCTAACAACACAAATTGATGCGGCCGAACGACATGCCTCGCATAACGTGTAAGACCGACCGGCGGATGTGTCTATCAGGCCAGTCGTACCGGAGCGGGAGGCCTTCTGCGCCATCTCTGCGCCCGGTAGCCCCTTGGAGCTCTACGGTGAAAATAGGCGATGCGCCGGGCATTGCGGTACGAGCATAGCACAAGCATAATCCACCGATGAGGGTGCTGGTAATTAGATTTGTTAGAATTTAGCTCGTCTCCATCCGGAAACCTCGGATAAGAGACTGTCAGTTTCCAATTCGGAAAGTAGGCATTTTTTGTCCTGGCAAGGAAATCAAGGGTTTGCGCGGAGGCGTACAGTGCGCCCTCACAAAAGATCGGGCGCGAACTGTAAGCGTCTAAGCGCGGTCTGGAGTGTCAAGCGCGAACATGAGCGCAGTGAGTGTTCGTACGCCGCACAGGGAGCCCTCTCTTCGTTCGGGCTCGCGCTAAGAATTTGAGCTAACGCAAAACGCTTCAAGCTCAGCGCCCGATCCTCTGTGAGGGCGCACCCCGAAGATTGACGCCGCTAAGGCGGGAAAGGACCCTTTCCGGATGGAAACTAGCTCGTGGGCGTAGAGAGGCCGGCGCCCCTCCCGCATTGGTCTGTTCGACTGTGAAGCTCAATTTTTTGGCCGGCGCCAATCGGGAAATAATGAGATTTCGTGAAAAAGTCACATGCTCGACATTACCACGTAATGCAAGCGCGTTGTAATGGCTTGTTAGAGACTACCTTAATGGGAAGGGGCGCAGAGACCCAGAACTTTAATGCCTTTCCCCCTTGGAGTTTGGAATTCGACGCGCCTCTTCCCCCTCCGCCTTTGATCCTTCGGTTTTTTCACTTACTTCGGGTTCACGCACGCGGGATAACCAGGCCGCCTCCCCTGCCCTCCTGATTTGCCTGCCTCCAGCGAGAAAAACAAAAAACCACAAAAGCAACGTCAACGCCGATGCGAGGGCGGCAAGCACGGCCGTCAGATATCCTCGCGCCTGAACGATAAAAATGCCCAAACCGCCAAGCGCCATGTGCAGATCGTCAGGCAGGGCGACCGCGCCCGGTCCGGTTAAAGGCGAAACCCATTCATTCAACGCAGCAAGGATTCTGTCCGCCATGAAGAACATGGACGCCGCAAAGGCCAGGTTGAAAAGGAAACATAAAAAGAAGGATTGAATCGCCCAAGCTGTTTTGATTTTCATTCGCGCTCCGGTAAACTTCTTGCTCTTCCACGATCAAGGCTGCGAGACCAAGTCGCAGGCGCAGTGCATTAAGATTATTTTCTGAAAAAATCGATCCCGTCAATGGAAATCAGGTTTTGACTATTTTCAATTGATAACTATTTTCTCAATTATACTGCCGGCCACGGCTCCGGACATGATCCGGGGCGGAACTCCCCAAAACCTGTTCCGGACCCGAAGCTGGCTCATGCCCTTCCAGGGCGTTTTCATCAGAAAGGAGATTGCAATGACCGGCTCGAAATTCACATCGTGGCTCCTGGCGTGCCTTATCTTGATGTTTACGGCATCTTTCGCAGGGGCTGCAGCAATTACCGACATCAGCAAGGATCAACTGAAAGCGGAACTTGCCAAACCGGATGTAATCGTTATTGACGTGCGGGCGCCGCATGACTGGGATACCGCTCAGTGGAAAATCCAGGGTGCGCAGCGCATCACGCCTTCCGAAGCCGGGCGATGGACAACCAAATACCCGAAAGACAAGACGATCGTTTTCTACTGCGCCTGACCCAACGAGGCTACCAGCGCCCGTGTGGCGCAACAGTTCGCAAGCGCAGGTTTCAAGAAAGTCGAAGTGCTCAAAGGCGGGTGGAACGAATGGTATAGGGCCGAGTATCCGGTAGAGAAAAAATAGCGGGTCGCTCACGGATGCCGGAGGGCCTTCTTTCAATTCTTGATTTCCGATTTCCGTTGACCCGCATTTCTGGTCAGCCTGGCCCTCGTCAGGTGCCGGAAGCCTTCATGGTCGGCCCCGAAATCGATCCCGATTTCGGCGACGGCAGACGGCGCTCCCTGTAAAGGAGAGGTATGCGGACCGCATCCTTTGCCGTGGTGATGATCACTTCGGCGCCATGCTCGGAAGCGGCGTGAAAAATCCTCGAAAAATCACCGGCCGTGTATCTGTGATGGTCCGGAAAGCCAAATGACTCGCAAATCCTTATCCCGGCCTCTCGAATGTCCTTAAAAAAGCCCTCGGGCCCGGCAATTCCGGCGAAAACCAGGGCCCTGCGATCCAGAAGCGCATTGAGGTCAAAAGACCGGTTCGCCTTTTCTCAGGCTGATTCCTCTCACCTTGTGCCGGCAGGTAAAAACCGGTATGCCGGGAAAAAGGCGTTCGAGCTTATCTTTTAGCGGCGTCGCATCGGCATCTCTGTCCGCGTGGGTAATCACAAAAGCATCAGCCCTTTTAAGGTTCGAAGCGGGTTCCCGGAGCGGACCCGCAGGCAGGACGAATCCGTTTCCGAAAGGGCTGCGGCAGTCGAGCAGAACGATATCCAGGTCGCGGTCGAGCGCAAGGTGCTGAAAACCATCATCGAGCACAAACACATCCACTGCGCTCGTTCGCCAGGGCCGCCTTGCCCGAGGCCGCCCGGTCCCTTCCAACCCAGACGGGCGTCGAATGGCAGGCGCTCCGATATCATAACGGGTTCGTCGCCGAAAAGATCGGAGAGTTCCGCAGGGTTACCCAAAAGAGGCACGGGGCCTGGAGCTGTTCCCTCTTCTTCCGTATCCCCTGGTCAAAACAGCGGGATGAAGCCCGATTTTGAGCAGAAACTCGCACATCCAGATTGTAAGCGGCGTCTTTCCGGTCCCTCCGGTGGAAAGATTCCCTATGCTGATCACCGGCGCCGGCAGCTTGACCCGTGTTTTTCAGACGCCTTGCCTGATCTTTTTGCAGTCCTTTTTCATACAGCATTGAAGCAGCTCTAAGCAACGCCGGGGGCTCTTCGGAGAAACGCCGGTCGAGTGAGGTCCGCAGGAATTTGAATGCCTGCCGGGCGCCATAGGCTGAGCATTCGCCGATTTATCGCTTTGTGCAGTATTTGCCTTGAAATCCCGAATAATATTCATCAATCCCTTGTTAGACTTCCATCTTCTTATTTCCCTTGTCCCTCTTCCGCCTGCTGTCCTCCCTCTTCTGTCTTCTGTCCTCCGCCCTCCCTCTTGGCCCTTATTTCGGCCGCCCGTTCACTTATTTCGGTCAGACAGGCTCTGCATCGGGGCCCAGCCAAGCCAGAAGGAATAATCCGGGCTGCAGTGAAAAGCCCCCTGGAATGTTCTCATCCTGTACTCATGAAACATCGAAAAGAGCTTTTGCTCGATGACCGTCGGCGCGTTATGCAGTGTGAGAAGGTCGGGGAACGCATAAGAGTAGCTTTCCGGTTTTTTAAGCAGCCCATCCCGATAAAGAGCGGCGACTGTGCGTATCCCTTCGGCCATTAGCGCGTCCGCCTCCCGGATCATCTGATCGCCTTTGTCCAGTTCAGCCTTCGCGAAATTAACCGAATGACAGTCATTGCAGATGCTGAGAGCTTTTTCCCGTTGGGCCTGCCAGTCCTCTTCCTTAAACCTGATAAAGTTATAGGTCTCGAAAGCAGCCAGTCTGGGAGTCGGTTTTCCCGCCGGCGTCAAAAACTCCGAGGGCCTGCAGGATAGCCGCTCGATCCCTTGCCCACTGGGCGTCTTGAGGATAAGGCAGGCGCAGGGCCAGATATCCCCAGGCTGTCATGTTCGCATGATCTCCGTCCTGGAAATGACAGCTCTGGCAGGTGGGGGCCGCTGCGTCTTCGGGAAGCATTCTGCTTTGTTTTAGCAAAAACCGCACCCCGTGCTTCGATGATGAATACATCTCCCACTGAGGATGATCGACTCCCATATGGCAGGTCCTGCACGCCTGAGGAGATCTGGCTTCATCGATCGAGAAAAGATGCCTTGTATGGCAGACGTCGCAAGAACTCGCCCCGAAACCCGATCCTTTCTCGATCAAACTTTTTACCTCCCCTTCGGTTTTGAGGCCGACGCGATGGCAGGCCCCGCAACCCTTGAGCCCCTCCACCTGGGCCATTGGCTGCCAGTGAAGAGTGGGCATGGCTTTCATTGCGCCCCAGCCCAGAGAGTGCTTTCCTTTGCCGAATTGCTCCACCTGAACGGCATGACAGTTTGCGCAGACCTGCGGACCTGCGAGCCCGGCGTTGGCTGCATCGGTCATGGAATTGTGCCGGTCGCCGTGGCACTTGGAACAGCCTACATCGTTGGCGCTGTGCTTGCTCAACTGCCAGTCCACCACAATGCCCGGAGTGATGCGGGCGTGACATTCGGCGCATGGGTCATTAACATTTACCTGCACGGGCGGCTGCTCCGGCGCCTGGACTTGACCGTTTTCCTTTGCCTCCTCAGCGCACAATGTCCGCAAGCCAAGAAAAATTAAAATAATGACCGGGAATGAGAAGAGAAAAAACCTCCGCATTAAAACCTCCGTCTCGCGGGCGGGCGGGCTGAGGAGTTCGCCCCGCCAAAGCCGGCCCGCACAACGAGAAAATTGTCCGACAAGCCAATCCGGATGGTCTATATCACCGCGTCGGTACTAAGACCTCTATATCACAAACCCCACGAAAGTCGGAAGCCGGATGATTGAAAACGATCGCTCCGCCGAAGCGTTTGCGGCGATGCGGTGACAGGTGGGATCGGTTCACCGGGAAGGACTCGTCAAAAGCGCTGTGATCCGATTCAAAAAGATTGGCCTAAAAAGGGACGCAGGATGAAGTATACGCCCAACAACCCTATTCCAACCCCGGCGCACCTTCTGAACCAAAGCCCCCCCTCATGGAAGGCGCTGCTCTCTAGTAATCTTTTCACAATGGCCGTAGAACTTCCCGCGATGGCGATAGGGATGCAATGGCCAATTCCGAAAAGGACGATAAAAACCATCCCGATCACGACTCTTCTGCTGAATTGTAATGATGGCCAGTATCGGGGCGATAAATCCGAAAGTGCAGGAACCCGAAAGCACTCCGTAGGCCAGCCCCAGAAGGAAAGCCCCCGGAAGACCTTTGATCCTGATGCGGCCAAGCAGCCCGTTCGACATCGAGCGCCAGGCAATTCCCAACATGTCCAGGGCGACCCATACGAGAATTGCCCCTACCAGAATTGTCCAGTAAGATCCCACCTCACCGAGCATACGGCCCAGGAGCGAGCAGACGATGCCCACCACGGCGATTGTGATAAAAAGGCCAACCGTGAAAACTGCGGCATAATACGCTGCGTGTCTCGCCTTGAGCGCCCTATCCTGGCCCGCCACATACGTTACTATCAGTGGGATCGAAGCCATATGACACGGGCTTAGCGCTACGCTGATAATTCCCCACAGGAAACAGCCCAGGGCGGCAACGGCTGTCCCGGCAGTCATCCATGAGTTAACTGTCAACAGAATCTGTTCCAATGTCGCCTCCCGGTTTATAAGTTGGTATTCTTAGCTTCGTTGGGTTTAACACCAAGTTTTTCCAGTTCGGTCTCAATGCTGCCTTGGCCAAGAAAGCCTTCGTGACGGTAAACTTCCTTGCCATCCTTGTCATAAAATATCTGGGTAGGTATCGAATGGATTCCAAACCTTTGCCCCTGTTCGCGGTTTTCCCACACATCGATGAAAACTATAGCAGCCTTGCCATTGTATTCTTTTTGGAGCGATTCAATGATGGGGGCCATCATCTTGCATGGGATGCATTTATGTGCGCCGATGTCCACCATGGTAACCATGCCTTTTACAGGCACGTCCGGAATGGGTGATGATTGACCGTTAGAAAGCGAAAAACCAAAACCCATGAGGCAAATGACAGCGACAACAGGCAAAACAATTCTTTTCATTCCAAAACTCCTTTTACATTTGGCGCGTCACATGACAAACGCCGGTTGGGGTCTCGATCTCGTATGGAAAGTATTTCTGTTTGAACCACAAGGCCACGTTGACCAGAGCTATTTATCCTTTTGCATTTAATACCTCCACGAACAAACTTGCCGATACGCTTAAGGATCAGGAAGATTTCTGTAACGAGGCCCGTAACTGGCCTCGAAAACTGGTACTCAATGGGGTTGAAGGCAGCAGTGTCCGGTTAGGTTTTTGCTTGCCGGGAGCTTGTCCCTTGTTCTTTGAAATCTTGAAAGCTTGCACTGGCAACCTTGATGCCCTGAAGCTCGTTACGAATTTGGGTCCTGAGTTGTCTGACTCTCTTTATGCTGACTCTTTCCCCAAAATGGTTCTGGCAATAAATTGCAAGGAGAAGGTAAGTTATTAATCCGGCAAGGATTTGCATCGTGAGGCCGTATCGGCTCCTTGCAATAATGTGATAGACCTTTAGATGACGCTTCCACCATCCGAAGAACTTCTCAATGAGCCAGCGCTCTTTGTAAATTGTTGCAATTTGTTCAGCGGAAAGGTCATGGCGACTCGTGGCAATCCAAAATTGCTTGTCATCAGCTCGGTATCCGATGACCCTTATGGGATTCTCGGTCTGGTTGACGCCCTTCGTGCCGACCAAGACCACTGCGTCATAGAAGACATTGCTTCCCGCTGTGAGAGGATTGGACCTGATGATCGTTTTCCGGGTGTTTTCGCGAATGCGACAGACAAAATGTTTGCCCTCGGCCAACCAGCAATCAAAATCCTTATGGCGTTGATAATTTCTATCCATAACTCCTGTCTGGCCAGGGGAGAGCAGCGGGCTGACAAAGGGGCGTTCATCGACCTTGCCGTTTGTTAAGACTACCTCCTTTGGGATAGAACGATTAAGGTCGAAGGCCATGTGTACCTTGGCTTTTGTTGCCTGGTCCGAGTAATCGGCCCAGTGCATAGAGAGCACTGTTTCAATGTATGAGCCGTCGATGGCGATCAGTTCACCCCAATCTGCATGAGCTTTGGGTATGACGTTGGTGGCTTCAGCCTGGAGGTGTCTGAAAACATAGAACATTTGCTCAAGCCCTCGGGTATTGATCGCCTCGAAAAAGGAGCTTTTCTTTATCCCCTGGGGAGGAGATATTGCCCGTCGAGCGAAATCGTCCTCTTCAAGAAACTGAAGCAGATCGCGCCCGGATTTATGCTCCTCAAGGTGGAAGGCAACGAGGGCTTTGAGTTGATGCATGAATTCCATCTGCAATGGCCTGTAGCCCCTCGATTCCAAAAGAGGAATAGAGGATTGGAGTCTTTCAATTGGGTTAAAAAGATCATCGAACGACGGCGGCTCTTGGTTCAGAAAGAAGGAACGCGGCATCTTCGTAACCTCCTAAAATTATTGGATTTTACGAAGAGGCGCCGCCGCGCATCTTTATTGAATTGTCAAGAGAAAAATCATTCGAAGATCCCAATTTCGTTAATTTTTTTCAAAATAATGCATATGCAAATACCTAACCGGACACTGCTGGGTTGAAGGGCTCTTTTGACCTGTCCGGCCAAGATTCTTTTTACGAATTCTAGAGCGCGCTGAGGATCAGCGTCCATATCGATCGCCAATATCTCCTGAACTGCGCTCGCCTCGAGTTCGATCGCGATTTTTTTGAGATTCATTTCTGAGCCCTGATTTCACAAGCAAACCAAGTCCGAACGTCCTGCCGCGTATTCAACCATCAGTCGAGATGGGACCTCAATCGAAGGTTTTTCTGCTGTTCGATACGCTTGACGAGTTCTTTGACAATCAGCAGAGCGTCTTTCTCGTCGCGATCAGCTACGCTCATCTTCATTCTAATGAATTCCTCATCCGTTATCGTGAGCACCATTTTTGACTCCGTTTCGACTGACCCAAATTCATGTGATTGCCAGTTCTTTGCGGGGTTTGCCTGTAGCGTGGTTCTTTATCATCAGAATTTCTGCCATCACCGAAAAAGCAACTTCTTCAGGTGACATGTCGCAAATATCCAGCCCAACAGGTGTGTGTACCAGGTTAAGCAATTCTCTGTTGATACCTTCCTCCTCAAGTTGACGGTACATCTCTCTGGATTTTTTCGCGCTGCCGAGCATTCCCACATAGGCAAAATTCCTTTGTAGCGCACCCTTAAGGGCGGATTTGTCCTGTGTGTGCGTTGGTGCGCAACATAAATAATAAGCGCCGTCGGAGATTCTCTCACTTAAAATGCCTGCTTCAAATGTCTGGCACGGCACGAAATAATCCGCAAGCCCAACCACTTTCTGAATTTGATCCTGTGGGCGACTGTCAATGAGTATCGTATTAAATTTCAATAGCTTGGCAAAACGCAAAACCGCACTGCCGACATGACCGGCGCCTCAGACTACAAGCTGTAAATTGGAGCCGATCACTTCCACAAGCAGGCTGACTTTAAAACTGCATCCCAAACCGGGCTCTTCATAATCAGGAGTATGTACGTATCGTTTGAAAAAGCTCTCCCTGTTTCTGATTGCTTTGGCAGCCTCATCGAGTGCCTGTCGTTCCAATTGGCCGCCGCCTATAGTTCCAAAAGTGCTCCCGTCTTCGAGCAGCAGCATCTTCTTGCCCACTTTGCAGGGAGATGTACCTTCAGTCTCCGCAACAGTCAAAATCGCATAGGAAACTCCGGCTTTCTTTGCTTTTAACTGTTCTTCCAAAAGGTCCATTATGCATTCTCCGCATCCGGACGCCCTTGTTGATCACCGGATGCAATCTCTCCGGCGAGCGCCCATTCTTGCGGGCTCAGTTCACCAGCCTGCAGCTCCACTTTGAGCGCCTCTGCCATCCCAATTTCTATGGCCCGTTTCAGTTCGCCCGGATCTATGCTCCGGCCGAGGATTTCGCGCAGTGAAGTGATCCGGGATTTGAGCTTCTCACGAAGCGAATCGTGTGAGTCGGTCTTGATGATGGCCGTCCATGTCTTTTCCTGAGGCTCCAGGAGGATGGAGCCGTGCTGAAGCAGGGATGCGCCATGCCACGTCTGGGCGTTTCCCACGAACTTCCTTCCCTCATAGACTATGTCCCCGACGGCTGCACGCACAAAGCAGATGTCGGCCCGGGAAGATCTATCCTTGTCTCTTCCCATACTCCGCTTCGAACCCAAGGAGACGAAACCCGGCCAGAAGCCCCTGCAGAGTAGGCGATATGCAGCATCGAGGGAGCGGGGAACACCTTGCCCGGAATCCACAACAATGCTGTAGGTAAGATCGTCTTCAGTGCAAGCACCGCCCGGCCCCCCGTCGGTCGTCGCACAACATCTATCCCGAGCTTTCCGGCAGGCGGCGAATATCGATGGAGTGGCGCTTCTGAAAATAGCCGAGAGAAACGGCGGGCGGGCTCCATTGGTAGAAGCGAAGCGTCGGGGGCGACTCGCCCGCGTGCATGCATCTCGAGCAGCGCCTGGTCGATCGCCATATTGAGTGAGGCGGGCAGAGCGCCGGTATCGAGCAATCGCCACCTTTTCACGAAATCTCTCCGAAAAAGAGCGGGGCATTGTATGAACTTCTCACCAGGGGGGCTGAGGCCGCACTCTTAAATCCCAAACTAAGCGCCTTTTCACGCCAGGAATCGAATTCTTCTCGATCCACGTAGCGTCTGACCGGCGTGTGAGCGAGCGACGGGGCCAGATATTGTCCGATGGTTATCATGTCGCAACCCGCTGCTGCTAAATCGTACAGAACCGATTCGACCTCGTCTTCAGTTTCGCCCAGGCCGAGCATCAGACCTGATTTTGTTATGATGGATCGGGTCAACGCTTTAGTACGCCGCAGCAGAGCAAGGGACCGCGCGTAGTCGGCCCCCGGCCGTACCTTCCTGTAAAGCCTTGGAACTGTTTCGATGTTGTGGGCAAGAATATCCGGACGAGCATCGAGGACAGTCACGAGGGACTCCTCTACACCTAAAAAGTCGGGGACCAAGACCTCGATTCTTACTTCAGGGCAGCGCAGATGCAATTCCAGCACTACCCGCGCGTAGTGTCCCGAACCGCCGTCCGGAAGATCGTCCCGAGTAACGGAAGTAATGACCACGTGCTTTAAACCAAGCCCTAATACCGCAGAAGCCAGTCTTTCCGGTTCATCGGGATCGGGTTCCCCCTGTGGATAGCCGTGTCTTACCGCGCAGAAATTGCAGTGTCGGGTGCAGACCTCTCCAAGAATCAGAAAAGTCGCCGTCCCATGCGAGAAGCACTCCCCACGGTTCGGGCATCGAGCGCTGTCGCAAACCGTGGGCAACCGCAAGCGTTCCAAAAGCCCGCTTGTTTCGTTGATTTGTTCTCTTCCCTGGCCTTTCCTGGCCTGACGAACTTCGTCCATGAGCCATTCAGGCACTGCTGGATTGCTCATCGGCATGTATACCTTTTCCCTCGGGGGCTTCATTCTCCGAGACCGTTTATTTAGCCGGCAACGGAGAGATCGCCTCCGGCGAAGAGTGAATGGCTTGGCCGTGAAGCTCCTGCGCCACTTCCAAAACAGCCTCGGATAGGGTCGGATGCGTGTGAATGGTTTCCATAATCGTCCTGGCAGGGAGGTTCGCCTTCATGGCCAGGGCGATCTCCGAGATGAGGTCTGCTCCATGGGCTCCGATGATTTGAGCGCCAAGGATTTGATCCGTTTCAGCATGGGAAATGATTTTCACCATTCCTTCGAGTTCACCGATTGCCTGCGCCATGCCAAGAGACTTGAACGGAAAACGGCCCACTTTGACAGGGTAGCTGGCTCCGTGCCTCTTCCTCGGATACACCAACCGAGGCAAACTCGGGGATACTGAAAACACAACGGGGCACAACCCGGTAATCCATCCTGCTTTCCATGCCGAGCGCATGTTCCGCGGCACAGATTCCTTCGGCAAACGCCACATGCGCAAGCAGCCATCCCCCGATTACGTCGCCCGCGGCGTAATGGCCGGGCACATTGGTCTGAAGATGCTCGTCAACGAGAACCCGGCCGCGCTCCGTCTCAATTCCGAGCTGTTCAAGGCCGATTCCTTCCGTATTGTAACGGCGTCCAACAGCTTGCAGAATGGTATCCGGCGAGGTATCCTTTCCATTGGAGAGGCGAACGCTAAATCCATCGCCGGTTTCAGCCACCGATTCGATAGTGGCGCCGCAGAAAACCTTGATCTTTCGCCTTTGGAGAATGGCAAGAAGGCCGGCGGCCATTTCCGCGTCCTCATGGGGCAATATACGGTCCAAAGCCTCGACCAGGACCACCTCGGAACCCAACTCCCGAAAAATAGCCGCCATCTCCACACCTACCGCGCCTCCTCCTATCACGAGAAGACGAGCGGGCAGGTAGGAAATATCGAGCATTTCGTCAGCCGGAAAGATGCGGGGACTGCTTGGGAAAATCGGCAACCCGGCAGGCCGCGAGCCGGTTGCAATAACCACTTTCCGCGCTTCCACCAGATTCGTCTCTCCGTCTCTTTGCACCTCGATCTTTCCGGGCCCCACAAGTGCGCCCCGGCCCTCGATCAAGTCGATCCTTCGGGCCTGGAACAGTTGCTCGATGCTTCCCCGAAGCCCTCTCACCACCCGCTGCTTGCGAGCGATAATGGCCGCGATGTCGGGTATGGTTTCCACCTGCTTGAAGCCATACTCTTTTGCCCGGCGCATGGAGCGGCCAACTTCGGCGGAAGCCCTCACGGTCTTGGTCGGAATGCAACCCCGGTTCAGGCATACGCCGCCGATGAATTTTTCCTCGACAACAGCCGCCCTTGCGCCGAGCTGTGCGGCCCGGATCGCACCCTGATACCCGGCAGGGCCTCCTCCCAGGAAAGCGATATCGTATTCTTTATCCATCAACTAATCCTTATTGCACAATGATCGTTGGTTGGACGACAACCTCGCTCTTGAAGGACTGGTTGATCGTCGAATACTTGAGGGCGAGATCGAGGGCCCGCTGTACGACTTCACGCGGCTTGTTCTTCACCACGAGCTTTGGCTTGATGGTCACCTTCTTGAACCACGACGTCCTGTCGATGAATTCCTCGACTTCACCCTCCACCTCGCATTCGAAGGATACAAGGTCTATCTTGAACCGTTCCGCAGCCCAGATCACCATCATGTGGTAGCAGGTGTTGGCGGCCGCCACGAAGGCGTCCTCGGGGGTGAGCACGTTTGAAAGGCCGTAGAGGTCGGGAGGAGCCGAAAACTCCATCTCGGCGCCGTTCTGGCACCACGTGTAGCCAACGATGTTGGCCTCGCCATTCCACCTTATTCTTGTAAATCGGCATTTGCTTTTCCTCCTATGCATCCAGAACTTCATCGACAGCCCTGGCAATTTCCTCGGCCACGACCTGGGCCGCTGCTTTTTCCTCGGCCCTCAGGTTGCGAAGGCTTGATGGAGCGCTCAAGGCCATGCTTTTTCAGAATTTCGGGGATCAAAAGCGACCTGGCGGGTTTGCCCGAAAGCTTTTCGGTGCTCTTCTGGGCGCATCGCTTTTCGCATCCGTCCACGGTGATGGTAGGATATTTGCTTGCAAAATCGCGCTCTTCTTTTCCTCCGGCAATAAAGAGCGGAAGGCAAATGGTTACCGTCTCTCCAGGCCTCAGATCATCGAGCACCTTGCGGCAGGCGATGCGTGAAAGCGTACCCTCAGGAATAGCTTCACCGCTGCATGAGACAATGCCAACTTTCAAAACTTGGAGAGTGATCATTTCTCCTCCTCCGGCAGCCAATTCATCCACCACCTGCGCCAGTTCATCGGCTGCCACGGCAGCAAGCTTCCTGCCGTTTTCATCCAGCTCCGCAATGCCCTCGGGCTTGAGGTCTTTATGGGCCTTGTAGAAATTGATTGCCTGGTACGTCTTGGCGACCTTGACGCCCTAGGGCCTCCACACTCTTCTGAGCGCAGTTCTTGGGGCATCCGTCTATGGTGATGACGGGATTGTCGGTAACGAGTTGTCTTGCCTCCGGATCTTCGATTACCAGGAGAGGCAGGCAGGTTGTCACGACCACGCCGGGCCTCACCCGATCCATCAGTTCATAGGTCGTCTCCCGAGCTATCGCGCCGTAAACCTTGCCGATCCCGCTGCAGGCAAGCACGACCACTTTCTTTGTTGTTCCGCTCATTTTTTCTTCATCTCCTCAGCGATTTTTTGTTTCATCAGTTCCAAATAACCTCCAGCCATGAGGAGGCTTGCTTTATCGCTTTCGAAATCCGTCAGTTCTATCTTGTATATCCAGCCCGCTCCGTAAGGATCTTCGTTGATAAGGTATGAACTCGATTCGAGTTCCGAGTTTACCTCGACCACCTTGCCCGATACCGGAGAAAGGATCCCGAAGGTGGCCTTGATGGTCTCGATCTTGCCAAGTTCCTGGCCCTGCTTTACTTCCGTCCCGACCTCGGCGGTTTCCAGGAAAGCAACATCGCCCTTGGCTTTCTGAAGGAAATCGCTCACGCCGATGAGCGCGACGTTGCCGATCCACACTTGCCCAGAAATCATCCTTGCTGTAGAAATAGCCGACCTTCACCCTGAACACGAATTTGTCGTAGGTCGTTTCCAGAAACTCGTTCCATCGTGCCCCTCCTTTTCTATCCGTTCAGAATTTTCCCAACTTCCTTGACGATTTTATTCACCTGGATACTGCCCGCAAACCTGGGTTCACCGTCGATGACGACGAGAGGCGACTGGATACTGTTTGCTTGTCAAGAGTTGCCCCGCTTTGGATTCCTTTTCCTCGGGAAAGTTAGAAATGTCGATGTATTCTGTGCTGGTCTGGCCTGGGTAGCTGGCTTCAAGAGCCTCCTGTTCAATTCCTCACACTTGTGCATCAGTGCTGCTATGAACTCCGGGCCGCGAGGGGTGGAACTGCATGCACACCCGCCTCCGGTTCCCGGAAGATCGAGAATTCTTACCGTGACAAAATCTTTGGCCATTTGGTTTTCTCCTTTTACAGAAATGAGATCGCTCTATTCGGTTCGCCAGCCTGCACGAATGGACGGCGCGAAGTACTTCTGCCTGAACCTCAGCGCCACGTTCACAAGGCTGATAAGAACAGGCACTTCCACGAGAGGACCGATGACAGCCGCAAATGCCTGGCCGGAATTAACGCCAAAGACGGCGATGGCGACCGCAATGGCCAGCTCGAAGTTATTGGATGCGGCGGTGAAGCTCAGAGTTGTCGCCTGCCCGTAGGTCGCCCCCACTTTTTTCGACATATAAAAGGAAACCAGGAACATGATCACGAAGTAGATGCAGAGAGGTATGGCAATCCGGATGACGTCGAACGGGAGCTGGACGATGTATTCGCCTTTGAGGGAGAACATCACAAGAATAGTAAAGAGCAGCGCGATGAGAGTGATGGGGCTGATTCTCGGAATGTACTTCTTCTCGTACCACTCGCGGCCTTTGGTCTTGAGGCCGATAAGGCGGGAGAGCATTCCGGCAATGAAAGGGATGCCGAGATAGATGAAAACGCTCTCGGCGATCTGCTTCATGGAAATATCCACAACCGCTCCCGTCATGCCGATCCATTTTGGAAGAACAGTAATGAAGATATAGGCATAAACAGAGAAAAAGAGCACCTGGAAGATCGAGTTGAACGCCACAAGACCTGCGCAGTATTCCGTGTCTCCGCCTGCAAGATCGTTCCAGACGATCACCATGGCGATGCACCGGGCGAGGCCGATCAGGATCAGTCCCACCATATACTCATGGTGCCCGGAGAGGAAGGTGATCGCCAGAAGGAACATGAGAATGGGGCCTACTATCCAGTTCTGAACGAGGGATAGCGCCAGTACTTTGAAATTCCGAAACACCTTGCCCAACTCTTCATATTTCACCTTGGCCAGAGGCGGGTACATCATCAGGATCAGACCAACGGCAATGGGGAGGTTGGTAGTATCCACCTGGAAATAGTTGATGACATCCTTGACCCCGGGATAAAGCCAGCCCCCACCGACGCCGACAAACATCGCCAGGAAAATCCAGAGCGTCAGATACCGGTCGAGGAAGGAAAGTCGTTTAGAAACCGATTCAACCATTTCATTTCTCCTTCTTATCTTGTTTTTCTTCCATCAGAGCTTCAGGAAGCCTTTCAACGAATCGTTTGATTTCATCGCGCACACGCCTGTAGTGCGCCATGGCTTCTTCTTCGGTTCGGGAGCCTTCAGCAAGCCTTGGCGGATCATCAAATCCCACGTGCAAAACTTTTGTTTTGGCCGGGAAAGAAAGGGCACGACTCGTGGGCGCGATCACACACGGTGATGACATAGTCGAACTCGATATGCTCAAGAGCAGAGACATCCTTTGACTGATAATGCGATATATCAATGCCGACTTCAGCCATGACTCGAATAGCCCTTGGGTCTATTGCGTGAGGCTGCACCCCAGCGGAGTACGGCTCAATACAAATCCCCTTTCAAATGCCGTGTCCAGCCTTCGGCTATTTGACTCCGGCAGGAATTTCCAGTGCACAAAAACAGGACTTTCAGCTTTTCCATCCCGGCTGCCTTCGTTGAAGCTTTTTCAGAGCTCGGATCATCTGATCGACCCGATTAAACCTCTAATACTCCCATTCAAACTGAAACTGCTGGAGGTAGGCATCGAGTTTCGCTTTATTCTCCCCCTCAAGAGGCGGACAATCCTCCGGTCCTTTGCCGCCTTCGGCGACCTGAGTGGCGAAGACCATGCACGTCGGCTGGCCGCATTCCCGGCAGTTGGTCCTGGGGAGGAGCTTCAGAATTTCGATCACCCTGGGCTTTGGAGCTCCCTCAAAGCGTGGCTCAATTTCTCCTCGGCGCTCCCAGGTATCGTTGATCTCCTGCTTAAGCCACTCGATGATCTTGTCTCCCTTCCGCCTCGTCCCTGAGCGCATTGACGCAGATCTTCCTGGAGTGGACCGCGATGAGCTTTCCATGCACTCTGAAAGAGACGGTAGGAGGGTCCTTGATGTACTGAAAACCTCCCAGCACTGCGTTGAGGTAAGGGATCACCTCGGTAATGTCCTCATCGAGATGGGCGATGCAGTGGACCGATTCGGCTTCCGGCCTGCACTCCGGGCGAATGACCTCTTTGCGGTAGCCTTTGAGCAACATGGGACACCTCCTTGCCGAGTAGAATTATATGGTCAGGAATGCCTCACTGTGTGAGGGCCTCCTTTACCGCATCCTTGACCTTCGGATATCCTCGGGGTCTGAGATCGAAATTCTTATTCTTCTCGATGCCGAGATCCGTCAGGACGAGATAGGTTTTCAAGGGAACTTGCGCATTCTCGAGGATCGCCTTGGCGCACCCCACTGAACAGCCGTCGATCACCACCATTTCGGATACGTCCCGGGCGGACTGAACGAACCCGCTGAGTTGCCCGCCGATCCCGGCCAGGCAAAACATTTTGCCGACTCCTTCCCGAGTAAGTTCCACCGCGGCCTGGTTCGAGAGTTGCCCCACATTTGAGCCTCCGGAGCAGGCCAGAATCATCACGTTGCTTCCAGTTGCACAACAGTCGTTAGCCATGGATTCCTCCTACTTCATCCAACTGAATTATTTCCCCAGCCAGCTCTTCACTTCAGCCTTCGAGGGAATTTTCCCTGCCGATTTGACCTCACCGTCAATGACGACCCCGGGAGTGCTGAAAATACCGTAGCCGGCAATTTTTGCGATATCGGTTACGTGCTCCACCACGGCATCTATGCCGGCTTCCGCGAGAGCTTCCTTGACCACTCTTTCCGTTTCATGACACTTCTTGCATCCAGGACCCAGTACTTTGATTTCCATTTCTTCTCTCCTTGCTCCGAGTCGGCTCTGTCGATAGAAGCCGAGTATTAGATCAGCACATTGAACAGGTATCCGACAATGATGATAGCCTACAGCCACTACACCCGTAAAAACCAGGATGAGCCTCGGTTTGAGGACCTTGCGCAAAATGACCGTCTCCGGAAACGAAATCGCCACCACCGACATCATGAATGCGAGCACCGTTCCCATCGCCGCGCCCTTCTCTATGAGGGCGGATACTACCGGTATGATTCCCGCCGCATTGGAATAGATGGGGATGCCGATCAGCACCGCCACGGGGACCGACCACCATGCCCCCTTGCCCATGATCGAGGCCAGATACCCCTCCGGCACGTAGCCATGAATGCCTGCCCCAACGGCAATGCCCAATATGACGTATATCCACACCTTGCCGACGATATCGCGCACGGCTTCGAGGCCAAACTGGATGCGATCCCCGAAACTCTTCCGCTCCTCGTCGTATACGCCGCTCTCACCCACCTGGATTTTATAAACCCAGTCTTCAAGATGGTGTTCCATCTTAAGCCGGCCGATAGTCCAACCGGCAAGCATGGCGATGATGAGTCCCGTGCTCATATAAATGGCGGCGATTTTCCAGCCGAAGAGCCCGTAGAGCAGCACCAGCGCGATCTCATTGACCATCGGGGCGGAAATGAGAAATGAAAAGGTTACCCCGAGGGGCACGGAAGCGGTGAGAAAGCCGATGAAAAGGGGCACCGCCGAGCAGGAGCAAAAGGGGGTCACGATTCCAAGCATCGCAGCCAGCACATTTCCCACCGATTCGCGCTTGCCGGCAAGGATCTTGCGTGTGCGCTCCGGGGTGAAATAGGAGCGGATGATGCCCACTCCGAAGACCACCAGGATCAGGAGCATGAGGACTTTGGGCGTGTCGTAAAAGAAAAACTCTATAGCGCTTCTGAGATGCTCGATGTTCCCGACAGACAAATTGTGCATGGACAGAAATTGCACAAAGTGGCGAGCCAACCAGCCGGCAAAGGGCTCAAGGCTCTTATAGATAAACCACCAGGCCACCAGCATGGGAATCCCAAGCAGGATGTATCTGGCGGTCATCATCCTGTTGCTCGAAGGTCCCGTCGTCTCTATCGCAACCGGTGCACCTATGCTGCAGCCACCATTACAGGCACAACTCTTTTCCTGGATTGTTTTCATCGCCTATTCCCTCGGTTTGGTCCCATCATCCTCAATGTGGTATCGGTTTGGATTGAACAACTGCCGTTACTGTTTTCTCCCCAAGGATTGGCCTGGCTTCAATCAGCCATTTCTTGACCCTGTCCCTCGGAGGAACGCTTCCCACGGCGACAGCCTTACCGTTAATAAGCAGCGCCGGGGAGCCCATGATGCCGTATCGGGCGATCTCCTTGATGTCCGTCACGTGATCGACTCCGGCAGGAAGATTGATCTCCGTGAGCACTTCCATGATCATCTGCGTCAAAGCATGGCACTGATTGCAGCCTGTGCCGAGGACCTTGATATCGAGCCCCTGGGGAGCATCTTCCGTGTAGGGCTGCCCGAGAAACTTCCGAAACTCCCGCACAAAGGCTTTGCCGTAGTCCTCTTTTGCGCTGCTCGGGATGTAGTTGCTCTGTCCCAGCCGATCGAGCATGAAAGAGCCAACCTCATCGTCGGTCTTGTCTGCATGAGTCCCGGCCATTTCTTCCATGAGCTGCTTAATGCCGATAATACTGACGGCAAATTTTCCAACTTTGATCTGCGTGATATCTTTTTCTGCCATGTCTTAACCTCGAGGCTGAAGACATTCCAGCCTCCCCCGGAATCTCTCTCCGAGATGTTTGTATATTTGGGCAAATAAGCAAGTTTTAGCTAAAAAAATCTCGACCTACCTCGATGAGACTACTTTCGATTGGCTGAGCATCTTGATCTGTTCTTCCAATCTCTCACCTACGAAATCCTCGACGCAACTGATGAAGTTCGCAACGCACTTCATCCGCAAAGAGTAATAAATGTTAGTGCCTCTGCGCTCATCCTGCAGAACTCCAGCTTCCTTCAGTATGTTTAAGTGCTTGGAAACAGTCGATATGTCAGACCCGACTATCGCCTGGAGTTCGCACACGCACCGTTCGCCGTCAAAAAGGCTTTCGACCATTTTGAGCCTGCTGGGATGCCCGAGGGCCTTAAAGATTTTGGCGCGCAGTTCAAGGTAATAAGCGTTAGCGTCCATAACTTTTCCTTTTTGGCAGAATAGCAAAATTCAAAACCGTATGTCAATACCTCATTTCCTTGTTTGCTCATTTCATGTATGATTTTTGAGGTATTCTTGAAAAAAGAACTCTGTCTTCGGAGGCGTACTTCATTTGAAATCCTCCAATCCAAACGCCCTATCGAACTTTGCCGCCGCCGGCCCCGGCCCCATCTCCGACACAATTAGGGGGCCGGCCCTTGAAGAGCTTTACAACCATTACAATCATTTCGAACATATCCACCCCGATCCTCTGGAATTAGTCTACCTCTATGACAAAAAACCGGACCGGGAGCTAATCGCATTCATCGCCTCGGCGCTTGCATACGGACGGGTGCGGCAGATCCTGAGGAGCGTGCGGTCCGTTCTTGACATCATGGGTCCAAGCCCATCATCTTTTCTGCTTGAAAACCGGCCTGCCGGCATCAGGAAGACGTTCGGGTTTTTCAAGCATCGTTTCACCACCGGCGAGATGCTGTCCAACCTGCTGGTGGCTCTTAGAGGAGTGACCCTGGAATATGGGTCTTTGGAGTCCTGCTTCCTGGCAGGATTTAGTGAACATGACCCGAACATTCTCCCGGCCCTTACCGGATTGGTAAAAAAACTCGAGCAGGCAGGTGGACGAATGATGCCGACGTTTTTACCTTCACCTGATGGGGGCAGCGCGTGCAAGAGGCTGAACCTCTTTTTGCGGTGGATGGTGAGAAGCGACAATGTCGACCCTGGAATATGGCAACAGCGTTCCAGCCTCTCACCTGATAGTCCCGCTCGACACTCATATGCACAGGATCGCCTCAGCCATGGGACTGACGTCACGAAAACAGGCGGACATGCGTTGCGCCATTGAGATTACGGAGGCTTTCGCCGCAATCCGCCCCGACGATCCGGTTCGCTACGATTTTGCCCTTACCCGGCTGGGAATAAAACCGGGGACGCCGCCAACGAAACTTTTTTCCTCGCTACTTTCGACTGGAGGGCAAGGATGAAAGACCGCGACATAAAGCTCTACGCTCTTACTACCTGCATCCACTGCAAAGATACAAAGGAATTTCTCGATAAATGCGGTGTCGATTACGATTGTGTGAACGTCGATAAGCTCGACGGCGACGAGAGGCGCCGGATGATCGAAGAAATCAAGAAAGCCAACCCGGGGTGCGCCTTCCCGATGCTTTTGATCGGCTCCAAGGTCATCATCGGATTCAAAAGAGAAGAGATAAGGGAGGCGCTGAATCTGGAATGAATGTCGAGCAGCTCTACGAGTTCCTGAAAAAGACGCAGGAAGCCAAAGGATATTTCTTCAACAAGGATAAGACCAGGGTTTTCCATCTCCTGCAAGGGCTGCTGGAGAACAGGGAGCGGTACGGATATATGTGCTGCCCGTGCAGGCTGGCGGCCAATGACCGCGACTGGGACCGCGATATAATCTGCCCCTGCGTCTACAGGGTGCCCGATGTTGCGGAGTACGGGAGCTGTTACTGCGGGCTCTATGTTTCAAAAGAGTGGAATGATGAGACAATCCCGCATTCATACGTAAGCGAAAGGCGGCCGCCTGAGAGAACCTTCGCCAATCCCTGACGCGCTCGAATCCGTCTATCCGGTATTTTGCCTCACCGGTAGGGTTAATATAAATGTCGATCCTTTCCCCGGAGCGCTCGTCGCCGTAATAGCCCCCCCATGCCGCTCCACGATCTTCTTGCAGATGGTAAGGCCCATGCCCGTTCCCTTATAAGGACTGCTTCTGCCGTGCAGTCTCTGGAAGGGGGCGAAAATCTTCTCCAGGTGCTGCTCCTCAAAACCGATCCCGTTATCTTCGACAAAAATCCGGATCGTCCGATCTCTTATGGCGCTGTGAATCCTGATGACAGGCCCCGTGCCTTCCTCATGGAATTTGAGGGCATTGGAGATGAGGTTTTGGAAAAGCTGACGCATTTGTGTCGGATCTGCGTGAATAACCGGCAGGTCTTCTGCGTGCACCTTTCCTCCGCTCCTTTCGATTCTTACCTCCAGGTCCGATAGAACTTCAGCGATGATATCCGAAAGCCTGACCTGCACAAAAGGATCAACAGCGGCCAACAGTCTCGAATATTCGAGAAGGGCTGTAAGCAGGGACTGCATACGCCGGGTCGCATCGACCATCCGCCTCAGGTAGTCTTTCCCCTGTTCTCCGATGGACGGGCCGAACTTCTCTTGGAGCAGGTTCCCGAAGGAGATAACTTTCCGTAGAGGCTCCTGGAGGTCATGCGAAGCTATGGAGGAAAAATCCCGGAGGGCCCGGTTACTTTCTTCAAGCCTTCCCATGTAGTGCTGAAGTTCTGTTTCCACCCGTTCTCGCTCATTGATCTCGGCTCTGAGGACCTCGTTCGCCTTCGCAAGTTCGGCGGTGCGCTCCAGAACGCGCAATTCCAGATCATCGCGTGATTTGCATATCTCCTCATTCATTTCCATGCGTTCGGAGATGTCGCGCGCTATACCCTCCAGCGCGACCACATTGCCCGCATCATCGCAAACGCCCGTAACGCTGATGCCCGTCCATACGACTTTTCCCTCTTTGTGGAAAAATCGGATGTTACACGTTTTATTACCCGCTCCGGACCTCTCACCCATGTAATTCAACAGTTCTTCACGGCTGTCGGGATGGACGGCTTTGAACAAAAGTTCGGGGTCTTCATAGAATTCGCTAGGGCTATATCCCAATATCATTTTCGATGCGGGATTCACGTATTCCCAGACACGAGCGGGCTTTAGCCGGAGGCTGAAAATCATATCGGCCGCGTGCTCTGCGAGCAATCTGAAACGGTCTTCGCTCATGCGAAGGGCTTCGGTTTGTTCGAGGAGCTTTTCGCTGAGGAGCTGGTGATGACGGACCTGGAAATTTTCCGGCACGTCTCGCCGGGCGTCGATATCCTGAGCGCCCGCAGCCCTAAGCATCTCAGATACCGTTCGCAATATCTTTTTCGGTTCTGTGGGTTTGGACAGGATCAGCGAAACGCCGCAATCGAGGGCGAGGTTTCTGGCTTCCCCTTCGTTGAACACCGCCGAATAGAAAATCACTGTCAGCCCGGCAGTGGAAGGATCGGCCCGCAAACGCCTCACAAATTCATACCCGTCCATCAGGGGCAGCAGCACGTCGCAAATCACGAGATCCGGGCGCTCCGCCGTCGCCAGCCGCACGGCCTCGGCGCCATCGGCTGCCTCAAAAACCCTGTAATGAGAGTGCCTGAGCAGATATGCCAGGAACTCGCGGTCCGTTGCGCTATCGTCCACTATGAGGATTTTGGCCGGGTCCTTTCCAGGCAAAGCGGCCCTGGACCGGCTGTCGGATTGATGGTCAGAGGAGGTCGCGCTGTTGCTCGATTTATCCACGAATGAACTCCGGTCCGCCGCTCTTTGGCTGATGGGAAAATGATTCCCACTTTTAGACTAGTCTCCATCCGGAAACCTCGGATAAGAGACTGGCAGTTTCCGAGCCGGAAAGGAGGCATTTTTCGTCTTGGCAAGGAAATCAAGGGTTTGCGCGGAGGCGTACTCCGGTACGCCGCACAAGAAAACCCGAAGATTGACGCCGCCAAGGCGGAAAAGGACCCTTTCCGGATGGAAACTAGACTGAACGCTCGAAAAAGTCAATCGCTCATGGGTTTGGGAAATTCACTATTGAATTCCTGGTTTGTTGTCCTTATTATTAGCCAAATCCGCTTTGTGCACGGCATGGAACAGTCCAGGCTCTCCAATCGGCACAGCCATTACGAGCGGGACCTGTTTTACGAAAACTTCCGGAAGTAGTTCAAGCACTAAGACATACCCAAAAGATACAATCAATCGCCTCCGGGCGGCGTAAAGTTTTTTCGAGTTGCTGTTCCATACCAATGCGAAAAATGGAGGTAGTAAGGTGCCGAGTAGATTGTTTGACAGAAAGATCGTGGGCAAGACCACCGAAGAGGTGGTGGACTTCCTTGGAAACATCCTCGAATCATCCACCGAGTACTCCATAATCGGCAAGGACCTCGATGGTAGAATACTTCTGTGGAACGAGGGCGCACGCAGGGTTTACGGCTACGAGCCCGAGAAGATCATCGGACAATCGTCCGAGATCCTTCACACTCCTGAGGACGTCAGCGCCGGCCTTCCAAAGCAGATGCTCAAAGCGGCCCTCGATACCGGCAAGTGGGAAGGAACCATTACCCGTGTGCGGCAAAACGGCGCCAAATTCACCGCCCGTGTCGTAATCACTCCGCGGCATGACGGCGCCGGAAATCCGGTCGGCTTTCTTTTGATAACAAAAAACATCTCGAGCGAGATGCGGCTGATGGAGCCAAGACGGCTGGTCGACAGCAAGATCGTCAGCAACACCGAAGAGGTGGTGGACTTCCTCGGCAATATTTTGGAGTCATCCACCGAATACTCCATAATCGGCAAGGACCTGGAAGGGAAAATTCTCCTTTGGAACGAGGGCGCGCGCAGACTCTATGGATACGAGCCCGAAGAGGTAGTAGGCAAAGCAAACTCCTCTATTCTCCACACCGAAGAAGATCTCCAGGCCGATAAGCCTCGCCAGATGCTCGCCGCAGCCCTCAGGGAGGGAAAATGGGAAGGCACTATAGACAGGCGGCGAAAAAACGGGGAGGTCTTCGTAGCAAGGGTGGTCATTACTCCACGCCGTGACAATTCAGGCCACCCTGTCGGGTTTCTTTTGATTTCAAAAGATTACTCGAACGAGTTGCAGTTCAACGAGCAGATCCGCAAGGCGAAGCTCTTTGACAGCGCTATCGTGAGCAACGCCCAGGAAGCGGTTGACTTCATCACCAATATTCTGGAGTCCTCGACCGAGTATTCGGTCATCGGCAAAGACCTCGACGGCAAGATACTTCTGTGGAACGAGGGCGCGCGCAGGCTCTACGGCTACGAACCCGAGGAAGTCGTAGGCAAGCAAAACTCCTCGATCCTCCATACCGAGGAAGACGTCACTGCGGGCAAACCCAGGGAGATCCTTGAGGCGGCCCTTCATAACGGTAAATGGGAAGGCACCATTAACCGGCGCCGAAAGAACGGCGAGCAGTTCAAGGCCCGAGTCGTCATCACTCCCCGGCGCGATATTCTGGGCAGGGCGATTGGTTACCTGCTCATTTCAAAAGACATCTCGGATGAAATCCGGCTGACCGAACAGCTTAAATCCACTCAGTTCTATACCCGTTCACTCATCGAGTCCAACATCGACGCTTTGATGGCGACCGATCCCCTGGGGATCATAACCGACGTAAACAAACAAATGGTGATCCTTACCGGGTATAGCCGGGACGAGTTGATCGGCTCTCCTTTCAAGAACTACTTCACCGATCCGCAACGCGCGGAAGAAGGCATCAAGCTGGTTCTTCGCGAAGGCAAGGTCACCAACTACGAGTTGACAGCTCTTTCCAAAACGGGCCGCAAGACGGTCGTTTCTTATAATGCATCGACTTTCCGCGATGCCGAAGGCCGGCTGCAGGGCGTGTTCGCCGCCGCGCGCGACATTACGGAGCAAAAAGAGCTCGAACAGAGGCTGCGCGAATCCGAAGCATATAACCGAGGTCTCATAGAAGCTTCGGTTGACGGTCTGATCACGGTCGATCCGCAGGGCATGATCAGCGATATCAATGCCCGCATGTGCCAGATGACCGGCTACTCGCGCGAGGAACTCCTCGGCACTCCTTTTATCAACTATTTCGTTGACAGCGAAAGCGCCGATGCCGGTGTGAAGCAGACTTTCGATAAGGGAGTGGTTACCGACTACGCGCTCAGCATGGCGACCCGCGACGGACGCCAATTAGTGGTTTCCTTCAATGCATCGGTTTTTAAAGACCCCTCCGGCGCGGTGCACGGAATATTCGCAAGCGCTCGCGACATTACGGAGCAGGCGCGCCTGCAAACGCAACTTTCTGAAGAGCGCGCATACAACCGGGGTCTCATCGAAGCTTCTCTGGACGGCCTCATCACCGTTGATCCAAAACTCAACATTACCGACGTCAACGAAACGATGTGCCGCATGTCCGGATACTCCCGAAAAGAACTCATCGGGACGCCGTTTCCTCAGTATTTTACCGACACCAAGCGTGCGGCTGAAGGCGTTCGCCTGACCCTGGACAGGGGGGCGGTCACCAACTACGAACTCACGCTGCACAGCAAGGACTCCAAAGAGCAACTCGTCTCTTTCAACGCTGCAATATTTAAAGACGAAACAAGCGCTGTCCGCGGGATTTTCGCCAGCGCCCGTGACATCACCGAACAAGCTCGTCTCCAGGGGCAACTCGCAGAAGAGCGCGCGTATAACCGGGGTCTGATTGAAGCAAGCGTGGACGGCCTGGTCACCGTTGACGAGAGGATGTTGATCACTGACGTTAACGAAACCATGTGCCGGATGGCGGGGCGTACGCGCAGCCAGCTAATAGGTTCCACGTTCCCGTCCTACTTCACGGAGCGCGACCGCGCAGCCGAAGGCGTGCGGCTCACTTTCAAGGAGGGATCGGTCAGCAACTACGTTCTCACCCTTCAGTCAGCCGAAGGCAAGCCGGTTCCCGTCTCGTTCAATGCCGCCGTTTTCAAGGATGCATCCGGAAAGGTGCGAGGCATTTTCGCCAGCGCCCGTGATATTGCCGAGCAAAAAACCCTGGAATCTCAGCTTCAGGAATCGCAGTTCTATACACGTTCTCTGATCGAATCCAACATTGATGCTCTTATGACCACCGATACCCTGGGCATCATCACTGACATCAACCAGCAGATGGAAGCCCTTACAGGTTACAGCCGCGAGGAGTTGATAGGCTCGCCGTTCAAAAACTACTTTACCGACCCGTTGCGGGCGGAGGAAGGCATCCGCCTCGTGCTGAGGGAGGGCAACGTCACCAACTACGAACTGACGGCCACCAGCAAAGCCGGTCTCGAGACGGTCGTTTCATACAATGCCACCACATTTGCTGACCGCGATGGGAAGCTGCAAGGCGTGTTCGCCGCTGCGCGTGATATTACAGAGCAGAAAAAACTCGAATTGCGGCTCCGTGACTCCGAGTCATACAACCGAGGTCTGATCGAGGCATCGGTTGACGGACTCATCACGGTTGACCCCGAGGGAATTATCAGCGACGTCAATGACCGTATGTGCCAGATGAGCGGCTACACTCGAGCCGAACTTATCGGCACTCCCTTCTCGGACTACTTTACAAACCCGACCCTTGCAACGGCCGGTGTAAGGGAAACCTTCGAGAAGGGAATCGTCACCGAGTACGCGCTTGCTCTGGTTAGCCGAACCCGCCGGTTGCTGCAGGTTTCGTTTAACGCCTCGGTATTTAGAGACCCGTCCGGCAACGTGCGGGGCATCTTCGCCAGCGCCCGCGACATAACGGACCGTGTGAGGCTCGAAGAGCAGCTTCGTGAGCAGCAGACATATCTTCGCGGCTTGATCGAGTCCTCCGTTGACGGTCTTATTACAGTCGATCCGGAAGGCTACATCACCGACGTTAACGAACAGATGTGCCGGATGACCGGCTACAGCCGAGATGAGCTGATCGGGTCGCCCTTCAGACAGTACTTTACCGATCCGCAGCTCGCTGACACCGGCGTCAAGAGCACATTTGCCGAAGGCGTGGTGACAAACTACTCGCTGGTTCTCAAGACCAAGACCGGCAAAAAGGCGACCGTTTCGTTCAATGCCTCGGTGTTCCGCGCAGCCGACGGCCTGGTTCAGGGTATCTTCGCCAGCGCCCGGGACATCAGCGAGCAGGCGAGGCTTCAAAATCAGCTCGTGGATCAACAGGCATATAACCGCTCGCTAATCGAAGCAAGCGCCGACGCGCTGTTCGCCATCGCCCCGGATGGGGTTGTCACGGACGTAAACGAGGAAGCTACGCGGCTGACCGGCTATTCCAGGAAACACCTCGTAAATTCTGCATTCTCCGGCTATTTCACCGAGCCGGAGCGCGCGAGCGATGGTGTGCGGCAAACCCTGAAACAAAGCCGCGTGCTGGCGTACGAACTGGTGCTTATAACCCGCCAGAACCGCAGGATTGCAGTGAGCTTCAACGCAGGCGTGTTCAAGGATGCGTCGGGTAAACAGATCGGTATTCTGGCCGGCGCCCGTAATATCACCGATCAGAAGGCGTTGGAGCAACAGCTCCGTGATCAGCAGTTCTATGCGCGGTCTCTGATTGAATCCAACATCGATGCTCTTATGACTACCGATCCCCTGGGTATAATCAGTGACGTCAATCAGCAGATGGAAGCTCTCACGGGACACACCCGCGAAGAGTTGATAGGCTCGCCGTTCAAGAACTACTTTACCGACCCTTTGCGGGCGGAAGAAGGCATTCGGCGCGTGCTCAAGGAGGACAATGTCACCAACTACGAACTGACGGCCACCAACAAAAGCGGCCTCAAGACGGTTGTTTCCTACAATGCCACTACCTTCGCAGACCGTGATGGAAAGCTCCAGGGCGTGTTCGCTGCGGCCCGTGATGTAACCGAGCGCAAGCGGTTCGAGCAAACCCTGGAGGAGAAGAGCATTGAAATGGAGAATGCCAACCTTGCCAAAGACCGTTTCCTGGCCAATATGAGCCACGAATTGCGAACGCCGCTCAATTCAATCATCGGCTTTGCCGGCACGGTCCTCATGAAGCTGCCTGGTCCACTCACCACAGACCAGGAAAGACAAGTCTCCAACATTTCGAACAGCGCCAAACATCTGCTCCTGCTGATCAACGATCTGCTCGATCTTGCCAAGATCGAATCGGGTAAGGTCGAACTCAGAATGGAGCCGGTTTCCTGCAAGTCTATAGTAGAGGAGGTAACCACAACGCTTTTGCCGATGGCCGAAAACAAGGGCCTTAAGTTGACGTTCAAAGTGCCGGAAAACGAGGTGATTTTGAGAACCGACCGCCGTTCCCTCAACCAGATTCTCCTCAATATCACCTATAACGCAATCAAGTTCACGGAAAAGGGTGAAGTCATTGTGGAGCTGCGGCAAATCTCGCAAAATGGGGCCCGCATAGAATTCTGCGTCATCGACACCGGCATCGGCATTAAACCCGAGGACCAGGACAAGCTCTTCCAGGCCTTCACGCAAGTGGACACATCGAGCACTCGGCGCCACGAAGGCACTGGACTGGGTCTGCACTTGAGCAAAAAGCTCGTCGACCTGCTGAACGGCCGGATCTCTCTCAAAAGCAAATACGGCAAAGGCAGCGAATTTACGGTTGCATTCTAGGATTGAGTCAAGAAATCGCTCGAAGAGAAAGAGGCGCTTCTTAGGGACCTCACGGCCCTGAAAGCAAAGGAGGCAAGCTGAATATAGATGGCTGGACGAATCCTGGTTATAGAAGATAATCCCCAGAACCTGGAGCTGATGACCTACCTGCTGCAGGCGTTTGGATACACCACCCGCACCGCGGTCAATGGCGAAGAAGGCGTCGAGGTGGTTCGCCGGGAAAGGGTCGACCTGATTGTCTGCGACGTGCACCTTCCCAAAATGGATGGCTATGAGGTGGCTCACGAGCTGAAAAGAGACCCCATGTTGCGCAAGATCCCCCTGGTCGCCGTTACGGCCCTTGCAATGCCGGGCGATCGGGAAAAGGTGCTTGCCGCCGGGTTCGACGGCTACATCGACAAACCAATCCAGCCCGAGATATTCGTGAAACAAGTCGAATCTTTCATGGGCAAAAGAGAAAAGTACCGGGCTATCGAGTCATAGTTCAGTGTCCATCCGGAAACCTCGGATAAGAGACTGGCAGTTTCCAACTCGGAAAGTAGGCATTTTTTGTCCTGGCAAGGTAATCAAGGGCTTGCGCGGAGGCGTACTGCGCCCTCACAAAAGATCGGACGCGAACTGGGCACTCACAAAAGATCGTGCCCGGACTTGAAGCGTTTGACCATGTTAAGAATGCTCAGCCCGGACCTGAGCGCAGTGAGGGTCCAGCATCTAAGCGCGGTCTGGAGTGTCGAGCGCGAACATGAGCGCAGTGAGTGTTCGGTACGCCGCACAAGAAAACCCGAAGATTGGCGCCGTCAGAGCCCGCCCCGGACCTGATCCGGGGGCGGAAAAGGACACTTTCCGGATGGAAACCAGTTCAGGACCCGGCCCGATGTGAGCTTCGGAGAAAAACCATCCAGAGGACTTTTGAGAGGCGGGGCATGGAAGTTCACCCGAAAAGACTACCGGAGAAGAACATGGGTTGCCGTATTCTCATCATTGAGGACGACGAGTCGAGTCTCGAGCTCTTCGCTTATTTGATCGAGGCGTCCAACCACAGCACTCTGCTAGCCAAGTCGGCCAGGGAGGGGCTTGAAATCGCCCGGCGCGAACTCCCTGACCTGATCGTTTGTGACGTGGTCCTTCCTGAAATGGATGGGTTCGATTTGATAAAGGAACTCAGGGCCGACATGAGACTTCGCAGTATTCCAGTCATAGCGGTCACCATACTCACCGACAGCGGCGACCGCGAGCGGTTGCTCTCCGCCGGTTTTGACGACTACATCCCCAAGCCGATATGGTCTAAGAAATTTGTGGGTCAGTTAGAAAAATCATTTTGTCGCGCTCCAGGTTACAGACATTAAATTTAAGCTGGAAAAAGTATATGGCCAAAATCCTTGTCGTTGACGACCGTGTTGAAGACCGTGAGTTGCTCGTAACCCTGCTCAACTACGCCGGGTGCAGCGTTTTTGAGGCGGCTGACGGCGCTGAAGCTCTGGAGCTGGTGAGAACCGAGCATCCCGATCTTGTAATATCGGATGTGCTCCTGCCTTCGGTGGACGGATATGAATTTGTGCGGCGGTTGCGCCGGGATGATCCTTCAATAGCTAATACCAAGGTGATATTCTATACCGCGATCTTTTGCGAACGCGAAGCCAGGGACCTTGCTAAAGATATAGGCGTTTGCCGCATCCTCGCCAAACCTACCGAACCGCAAAAATTTCTGGAGATGGTGGCCGAAGAGCTTGGATCGTCTGAAATCCGGGAAGTCGCCCCTCAGCATCAGCAGTTTGAAGATAAGCACCGGCAGTTGTTCGTTAATAAGCTCCTCGAGCAGGTCGAGGCGCTCACCCGAAGCGAGAGTCGCTTCCGGATGCTTGCTGAAAATGCAAGCGATTTGGTATTCCGATACACTCTGCAACCCACGCCAGGGTTTGAGTATATAAATCCCGCATCGGCGGAAATGCTGGGATACGGGCCTGAAGAATTCTATTCCGACCCGGAGTTGCCCTTCAGGATAGTCCACCCCGAGCATCGGGATGAGATAATCGGGTACTTCAAGGGAAAGCGTTGTCCGGCGCTGCACAATGCCCGGTGGATACACAAGACCGGGCAGGTGATTTGGATCGAGATCCGCAGCAGCTATGTAAAGGACGATGCAGGCAATGCTATCGCCCTTGAGGGCATTGCCCGCAATATCACCAAACGCATGGGCATGATCGAGGAGATCAGCAGGTCGAGGGATGAGTTGGAAGAGCGGGTCGCCGAAAGGACCGCCGAGTTGAAACGAGCCAACCTGGAACTCGAAAACAAGTCGGCCAAACTTGAAGTCCTCAACCAGGGGCTTCAGGATTTTGCATTCATTGCAGCCCATGATCTCCAAGAGCCTTTGCGAAAAATAATGATTCTTGGAAGCATGCTCAAGACCAGGTACCGCGGCCCTTTAGGAGAAGAGGGGGGCGACTATTTGGATCGTATGAATCAATCTGCGTCTCGTATGAGCGAATTGCTTCATGCTTTGCGCGAATATTCCCGCGTAACGACAAGGTCCATCCCGCTCGAAACTCGGAATCTGGCTGAGATTGCCGGGGATGCGGCAAGCGACTTGGATATTGCCATCGAGCAGGCTGAAGCGACTGTTGAGATTGGTGAGCTGCCAACCGCACGCGTCGACCCGGTCCAGATGCGCCAGTTGTTTCAAAATCTCATTGGCAACGCCATCAAGTACTTCGACTACCGCGGCTCGGTGGCGAGGCCTGTAGTGAAGGTATACGGGCATATTGAAGATAATCGATGCCGCATCTTTGTCGAGGATAATGGAATCGGGTTTGACGAACATTACCTTGACCGGATATTCCGCCCATTTCAAAGGTTGCACGGCCGAGGCGAGTATGAAGGCGCCGGGATGGGACTGGCCACGTGCAGCAAAATAGTCGAGCGGCACTGTGGCGCGATTACGGCGAAAAGCACTCCAGGGGTCGGTTCCACCTTTATCGTTACATTTCCCGCATAGCTCTGCGAAATAAATTGACTTGCGTAAAGATGCAAACTCACCTTTTCCACCGCAGCTCCGGCAAATCGTGCTGTTCATCGCCCTCGCAATGACGCTCGCCTTAAAGCCATGCCGGCGTACGCTTGACTGATATTCCACAAAATCGATATCGGAAACAGGATGCTGAATTGTGGCTTGGTTCCCTTTACAAATGGAGTTCCGATAAGCATATTTGGAAATAGCTTTTTGCCTGACGACGCCAAACATCTGCCGGCCTCGGTTGGAGGAATGCTCCGAATGGAAAAAAAGTTGCTCGAATTAGCGGTCGAAATCGTTCAAGCCCAGGCTTCCATGAGCAAAATGACAGCCGAAGAGATCGAGCACGCACTGGTAAGGGTCTATAATGCGCTTCACAAGATGAGACTCGCCGAAGAGCAGGGGCGATCTATCGTGCGGGAGGGGCTCGAATCTCAGGCTTCCGGCGTTCCCGTTGCCGCAGACCCGCTCTCTTCCATTCAGGAAGACAAAGTTACCTGTATGGAATGCAAAGTTGAACTCCGGCAGCTCACGGCCAATCACCTCCGCATACATCACCTCACTCCCAGGGAATACAAGAAGAAGTGGGGATTTCCCCTCAAACAGCCTCTTTCCGCAAAAATGCTCACCAAACTCCGCAGCCGCTCGGCCAAGAAACGCGGACTGCCCGAAAATCTTAGAATCTACCTCGACCGGAAACGAGAAAACAAAAAGATCTCAAGCCGCGAATTCCCCGGCTCCGGGCCGACCCGAGGGAAAAAATCACTCCACGCCACTTCTTGAAAAACGACTGGTTTACTGCCAAAATACAGCCTTTACCCCATTGAAGATTTCGTGGCTTGAATTAGGTTTGGCCAATCGAGATATTCTCCTTCATGGAATTGAACTCATAGTCCGGGCGCCTTGCATTCACGACTTTGCACATAAGGACAGAGGATTGGCAAGGCTTCGCACACCAGTTTTCGAATAGAAGAGCGTGACCGATCGAAATGAGAAACTCCGTTATTTTTTCGACTGGCAGCTATCTGCCCGAATCGGCTGGTGCTCAAACGAGGAGCTTGACCCATTTCCCGCCCTCTTCCATTAAGCTCATAGCTGAAAAAACTGGAATTTTGTCCAGAAGAATCGCCTCCGGAAGAAGAATGCACCTCGGATTTGGCCATCAAAGCTGCCCGTCGCTGCCTGCAAAAGGTTGATTTCCCGGCTGAACAGCGTCCAGGGGATAGTGCTCTCCACATCATCACCGGACCGCATGCAGCCTGCGACCGCCACGCGGGTGCAACATGAATTGGGAGCAACCAACGCTTTTGCCTTCGACATCAATTCAGTGTGCTCAGGGAGCACTTTCGGCATTTGCGTGGCCGACGCCTTGATCAAATCGGGCAAATTCGAGAACATTCTCTTCATAGCCTCAGAGATGTACTCGAAAATACTTTACAAACGGGACTTTTGCCACCTTCCCCCTCTTCGGGGACGGCGCCGGGCGCCATTCTTTTCCGGGCCGGAAACTCGGACCGGGGCGTCTATCATTCCTGCCTCAGGACCGATGGGAGCAGGCAGCGATGCCGTCTGCGTTCCTGCGGGCGGCACCATGTTGCCCTTCGAGAAGATGACCAGCCCCCGTATGGCCTATTTCAAGATGGACGGGACCGCCGTATTCGAGTTCGCCACCGACCAAGGGCGACGCGAAATCATCCTTGCAGCTTGCTGAAGGAAGCTGGTGTGGCCCTACAGGATGATCGACTGGTTCATCACTCACCAGGCCAATATCAACATCATCGAAACGATTGCTTCCCGGTTGGGCGTCTCGTAGAGAAAAATTCATAGTCAATCTCGACAAGTATGGCAACACTGCCAGCGCCTCGGTTCTGGTGGCGCTGGATGAGGCAATTTCAGACAATATGATCCGCGAAGGCGATCTGGTCGTTACGTCTGCCTTCGGCGGTGGTTTGTCCTGGGGAGCGAATCTCATTCGGATCTAGGACATATAGCCTCGTAGAGGATCGTAAGCTGTTTGTTAATTTTTAATAAAAGGAGGCAACCCAATGTTAGAAGTGCTTGCAACCATCAGAGAAGGCATTCCGGAACTTTTCCCCGGCGCGATGGGCTTCGAGATCGCAACCGGATACTCTGCTCAACGACATTCCGGAATGGGACTCGATGACATCGGTCAACTTCAAGGTTTTTCTGGAAGAAACGTTCGGGGTGATCATCCCCGACGACCTGCTGGAAGGAGGATCCACCATAGGCGAGGTAATTACTTTCATTAGAAGGGCAGACTGATGAAGCTCATCGAGCATGCCCTCGGATCCGTTTGGAATCGCGAGTTGCTTTTTCAAAATCCATCAGTCCTGGATGTATAACGGCACGGATTTGTTGAGCATTACCTCCAAGCTGAGTGCGAGCATCCAGGCTGTGGCCGCTGAGCAGCTAACTTCGGCGCTGTCCGAGAGCCAAGAGCGCAAAGGCACAAGTCGGACAATCCGGAGGTTGTCTTATTGGACGCGGTAAAGAGCTGTTCGAAGCTGGCCAACAAGCTCTACAGCGCCTACGCAAGCTGGCTTAGAGACTACGTGAGCAAAGCCCCGGACATCCCGGAGAAGGAAAGGCAGCGGTCGATATTCTGGGTCAACCAGCTTATCAACGCCATCTCTCCTGCAAACTTCTTCTGGACAAACCCTTCCGTCGTGCAGAAGTTCCTGCGGACCAAAGGGGAGAGCGTGGTTAACGGCTATGAGAACTGGCTGGAAGACATCCAGCGAGGCGACAACCTGATAAAGATAGCCGACACCTCAGCATTCAAAGTCGGGCAGAATATAGCGATTACCCCAGGGCTTTGTGGTCTTCCGAAACAGGCTTATGGAACTCATCCAGTACTCTCCGAGGACCGAGACCACTTTCGAAATCCCTGTCGTTTTCATCCAGCCCTGGATAAACAAGTACTACATACTGGATATGACCGAAGAAAAAAGCCTGGTGGCCTATCTGCTCAATCAGGGCTTTACGGTGTTCATGGTAAGCTGGAAGAATCCGTCTCCGGAGATGCGCGACGTAACCTTTGAAGACTACATGCTTCGGGGCGCCCTCAAAGCCGTCGAAGTGGCCAGGGAAATCTGCGAAGCGAAGCAGGTTCATGCCGTAGGCTACTGCATTGGCGGAACCGTTCTGACTGCGCTCATGGCCTACCTGAACCGGGGTCCCGAAGACGCTGGGATTCCGATCCGGGACTATACCCTGTTTGCCTCCCTGGTCGATTACTCTTCTCCCGGCGAACTCGAAGTCTTTGTCACCGAAGAGATCGTCGAGATGATCGAGGAAGTGATTGAAAAGGAAGGATACCTCGACAAAAAGTACATGGCGGCGACCTTCCGCGCGCTGCGCTCCAATAATCTCATATGGCGCTACTACGTCCACAACTACCTTCAGGGCGAGGTGCCTCCCAAATCCGATTTTCTTTACTGGAACAGCGATTCAACCCGGTTGCCTGCGGCAATGTGCTCCTTTTATCTGCGCGAGTTCTATCTGAACAACAACCTGGTCAAAGAGGACAAGCTGGTGCTGGGCAATCGTCCCATAGACCTGCGGCGAATCAGCCAGCCTCTCTACCTGGTGGGGACCGAACAGGATCACATCTGTCCATGGAAAGAGACCTTCAAAATATGCGACCTGGTCAAGGGCCCGAAAAGATTTGCGCTTTCCGATGAAGGGCACATTACGGGGATAGTAAATCCTCCATCGGCGAGGTCCAGGAGAAAATACTGGATCAGTGACATTAACGGATACTCTTACTCCCGACGAGTGGCTCTCGAGCCAACAGGAGCAACAGGGTTCGTGGTGGGTGGACTGGGTGGCGTGGTTGTCTGAAAAATCCGGTGCCAAAGTCGAACCTCCCGGGATGGGTAATGATATATACCCTGTGCTGCAAAAAGCCCCCGGAAGTTACGTGATGGAACAGTAGGCCAAAGATCGCACAACATCCTTACATTTTCACGGAGGCGAAGCATGTACAAGCAATCAGCGACAATCGCGAAACAGATGATCGATCTGCAAAGGGCCGGGCGTTGAAGGCATTATCAGCAATGCGATCATGTTTTGGGACCAGACCGGCGGCATGTTGGAACTCGCTTCTCAATCAGGCCGCCTGGGTCGCCGGAGGAAGGCAAGAATGCGTTTCGCGAATGGATAGACACCAACAAAAAGGGCTGTGAAACGCTCAGGGACGCTGTTAACGCCGGCTACGCCAACCTGGAGAAGTGTTTCGAAAAAAGCGTATAAGACTCTGTCCGAACAATCCCTGCCCGGAGCGGAACCGTTCCTTATTGGGAGATTGACGCGCCATGTTGGAGATCACGAATTCAGTTGCGGTAATTACCGGAGGCGGCGGGGGCATTGGACTGGCCCTGGCCCGGTACTGGGTCGGCAATGGCGGAAAGGTGTTGCTGGCCGATGTGGCCGAACCTCTTTTGGCCCCTGCCGAAGCCTCATTTGAAAGAGATGAATGGAGACGTTCGAACAATCGTCTGCGACGTCACCAATGAGAATGATTGCTCCAAGATGGCCGATTTCGCCATCGAACAGTTCGGGCAGATCAATCTTGTGGCCCCTTTTGCCGGAATAATCAAAGACGGGCATGATGGTGTCCCCGGACACGGTCACAGGCAAAGTCACCAAGAAAATGACCCTCGACCAGTTTCAGTCGGTGATGAATATAAACCTGACCGGGGTTTTCCTGACGGTGCGGGAATGCGCCGAGCGCATGATAAATAACAACTGCAAGGGACTGATCTGCCTGATCTCTTCTACCGGGTCGCTCGGAACGGCGGGCCAGATTAATTACTCTTCCTCCAAGGCCGCGATGTCGGTGTTCCCCAAGGTGCTTACCGCAGAGTTTTTTCGCCGGGGTCTGGCGGATAAAATCCGCTGCGTGGCGGTCGCTCCGGGATATGTGGGAACACGCGATGGTCAAAAAGATCACCCCTGCCGTGCTTGGATAAAATAATCGAACAGATCCCCATTGGCCGGTTGATCGAACCCGAAGAAGTCGCGTCTCTGATCGGCGAACTCTATCGCAACGAATCGCTGGCTGGAGACGTCTACTTCATTCACGGCGGCCTGCGCCTGGGCTCAAGGATAGTGCAGGAAGACGGATGAGCGGAGCGATTCTCCGATGCCTCCGGTCTCCGCTCCTTTCAGCACTCGGCTCGTCCTGAAACTGTTTTTCCTCCGTCGATCCCTTTAGGGCGCTGGTGGAGAACTCTTCGCCGCTAATCGCCTGCGCCACAGCGTCGAAGTAGCCCGCTCCAACGAAGGACTGATGTTTCACGGCCTTGTACCCGTGCTTCTCCCATTCGAATTCGTTATCCTGAAACTGCGAATAGGCGCTCATCCCTTTCTCTTCGAAATCCCGGGCAAGCTCATACATCCCGAAATTAAGCGAGTGAAAACCGGCAAGCGTTACGAACTGAAACCTGTAGCCGTAGGAAGCCAGCTTCTTTTGAAACTCGGCTATGGCCGCTTTGTCCAGCTTCGCGCTCCAGTTGAACGAAGGCGAGAGGTTGTAAGCCAGCAGCTTGCCCGGATATGAAGCATGGACTCGCTTCGGCAAACCTTCTGGCCTCCGCGAGATCCGGTTCCGATGTTTCACACCAGAGCATGTCCGCATAAGGAGCGTAAGCCAACGCGCGCATTATTGCCGATTCGATTCCGTTTCTGACGGTGAAAAAGCCTTCAACCGTCCTTTTGCCCGTTATGAAAGCGCGGTCTCTTTCATCTATGTCGTTGGCGAGCAGTGTCGCGGAATTGGCGTCCGTTCTGCCGATGAGCATCGTCGGAACGCCGCAGATATCGGCGGCAAGTCTTGCGGCTACAAGCTTCTTTATTGCTTCCGAGGTCGGTATTATCACTTTGCCTCCCAGGTGCCCGCACTTTTTGGCCGATGCGAGCTGGTCTTCAAAATGAACCGCCGCCGCGCCCGGCCTCGATCATCGCCTTCATCAGCTCGAATGTGTTCAGAATCCCCCCGAAACCCGCCTCGGCGTCGGCAATGACAGGCGCGAACCAGTACGGCCCTTTCTTGCCGTCCATATGGTCGATCTGATCGGCCCTCATGAACGCATTATTGATTCTTCGCACCAGATTGGGAACGCTGTCCACCGGATAAAGACTTTGATCGGGATAAGTATGGCCAATGCTGTTGTTATCGGCGGCGACCTGCCATCCGCTTACATATATGGCCTTCAATCCAGCCTGGACCTGCTGTACGGCCTGAGCGCCGGTCAAAGCGCCCAGCGCCGCAGTGAACGGCTCTGCATGGAGCAGTTCCCAAAATCGGCGGGCGCCCTCATTGGCCAGGGTGTATTCGATTCGCATAGAGCCCCGCAGCCTGAGAACATCCTCGGTCGTATAAGGACGCTCTATGCCCTTCCAGCGCTCATCCTCGTTCCACTGCGGAATGGATTCTCGATTTCCATCGTCAGTAACCATTTGTAACCTCCTGAGCGCACACTCATGCGCAATTGCTTCTTTCTCCGATTTGCGTGCTCGCACAATCGCTATGACGGGTTGAACCGATGGCGCACAATCATCTCCTCGCTCATCAGCCTGGCCTGCCGGTATTTTTCCATTTCGCTCTGCCCGCTTCCCGGCGGCAACTCGTTGAGCAGACGCGTCAAGTTCCTCATCGAAAATCCTGCTGACCAGTTCGGGCGTCTGTACGACGGGATTGCCGCTTGGCGTCGGTCAATTTCGACCTCGTCCCTGTGGATGGTTCGCTGGGCAATCATCAAACGGTAGATGCGATCCGTGGCCAGGTCTTCCATGTATCCGTCCAGAAGGCTCGCTCCCTTCCCGTTCAATACGCCGTTTCGATATCGGATGACGGTGCGCACAGCCGCTCGGGTGCCCTCCAGAGTAATTCTTCCGATCCCTGCGGGCGCAGGTCTCAGGTCAGGATAACGTTCGACCGAACTCTTCCTGGCAAATTGCTGGTTGGGATAGGGAAACTGCCGCACTGCGATCTCATTCTGGTCGGGATGACCTGTCCAGGCCCCGTCCATCAGGCAATCGGCCTCATTCTTCTTGTCTTCCGCAAGTATTTTGAGGGCGCGCTCATTTAGTTCAGGATCGCTCCTGCTCGGGTACAGGGCGGTCATGCCGCCAATGGCGAGCATTCCGTGTTTATGACAAATCTCAACCATCAAATCGCGAAGCCTCTGAAAAAAAGCAACGTTATGAGGAATCGTGTTCCGATCCGGCAAAACCCACTCCGGGTCATAGAGATTGAAATGAATCAGGCTCGCCATGTAATCCCAACGGCCCAGGTTCAACCCCAGGATATGGTCCCTGAGGTTGAATGCAAACTCCTCCATTTGATAGGCCAGGGGATGAGATTCAACGAGCGCCATGCACTTGATGTAATCTTCGGGCAGACCCTTTGCCCTGGCGAGCGCCCGGAAAACGTCCCGCCACCATAACCCCTCTTCGGCGGATTCGGTTTTTGGAATGTAGAACGATAGAGGATGTTTCAATTCACCGGGATCGATGCCGTAAACGATTGCGGCCATATCGAACAGGGAGGCCGCAATCTTTTCGCCCGAGTCCGGAAGAACCCCTGCCTGGCTCAAATGCAGCCCGCGCGGCCGCAGCCATATGACCGTGTCGCTGGAGTCGATCCCCACCTAGTTCGACGCTTTTCATCAAAGTAGCTCAGATCTGCCCCTGAGCGCTTCCAGGATATTTTGAATCCCGGCTCGCAGGTGCGACCATTCATTCGCCATGGAATCTTCGAGGTCCAGCATCACGCCCGGTGCGCCCGAATTGAGCATCTTGACCACCAAGCTCGGCATCATCTGCCGGACCGGTCATCTGGTTTCTCTGGTCCGGCACCACGCCGGAAGCTCGATTCTCCATCCGCCGGTCGTGGCCTCTGAAGCCGGAAGGTGGTTTGGAAGCTTGCCTCGATGCGCCTCGGCCAGCACTTGTTCGCGCTTTGCGATCAGGGCCTGCTGCCGGGGCGTGAACTCCTTGTGCAAAGGAAGCAAAAATTCGAGAAAATCGCGGGAAACAGCGGTAAGCGGGTCGAAAACGTTTGGCCTGTCACGATACTGAAAATTCTTGTCCTCAATTCCTTCATTTTGCGTCTGCATCGTCTATCTCCTCCTTATATTTCTTCAACGCCCGTGCAGCGTGAGGACCAGTCCAAATTTTGAAAGGCCGTCATTAAGTCATATATTAATTCGCAGCCTGTAAACATTCATGGAGATCAGGTAATGTCGATGGCCGCATTTGGCAAGTGGGTCTTTTCGATGGCCCGGGGGCCCTTGCAAAACGTTGGGAAACCCCGGGATTACACGAAAACTTTTGTCAAAAAGAGCTTCGCTCCCTTGACCGTTAGCTGATAGCAATTATCGTATGACTACGTTTCCTGAATTCATAACAATGGAAGGAGGCTCGAAATGAATCTCGATGATATCAAGCGATGCGACAGGGCATTCTGCCATGCCTGCGACGGAAGCGGCTATGACTGCTTCGATGACCGGCAGTGCGAAACCTGCTGGGGTGCAGGTGAATTCGAGATTTGCGTGAGTTGAGGCTCTTTGTTGGAGCAAATAATCTTGAGGACCATCCCGGGCGTGATGTCTCGCATGCATCTCCAGTCCGGGCAAGGCTTTCTTGTGAAACAGGGCGAACAGGGAAGATCCAATCGTATGATTGAATGGATCCTGCCGTAAGGGCCGGTTCGCAGGGGAGCTTGTTGGTCCAAAGATCGCGAAAACGGGCACATTCAGGGCCGCCGCCAGGTGCATCGGCCCTGAATCGGGGGACACCAGGAACTGTGCCCCTCGAATTATTGCTCCAAGTTCTTTAAGGTTAGTCTTTCCGGCGACAGAGACTGCGCGTGAGTTGGACAGGCGTGCGACTTCATCTCCAAGCGACGCGTCAGATCCGCCGCCAACGATGATTGAAGGAATGGGCAAAAGGGAAGCAAGACGTCCGAAATACTCGGCGGGCCATCTCTTCACCAGAGTCCCGGCCGAAGGGGCGATAACCGCATAGCGCCCCATACCCTTGACAATCTCGGGAACTTCGCCGAGGGGAGGAAGCGCGAATACCGGGGCGGCCGGCTCGCAGCCGACGAATTCAGCAAACCGAAGGTTCTTGTCAACGGCGTGCAGTTCGTTGTCAGTCCTTACCCTGTACTTGTAAGAAAACTTCGCTCCCTCTCTCGCGCGCTCAAAACCGACTCTCTCCTCCGATCCCGGTGAAAAGACCTATCACCGCGCTCCTGAAAAGCCCCTGAAGATCGATCACCAGGTCGAATTTCTCGTTTCGCAGGTCCCGCCACAGCTTTCCAAGCTCCGAACAGGTGCGCGGCAGATTTCGAGGCTTTTTCCAGGAGTCCTTATCTATGATCCAAAGCCTGTGAATGAGGGGATGGCCTTCCAGTATGGCGGCAAACCCTTTCGCCACCACCCAGTGAAGCTCGGCTTCCGGAAACCGGAGGCTCAGCGCATGAAGCACCGGCAGCCCATGAATTACGTCACCAAGAGAACTCGGCTTTATAATGAGAATCTTGCGCAAGCCTGAAGGCGAAATGCGGAACTCTTTCATAGCTCTTGGACCCTTTTCCCGCTTGAGCGCATCGGCTTGGAGACCTCCTGCGCAGTTTCCGCTTCCCCCGATCTCAACAGGGTTTCCACTGCGTTGAGCACATCATTCACGGAAATATCGGCCATACATCTGTGGTCGGTCGGACATTGCCTCTTGAGGCAGGGGGCGCACTCGGTTTGCTTGCGCACCATTGAGAATCTGGAGCATAACGGAGAAGTGGCTAAATGGTCCGTCGGACCGAATAACGCGACTATCGGGCGGCCGAAGGCCGCAGCCACGTGCATCGGGCCTGAATCATTGGTTATTACCAGTTGTACGGACGCCAGGAGCGCCATCAATTGCCGCACTGAAGTCCTGCCGATCAGGTTCAGGGGCTTCGAACGCATCATGGACTCAATTTCAAGGCCGATTGCGGCCTCCCCCGGCCCACCCACCAGCAGCGATCCATATCCAAAGCCGGAGGCAAGAGCGTCGGCAACCTCTGCGAACCTTTTCGGGATACCATCTTTTTGCTGAACCGTACGCAGCTCCAGGATTTATTGCGGCCCATTTCCCGGGGGCAAGGACACTGTCGGCCCAGCTCTTTTCTTCATCCGTGCATTGAAGGCGAAGCTCTTGCCCTGCCGGGGGGATCCCCAACTCGGCGAGCATATTCAAGTAATACTGAGTATGATGCAGCCTGCGCGCCTCTTTGGAAACCCGGACCCCATGAGTAAGGAGCATTCCGCGTCCGTCCGTGCTATACCCTGCCCGCGTTTTTATCCCTGCCAGCTTAGCGATTATCGCAGCTTCAATGGCGTTCTGAAAAAGGATGGCCAGATCGAATCGCTCCCTGGCGAGAAAACGACAAAACTTCCAAAGACCCATCGTCCCCCTGTGCGGGCCTTTTTTGTCATAGACGATTACGCGGTCGCAGAAAGGATGAGGGCTCATGAGTTCGCAAACGACGGGATTTGCGGCCAGTACGATCTCCGATGATGGGAAAGCCGCCCTGATCGCCCCGAGCGCCGGAGTGCCCATAACCGCGTCTCCGATCCAGTTTGCGGATCGCACCAGTATTTTCATGACATGAGGGCTGTCGAGCTTTGGCACTTTATTCCATCCCCGGATGAGGCGTTCTTCGACGAAAGCAATTGTGCATATCATAACCCTGACAAAACTTCTTGAAAAACACTCTTTTTCCCGGGCCGCCGGCGTGAGTCCCGCCAAAGCGCAGGTTGATATCCAGGCGCCTTAGCCGCGTCGGCCAAACCTGACCTTGCCTGCTTCCACCCACGCTGATATTATTCCTCGATTTGAAATCGACCTGTACAGGAGAAACAGGATGAGGCGCGCGGGCATTGCCGAAACCTGCATCGGAATTTTCATACTGGCGCTTCTGGCTGGAATAGCCGGTGGGGTCTATATCGCGCAGTCGCTGTTCGATCCGGACTTCTATAGTGTTACTCTCCAGAAGGACGAGCAATGGCGCCGACCGCAAGAACTCACTGCCGTCTCCCGGTTCGGCGCCCCTGCCTGCCTTCCTTCCCGAAAACCTCATTCCGCTTGGCCCCGAGGAAACGTTCGACTCCGAAACCTTATCCGATAAAATTGACGGCAAGGCCGAACTCTACCTTTCGAGCGGCTTTGTAAAGCTTTCCACAAGGCGTTTTGCCAGGCAAAGCCGACCCCAAGAGCTGGATCGAACTCTTCATATACGAAATGGGAGACCCGACAAACGCCTTCTCCGTCTACAGCGTTCAGAAAAGAAAGGACTCGAGGCCGGTCGACCTTGGCGTTTCCGCATACGCCACGGAGGATGCCTTCTTTTTCACCAATGGGCCTCAATATTTCGAGATAATATCTGCATCCAAAGACCTCGCCGAAGAGATGACCGCACTGGCCAAAAACCTTGTTGAAGCGGAGCCTGAATATACAGGGCAGCAAACGGAAGCTTCCCTCTTCCCGCCTGAATCTCTCGATGAGTCAAGCATATCGCTCCACATGAGCGACGTTTTCGGCTTCAGTGGGCTCGACCGCGTCTATACGGCCAGCTACGGTTCGGGGGCCGTCAGGTTACCGCGTTCCTCTCGAAGCGTGAAAGCGCAGAAGAAGCCGCCGATCTTGCCGCCGCATACGGCCGGTTTCTGCTTGAAAACGGCGGGGACGCGAAGCCGGTGAAATCCCTGATGCGCCCGATTCTAAAATATATAAAGTATTCGATACCTATGAAGTAGTCCTGCACAGGGGGAAGTTTCTTGCCGGGACTCACGAGGTCGATAACATGGAAAGCGCAACGGATGTTGCATCACGGATTTACCGCAAACTGGACGAGGCCGGGCAATGAGTAAAAGATTCAAAGATCATCCGCCCCAATCGGAAATGAACAGACGCGATTTTCTCATCCGCTCCGCGAAGGCGGGGATAACTCTGGGGGCTGCCGCCGCCCTTGGCTATTTCCTGTACGACCCTGCCGGTCCCGGCGCGCCGGTCGAAAAATCCTCAGTCGCCCTGCCCGACTTTTCCGTTCCTGAAGCAGGCAAAAAGATAGCCATAGCAACCGGCGAGTGACAGAATCAAGACTGTCAACGCCGCCCTCAAGGCGCTCGGCGGAATCGAATGTTTCGTCAAAAAGGGCGACAGGGTCCTGATAAAGGTAAACGCCGCCTTCGCTACCCCCCCTTCCCTTTGCGCCACAACGAACCCGGAGCTGCTCGCCGAAGTCACCCGCCTGTGCTTCAAGGCGGGCGCCGCGGCAGTCGCTGTCGCCGATAATCCGATCAACAATCCGGAAAGCTGTTTTGCGCTTAGCGGCATAGCGGAATGCGGCGCAAAGTTCCGGGGCGAATCTGATTGTGCCCGGGGAATCGCTTTTCGCCAACATTACAGTGCCCGGTTCAAATCTATATCCGGAATTGGCCCGTTCTCTTCGGGGCTTTCCAGGGGGCGACAAAGCTGATCGGGATTGCTCCGGTGAAAGACCATCACAGGAGCGGCGCCTCGATGTCCATGAAAAACTGGTACGGGTTCATCGGAGGCAGGCGAAACATCTTCCATCAGGATATACACACGTTCATAAAAGATCTTGCGCTTATGATAAGGCCCACTCTCGTCATCCTGGACGGGACCTTCACCATGATTTCCAATGGACCGACCGGAGGCTCGGTTTCCGATCTCAAGCAGACGAACACGATGATCGTCAGCACCGATCAGGTTGCCGCCGATGCGGCCGGGGCGGCCCTGCTGGGCAAAACACCGGCGGATCTGCCCTTCATAGCCAAAGCTGAACAGGCAGGGGCGGGAACTTCCGATTTTGAAGCCCTGAGTCCTTTGCGCGTATCCACAGGGTAAGAATCTGATGAGAATTACAACAGTCAGGCGCATAACCCAGATATTCTTTTTTGTCCTGTTTATATGGTTCTGTATTGCCAGCACCTTCGGGCAATCCTTTTGGCAATTGCGGGGCTGGCCGGTAAACTGGTTCCTTCAGCTCGATCCGCTTGTCGCCCTGGGAACCGTTCTGACGACCCGCGCTCTGTACTCGGGACTGCTCTGGGCCCTGGCCACAGTCGTGCTCACCGTCGTTCTGGGAAGATTCTTCTGCGGATGGCTGTGCCCATTCGGCGCCATGCATCATTTTATCGGTTATCTCGGCTCGCGCGGACGCTCCGTCAAGAGAGAAAATCGCCGTAAACCGATATATGGGCAGCCAGAGGATAAAATATTATGTCCTTCTGGTCCTGCTTTCCCCGCGGCCGGCATTCTGGTAAACATCGCGGATTCTTCCGGACCCGCTCGCTTGCCGGGTCATATGCATTGGCAATTGCCGGCAGTTCGCGAAAAGCCGTCTCTGACCAGGCGGCCTGTCTTCACGGGCTGCGGCATTCTGGGCGCGCCGTATTTTCTAAGCTCGAGGGCCTTTTCCGCCTCGCTCATGACCGGACTTCTCGATCCAATCCCCCTTGTGTATCGCTCGGTAAATTTTCTGCTTCTCCCTTTTGCAGACTCTTCCTTTCACCTGACTTCCGCAGCGCAGAGACATTACGAAGGGGTCGTGGCTTACCGCTTTGGTCTTCTTTGGCGCCCTTTTTCTCAACCTGGTGATACCTCGTTTTTATTGCCGGTTCGTATGCCCTTTGGGCGCTCTTTACGGGGTTCTGGGCAGATATGCTCTGTGGCGGATCGGAAAGAAAACGGCCGAATGCAGCCAGTGCAGGCTTTGCGATTCCAGGTGCGAAGGCGCCTGCGACCCGGCGGGACGCATCCGAATCCCCGAGTGCGTGCTCTGCATGAACTGCCTCTACACCTGCAATGACGACCTGATCGGCTATAACACGTTCCGGTCCGCTTCAGGCGAGATCGTCTCGCCCGACCTGTCCCGCCGGGGATTCATCGCGGCCGCTGTCTGCGGAATCGCCGCCGTTCCGATGCTGAGAATAGACGGAAAGCTCGGCCAAAACTACGATCCCGCCCTGATTCGACCGCCGGGGTCTCTGCCCGAACCCGAGTTTCTCGACCGCTGCATCAGGTGCGGGCAATGCGCGCGCGTTTGCCCCACCAACGTTATACAACCCGATATCGCAAGGGCCGGGATCGAGGGCCTCTGGACCCCCGCTCTGAACATGCGCACCGGGTCCAGCGGCTGCCAGATGAACTGCACGGCATGCAGCCATATCTGCCCAACCGCCGCCATCCGCCCGATTTCACTCGATGAAAAGCTGGGGCGCGGCGCTTTCGAAAAAGCCGGTCCCATCCGCATCGGCACTGCTTTCGTCGACCGGAGCCGCTGCCTGCCCTGGGCCATGGACAAGCCGTGCATCGTCTGCCAGGAAAACTGTCCGGTAAGCCCGAAAGCGATATTCGTAAAAGAGAGCTTCGCTACGGTGCGGGACGGCAACCTGGACGGCGCAAAAATCTCCGGCGCCTCTATTCTGCTTTCCAACCCGGTCCTTCAGCCGGACCGGTTCGGTACGGGCGACTTCTTCGTTCTGGTTGAAGGCGGCGGTATTTCTGCAAGAACGCGAATCCTTTCAAATTCGCAGAATTCCATCATCCTGGAATCCCCAGTTCCGCCAGAGCTTGTGCCTGCCGATTTGAAAAAAATCGTGCTGCAGGTCCGGCTCCAGACCCCCCAGGTAGACCCCGAGCGATGCACCGGCTGCGGCATCTGCGAGCACGAATGTCCTGTGAGCGGCTTGAGGGCGGTTCGGGTGAGCGCGGAAGGCGAATCGAGACACAGGAAGCATTCGCTCCTGCTGAAGTAATGGACAAAAGCTCCTTCGATATGGAAAAGTCCATCCGGAAACCTCGGATGACTGCTAACCGCTGCCCAGCGCGCTCAAACTCATATTCGCCTGCTGCCCGAAGAAGGTGAAGCTCTCAAAGCTTTCCTCGTCCAGGCTGCGGCCGCTCTGGCTTCTGTCCGCGAGATTACTCCTATCGCCATTCCCTTGATGGCCACCGGCATGGCGAAAAACGGGCCGTCTCCGATTAGATTGGACAATTCCTCCGTCAGCAGCGGTTTGATACTGATAGTCCGGTTTTTCGGTTACCCAGATCGGCTTCCTGTTTCTTAGCAAGTAGCCGAAAATATTCGATCATCTCTGAATTTGCGCTGATCCTGAAATTCTCGACATAGCCTTCATCCATCCATCCCAGTCCGTACTTTCCCTTGAGAATACTGCCGGTCCGGCGTGAGCAGCGCAAAAACGACCCTGTCCATGCCTATTCCGCGATAGATGCCCTCCAGAACAATGGAAAGCACCATGTTGACGTCTCCTCTCCCCGACGTCACCAGGGTGGAGAGGTCGCGGAGGCTGCACAGTTGAATGATTCTTGATCGGGACTCTCAGGTATTCGTGATTTGATCGCCGTCGACCCGTCGTGCAGATCTGATCATGGCGGCGCACGTGTACTGCTTCTACGGGGAGCAGAACCAGGCGGCTGATCTTTTTCGCTCCATAGGATTCGGTGATCTCAGCGGCGGCCCTGGCTGATTCATGAATGGTTCTGATCGTCTCCTTCTCCGAAAGATGGAGAAAATCACGCGCCTCTTTGATTATTTCTTTGATCTGAGGACAATCCCAGCCTTTTTCAGATGCCTGCGCAACAGCGTATCCAAGCTTTATACTCCGGACCCGCGGGTCGGTTGCCGTTCTTATCCTGCAAGGCGCGATTCCAGAAGGTCGCTCAATTTCCATTCCTGGCTGAGTCTCAGGGTCAGCCGTTCAAGTTTGAATCCCAGGACCTTCATCTCGGCCTGGTCCTCGCGCTCGGCAGTCCAACATCGCGCTCTCGAGTCTGTCTCCGGCCTCCCCGGCAAAACACCAGAAGGCTATGTTGCCGATACGGCTGAGGAGCGCCGCTATAAATACTTCCTCGGTCTGGGCAGATTGAGCCGGATTGCCATTTTTCTGGCCTGTACGGCCGCGTGGAACGCCCTGGCTACCTCTAGAGCCACTTTTTCTTTATGCCGACTCGAAAGAACAGTCTCAATCAATGCGATTGCGAGACATATCTCCTTTACTGTGTTGAATCCCAGCCGCATCACTGCCCGGCTCACCGTGTTGATCCGTTGCGAGCAGGGATTGTAATAGATGCTGTTGGCCAATTTGAGAACCTGGGTGGTGAGGCGTCGGGTCCTCAAGAATCGACCAGGCCAGACTCTGAAAGCGAACTGTTCTCCCTGCTCGCCGTTCCGGCAACACTTTGAACGGTGCGGGTGAAAATGGGCATATTCTCCTGAACAAGCCGCGTTACCCAAAGATCGAATTCCTTTTCAGCCACTTTTTAGCGCCCTCCAAGCGTTTAAGGACATTACAAACAACCAATCGGAAGAATCTCGACGTTACTGTATAAAAATTCAGCCTTTTTTCGAGATTCAAGCTCATTGACCTAAATTATTAAATATGCGAGAACCAGTTGCATTCGCGCACAATTCGAGTTATGCTAGGAAACCACGGCTGATGGCGACCTCGTTCCCATATCCTGATGCATTTGTGACAGAATTCCCCCGTGCAACTCGAACAGTCGTCCCCCTGCGCAGGGGCTTGGATTGAAACAAGCTTCACCGTAACATACTTAGGAGAAGAACAAAATGGATCCATTGTTACTGACAAAGCGTGAAAAGCACAAGCTTGCGACCCAGTACGCAGACCTGTGCCTCACCTGCGGCACGTGCGCAGGCGGGTGCCCGGTCACAGGCGTCGACGGTCTGGACGTTCGCAAGGCTGTGCGGATGGTCCTGCTGGGGATGGACCAGGAACTGATCGATTCGAGATTCCCCTGGGTCTGCACCCTTTGCGGCCGTTGCGAACATGCCTGCCCTATGGGCGTCGATCTTGCTCGCAATGCTTCGTTCCGCTCGCGGCAAGAGGGCAAGGGACAAGGTCCCCGGCGTCCTCCACAAGGGCGTCGCGATGTGCCTCAAGACCGGAAACAATGTCGGCATTCCCAAGGAAGACTTCCTGTTCCTGCTTGAAGACCTTGGCGCAGAACTGGCCGAAGAGATTCCCGGCTTCACGGTCCCGGTCGACAAGAAAGGGGCCAAGTACCTTTTCACCATCAATTCCAAGGAGCCTTTCGGGGAACCTGAGGACATGATGTACTGGTGGCGAATTCTTCACGCCGCCAACGAGTCCTGGACCGTTACTTCCGAAAACTGGGAAGGGGTAAACTGGGGCCTTTTCACCGGCGACGACGAATCGATGAAAGAGATCGTCGGGCGGATTGTCAAGAACTACAAAGAGCTGGAGTGCGAGTACCTTGTCTTGCCCGAGTGAGGGCACGCATACTTCGCGACCAGGCTTGGTCTGCAAAAATGGTTTGCCAATGAAGGCGTCAAGTTTCTCAGCGTCCACGATCTTTTGAAAAAGTACATCGAAGAGGGGCGCATCAAGTTAGATAAATCGGTGCACACCCATCTTACCACCTACCACGATCCGTGCAATTACGGCCGAAAGAGCGAACGCACCTTCGGCCAGGGATACTACGAGGAGCCCAGGTGGGTTACGCAGCAGTGCTGCGAGAACTTCGTGGAAATGTATCCCAACCGGGCCAACAACTTCTGCTGCGGCGCGGGCGGCGGCGCCTGGGCGGCGCCCTACGTGGAGGAGAGAATCTTCTACGGCCGGGTCAAAGCCAAACAGATAAAGGACACCGGGGCCAAGCTGCTCATCGCCCCCTGCCATAACTGCCGCGATCAGATCATGAAGAGCCTCCGGAAGGAATACGACTTCATGGATGTCGAGGTAAAGTACCTCTGGGAGCTTGTAGCCGACTCTCTGATTGTTGAGCCGCGCGAGGTGGAACCCGAAGAGGAATAACAGAGTTTTCTCAATTCCCGATGAAACAGCCCCAGAATCACGCTTACTTACGTGTGGATGGGGCTTTTCTATTTCCGGCCTGCAACGTCATATTGGCAAAGGACTCGGACGCTCCGTGAAGTCTCATTCGATACTGGAGTAATATGAGCAGAAAGCAAAATATAACCAAAAAAGGAAAAGACCACTTTTCGCTGACTCGCGAAGAATCCGACGAACTGCAAATGATCCTTGACCGCCTTGCTGTCCAGGACCCCGAAGGTGAGAGTTTCGAGGGCTACCTGCACTCGCTTCGGGAACTCTCTTTCCGGAAGACCCCTGCTGGCGGCCGCGCTCATCGACAGGCTGAGCCGCAATCCCGAGCCAAACCGGCTTTCGCACCTTTCGAAGCCCTTCGATGAAATCATCGAGGCCTCCCCTTATAAAAGGAACCTGAAGCAGGCGGCCTACCGGTTTTCACAGAAAGGTTTCAAGGCCGCCGAAGGCGACCTCGGTTCCCGAAAAAGTCGTGCTGATCCAGGGCGAGCACAGAAAGGCCGCCGCTCACCTGTTCATGGTCAGGGGGACCATGTGGATCGTTTCCGCTTTTATTCCCGAGGCGTCTGCAGGGAGGCTATTTTCTCATAACCGCCTTCCTTGAAGACGATTTTGCCACCTTTAACGTGCGGGTTGCCCAAAGCCGCACTCAGAAACTGTACAGGGATTATCTCCAGGAACTCTCTGCCCACGCGATCGGCGGTAGGGCTCATGAAATTCCACTCTGGCACGCTGCGCGGCTCTTCTTTGAAATGCTCGATTTTTGGACAGGCAAAGAATCTTATGCCCATCTGGAAAGGGCCCGAGATATTCTTAAAAGGTATCAGGAGCCGGACAAAAGACCGTACGTATACGATCTGATGCCCGAAATCGAACATCCCGAAAGGCATTTTTCCGAATTCGAAATCGAAAAACTACTGGAAGGAATGGACCTTTCATGGCTTAGATTCGGTAAAGAGGAGCTCTCACCCTATCACGAGAAGATAAGGGCCCTTGACAGTCCCCTTCTTGTGGTCCCCCGGGAGGTCCAGGTCGAACGAAGCTTCGACGTGCTTCGCGATGCCGCTGAAAGCCTGTGTGCGGGAGCAAAGCGATTCCTCTTCCAGAGGTTCTTCGAAGAGCAGGCGATGGCGTTCAAGCTCTCCGGCGCCGAAGACAAGGCGCGCTGGGCATGGATAATTGCCCGCAATCTCGGGACCGGATCCCCTGTGGGAAAAAATCCCGCCGTGTTGCAATTGGTGAGGTATTCCATCAGTTTCCACTGGAATGAAGATATTGCATCTTCCCCGGAGACTGAGGAAACGCCCGATCGGGAGCGCCGGACCGAATCGGGAATCATTTTGCCCTGAACGGGAAGATCGACATGGAAATTTCACAGATCAGGACCTCGGCCCATTCATGCGCTGTCGACATCACTGACCTGGTGGCGGCTCGACTGGGGGAGCAATCAGCCCAAAACGGCGCCTGCCTGATCTACATCCCGCACACTACGGCCGGCCTTACGATAAATGAAGGGGCCGACCCGAGTGTGATGGATGACGTCTTGAAGACCCTGGACACAATCGTCCCCTGGCGGGGCGCCTACAGACATGCCGAAGGCAATTCGGCGGCCCACATTAAATCGGTCCTTGTCGGGGGAAGCCTGCAGGCGATTGTCGACTCGGGGAAGCTGGTTCTCGGCGCCTGGCAGAGAATATTCCTCCTCGAGTTCGATGGCCCGAGAACGCGGAAGATTTTCGTTCAATTCATGGGCGATCGGGCCTGCTGAAATCTCCACTCTCCCCGGGGCCGCATCAATCCATCCAATTTCTTAAAAACGCCCTTTGTCTCGAACAACTTGAAGTGATTCCCCCTTCTTCCCGAGAGTGATTACATTAAGCTGACTCGTATCCGTCCGGAACTCCGGATAAGAAACTGGCGGCCGGATGGAAGCTGGTTCAACTTGTCCCATCTTGAGGTGAAAAAAATGGAGAATTGTCAAGTTCCCACATTAAGTATGCTGCCCAATCCGATAATAATGAAGATCGCCGATGAGGGCTGTGATTTCGAGTGTGCAAAGCAAAAGGCCCTTTCAAAAGCCATGGCCTTTTCCGGTTCGCCCGAGCTTTTGGGCTGGTATGACGGGAATAGGCGGGTTTACGATCCCGATGACGAATGCTGCGTGGAGGGTGAACCCAACTGGCTGGCGTATGCTCTTGCCAAAGACGCCGACTTGGCCATCGATGTAAACGATGAGCAATACGTCTTCGTCTTCCGCAAATCCGAACGCTAGACTCGCCTTCCCGGGAACCGTCCCCCCGATGAGCCGCGATGCTCTGTGAGTTTTCAATTATCGGCGCCGAAATTCTGGACAAGAAACTCTTTTTGCTGAATAATCCCACCCGTAAAGGAATTTCCCGCAAATAGGGCCCGGCGCCCTTGCGCCGGCCCTGGGCGACCCCCCTTTTTTTGCGCCCGGACGCCTAAAAGAGGAGTTCTCAAAGACTTCATGGCCACCACGGCTCAGAGTTCACGGTCCGCAGCATCTAGACATGCCATGGACCGGGCGGTCTTGCATCAATTGATTGTCCCGGCGGCGCTCCTTTTGATTGTGTTCATATTCGGCACGCTGGGATTTTTCTTTTTGGGCGGTGGCAAATGGACTTTATTCGATTGCGCCTATATGACGAGCATCACGCTTACCACCGTCGGGTATGGAGAGATACTCGAGGACTTTGGCAGAGACGGCCGTTTTTTCGCCATGATTCTGATGTGGTCCGGAATGGGAGTGGCTCTCTATGCGGTGTCGACGATCACCGGGTTTGTAGTCGAGCGTAAATTTTCTCGGATATTGAGGGAGCGTAAGATGGAAAAAAGCATTGCCGCGCTCAAAAACCATTTCATTGTCTGCGGGGCTGGACACACCGGCGTCAACGTTCTTCGAGAGCTGATCGCCTCAAAGCGGCCTTGCGTGTGTATCGAACTAAAACCCGAGCGCATAGAACGGATCGCCGGACTATTCCAGGGTCTCTATTACATACAGGGCGACGCGACCGATGAGGATGTACTGCTGCGAGCCGGGATCGAGCGGGCTACGGGTGTGTTGGCGGTGCTCGAAGAAGATAGTCACAACCTTCTGATAACGGTCCAGGCGCGCTACGTCAACCCCGAAATCAAGATCGTGGCGCGATGCCATGAAAACAGACTGGCTGATAAGCTATATAGGGCCGGAGCTAATTATGTCGTCAATCCGCCTTTCATCGGCGGCATGCGTATGGCCAGCGAGATGATCCGCCCTCATGTCGTTTCATTCCTCGACCGGATGCTTAGAGGAAGCGGCGCAACTCGAGTCGAGGAAGTTACAATCGGCGAAAGGTCTTCGTGGATCGGGCGTTCGCTTGGCGAAATCGACATTCAGGGCAGGACCGGCCTGATGCCGGTTTCCATAAAGCATCCCGAAGACCCCGAGTTCACCTATAATCCATCCCGCGATGAAGTCCTGAGGAGGCATTCGGTGTTGGTAGTCATTGGAAATCCCGAACAGGTTTCCAGCCTCAGGAGGTTCTGCGCAGAGGAAAGTGGCGATTGCAGCGTCCCGTAATTGAAAAACGCAGCGAGAAGCGGGTATGGGGAATGAAGACTTCAGTCTTGCTCCTCGCTTCTTGCTTCCCGCTTTACTCAGTCCTCAGTCCTCAGTCCTCAGTCCTCAGTCCTCTTGTTCCCCGCTTCCCGCTTCTCACGAAAAATACCGAATCGAACCGCTTCCGGTTTCTTCCGTTATATAAGCTCAGACTGCACAGTACTTCAATCTTGAACGCAAACCGGCGCCGGCTCATCGGGCGCTCAAACCGCATCTGGAGCTTATGGAGCATTCGTTACTGCACAGAATTCTCATTGTCGACGACGACCCGGATTATCGCACGATTATCCAGCGGCTTCTCGAAGGCGCCGGCTATTTTTGTGAAACGGCTGGAAGCGCCCTGGAGGCTATCGATGCGCTGCGGCGGCGTTCGTTTGACCTTGTGCTCTCAGACGTGTGCATGAGCGGTAAGGACGGGCTTCAACTTGCCAGGGAGGCAAAAAAGGAGTTCCCTGACCTCGATTTCATCATAATGACCGGTTACTCGGAGAAATACTCCTACAGCGATATAATAGAAGCAGGCGCAAGCGACTATATGACAAAACCGTTTTCAGGCTTGGAGTTTAGGGCCAAGCTTGAAAGAATCGCGAGGGAAAAAAGCTCTGTCCGCCGGTTGCGTGAAGCAAACAGCGCCCTGTTCCTGGAATCCTCGCTCAACTCGAGCCTTGCCGAGCTCTCGAACAAAATAATCACTTCGACCTCCCTGGACGAAGTATCGCAATTGGTTCTCAAACGCGCAAAGGAGCTGACCGGGAGCCGGTTCGGCTGTATAGCTCATTTTGCAGATGGAGTGAGGACCTATCCTTGCGCCGCCGGCGACGGACCTTCTCAAGACAGGGAGATGATTCTCGACAGGCTGGGATGGTTATGGGAAAGGGGCGTCCGGGAAAAAAGCGCCGCCTTGATCTATTCTCCGCGCAAAGGCGGCGCATCTCATAAGGATGGGATAAGGTATCTGTCCGTTCCCGCGCTTTGTGACGGCGTGCTTTTGGGACAGCTCGCCCTTGTGAAGACCGAAAAGGATTACGAAGAATGGGACATGAGGGTTGCTCGACGGCTGGCTGTCGTATATGCATTGGCCCTTCAGCGCTTGTTGGCCGAAAATGAGATTAAGGAAGCCCACATAAAGTTAAAGTCCATGCTGGACAAAATCGTCAGCGCCCTGAGCTGCACCCTGGAAATACGCGATCCCTACACGGCAGGGCACCAGCACCGGGTGGCCGAACTCAGTTGCGCCATTGCCCGTCGGATGGGATTTGAAAACGGCGCCCTGGAAAAGGTCAAAATGGCGGGGCTCATTCATGATATCGGCAAGATTAATGTGCCTTCGGAGCTGCTTTGCAAGCCAACAAAACTCATGGAGGCAGAGATGCGCCTTATTCAATACCACTCGACAGCAGGCTATGAAATCCTTAACAATGCGGATATGCCTTGGCCGATTGCCGAAATCGTCCTGCAGCACCATGAAAGAATAAACGGCGCAGGATATCCCAAGGGCCTCCACGGGGAGCAGACGCTCCTCGAAGCGCAGATAATCGCAGTGGCCGATGTCTACGAGGCCATGACGTCTCATCGGCCCTACAGGCCCTCGCTCGGCAGGCAAGCCGCAACAGAGGAGCTTTCGCTCAACAGGGGTTTGCTCTATAACCCGAAGGCCGTGGACGTCTGCCTCGGCCTGCTCTCAAACGGGGGATTCGACTTTAATGACGTCAACGGTTGATGATGAACCCTCTTATTATATCAACGAACAGGTATTTCAATCCGGCCCCGGCTATGCCGCTCGGCGCGTGCATAGTCGCCGAGGCCTGTGAAAGAGAGGGCCATCGCGTCAGCCTGCTGGACCTCATGTTCGAACGCGACCCGATGAGCGCTCTCCGCTCCCGCCTCGATGAGGTCCGTCCGGATATCGTGGGACTCTCTGTGCGCAATATCGATAACACCGATATGGAGCATCCGCTGGCTTTTCATTCCGAGCTTCTGAACGTGGTGAACGTGGTGCGCAGTCGAACCAGGGCCCCTATCGTCCTCGGCGGCTCCGCCGTGGGCGTCATGCCCGAAGCTCTCCTTCGTCTGACAGGCGCCTCGTGGGCGGTCCTTGGAGACGGAGATGTCGTCTTCCCGCAACTCATCGCGCGCCTTGAAGGGGGTAAGCCGCCCCATGAGATCGCCGGTCTTGCCTGGATCGAAAATGGGTCCTTCGTGAAACGGCCCAAGCAGGCGCGCCCGGGTATGTCGGAATGCGGCGCGCCCGATCTCAGCCGGTGGGTGGACGTCCCGGCATACAGGTCTCATTTGTCCACCGCGCCGATTCAGACCAAGCGCGGATGCCGATACGATTGCGCCTATTGCCCCTGTCATGCGCTGGAAGGTCATGCCTACCGGCTCTGTTCGCCGCAGAGCGTGGTTGACGCCGTGTGTCGTATGGCGTCCGCAGGGCTCCGGGATATCGAGTTCGTCGATAACGTCTTCAACTCGCCGTATGACCATGCCCTTGCGATATGCGAAGGTATTGCAAAGGCCCGGCCGCTTGTGCGTTTGCAAAGCATGGAGATGCATCCCCTCTTTACCGACGATGCTCTCCTCTCGGCGATGGAACGGGCCGGCTTTTGCGGGATGGGCATAACGGTCGAAAGCGCATCCGACAACGTGCTGGAGCGAATGCACAAAGGTTTTACCATGGAAGCCGTCCACAGGGCGGCCGATGCTGTTCGGCGCCACGACATTCCCTGCGCGTGGATATTCATGTTCGGATGCCCTGGCGAGACTAAATCGACCGTCATCGAGACCCTCGGGTTCATTCATAAGGTTTTGCGGCGGTGCGATATGGCCTTCTTTACCGCTGGAGTGCGAGTCTATCCCGGGACGGGGTTGGAATCACTCGCGCGGGACGAGGGACTGCTCCCGGGGGCGCCGCACGATTTGCTGGAGCCTGTATTTTACCTGGCGCCGGAACTGGACGGCCAATGGCTGTCCCAAACGCTTCGAAATTTCGCGGCGTCTCATCTGAATTGCCTGAGCTGCAATTCCATAGGCCTGCCTTTGATGCCGCAACTGCACCGCATCGCGCACAAACTGGGCCTCAGCCCACCGCTTTGGAAACACACGCGGCGCATCAGGCGCCTTTTGAGGGTATTAATGCCTTGGCTCTAAAGAGTTCCATCCCCGCCAAGTTAGCACTCGACTCATTTAATTGCTGATAAGAATCTTGTTACACACACCCTCCATGATTATCTTAGGTCAAATTCCGGCCCCCGGTGTGTTGCGCGCCTTCTAATCGGCGACAGTTCCGGGCGGCCGGTTCGACATATTCTTGTAATGGAAAGAGCGCTTTCAGCAGCTTGCAAGCGATCTCCAGCAGGCCTCTCAGATGATCGCATCCGCCGCCTATCGGCAAACGGGGGCAAGCGCGGACCGTGAGGCCGGAACTGAACAGGGGACGGATTACAGAGGACAATATAGACCACCCCCTCGTGGCGGCGAGGATGCGGTTGGCGCTGAGTTCACCGAGCGCTAAACGTCGCCGGCGCCTGGTTGCGGGGTTGAGCGTGCTCTCTGTGGCGTATTTTTGTCTGCGCCCTCTCCGCTGAACCGCTTTTATTTTTTTGTTCGAAGGGATACCTGAATACCTTATGGCTGTTAAATACAGGGACTATTACGAGATACTTGGCGTCAAAAGGGGCGTCAGCCAGAACGAAGTGCAGCGGGCATACCGGAAACTTGCGCGCAAATACCATCCCGACGTCAGCAAAGCCTCTAACGCAGAAGACAAATTCAAGGAACTCAATGAGGCCTACGAGGTCCTCAAGGACCCCGAGAAAAGGAAGATGTACGATCAGTTGGGGCCGAACTGGAAATCGGGACAGGATTTCAGGCCGCCCCCCGGATGGGAGACCCGGTCTGATTTCGGGAGGGGCGGCGCCCGCCAGACGGAGTTCCAGTGGGGTGGGTCCGGCGGGTTTAGCGATTTCTTCGAAGAACTCTTTGGCGGCAGGGATTTTAGACAGGCGCGCGGCGGTGCGGCGCCGGGGGGCTTCGGGCAGGGAGCGGTTTGGCGCCAGGCGGGCGCAGACCAGGAGACCACCATTCGAATCTCCCTTGAAGAAGCCTTTCGCGGCGGTACAAAGCCTATTATCCTCCAGAGTCAGGCGATAAATCCGAACGGCCAGTTGGAGGTCCAGGAAAGACGCTACGAGGTGAAAATCCCGCCCGGCATTATGCCCGGCCAACGGATTCGCCTTACCGGCCAGGGCGCAGAGGGTACAGGCGGCGGGCCCAGAGGCGATCTCTATATGAAAGTGGAAATTGAACCGCACCCGGTTTTTACTCTCAAGGGACACGACCTCTACATGGAAGCGCCGGTTTCACCCTGGGAAGCCGTGCTTGGTTGTGAAATCCGGCTGAACACGCTCTCAGGCAATGTAGACTTGAAAATTCCTCCCGGCACTCAGAGCGCGCAGAAACTGCGGCTGCGGGGCAAGGGAATGCCAAACCCCAAAGGGGCGACCGGCGATCTGTACGTGACGGTGCTGGTGAAAGTCCCGACCCATCCTTCTGATAAGGAGCGGGAATTGTTCGAAGAGTTGAGAAAAAACTCCGCTTTTAACCCGAGAGCATAGCTTAGGGTAGGAACCGCGATGGCCAATACAGGGTTTTTCATGCTCCAGGTGAAAAAGATAGCGAGTTTTCCGCCAGGTATACTCTTGCGGAGGTCGCATGTCGGGCGGGACTGCACCCTGAGCTGATCGACAGATTCATTCGGCTGGGCCTCATCGAGTTTAGCGACCGGACCGATGATGGAGACTTGCTCTTCGACTCGGAAGTAATACCTCTTCTACGGAGAATTCTAAGGCTTCGCAACGAACTCGGAGTCAATTACGCAGGGGTCGGGGTGATCCTGGAGCTTATGTCCAGGCTTGAAGCCCTGGAAGCCCGGATTCGAGAGCTGGAAGATGTCGCTCGGTAGAGAGCGGTGAATAAGGAACAGGACTGAGGACGAGCAAAGCGGCAAGCGGGCAAGAGTGAGCAGGGAACAGCGAAGAGGTGATTGAGTGAGCATTTGCTTCCTGCTCCCTGCTTCCTGCTCCCTGCTTCCCGCTTCCCGCTCCCCGCTTAAAGCTATGGAAGGATTTTCATGGATATCAACAAACTTACGAACAAGTCTCAGGAGGCCTTGCAGGCCGCCGAAACCAAGGCAATCCGCTTCGGCCATATCGAGGTTGACGGCGAGCATCTTCTGCTGGCCATGCTCGAACAGCCCGACGGGCTTGCCCCGAGGCTTTTTCAGAAAATGGACATACCCGTGAACAGAATGCGGGAGCGGCTGGAACAGGAGCTTAACAGGAAGCCGCGCGTCAGTGGTCCGGGGGTCGAACGAGATAAAATATATGTGACCAACCGCTTGAACCGGCTTTTTGTCGATGCGCAGGAGCAGGCCCGCAGACTAAAAGATGAATATGTATCCATCGAGCATATCCTGCTCGCTTTTTTGCAGGAGGGAACGGGCGCCCCGTCGGGCAAGGTGCTCCAGGAATTCGGCGTTACAAGGGATTCGCTCCTTAAGACGCTTACTTCTATTCGCGGAAGCCAACGGGTGACCAGCGCCACCCCGGAATCGGCCTATGAGGCCCTTCAAAAATACGGGCGAGATCTTGTCGATGACGCGCGCAGCGGGAAACTTGACCCGGTTATCGGCCGGGATTCTGAAATTCGCAGGGTAATCCGGATTCTCAGCCGAAAGACGAAAAACAATCCAGTCCTCATCGGTGAGCCGGGCGTAGGCAAAACGGCCATCGTGGAGGGTCTGGCTCACCGGATCGTCCGGGGAGACGTTCCCGAAGGCCTGAAAGACAAGACCATATTCTCACTGGATATGGGGTCCCTGGTCGCCGGGGCCAAGTACCGGGGCGAATTCGAAGAAAGGCTCAAAGCTGTCCTCGGGGAGATAAAAGAAGCACAGGGCAGGATTCTGCTCTTCATCGACGAGCTGCACACAATAGTCGGCGCGGGGCGGGCCGAAGGTTCGATAGATGCGGGAAACATGCTCAAACCCATGCTTGCCAGAGGCGAGCTTCATTGTATAGGGGCGACCACGCTCGATGAATACCGCAAGAATATCGAAAAGGACGCAGCCCTGGAGCGGCGTTTTCAACCGGTGGTCGTCGATCAGCCCTCGGTCGAGGACACGATCTCGATCCTGCGCGGTCTCAGGGAGCGTTTCGAGGTTCACCACGGCGTCAAAATCCAGGACAGCGCTCTCGTGGCCGCAGCGGTTCTCTCCAACCGCTACATCTCCGACCGCTTTTTGCCTGACAAGGCGATCGACCTCGTAGATGAGGCCTGCGCTATGATCAGGACTGAAATAGATTCGATGCCTTCCGAACTCGACGAAGTGGAAAGGCGGGCGCGCCAGCTCGAAATCGAAGAAGTTGCCCTGGGCAAAGAACACGATAGGGCCAGCCTGGAAAGGCTTCAGACGCTGAGAAAGGAATTGAGTGAGCTCCGCGCAAGGGCCGATTCGATGAAAGCCCAGTGGGAGGCCGAAAAAGAGTCGATCAAAAAAGTTCAGGCGATTAGAGGGGAAATCGAGAAAGTCCGTCACGAAATGGAAGCCTTTGAACGCGAAGTCAATCTTCAGAAAACGGCCGAGCTCAAATACGGAGTGCTCCCGGACCTCGAGAAAAAGCTGCGCGAGGAGGAGGAGCGGCTTTCAAAAAGACAGAGCGAAGCTCGGCTCCTCCGGGAGATGGTTACCGAGGAGGAAATAGCCGACATTGTCTCGCGCTGGACCGGAATCCCGGTGACCAGGCTCGTTGAAGGAGAACGGGAAAAGTTGCTAAGGCTCGACGAAGTGCTTCACAAGCGCGTTATCGGGCAGGATGAGGCCGTCCAACTGGTGGCCAACGCGGTCATACGCGCTCGCTCGGGAATCAAGGACCCCAGACGGCCGGTCGGGTCGTTCATTTTCCTGGGTCCGACAGGCGTCGGGAAAACGGAGCTTGCCAAAACTCTTGCCGAGGCCCTCTTCGATACCGAGGAAAACCTGGTCCGGATGGATATGAGCGAATACCAGGAGCGCCATACCGTTTCCCGCCTGATTGGAGCGCCCCCGGGATACGTCGGATACGAAGAAGGGGGTCAATTGACCGAAGCCGTCCACAGAAAGCCTTATTCCGTAATTCTTTTCGATGAAATAGAAAAGGCCCACAGGGACGTTTTCAACGCTTTGCTCCAGATCCTGGACGACGGCCGGCTCACTGACGCCCAGGGCCGAACGGTTGACTTCAAAAACACGGTAATAATTATGACCAGCAACATAGGTTCGGAATACCTGCTGGAGGGTGTGACCAAAGACGGACAAATCCGGGAAACCGCAAGGGCCAGTGTAATGAGCGCGCTCAAGCGCCATTTCATGCCTGAGTTTCTGAACCGGGTCGACGATGTCATTATGTTCAAGCCGCTTACGATAGACGAAATAAAGAAGATAATCGATCTGCACGCTGAGGACCTGAACCGGAGGCTCAAAGACAGGCGCCTCACCCTTCAACTGACAGGCGAGGCTCGTGAGTTCATCGCGAAGGCAGGCTACGATCCCGTTTACGGCGCGAGACCCCTGAAGAGGTTCATGCAGCGGGAAGTCGAAACCAGAATCGGCCGGGCCATTATAGCGGGCACAATCCTCGACGGGTCCACCATAACAATCGACGTTAAGGATGATGACCTCGTTGTAACCCACGCTGCCGAAGTCGAAGCTGAAGTTTAAGCCTCAGGAGCAGCAGCACGGTCCGGACCTCGCTGCGCTCCCGGGGCCATGCCCCGTTTCATGACGCTCCGCCTCGCCCATTTGCCGGCTCACCAAGGCGCCGCACAAGAAAACCCGAAGATTGACGCCGCCAGAGCCCGCCCCGGACCTGATCCGGGGGCGGAAAAGGACCCTTTCCGGATGGAAACTAATCTACGCCGGCATCATGAGCTCACGGCCCTTGAAGCTAAGTCCGCGGCCGGTTTGCTGAGTGCGCCCGCTACTTCGAGCCCGTTGAGAAGGCGTTTGGGGATGCCCGAAAAATTTCGGAATTTCCCGGCTGGAGGATAACGGCAATTCAAATTCCTTATAATCCCCCGCTCAGTTTTTAAAGCGCCCCAGCCGCTCCGCTATGCCCATCCTTTTCATCACGGAGGCCGCTGCGGGCGGCACGAGGTGTTCCCATCCCTCACCTTCGGCCAGGCGCCTTCTGACTTCCGCCGCACTTATGCCCTTCTGTTCGCGAGATTTTATCCAGAGCACTTCCACGTTCAGCCCCAGGGACCGAAACATATCGAGTTTCCTCTTTCCCCAGTCGTCGTAGATAGTCAGATAAAAGACGGCGTCGAGCGGGAGATAGAAACGATAGAGTTCCGGAAAATTTATAGGGAAAGGGCACTATCGAAAACTCCGCAGGGTGCAGACCGCTCTCGGCCATGACCTCCCGAATGATGCAGTAGCGTTCGAAATATGTGAGCGGATTAGCTTCAGTCGAACTCCGATGGGGATCGGCCGCATCGTTCCTTGTGAGGGTGGGATCGGGGTTTGTGATTCCGATTACCAGTTGCCTGCACCGCTGCCTGGCGGCCAGGACATATTTGAGATGATCGAGATGGAAAACCTGAAAACGGCCATGAACGACGCCAGTCTCTGTCATAATCATCCGGGCTTCCTATAGAGGGTCCGAGTGTCTGTTGGCGAGAAAAATGCGCCTGAGGACTACAATGTTTGGATGCACTGCAAGATAGGTCAGCCCAAGAAGAGGGGCCTGCGGCCAAAAGAAGGTCGCTAACCCGCAAAGCGCAATGATGCTTATCCTTGTCCCCTTGCTTGCCAGCGTCGGCTTCCCGAACGGAATCCCGAGATTTTCAGCCCGAGCGGTTGTGTAACTTATGAGGCTGCTCCCGCAAACCGCAAAAAACGCCATCACTAAAAGCAACGGGAGTGACAATCCGACCGGGGTCCTTATAAGGTAGACAACCAGCCCGATCGTCAGGGCGCCGTCGAAGTAGCGGTCAAGAACCGAATCCAGGAAGGCCCCTCCGATGCTCTGCGTGCCGGTAAGCCGGGAGAATTGCCCGTCAACGCCATCGAGCACCTGGGCCAAAGCGGCGAGAAATCCTGCAATCCACCCGCAACCGAGTGCGAAAACGACTCCGGCAAAAACCCCCATGGTTGTCGAAAGCACAGTGATCATCCATGGGCGAAGCCATTGCAGATTGATGAGCCGAGGGGTAATGCGCGCGGAAAGTTCGAGCTTGATCCATTTGAGGATGAACCTGTCTGAGGGCTTTGTTTTCCATTCGTCATACCGAACTGATTCAACTGGATTGTGCTTCATTACCCCGGCTTTCGAGATATTCACGAACTATTTTCAGGGTTGTCAGAAGAGGCGCTTCCTCCCGAAGCTCCAAGACCCACCAGCTACATGAAAGCCCGCAGAGAAGGTCCAGGCGGTTCCGGATATCATCGAGGCGCACAGGCGCCACATGGCGGCCGTCGACTTCCTCGTGGTAGATGTGCGCATTGAAAGCACGTTCGGCATGCGGCGTTACGAAGTCCTCGAGGTCGAATTCCCGGCACTGGACCGAGTGACAGACTCGGGCATGACCGATATCGAGCGTGATGCCGGCGTTGGTTTTTCGAACCAGTTTTTCGAAAAGCTGCGGTCTGCTGGACCAACCCGAGGCAAGGTTCTCCAGACAAAGACGCACGCCGAGATCCTGTGCATAGTTTACAAGTTCGCTCAGTCCGTTTATCGTGCGGTCCCAGGAGAGGCCCTCAGGCGACTTTCTTCCCAGTCCGAGATGTACGGTCATGAACCGGCCCTCCAGCCTGGAGACAACCCGGCAGGCTCTCTTGAGCACCGCCATGGCCTCACCTGCCTTGAGATCGTTCTCATCGCCGAGGTCGATTCCCTTGAATGCGCAATGATACCGGACCTCCAGCCCGTTCAGGTTCGAAATATCCCGCAGAAGCCTCGATTCTTCAATTTGATTTCGAGGAAGGTCCCCCGGTTTGAATGTCCAGTCGACACCGGAAAAACCGTGCTGCACTGCGGTCCGCCTGAGTGTGGCGGCATCAGCAATAAAATTGCAGATGGCGATCGTTGGCGAATTCATTCCCTTGAAAACTCAGTGCAATCAGAATCAAGTCTTGGAGTTGGCCCGATTTCTACCGTAGAGCGCATATCCCCGAAGGATTCCAGCGTAATCTGGAGAGCAGTAGCCATGAATTCCAGGGACCTGTCGGTTCCAGCCGCATACCAGTCGTTCATTTCGAATTTCAACAAACTAAATATACATTTGATTTCTCTATGTGTCAAATCGACAATTTCTATTCTCTGTCGTGAAAAATGTCTATTCTTTGTCGTGGAATCATCTGCAACCGGCGCTTACCTTGGCCACCCCCTTTTGCTCAATAACCCCGTTTCCGCTCTATCTTCTTGACAAAAGGCCTCTTCGGCAGCACACTATTCAAGGTCTTTTTCCGTTAATTGAACAGGATATAAGGTAAAACAGCGCAACGGAGGAGCGATCATGAGAAAGCTGACAGTGTTGGCGGCGGTTGTTTTTTTGATTTCCTGTTACGGCATGAACGCGAATGCCCAGAGTGCGGTCAAGTCAAGTTTTGTTGGCGTCTCCGCCAGCGTGACCAATGGCGCCGGCGGCGGTTTCATGGGCATGAACCTGTTGTGTCAACAAACCTTCGGAGCGAGTGCCCACATGTGCACATGGGATGAGTTCTACTATTCGGCGGGTGCGCTGCCCGCGTCCGTGCCTCAGCCCGTGCCTAGACTTCCAAATGTCGCTTTAGGCTTGTGGGCGAGTGTGTCCTGGCATAACTGCGGCGCTGTTAATTCGAAGTTCGAGTGCCAGGCCTCCGACTCCGATTCCTGGGTCGCGCCCCCGGCCCCTCTGGCAGGCAGCTGTAACGCGTGGAGCTCCCGCTCGGCAACCGCCTCCGGCTCGGCTGTCATTGTACAGATAAGGGGTATCCCTCTTTTTCAGACTCTCGGGTTCGTTCAGTGTGCCACGCTGATGCCCGTGGCCTGTTGCGCCCCCTAGGCTAGGTGAAGAGTGAATTGTGAAGAGTGAAAGGTCATGAGTGAATTAAGATAAGATATGCTTCCGTAGCGCGGAAGGCGTCCCGCTAATTCTCGACGTTCTCCCTGACCTCTCCACGACAGGAGGCGGGGCCGTCAGCGGGATGCCTTCCCACCTGAGCGCCCCCACTTTTCCTGCATCTTTTTGCCGCTTCTACGTCCCTGCTTCTTGCTTCCTGCTCCCTCTTCTTTTTGCCGCTTCTATTGCCGCTTCTATTGCCGCTTCTGGTTGCAGCTTCTGGTTGCCGTTTTGCACGGCGAAATCACAAGGTGCTAAAATTGGGCTGGATTAGAATTCAGGAATTGAGCAATTGTAAACCACGGATGAACTCAGATAGAGGAGCGCAGCGGGGTCGATAAAGGGATTGAGGGATTTTCACTGCTCACTGCTCCCTGCTTCTCGCTCCCTGCTCCCTGCAATGCGAATAGCTCATTGAAAACCGCATCAAGGCTTTGCATATATTCATCCGTGTCCATCTGTGTCCATCTGTGTCCATCCGTGTACATCCGTGGTTCAAAAAGTTGGTTTTTCACTATTCCTCGCGTAGCGATAGAACCCAGAGGAGTTATTTTTGTGTCCATCTGTGTCCATCTGTGTCCATCTGTGTCCATCTGTGTCCATCTGTGTCCATCTGTGTCCATCTGTGTCCATCTGTGTCCATCCGAGTCCATCCGAGTCCATCCGAGTCCATCCGTGGTTGTCTTCCGTCCTCCGTCCTCCGTCCCCCGTCCTTGCAATTCGGACAGGAACCGAAAAAACTGTTTACTCTTTTCGAGATGAAATGTTAGACGAACATACCGGAAATTTAGTGGGCGGGATCTGCTTTGTCTTATCGATGGAGGACATTTGATGCACGAACTTTTGATTCCTCAAACCAACAGGCCTCAGTTTCTTCTGGGCAACGAAGCGATTGTGCGCGGGGCGCTCGAAAGTGGAGTTGGCGTTGTGGCCGCCTACCCGGGAACGCCCTCTTCGGAGATTATCGACCGTTTCGCCCAGTTGGGCGATGAGGCCGGGATATATGTCGAGTATTCCGTAAACGAGAAGGTTTCGATGGAGGTTTCCTGCGCAGCAGCGATTTGCGGCGTGAGAAGCCTTTGCTCGATGAAACATGTCGGCCTCAACGTGGCCGCCGATGCCTTTATGACTCTTGCCTACGTGGGGGTGAAAGCGGGCATGGTGATCGTGGTCGCAGATGATCCATCCCTTCATTCGAGTCAGAACGAACAGGATACCAGGTATTATGCAAGGCTCTCCGGGATCCCGATGCTCGAGCCATCGACTCCGCAGGAAGCTTACGCGGATGACGCTTGAAGCCTTCAGGATTTCTGAAAAATTCGGCACGCCCTGCCTTCTGCGCACCACGACGCGCGTAAACCATTGCCGGGGGCCTGTGGAGATCGGCGCGATTCCACCAGGCAAGGGTTTTTCGGGTGAATTCAAAAAAGACCCCTTCAACCTGGTTGTAATTCCCGCAGTGGGCCGGAAATTGCGGTTGGCCTTGCTTGAAAGGACCCAGAAGTTGCTCGCCGAATCCGAGGGCAGTCCTCTTAATTTTATTTCCGGCAAAGGCGAACTGGGCATCATTACAAGCGGCGTCTCCTTTCTCCATGTGCTCGACGCTGTAGCCGGCATGGGCCTGGAGGACAAAATCAAAATCCTGAAGCTTGGCTTTACCTATCCTCATCCTAAAGCCCTGATCGCCGAATTTCTTCGCGGCGTAAAGAAGGCCCTCGTGGTTGAAGAGCTCGAGCCATTCATCGAGGAGGCGGCAAAGATCTGCGCGCAGGAATCGAAACTCCCGGTTGAAATTGCAGGCAAAGGCAAGGGATTGATTCCTCAAGCTTTCGAGCTTGATTCGGTAAAGGTGAAAAACGCGATCAGCAGATTTTTCGGCATCGATTACGAGCAGCCGAAAGTCTACCAGGCGCCTGAGCTGCCGCAGAGGCCGCCCAATCTCTGTCCCGGCTGCCCCCACCGGGCGACTTATTATTCGGTGAAGAAGGTATTTGGAGAGGAAGCGGTATATCCCACCGATATCGGATGTTACACCCTGGGCGTTCTTCCACCGCTCAAAATGGCCGATTTCCTCATCTGCATGGGTTCCGGCGTCTCCACGGCGGGAGGATTCAGCAAGGTGCTCGACCGGCCGGTCGTCGCTTTCATCGGCGATTCCACATTTTTCCATGCCGGGATTCCCGGCCTCGTAAACGCCGTTTCAAACGACCACAAATTCTTGCTCGTGATTCTCGATAACGGAACCACCGCCATGACAGGCCATCAGCCCAACCCGGGCGTGGAACTGACCCCGAAGGGCAAGATCGAGCCCAAAGTGAGTCTTGAGAAGCTGGTCCGGGGATGCGGAGTGAGCCAGGTCGCCACGATTAATCCTCTCCAGGTCAAAAAGAGCCAGGAGGTATTACAGGATTTCAAGGACAAAATGAACGAAGCCGGGGTTTCGGTAATTATCTCCAAAAGCCCCTGCCCTCTTTTTGAGACCCGGATAATCAAGAAGAAAAAGAAGATAGTTTTTCAGACCGATGAATCCAAATCCTGCGCAGACTGCAAGAAATGCCTGACCGAACTCGGCTGCCCGGCCTTTTATGTTGAATCTTCAGGCGGGGTCGAGCACGTTTTCATAAACGAATCCCTTTGCAGCGGGTGCAGCGTCTGTTCGCAAATCTGCGATTCGATCAGTCCTAAACGGATTTCCTGAAAAGAGAGATCATGCCGATGGGAAAAGAAATTAGAGCCTTGCGCATATTCTTTACCGGAGTTGGAGGTCAGGGGACCCTTCTTGCAACGCGCCTCGTCGGTGAGGCGGCTCTGGAGGAGGATCTCCCGGTTCTGATGAGCGAGATTCACGGCATGGCGCAAAGAGGCGGGGTCGTTGAGTCCTCCGTAGTACTGGGAAGCGCCGCCAGCCCAACCATCGCCGACGGCGAAGCCGACATCGTGATCGCCTTCGAACCGCTCGAGGCGGCTCGCGCGCTGCCCAAATGCAACCCGAAAACGGTGGTCATAACGAGCATCACGCCCGTTGCGCCCTTCACTGTCACAATCGGCCAAAGCGTTTATCCCGACCATGATGCGCTTTACAAAATGGTCGAACCTCACGTTGCCGGCCTGATCCGGGTGGATGCCGATGGACTGGCAAGGTCCGTCAGCGCCGAGCGCGGCTCGAATGTAGTCATGATCGGCGTATTGGCCGGAACCGGCATCCTGCCGATATCCAAAACGAGCTTCGAGCAGCGCCCTGCGGCAAATCCTGCCCGAAAGGCTGCTCGATCCGAATCTGCGTGCACTGGATGCGGGGTGCAGCTTCGGCGCTCAACTGGAGTATAATAAGTTGCTTTACCCGAAAATGATCGGCTAGAAGAATAATGTTTTTCTTCCCTCAAATTATTCGCTCTGAGGGGGTAATAAAACAATGCGGGCATCTATCCTGCGTAAAATCCTGGCCGCCTGCCTGACCGCATTCGGCCTGATTTCCCTGTTCGGCGGTTCCGCCTTTACAAGCGATACCATTGCCTGGAAGGAAGCCGATGAGGGTTTGCTGGTGGCTGAATTCGAATCGGTTTTTGATAACGACCCTTACGAGATCACCGTGGTCAAGGTCGACCCCAAACGTTATTCCTTTCAGCTTCTGTGCGCCACGGAACACGGAAAAGTCTCTCTCACCACCAAAGAATGGGCCTTGAAGCATCAAATGATTGCTACAGTCAACGCCGGGATGTTTCAGGAAAATGGTTTGACCAGTGTGGGCTTCATGAAAAACTTCGGTCATGTTAACAATCCAAGGCTCAGCAAGGCCAATACCATCCTGGCGTTCAACCCGGTGGAAGAAAACCTCCCTGAAATACAGCTAATTGATCGTGAATGTCAGGATTTTAACGACTTGCGTCAAAAATACCAATCATTCGTACAAAGCGTAAGAATGATTTCTTGCAGCCAGCAAAATGTCTGGAGCAGGCAGGATTCCAAGTGGAGCGCCCTGGCGGCCGGAATGGACTTTCAGGGAAATATCCTGTTTATATTCAGCAGGGCTCCCCTTTCGGTTCACAATTTTATAGAAATCCTGCTCTCGCTCCCGCTGTCCCTAAAGAGCGCAATGTATCTCGAGGGCGGACCGCCGGCTTCAGTTTATCTCTCTACATCGAAGATGACCCTTGAGAGATACGGAGTCTGGGGAGGCATTGAAAATAATTCCCTCCAATTTCCACTGCCTGTTCCGAATGTGATCGGGATATCGAAAAAACCGCGCGTCAAAACTAATAATTAAAAAGGCTTTTGCACTTTTTGTTTTGCGCGGAAAATCGCTTCGCTGGTTTTGTCAAGCATTCGGTTTATTTCAGCGGAATCCTTGGCGGTGAGCGGCCCGGCAGATTGCAGCAGGTCGTACTTTTCTTTGATCTGTTTGAGTTTGTTCGTTATGGGCATTGCTTTTCGGCGAGTGATTGCTTTAGCGGCGATATCCTGATCCAGCCACTTCTGCTGATCGGCGATTCTGTTTGGTATGTCGACTTCCGTGGGCTTTAGTATTGGTTTTACTTCGGATATGCAGGCCGCGAGCAAAAAAACTGACATCATGATCATTATTTTCCGCACATCTGCTCCTCGTGGCAAGTAGCCTAAGAATACACCGATTTCATCGAAAAATCAGAAAAATACGCGCCTGCCTCCAGCGCGGGGCGCCCCTGGCTCGGGGTCTGCCGGTTTTCTCAAATTTTAACAGAATCTTCAAGTTTAGCTATTCGAGGTCCGATTCAATTGTTAAGTGGATGCGATTTCCCGGACGGGCTGAGGTGAAAGAAACGTAACCGGGTGGGAAAAAAATGGCGCTCATGTTTTTGATGACGGTTCGGTGACAATGTTGTCAGACCGGGAAGAGTGCAAAATGGCGCCGCTGGCACGAACATTGCTCTTCAAAACAACGCAACATAGTCTATCTTGCAAGACGGTCGAAACAAGGAACGGCTTATGATGTATCAATGCATAAGATGCCATGAAACATGGGGAAGCGGGCAACCCGCACATTGACGGGTACTCGCACGGGCTTTGCGCAGAATGCCTCAAGGAGGCCCTGACGCCTCTCTATCGCAAACGGCAGGCTCGAGAGGGCAACTTCGACTGTTTCGGCAAGGCCTCCGGCTACTGCGACCAGCCTGCCTGCAAGTATCGGCAAATCTGCGTGGGAGCTTAAGCCTGTTTCGACCCCTCTCGCACCTTCGTGAGGTCCGCCTGCGCTCGCATGAATTCCCCGCCTTCTCCTTCCGGATACAACTCCTGGCCTGCTCCTGCCTGTATGGCCACGGCGTCACTTTCTGCGCCCATCTTTCGCAAACCCGTAGTGAACATTATTATATGCCAAGTTCGTAATTATTATTACATTGGAGGGAACCATATGAAAAAGGATCAATCTGACGAAGGTCTAGGATGCTGCGCATGTGAGGAGAAAACAATGGAACCGTCCACCGGCCTCACCTGTGCGGACAAGAAAAATATTTTTACGAGAAGAGAACAGGAGGTCCTGGACAAGATAAGGGAGGCCTCCCTTCGCGCCGGCGCCCTCAAAGATGAAATCAGCCGAACTGGATGAGCGCGGGCGGGAAGCGGCCCTGCTTGAACTGGAGCGCTTGAGGCTGACTCAGGGCGGAACTCGAGAAGGAACGGCTGGCCGCTTCCGAAGAACGCATGCGGATGCTGGGACACTTGTAAGCGACCGGGACATGCACAATAGAAATGACTGATCAAAAGGGTTCGCAGAAGCCTAAGAGGATACTCACCGGCGACCGCCCGACGGGCAGATTGCACCTTGGGCACTGGGTGGGAAGCATGGCGGCCCGGGTGAAGCTCCAGTATGAGTATGAAACGCTCATCATAGTCGCCGACCTGCACATGCTCACCACAAAAAGAAGCAGTGAGGACATAAGGCAAATCCTTTTGAATGCTCGAGGCCTTGTGCTTGACTACCTGGCATCGGGGATAGACCCCGAAAGGAGCGCCATATATCTCCAGTCAGCCGTGCCCGAAACCCATGAACTGCATACATATCTGCAGAATCTGGTGTCTGTGAACCGGCTTCTGCGCCTTCCGAGCATCAAGCAGATGGCCCAGGACGCCAGCATAGCGGAGGAGTCGCTTCCCTTCGGTCTTCTTGGTTACCCGGTCCTCCAGGCCGCGGACATCTTGCTTGCCCGCGCTCACCTTGTCCCTGTCGGCAGGGACAATCTGGCCCACGTTGAGATCACACGGGAACTGGCCCGACAGTTCAACTCCACTTACGGCCCTGTGTTTCCGGAACCTGAACCGCTTCTAAGCGACATTCCGGCGCTTGTTGGCACGGACAACCGGGGGAAAATGTCCAAATCGGCGGGAAACGCAATTTTTCTGAGCGACGACAAACAAACGGTGGCGGCCAAAGTCAAAGGGATGTTCACCGATCCAAAGCGTATTCACGCCGATATTCCCGGCACCGTCGAAGGAAATCCCGTATTTGTTTATCACCGGATATTCAATGAGGACCGCTCGGAGGTCGAGGACCTTGAAAAGCGCTACCGCGCCGGGAAAGTCGGCGACAGGGAGGTAAAGGAAAAACTCGCCAGGGCCTTGAACAACTTCCTGGGCCCCTTTCGCGAACGGATGGCATTATATCAAAGCAAACCCGGCCTAGTTGATGAAATTATTTGGAACGGAACGCTCAAGATGCGGCAAATCGCGGCAGAAACGATGCGGGAAGTCAGAGAGAAGATGGGAATCGACCGTGTCTGGAAATCGCTGCGCCACGGCGCCGAGAAGCAATGATACAGAGCCGGGAGCCGCCTCCGGGCAAACTCGCATCCGAATTTTTTTCAGGGCGCGCTAGACCAATATCTCCGAAGCCTCCCGCATGAGCTTGGATATTGCAAGTTTCTGAGGGCAAGCCTTCTCCGCAAGGGAATAATCGACTTGCGTAAGCCTCGCCCTGGCCTCGTCCGGCAAACCGGCATAAACCTCACGCGCCAGGTCGCGTTCGCCGTAATCGCGGTAGTACATCAGGCACCTCATAATGTCGCTGACCGGCACCGCTCCTGCGACCGCCTCATAGCAGATGCGGCCACACCCGGCGCAGTAGCTTTCGTGAGTTTCAGCGGCAAATCTTTCCAGCAGCTCGAAATCGCTTCGGCTAAGACGCGTCTGGTCCCGCGCCGCCGCCACATTGGCCGAAAGAATCGTCAGGCTCGGCATCTGGGAGCAGATGCTCGCAATGTTCGGGTTTTCCAGTACGGCCTTGATCTTGGCCTGCTTATCGGTAAAGCCGCGTTCGAGAAATCGTCCTGCCATCTGCAGTTCGGCTTCGCTGTCCGTCTTTACCTGTCCGCCCCCCTGCGTTTTCATGGCGACGAGCCCGATTCCCTTATCCACGCATGCGGCGACCGCTTCTTTCATCTTCGCGCGTGTTCATAATCCGGAAGTTGTAAGTGAACATCACCGCGTCGATCCAGTCAGCTTTGGCTGCGCTCCAGCAGGCAGTCTTCCATATTGGTGTGAGTGCTGAACCCGAAGAATTTGATCTTGCCCGCCTTTTTCGCTCCGGAAGCCCAGTCCCTGAAAGTCTTGGGGGCCGCTATTTCGCTGAAATCATTTATGCCGTGCACGTAGAACAAATCGACATAATCCGTGGAGAGCCTCTTGAGGCACTTGTCCAGGCCCTCTGTCATGACTTCGGGGTCGCCGAGAGCGCAACTTCGTGGTGAGAAACAGTTCTTTCCTGGCATCCGGGTTTCGCGTAAGAAAACGTCCGTAACCCTCCTCACTCAAACCATTTCCATAGGCCTCGGCGGTGTCCCAGAAATTAACGCCCCAGTTGAGCGCCTGCCTGAGCAGCAACTGATTATTGATCGTGTCGAACATCCCGCCAAGCGCGAGAACCGACACCTCGACGCCCGTCTTACCCAGCTTGCGCCTTGGAAGGGCTGGTTTTCCGGACTCAGTCTGTTCCGGAGCGGCGACGGCTTTGCCAATATCCAGTCCGGTGGAAGCTATTCCTGCCAATCCGATGGTTTTGATAAAGTTGCGGCGTGTTAAACCTTCGCGTTTCTCTTCTTTATCCATTCGCAGCCTCCAAAATCAATAGTGAGGTTCCATTGCGGGCAATCTGGCGTAACCTCGCCGTGTGGCCCGGGCCCGCAACGCTTAGCAGCAATCTTGAATATGGCTCATCCTTACTCTTTTCGCTCCCCGTTCACGTGTGAAATCCCTCCGGACTCCCGTGCCGGGTTGCTCCAATCCCCGGTAAACTTATCCACTCTCAACAGCGGTGTATGTTAACAATTATTTAAAAACCGGGCCAGACTAATCGACACACTAATCGGCTGACACCGGGCGTCGGTTCCACATCCCCCATCCACGGTTTGCTCCAAAGATAAATATGGCGCAAAGGACCACTGCGCCCGCTGCAAGGAATAGCGCCTGGAATCCCGCAAGTTCGCCTACATAGCCGAGTATTACCGATCCGACGAACGCCCCGGCGTCTATGCTTCCGGTGTAGGCCCCCGTGATCTTTCCCCTGACATCCCTGGGTTCCCCCCTGATGGCATGGGCGTTCAGCGCGGGGTAGAGCAACCCGTGGCCGCATCCGGTCATAAACCCCGAAAAAAAGAGCATACCGCTTCCTTTCATGAACACCAGCAACAGCAGCCCCCCGCCCGTGAGTGAAAGCGAATATGGTATGATCTTGTCTTCGCCCTGACGGTCAACAAAATCTGCCTCCCAACAGCCGGGTGAGGATCGCGGCGGAAGAGTATGCGATGTAATAGAGCGATATGAAAGAAATCCGCCTTTCGCTCGCATACGGCGATACGAACCCGTTTACGGCGGCCAGCCCAAACCCGAAAAGCAGGGCTATGGCGGCTATCATGAAAACCCGCCTCTTCTGGAGGACCAGGAAAAAGGAGGAGTCCGCCGGCTTGACCACGTGAACGTAGGTCTCCTTCAGTGGATACTGGATTATCAGCCCCACACAGGATATAGCTGCTGCAACGATGAACAGAAGGTCGAATCCCGCCCTGTGGATGACGATCTCCGCTATAACCGGGCCGATAGCGGTCCCCGCAAGCCCGGATATCCCGAACATCCCGAGTCCCTCCGTTCAGACGTTCATGGGGTATTATGTCGGCGATATAGGTGAATGCGGCAGTAATGCAAATCGCGAATCCAATCCCGTGAACCACCCGCACCATGATTAGAGGAAGATAAAAACTATCGAGACGCGCCTCTGAAAAAAAGGTATGCAAGAGGCATGAGCGTCATGATCAGAGAGCCTGCCGCATAGCTTTTCTTCCTTCCGATCCTGTCTATCATATCTGAAATCCAGGGGCGGCACAGGACAGAAGACAATGCGAAAGCTCCCATGATGATGCCGATGTCGACCTGATCTCCACCATGGGCCGTGATGAAGAGCGGAAAAAGAAAAAAGGTGCCGAAGCTGGAGAGGCACGAGAGATTGGCTATAGCCAGGCAAAAAAAGGTTCGAGAATAAAGCATCGGAAAAAGTAGTGCCCTGTTTTCGAGATATACCGGCTTAGCGCATGATCGGCGCACGATTCGCCAATAGTATATTCTGTTGTGATTCTTAAAAAGTACTTACATTGATTCCGCCGGTTAGTGCGCAGGTTCAGTGCGAACCCAAGCCGGTTATGAGGATTCGAATGAAAAGCAAAACCAACCGGGACAATTCCCGGCAAAAAGTCGATTTCTACAATCTTGTAGCCCCATTTTACGACATCCTTGTCGGGCCGTTTCTCAGACCTGCGCGAAAGGACATCGTCCGGGGCGCGAAGGCTGAAAAATGCCGTCGCATCCTGGATGTGGCGTGCGGGACCGGAGAGCAGGCGATAATGCTGGCGAAGGCAGGGATCGAAGTCACCGGAATAGACCTCTCACCCGCAATGCTTGGGGTGGCGCGCGACAAAAGCCCTCCTGAGCGTTGCATACTTTCTCGGAAATGCTGAAAATTTGCCTTTCTGCCTCCGGGTCTTTCGACTGCGTGACTATCAGTCTGGCTTTACATGAAATGGCGCCTATCAGACGAGGATGCTGGTCGCGGGTGAAATGTTGAGAGTCCTGGCCCCGGGCGGAAAGCTGATCGTCTTCGACTACGCGGCCCCGCAGAACTGGAGGCATGCTTTTGGCCTGGCGCTTTTGGGTCTTCTGGAAAGAATTGCCGGCGGAGAGCACTTCAAAAATTTCGTCCGGTTTACGCGCATGGGAGGGATCGATCGACTTTCTCAAGGCGTTTCCGCTGAAGGTCATATCCAGCAGGACCTATTTCCTGGGGGCGCTGCGGCTCGTTTTTTTGCAAAAGAGCAGTTAGAACTCATAAGGCGCAGCCGGCGTTGTGCGATGGATGCCGGCCGGTCGCTCACTTCAAGTCGCTTGGGCGCACACCCCGTTGCCGTTGGTCTTGCCGCCTTGATCGATAACGGCTTTGACGGGCAAATGGTCCGAAGCCTTTCGGCTCAGCGGCGTCTTGTGGGTCGACATACTCACCACGGACGCCATGGGCCGTACCCAGATTCTGTCAAGCGCGCAAGACAGGCATGAAGGAAGGAAAAGTCCGCAGGGCCGGCGATTTTCCAAAAACACTGTGGACCCGGCACAGCGGATTCCCAAGCGGGACCCATTCGTTGAAATCGCCGAGCATTATTTCCATTCTGTCGCGCTCTGAGCAAAAGATGTCGAGCAGGCGCCTGATCTGCCTGCGGCGCTCCCTGGGTCCCAGTCCCAGATGGGCCACTATCACCCGGATGGTCTCCCCCTTTACGAGCAAGTCCACGTCAAGAGCGCCTCTGGGCTGCCCTGCCGAACACGCTCAAATCTATCCGTCTTACCTCTTTCACCGTGTATGAAGTGAGCAGCGCGTTTCCGAAATGGCCGTAACGGTTTCGCTTGGTCGGGCCAAGCACTACCTCCAGGCCGGCTTTTTCCGATATCAGACCGGCCATGTTTTCCTTTTTGTAATACAGTGAGTCGATCTCCTGCAAGCCTACAATCTCCGCCTTCAATTCCTTTATGACCTGCGTGACGCGTTCGGGATCGAATACACCGTCGATTCCAACGTACTTATGGATGTTGTAGCTTGCAACCGAGAAGCCGCCGGGGCCCCCGTTTTTGTCCTGCAATATCTTTTCGTCTCATTTATTAATCCCCAAGGTCCGATCCACTCACGCTGTTTCTCCGGAATAACCGGCGGGCATTGTGAGATGGCCCTTGAGTTCATCGGCCTCCATTGTCCATTGGTAGCCGATCCTTGCTGCAACGTTGAACAGGAGCGGACTTTTTACATGAAAGCGCATGGCTCCTTTTTCCCGATTGAATGAGACTATGTTGAGGACGACCAGATCCTCATCATGTTCCAGGTTAATCAGCCTTTTTTTCGCATCCGGCGCCGAGTATACCAGGCCCAGGAAATCAGGGGCAGCAAACCACGAAAGCCACCGAAGGCTCCTCCACTGACTGGAGCCACTGGAAGGGGCCGTTTTTATATTCCAGCAGCACATAGCTCTTGAGTTCTTCAAAACCCGGAATCCCCCAGGGGAAAGTGATCAGTTCTTTTTCCGCTATTTCTATTGTTCCGAAACGGGTCGTATCAACCTGCATGAAAACTCCTCGATTGACGCTTCCGGGAAATCATTTCCGGTCCGGCGGACCGCCTTGCCGACCGCTCGAGTAGACATCGAGCAGACTTTCGAACTCGTCTTTGCCGATAAGCGCCGCAGCCCTGTTCTCCTTCTGGATTTTCCTGTAAAGCTCTTCCCTGTATATAGGAATGTGCGCAGGACTCTTAATTCCCACTCTCACCTTATTCTGATCGATTGAGGTGATTGTAACCTCTATATCGTCACCGATCAGAATTGACTCACCCGTTTTTCTGGTCAGTATGAGCATACGGTTTCCCGCCTCTTTAATATTATCGGTCCCCGGGACCGGGCGCTTGAATGTTTCCGTGGGTCCTATCCGGCCAATACCCTGGTGCAGTGCTACCTGAATTATAGTTCCTCTGCTGAACATTGACAGTAATTTCTGTTATAAACTAAAGTTCAAAAATCGCCTTTTGCCGCCTCAATGCACTGATATATAGTTATAATGATATTTTGCCGATTCCCGAACTGCGTGCGTGACCCATAATTAGACGGGAACTCCGGATCATGGCTCCCGAAGTCTTATTAGAAGCTGATTTCCGAGTGCTCGGGTTGGAACCGGGCTCGAAGCCCTCTGAAGTGAGGCAGGCTTATCGGGCGCTTGTCAAGAAATGGCACCCGGATCGCCACCATTCAAAACCTTACGAGACCCGGGCGTTTGCCGAGAAAAAGTTCAGGGAAATCGACGAGGCGTACAGACGTATTTCCGGGAGCTGGGAAGAAACTCAACGCTCGGCGGGACGGCCCGCAACGAGCCGCCGGCCCGGGGACCGGCGCTCATGCGGCGCGAACGTGCCCAGCGCAAGAGTTCACGCCGCCCCCGCCGCCCGGAGCCGGCTCGAAAATCGATATCCGGCCCTTTTCCAGGGCAAAGATCCTCCTGCCTGTCCTGCTATTGGCGGCAGCCGTTTTCATTTTGACGCAACTTCCTTCGTTTTTTCCCGATACACGCGGTCGATACGGAAACTCCCGGCCCGCGGACCGTCGAACACTCGCCCGGGGCCAAAACCCCAAACAGCCGCGGAACCATCGGAAGCAACCGGTCCGCAATCCTCCGCCGATCTTACGGTCCCCCTTCTCCCGTTTTGCCCCCTGCCCTCCTCCAGCCTCAGCCGGCGGCGCCGAGCGCTTTTTTCACCCTGGGGTCGACCACCTCCGAAGTGCTCGGCATCCAGGGGACCCCATCCCGTGTCCAGGGCCAGACCTGGACTTACGGCCTTTCCGAGATACAGTTCAGAAACGGACGTGTATGGAGGTTCAATAATTTCGACGGGTCGCTGCGGGTGCGCATGCAGCCCGGGGTCTCCGAGGATCGCGACCTCGCCCGCCCACATCACGATCGGATCGAGTGAAGAGGAAGTCCTGCTGGTCCAGGGGACCCCTACGCGGGTCGAAGGGGACAAGTGGTTTTACGGATTTGCCGAGCTTGTGTTCAAAAACGGGCGGGTTGCGGAATACGACAACTATTTCGGCAACCTGAAAGTGCGCATCCTGCCTTCCGCCCCGTCGGGCCCGGAACCGCCGGGAAATTTTTTCACAATCGGTTCCACCCCTGACGAAGTGCTTGCCGTTCAGGGAACGCCCACCGCCATCCATGGAAATCGCTGGTCCTTTGATTTCGCCGCTGTGATTTTCCGCGACGGAAAGGTCCATGAGCGTGACCAATTCCGACGGGACCCTTCGCTTTGTTGCGCCGGAAAAAACCGGCGGCGATCGAGAATCGTCAGGCAGCGGTTGAGCCAACAGGCCGCAAAGAACTCAACGTCGGCTGCTCCGGGAATAAAAAGGCCTCGCGAAAACAGAAAGCCGCAACAAAACCCTCAAGCTACTTGACGCCCTGTTTTTCGTGGTAAAGATAGGTGTGAGCGAGGTATGCCATGCTAATGGAGAAAATATACAGGGGCGAGTTCGATCTCGAACTTATCCGCGTTAACCCTCCCGAAGTGGACGAGGCGAAGGTAGGCGTGATTGTCGAGCGCTACCGGGACATTTTGAAAGATTACCCGCCCGGTATGCTCGAAGCTGACGGCGCTCTACCCGCCGATCTTTTGCGCAAAATGGGGCAGAGCGGGTTTTTCGGCCTGAGTATCGAAACGGAGTATGGAGGCCAGGGTCTTAACCTGCATGAATACTTGAAAGTGGTCGATGAGATGGTCAAAGCTCGACATGTCCGCTTGCTTTCACATTCCTCGCACACCTTTCAATAGGCATAAAAGCAATCCAGCTTTTCGGGACCGAAGAGCAGAAACGTAAATACCTCACCCCGGCGGCATCCGGAGAGATGATCTTCGCCTTCGCCCTGACCGAACCTCACGTCGGATCGGACGCTCAGCACATCGAAACGATCGCACTTGCAAGCCGGGATGAACCCCATTACGTGCTTAACGGTAGGAAAACCTACATTACAAACGCCAATTATGCGGGAGCCATGACGGTTTTTGCGCAGCTCGACCCGAGCCGGCCTGGATTCATGGGGGCATTTATCGTCGAGACCGGGTGGGAGGGTGTGCGGATTGGAAAAGAAATGCCTAAAATGGGCCTCAAGGCCAGTTCCACCGCCTCCATCCAATTCGACAACGTCCGCGTTCCGAAGGAAAACCTCATCGGCCGGGATGGCGACGGCTTCAAAATAGCCATGTCGGTGCTAAATTACGGCAGGCTTGGTCTGGGGGTCACTTCGACCTCTCTTATGAGCGTATCGGCAAGGGACATGCTTCAACGAGCTTCTTCGAGGATTCAATTTCAGGTCCCGATCAAGAGCTTTCAGCTCGTTCAGGAAAAGATCGTGCGCGCCGAGGTCGGCGCGGCTGTCTGTTCGTCGATGAACCGCCTGGCTGCAGGACTTCTCCAGAGCGAGCCGCTTTCTCGGGTGGCCATCGAAACTTCTCACTGCAAGCTCTTCGGCACCACGCGCGCATGGGACGCCGTATATGACGCTCTCCAGGTGGCGGGAGGGGCGGGATACCTGAAAACCCTGCCCTATGAGAAGCGGATGCGTGATTTCCGAGTGGCCACCATTTTCGAGGGCACTACCGAGTTGCACTCGATTTACCCGGCACTTTTGGGCATGCGCCAGGCACAAAAACAACTCAAAGAATCGGGCCGCTCGCCTCTTGCTCTTGTCTTCGACCTGTTGAAGCTTTTCGTAAAAGGGGAGAAATGGCCCGCCGCCTTCGAGAACAGGGTGATGCGAAAGGCGGTCCGCGAGGCGAAAAGAAGCGCCAAAGCCGCAAGAATCCTTCTTCTTAGCGGTCTGCTGCTATACGGCAGGAGTATAGCCCGGGGTCAAACGGGAAACAGGGAATTTCTGTTTCGCCGCATCACCACCCTTTCACTTTACACTTTTGGAATCCTCGCCCTGCTCTCCGAGGCGGACCAAAAGCAGAGGGCGGGCGGGATTGAACCCGGGGACCTCCGCGTGCTGGAATGTTTCGCTGCGGAAGCAAAAGAGGCGCGCAGGAAAAACAACCGGCTATTTGATTCCAAAAGCGAAAGACTCAATTCGGCGCTGTTTCGAGAGAAATTGGACCGGGACGGCGAATGAATGAAGCGTGAAGCAGGGACGCGCAGACGCGGGGCATAATCCTGTAGATGCCGCCCCGCATCGTCCGCCGTAAGAAAAAACATGGTGAAGCATACTTGCAGCTTTGAAAAGGGGAAGTCATGGCCAAAGCCGTTATGATGCATACTAGCGGGGGACCCGAAGTCCTGCGTTTCGAGCAATACGATCCGGGGGCGCCCGGCCCTGGTGAAGCGCTTGTCCGCCACGAGGCCATAGGGGTGAATTTCATAGATATCTATCACCGAACCGGCCTCTATCCTTTGCCCCACCTGCCGGCCGTAATTGGAATGGAGGGAGCGGGAATAGTCGAAGCTGTCGGCGAGGGAGTGAGAGAGGTATCGGCCGGAGACCGCGTGGCGTATGCGGGGCTTCCTCCGGGAGCTTATGCGGAGGTGCGGGTCATTCCGGCTCATCGCCTGGTTGTGCTTCCTCAAAGCATTTCCACCCTTCAGGCGGCCGGCATAATGTTAAAGGGCATGACCGCCCGATATCTGCTTCACGGGTGTTACAGGGTGGGACCGGGCGATGCGATCCTCATCCATGCGGCAGCGGGAGGCGTGGGGACGTTTCTATCCCAGTGGGCGAAGCACATCGGCGCAACGGTAATCGGAACAGTCGGGTCGAAGGAAAAGGCCGGGATTGCAAGAGCCAACGGATGCGGCCATACGATCCTTTACAAAGAGGAGGATTTCGCTGCCCGCGTGAAGGAGATAACCGACGGAAGAGGTGTTGACGCGGTCTATGACTCTGTTGGCAAGGACACCTTCATGAAGTCCCTGGACTGCCTTAGACCCTTCGGAACAATGGTGAGTTTCGGACAATCGAGTGGGACGGTCCCTCCATTTGACATCGGCGTGCTTACCGTCAAGGGGTCCCTTTTCCTCACCCGGCCGTCCCTTATGACTTACACCGCCAGGCGCGATGACCTCCTTGCACACGCCAAAGATTTGTTCGACGTGGTTGGAAGGGGAATCGTAAAGGTGGAGATAGGAAAGACCTACCGCCTGGCCAACGCGGGCGCGGCCCACCGCGATATCGAATCCCGGCGCACCACCGGCTCGTCGATTCTCGTTCCATGAAAGGAAAAGTGCGGGCGAGCAGGTGAGGACCTCCCGCTGACGGACGCGTCTCTTGTCTCAGAGAGGTCGGGAAGACCGTCGGGAATGAGCGGGATGCCTGCCGCGCCACGCGAAGTTTATCGCCTCTTGATTCACTGTTGACCTCTCACTCTTCACAATTGGCCCTTCATCCATCCCTTTCCCCGCGGGCATGAGTAAGCGCGACCCGGCGGGTGTGAAGGGACAGGCCTTGAAGCCCTTCTCGGCTGAGCCGATAAGAAAAATTACGGTAATGTGCAGAAAGTTCTGCAAAAAAGAATGACTTGCAGAAGATGGTCATGGCATACGGGTGTTTCACTGTAACGAATCACCCACCCGAACAGACGGAGAATATGCCATGACCGAGAACAAATGTAAGCGCAAATGGATCAACCTCCAAGAGATTTTCAGCGAGGAGAAGGACGGCCTCAAGACATTACTTCGTGAGGTGCTCCAGGAAGTGTTGGAGCAGGAGATGACAGAGGCGGTAGGAGCCGAGAAAGGGGAAAGGAGCGACGGGCGCGTTGGATACCGTTCAGGCTACTACGGCCGGTCTTTGATAACACGCGTGGGCAAGCTCGAACTCCGAGTGCCACAGGACCGGCAAGGGCATTTTTCCACTCAACTCTTCGAGAGATATCAAAGATCGGAGAAAGCTTTGGTTTCCGCGCTGGCCGAGATGTACGTCCAGGGCGTGTCCACGAGAAAAGTGAAAGCCATCACCGAGGAGCTGTGCGGCCACTCGTTTTCGGCCTCCTCGATCAGCGAGGTCAACAAGACTTTGGACGAGAGCCTGGAGCGGTTTGCCAAGCGACCCCTCGAAGAGAGCTATCCTTACATGATCTTGGACGCCCGCTACGAAAAAGTCAGAGATGACGGGGTTATCCGCAGCCAGGCTGTGCAGATCGCCATCGGCATCAACGCAGAGGGCAGACGGCAGATCCTGGCCGTGGAACTGGCCAACCGTGAAAGTGCGACAAGTTGGAAGGATTTCCTGGTGGAACTGAAAAGGCGCGGCTTACGGGGCGTAGAGTTCGTAGTATCGGACGATCATCCCGGACTCAAACGGGCCATCGCCGAGGTACTTCCCGAAGCCGTCTGGCAGCGCTGTTACGTACACTTCCTAAGAAACGCCCTGGATCACCTCCCGAGGAAAGCGGTAGACGACTGCTTGCAGGAATTGCGGTGGATATATGACAGAAGGGACCTTGCCGAGGCTCAAAAGGACCTGGCGCAGTGGCTTGAGCGCTGGAGCAAGAAGTATCCGAAGCTGTGCGAATGGGTGGAAGAGAATATCGGGGAAACCCTCGCCTTCTACCGTCTCCCGCTTCAACACCATAAGCACATGAAATCCACAAACATGCTCGAACGGCTAAACGAGGAGATCAAGAGAAGAACTCACGTAGTGCGGATCTTTCCCAACCGGGAGAGCTGTCTGCGGCTTGTCCGTGCCTTGGCGGTGGAGACCCACGAGGACTGGCTGGAAGCAAGCCGTTACATCAATATGGATCTACTCCAAGAACAAAAGAAGCTGCGACTAGGTATCGCTGCCTGAGAGGCCGCCCTGGAGGGCCGCCTCCGACGAGTCACTGTTGGACCCATTCTCGGCGGCCCTCCAGGGCTCGCTTCGTCGGTTGAAGCAGTAAGGAAAACAAAAAACTAGGCGCCGTATGCCCTGATCGAATTTGCAGAACTTGACGCACACAACTAAAATTACCAACCCGGGGTATGCAGATGATTACCTTAATATAAAGAGGTCGGGTGGAGTTTGTCCGGGGAGAATGTCTCGCCGGAACTGGTCACGGGAAGAAGGCAAACAGTGAAACCCGCAACATGGCCCAACCCCCTGGGGAACTGGCGGCGCGGGAAGAGGATAGTCTTTAAGCGAATACCCGTCATGCGGGAGCCACGGTTTGAGTGGATGTTGCAGGGTGGTTCTTCCCTTCGAAATTGCCGGGCGTCTCCGCAGATGGGAGAAAGGATCGACAGTGTTTGTAACTCGTTCACATATTGGATCGGTGAATAAAGGTTTTATTTTCAAAACGCTCATCCTCGTGGTTTGTCTTTGTTTGCGGGGCTCACCGGCCATAGCGGCCCAGGACCCGCAGGCAGTGGTGCAAACCGGCACGGAGCAGATCATCAAAGTGCTCAAGCAGCACCCCCAAGATACCCGCGCCCGCAGAGAACAGATTCACGCGGTCGTCGATCGATACTTTGACTTCGAGGCGATATCCAGGCTCGCCGTGGGACCTCGCTGGAGAAGCCTGCCCCCTGAAAAGCAGCAGGAATTCACGCAGGAGTTCAGCAAGCTGCTCTTTAACACATTCGTGGGAGACATCGGAAAATACGCCAAACAAAAGATCGATTACAAGCTCAGGCCGATATACGAAGGTTATGTGGCCGTCGAGGCGCAGGTAAACGACCGGGGCGGCCCGGTCTCGCTTGAGTATTACCTCCACCTCAAGGACGGGAACTGGAAGGTATACGATGTCGCTGTCGCGGGAACGAGCCTGGTGACCAACTATCGCAACGAGTTCGACTCGATATTGGCGAATAACTCATTTGACCACCTGTCGAAGGTATTAAGGCAAAAAATTGCTCAGGTCTGCGGATTGAATCGTTGCTAGGCGCCTGCGCCTTAATTGGCCCGGGCAAAATGGCCCGGGCCACCCGAATTCCGAGTTTAAGCCGAAATCAAATAATGATCGATTCGTCCCCAGCAGTGATCGCACTTGGGGACGTATGCTACCTTGGAGAGCTGCACTTATTGCAAACGCCGCAAGTCCCGCAACTCAGAGCAGTGAAAGGGGCCGTCACGATAGCGGCCGACGCCACAACAGCTCCCTCGGCTATCGTCCCCGCCGCCACGAAAGGCGCGGCAATCCATTCGCCCCAGCAGCATTGAGCCTCGGCCCTCGTTGTCCCAACGATCATGAGGCAGGCAAGAGCCAAACAGGCTATCATCAAAGCGGATTTAACCTTCATGTTTTTACCTCCCTGAACTCAATCCGATCAGAATGTTTTATTATTTACTGAATATAAGTTATTGTCGTTCTCAGATTTGTCCATGCGTCCGGACTTTTCATCCTCATTTCCACTCTACTGATTTTGTGCGAGAAAGGACAACTGTGAGGACGTTGCTTGGCGATTTCATACCGAGTTGCCTTGAAAATAGCCCTATTTTCATGCTTCGCGGGCGACGCGAGCATCATGAAGAATTGCGTTCAAGATTGAAGTAATCGAAAAGAGCGGGGAAGTGATTTTTCACTCTAAAGATCCCCGCACCCCGCAAGATTTGGCCGCGCGCGCAGGCGCGCGAGGCCAAGCGCTCGGCGCCGGCGGCGGTTGCCCAGCACCTGCTGGGCCGCGGCCGCAGCGCCATATGAGCCGCGCAGCGGCGATGGGGGCCGGGGGGGCAAAGCTCCCCGAGCTTTTCAGCTTCTATTGGCACTCACTTGAACGCAATTTCGTATCAAGGGCGGCGGGAAACACAGTTGTCAACTGCGGGAAAGGAGGCGCCCTGAAATTGCAGGAACCACTCTCATTGGCCTGTCATTGGCGCCTTCGATTGCGAGATTGAATTGTTTTGTCGGCTTTAGGGTTGTTCCAGAAGTTTTTTCGGGGCAGAATCGATCCGAAAATGCGGTTTGGATGCTTAGCGCATAATGTGATGGATTATTCTGGCTTAAAACTCTACGGGACCGGTGGATGAGGGTGTCGGCAATATCAGGCATATTCAAAAGTGTGAGCTTTCACACCATGATGTTGACGGCTTTCATCTTTTTGCTGATTACCACGGCCCTGCCCATCATCTTCTTTAGTTTCTACGAAGATAAGACTATCGTTTCGGCCCTTAGCGATGATCTGGTCGAACAAATTTCCAAAGCGACGATCGAAAAAACAAGCAACTATTTCATGCCCGCATCGATAGTGGTTGAAACGAGTTCGAAGCTCACCGAGCTCGGAGCTGTTTCAGGCAATGATTTCAGTCAGATTGAAATGTACACGCTCGGGGTGTTGAGGTCTTATCCGCAGGTATCGATGTTTTATCTCGGGGACGAACAGGGGAACTATATAAGCGCGCGCAGGCTGCCTGACGGAAATATTCAAAGCTGGATCATCAACTCCTGCTCTTCTCCGCCGACCAACTCATTTATCTTCAGGGACGCCGCGCTTAAAGTGGCCCGTATGGAGAAGTCAAATCTCATCGACTTCGACCCCAGGGTCCGTCCCTGGTATGTGGGAGCAAAGAAGACGGGGGCAAGCTCCTGGACCGATTTGTATATCAGTTTTAGTAGCCGAAGGCCGGCAATTACCTCCTCTTACCCTGTTTTCGGGCCGGATGGAAAATTAGATGGCGTCTGGGCAATGGATATCGAGCTGGATGAAATATCCGATTTCCTGAAAACGAAAAAAATCGGGGAAAGCGGCATCGAGGTGATCATCAATCATAAGGGTGAAATAGTTGCCTACCCGGAACTTGCCTCACTAATAAGGGAGCAAAACGGGGTCATGCGTCCGGTCAGGGTTGAAGAACTCGGGCTGGAGCCCCTTAGCGCCGCATACGGGAAACATTTGAGCACAGGGAAAAGCAGGATCGTGGTGGAGAGCGGGGGAAAGACCTGGCTCGCATCCTTCATGGCATTTCCCCAGCCTTTCCCCAAGAGATGGAAAACTGCCATAGTGGTCCCCGAAGAATATTTTATGAGCGGGGCCAAGCACGAGATGATAATAATGCTCCTTATCTCCGGGGTTATGCTTGGGCTTGCCGTCTTGCTGGCCTTTGCGATCTCCCGGGGCATCACCAGCCCCATTCGCCTCATTGCCGAAGCCACTGTGAAAATCAGGAGCTTCAACCTGGACGAAAAAATCCACATTCCATCCCGCATGAAGGAAATCCAGTTGACGCGCGACGCCATTTCGTCCATGCAAAAAGGGCTTCATGCTTTCAGGAGGTATGTTCCCGCCGAACTGGTGCGTCAACTCATAAGCACGGGAGAAGGGGCCCAGTTGGGCGGGCAAAAAGGGAACTGACCGTATTTTTCTCTGATATATCCGGCTTTACGTCCATCGCGGAGTTGATGTCCCCCGAAAACCTGATGCTGCACCTATCGGAGATACTTCGACGAACTCACCAGAATACTCGAGCTCTCACGGAGCAACGGTGGACAAGTATATCGGAGACGCTATCATGGCTTTCTGGGGCGCGGCCTCATGACGGCAATCATGCCGTTCACGCCTGTGAAGCTGGTTTGGCCTGCCAGGAAAAACTGGCCGAACTCAATCGAAATGGGCAGACGAAGGCAAATGCGCCTGTCACCAGAATCGGGATCAGCTCAGGGGAGACCCTGGTTGGAAACGTCGGGTCGACCGAAAGGATGAACTACACCGTGATGGGCGACAATGTCAACATAGCCAGCCGCCTGGAAGCAGCGAACAAATTATATGGGACCCGGATTATTGTTTCCAGGGCAACTTACGAAGCAGCGTCCAAAAAGCTCTTCTTCAGGCCGCTGGGTCTGATCGCGGTGAAAGGAAAGAGCGAAGGACAGGCGATCTACGAACTGGTGGGCAGGAGGACTGAAGGGAAACGCGGCCGCGCCGACCAGTTGTGTGAAGAGTTCACCAGGGGGTTGAACGCATATTTGTCTCAGGACTGGGACAAAGCCTGCGAGATTTTCACGAGCCTGTCCGCAAGATTTCCTGAAGATGCCCCGACAAACTTTTACCTTTCCCGCTGCGCTCAATTTCATGATGACCCTCCCGGAAAGGACTGGCAGGGAATAGAGTATCAAACGCACAAGTAGTCTGCCGGGCAGTGATTATACGAAGTGAGTGTTCCAGGATCGGCAAATAACGCATAGTTGTCGTGGCTTGTTCACAGGAGGACCCCATGAGGAAAGATAAGTCACAGGCTAAAACGGCCGTCCGGGCTCGACCCTGCGTTCTCCTGGCGCTGATCTTTTGTGCGGCCGTTCTTCCCGTCTTTTATCAGCTTCCGACCCCAAAGACGCCTTAACCTCCCTCTTGGAGCAAATGGAGCTGAGTTACGCCAAGGTTAAGGATTATCAGGCCGTCTTTCACAAACAGGAGCGGTTGGAAGGAAAGCTCCTGCCGGAAGAGACGATCCAGTTGAAATTCCGGAAGCCCCTGAATATCTACATGAATTGGATCGGTGAACGGCTTAAAGGGCAGGAAGCGCTCTACGTGCGGGGGCAGTACGAAAACAAGCTCATCGCCCACCGGGGCGGCATCCTCGGGATGGTTGCAATGTCCCTGGACCCGAATGGCCCTACCGC
>CAVSIN010000019.1:0-26831 GCA_963727975.1 uncultured delta proteobacterium | reverse complement strand
CTGGCCAAAGGCGAAGTCAAAGACTGGTAGATTACGAAAGGAGTGTTGCATGTCACAACAGTTGACGCCTGAAGAATTCCTGGACACCGTTCTTGTCCCGGAAAGGCAGAGTGACCATATATGCTGGCAGTGCAGGCACTTGAAGCCTGTTCTCAAAGGCTCCAAGTTCCCGCCCGCAGACATTATCGGCTGGTGCAAGAAGATCCACTGGCCCCATTACTGGTGTGTGGCGGATTTCAACGTGGTGAAGAAGTGCTATGCCTATGACGCAAGGAAGAAGGCCTAGCATGGAGGAAAACGTCCGTGAAGAACTCGAGGTCCTCAAGGGCATGCTGGACAACTGGGAAAAAGGTTTTCTGAGTTGGGCGTCCCCCGACGGGGATAACGAACATGTGTTCCTTGAATTCACCGAGGAGATACACGACAATCTTTATCCCTATGTCAGAAGGCTTGTTGAGACGAACCACCTCAGCGAAGCCGAGGCCCAAGAGTTCATGGTCTTTTGCTTCAGCAAGGTTGAAGATCTTCGCTGCCAGTTGAGCAAAGCGGAAATCAACGAAAGCAAAAAGGAGGTTTGATATGCCGGAAAAGTGCCGTGTGGTGGTCTGCGGCTTTGACCCCATGCTCGTTAAGGCATACGTGGCTGCCAACGCCAGAGCCTGTTGGTGGCACATATCCGACGAGCTGTACGAACAATTCAACATGAAGCCGAAAATGAAGGTCCAGGGCAAGCTGCTCAAGATCTACTCGGGCAAGACCGGTCAGGAGACCTCGGCCCCCAACGAAGCGTTTGAATGGGAGTGCGCCAAGGAGACCGGCCTGGTTGTCCTGCTGCCGTCTGAGGTCATCAAGAACCACAAGCTCACCGAATTTAATTTCGTCGAGCTGCAGATTGACAAAATTGACGGCAAAGACGTCTATCCGGGCCAGGAAAAAATAAGCAAAAAGTGGTGGCCGGATGACAAAATGAAAATGCACTTTACGCTGGACTACATCGGCTAGCCACTGCAAACCCGTGACTTCAGCACCCTCTCCCCTGCTGCCAGGGGAGAGGCGCAATCGAATCCATAATCCCCCTTTTTGGTTTGTCCGAAGAGGGGGGTTTTTTATCATCGGATTGCTTGCGCCCGGCTGGGACCGGCGCCTGGATGGAATTGTAATTCTTGCCTTTGTATACTATAAGTCCGAAGGCAAACTATTCGAACCGGCTGGAAAATGCGAAGATGGGTCTTAATCGGTATCGGCCTGGCGTTTATTTTTTGAGGAAATGAGATGACTGACAAGGCGAAAGAGGATGGTAAGCTAGAATTGAACCAGGGGATTAAGCCCCTGATGGAGGATGAAGAACTGCCGGAGGAGGAACCGGCTCACCCCGGCTGGCTCTCAATCGGCAAAATTCTAACAGTCGATCATCCTGTCTTTGAAAACAGCAGGTTTCTTATCGGCTACCATCATTCCAGCAATGTCTATGTGCTTGCGGGTGACTACCTGACCCTGGTGGACCCTGGAAATGATTACACTATTTTCGGGGAGATGGAGAGGCTGGGGTATAATCTTTTGGACATACGTAAGGTGGTGCTCACTCACGGACACCGCGACCACTGCATGGGGGTGTTCGAAATGCTGAGGTTCCCCCCTATTGCGGAAAACAAACATGTCGAGATCATCATGCATGCTGGAGGTCCTCAGGAGTTCAAGAATCTGATCACCGAGGCCGGATTTCCCCCGACCGAACTCGTTGGCGGGGAAACCCTCGAGCTGAGCGGCTTTAAATGGGAGGTGATCCACACGCCGGGCCACACCATTGACGGCATATGCCTGTATCATGAACCGACCGGGACGGTTATTTCCGGCGACATGGCGCTTGCCGATGCGATGGCCGATGTCGACAAAGCCGCCGGGGGAAGGTTGGACCAGTATTTATACGGGCTCAAGCAGTTGATGCAAAAACAGATCGTTCACCTGCTTCCCGGCCATGGCGTGCCGGTGGCGTTCACCGGCAGGCGCACCGTCGAAGCAACCTACGAAGCCGTGATGATGAAAATCCTGGAGGTTACCCCCGAAGACAAGATAACCTGGCTGGACGGGGCGAAGCGGCTGGCTGAGAAGGGCCTTCTGGCCGAGGTTGTGTTTTGCTGTGATAAAGAACTGGCTCTCAGAGCGCAGAATCTTGAAGCGATGCAGTTGAAGGCCTTTGCGTTGAACGATATGGGCCGGTGTGAAGAGGCTATCGAGGTTTTGGACCTGATTCTGGCAAAGCAGCCCCACTCTGCCTACGCTTTGACGGCCAAAGGCCAGGCCTTGCTGGGTCTTACCAAATACGCCGAAAGCTTGCCTTTTTTTGAAGAAGCCATTGTGAAGGACCCCCTTATGAAGGAAGCCCTGGTCTTTAAAGGTATGGCGTTGTATTTTTTGGGCAGGTCCGAAGAGGCCATGGCGATCGAGGCTTTCAAATCCGAGTTTGATGCAAGATTCGGGGGCCGGGTCGAAAAAGGAAGCCAGGCGCCCCGGTCGGATGATCGCAACCGTGACGCATAGGGCGGCCTGGCGTGATCATATCTTCTGATTCGACCATGCTCGAATGCTGATGCGCCCCCTTGGCAGGTGGAGAAAAATGAACGATAAATTCACGAAATTCTTTGATGCTGCAAAAGCCCTGATAACTTACATTGATAAGGAGGATGTTTTCGACAAGTCCTCCGATATGGGTTGTGGCGGATTTGATACTTATCAGTCGGAGACTTTTTTTAATTTAATTGCAACTGCCAAAAAAGCCCTTAACGATTTTGAGAATGCAACGAAAGAACCCGAATGAGTTGATGCCTGCAAAGGCGTGGAGGTAAAATGGCCGTCGAGGAAATCAGTTATGAAGAGTACATGAAAAAGCTCGACCAAATCGAGAAGCGGTATTTGTCCGATGAAAAAGGTTTTCCCGAGGGCGCACGCGAAAAGGGGCTGGAGATTTGCAGGAAGTTCCGCAGAGAAGTGGAAGAACTGGGTCCTGAAAATTGCTTATATTACATTGACACGGTGTATGGGTTGCCGATGCACAAACCCAAGCCGCGCGAAGAATGAGTTAAAATATGACTGCGGAAAAAGAAACCGTTCAGTTTGTCGTATGCGCGCACTGTAATAGTCGGCTGCCTTTAGACGAGGCTGTTCGTTATGAACACAGACTGCTTTACGGTGAGCACTACCATTGCAGTGAGTGCGATCCCAAAGGCGTTTGGGATTGTATGAGTCACGACACGGACATGGAGGTCCATTGACGCTGCTTCATCGCAGGTCTGTTTTCAGCAGTATGTCACTTCCCACAAGCGCCATTAGAAAGCCGGTAGATTCTGCACGTCTGGAAAACCTTTCCCAGTTTTCTTTGCTTAAACCGTGCTCTACTGTGGTCAGGAGCAAGCCGCTTTCGAGATTGCTGCTTTCCTTGAGCACGAGGAATTGCCTGTGATTGCTGAATGCAAACAATACCCAGCCGTTAGTCAAAAGGTAGTTGTATGATCCGGGGTATTCTTCAATAAGTTGCCTGGATGTGTCAGCAACTGCTCTGAACAGGCCGAAGATTTCGCTGCTTCTTTTGTGGCGCGCCGCGATACCGTCCAGAAGATACTCGAAAGTCCTCGCCGAATCACTGACTACCTCATCCAATCGAACCTCCTTACTTCGATAAGACTCTATAGCAGGGGCCTTCCCATTGTGGGCGAAAATCCAGTCTTGACCATTGAACGGCAGGATAAAAGGGTGGGCGTGACACTCATCGACCGGACCGCTGGTTCGTAAACGCACGTGCGCGATGATAAACTTGCTGGAGACGACTCGAGCAAGCCTCTGGAAACCATCATGGAACCTTCCGTCCTGATAGGCCCGGGCTGCTGATTTCTCTACATAAGCTCGATTCCTCTTGAAAAATCCGATGCCCCAGCCGTCCATATTCCTGCCCGCTTTGGCTGCAAAAATAGGCAGGGACTTGGGCGCTGAGTAATTTGTCGCCGCAGACAGGGCGAATAAGTCGCACATAATCGGGTATCGCCTCGTATTAGACAAATGCCTCTTGCGATACGTCGCCCAGATACAATACGTCCGGTCCCGCCACCACCAGAAGCTTTCCCAGGGTGTCTCTTTCCGGCTTGACCGCAATCCACTCTTTCTCGCTCAGTCCTTCCCTGATGGAAGTGAGGACAAGGCTGTTTCCATAATTTTGCGATTCCTTCAGGAGCATCAAAGTCCGGAAATTGGAAAAGGCGAAAAGCACGGACTCGTTGGCCAGAAAAAACGAATAACGCCCGGGATAGTCCGAAAGCAGGTTTCTAATGCTTTTTACGAGCGATCCGCCGAGGCTTTCGTAAGGTGTGTACCCCAAATAAGAGATCAGTTGGTCCCTCAAGTATTCGAATACTCTGGCAGGGTAAACATCGACATCTATTCTTGGAGCGTTGGTCGTTTCATAATTTTGAATTTCTTCTATCAATCCGGTATGCACAAAAAGCCATGCATGGTCGAGGAACGATAAGGAAAATGGATGATTCTGGGCAGTATGACTTCCACCGCTCAGCGGACAGCTAATGTGCGAGACGATGATTCGGCTGTCTACAACCCTTGCCAGCCTCTGGAAGCCCTCGTGGACTTGCTCGCTGTCATAGACCCGCTCAGCCGATTTTTCCACCAGGGCATGGTTGTCGCGATAGAATCCGATACCCCACCCGTTCATGTTTCGCTTGCCCTTTTCCGCAAAAATCGGCAAGTAATGTTGGGCCGTATAATTAACTCCCGCCGAGAGCGCAAAGATATCGCACATCTTGTCTAGTTCCCGTGTGCAAAACCGTTAATGCGATTCATATGGCCAAATGCCAGATACATCTTATAAATCGTCTTCATCCATTTATTTACATTTGAATGATAGTCGATTGTCGGCACACGCCCATCGCTCAGTTCGACTAAAAACTGTGTAAAGATAATCCATTGCATGGCTTCATCTATTTGATGGAGAACAGCAGAGTGATATCGAAATTCAATAGTGGATCGATACCAATATGAATGAAGATTGAGGCCATGGTAACGTGTTAAGTCGTACCTATCAGATGCCTTGTGAGTTGGATCATACCCATTATTGCTGGAATACCATAGTTCTTTGATCTTGCAACCGTTATTCTTGCATGTCTCCTCACAGTCATTCAATTGACGGAATAAATCGACATCAAGATCGATAGGGCGGCAAGTAGCTTTATCGATCCTGCCCCCGGCGATCAGAAGATAAATATAGTCCTCCATCGAATAGACAATTTTTAATAGCTCTTTGAGACGTTTGCACTTATAATGTTTGACATCCACGCCGTGATGAACGTGAAATCCACACGATTCGTCTATTCGCACTCCACGGATTTCCCCGAGCAACTCCAGGAAACGATGCGATTCCATTAATCCTTCAAAACCGTGAAGTATAGGGCTTATAAGTTCCACGCCGTATCGGTGAACTATGGAACGATCTTCTTCAAGATGCCAGGACTGATTGTCCGCGCCAAGATTCAGTCCGTAGTCATCGAGTAATTGTTGGAAACTTCTGCCGTCACGGGCTTCAGAATGGATGTTGTAAGGTTTTATTATGCCGTTGTCCGGCGGCAAGATGTAATAGTCCAGACCATAAAACTCGATTTCCACTCCGAAAGGCCTGTCCGTGAAGTAGCACAACATCGGGTATTTCTTCTTGAGTCTAGCGACCAACTCCTGATGCTCTTGCATATATGGTTCTTCCTCACGATTCAACAGGCTGCCCGCTTTCAATCAGAGTATCTCGATCAATTCGATGTCAAATTTGAGCGTCTTACCGGCAAGCGGGTCATTTGCATCAAGAATCACGCTCTCTTCAGTAATGGCCGTTATTGTCGCGATCGCCGTTTGTCCATTGTTTGTGCGAATTTGCAGCTTCTTGCCCGTCTCCAGATTCAGGCCGGCCGGGGCCATGGCCCTGTTCATCACGAACACGAATTCCTTCTTGTGATGACCATAGGCCTTTTCCGGAGGAATTGAAATGCTCCTGGAGTCTCCAACATTCATACCGATGACCGTCTGCTCAAATTCGGGAAGTACGCTTCCCTGACCGATAGTAAATTCAAAAGGCTCTTTCTCCTGGTATGTGGAACTAAACACCGCGCCATCCTCCAGAGTTCCGTGATAGTGAACCCTCACGGTATCTCCTTGCTTTGCCTGAGCCATGCGTTTCACCCTTTCGTCGGCCTGATTTGGAAACTCGGTCGAGTTCCCGCACCCCCACCTTAATTCACGCTTAGTTTAACACAAAGTTATTGGCGCCGGGCACAAATCTTGTATAGTCCATAAAGAACGGCGGATCTATCCCTCATGCCAAGTGCGTTCAATGATAGCATCAGATGAAGAAAAAGAAGAGGCGAACACGATAATCCTTATCGACTGCGATGGTGTGCTCGCATACGGCGTAACGGTCATATCGAAGCTCAAAGCATCCTGCCGCGAGTGTAAGCTTATTGTTCTGTGCAGCCGGGCGCCGCATTATGATCAAGCGCGCTATGGAGCTTGGCGCCTATGGCTGCATAAATGAGCCATACCGGGAATGGGGGAGCTCCTGACTATGGTCAGGCTGATTCTGAGCGGTCAGAAGGTTGATAAGAAGATAAAAACAAAAGCAGGCGGCGAGCAGGCAAGAACACCTCGATAGATATGAAAATCGTTGGGACCGCTCCGATACCGCCGTAAGGCGCGGTGACTCCGGGGGCGCGGCAGGTCCCGAACGCCCCGGAGTCATAAAAAGTCGGAAAACTTACCTGAGCAACCGGCGCAACAGTTTACCGGTTGGCGTCCTCGGCAGCTTGTCCATGTATTGCGTAATGCGAGGAAGCTTATAGACGGCTATATGGTCCCTTAGAAAGTTATTTATTTCTGCGGTCAACTCATCCGAACCGGTGAACCCCGGTTTTAACTCGACGACCGCCTTGACTATCTGCCCTTTCTCAGGGTCGGGGATGCCGACTATGCCTACATCGGCTATCGCCGGATGCTGCGCCATCGCTTCCTCGATCTCCGATGGGGCGATCCGGTAACCGGAACTCTTGATCATATCGTCTTCGCGAGCGACGAAGAAGATGTTGCTGTCCTCGGCCATGTAGACCGCGTCGCCCATTTTGTTCCAGCCGTCAACTACTCCGGATTTTTGCGACTTGAGCAGTTTCTCGTTATTGTCGTAAGGCTTCCAGTAAAGAGTCCCCGAAGCGCCTTTGAGTATCATGCTGCCAACCTCGCCCGGTTTGCAGTCCTCGCCCGAAGCGCTCACAACTCGAATATCGACGCCGGGAAGGGCCCTTCCGATTGAGTTCGGGACTGGCTGAGGATTCATGGTGTTGGAAGTGACCAGATGGAGCATTTCGGTCCCTCCGAGTCCCTCCCAGATGGGCTTGCCGGTGAGGTTGGTCCAGTTCTGTAGCGTTTCGGCGCCAAGCGCGTCGCCCCCGGAGGTGAAGAGCCGCACCGAACTGATATCATAGTTCTTGAATGCCGGGAATTTAATGAGTGCGCGATATGCGGTCGGAAGCCCGGTCAGCACGGTTATCTTGTGCTTTCCCATAAGATCCATCATATCGGGTGGGACGAACTTGGGAAGAAGAGAAATGGCTGCCCCTCCTTCAAACGGAATGAGAGTGAAGGTCCCGAAACCTGCCGCAAAAGATACAGGCGCCGCTCCACCCAGCACGTCTCCAGCCTTGAGTTGATAGACGTACCGATTGACGATGCGGGTCTCGATTATCGTGGGACGGACGAAATGGATGCAGCCTTTCGGCATTCCCGTGGTCCCCGATGTGTAGAGTATTACGCCGATATCGTAAGCGTCGAGCATGGTGGCTTCCAGGTTCGGCGACCCTTTGGCGAGCATTTCTTCATAGACCAGGTTGCCGGCGGCCTTGACCTGATCCGGGGCGCCCCCGATTACGATGACCTTGGTGCCGTGCTGAAAGCTTGGCTTTGCCGCCTCGACCTGCTCCATTAGCGGAGCATTCACGACGAAGTACTTCATTTCGGCGTTATTTACGACAAAAGCGATCTCTTCGCGAGACCACAACGGCGATGTCGGGACAGGAATAGCCCCGATTTTTTCAATGGCGAAGATGGTCACAAGAGACGGAGGGGCGTTCACCAGCCGAATGCCTACCCTGTCCTGAGGCTCCACTCCAGCCTCTTTGAGAGCGTTGCCGAACTGGTTGACCATTTTCTGGAGTTGCGCGTAGCTAATCTCCTTATCCATGAATTTGACCGCAAGATTGCCCCCCGCTCCATCCCTGACGTGCCTGTCGAGCAGAAAGTCGGCCAGGTTCAGTTTGTCCGGGGTATTCGCAAATTCTCCGGGCGTTAGGTATTTCGGCCAGGTTTCTTTCCCTGGCAAATAATTTTGTGGTATTTTACTCATGCTTACTCCTCTCTTCGGTCAGTGAATCATATGACAACCCATTGCCAACATGCAAACAAACCGGACAGGAAAGGGCAATAACCGTGCCAAATCCCCACCGGCAAGACTCTGACTCCGTGCTCGAAACTGCGGCAAATCGCCCCTCCGGCGATTCGCGCCATGCAGCCATGAGACTCTATCATTGTTTTTAACACACTACCTCACAGGAGCTTTCGATGCAAGAGCATTTCCCCCAAACAGGCATCGATCTCACGATAACGGTGCGCTTCGGGGATACCGATCCCTATGGGGTCGTTTACTTCGCATCCTATTTTCGATACTGCCATCGAGGGATCGAAGAATTCTTGAACCACTGCGGACTGCCTGCTCATGAAGTACTCAAAAACCAGTCCGAAGGGTTTGGCCTGCCCATTGTCGCAGCGGCCTGCGATTTTCTCAAACCCGTCAGATATGGCGAGAAGTTGCGCCTGCAGGTGTCGCTTTCCAGGATCGGGGAAAAGTCGCTTGGCTTCGATTTCAGGTTTTACCGCGAGGCGGGGCAGGACCTTGTCGCCAGGGGTAATGCGACTATGGTGGCCATAGGGACCGACTGGCGGCCGAGAAGTATTCCTGAGCGAATCCGTACGGCCGTTTCAAAAAAGGACACTTGAGGGGGACTCGCGGACATAATCGCTCAAATAAGCCCTTCCTCCCCTTTTCTAAAGGGGGCAGGGGGATTTTACATAGATAATGCCTATCCATGAAATAGACGGTATTTTACTTTTTTTTCAAAAAGTCCTTGAGTAGCCTTGTGTCTGTAGTTATTATCTTCTCCGGGTTATCATTTTTCTCCGAAAAGACCGATTCCAATAATACTGTAGCGGTGGCTTCCATGTTTCACCTCGGGAAAAGAAATACTCTCACCGGTCTTGCCAAGACCTGTGGGTGAGCGGCCAAAATAGCTCCAACAGTTTTGTTGGAGGCGCTCAAAGGTTTGCCGGCCTCTACGGACCCGGACCTTCTCGTCGGCTTCGAAACGAGAGATGATGCAGCGGTCTATCGGGTGTCGGATGAGATTGCCGTTATATCCACGGTTGACTTCATAACCCCGCCTGTTGACGATCCCGTATGGTTCGGCCGCATCGCCGCCGCCAACTCGCTTTCCGATATTTACGCAATGGGCGGGCGTCCCATTACCGCGTTGAATCTCATCATGTTCCCATCGAAAAAGCTCGGCATGGAGATACTCGAAGGCATTCTGCAAGGCGGGAGCGAAAAGGTGGTCGAAGCAGGGGCATCGCTGGCGGGCGGCCACTCCGTAGAAGACGATGAACCCAAATACGGACTGGCCGTAACCGGCATAGTCTCCCCGAAACGGGTCCTCACCAACGCAGGCGCCAGGTCCGGCGACCTGTTGATTCTCACCAAGCCTCTCGGAACGGGCGTGCTCTTTAACGCATGCAGGTCGGGAAAGCTGCCCTTGAGCGAGCTTGAGCCGATATTGCCCGGAGTGGCGGCGTTGAATCGCTCGGCAATCGAAATTGCCCTTGAATTCGAGGTTCATTCCTGCACCGACATAACGGGTTTCGGAATTCTGGGACATGCGCTTGAGATGGCCATGGCAAGCTCGGTTGAGATCGAACTCGAGTTCAGCGCCCTGCCCTCCTATCCAAACTCCGTGGATATGTACCGCAGAGGCGAAACAACGGGCAGCAACAAGCCGAACAGAAAACTCGTCGAGGACTTTCTGCATATCTCCGCCCGGCTCTCCAAAGAGCAACATCAATGGCTTTTCGATCCTCAGACCTCTGGCGGCCTGCTCCTGTCCGTCCCGGCGTCCGTGGCGCAAACCATCCTCAACAGATTAAGGGGGGCGGGAATCGCTTCCGCTTCAGTGATCGGAAAGGTCCAAAGCAGCCCTCATTCGCAGATCAGAGTGGTTTAGCGAACTCGCGAGTCGAGCCGCCAGGCGCCCCAGGGTGCTTAGGGTTTTCCATCCCCGTCCATCAGTGTTGGTTATCTGTTCCGTCCTGCCTCTGCGTTTCTCTGCGGTGAATAAAGCAAGAGCGAACCACGGATAGACACGGATTAACACGGATAAAGATTTATTCGGGTTTTCAGTCCACAGCCATAAATGTTGGTTATCTGCTCCGTCCTGCCTCTACGTTCTCTGCGGTGAATAAAGCAAGAGCGAACCACGGACGGGCACGGATTAACACGGATAAGGATTTATTGGTAATGTGCAGAAAGTTCTGCAAAAAAGAATGACTTGCAGAAGATGGTCATGGCATACGGGTGTTTCACTGTAACGAATCACCCACCCGAACAGACGGAGAATATGCCATGACCGAGAACAAATGTAAGCGCAAATGGATCAACCTCCAAGAGATTTTCAGCGAGGAGAAGGACGGCCTCAAGACATTACTTCGTGAGGTGCTCCAGGAAGTGTTGGAGCAGGAGATGACAGAGGCGGTAGGAGCCGAGAAAGGGGAAAGGAGCGACGGGCGCGTTGGATACCGTTCAGGCTACTACGGCCGGTCTTTGATAACACGCGTGGGCAAGCTCGAACTCCGAGTGCCACAGGACCGGCAAGGGCATTTTTCCACTCAACTCTTCGAGAGATATCAAAGATCGGAGAAAGCTTTGGTTTCCGCGCTGGCCGAGATGTACGTCCAGGGCGTGTCCACGAGAAAAGTGAAAGCCATCACCGAGGAGCTGTGCGGCCACTCGTTTTCGGCCTCCTCGATCAGCGAGGTCAACAAGACTTTGGACGAGAGCCTGGAGCGGTTTGCCAAGCGACCCCTCGAAGAGAGCTATCCTTACATGATCTTGGACGCCCGCTACGAAAAAGTCAGAGATGACGGGGTTATCCGCAGCCAGGCTGTGCAGATCGCCATCGGCATCAACGCAGAGGGCAGACGGCAGATCCTGGCCGTGGAACTGGCCAACCGTGAAAGTGCGACAAGTTGGAAGGATTTCCTGGTGGAACTGAAAAGGCGCGGCTTACGGGGCGTAGAGTTCGTAGTATCGGACGATCATCCCGGACTCAAACGGGCCATCGCCGAGGTACTTCCCGAAGCCGTCTGGCAGCGCTGTTACGTACACTTCCTAAGAAACGCCCTGGATCACCTCCCGAGGAAAGCGGTAGACGACTGCTTGCAGGAATTGCGGTGGATATATGACAGAAGGGACCTTGCCGAGGCTCAAAAGGACCTGGCGCAGTGGCTTGAGCGCTGGAGCAAGAAGTATCCGAAGCTGTGCGAATGGGTGGAAGAGAATATCGGGGAAACCCTCGCCTTCTACCGTCTCCCGCTTCAACACCATAAGCACATGAAATCCACAAACATGCTCGAACGGCTAAACGAGGAGATCAAGAGAAGAACTCACGTAGTGCGGATCTTTCCCAACCGGGAGAGCTGTCTGCGGCTTGTCCGTGCCTTGGCGGTGGAGACCCACGAGGACTGGCTGGAAGCAAGCCGTTACATCAATATGGATCTACTCCAAGAACAAAAGAAGCTGCGACTAGGTATCGCTGCCTGAGAGGCCGCCCTGGAGGGCCGCCTCCGACGAGTCACTGTTGGACCCATTCTCGGCGGCCCTCCAGGGCTCGCTTCGTCGGTTGAAGCAGTAAGGAAAACAAAAAACTAGGCGCCGTATGCCCTGATCGAATTTGCAGAACTTGACGCACACAACTGATTTATTCGGGTTTTCCATCCGTGGTTCATTGTTCGGGGTGTTTAGTGTCGTGAATAAGTCTGTCAACGAGCTCACGAGTCGAGCCGCCAGGCGCCAGGGCGCAAATGGAGCGGTCCGTGGGTCCCTCCCTCGAGACCGGCTTCTTCGAGGTCAAGTTGGAAACGAACCGGCCCGCGTGAGCTGTCTTTCCCGCACGGCGCTTTATCGTATTTCATGTGGATGGGGCATTCGGAAACGGGTGAGGACCAAAGAATAGCGATTGACGTGTGCCCTTTTGGAAGTCTCGTTACTTCGGCGTCCACATAGTCCAAAGGCGCCAGGGACGCTCCTTCCTCTACGAGTTCATCATTTTCGCAGATACAAATAAGCCACTTGATCCCTTTTTCCCCGATCCGCTTGAAATTAAGGCTGCGCCCGAACAACCTGACCGGCAGCGTCCCGTCCGCGGCCACGGGGTTTGTGTAGGAATCGAAGCTCAGCCTTGTGATCTCGACCGGAAGGTCCCTGATATCGTAAGTCAGCCAATGCTTGATGGCCGCAGTAGCCTTGTTGATGGCCGGCGGTCTGTTCGCGCCGGTGTTGAACAACATCACGTCGCGGTAAAAGCTGTAGAGGGGGGACTCTTTTTCGATGCTCTTGAGTTTATAGACCCAGCTCATAACTTTTCCGTCAACAACCTTGTTTCCATTGGGCAGAATCTTGGAAGCATATCCCATGTTTCTGAAATGATGCGGCAAATGCTCGATGTATTCGACAAGCCCCCTGCTCCGGGACCCATCCATAGGCGCCACGCAGGTTATAAGAGCGTCAACCACGTAGTCCAACTCCCCCGACATTACGCCGAGGGCCGCCATGAATCCTCCCTGGCAATACCCGTTCAGGGTTACAGGCCTTCCGTGCCTTGCCACGAGTTGTTCGGCGAAGTAGCGGGTGTCCAGTACGTCATCCTCGCCTCTCATAAGCTGTACGGCGGGGTTTTTGTCTATGTCTTTGACCAGACGGATGTAAGTGGGAATTCCCTGATTCGCGAAAGCGTGAACGTAGCTTCTGTTCTCACCGGGTAAAAAGGCCAGTATGTTTGCTCCAAGAACGTATGGAGGAATGATCAGCGTCGGCTTGCCATCCTCGCGCACCTTTATCGACTTATCGGTCGGTAGCGCCTGGTAGAGTTCGAATCTATCCGTTTCAGCAACCCTGACATACCTTCCGTTATCTAAATGAAAGCCGTACTCCGATTCGATTTCCCGAACGGCCTCCGGATAGATGTTTACCACCATATCCATCAGTCTGAGCTGTCTTTCGGAAAAATGGACCAAATCTTCGTCGTTTTTTTTGAGCAGAGTGTTCTTGAGCGCTCCCAGCGCCTCCAACATCTCGCGGATATGATAATTGCTCAATGCCGACATGTCCGCCACGGCGCCCCTGGAAGCGAGTTGCATCTCGAACAGCAGGAGTTCAATAAAATCGAGGGCCCTCTCGAATGGATATCTGCCGTTGGGGCCATTTTTCTCGAGATCGGAAAAATATTGCAGGCCGCTCCAAAATGGCGCCATGAAGCCGGAGGCATAGCGCATCATGCCCAGCAATTCGAACCATCTCAACCTGGAGGTGATGAAGATTGTCTCAAGCAGTTCGGCATTGAGCGTCAAAAGCTCTTTAAGAGAAAATCCCCGGGTTGGCCTGATCTTCAAATCGGTAATGGACCCGGAACCACCGGCCTCAGAAAAGTCTTTATCCAATCTTAGCCTCCACGATCTCGCCAATACCCTCCTATGATAGAATTATACTAAGGTGCGTCCATGTCGGCAGCAAGGTGGAGATTTTAAAAGAGCGGGTCCCGCGCTGCGGCGGCTTGCCGCCGTCAGCGCCGAGGACTCGATCTTACGCGCCTGGCGCGCAGGACCGAAATCCTGCGGGGGTGTTGAGGCCGCAGGTCCCCGCCCTTTTGAACTTTCGCAATTTGCGGAATTTTGCGCGCATAATCCCTGTTGCCAATCCCGGCCCCCGAACTATACTAAGAACATGGATAACTTTTGGACATCGCTGAAAAAGCCCATATTTGCGCTGGCGCCCCTTTCCGGGATGACCGACAGCGCCTTCCGCCGGATATGCAAAGGCTTCGGGGCGGACGTCGTATACAGCGAACTGACGAGTTCCACCGGCTTTGCATATCAACCCGAATCCACGCTGAGGCTCATGCGTTTCGATGATTCCGAGCGGCCTTATGTCGTGCAGCTTTTCGGAAATAATCCCGAACATTTCGCAGCCGCCGCCCGGTTTGTCAGCCGGGAAATCCGTCCTGACGGAATCGACATAAACTTCGGCTGCCCTGTTCCAAAGGTGTTCAAGTCCGGAGCGGGGGCGGCCCTTATGGCAAATCCGGCCCTGGCCAGAGAGGTTATCCGGAGCGTCATCGAAAATACGCGTTTGCCCGTATCGATAAAGACCAGGATCAGCGTCAAGGAGGTCAACCTTCTCAGCTTTCTCGATTACATCGGCGACCTGGACGTAAAAGCCGTAATGATTCACGGGAGGACCTACGCACAGGGCTTTTCAGGGCCAAACGACATCGAGACGACCCGACACGCCCGCGGCCATTTCAAGGGGATAATCCTTGCAAACGGCGGGGCAAAAAGTGCGGCCGGGGGATTGGAGTTGCTTGAAGAAACGCGGGCTGACGGAATAGGGATCGCAAGAGGAGCCCTCGGAAATCCGTGGATTTTCACTCAGTTGAAAACAGCTCAGTCCGGCGGCCGCAACGGAAGGCCGCCCGCTGAAGACGTTTTCAGGACGGCGCTGCAACACGCAAGGCTTTCAGCCGATTTGAAAGGCGATCGTGGAATCGTCGAGATGCGAAAACATCTGTGCTGGTACCTCCAGCAGGTCCCCGGCGCAAAGGAGCTGAGACAAAAAGCGGTCAGGATATGCACCCTTCAGGACGTAACCGAGTTGCTCGCGGAGGCTGTTGAAAAGTCCTGCCGGCAAGTTTTTGTCGGCTGTGAAGCGCTGGACGGTTGATGTGCTTGAATAAGGCTGGTGGTGAATCAAGCAAGAGCGAACCACGGATAGACACGGATTAACACGGATAAGGATTTATTCGGGGTTTCAGTCTGTAGCCATAAATGTCGGTTATCTCCTCCGTCCTACCTCTGCGTCCTCTGCGATCTCTGCGATGAAAAGGGTCTGTGGTGGATTTCGCTCGTTTTGCGCAGCGTCATCAGCAACCCCGCAGCCGCCAGCATGCACGCCGCCAGAAACATGATCCCTCCGTCGAAGGAACCGGTCGCGTCACGGAAAAAACCCATGGCGTAAGGACCGGCAAACCCGCCGAGGTTGCCTATGCTGTTTATCATCGCGATGGCCCCTGCTGCGGCCGTAGAAGTCAAAAAGGAGGTTGGAATCGACCAGAAGGGACCGAACGACCCGTAGACGCCCATCACCGCAATCGTATAAAAGAGCATCGACACCGTTACGCTTATATCGGCCAGAAACACGCTGCCGCAAAGCCCGGCAGCGCCTGTCAACATGCCTGCGACAGTATGATATCTGCGTTCGCAGGTTATGTCCGAATGACGGCCGACAAAATACATTGCGAAAAAGCCGAAAATATAAGGCGCCATGACGAGGAAGCCGACCGCCTGGTCGCTCATGCTCGAAGACAGCGCTTTCACCAGTATCGGAAGAAACAGTGTTACCCCATAGAATCCGCAAACCCAGGCGAAATAGATACCCGAAAGAATCAGTACGTCTCGATCCGATAAGGCCTGTATGAGCGTATAACTCCGGCGTTCGACCTTCGCGGCCTTTTCGGCCCGGAGTGTGCGCGTCAGCCAATCCCGTTCGGCCTCATCCAGCCATTTGGCCTCCTCGGGCCTGTTTGTCAAATAGAACGGAGTGATTATGCCCAGAACAATGGAAGGCAGCGCCTCGAGGACGAACAGCCATTTCCAGCCGGCCAATCCCATCCAGGCGGTCCCGAGCAGGTAGGCGGACAAGGGCGCTGCGATAATATTGCAGATCGGCAGCGACATCATGAAAAAAGCCACCGCCTTCGCCCGGTCTTGAGAACGCGACCATGAGCCCAGATAGTAAATAATCCCTGGGAAAAAGCTCGCCTCGGCGACGCCCAGAAAAAAACGCGCCATATAGAACTGCATCGGCGTGGAGACAAGGGCGGTCAAACCGGAAATAATTCCCCACGTGATGAGAATCCTTGCGATCCAAATCCTGGCGCCGACCTTCGCCATGATAAGGTTTCCCGGCACTTCCATGAGAAAATAACCGATAAAGAATATCCCAGCCCCGAATCCGTAGGTTGCATTGCTGAACCCCAGATCCCTGTTCATGGACAATGCCGCGAAACTGATGTTAACCCTGTCCAGAAAAGCCGCGATATATAAGAGGCCCAAAAACGGCGTTATCCTCAGGAAGACCTTTCTAACGGTCCTCTTTTCAACGGAAACATTATTTTCGTATACCGCTGTTTCAAGGGCGTGGTTCACGATGATCTCCCGGTCCTCTTGTCTCTACCGTCCCCCTTCCGTGTTCTCTGCGCTTAATAAAGCAGGGCGAACCACGGATAGACATGGATTAACACGGATAAAGATTCATTCGGGTTTTCAGTCCGTAGCCATAAATGTTGATTATCTGTTCCGTCCAGCCACTTCGTCCTCTGGGCCTTTGTGGTGAATCGGATTTTCCATCCGTGGCCATCGGTGTTCATCTGTGGTTCATTGCCCGGGGCGCTTTCAGCGTTCAATCCATCCTACCTCCGCGTCACGATCCCTTCTTGATCAGACCATCTGTTCCGTCATGAGCGCATCCTGCCTTTCTTCTTCCGTGAGACCGTAATAGTCCACGGTCAGCATAGGCGAGGTTCAGTAACCTTCGGCCTCTCCCATAATGCATGTCCAATATTTAACAACAAGAAACGGCTACTAAGTTTACCCCGTCCCTAGAGGGGCAGTTGGCGTGAAAAGCTCTGCCAGCTCGATCTCCGCCCACACCGGCGCATGGTCGCTCGGGCCGGGTCGGCCGCGCAGATCGGCGTCCGCCTGAGAATCGACAGAGGCCATGGCGACGGGTTCGGTCGCCCTGATATGGTCAAGCCTCCAACCCAGATCCCTGGTAAAACTCATAGGGAGGCGGTAATCCCAGAAGGTGAACTGGCGAACGCCAGGATGGTGTTTTCGGAATAGGTCGGTAAATCCCCAGGAAACCACGTCGGCAAGCGCTTCTCTTTCCAAAGGGTGAAACCCGATTTTCCCTTCCATTCTTTTCGGCGAGAAAACATCTATTTCCTCCGGCGCCACGTTGATGTCCCCTACCCAGATAATCGGGTCGGACGGCTTGTATTCCCGGCCGAAAAGGTTTTTGAGCCTGGCGAAAAAATCCAGTTTTATCTGAAAGGCCGGATCGTCGGGGCTTTTGCCCTGGGGAACGTAAGTATTGAAAATCCGGATTCCATCAATTTTTGCTGCTATCAGCCTGGCCTCGGTATCCGGCCCGCCGTCGCCAAACCCGCGCCTCACCTCCTCCGGTTTGCGCGCGCTAAGAATCGCCACTCCATGAAACGATTTCTGTCCGAACACGCTGGCCTCGTAACCGGCCTCGCGCACGGAATCCAACGGGAACTCCTCATCCCTGCACTTTATCTCCTGAAGGCACAAAACGTCGGGTCTGTTCCGGTCCAGCCAGGACAGGACCACGTGTTCGCGCGACCGAATGCCGTTTACGTTGAAAGTCGCTATTTTCCATTTCATCTTTGAAACTCCACTTGCTCGAACGTGTGGGACGTGTTACAAATTCCCGTTCAATAAATCCACACTCCCCTTTTCCTTTTGGTGTCCGGCCGGCGATGCGCGGCCCGGATGCAAAGGGGCGGAGGCAAAACCAGAAGGAGCTGAGCTATGGCAGTTGTTGGAATGAAGCAGTTGCTCGAAGCAGGGGTTCATTTCGGTCATCAGACCCGCCGCTGGAACCCCAAAATGAAACCCTTTATCTTTGGCGCTCGCAACGGTATTTATATCATCGATTTGCAGCGCACCGTCAGACTTTTCAATACCGCCTACCAATTCGTAGTCGACACGGTGGCTTCGGGCGAAAGCGTTCTTTTCGTCGGCACCAAGCAGCAGGCCCGCGACACCATCCTGGAAGAAACCGACCGCTGCGGCATGTTTTTTGTCAACCAGCGATGGCTGGGCGGGATGCTCACCAATTTCAAGACAATGAAGCAAAGAATCGACCGGCTCAAAGAACTCGATTCCATGGTCGAAGACGGAAGCATCAACCGGTTCCCCAAAAAGGAGATCCTCGGGCTTCAGCGCGAGCGAGAAAAGCTCGAAAGAAACCTTGGCGGCATCAAGAAAATGAATCGGCTCCCGGGCGCGCTCTTCGTAGTGGACACTCAGCGTGAGAACATCGCCGTCATGGAAGCAAACCGCCTCGGCATGCCGGTTGTGGCCATCGTGGACACAAACTGCGACCCCGATGTGATCGACTATCCCATTCCGGGAAACGACGATGCAATCCGGGCGATCAGGCTCGTTACCTCCAAGATCGCCGACGCCTGCATAGAGGGCCGCGAGAAGTTCTCGGAGATTCAGCAGGCCGACGTGGACAAGGGCGTCGAACTCGAGGAGGTCCCGGCCGGACAGATTTTGGCGCAGGAGGAAAAGGGTCCGATCGTGGAGATCATAAACCCTGTGCAGACCACGCAAGAGGAAGAGTAATCAGGCGGGGGAGCTTTCGCGCGCGCAGGCTGTTCGGGGCTGATGCCTTCCAACAGTTCTGCATCCCTTCCGTTCCGGCGGGATGCCGGAGGCGCATCGCAAGACCGAATAAAATCCTCGATTCACGAATAGATAGGCCTGGTTTACAGGAGGAAGAAATTGGAAATCACGTCAGGGATGGTAAAAGAACTCAGAGACAGGACCAACGTGGGCATGATGGACTGCAAAAAGGCGCTCCAGGACGCTTCGGGCGACATGGAGAAGGCGGTCGATCTGCTGCGTCAAAAAGGCCTTGCCAAGGCGATGAAGCGCGCCGGCCGGGAAGCGGCCGACGGTCTGGTTCACGCCTATATCCACAGCGGCGGAAAAATCGGGGTCCTGGTGGAAGTAAACTGCGAGACCGATTTTGCCGCCAAGAGCGAAGATTTCGGTGAATTCGTGCGCAACATCGCCCTACAGATAGCGGCGGCAAACCCGCTGGGAGTCAATCCTGAAGATATCCCGCAGGATATCGTTGAGCGCGAACGCGCTATCTACCTGGCTCAGGCGCAGGAATCCGGAAAACCTCAGAGCATTTTTGAAAAAATGGTTGACGGGAAAATGCGGAAATTCTACGAAGAAAACTCACTGATGCAGCAAAAGTATATTCGCGATCCTGACAAGACTATCCAGGATTATTTGAATGAGGTGATCGCCAAGATCGGCGAAAAGATTCAGGTGCGCCGCTTTTGCAGGTATCAGCTTGGTGAATAGCCAGAGGGCCGCATTTGCGAATCGGGAACTGGAGTAAACCCCGATGGGCGAAGAGGAAAAGCCGGTTTACCGCAGAATACTTCTCAAGCTGAGCGGCGAAGCGCTGATGGGGGCTGAACCCTATGGCATAGACACGGTAGTGCTGCGAGAAATTGCCGAGCAGATTTCGGAAGTGCACAAGCTGGGCGTCCAGATTGCACTGGTCATCGGGGGCGGCAACATTTTTCGCGGAGTTTCGGCCGCATCGGGCGGAATGGACCGTTCCACCGCCGACTACATGGGCATGCTGGCGACCGTGATGAACGCCCTTGCGATGCAGGACGCCCTGGAAAAATTCGGCATCGCCACCAGGGTCCAGTCGGCAATCGACATGAAAGAGGTCGCCGAACCCTACATTCGGCGCAGAGCCATCCGGCATCTGGAAAAGGGGCGGATTGTAATTTTTGCGGCCGGCACCGGGCTTCCATTCTTTACCACGGATACGACCGCCGCGCTTCGGGCCAGCGAAATCGGCGCCGAAGTGCTGATGAAGGCCACCAAGGTCGACGGGGTCTATGAATCCGATCCGGTAAAAAACCCTCACGCCCTGCGCTACGAGCGCATCAGCTTTTCCGAAGTTCTCAACCGCAACCTCAAGGTCATGGACGCCACGGCCATATCCCTGGCCAGGGAAGAGAAAATGCGCATCATTGTCTTTAATCTCAATACAAGGGGCAACATCAGGAAGGCTGTTCTCGGCAAGCCGATCGGGACTGTGGTGGAGGAAACCTGTTATGCTTGATGACATTTATCATTGATCTTGACGACCGCATGAATAAAGCGGTGGAAACCCTGGAATCCGAGTACAAAAAGCTTCGAACGGGAAGAGCTTCCATTTCTCTGGTTGATGGGATCAGGGTCGACTACTACGGATCTTCGACCCCGCTCAGCCAACTGGCAACCCTGACCATACCCGATCCGCGCACGATAGTGATTCAACCCTGGGACACCTCGGTGGTTGGCGAAATAGAAAAAGCCATACTGAAATCCGATCTTGGACTCACCCCGATGAACGACGGCAAGGCGATCAGGATCAATATTCCGCCTCTTACCGCAGAGCGCCGCCGCGATCTTGTCAAAGTGGTGAAGAAAAGAGCCGAGGAATCCAAGGTCGCCGTCAGAAACATCAGGCGTGATATAAATGAAAAGATCAAAGATCTCAAAAAAGACAAGAAAGTCTCTGAAGACGAACAGTTTCGCGCGCAGGATGAAATTCAGAAGATTACTGACGACTTCGTGAAGAAAATCGACGTCGTTTGCGGCGCTAAGGAAAAAGAAATCCTGGAAACCTAGATGGAACTCGATTTGGAGCGCCTTCCGCGGCATGTGGCCATCATTATGGACGGCAACGGCCGATGGGCCACGCAAAAAGTGAGGAATAGAATCTTCGGCCACAAAAAGGGCGCCGAGGGTGTGCGCTCGATTGTGACCTGTTGCGGCGAATTGGGCATCCGCTACCTGACCCTCTATGTCTTTTCCAAAGAAAACTGGAATCGGCCTCAAAGAGAAGTAAAAGCTCTGTGGGAGTTGCTCGAAAAATATCTGAAGTCCGAACTCCCCGAGCTCATTGACAAACAGATACGTTTGCGGCATATCGGCGACGATGAGGGCATCCCTGCATCCGTGCTGGAGCAACTCGGCGATCGCCGAGCATAAGACGGCCCATTTTGACAAACTTGTCCTGAGTCTGGCTCTAAACTACGGGGGCAGGCAGGAGATCACACGGGCCGCAAAACTTCTTCTTGCCGATGTCATGAATGGCGCATGCGGAGCAAGCCAGCTTTCCACCGAACTCTTTTCACGCTATCTCTATGGCGCCGACCTTCCCGACCCCGATCTGGTCATCAGAACCGGAGGAGAAATACGCGTGAGCAACTTCCTGCTTTGGCAGATCGCTTATGCGGAACTTTATTTCACGGAGGTTTTGTGGCCCGATTTCGGGAAAGAGCCGATTTTATCGAAGCGCTCAAGGAATTTCAGAGAAGAGAGCGACGATTCGGCCGCACCAGCGAACAGGTAAGGGAGCGCCGGGACTCATCGATCGAAGATGAGGGCGCCACAACAGATATTGCGCTTTCAGGTTCGAGCCTACGATAAGGCTCAATTATCCAATAATAATGGTCTGGACGCAGCATTCGCCGGAATTTCATGCCTGATTCCCTGAAATCAAGTTCCCACACTCAGCGCTGGGTTACCGGCATACTGGTCGGCCTGCCGGTTCTCGCATGTGTTGCCGCCGGTCCCCCCTGGAGCTGGTGGCTGCTTGTCAGCCTCGTGACCGCAATCGGCTTGTGGGAGCTGCACGGTCTGCTTTTCGATGTTCCTCTTTCGCGGAAATGGCGGTTTCTTTCGTTTGCCGCCGGACTTTTTCTGCCCTTCGCAACTTACCTCTGGGGAATCACGGGCCTTAATTTCGCCCTTTTTGTCTCGTTTTTCGCCGCACTTTGCCTTATGATGATCTCCTCTCCCCTGGATCGCGATGAAATCGGGCGAATTGCCCTTCTCTCATTCGCCTGGCTGTATCTGCCCTATTTCATCTCGTTTGTCCTCCTTATCGGGGAGGCGCCGCAGGGGAGGTCCTGGATTTTGTTTTTGCTGGCGGTGATCGTTGCTGGTGACGCCGGCGCCTATTACACGGGACTGCGGATCGGGCGCCACAAGCTCTACCTGACGGTCAGCCCGAAGAAGACCATAGAGGGCGCTATCGGCGGGCTTTTTTCGAGTATAGTTGCCGGATCGATTATCGGCTTGATTTTTTTGAGAAATGTGCCGCTGGCAAGGCTTTTGTTTTTTAGCCTGGCAGTCGCGGCTAGCCGGACAGGTTGGAGACCTGATCGAGTCCATGATCAAGCGCAACTCGGGCAAGAAGGATTCGAGCGGACTGCTCCCGGGCCACGGAGGACTGCTCGACAGGCTGGACTCTTTGATTTTCGCTTTCCCGATCTTGTGGGCGCTATTGCAATGGGCCCCTCCGGGTTAGATATAACGGGTTTTGATACGGCGCTGAACATGACCAAAAAGAAGATATCCATAATCGGCAGCACGGGTTCGATAGGACGGAGCACGCTGGAAGTCGTGCGCCAGTTTCCGGACCGCTTCGAGGTCGTTGCCCTCGGGGCCGGTTCCAATGCGGCGCTTCTTTTTGAGCAGATAGTGGAGTTTTCTCCGAGGCTGGTTTCCGTTATTGACGCCCGGGTTGCATGCAGCCTCGAAAATCTTCTCGCCGGGAAGTCCGATCGCTTTCCCGAAATCCTTTATGGGCAGGAGGGGCACTGCAAGGTGGCCGCCTTTCCCGAGTCGGATATGCTGGTATCTGCAATGGTCGGAGCTGCCGGTCTTTTGCCTACGCTTGCCGCAATTGAGGCCGGCAAGAACATCGCGCTCGCCAACAAGGAGACCCTGGTTGCCGCAGGTGAGATCGTAACAGGGGCCGCTGCGGCGAACAATGTGAGAATCCTTCCCGTGGACAGCGAACACAGCGCTATTTTCCAGGCCCTTCAGGGCAACCACAGGGAAGCTCTGGACAGGGTGCTTCTTACAGCCTCCGGAGGCCCTTTTTTCAATAAGTCCAGACGGGATCTGGAAACAGTTTCTCCCGAAGCCGCCCTTCGTCATCCCAACTGGTCGATGGGACCCAAGATCACAATTGATTCGGCCACCCTGATGAACAAGGGACTCGAGGTGATCGAAGCCCACTGGCTGTTCGGCGTGCCCCTCGAGCGCATATCCGTCTATATTCACCCCGAAAGCATCGTTCACTCCATGGTCGAATACGTTGACGGCTCGGTTATTGCTCAGATGGGGGTACCGGATATGAAAATACCGATAGCCTATGCTCTCGCCTATCCCGAGCGTCTCCCGATAGCGTGTCCAAGGCTCGATCTTTTCCGTCTTCAGAAACTCTCCTTCTACCCTCCGGATGAAGAAAAATTCCCTTGCCTGCGCCTGGCTTTCGACGCTTGCCGCAAAGGATCGACGATGCCTGCCGTCCTTAATGCCGCAAACGAAATAGCGGTGCACGCTTTTCTTGAGAAAACCATCGCTTTCTACGATATACCCGATGTGATCGATGAAGTTATGGCTTCCCACAACCCTTGCGCAAAGCCCGACCTGGAGGCGGTTCTTCAGGCAGACGCATGGGCGCGTGAAGAGGCGTCGAAAATTATTGTTGCGCGTGGGGCAAAAACAGACGGGCTAAATTGGAATTGAGATTTATATTTGTACAAATAATCATTTGTTGAAGTGAGGTGCTGCACTTGTTGACAACTTTGCTCTCAACCGTAATAGTCCTTGGAATTCTCATTTTTGTGCACGAACTTGGGCATTTCCTGGTGGCCAAACGCACCGGGGTGACCGTGCTGCGGTTTTCGCTGGGATTTGGACCGAAAATATTTGGAATCACCCGGGGAGTAACCGAATACCGCCTCTCGATGATACCTCTGGGTGGTTACGTCAAAATGCTCGGAGAGGATTCAGAGGAAGAGTTGTCCGCAAGCCGAGCGGGTCGGCGCTTTTTCCGAGCAAAGTGTGATAAAGCGGCTGGCGATTGTGTTGGCGGGGCCGCTTTCAAACTTTGTTTCAGCGATCCTCATTTTTACCTTTCTGTTTGCATTTTCCGGAATTCACGAACTATCGCCCGAGATCGGCTCAGTCAATCCCGGATCGCCTGCTGAACAGGCCGGCTTGCAGGCTGGAGACAGAGTGCTTTCGATCAACGGCCGCTCGATCAGAACGTGGGAAGATCTTTCCGAATCCATTGAAAAACTTGGTCGGAATCCTCTTAATCTCCGCGTAAAGCGAGCCGATTCCGAAATCGCCGTGACGGTCACGCCCAAAGTCAATGAGGTGAAGAACCTATTCGGCGAAACAATCAAGCGTCCTTTGATCGGCATCACCGCCTCAGAGAACATGATCGTCAGATCGGTCAATCCGCTTGCGGCCGGCTACTACGCCCTTGTCCGCACTTACGACCTCAGCAAGCTTTTTTTTCTCACGGTCGTGAAGCTGGTGGAGCGGATAGTGCCGCTTGACACGCTGGGAGGGCCGATTCTGATCGCACAGATGGCCGGAAAGCAGGCGCAGAAGGGCATTCTCGAGCTGTTGAACTTCATGGCCCTTATCAGCGTAAACCTGGCGGTCCTGAACCTTTTGCCCATCCCGGTACTCGACGGGGGCCACATTTTCTTTTTCCTGATCGAAGCGGTCCTTGGCAGGCCTCTTTCATTGAAAAAAATAGAAATCGCTCAAAAGGTGGGACTATTCGCTCTTCTGTCCCTCATGGTCGTTGTTTTCTACAACGATATAATGCGGCTCGACTGGTCTACGGTCACTTCCTGGCTCCAGCATCTATTGTCCAGGTTGTGAAAAAGCCGATTGACAGTCGCTGGTTTTGTAAAGCGCCGTGTGGTTCCGGCGCTTTCTTTTTTCATGTCGCGAAGCTTTCTGTGAGGCCGCAGACCCCATACGATGAGAATTCTTGCAGCCGATACATCTACAATGTCGGGCAGCCTGGCGCTGCTCGATGATGAAAACCTGACAGCCGAATGGACAATCAGGTCACCGAAGACCCACAACCGAAGATTGCTCGAATCGATTGATTCTGTTCTACGGCAGGCAGAATGGGACCTGGAGACCATTGATGCATTTGCGGTTGCCGGCGGTCCGGGGAGCTTCACCGGCCTTCGGATCGGAATGACCACCATGAAAGTGCTTGCATGGGTCAGGGGCAAGCCTTATGTCTCCGTTTGTTCACTTGACGCGCTGGCCTTACCATTCTGCTTGTCTACCAATCCGGTATGCGCTCTTCTCGACGCCCGAAAGGGTGAGGTCTATTGCGCTCTTTACCGGCCTGATGGGAAAGGCGGCCTCCGCATCGAAATTCAATTTACTGCGATGACTCCCTCACAACTCGCCGAGAGCCTGATCTACAAAGTCTCACAACCTGTTATATTTTGCGGAGACGGCTGGACAACATATCGCAGCGCACTAAGAAAAAGGCTCGGGGACCTGGTTCTGGAGCCCCCGGCGTTTTTTCATATAGTTCGGGCAGCATCTATAGGAGAGCTGGCCAGAAGAAGGTTTGTCAAAGGAGAATCCGAGGACCCCAGATACAGTTCGCCTTTGTATCTTCGACCGTCGGAAGCCGAAATCAAGTATCCTCACCTGGCTGAACAAAGCAGTGAAAAACCGGAAATTATTTGATTCGACTCGTCTGAAAAGGTCTCTCAAAAGAAAGGGGGCCGCCGGAAACGCGCTCGTAAAAGGCCTGTGCGCCCCCGGATTCCCGCTTTATTATGTCCTTCGCAACCTGGGATGGCTGAAACGCGAGATCTGGTGGACAACTCTGTCGCCCCGCGCAAGACGAGTTCGCGCCTTAACGATAGTCAGGGAGCGAATCGCGATATTCAACGAGGTGAAGAATTGGAGAAAAAACAAGGCGCCGGCGCAAATGCCCATACTGAACGCGGGCGACGTTAATGCGCCGGGGTATTGTAATAAATGTGGCCTCTGCTGCGAAGTGGCAAGCGGGATGCCGGACTTTCCCGCACCTGGCGCACTTCCGGAACGCTGGCGTGAGGTTTTTGCCAACGGCCTCGGACGCGGCCACCGCTTTTGCCCGTTTCTATGGGAAGACAACGGCTCGAGCTGCGGTCTTTGCTCTATTTATCCGCTTCGATCCAATCCCTGCCGACTGTTTGGTTCTGAAGAATGTGACTTTTTCTGGAAATCTTCAGAACCCGTTGAACTCAGCAGCGCCAGAAAAATCCTTCTGACCGGGCTGTGGCTGATCAGGCTCATCAATCCTCCAAGGCGCCACTGGCGAAAACCGGCGCTCACGGCGCGTGGGCGACAACAACATCCATTGCGTTTTAGCCACGCCTCAAGCCCTGCCAGTCGATTTCTGGAATGATGTAAGATGGCCGCAGGCCTAAAAACGCGGCTGAAAGCCGCCTGAGTCTATATTTGAAACAAAAAATCCCCTCGGACCTTTTTTAGGGTCCGGGGGGATTTTCATATATGAGGATGAGGCGGCGGCGTCCTACTCTCCCACGCAGTTTGCCCGCGCAGTACCATCGGCGCAGAGGAGCTTAACGACCGTGTTCGGGATGGGAACGGGTGTGGCCTCCTCGCCATAACCACCGCCCCAAAGGGTTTTACTAAACCTTCGGGGCGCTTTGGAATAGGGGATGTTCTCAGAC
>CAVSIN010000018.1:0-75764 GCA_963727975.1 uncultured delta proteobacterium | reverse complement strand
ACTCTCCCGCGCCTGGCGAAGAAGATTCTCTATATTGGCGCTCATATGGGAGAGGTTGAGGGATTTTAAGTTTTCCTTTAAGACTATCTCTGTGCTTGCCTTCATTGCACACCTCCCAACTGTCCATAGACTGTGATATCGGGAGCAAGTGTCGGCGGCCAGCCCTCAAGGGGTTCAAAAAAAGACTTGGAATCCATGAAGAGCAAGATGTGCTTTACTCCGGCGCTCGATGTGATCCCGCTCCCCAGTGCCAGTTCTACCGCACTGGTGACATCTTGCGCCGCATTGTCCCGGTAGAGCATGAGGACCGATATAAAGTCCCTCGTCCCGTCCGTTTCGCCGTGCGTTTCAATAAACCTTAAAAGAAGCTGATCCAGGACGTGAGGCCATTTCCGGCGCCACTCCTTGATGGGCCTGGCGGTTTCGAAAGCCCCCGGCCTTTGCTGCAGCAGCTCAAGATAATGGTCGGGATTTAGCTGCCATTTGTTGTTTCCAAAAAGTCTTTCGTGGCCTGCGATTCTTTTGCCGCCATGAAAGATATCCACCCGGTCAACGCCAAGGATGGCCCGAACCTTGAAACCTGCGTATCTGGTCGGAACGGAGTAGCGGTTTTTGTCCACAATGGCTGTCGCGTAATGATTAATCTTACTCTCTACAACCTGCATGTTACTGAAGGGATGTAAGGGGGTGGCTATCAGATGGACCCTTTCTCCTTCAAAAGACTCATTAACCGTTGCCTGTCGCCCTTCGATCCGGTGGTTCCCATAGGCCACACACTCGCAAAGAAGCCGCTCATTTAACTCCTCGATGCTTTCAGCCTTGGGGATTGGAACCATATAGTTGCGACGGGCAAATCCGACTAAACCTTCCACTCCCCCCTTCTCATTGCCGCTTGCCCGGTTGCAGAACCGGGGAATAAAGTTATAGAAAGCGTGAAACTGCCTGAATGCCTCCTGTTCGACTCTCCTTTTGCCCTTAAGGACTTTCTCAACTGCTGTGGTAAGATTGTCATAGACAATAGTCTTAAATATTCCCCCAAAGAAATCAAAGGCATGGATATGAGCATCAAAGAAGGCCTGTTGGCGTTCGCAGGGGTAAAACCTTATATAGGGCTTTCCGGAAAACTTCGAACGCATGCAGAAAAACTTCAGCCGCACTGCCTCTCCGCCGACCACGGCCATTGCTCCTCCCCAGTCCACTTCGGCCTCGTTGCCGCAATCCGGGTCCAGGGGCAGGAATGCTTTGCCGGCGTTTACCCCAAGCCGTACCTTTGCGTGTCTGACGTATCGGCGAACACACGACTCACTTCCTGAAAATCCCTCTTCTTTCACGAGTCGATTGTGGATCCTGGTCGCCGTATGGCGCTGATTCCTGGCCGCTGTCTTATCAGCCTCAAGCCATGAGTCAATGAGTTTAAGATGCGTACCGAGTGCGGGATAGTGCTGAACACTTCTGGTCGTGTAGCCAACCGGCTCGCTCTCCAGCACTTTCCTTATGGTTTGCCGATCATGCCCGGTCTCTCTTTGAATCTGCCGGATGCTCTTTGCATACACACGGTGCGCCGTTCGAATGTAGTCATACTGATCCATTGTGATCATCCCTCCCAGCCTCCCCCAACACATCATGGATTTCCCCATTCGTGTTACCAGAAGGCATCTGGGGGTGGGTGATTTTTCGGCGCTTATTCTGCTCTCGGGTGGGTGAATTTTAGGTTATCAAAATCAGAAATCGTCCTCTTCAAGAAACTGAAGCAGATCGCGCCCGGATTTATGCTCCTCAAGGTGGAAGGCAACGAGGGCTTTGAGTTGATGCATGAATTCCATCTGCAATGGCCTGTAGCCCCTCGATTCCAAAAGAGGAATAGAGGATTGGAGTCTTTCAATTGGGTTAAAAAGATCATCGAACGACGGCGGCTCTTGGTTCAGAAAGAAGGAACGCGGCATCTTCGTAACCTCCTAAATTTATTGGGTTTTACGAAGAGGCGCCGCCGCGCGGCTTTATTGAATTGTCAAGAGAAAAATCATTCGAAGATCCCAATTTCGTTAATTTTTTTCAAAATAATGCATATGCAAATACCTAACCGGACACTGCTGGGGCAGGGGGGATTTTGAGCATCGCCAATATTAGCTCTATCTCAAATGCGTGCTGCTATTTTGCGAGCATCCTGACTTTCAGATCTTTCTGAACAGGCTTGTCTCCAAGCCATATTCCATAGAGCGCCTTTTTGAAATCCAGGCCTTCGATAACCGATAAGGTTGCGCCATTCCCTGATACCTCGACGCCCTTGCCAGGGACATAGGTTAAGTTATAGACATCGCGGTCGCGAAGCTTCTTGAATGTGTCGACAAAGGCGTCAATCCTTGCTTTGAGGCGAGCTGTGTCGCCATTTGTGGATTTCTCAAAACCTTTGATAATAGCGCTTTTCATATTGTCCGGGGTCACCATGAACGAAGTGATCTGAAGCCTGACGTTCATAGGTTCGTCGGCGGCAACGATTCCAGCCGCATCAGCGCTTTTCTGTTTAAGATACAGGGCTGCAACGTACACTTGAAAACCGAATTCGGTACGCTCGCCCCCGCCGTTGAAGGTAAGGTCCTGCCCACCGGCCTCCACCTTATCAGGGAATTTCACCCCTTCGATCTCGACGGCAAATGCCGGCGCAGCCAGAAAAAATAGCGCAAAAAGCACGACGAAAGCTTTGCTGAAAATCATAAAACTCTCCTTCTTCCTTTTGCTGGCTTTAGCGCTCAATCAACATACTCAGAGTGGCTCCAGCCAGTTCTCAACTCTTAAGGACTTCACCCTGGAAAAATGACGAGTATTTGCTGTGACCATGATGCACTTTTGGCTCAGCGCAGTTGATGCAATCAGAATATCTTCCATCCCGATGATCTGACCGGCCTCTTGAAAGGAGGCAAGAAGGTCTCCCGCGGCTGCCGCTTCGCGAGAACCTATCGGCAAAATGGTCACCCTCGAAAGTATTTCTTCAGTTATTTTCTCCCAAAAGATTTCAGCGTCACTGCGTAAGGCAGCGCCGAAACGAAGTTCCATAACACAAATGCACGACGTGAATAATGACTCAGGCCGTTTTGAGCGCAGACGCACAATCAGGTGAGGATTTGGCCGCTTCTTCAACAATTCGCTCAGTATGTTGGTATCCAGAAAATACCTCATTGCACCAGCCTGCCCCTTAAGCACTTTCGGAATATGCTTGTCGCGACCCTCAACGATATTGTCAATCATCGCGAAGAAATCATCTTCGTCGTCCAGCCATCCCTTTGCCTCTGCAAGATGTTTGGGCTCTTCGGCGACCGGCGCCAGCCTGGCCAACGGTTTTCCTCGCTTTGTGATCACGATCTGCTCCCCCCATAGGCCACGCGTCCGAGAAGCTCGGACAGATGCTTCTTTGCTTCCGCCACGCTTATGGTTTTCCGGGTCATTGTCACCTCCCTGGCTAATGGAATGTAGTCATGATGACCTGTTCAACTCGAAAAGTCAACACATACTTCACTCCTGTATTTACCTCGGAAACTCCTCGTAAAGCTTGCGGTCCGTATCCGAAAGACGATCTGATACGGGGGCCGGAGCGTATTCCCGGTTATCGGGCTTTCCCGTAAAGATCCCGAACATCGGCACTGCCAGCGCATCGTTCATATTGAGCGCGGGCAGGCCGAATAGAACTTCGATGGTGCGCAGCATGCTCAACTGGTCGTAGCGGTCATGGACCAATGCGCCCCTCTTGACGTAGGGTCCGATTGCAAGGGCTACCGTGCGTGTGGCGTCAACGTGGTCCGGTCCGTTCTGCGCATCGTCCTCGGTCACGAAAATAATGCTTTCCTTCCAGACTGCGCTCCGTGAAATCGTTTCAACGATGAGTCCCAGGGCGGCATCGTTTTGAGCCACGAGTTGGTCCGGCGTCTGATGATTTTTCATCCACCCCGGCGGTATGGTCGTTTGGCAGCCAGATATAGTGAAATCGGGCAACCCTGCCGAGTGCCAACTGTTTTTCAAAATCGGTTTTCCATACACGGGCGCGGTCGATATCGGAGTAGTTCAGGTCCCACGAACGGTAGCCAAACGGGTAGCGATAGAGATACTCGGCAAATTGCCGGCGAAGGGCGGGATTGGCCGCCATGGCGGTGGAGAGGCTCTCATCGCCGCAAAGGAACCTGGAGAGGTTCGAAGCGAATACGGGGTCTTCAAGAAGGCGGCGCGCATCCTCGATCGTGTCGGTCCGGCCGACGGAGGATTTGGCCAGTTCGAAGAATTCAGCCCCTCGATCCACCGTTGAGGCGAGCGTCATGAGACGCGCATAAAACTTTTTCGCGAGTTCGCTCTCCTGTCCGTAAGCATCCGTTATGATTCTGTATGCGCGCGTATAGAGGAAGTAGTTCTCACCGTAGATGCGATAATCGACGCCCTCCTCGTCCAGTGCATCCCACAGATAGGCTGGAGAAGTCGCCGCCGGGACCGTGCCGAAGGGATAACCGCTGTAGCGCTTGGCGTATACCGCGTTGGCGAGCCACTCCAGAAAAGGGCCGGCATATCCGCTCGTGGTGAAACTGTGGCCGAGAGCGCTGATTTCCCCGTTGGCGAAGTAGTTGTCGAGCACCACGAACTCCTCAGCCAGGCGGTGTGCGTTGGGGGTGATCTCCTTTCCGAAGATCGTCAAATAGGGATCGCCATCGCCGCTTTTCAGATCTCCGAACACCTGGTCATAGGTGCGGTTTTCCCTGACGATGTAGAAGACGTGGCGTATAGGCAGCCTGAAACCTTTCGAAGGGCTGAAGACGGGGGCGCCCTTCTCCACAAGGCGGCTCCAGGCGGGCAACCGGGATTCGATCTGCGCCTTCGGGACAATCGAAACCGATCCTTTGAGCAGCGTGAGGACGTATTGCGGGCCTCCTTTTTTCGGATAAGGCTGCGGACCGTCCACATTGGGGCGGCGCGGGCGGATACCTTTGGCGCTTAGCGCCAGCAGCCGCCTGTTGGAAAAAAGCACTTTCGTGGGATACCAGCCGGTTGGAATGGAGCCGAGGTGTTTTCCGCTTTTCTTGTCGAGCACGGCGATGGCGTTGACATTGGACTGAGCGACGAAGAGCCGTTTGCCGTCGACGGCGCAGGAGACGGGGCCGCTACCGAAACGATTGCCGCGAACCCGAGATGTCGATAGTAGCGACGACGGAATCGGCCGCGCAGTCGATTACGGAAATAGAATCCGAACCGGTGTTGACCACATACAGGAGTCCGGCGTCCGCGCAAAGCCCCTGAGGCGTTCGTCCGACCTGGATGCTCCTCGAGCAAATGAAGCCGGGCGTCATACACCTTGACCTTGTCTTCACCGAGCAAAGAAACGTAAATCTTGCCGTTCAGGGTACAGACCGTGTGGGGGAAAAAACCCACCGTTGCCTCGACTTCCGGCTCTCCGGTATCCGTATTGAGTATCGCAAGTTTGCCTTCGCCATAATTTCCGCTCTCGAAATCTTGCTGCTCGCCGGCCGAGACAAGGTATGCCATCACGATGCGGTTTGCATCCAGGTCCGCCAGCCCGGCTGTATAGCCCCCCACGGGATATTCGCGGACTTTGTCGAATTTCGGGATTGAGCCGGTAGACCTTCCGGCTGAATCCTCCGCTGATATACAAGTCTCCGCCCGGTCCCTGACAAGCGCTGGGAAACATGGAATCGAGGCGCACCACCTTCTCACGATCGCCCGGAGTCGGGGTCTACTACCGATACTTCCTGCGGCTCGCGCATGTAAAAACCGGTATTGAGCACCACGACACGGCCCGCGTAAAGAACCATTTCGTTGGGAAACCTGCCCACTTCGACCTGCCTGCCCGCAGGAGCGATCGCCCATCCGTTGGGGAGCACGATCTGCGCAGCCGGTTCCGTTCCTGGCCGTCTCACTTTAGCGACGTGCTCCAGGGCTTCGGAATAGGGCTTCTTTTTCGCGAACTCCCAGAGCTCCCGGTTCAATGTCTCTTCATCTCCGGGTTGATCGGGCGCCATGTCGCGCCTTGCCGGCTGGTCCAGGGCTGCGGCGCTCCGGATGAGGACCGCAAAGGCAGAGAACACAGAAGGCAAAGACTCTTCCACAGCGTTTCATCGGTATTCTCCTCGCCAGCCATGAAACATCCGAAGGATTTCGACGGCCTTGCCCTTGACCCGATACGGCATGGGGCAGGGCGAGCCCGTTGCAATGTTCACAATGTAGACAAATTACCCTGATAATGTCACCCGTGTCCAAGATTTTTAGAAGGCCTCCCGCGAGCGCCCGATGAGGCTGACAGACCCATGGAGCGGTCGCCTTTCGCGCTACGCGAGGCGCCTCGCTAAGGGGGGGCGGCCTGCGGCGCTACGTATTCATGTTTAGTGTTATATATAGGTCTGTCATACGAGGGTCGGAGCGAATGGCCGTTAACTTAACGATGCAGGCTAGTAATACTAAGTTAAGTTTGTATTGACATTTCATTTTCATGGGTCCACAGTAGACTCATGAAAAAACAACAACTAAAATCTTTGGACCGAAGGCTGAGCCTGTTCCTCCGGGAGCTTCTTGAACCTATGGGCCGGAGTGAGCGGCGGCATTGGGCGCGCGTATACTTGCAAGGGCTGCTGCTGGATGGAGACCGAAAATCTATCGGACCGATTGCGGAGCGAATCCCTGGCGCCGATGTCCAAGCTTTGCGTCAGTTTGTTGGACAAAGTCCCTGGGCGGTCCATGATATCCAGCGCCGCTTGGCTAGGAAAATCGTTGATCTTTTCTCCAATGCCGAAGTCTGGATTGTTGACGAAACTTCTTTCCCTAAAGCGGGCAAACACTCCGTGGGTGTAGCTCGGCAGTATTGCGGGACTTTGGGTAAGGTCGCCAATTGCCAAGTTGCTGTAACCCTTCACTGGAGCAGCGATCAATTCAGCTGCCCTATCGGTTGGAAATTGTATATTCCGAAAAGATGGTTTGAAGACCCTGATAGGGCGGCCAAATCCAAAATTCCGCCCGAAACTACATTCAGGACAAAATCTGAACTGGCCATGGAACTTATAGACCAAGCGGCCGATTGGGAGTTGCCTGCGCGGCCCGTGGTTGCAGATTCCCATTATGGTGATGATTTTCATTTTAGGCAGCAATTGCGCGGTCACAGCCTTTCTTATGCCGTGCAGGTAGAGCCCGCCACAGTTGTGTGGCGGCAAAATCCCAATGCTATCGCGCCGCCGCCTCAAAGGATTGGACGGCCCAGAAAATATCCTCCTTTGGCAACGCTGCCTAAACCCAAAGATCTGACTTCCGTGGCAGTGGAGTTGCCTGAGGATTTTTGGCATCAGATAGAATGGAGAGATGGCGCCAAGGGGCCTCGAAAATCGCGGTTTGCGCTGGTGCGGGTATGGGCTGCGCATGGGTGGGACAAGCCTGGGCATGGAGAAAGAGTTCCCGAACTGCTCTTGATAGAATGGCCCGAGGGAAAGAAGACCCCGACCAAATACTGGCTGGCTTGGTTCGGGACCAAAAGTATGGATATTCTCGATGTCGTACGAATTGCGAAAGCGCGATGGCGTATCGAACTCGACTACCGGGAAATGAAAGAGGAGCTTGGGCTTGATCATTATGAAGGTCGGCATTGGCTTGGGTGGCATCATCATGTAACTCTTGTGACCATTGCTTATGCGTTTTTGCAGGCTGAGCAAGCCCGCTTTAAAAAAAACTTCTGGTGTGACCTTGCCCCAAATGAGGAGGTCACTACAAAGGGCACTGATTAGGCTTGCCGGGTTCTGTCCCTGGTGTTGTACGCGGTTCCCGGCATTATTTGATTCGTCCTGAGTACTTAACTTAGTATTACTAGTTTCCATCCGGAAAGGGTCCTTTTCCGCCCTGGCGGCGTCAATCTTCGGGGTTTCTTGTGCGGCGTACCTATGTACGCCTCCGCGTAACCCCTTGATTTCCTAGCCAAGACGAAAAATGCCTCCTTTCCGGCCCGGAAACTGCCAGTCTCTTATCCGAGGTTTCCGGATGGAGACCAGGCCATCAATTCTGTAACTTATCCTGTTTTTCCGGCTATCCAAGCTGGACTCTCAGGCTTGCGCGTCTCACAGTGTGTCATTGTGAATCGTCGTGTGTCATAAGGTGAGACTTGACACACGATTGCTTTCTTTGTTTTCGCGGAACACCCAACCTGGACAGCGTTTGCGCGACCAAGAGCATCAACTTGGGAATTGGCCTATTTCCTGCACCCTTTTTGAACGGCTTAAAACATTTCATTCGCGCAAATGAAATCTACTGCGCGCTCCTTCAAGCGGACGTAAAGCGGAGAACAGTTTGCCGCCTGCAGAGAATCCGGCGTGTGAACGCAGAGGTGAATCTTTTCAGTTACAACTCAGTGTAACCTGTATCATTCACTAGGGTGCCGTGTCATTTTGATCCTCTACCTTAAGTATTCGAACTATTTAGAAAAACCAACTTCGCGATTAGTGGAATGAGATTTGCTTCAATATGAATCCAAGACGAATTTCATTCTGACAATAAGAATTATGCACACCCCTTCAAGCGGAGGTAAATAAGAATCTCATTTCGGAAAAGGAAGGCGTTATTGACCTGTAACTTTCAGAAAGGAGGAAGGAAGATGAGCTCTAAGGGGGTTACCCGAAGAACGTTTTTCGAGAATGTGGTCAAGTATTGCGGGGCAGGCGTCGCAGCCCTGGGACTGAGGGGCGTGGAGCGTGCCCATGCAGGGGCCTTGGCGGTTCCGGACCTGGATGAGCCGGTCCAGTCAGGCATCTGGAGGATGAGGGACGCTCAGTTGCATGCAGTATGGGGAATTTATCAAAAACGCTCCCATACCCGAGGATTATGTCGAGAAAAAACCTGAAAATTTGATTAATGGAGGCGCCCCGGTCGAGTGGTCCCATCTCCATCCAAACCATTACGCCGACGGGGAAGAAATCCCTGGTCGGGATGATCATGGCGACCAAACTGGATCAAGACCTGCCGGGAGATATCAAGAAGGCTGTTAAGCTCGTTGGAGGGTTTGAAAAATCCCTCAAAAAAACAGATAAAATTCTCATCAAGCCCAATATGAACACCGGGGATCCCTGGCCGCAGGGTGGGACGGACCACGCATTTCTGAAAGCTCTGATTATCGTCCTGAAAGACCAGGGCTACAACAACATTACCGTAGCCGATACCTGCGGACCCTGGGGGCCGACAGAGCGGGTAATGCAAAGCGCTGGGCCTACGATGTGGCATGCAAAGAAACCGGCACCCCTATCAAGACCTGGGAAAAAGAAAAATGGATGAACATCCGCAACGCCAAGGCCGAATACCTGGGTAAGATCGGCGGCGGGGATGGGACCGTGGCCTATCCGGCGGACCTCAGAAATTACGACAAGGTCATTTATACCCCGGTGATGAAGACCCATTTCCTCGGGGGAATTACCCAGAGCCTGAAGCTGTCCGTCGGGCTTTTGCATCGTGCCGACCGATACGCGCATCTTCATAGCTTCAACCATATCTTCGTTGCCGAGCAGGCTGCGGAAATCAACCTGCCTTTCCGGCCGGACCTGATCATCATGGACGGAAGAAGGTCCCTCGTCACCGGCGGTCCTTCCCACGGCGAGCAGGTCAAACCCGGTGTGATCATTGTCTCCGGTGACCAGGTGGCCAATGATGTCACGGGCATCAGGGTCCTTCAGGAGTGGTACCCGAGCGAGGCGGCCAACAAGATCGGCATGTACGCCTGGAATCAGAAGCAGATCGCCCAGGCGGTGAAACTCGGTATCGGATACGCCAGAAGCCAGGATGACATCAAGCTCGTTTTGGGCTAATTTTCCGGGACGAGTGATAATCAAAGTCCCCGAAGCGATCTGAAGCACCTTCATTTCATAACTTATGCTCCCCCTCTTCCCTGTTCCCGGGGAACGGGGGAGCTTTCAATCCAAGGAAAAAGACGTGGAGAAATGTTTATGACCAGATATGCTGTCGTTTTTCCCACCCTACTCTTTTCTATTCGCTCCTTAACCCACAAGCAACCATGTCTCAGAAAGCGGCTCCAACCATTGTGGATTTCAGGGTCCAGCCCCTTTACCGGGCAGCCAAATTGACCTGGAAGACGAGCGATGGTCTGAAAAGGCCAACTGTCAGTACAGATTCTAAGGGCTGAAACCTTCGAGGAAGGTCCTTATAAGGAACTGGATGTGACAAATCTTGTCCCCGACAAGAACGCTTATGATTATGTTGATAAGAGCGTGGGGAGTGAATCAAAGTACTATTACAAACTGGTTATTAAAGAAACCGGCGAATCTTTCGGCCCGGTCGTCACGAGACCTTATTTCTCGCCTCCTGCTACTCAATTGCAACTACCGAAGCACAATGATCCGCTCTTAGTCCTGAAATAGGGAAAAATGTAAATGGCCAAGGAGGTTGACCGCCGTATTTTTCTCAAGGGCCTTACGCTTAGCGCCTTAGCTCTTGGCGACGTCGTTGCTTTCGGGGATCTGCTCTGGGCTTCCACCCTTCCCGACGGTCAAAAGGTGGCCTTGGCCAAGATGGCCATTTTTGTAGATAAGACTCTCTGTTCCGGATGCCGTGTCTGCGAAATGGTCTGCGCCAACCTTAACAGCGAAGGCCGGAATGCCTCTTCACTCGCGCGGCTTTCCGATAGAAAAAGAGTACATCAAAGGGGACTACGGGCCTAAGGTATGCTATCAGTGCAGCGATCCTCCCTGTTTGAAGGTTTGCCCGGTGGGCGCCCTGCAGGTGGAGAAGCGGACGGCACCTTTGCTCGAATCATTGATGAAAGCCTGTGTATAGGCTGCCAGCAATGTATCGAGGCTTGTCAGCAATATTTTCGGCCCCCAAGGCCAAGATTCGATGTGCTAAAGGAAAAATCGATCAAATGCCACCTTTGCTTCGGAGACCCTCAATGTGTGAAGTTTTGCCCCATGGGTGTTTTACGGGTGGAGCGTTCGGAACAGGGACTGCTCGTGGGTTATCCCGTGATCAAAGAGGACTGAGATGACTCCTTCGGGCGGATGGGTTGGAAAAATTCTCAGGGTTGACCTGACCAACAGTAAAATCTCCGAGATTTCAACCTTTGACTATGTGCCCAAATTTTTAGGAGGTCGTGGACTCGGGGCCAAGATCTGCTGGGATGAGGTGCCTTCGGAGGCGGGAGCATTCGACCCTGAAAATCGGCTGGTCTTGGCTACAGGTCCCCTGCAAGGGACTCTGGCGCCCACATCGGGCCGGCTCACGATTGTGGGGAAGTCTCCACAGACCGGCCCCATCGAATCCTATGCTCGTTCAGGCGTTGGAGGACACTTCGCTCCTGAACTGAAATGGGCTGGATACGATGCCCTCATTATCCAGGGAAGAGCCTCGAAGCCCGTCTACCTTTGGATTACCGATCAGAAGGCTGAAATCCTTGACGCCACCGGTTTATGGGGCCTTGATACCTATCAGACCCAACAGATGATCTGGAAGCTTCATGGCGATAAGACGAGAGTCATGGTTATTGGAAGGGCCGGAGAAAATCGAAGCCGCATCGCATGCATTCTCACGGACACCGGGGATGCGTCGGGCCAGGGAGGATTTGGCGGTGTGATGGGCTCGAAAAACCTGAAGGCCATTGCGGTCCGGGGCACCGGAAGTGTGACCGTGGCCAGGCCAAAAGAACTGATGCAACTCACCCATGCACATCCAAAGACTCTTTTCGCGGAAATCTTTAAAAAAGGATCCCTTTCAGCCGGAAGAAAAAGATTTTAAGTACAATATATGGGGCGGCGGCTATGGCCGGGGAGGCCTTACGCTTCTTCCCGGCGAGCTTCTCGATCTCTGTAACGACCCTTCCTCGGGTTATTCACAAACTCCTGACGGTTGTTTCTCCTGCCCTGTCGCTTGCCGCTCGCGGTTAAAGGGACCGGACATCACCTCCGGCGTAGCCTTATGCGCCCGGTCTTACATGTATCTCGAGTCCATGGTCGACGAGCCTGAGAAGGGCTATAGCAAAATCACCTGGCAGGCTGCCAAATTAGCCGACCTTTTCGGAATCAACTCCTATGAGTTGATGGCCATCATCCCCTGGCTTTCGGACTGCTATCGGGAGAAGCTGATTTCAGAGAAAGAGACTGGGCTTCCTCTTGAAGAAATCGGTTCCTGGAAGTTCATCTCCGTGCTTCTTGAAAAAATTGCCAATCGAGAAGGATTCGGAGACCTTCTCGCCAACGGGGGGCGGCGTGCGGCCGCCGAGCTTGGAGGAAAAGCCGAAAAACTCTCCCGGATGTATTATCCCCGCGCGGGGAAGTTCGGCGGTTATCGTGAGCATTGGGTCTATCTGGGAGGCTTTCCCACGGGATATGCGGTTCCTGCCCTGGCTTTGATGTGGGCCCTGGACAACCGGGACGCCATGGTCTCCCACAGCTACATCTCCATGCTTTGGGGTGCTGCTTTCACCATCGGGCAGAACGCCCTGACCGCTGTACCGGAAAAAATCTTCCCTATTCTCAAACCCGTGATGAAGGCCGTCTATGGTTCAGAAGAAGCGGCAGAATTTTTTCAGCCGGATGGAAAGAGTTTGAATTGGAAATGGGCTGCCCCCGTGGTAAAGCGGTATCATGAACATTCCCTTCTGAAGGACAGCTACATTGTGTGTGACATCCTTTTCCCTTATCTGTTCAATGCCAATTCTGCCGATCATGTGGGAGATACCACCCTTGAATCCCGCCTCTATTCTGCAGTTACAGGAGACGAGATGAGTGAGGAGGAATCCTATCGAAAGGGAGAAATGCTTTGCACATTGGAGAGAGCCATAGCCGCACGAGATGGTCGAACCCGTGCGGACGACATTTTCCATGACCTTTACTTCGAAAAGGAAGACGCAGGAGGCAGGAAGTACCTGCGAGAAGATCTGGAACGTTCCAAGAGTGAGTATTATCAAATTAATGGAATGGGACGTAGAATCCGGCATTCCCACCCATTCAACCCTGGAACGACTGGGGCTCAAAGATGTAGCAGAAGGCTTGGGAAAAAAACCGTGACCGGGGTTGTCCCTCGCGATGGAGCGCCCAGCGATCGCCTTCCATGTTATTGCGCAGGATGCTACAATCAGTGCGAATCCCGGCCGAAATGGCTTTCATTTCGGTGAGGGAATGGATTTGGGCATATTTGGCGTAATCCGGCCGTCCGCCGTCACCATGATTCAGGCCGACAATCGTTGGCGGGTCGTCAGTATGAGCAGTGCAGGCAGGATTGACAGCATGCACGCAAAGATGCCTGGAACAAGTTCGTCACCACGGGAGAGTGTGTTCCTGCCGTGCCGCATCTGATTGCCCAGTCCTGGACGCGTTGTCGATCCCTTGGGCATGATCCCGAACGGGGACCCGCCGTTGTAGTTGTCGAGCGAGAAGAGCTGGAGCGGCGCGTGGCGCGAAACCGGGACCTGTTGACCGTCGCTGTGCCGATCCTCGATGAACTGCAGTCTCTCGTGAAACGATTTGGGCTTTTTGACGTTGCTCACTGACAGAGACGGTGTGATTCTGGAAATGCTGCCGGGCGGAAAATTGAGAGACGCCGGCCTGGAGGGAAACCTGCGACCCGGTGGAATGTGGGGGGAAGAACAAGCGGGAACAGGGGCGATCGGACTTGCCCTCCGGCTTGGTCTGCCGGTTCAGGTCGTTGGCTGCGAACACTACTTTGAAAAGGACCACGATCTGACCTGTTCTGCAGCCCCGATATTCAATCATGACGACCGTCTGCTCGGAATTCTCTGCCTGAGCGGACCCAGAGAAGAAGCCCACCTTCACACCTTGGGTATCGTGGTTGTGGCGAGCAAGGCGATCACGAATCAGATACGCATCGAGGAGGACCATCGGCAGATCTGGCTGGCCAACGAATACCTGAGAACGGTAATTAATTCGATCTCAGATGGCATTGTCGCCATTGATTCCAATGGATTCATCAAGGAAATCAATTCCGAGGCAGCCAATATTCTGGCCACGGACACCTTGTTCGCCCGGGGAAAAGACATTCAGGAGTTTGTCGGCAAGCAGTCGCTGTTCAAAAGAGTTGTAGCCGACGGTAGGCCGGTGACCGACATAGAAACCGCGATGGAGACCAGGCGCGGTTATATTCACTGTCACGTCAGCGCCACGCCCATCTTTCTCGCCAACGGCCAGGTGGTAGGGGCGGTCGCCACCTTGAAGGAGATGAAGAAGCTGCAAAGGGTGGTGAATCAAATCACCGGCGCGGAAGCCAGATTCACCTTTGCGAACATTATCGGGGAAAGCTCGGCGATTCAACGGGCAATCCATCTTGCTCAGGTTGCAGCCCGAAACATGCATACGGTGCTGATTCAAGGGGAGAGCGGAACAGGGAAGGAACTCTTCGCTCAGGCTATTCATAACGCCAGCCTTGCCGGCCAGCCCTTTGTAGCTTTGAACTGCGCCGCGATTCCCGAAACACTCATCGAGAGCGAATTGTTTGGCTACGAAGGCGGCTCCTTTACCGGCGCGAGCAGGAATGGACGCCCGGGCAAGTTTGAGCTTGCAAACGATGGAACCATTTTCCTCGACGAAATAGGGGAGATGCCGCTCAACATACAGACAGTGTTGCTGAGGGTATTGCAGGAGCGATCCGTGGTGAGGATCGGTGGACTTCGCTCAACACCGATCAATGTTCGGGTGATCGCGGCTACCAGCAAAGACCTGGCCGTCGAAGTCCCCAAGGGTAACTTTCGCCAGGACCTGTTTTACCGCCTTAATGTGTTCGAGATTCACATCCCTCCCTTGCGTGAGAGAATCGGGGACATTACACAGTTGGTGGACCATCTTGTAGCAAGCATTTCGGCGCGGTTTGGCAAATCTGTAGTCGGTGTTTCGCTTCCGGTCTTGAAACGCTTGTGCAGCTACCAGTGGCCCGGCAATGTCCGCCAGTTGGAAAATGTCGTGGAGCGTGCCATCAGCCTTGTTGAAGGAGACATTATCGAGGAACAGCACCTGCCCGACTTCCTGTACGCCGAATCAGACATGCCGGCCGATAAGATGTTCCCCGCGATGGCTGGCCATCGAACATCGAGGAGGTTGAGAAAAGGGCGATTCTGGAGGCTGTTCGCCATTTCGGGGAACGGCAACAGGCGGCCAGGTCGCTCGGCATATCGCGGAGCACTCTGTATCGGCGACTAAAGAGGTACAAAGTGGAAGGTTCAGGCTGAGGAGTCGGGGCCTGAGCCGGCAAAGAGGAGTTATGTCTGTCGCAAATGAAGTGGATAATGAACTCAAGGCGAAGCTGAACAAGCTCAACCGTGAGTTGCGCTCTCTAGGAAGAGTATTGGTCGCGTATTCAGGAGGGGTAGATTCAGCGTTTCTCGCCTGGGCGACGCATCAAGCGATTCCAGGGAAAATGATGGCCGTAATCAGCGACACGCCAAGTCTGGCGCGTGCGCAATTGAAGGACGCAATCGCTTTTTGCGAAGAGTACGGCATTCCGTGGGGCCGGATTTCCACAGGCGAGATGCAGCGGCCCGAGTATATACGAAATGATGGTATGCGGTGCTTTCACTGCAAGGACGAGTTATTCGCCGCGCTCGACCGCTTTCGCAAAGAGCGCCATTTCGAGTCGATTGTTTACGGCGTCAACACAGACGATCAAGGCGACTATCGTCCCGGCCAGCGGGCGGCCTTGGCGCATGGCGTGAAGGCCCCTTTGCTGGAAGCGGGCATGTCGAAACAGGACATCCGCACTCTGGCGCACGCGGCGGGGCTTCGAATCTGGAATAAGCCGGCTTCGGCGTGTCTGGCGTCGCGCATTGAATACGGGCGGGAAGTATCGGTAGAGATTCTCGGGCAAATTGAGAGGGGCGAGGATGCGTTGCGCGACCTGGGATTCAAACAGTTTCGGGTGAGACACCACGGCAAGATCGCTCGCATCGAGATTGCACGGGAAGAGCTGCCGCGTGCTATGTCGCTGTCGATGGCTGAAGAGCTGGTGAGCATCTTCAAGTCCATCGGATTTACGTATGTGACCCTCGATCTCGAAGGTTTTCGTTCCGGCTCCATGAATGCCGTCCTGCCGGTCGATTCTTTGGTTGACGGCGCCAGGAAACGGTAGCAGGCTGCGCTGCCCGGGGTCGCCGCCTGCCCGGATTGGAAATGCCGGTTTATGTCCGATCAGGAAGTTCGAGGAGAAGTCGCGAAATGAAAATTGGATATCTTGAATGCTTCGCAGGCATCAGCGGAGACATGCTGCTGGGAGCGCTGATCGACGCTGGAGTGTCCGCCGAGCTTCTGAGGGCGACCGTAGGGGCGCTGGACTTGGGAGCGGAGTTGCATGTCATGCGGGTAAACCGTAGCGGCATCCAGTCCACGAAAGTAGATGTGCTGGTGGATGGCCACCCTGCGGATGCTCCACGGCCGGATGAGGGGGCTCACGCTCACGCAGAGCATGGGGGCGGCCATTCTCATGGGGAGTTCGATCTGGAACGCCCTCGTGAAGAGCATGGTCATGGTCATGTGCACGGAAGAGATTGGGCGGACATTCGTGCGTTGATAGAGCAGGCTGCGTTACCGGAAGACGCGAAGGACCTGGCGCTGCGAACCTTTGAGTCCCTGGCGCGAGTGGAAGGGCAGATTCACAACGTCCCGGCGGAAAAAGTTCACTTCCACGAAGTGGGAGCGGTAGACACGATTGCCGATATTGTGTGTAGTGCGGTAGGACTTTGTTCGCTTCAAGTCGACCAGTGGGTCTGTTCCGCAATCAATGTCGGCGGTGGATTTGTGGAATGCGCCCATGGCCGGTTTCCGGTGCCCGCTCCGGCGGCTGCCGAACTCCTTAAAGGCATGCCTACTTATTCATCGGGGATCCAGATGGAGTTGGCGACGCCGACTGGAGCAGCCCTGCTGAGAGCACTCGGGTGCCGCTTCGGTGATGCTCCCGCAATGCGGTCTCATTCGATTGGCTATGGCGCCGGGAAACTGAATCCTGCCCGCTTCCCGAATGTGCTACGGCTCAGCATTGGCGATGCGCAAAGTGCGACGCAGTTTTCCGAAGAGACGATCACGGTGCTCGAATGTGCAGTGGACGACCTGAGTCCGCAGGTAGTGGCCCGCGCCATGGAACTGGCCATAGCTCGGGGTGCTTTGGATGTAATGTGCATTCCGGCGACAATGAAAAAAGGCCGCGCAGGCAGTCTGCTGACAGTGCTGTGCGAAAGCAAAGATGCAGAGGCCTTTGAAGAACTGTTGTTCCGGGAAACGAGCACGCTGGGCATTAGAGTGCGCCAGGAAAAGCGTGTAGTATTGGAGCGGAGGTTCATAGAAACACCGACGGCGTTTGGAACCATCCGCGTGAAGCTGGGACTGTGGAACGGAGAGGAGATGAATGCGATGCCGGAGTATGAGGATTGCCGCAAGGCCGCGGAGCAACACGGTGTTCCGGTGAAGCAGGTGATGCAGGCGGCCGTGGCGGCGATGGCCGAAGCCAAGGCGCGGGGATGACCTGCAAGACGATTTAACCTCTGCGCCTCAGGCGTCTCTTCTGTACTTTTCCAACAGCCTATCCAATCCGAATTTTCTGACCCGGTACGAAATCTGCCTGAGCGTAATGCCCAGTTCTTTTGCAGTGCGCGTCTGATTCCATTTGTTGCGCTCCAGGGCAGCCAGAATTTCCTTTCGTTCGATCTCCTCGATTCGCGAAAGAGGCTGTTCGGCGCTCTGACCCTGCATCCTGTTCGCTCAAAAATGAAGGCAGCAGGCTTGCATCGATCTCATCACCGTCGGCCATGATAACCAGACGCTCGATCAGGTTTTCCATCTCCCGCACGTTTCCGGGCCAATCGTATTTGGTGAGAACGGCCATTGCGGTCTTGGATATGTCGATATTGCGGCCGTACTCCTGAGATATCTTGCCGACGAAATGGCGCAGAAGGTCCGGGATGTCTTCCTTTCGCTCCCTCAGGGGCGGGACATGAATGGGGAAGACGTTCAGCCTGTAGTAGAGGTCCTCCCGAAAAGCGCCTTCAGCCACCCCGGCGGCGAGGTCCCTGTTCGTGGCGGCCAGGACCCGTACGTCGACTTTTCTGGTAATCGCGCTGCCCAGCCTCTCGAACTCCTTTTCCTGCAGGAAGCGGAGCAGTCTTAGCCTGGAGCGGCAGCGTGAGTTCGCCGATTTCATCCAGAAAGATGGTGCCGCCGTCGGCCTCCTCAACCCTGCCCGCCTTCGATCTGACCGCTCCCGTGAAGGCCCCTTTTTCGTAGCCGAACAGTTCCGACTCGAGCAGGTTCTCGGGCAAAGATGCGCAGTTGATTTTCACGAACGGAGACCCGGACCTCGTGCTCAATTCATGCAGGATTTTGGCGACCAGGGTTTTGCCCGTTCCGGACTCTCCGAGCAGAAGAACCGACGCCTTGCTCGGCGCAACCTTTTCCATCTGATGCTGCACCACCACCATGGACGGGCTTTTGCCGACCATGAAGAAGCGGTTCTGAGTCTCCGAGGCGCTTTTGCCCGGATAGGAACAGTCCATCAGAAGCTTCGCCTCGCGCAGCCTGACCTGGAGGTTCAGGCTTACAAATTGCGCTATCAGGGTCGCAATGATGGACAGAAGCCGGATGTCTTCATCGAAAGGGACTTCATCTCCGAACAGCCTGTCCACATGGAGCACCCCTATCGGCTTTCCGTGCAGCAGGATGGGCACGCCGAGAAAGCTTATGGACTCCTTCTGAATATGCCTGGAGCGTGTCTTGTTCAAAAACAGCGGTTCTTTGCTTATGTCCGGCACTATGTATGCCTGGGCGGTCCGGAAGATCAGGCCGGTTATCCCCTCGTCCTCGCGATAGACGCCCCGCTTTCTCTCTGCTTCTGTGAGACCGTGAGACGCCCGGATTATGAGATAGCCGGTTTCTTCATCTTTGAGAGTGACCGTTGCGCGCTTCATGGCAAGCGATGATGAAAGGATCGCAAGAATAGTGTCGAGGGCCTGGTCGAGTTTCAGGGCCTGCCCGATAACCCGGCACGTTTCGAATATGACGTTTAGTTCGGTTTCTCTTATTCTTTTTTCCATAATGGACTATAACACAGTCAAAAGTCGTGCCAAGCCCGGCTCCGGGAAACATTCCCCGTTGCGCACATCCGTTTTCGCCTCTCGCCGATTGGCCTGGAAATTGACTGCAAAGCGGCAATCTGCATTTTGCCGTTTGCGGCGCGCCAGCTTCGAACTTCTACAAAAAGCATAAAAAAAATAGAACGGTTTTGTGAAGTTAAGCGGAAATATGGAACATTTATGTTCCAAAATAATGTCAGTTGTTGAAAACGAATACCCTGCATGTTGGCGCGTATGATGTCTGGTTCGATGGTGATTATCTTGGTGCTGCGCCAATGATGATTCCAGGCCTCCCGCAGCCGCCTAACGCGCCGGATAGACATGTCGAGCGGTCGGCCTACGCGCTCATTTTGCGCCAAGGGAGGCCAGCGAGAGCGCTTCGCAAAGTGAAGCAGCTCGAAGCGCGCGTAGCGAATACTTTACACCGTAGTAACTGCAGTTTGTGAAGTGTATCGTTGCGGGCTTGCCTTCAAACGGCATCGCCTACGCGCAAAACGCGTAGTAATACGCTTTTTTTGACCGTCCTCATTCTATAAGTCTACCTTACGAGGAAAAGAAGGAGAAATTGCATGGCTCAAATCACAAGTCGGCAGATTCGGCTAAGAAGGCGTCCGGCAGGAATGCCTTCGGAAGACGACTTCGATCTGGTGGAGACGGAAGTCCCCGAACCCTCTGAGGGGGAAGTTCTGATAAGAAACATATACATGTCCGTCGATCCTTACATGCGAGGCCGCATGAATGAAGGGAAAAGCTATGTCCCTGCCTTTGAGCTGCACAAGCCTTTGGAGGGAGGATGCGTTGGACAGGTTGTAATTTCAAGAAATTCAAGGTTTCAGCCGGGTGATTACGCACTGGGCATGAAAGGTTGGAGGGAATCCTACATCTCCGACGGCTCGGGTCTCACAAAGATCGATCCTGCTGTTGCGCCTGTCCAGGCTTACCTCGGTCCGCTTGGCATGCCGGGTTTAACCGCATATGTGGGCTTTCTCGATATCGGTAAGCCGAGGGCGGGGGATACCGTTTTTGTTTCGGCCGCATCCGGCGCTGTCGGTTCGATAGTCTCCCAGATCGCAAAAATCCGGGGCTGTCGTGTCGTAGGCAGCGCGGGGTCCGATGATAAGACTTCATGGCTCCTTGAAACTGCTGGAATAGATGCCGCCGTCAATTACAAAAAGGCCGGCGATTTAACTGCCGAACTTCACAGACGCTGCCCCGAAGGAATCGACATATACTATGAAAACGTGGGCGGGAAACATTTGGAAGCCGCGCTGGATAACATGAAGTCATTCGGAAGGATTGTGCTCTGCGGCATGATTTCAATGTATAATGCCGCCCAAAGGGAACCGGGACCGGGCAATCTGTTTCTGGCGGTCGTCAGGAGCTTGACCCTGCAGGGGTTTATCGTGCTCGATCACATGGATAAGCTTGCGCAGTTCTCCTCCGATATGGGCCGGTGGATTCGGGAGGGCAGGATAAAGTGGAAAGAGACGGTCGTCGAGGGGATTGAAAGTGCTCCCGAGGCGTTTATCGGCCTCTTCAAAGGCGAAAACTTCGGCAAGATGCTGGTTAAAGTCGGACCGGACCCTGCGGTGTGATTCTTACTTTCCACATAGCCGGGCCTAGATGACGTGAGGGACTCTCTTTCGGAATGACCCGCGCGCTCAACGCGTGAAATATTTTCGGTGATTGAATCGCCGTGCGATATAATGCCGTTCTCATTACAGGCAAGTCAGCTTTGACCGGTCATTTGGATGCTGCCGGCGGTTATTACTATCAACAAAAGGATCGCCCATGTTTAACAGGTTGAGTTTCTTTTCGATCGTGTTGTTGGCTTGCTTCACCGTCGCAGGCGCCGCTGTGGCGGCCCAAGGCGCCGCCGAACTCACGCGCGCCTTCGATGAGTATAATTCCGTGTCGAAAGTGGGTGATGTAAAGAAAATGCTTTCATTGCGCACGGTTGAACAACAAAAGGATATAGGCAAGCAGATCGTGAAAAAAGAGGATCGAGATTACTTTCTGTTGATCTCGCGCGCTCAAATACCGGAATTATACGAAGTGCAGCATGTTGCGTGGAGCGCAAACGGCCAGAGCGCCAACCTCTATTTGCTCTCGCAACTTCCGGCTATGCGCGAAATAGACCGGCCGCGCACCCGTTTTGAAGAGATGATCTCCTTCAAAAAGGAAGATGGCAAGTGGAAAATCGATTTGGTTCTGGCTCTGGGCGATCCGGACAAGGTCAAACACCCCAAGGATCTGATTTACGAACCCAAGGACGCCGATTTGAATGTATCAGGTGAGATTGGCGGCCGAATTGTGAAGACCGAATTTTATCCGGGGTATACGCTTGTGCTGGTGCGCGTGATGGATGAGGAGAACGCGGTTTTTCTGCCCGGCAAAGAGGTGTTGCAGCGGGCCGGAGTGCCTCTCGAAGACCTCGAACCCTGGAAGATCCAGCAGTTTTCAGGGCACCCGCACAAGAGCGATAAACAAAAGTTTTTCGCGACGAGCGGTAAACTCGTTGAAGAGAGTTTTTAGCCGCTCTTTTTTGTCCGGATATCGATTTGGGTCCGAAAGCCGTTGCGAGACGGACCCAGGGGACGAGGCGCAATTCATCATCGCCGCCCCTGAGCCTCGTCGCCAATTTTGTGTGAAGCGCCGATTCGGACCCCGACCGGTTGAAGTCTTTTCTACCTGACTTTGGTTTCTATGGCGGCGATATGATCTATAGCGATCAGGGCATCATAGAAATCCCTCTGGCTTATCCTGGAAAGGAGCAAAAGATTGCCTTTGACGTCACTGACCGTTCCGGTTATCGGCTGCCCTGTCGATAAGGTGACTGTTACGATTTTGCCCTTGAGCGCAACCAGATTTTCCCACATGGAGGTGTTGACATCAAAGCGGGCGCCTTCCTTTGTTCCTTGTTCGCCGGCTGCACGGCATTGCGGTATTAGAACCGAGTTTACTGCGAAAACCATAATCAGAGCCATGACCGCCACAACTGCACTCTTTGTGTTAAGTTTCTTCATGGTTACCCATCTCCTCTCTTTGCTGAGATCCTTAACGGGAAGCCCCTCACTGAAAGCCTGCCGGCCCACCCGGAGAACGAGCAGGGCGCCAAGGCCTCGGGAATTTTATTATTCCCATACGCCCGGCTTCTTTTCATTGTCTGGCTTGTCCCTGCCGAGGGATTGCGGAGGCGGCTCAAAATATACATCGAAGTTTATGACACAAACACAAAAATAAGAAGGATCGCCTGTTTCAATCCACATTTATTTCGCAGCGGTTGTTTACCGGCAAACGAGATGTCATTGCGGACGGCGCCGGCCTGGTCTGCGCACTGGTCTTCGGGCGAAAACTCAACAGTATTGGACTGTTTTGTTCAACGCGCCTGTTCGCTGACAGACGCTTTATTGACAGGCGGCTCCCTGTTGGCAGGAGACCCCGGTTAACACGCCAGGCGGCACCTCTTTCCGAGGGATCCTCCACGTATTGCGGGCCGATTGCGTTGCTCAGAAGCTTTTGAAAAACGCCAAAGTTAACATCCAGGTCCGTGGCCGATTTGCTGCCGCCCGGAATCAGAAGCTGCTATTGTCGCAGGTGGTTCATCGAGCGTCAGAGGCGTCAGATTACGGAGTTGGTCGAAGGTCTGTGCGGTGTAGAACACGCGGACAAGATACTCGTTCGATCTTTTCGACTGTCGCAGTTCGAAAACGAGCGCTCCGCCAGGAGCACAAAAATCCGGTTGATATCCGGGCAACTGCCAATGCAGTTGAAGAAGTCCCGCCAATCCGGCCACGTACGCATCAGAGCTGATAACTACAACCATCCGTGATCCGGCGTTACCAAATGCTCCAGGAACATTATAGCCGATTACAGCCTGCTGCATGGTGCGGAGTACGTGTGAGGCGGCGTTGGAGCTCTGCACCTGTGTTGAGGTAGGGCGAACGCATTTCAATATCAAAGAGAAGGTCTTATAATCCGGGTCTGTTGGGAGAGTAGATCCAGCGTGACGCCTTGAGTCGGCCCCAAGCCACCTGTTCCAGCGGGAAGCCATCGGCGTATTGCATCACGAAAGGATCGGCGGCATCAATCGGTGTTCGCCAGTCCACCGATATTAATAACGCCTCCTGTATACAATGGCGCGTGGTATTGGGGGTGAGGGTAATTGCTATGAGAGGTCGGGTCAGTACAGGGTACCGGCGTGGTGACCGCAGTATTGCGGCGTAGGGGGCGGTGGCTGCGTTCCTAATGGATAGTCGAAGAGCACGCTGCGAATTAGAGAATACTCGCCACTGTAAGCGGATGCCAACGCTGCTCCGCTATTGAAAATTTCCTGAACTTCGGTAGCGGCGCGAACCGGGTCGACCTTCGCCACGTTTGCCCCTATTGGATCGAAAACCGGGTCGGGCTGGCCAAGAGGGTAGGAGTGTACGGGCGCGGTGGAGTTCGGGATCAACCCGGTCTGAAATGCGTCAGCGGTGATCGTATGAGCGCTCGATGGAATTGGAGCGGAAATACGAGTGCGCTGCATCTGTTTGATCGTTGCCCGTCAGAAGTCCCTCGTTGAGCAGATAATTGCGGTAATAGGCGCCAAGCAGGATTTCCGCATTCCTCCCATTTGGGGTCAAACAGCCTGGCGGGACTTCGAAGCCTCCATCACAGAAGGGGGGGTAAGGATCGACTGCAAAATGGGCCAATTGTCGATGGGTCCCCTGTGGATGAGCGTATGCTGTGGCGGCCGAAGATGATGATCTGTTTAAGAGTTGTGCCGTCATTTATAATCGTCTGCGCCTGGACCGGAACCTGGACGGGGACGATGAGCGTAAGCACAAGACCGAGCACGACAACCATACGTTTGAACAAATTCATGTTGCTCCTCCCGAGTCGATGGATAAAAGTTTGAAAGGAAGTGATTGGCTTTGCAACTTGCATTTTTTTATTCGGCATCATCATCGTTTTTGATGAGCAGAATCTGCGGCGGGGGTCGGCCGATAAGCCTTAGGCTCGGGTTTTTGCGGGGTAGGCAAACACAATCATAAAATGGCCATAAATCTAGTGACTTACATAGGGTGGCCAAATTTGTCGTGTGCCTACGCGTGAGAGGGTGCCGATTGAATATCCATGACGGCCTTAGGCATTGGAATCTCTAGGGATTTAAGTGTTCGGACAAGCTCGGATGATGGCTCGTTGCGTTGAAAGAATTGATTTTTTCGGGTGTGAAACTCGGTCGCCTGGAGCGTGGAAAGTGTCCTCCGGATGTTCGGCCAGGACTGCTTGCATCTGAGTTCGGCGACTCTTTTCGATGAGAAGCGAGAAGACACAAAGCTTCACGTGAGCTTCGATGCGTTTGGGCAGCCAGTGGTACATCGGCTCCATCTTGATCCGCGTGCTCTTAAGGGTCCTGAAGGCCCGCTCGATCACAAGGAGTCCCTTATAACCGGCGGCTGCATCTTCTACGGTTATGGTGTCATCATTGGTCTGGAGCACCCATTTGCCGTCATACTTTGACACCTGCTGGATTGTTTCACGGTCCAGTCGGATACGGCCCTGCTTATCGACCTTCAGGTAACGTTTGTACCTGCCGGATGCCAGAAGATCGATTGCCCATCTGGCAGTGGCATGATGATCCGGATGGCCTTTTAGTTCTTCGTCAAGCTCTTTGACAACTTGCTCCCTATGCTTTCGCTCCCTTTCAGCCTCGCGGGGATTGTGGCACAGGATATAACGGCGCCGGAGTTCTCCATCTCCTACGACTACTTCCTTTGCCTGGAGATTTTCGGCAATCGTTTTAAAACGGCCCGGCTTGGTGACTACCTCTTCCTTAATCTCTGAAACGCTGGCCATACGGGTAGCCAGAAGGTATTTTCCGCAGGCTCTGGCCAGTTCATCGCGGTTTGTGGCGGAGTTCATCCCGGAGTCGGCAACGAAGAGCGCCCGCCCAAGCTTCCATCCCCGGAGGTCTTCACGGACCTTCTTGACTGTATCAACATCGGAGGTGTTGCCGGGGAATACCCAACTCCTTACCGGCAGGCCTTCCCTGGTTACGGCTAGAGCGACCACGATCTGCGGACTCCATGTGCCGTTTTTGGAATGGCCGAACTTTCGAAAGCCCGATCCCGCTTCGGTGTCCTCGTCCTCTTCGTCAATAGAGAAGGAGGCGGTCGTTGTGTCATAGAAAATGACATCCACCACGAGGTTGAAAAGGTTCGCCACATGGAAAAAGACCGCATTCTCGACTTCGGCCACGTTCCAGTGCAGCAGGTCCATCGCCTCATACATCTGGTAGAGCTTTACCGTACCGCAAGAGGGCATGTATACCGAATGTAGCCAGCGATCCCATACGCCGAGTTTGGAGTCGGGCTCGCAGAGCCGGTTTGCAACCATGGCAAGAAGGGCTCTTTCGTGTAAAGGAGTGCCTCCGGATTCTTCCATAACTTTGCGCAATGCGGGGCCGATCTTCAGTCGCTCCCAAAGCGCCTCGACCACAAGAGGAACACCGAAATCAAAGGTCTGAATCAGCCGCACCTTTTCAGGGAGCGCGGGTGATTGCTCGCGGATGGGACCTGTAGCGGTTTCAGCAGAATCCAAAGGGTCATGAACCTCAACACCGCAGACCCTGGCAATCGAGCGGCAGAGCCTGACCAGATCGTCCCGGTCGAGTTCATCCGCTCGCCCGAAATTGTGGATGATCTCGGCGACCGGATTTCCCGTTTCGGAATGCCGGACGTTGTGGGCAAGCTGGTAGTACTCGACCACCGATCCATCTCTGTTTTTGCGTTTTGTAGTTCGTAGATACATGCCTACTCGATTAGCATGTACTACCCGATGGTGTCAAGAATAAAAATTGACCTCGTGTGCCTACACTTTTTGAACTTTTTCGAGGTTTGCGGGGCTGTAAACCCGCATGGAATCTAGGGCGCACTAGTAAAATCAGTGTCATATGTGCCCATCTGGCAAAAACCCGAGTTAGGCGAAATTTGGGCGAGCCGAGATTGTAACGGGCGGCGTGGGCGCCAAGCGCGCCGGGAATCCGGCGTGGATAACGGCCCCGCTCTTGGGCAGCGTGCGGGTGCTCACAGAAATGTTTTCAGCGCGTGAAGAAAACCAGTTAAAGGCGATCTTGGTTTTCAAAAAGCGTTGCGTTCCCGCAATGAAGCCAAATCTTAAACGGCCTCCAGCCGAATTTACGCCGGCATATCCGCAGGTCCCGCGGCGAAGGATGGGCCGGATTAAGGGACGTCAAATTCATGCTTACGACCGTGTATGACCAAGAAAGTATTCTACAGCGACCAAAGCTATTCAACCACCCAGACCGTACAATTTTTAGCAGTTCTGACGATTTTTCCCGAAATGCTTCCGAATAAAAATTCTTCTTTATGACTAAGTCCTTTTCTTCCGACGACTAAGGTACTATATTCAGTTTTATCTCTTTCTGCAAGAATACATTCCGCCATTGAAGGGCAATATCGGATAGTTGAACGGGTTGATACATCTTCAGGGTCAAATCCTGCATCAATTAAAATATTGCGATACTTTTCAAGCATCTGATCAACCTGTTGACGATATTCATTATACCATTGATCTTTATCAGCTTCTTGTGGGAAATAGTCATCCTCAGGTTCGCGAATAACATGCAACACTGTAACTTTAAACCCTTTAATTCCTCCTAAGAGTTTTCCAACATAAGTTACCGCGCGCTGTGCATTCTCAGATTCATCCGCAGCAATTAGAATATTTCGATTTATTTCAAAGCTCATTTCTTTCAAGTCCTTTCATGAAATGCAATTGAAAATGATATTTCAGTATGTTAAATACTCTATACCAGCATATTATGAATAATTTAAACGAACAATCAATTGCGTATTCTTATGCTGGTTTTGGAAAGGTTGATTGGACCTCGCGCAGATCATCAATTAATTGAGTCGTATGATCATAGAATACGTTAGCTCCTTTTGAGAAGTGCATCAGGATTCGGTTCAAACTATCTGGAATATAAGATACACTTTTTTAAGGTTGGCAATTCGGTTGTTGAATACAATGTTAACATCATCTTCTGCTAACTGATCAAGTGAAGGGTGATTTGACCTTTTCAAATCCTGATATACAATATCTCCCATACCTACTAAATAAATCAAAATATTCCCAAGACCAAACAGATCATAGCCATACATATTTTCTCTATGACGAAAATTGTAATCATAATCAATCCATCGGTATTGTCCGCTTTCGCGGTCAATCAGAATATGATCTCTTCGGATGTCTCCATGTTTTTCACCATGATCATGAAGGAAACGAATACCTTCGACACAGAGAATATAATTATCTAATACTGTCGGAAAATATTGATAGAAATACGTCTCATGATTCATGGTCATTGCGATTTCTCTGATATGTTCTGCTAATGATATCCCGTAGATAAAGTCAAGAATGCGAACAATGTTTTCATGATCATCTTGTACAGAATAACCATGCATGAAATTGGGAAGATCTTTTACGAGATCGAGGATACGAGCTTCTTTTCGAGGGCTTCGGAAGCATTCGAATTCTATTTCGCCAATACGTGCATTAAACTTCTCGAAAAACACAAGTTTAATGATTTTTGTCATTCCTGAACGTAAATCAATTGAACGCTTAACCCAGAACTTTTCTTCATCATCAAGTCCAAAACGCCCTTCTTTCGCATTATGGCGAATCAAGAAAAGGATTTCCATCAAGGATAACAATATCACCATATTCGATACGGAAGAAATCGGTTGTATCTTTGTACACTTTGAGGCGCTGCCCCGGCTTTTGAGGTAACCATTTAGAAGTGAGTTCTCGTAGTGATTCCTGAGAAAAATCCGGGGATGTCATGAAAAAATCCAATTATTTTTCAAAAGATTCACCTAAGTAAGCCGGGCGAGCATCATCGCCGTGGACTCCCGCCATCGGTTGAGGCCGGGGCGCCGACGACACGGGCTTGAATCCCTGAGGTCCCGGCCGATTGAAAACGTGTCGGTCAACACGTTGCAGCATCCGGCGGAAAAATCGGGCCGACAGGCGCCATGGCCTGATTCTGCTTTTGTATCAGTAGTTTGTCCGCAGGAAAATTATATTACAAAATGAGACTTGACGCCTATTTTCAATTAGTTAAGCGGACAGCGCCAACTTGAAAGATACCAAAATCCTCATGGGAATGAAAGCACTACCGGAACGGAAACCGAACTGCATCAACCCCGGACAGTGCAGCCAACTTGTCGCCGAGGGTATGCGAGAATCGAGGAACACTGTTCCAAAGAGCGGAGAACCCTATGGGCTTGCACTTTTTCGCAATCCATTTCGCTACCTTGGCGCGAGGAGAATTTTCACGTCCTGCATGATATGGAATCATGCATCGTGGTGTGGTAAGTTCAAAAACGCTATGGAAGGCGGCAACCAAGCGCCCCGCGTGACCGTTTCGGAAGAGGCGCGTGGGTCGCCGCACGGTTGAATCAGGTTTGCCGGGGATGGCGCATGCCGGGCCGGGACTTTGAGAGTCGAGTCAATCAGGCATGCGGCAGAGCCATGGTGTGATGCATACGGCGAGCCTCAATGACCTGAAGCAGCATTATCATTTACGAGCGCACCTCTTTATGCGCCGTCCAAGCTGCTGACAGGCTCGCCATTCACCATGCTCCACCAGCATGGACAGGCAGCCGCGTAGAAGCTCTGTATGAAAGGGTCCTACCATATTATGCTCAATGAAAACGAGTGGAGAGTGCTGTTAATAGATGGCGATCAAGATATGCGCCATGCCATGTGCGTTCTCCTGGAGAAGGCCGGATATGACGTACTTACGGCCTCAGACGGAGAAACCGGCGTCGAGTTATGCCGCAAAAAGAATCTCCTCAGATTGTCATTACTCAGGTCCGCCTTCCCGGCATGGATGGCGTTTCAGTCCTGGCGTCTATTAAGGAGGCCTGCCTGAACAGCGAAGTTATTGTGGCCACCACTTGCGGCGACATGAAAAACGCAGTGGAATCTTTTCGTCTTGGCGCTGCTGACTTTATCGCCAGGCCCATAGGCAATGACGATCTCCTGCCCTCGATCGGGAGGGCCAAGAAACGCTACATCAGTCAGAAGAAGCTGCAGGAATATACCGCACTTATGGAAGAGCGGTGGCTGGATACTTCTGAAGCGCTGTCCAAGACTTTCAAGTTTCAGGAAAGACTCATCGAAAGCTCCATTGACGGGATTATCGGGTGCGATTACGACAAAAAGATTATTATTTTCAACAAAAGCATGGAACAAATGCTGGGCTATTCCAAAGACATGGTCATCGGGAAAGTCTTCCTTTACCAACTCTTTTCATCCGAGGGCTGGGAAAAATTCCTGGATCAGCTATATAGCGAAGAACTGGGTGGAGAAGATAAGCTGTTTCTTTCCGAATCCACCTTGATCTCCAAAACAGGTGAAAAGATTCCTGTCCGGCTTTCCGCACAGATCCTTTCCCAGGAAAACCAGGAAATCGGGACCGTCGCATTTCTTCGGGACCTGAGACTTGTGAAGCGGCTCAAGCAACAATTTCTGGATCAGGCAAAGTATCTTCACCAGGACAAGATGGTCTCCATGGGGAAACTGGCTGCAAGTGTGGTTCACGAGATCAATAATCCTCTTAGCGGCATTCAGAACTACATTCTTCTTATGTCCAAGATCCTGAACCCGGGGACATTATCCACGGAAAACATCCGAAAATTCCAAGGATATTTGGACATCATGGGGAACGAGGTCAAGCGATCCTCGGAAATAGTGTCCAACCTGCTTGCATTTTCCCGAAAGTCGAAGTTGGACTTCAGCGATGTGGATATAAACAACCTGATTGAGAGGAGCTTGCTGCTCAGCAGACACAAGCTCACGCTTCAGAACATCGAAATCAAAACCGTTTTACACCCCGGGGCGCCCAAGATATCGGGTGACTTCAACCTGCTCCAGCAATGCCTGCTCAACCTCATTTTCAATGCCGCCGACGCCATGCCGGATGGCGGAAGCCTAACGATCGAAACCGCTTTCATCTCCGAAGGTAATTTTTCATTATGCCCGCCTCACCTGCGAAGCATCAAAACGGGCTCTCGCCAGCCCTCGCCTCGAACCTATTTTCTACATAATTATGTCCAAATTAAAGTTTCCGATACCGGCCGCGGCATAGTTAAAGAAAACCTCACCCGGATTTTCGATCCCTTTTTCAGCACCAAACAAGAGGGCAAAGGTCTCGGACTGGGTCTTTCGGTAGTTTACGGCATTATCGATCGACACAAAGGGGTCATCACTGCGGAAAGCGCGCCCGGCAACGGGGCGGTATTCCGTATCCAGCTTCCTGCGCTTGCAAAAACGCCATAGGAACCAGCAATTATTTTCGGGTGATTTTTGAATTCAGGAACTGGGGCCCTTAAAGAGGCAGCCCAATGTTAACGTAATGCTGCTTACTATTTCAATCGAACCTGGAACGTGCGGTCGCCGGATGGCCTCCATAATTCGATGAAAACCTTTGGACGCTCCTGCGGTTAATCGGGGCGAGAGGATTGCCTCGGGGTCGAGGCGTTAGCGGCTAAGGCCAACCTTTTTCCCAATGCGAGGTCAGTAGTTGCGCCTTTGATCAACGTCGCTCAACGTCATAATACTTCGCGAAGACTTCGCTGATCGACCTGGTATCCGGCAGCACATAGACTATGCCTGTCGTTCCGGTAAAAGTCGGGCTCACGACTTCATTGAAGAAATTCGCCGGAACATTGATGCAACCATAGGAAATGCGGTGCTCGAGCGGATTTCCAGAGGCCAGGCGCTCCAGGCGGCGCTCCTTGGGGTTATTAGTAACCACCCGATGCATGGAAACGGCGCCGTTGTAGTCCACCCAGAGGACATCCTTTCCGTGGAAATTGTAGCCCAGCGAGGCGACGAAGCGGCCCGCGGGCGTCGTGCGCTCCTCAGGACGCACGTCCGACAATTTGCGGTCACCGATACCGGGAATGGAGTCATCACCCCGCGCCAAGCCCACCAGGACTCGGGCTGCGCCGCGAATTCGCCCATCGGCGTCGAATACAAAGACTCTGGCGTCCATCTTGTCGACAATTGCGAATGGCATATCGCCATTGTCACCTGAATCGACTACCCAGTCCGCCACACGCTGGGCGTTCAGGGACTTAGGCTCCTGTTCGAAGTTCGCCCTTTTGGGCTCAGGCGCAGCGACGGGTTGCGAGTCATTTGTCGAAAGAGCTTCTGAGGCGGGGGGATGTCCAGCCAAAGATTTGTCGGACACGACAGCTTGGTGTTGGGCGCAACTTATGGTCAGCAGGCTAACACAAAGTCCTTTGATAATGACTGAGGCGAGCGTTCCTATCCCGCCTGGACGCTTTGTGAACAGCAATGCCGCCAAAGGACGCAATCTCGTTTCTCTAATATCTCTTGTCATCCCGTAACACTACCCATCGATATGTTTCTTAGCGGCAGATGTAAGTAGCCCTGCCTTCGTGTCTTATCACCAAGGCAGGGCGATGGCAGTGTTCTAGTTGCGGTCCTTTTTGGGCAAAGGAGCCGGCGGAGGCGGTGGCTGGGGCGCCGGCATGACTACTGCAGGGGTGGCAGGAGCCTCCTCTACTTTCGGTCCACATGATGGAAAACATGAGCAACCGGCCATAGTGATAACGACGCCGGCAACAAATAAAACCATCCATAACGATCTTCTCAGCATAGCACACCCCTTCATTGGTTGATTTGTTAGTAATTCACTCTCATTGACAGCCGACCCACGGAATGAGCGGTTCGACCATCGCGCCGATTCTGGCTGCTCAGGCCGGTTCATCTTGCGCATCCCTTTTCCTGTCCTAACATCAGGAGCAGCTCTAAGGTGTATGATTTGGTAGCAATTCATTTATAATTTGTCAAGGTAATTTCTGAGATATAAATAATGCAATGAAATATGAACCTCGGATTCCAAGTCCTTAGACAAATTAGTACAAGACAGCAGCGGGTGATGGCGCATAAATCCGGGAAAATCGACGATAATTGCCGATGTCCAACCAATATAGTTCAGAAACGGCAGAGATGAATCTCCTTGACCAAACATCAATCCGGCTCGACCATATGCAAGCAGTTACTCCCGGGAACTCCTCCTGTCATCCACCGCCGCCATCCGCTCAACCAAACTTGAGCGCAAATCAGCAAAAGCTTCCGCGGCCTTATTCCTGTGAGCTTTGCGTAATTTGACCTGACCCTGCGCTGGTACAATTTGGTATCGTCAAGCCAGCACTGTACATATTTGTGTCAATATTCAGAACTTTTGGGATTCACTCCGGCACATAATCCACTGGTGTAGCCATTGTAAGCACAATTGGCAAGATCTTTGCTCAATTTATCCGGCGTCAAGAATGCCCTATTTCTTGCCTGAACAATCGGGATGAAATAAAATTCGAGGGAGGATAATTCGATGAGCAATGTTGCATCCATTCGTACCATCACCTCCGTTGATATCGCTTCGAAAAAAGGACGGCTGTCCTCACTGGATGCTTTTCGCGGCCTTACGATATTTCTGATGATTCTGGTCAACTGCCGCGGCGACGACGGTGCGATCTTTTACTCTCTGGAACACGCGGTTTGGAATGGCTGGACTTTTGCGGACACCGTTTTCCCTTCCTTCCTTTTCATCGCAGGGGTAGCGCTTGTTTTTTCATTTGCCGAGCGTGAGGAGAAAGGCATCCACCATGGGGCGTTCGAGCTCCGCATTATAAGACGAACCGGCATCCTGTTCGCACTTGGGCTTCTTCTCAACAGTTTTCCGTCATTCGAGCTCTCAAATATCCGAATACCCGGGGTACTGCAAAGAATTGCGGTCTGCTATTTTTTTGCTTCTCTGATTGTGCTGAAATGCGGGTTGAGAGGCCGCATTTTATGGCTTATCACCCTGCTTGCCTCCTACTGGTTGATGATGCGGTTCATCCCCGTCCCCGGAATCGGCGCCGGCGTGCTGGAACCGGGAGAAAATTTTGCCGCATGGGTCGATTCGCATTTTCTGGATGGGTACATGTGGTCATATTACGATGGGAAGTGGGACCCGGAAGGAATAGTAAGCACAATTCCAGCGATCGCCACCACTCTTTTTGGCGTGCTCACAGGTCAGTGGCTGAGATCTTCGGCATCAGAGCGCCGAAAAACGGCCGGAATGCTCTGTTCCGGGGTTCTTCTGCTCATCGCCGGCCAGATACTGAGCAACTGGCTGCCGATAAACAAGAGCATATGGACGAGCACCTTCAGTATATTCATGGCAGGACTGGCGCTTGTCTGCCAAGCTATCCTCTACTGGTTTATCGATATCGCCGGTTTTTCAAGATGGACGAAACCGCTTATCATCCTAGGCCTGAATCCAATCGCCCTCTATATGCTATCTCAAATTCTGGGCGCCATGCTCCCGTCAATGGATGTGTCCGGAATCTTCTCCGTTCCAATTATAAAATGGGACGCCGCATCTTTGCTCTACCCGATGGAGATCCTTCTGTCCATATTTATAACCGCATGGATTATGTGGCAAAAACGTATTTTTATAAGAATTTAGCGCAGGGTTCATGCGCCTACGGATTCCAGTAATCTTACTTCTCCATCGGGGGACTGTGCTGCTTAGCGCTACTATCCGCTCCAGCGGCCAACCGAGCAGCCGCGCCGCCAAACCGCCGCCAAGGCCCAGTCCCACAAGCATCGGGAAGAATGCCTCGCAGGGCATAGTCTCCGGGAATATGCCGAGAAAGCCGGCGAGATAATCGCCAAAGAAGCTCGAAAGAAACCGGACGCCAGTTTAAACAACTATTTCAGGCTTATTTTCTAAGTCAGGCAGGCGCTGCTTACGCGGGGTTACGCCGCGGGGATGATCTGCTGGAGGCGCCAGCGGGAGAGCAGGCCCAAAATATCATGACGCGGGTGCAAGTGACTATCCTCAGAAAATCATTATCTTTTTGGGAAGTGCAATGAGAGAGCATGTAAATCAGCGCCAAGCATAATAGTGTCCGCGATGGATCAGGTGATGTCGGCGGACTATTCTTTCTTCAAGGAGGCTAGCCCATGGAAAAGATCCTGGAATGCGCCAAGGTGGATCCTTCGAGCGGGTGTCAGCACGTCATACGGGGCGAGACGGAAGAGCAGGTGCTCAAGAAGGCGGCTGAGCACGCCAGAGAGCACGGCATCCGCGAAGTGACGCCGGAACTGATGGAACACGTCAAAGGTTATATCCACGACGCCTAACTGGGGACCGTATTTTCATAATCGAGTCACGGGGCCGTCTTTAAGGCCCCGTGTTTCCATCATTTCCGGCTGGTGTTCGAACCCATGTGACGCCCTCTTTCTCTTAGTCGGCGTCATCGTGTCCGGAGCCGCTGCTCACAAGTTTTAGCGCACTCCTGAACATTCCGGCTTGCACGGCCTTGTAGGTCCACGTGTTCAGCAACCGCTTGCTCTTTGCCGCCCGTCCTGCTCAACTAACGTGACGGTTTTTCAACAACTTAGTGGATGGTTTCTATTCGTTCTTCAAAGGGGCGACTTGAACCCTCACAATGGATGTTGAAGCCCGGCGGCAGAGTAAAAAGTTTGCTCAACGAAACGAAACTGAACCACTCCTAAGAAGCCCTTCAGTCATCCACTGCTACTATCCTCTCGAGCGGCCGACCGAGCAGCCAGATCGCGAACCCTCCGCCAATTCCCAAGCCCGTCAACATCAGGAAAAACCCTTCCCGTGGCATCCGCTCCCAGAACGTGCCGAGGAAGCCGGCGAAATAGTTGCCGAAAAAGCTCGAAAGAAACCAGACGCCCATCATCATCGAGACGATCCGCGCCGGCGCCACCTTCGTCACCAGCGAGAGGCCGATCGGCGAGAGATAGAGTTCCCCGATGGTCAGGATGAAGACCGTCCCGATGAGCCAGGCTACGCTGCCGCGCTCCTCCGGCCCCGTGCTATGGGCCGCGAGGATCATGACCAGGTAGGAAGCGCCCGCCAGAAAGCAGCCCAAGGCCATCTTTCTGATGCTCGACGGCTCCGAGCCCCGTCGTGACTGCCAGGACCAGAACATGTTCAGGAGCGGGGCCGAAGAGGAAGATCATGAAAGGATTGAACGCCTGGAACCAGGTCGAGGGGATGTTCAGGCCAAAGAAGTTCCAGTTCGTGTTCCGGTCGGCCCAGAGCTGCAACGTGTTGCCCTGCTGCTCGTAGATTCCCCAGAAGATGATATTGAGCGCGCAGAGCAGCTACCAAGGCCCAGACCCGCCTCCATTCGCTCGTGTGTGAGCGGCTTTCTCTCTCGCGGCCGTCCCGCCGTCCTCATGAGCGAGGTCGGGGGCGAGGGTGCGCTGCCCGAGGAGGTAGAGGCAAAGACCCGCGACCATGCCGACGCCGGCGGCGCCGAAGCCGTAGTGCCAGCCGAGCCGCTGGCCGAGTGTGCCGCAGACCAGCGGCGAAAAGAACGCGCCGAGATTGATCCCCATGTAGAAGATCGTGAAGGCGCGGTCCCGTCGCGGATCACCCTGGGGGTAAAGGCTTCCGACCTGTGTCGAGATGTTCGGCTTGAAGGCGCCGTTGCCGAGGATCAGGAACAGCAGCGCCGGGAAGAAAAGCGACTCGACGGCCATGAGGAAATGGCCGATCGCCATCAGGACGGCGCCGAGGATCACCGCGCGGCGCTGGCCGATTACCCTGTCCGCGAGCATCCCTCCGAAGAAGGGGGTCAGGTAGACGAACGCGGTGTAGAGCCCGTAGATCTGCGAGGAGAGCGGTTGTGGCGCGAGCGGCCCGAAGATCGCCTCGAGCCCGCCTTTAACGAGGCCAAACCCGAGCACCCTCTGCCCGACATCGGGATGCAGGAACAGGTGGTCGACCATGTAGAGGACGAGAAGCGAGCGCATCCCGTAGTAGGAGAAGCGCTCCCACATCTCGGTGAAGAAGAGGACGAACAAACCGGCCGGATGCCCCAGGATGGTCCGGCCCTGCGCGACGTCAGCCGGCGCAATCCGGGGTTGCTGCATCATCCCTCTCTCCTCCTCTGAGAGACTTTGTAAGGGCCTGATGAATTACTTATACATGATATGAAAAATGCATACTAGAGGCAGCTCAGCGGGATCGATATGCGGCGGGACGCATGGCGCCGATGAAAGGGCTGGCTTTGTGAAACTATGTCAAGCGGTCTAAGGCGCCATAGAACCTTTATCGCAAAGCGGGTTGCGACTCGCAAACAGGATGGAACGGCTTGCCTGAAGCTTGCAGGGCGGGGCGGCGGGACCCGCCTCACGGGCGGGCGGGCGCGGCGACCCCGGGATCGTGTGCCGGCCTGTTCCGGGATTGCCAAATCCGGTTGATAAAAATCTCTCCCGCCCCCCCTTAGGGGGGAAACGAGCGTATTTGAGCGCTTATGGGGGAGGTGGGGCTCTCCGTCTTCAGTCCTACGTTATCGGTTCTTCGCATCAGCTTCGGGAAAAACCGGGTCAGCATCCGTCGCCGGAGCCGGAGCAGCCGAGACCCTTCGAGCAGCCGCCCCGCCGCCGGGCTTTGAACTCATTCAGACCGCGGCCGGAATAAACCGCTGCGAGCGCCGGCTCGATGAACCCGCTGATCTCGATGGGTTCTATGCCGGCCTGTGTGAGCGCATTTGCCGGATTTTCGCCAATTCCCGCCACCAGGACAGCCCGGCAATCCTTCAGGATTTCCGCCAACTGCTTCCATCTCAAGGCGCCTCCGCCGGGTTCGGGGGCCATACGCTCCCCGATGCAATGAAAACCCTGTTCGGTCCTGGACCAGATCTGCAGCCTGTAAGCCTCTCCGAGGTGCTGATTTACCAGTATCCCCTCCATTGTCGCCACTGCGACATACGGCCGCTCGGCAAGGTCGAGGGAAAGACCCGCGCATTGCGTAAGACACCCGCGAAGCTCTTCGCTGCGGTCTTCTCCCAGCAGTCCCACCGCGTCGGCCCGGCATCTGGTGCAGTGCCGCATCTGCGGCAGGTAACGCCCGGCCCTTGCCTGGATATCCTCGATCATCTGCCTGCCCGGGCTCCTCTATATCCTCAAAAGGCGTATCCCTGTTAGGGTGCATCGGCATGCAATTGAGTATATCGACTCCAAGACCCGCCATGGTCCTGGCGACTTCTTCGACGTGGTGGTCGTTTACGGAAGGAACGACAATGGTGTTTACCTTGACCGTAACGCCTCTTGCTCTTCAGTCCTTCTATGGCGGCAATCTGCCGGTCGAGCAACAGTTCGGCGCCTTTTAAGCCCCGGTAGATGACCTTTCCGTCGCGGACCCAGCTATATATCTTCTGCCCGATTTGCGGATCGACGGCATTGACCGTTATAGTGACATGGGAGACCCCGATGTCGGCGACCTCGTCCAGGTAGCCGGCGATTCCGAGTCCGTTGGTCGAAAGGCACAGAAGAATATGCGGAAATTTTTCTCTTATGAGGCGCAGCGTCTGGAGCGTCTCCTCGGGGTTGGCAAACGGATCTCCGGGGCCGGCGATTCCGGCGACCGTTATCCGCGGCTCGCGTTCAAGGATTTTTTCCATGTACCGGGAAGCCTGCAGCGGAGAAAGCACAGCGCTTGTCACCCCCGGCCTGCTCTCGTTTACACAGTCGTACTTGCGGTTGCAGTAGTTGCACCTGATGTTGCAGTTGGGTGCAACAGGCAGATGAACACGGCCGTATGAACCCTTGACGGCGGCATTGAAACAGGGATGGCGGCTCAAATCGCGCGAGATGTTCATTTCAGTTTCCTTTCTCACATATATGCATAGCCAACCGGCGAATCGTTTTGATTTCCCTCGATAAGGGCGTTCACAATGCGGTCAAGAAGCGATTGTGTTCCTCTGTAGCCCACGTGAAGGATTCTCTGTGCTCCGAATCGGTCGTGGATGGGAAACCCCACGCGGATGAGGGGAATGCCGAGCTTTCTGGCAAGCGTGTAACCTTTGCTGTGCCCGATGAGCAGATCGGGTGAAAGCTCACGGGCGAGTTCCTCGATCTGTTGGAAATCCATTCCTTCATGGACAGCCGGCGGCTCGGACGGCGCTGCTGCCTTCGGCGGCGGCTGGCGGTGCTATCCCGGCCGTAACCCGCTCTATGGCCGGCTTGAACCGGCCGCTCCTGCCGCCCGATGCGCAAAGCACCGGTGTAATTCCGACCTCGGCCAAAAAAGAAGTGAGCCCGACTACCAGGTCCTCTTCGCCGTAAACGACCGCGCGCTTGCCAAAGAGGTACTTGTGCGCATCCACGTAGGAATCGACCAGGCGTCCCCTTTCCAGCACGTACTTGTCCGGACGGCTGCGTACCGCTCAACTGCTCCAGTGCGTCGAAAAAAACGTCTGTTTCGCGAATGCCTATCGGAATTCCCATCCGGTGCAGAGGGCACCCCGAAGCGCTCATGGAGAAATTTCCCGGCCGTTTTGCAGATTCTTCCAGGGTTGCGCCGAACTCGAAGGTTGCAGCTCGCTCCCCCCCATGCGCCGTATGTCTTCTATGGGCGTGCCGCCGCGGGGGATCTTTTCATAGTCCTCGAGGGCCGGCCCGTCCAGGGTCATGGAGAAGTCGGGCAGAATGACCGACGGGCAGCGGAAATCATCCATGATTTCCTTGAGGTGGCGAAGGTCCTCGGGTGAGAGAAAACCCGGCAGCAGATTCAGCATGCGGCTGCTGCGCACATTCCCGTCCTCTGAGAGCTGCTCGACCACGGCCCTCACCGCGGCATGGAACCCTTCCATGTGCGTTCCGGAGTAGCTCGGAGTCGATACCGTCACGAGCGCGGGAAGGTCCTGGCAAGCCGCTGTCGCGCATCTCCCGGCGGAATTCCCTTACGATCATCGGCACGTCATCGCCGATGGTTTCGGTCAGGCAGGTCGTCGCAACGCCGATGAGTTTGGCTCCGAACTTGGTCATGACGTTTTGCAATCCCTGTTTGAGATTGGGTCCTCCGCCGTAGACCGCATGTTTTTCTCCAAGCGATGAGGAGGCGATGTCCATAGGCTCTCTGAAATGACTTATGATGTAGCGGCGCATGTAGGTTGCGCAGCCCTGGGATCCGTGCAGCATGGGCACGGCGCCCTCGATGCCCCGGAAGGCGAGGCAGGCCCCAAGAGGCTTGCAGAGCTTGCAGGCGTTGGTGGTGGACACGTATGGCGAATGTTCCATTTCAGACCTTCGCTTTCCTGCGGGGCACAAAGCGCCAGACCGGGCTCATGACCGAGGAGTGAACTTCCCTTGCGAAGTTGAGCATCCCCACAAACCCCTCCAGAGGCTGCTTGCGTTCGTGGTTGTGGTCGCAGAATCCGACGCCCAGCTTGTAGGCGATAGGCCTTTCCTTGACGCCCCCGACAAAAATGTCGCAATCCTTTTCCTTGAGAAAGCTGGAAAGCTCCAGCGGATTGGAGTCATCGACTATGATGGTCCCCTCGTCGGTGATCTCGTGCAGCTCCCTGTAATCTTCCTCGGTCCCCGTTTGAGATCCGACCATGACGACCTTCATTCCGAGCAGCCGGAAGGCCTTGACCAGTGAGAAGGCCTTGAAGGCCCCTCCCACGTAGATAGCGGCCTTCTTTCCTGAAAGGTCTTTTCTGATATTTCTGAAGCTCCGGATAGAGTACGCGAGAGTTCATCTTTGACCAGTTCCCGCGTTCGTTCGATGATCCCGGGGTCCTTGTTCCTGGAAAAATCCGGCGACCTCGTAGAGCGCCTGGGCCATGTCCTCGACACCGAAGTAGGAAACCCGCAGAAAGGGAACTCCGAAGGATTCCTTCATCATTTTGGCAAGCTCGATAGTGGCGCCGGAGCACTGGACCAGGTTCAGAGCGGCGCCATGCGCCCGCATGATGTCTTCGACGCGTCCGTCCCCGGTTATGTTGGCAACGGTCTCGACGCCCATTCTTTTGAAGTAATCCCGGATGATCCAAAGCTCGCCGGCCAGGTTGAAGTCCCCGAGGATATTGACGCTGAGAGCCGGAGATGCCCGTGGTGTCCCCCGTTCCGACCAGCCGGAACATGGCCTTGCAGGCGGCGCTGTACCCCTCGCGCTTGTTCCCCTTGAACCCCTCGGACTGAACCGGAAGAACCGGGATATTCTTTTCCGCGGCAACCCGCCTGCAAACCGCCTCCAGATCGTCTCCGATGATGCCCACGATGCAGGTCGAATAGACGAAGGCCGCCTTCGGATGATGGCGCTCTATCAGTTCGGTGAGCGCCCGGTAAAGCTTCTCCTCGCCCCCGAAGATGATGTCTATTTCCTGGAGGTCGGTTGAGAAACTGAGCCGGTGCAGGGCAGGCCCCGAGGACAGGGCGCCCCGGATATCCCAGGTATATGCTGCGCAGCCTATGGGGCCGTGGACGAGGTGCAGGGCATCCGCGATCGGGTAGAGCACGACTCTTGAACCGCAGAAAACACAGGCCCGCTGACTTACCGCTCCGGCAAGGCTTTCCCGGTTGCAGTCCATTTCGAAGGGCCCTCGGCCCTTTCTGTGGATCTGGTTCTCGCGTTCCTTAAAGATTACTGCTCCGGCGGCGCTCATTGGATTTTCCTTCCAAAGGCGGTGAGACCGCCAGCCAACTTGGTCGCCGCCTTCAGCGGCGCTATGTATTCATGTTTAGCGCTATATATAAATCTGTCATATGAGGTAGGCTTCAGCGGGCTTGCCTTCCTCGAGCGCGTCCAGTATTTCATCGATGACGTTCTCACCGCTCACGTTTCGGTACCAGTAGCCCTGCGGATAGATGACCAGGATCGGCCCTTCCTCGCAAAGCTTGAGGCATCCGGTGCTGGAGACGATGGCGTTCATGCCGCGGTCTGCAATTTCCTCTTCGAGGTAATTTATGAGCTGCATCGACTCTTTCTTGATGCACTTTCCCTTGGCTTCAAGGCCTCTGAAGCTGGCGCAAACAAGTATGTGGTGATCTGGTTTTTGCATTTTCGTCGTCCTTTCTCAAATTTCAGAATTTGGCGTTTCGCTGCTCACTGTTCACTTCTCACCGCTCACTGCGAAGCCTACATCACCAGTTCAAATGATTCCTCGGGGGAATCCCTGTCTTTGCGGTCGAGGAGCGCATCGAGTATTTTTTCGAGCAGGCGTATTCCGCCCCTGTACCCGACGGTGGGAAAGTAGCTGTGCCCGATGCGGTCGAGGATGGGAAAGCCGAACCTGATAAAGGGAATGTCCTCGTCCCGCGCGATGTACTTGACATAGGTGTTGCCCATCATGAGGTCGACGGGATCGTTTTTTATCCACTGGTGGAAAAGGAACATGTCGCCCCCTGCCCTGACGTTCACCTCGTGAGGTATTTGCGCTGGTGATCTCCCGGATTCTTGGACTCGAATTTCTTGCCGGGGGTGCCGGTGACAATGTGGATGGGCCACATGTCGATCGAGACGAGAAACTCGGTAAGAGAGACGAGTTGGTCCGGGTCTCCGACAAGCCCCACCTTCTTGTGATAGAAGTACTGGTGCATGTCGGTGATGATGTCGAGCAGCCGTCCCCGCTCAAGGTTGATCGAATCGGGGACGCTCACCCCGGCGATCGGTCCTGAGCGTATCGATGAATGAGTCCGTTGCCGTAAGGCCGATGGGAAGTTCGAGCAGTTCGCAATGAACGTTGCATTTCACGTCCAGGGCGCGGGCCGCCGGCCATGAAGCGGTCCGGCCGAGCGCAATGGTGGCCTTGCTGTCGCCGGTGCTCATCAGGGCGCCGATCGTGACGCCGCCCTTCGGGATACATATCGAATTTCCCGGTCTGAGGACGATTCAAAACATTGGAAGTGTCCGGGAAAATGACCGTCCTGATGCCCAGTTCGCAGGCGATCCTTCTGATCTCTTCCATGTCCGAGGGCTCCACATATCCGGGAATGATGTTGATCTGCTCCGAGCGCTTGCCGTTAGATGCGGAAAAATAGCTCACCATGGCCTTGGTCATATTGGCAAAGCCGGTCACGTGCGATCCCACATAGCTCGGCGTATTGGCGTGAATGACGAACTTGCCCTTGGGTATCTTGCCCTCGGCTTCGGCTTTTCGCGCTATCTGCGGGATATCGTCTCCGATGGTCTCCGACAGGCAGGTGGTGTGGACGGCTATGACGTCTGGGTCGTAAACCGTGAAGATGGTGTCGATCGCCTGCATGAGGTTGGCCTGTCCGCCGAATACGGATGCCCCTTCGGTAAAGGAACTGGTGGAGGCCATGACCGGCTCCTTGTAGTGCCGGGTAAGGGTGCTGCGGTGGTATGCGCAGCAGCCCTGGGAGCCGTGGCTGTGAGGCAGGCAGCGGTGAATGCCCAGGGCGGCGTACATCGCCCCGATCGGCTGGCAGGTTTTCGCCGGATTGATCGTCAGGGCGTTTCGTTCCCTGATCTCTTTGGGTGTATGTCGAAGCAGCATGAGGTTATCCTCTCTATCCTCTGCGTTGAAAGACCGATCACTCGCACGCATAGGTTGCGGCAAGTTCGGGGTTTGTCTGCCAGGGCGCTTTCAGATACGACCATACTTTGCTGTTCACCATGCGGTCGATTTCCCTGTAGAAATTTATCGCGCCCTTGAATCCTGCGTAGGGACCGCCCGAATCGTAGCTGTGGAGCTGCTTCATCGGGATGCCCTTTTTCTGGATGGCGTACTTTTCCTTGATCCCGGCGCAGAAAATCGCCGGCTTGTAGATGTCGATCATTCTTTCGGTTTCATACTGGCTGATATCGTCTATAACCAGGGTCCCATCGGCCATCTCGGGCATCATTCCTTCATAGTCCTTGAAGGAAAAGCCCTCTTGCGGCAAGCTCCTCGATTTGCTCGGCGCTCTTCCTGGGGCGGTATCTGTCCGGGTCCGGATGCACCTCCAGTTCTTCGATGTTTCTGCTGTCCGCGTCGACCTTTATGCCGGGCAACACCCTGCGGCCCTCGTAGTCGTCCCTGTGAGCGAACTCATAGCCGGCGGAAATCGTCTTCATGCCCATCTCGGCAAAAAGGTCCTGGTAATGGTGAGCGCGCGAGCCTCCGACAAAGAGCATGGCGAGCTTTCCTTCGCAGCGCGCCCTGACCTCGGCCTGAACTTTTTCCACTTCCACCATCTCCTCGGCTATGACCTTTTCCACCCTGTCGATAAGCTCCTGGTCCTCGAAATATTTTGCGATCTTGCGCAGGGACTTTGCGGCGGAACCCGCCCCGATGAAGTTGATCTTTATCCAGGGAATTCCGAATTTTTTCTCCATCATCTCGGCGACGTAGTTAATGGACCTGTGGCACATGATTGCGTTCAGGTCCGCCGTGTGCGCGCTTGCGAACTGGTCGTAGGTGGAGTTGCCGCTGAATGTGGCCACCGTGGTGATCCCGCATTTTTCCAGCACCCGGTCGATCTCGAAGGCGTCGCCGCCTATGTTGTACTCTCCGAGCATGTTTATGCGGTACTTGCCTTCCCTCGCCGTATCATCGAGCCCCACCACGTGCTTGAATATGCCGTTGTTGGCTATGTGGTGGCCCGCCGACTGGCTTACTCCCTTGTAGCCCTCGCAACTGAAAGCGAAGATGTTGATCCCGAGCTTCTCTTTCATCTCCTTTGCCACGTTGTGGATGTCGTCGCCGATCAGCCCGACCGGGCAGGTGGCAAAGATGCTGATGGCCTTGGGCCTGAAGATGTCGTATGCCTCCTGGATTGCGGCCCTGAGCTTCTTTTCGCCCCCGAATACGATGTCCTCGTCCTGAAGGTCCGTCGAAAAGCAGTAGGTCATGAAATTCGGGTCTTCGGCAGTAGGCGGCCTGGTCTGATTTCGCCTGGTAAGCCAACTGTAGAACCCGCACCCGATCGGGCCGTGAGTCAGGTTTACGAAATCCCTGGTCGGCCCCAGCACCACCCCCTTGCAGCCGGCATAACTGCATCCGCGCTGGGTTATTATGCCGGGAATGGTGCGGGTGTTAGCCCCTATTTCGGGTACCGTCAAGTCCTCGCCCACCTTGTTTATGATGATCTGCTTCGCTCGCTTGCGGGCGACTTTGGTCGGATACTTGGCAAGCAGTTCCTTTTTTACGGCGTTCGGGTCGATTGAGCTCGACCTCGAGCGCCGCTCTTCCGTCGATCATTGCAGCCATCGGTTTCTCCATTCTGGGCGCGCTGTCAAATCTCGTCGAGAACGGTCTCGCCGCACTCTCCGGTCCTGACGCTTACGGAGTCCAGAACCGGGATCACGAAAATCTTGCCGTCCCCCGATTTTCCTGTGCGGTTGACCTTGATTATTGTCTTGACCGTTGTATCGACCAGGTTGTCGGGCACGACGATGAATATGAGCCTTTTCGGGATCAGGCGCTGAGAGTGACCGAGCTGGGCTATGGCTTCCTCGTACCCTTTCTCGGCCCCTTCCAGCAGGGAGTAATCGACCAGGCCCTTTCCCCTGCCCAGCGCGTCCCTGGCGGTCATAGAGGAGATTCCGGCCTCCGAAAGGGCCTTCTTCGTCTTGTTCATCATGTTCATGCGGACAATGGCCATGACCTCTTTCATATCTTTACCTCTTCAATCTCGCCTGAAGACATTTCCCTGATTCCGGAACTGATCGTGTAAACCTCGTGCACCGGGGAGACGAAAATCTTGCCGTCCCCGTAGGCGCCCTTGACGCCGGTCCTGGCGGCCTCGATGACGGTTTTGATCACGTAGTCCTTGTCCTGGTCCTGCACGACGGTGAGCAGCAGTTCCTTGGGGATTTCGTCGTAGGTGATCTCTCCGATTTTTATGCCGCGCTGTTTGCCGCGGCCCACAACCGACATCTTTGGTCACTGCCGGAAATCCTGCTTCCATGAGCGCGGCAAGAACATTGTCCACCTTTTCCGGCCTCACAATCGATCTGATCATTATCATGGCGAATCTCTCCTTGCTCTTTGAGCAACTCTTATCCGGCCAGTCCGTGCTCGATGAGAAGCTTTTCCAGCTCATCCGTATGCATCGGTTTGGGAATGACCTGCATTTCGTTTTCCTCGATCTTGTGCGCCAGGGTCCTGTATTCATCGGCCTGGGAATGCGCCGGATCGAATTCGATCACCGTCTTGCGGTTGATTTCGGCCCTCTGGACCATGTTGTCCCGCGGCACGAAATGGATCATTTGAGTCCCCAGCTTCTCGGCGAACGCTTCGATCATTTCCTGCTCGTTATCAACGTTCCTGCTGTTGCAGATAAGCCCGCCAAGCCTGACACCGCCGGCTTCGGCGAATTTGACGATGCCCTTGCAGATGTTGTTCGCCGCGTACATGGCCATCATCTCGCCCGAAACCACGATGTAGATCTCCTTGGCCTTTCCCTCGCGGATGGGCATGGCGAAGCCGCCGCACACGACGTCGCCCAGAACGTCGTAGAACACATAGTCCAGCGCCTAGGTCTCCGCGTAGGCCCCGAGCTGCTCGAGCAGGTTGATCGATGTGATGATTCCCCGGCCCGCGCAGCCCACGCCCGGTTCCGGACCTCCGGATTCGACGCAGATCGACATCGCTGAAACCGATTTTTCGGATGTCGTCGAGTTCCACGTCCTCGCCTTCCGTGCGAAGGGTGTCGAGCACGGTCTTCTGAGACAGCCCTCCCAGCAGCAGCCTCGTGGAATCCGCCTTGGGATCGCAGCCCACAACCATGACCTTTCTGCCCATTTCCGCCAGACCGGCCACTGTGTTCTGCGTGGTGGTGGACTTTCCGATACCGCCTTTGCCGTAAATGGCAATCTTTCTCATTTGAAACCTCCTGTCGAATAGAGTATGGTTGTCTGTCTCTAGAGCAGGAGGTGTGCCAGAAGGGCTTGGTTTGGGTAACTAGCTGTTATAGTTAGATTAATTAATCGAGAACCTGTAGAATGCATGGCTTGCGGCAAGTCGGAACCAGACAAAAAGGTGAGGCAATCTCACAAAAATGTAGGGTGGTCAACCGTTTTTGGGGGGGATTCGCTGCGGCCGGCGCGCATGAACCGATGCATGGATTTATTGATCTTGAACTTCCATCCATGGTAGAAAGAAAATTCACCTGCTAAAAAGGGATGTCCTGATTTTGAGCAGCAACACAAGCCTAAGCGATCCGCTCCTCTACACCATTTTCCATTTCAAGGAAATAGCCCGGCAGAACCTTTTCGCCGAGAACGGTAAAATTGCGCACGACTCAGGCCGGTGTGCGGTCTGCAATCCTGGTATCGCCGGCCGCGGACCCCTTTTCGATCTATCTGGAGGTAATCGTCGAGTCGGTGCTTGTGAGGCGTCCGAGACTGGACGAAGCGCTGGTTTCCGAAATAAACATGGACCGGGCGATGGCCGGGATCGAAACGAGACGTTACGCTCAGGCGCCTGCTCGAGGGAAGCCCGGATGCACTCGATTCCTGGGTTTCATGGGTTAGCGAGGCGTTGGCCGCCGGGCTGGGGCTTCTTTCGATTCACAGCTCCACCAGCCGCGATTTTGCTTTAGACGAGCAGGCGTCAATGGGACACGGCCCGCTGATCGAGTCCAAGATTCGATACATAATCGATCATCAGAAGAAAACGGCGGGATATTTGACCTGAATATGAAGACGTTCTTGAAGCATAGCGTCTGAAGTCGGAATTATTAATGTTCTCGTACGCAGATGCTTGATCGCGGGTCACGCCGAAGAAGGCCGTCGGGAGTAAATTCAATCATACGAGGAATCTATAATGGGATTTGTTTACAGGGGTTATGTGCTCAGGTCAAAATCCATTCAGCTTGTCGAAAGAAACCGGTGGACACTGGAGGTCGCCATTTCCCTTCCCGGGGGCGCAGGCGGCGAACCGCGAGAAAAAACTTTCTCTTCCGAGAACACCTTTTCGAGCAAAGAGATGGCGGATATGGAAGGCATCATATACGCGCGTAAGATCATCGATGGTGAGGTCCCCGGACTGTCAATCGAGGCCCTGTGAAAATGACAAAGAATAAAATGTACGACGTTGCCGTCAGTCGGAGTGGGACCGGCAGGATTGTCCGCACTGGTGTATTTGCTCGAAGCCCATCTTAATGTGATTGCCGTCGGTCCCGAAGTTGGAGGTCAAATAAACGATACTCCCGAGATCACTAATTGGCCGTTTGTTCCAGCCGTATCGGGCAAAACCTTCCAGGAAGGCATGGTCGCATTCTTTGAAAACCTTCAAAGAAAATTCCCTGAATACCTCTCCGTGGTAAAGGGTTCCATCGTCTCCGTTGCCGAAGCGGCGGGGAAAATGTACAAGCTTACGGCGCAGACAACTGATGGGGACATGGTGTTTTTCACCACGGGCGATTATCATTGCAACAGGCGCGACGCGCAAGAATCTCCCCGGTCCCGGGCGCAAAAGAGCTGCAAGGCAAGGGTATCGCTTTTTGCGGAACATGCGATGCTCCGTTCTTCAAAGACGATAGGGTTGCAGTCGTTGGCGGCGGCAATACGGCCCTGGAGAATATCCTTACGCTCACCAAGTACGCCAGAGAAGTGATCGCGGTAATAGTCACCGATGATTTTACAGGCAATCCCGATCTCAGAGAGCGAATTACGAAGCTTCCCAATGTGAAAGATCATCAGAAACACAGAAGTACTCGAAATCATCGGCAGCGCGACAGGTGACAGGAATCAAACTCAGGGACCTGAACACCGGCAGGCAATGGGTGGAAGACGTTGACGGCGTATTCCCGAGCATTGGCGCCACGGTCAATTCAGAGCCGTTCACCGCCTTGTTGAAACCAATAAACTTGGCGAAATTACGGTGGGAGTGCTCGGTGAAACATCCGCCCAGGGTGTGTGGGCAATCGGAGACGTAACCAACGTTCCGTTCAAGCAGATCGGCATTGCTACCGGACAAGGGATAACAGCAGCGCTGAGCGCCATCGGATACATTGAATCACTGCCTTCAGCAAGTCCGTGTGAGGAATGTGCGGAAGGAAGTCCGGGTTTCAAGGAAAAAATCCTGACAAGACAAAAAGAAGAGGAAGAATTCACATATCCTGACGTGACAGATGAGCAATTCTTTAGAGAAGTACTCACGCGAACCGGTGACACGCTTCTCATGGTGAGGATCGAAGGATGCGGCGACTGCAAAGCCGCCCGACCTCACTTTTTTGAAGCGCAGAAACGCTTTCCCTCAATGAACTTCATCACCATCGAGTGGGAGAAGAATCCCGGAGTCATGACCTGGCTCAATGAACACGAGAAAGTCAGAGCTGCGCCGACGTTCGTGAAGATAAGCTCCGGCATGGAAATTGGCCGAAGAGTGGACATGGAGCGCCCCAGGGAGATGATCGAAGCGCTCACTCATTAAAGGGATTCCCCTCCTCCTTTATACTTGTTAATTCAATTACGATGGAGCTATTGTTAGATATTCGGCGGGTAATTCACGCTTCGCGGTAAGCAGCCAAAAACGGTTCTGCCATGTCCCGATCCGGCTATTGTCACAAACAGATCGGACGGCATGAGGGCTCAACAATGGATGTCAGTCGGAAATGGACCGATCCTCTAACATGCAGGGTCGTGGATGGTCTGTTGGAAATTAACGGCGTTAAGGGATATCTCCTGCCTGGAGATATCGAAATACTGACCCACTTCGCTTTACAAATGCCTCTAAATGCGAAAATCGTTGAGATAGGCAGTTTCATGGGCCTCTCAGCCCTGATTATGGCAAGGGCTCTTTACGACAGTGGGAAATACGGCGCCAGGATATTTTGTGTGGATACCTGGGAAGGCTCCAGCGAACACCAATCGATGGATGTGATAAAAGAAAAGCTTTTATTTGATATTTTTGAGGAGAATATTTTCGAATCCGGGCTGACGCCATTTTTTGTGCCGGTCAGGAAAGACAGCGTCGCTGCGTCCGTTGATTTTGAGGATCGGAGTTTTGACATGATTCTCATCGATGGGGATCACAAGTTCAAGGGATGTCTCGCAGATCTTCAAGCCTGGTATCCGAAACTGAAGACAGGGGGGATTTTTTTGGGCCATGACGGCGAACAGGAAGTCAGGAAGGCTGTCGATGTTTTTCTAAACGATAGGCAAGAACTCTCATGCATAGTTTTCGGCGTCCCTGCTTACTCCAATTATATGTACAGGCTAGTGGAAAGGCGCCGGCTGTTGTCCTGATGAAAGCGCGGGGAAGGCCCCCCGCGAACGACCCCTCCCGTGCTACGCGAAGCCTACACGCCGATTTTGCTTCATGTCCCGATGGGCGGCTCTGCCGCCACAGGTCCCGCCGAATGGCTTGGCCTGCGCAGCCACGGCATCTGAATATGCTCGCATATCATGCCGTGATGTCTGGCGAGAGAGTGGTATATTATTTCTATGGTGTAGTATATGGTCTGTCATACGAGTGGGATTGACAAAGTCCGGCGGATTCTCTATGCTTGCCGGCGACTTCAAAAATGGTTCATTATGAATAAATGCCTGTTTCTCGATATTTGTTTTTTCCTTCCGGGCTGGCGCAGACTCGGATGGACGTGTTTTTTTGTCCTTTTCGGGCTTCTTTTTTTTCTTCTTCAGGAGCGTCCACCCGGGATATTAGCTTATAGAAAAGGCCCCGGGGCGGAGCAGGAACCTCTCCCCGGGGCGCCTGAGTCATAAGACCCCGAGGAGAGTTTTCTTCGGGGTTTTTTTATTGCAGTCAACTCAAAAATCTGATCGGAGGATTTGCCGTGATTCTCGTACTCGTAAAAGGAATAACAAAGGAAGAAGTGGAAAAACTCAAAGACCTGCTTCGTTCCGAGGGACATATGGTGAAGGAGATAGGAGGGGTGGAAGAACGAGTCCTGGGAATTGTCGGCAAGATGTACAGGGAAAGCGCATATTATGAATCGTTGCCGGGCGTGGAAAGGGCCGTTCCCATATCCAAGCCTTACAAGCTGGTGAGTCGCGAACTGCATCCCGCTGCATTCAATCATAAAAGTCGGAGATGTCGCCATAGGCGGGGACCGCCTGGTAGTGATCGCCGGTCCATGCGGCGTTGAAGACAGGAAGACAACTCTGGACATTGCGCGCATCGTGCGCAAACACGGGGCGGTGCTGTTCCGGGGCGGGGCATTCAAGCCGCGGACCTCGCCCTATGCGTTCCAGGGTCTGGGAGAGGAGGGGCTGAAGATACTGAGCGAGGTAAGGGAAGAGACCGGGCTTGGCATCGTTACGGAGATGACCTCTCCGAGCCAGGCCGACCTGATGATGAAATACGTCGATGTTGTTCAGGTCGGGGCTCGAAACATGCAAAATTTCGAACTGCTCAAGTCCGTTGGCCGAATCGGCAAGCCGGTGCTTTTGAAGCGGGGATTGTCGGCGACTATCGAGGAATGGCTCATGTCCGCCGAATACATTCTCTCGGAAGGAAACGACCAGGTGATCCTGTGCGAGCGCGGGATTCGCACATTCGAGCGCTACACGCGAAACACTCTGGACCTTACCGCCGTTCCCGTCATAAAGAAGCTTACCCACCTGCCGATTATAGTGGACCCGAGCCATGCCACGGGAATCAGGGAAAAAGTCAGTCCCATGGCCCGCGCATCCATAGCCGCGGGTGCCGACGGTCTCATAATAGAAGTGCACACCGAACCGGACAAAGCGCTGTCCGACGGGCCCCAGAGCCTCTATCCGGAACAGTTCGAGCAGCTCATGAGAGACCTTTACGTAATTGCTCCGGTGGTGGGAAAACAGCTCGATTACGCCTACCTCGACAAAGCCGCGATCATGAGACCGCGCCGAGGCGAGGGCAGGGCGCCTGCAACGGTTGCCTACAGCGGCGTGCCCGGTTCTTTTTCTCACAAAGCCTGCATGCAGTTTTTCGGCAATGAGGTCCCCCTGCGCAACAGTTCCTCATTCAGAGAGGTCTTCGATCTGGTGGACAGCGAACAGGCGGCCTTCGGCGTCGTTCCCGTCGAAAACAGCCTTACGGGCAGCATTCATGAAAACTATGACCTGCTGCTCGAATATGAACTCAAAATAGTCGGTGAGTTGACCCTGAGGATCAAACATAATCTACTGGGGCAGCCAAATGCGTCCGATCGAAGGTTTGGAAAGAATCTACTCCCATCCTCAGGTCTTTCAGCAGTGCAGGGAATATCTGGAAAAAAATCCCGGCTGGGACCTGGTGGCATGTAAAGATACGGCCACGGCCGTTCGGAGGGTAAAAGAGAGCTCCGATCCCAAAGAGGCCGCCATTGCCGGCGAAGGAGCAGATCAGGTCTGCCGGGATGGCGATTCTCAAGGAGGGCATAGAGACCAATCCCCGGAATTTCACCCGATTTGTGGTCATATCCAGGAATGAATCTCTTCCAGGCCCTCAAGAATAAATCCTCCCTGATCTATTCGGTAAGCGACAAGCCGGGGGCTTTGTTCGAGACGCTTCGGATTTTTGCGCTAAACGATATAAACATTGTCAAACTCGAGTCGAGGCCGATCCACAGCAGGCCCTGGGAGTACCTGTTCTATGTGGACCTGGAAACCGACGTGACCGAAGAGAGCCGGAGGCACATACTGGCGGAGCTGATGGAGAAGACCGAGTTTTTCAAATTCCTCGGAAGCTATAACAAAGGCGCCCGGCGAGTCATTAATGACGGAAGATGGAAGAGTGAGGTCAGATGGTGAAGTTGGAAGGGTGAAGTTTTCACTCTTCACTCTTCGCTCTTCATGAGCACTGCAATCGTTGCGCCCCAGCCGCCCGCCTCAGGGCCGGCCTCGCTGAACGAAATCACCAAGGGATGGCTCTTCAGGACCGCATGGACCGTCCGGCGCAGGACTCCTATGCCCTTTCCGTGAATTATTCGAACCTGCTCGAATCCCTTCTCGCTAGCCGCTTCCAGGTAATCGTTCAGAAGGTCTTTCACTTCGTTTGGCCTGAAGGTGTGCAGGTCGATCGAGTCTTCGATGGGGTACCGGATTATTTCGTCTTCTTTCATGGTTGAACGCCGAGGTTGTCAGCACTGTTGCAGTCGGGCGAAAATATCAAATTAACATAAAACCGGATATTTTTTTTATTCTATTCTTGAATGTCGGTTCGCAAGAATGTTCTGGTAATTTGCGCTGAATTCTGTTCTGAATACCGGACCCGATCTGCCCGCGTCTGTTTGCAAAGGCGCCATTTATTTGATTAGTGTAGTACATAGTCTGTCATACGAGGAAAGAATTGCATGCTGACTAACCTGGTGTCGAATTTCGCAATATCTTGTCTACAGGGGGCAGGATATCTTGGCGCGACTTTCCTGATGGCGCTTGAGAGCATGATCGCCCCGGTTCCCAGCGAGGCGGTGATGCCTTTTGTCGGATTTCTGGTTGCCGATGGCAAATGGGACCTCTGGGCCGCAATTGTTGCAACCAGCACCGGTTCGGTAGCGGGGTCCGCAATATCGTACGCGATGGGCTACTACGGAGGGAGGCCGTTTGTGCTCAAAGTCGGCAGATACCTGCTTCTCAACCGGCACGATCTTGAGCGGACGGAGGATTTTTTCAGCCGCCGCAAGGGGACCCTTACTCTTTTCATCAGCCGGTTCATACCCGTTGTGAGACATCTTGTCTCAGTTCCTGCAGGCACAGGTAAAATGAAGCTGCTTCCCTTCCTCGTGGCGACCCTTGTCGGTGCGACCCTGTGGAATTCTTTCCTCCTTGTGTGCGGGATGTGCCTCCGCGAGAGATGGGACCTCGTTCAGCTCTATTCCCACCAGATCGATATCGTGGTTGGAGCCGCCCTGCTTGCAGGAGTGGTCTTTTTTGTGAAGTTCCGTTACAAAAGCGCGTTGAAGAATCAATGAATCAGATCAGACTTCGGATCCCGGCGTCTTCGCGCTATTCGGTGAGTCACCGGTAGCTTCCTGCTCCTCTAAGATCGCCCTGCTTTCAGTTTCGGAAAGAACCCGCATGAGGTCCTGCGCCACCTTCCGTGGGAGGCCTGCTCTTTGCAGTTCGAAGGCCGGGGCCTCCTGGATTGCATCCAGGCTGCCGAAGCTCTGTAGGAGCATCTGTCTTCTGGCGGGGCCTATTCCCGGAATACCGTCGAGCGCCGAGGTCAGAAGCGAGGTCCTGTGCACGCTTTGGTAGTGCGATATGGCGAACCGGTGGGCCTCGTCCCGTATTCGCTGGAGCAGGTGCAGAATGTCCGGATTGCGGTGCAGAAAAAGGGGATTTTTTCGGCCGGGCAGATAAATCTTCTCATATAGCCCTTTTCCCTTCTCCCCGATGTCTGATTCGCGCTCCTTGGCGATGGAGGCGACCGGGAGCGGCTTGGAAGTCCCGAGTTGCTCAAGCAGCCGCACGATCTTGTTCAACTGGCCCTTTCCGCCGTCGAGAAGAAGCAGGTCGAGACCTGCGGAAAGTTCCGGGTCGTTTTCAATAAGCCTGTCTATTACTTCGGCCATCATCGCCGGATCGTCGGGTTCGCTCTTCAGCCTTATCCGGTAGCGCCTGTAGGAATTCTTATCCGGGCGGCCGTGTTCAAAAACAACAAGCGCCCCGACAGCGTGCTGTCCCTGGATGTTGGAGATGTCCACGCAGGCGATTCGGGCGGGCGTTCTCGGCAACTTGAGGAGGCGCTGAAGACCGTCTATTAGCGCCGTATCCCGCTTGCGCCATCGGCTGCGGCTAAGGGAACCCTCGCGGGCGTTGGCTTGCGCCATATCCAGCAGATGTTTTCTGGAGCCTCTTTTCGCCGCCCAGACCCTCACGCGTTTTCCTTTCTTCTCCGATAGCCATTCTGAGAGAACCGTTTCGGAATCGAGCGAAACTGGAACGAGCACTTCATCGGGGATGAAGGCGCCTTGATAGTAGTATTGTTGAATGAAGGCCGAGATCAGCTCGCGCCGATCCCCCTGGGCCTCCTTGAGATCGATCGCTCTCTGGCCGGAATGCGCTCCCTGCCGGATAAAAAGAATCACCAGTTCGCTCCGGTCTTCCCCCTGGTGGATGCCCAGCACGTCCTGGTCCCGAAAACGGTCGGATACGACATGCTGCTTTTCGACTGTCGCCGCGATGTTTCGCAGCCGGTCGCGGTAAAAGGCCGCCAGTTCGAATTGCAGCGCTTCGGCGGCTTCCTGCATCCTTTTTTGAAGCTGTCTCTGAAGGATGTCGGTCTTTCCTTCAAGGAAGAGCACCACTTCCTCGACCATCTTCATGTATTCTTCACGGGAAACCTTGCCTGCGCAAGCGGCCAGACATTGGCCAATCGAAAAGTTGAGGCAGGGACGTTCGCGCGGGATGAGCTTTTTACCCTTGCAAAGCCTGAGCGGAAAGAGCTGCTGCAGGTATTTGAGCGTGTCACGGGCCGCTCGCGCCGAGGGATAAGGGCCGAAGTACGTCGCTCCGTCTTTTTGAAACCTACGGACTATGTCCAGTCTGGGGTAAGGGTCACGAGAGTCGATCCGGATCGAGAGGTAGTTTTTGTCGTCGCGAAGCACGACATTGTAACGCGGGCGGTGTTTTTTTATGAGGCTGGCCTCGAGGAGCAGGGCCTCCTTCTCGGATGATGTGACGGCGTATTCGACATCGGCCGCCTTGGAGAGCATGATCGCGGTCTTGACATCAACCGCGCCCGGGCCCCGGAAATAGGCGCTGATCCGTTTCCTTAGGTCCCGGGCCTTTCCGATGTAGAGGATAGCTCCGTCAGCGTCCGTGAACATATATATGCCGGGCAGGTGCGGAAATGCGGATATACGGTCCGCAAGGCCGGCCGGCCGGCCGGGTTCGCCGCTCAAACCCCCGGATGGCGGTCCAAGGCAGTCTTCAGCGGCTGGGGCCGCTGTTGTCCCTGACCGGGCGGGCTTCTCGACGACATCGGGCCCGACGGGTCCGTTTTGGTTTCCGGCTTTGGGTTGAAGCATGTTTGCATCTATTTCCAGGTTTTGGGAATCGTGATTATCTCGATCTTAAATTATAGCACAAAAACCATAAGCGCCCGCCACGAACATGAAGAGCTTAACGTTTGGAGCATGAAGAATGCAGCGCCGCCATACGTAGTGAATATGGGTCTCAGGAGAGGACTAAAAGTGCCTCTCACCTTTTCTTCGTGACGAAACGACCCTTATCTGGCCTCGTTCCGGAATCGATACGCTCGCCTGCCAGTTGTCGGCGCTGGCGGATTCCGGGACCCACGGCGGCAGGGCCAGACGAAAATGCGTTGAGAGGGCAAAAATCAAAGGCTCATACATGCCGCGCAATTCCAGTAACTTTCGATCCGCCTCGTCTCCCGTCCGGGGTCGCAAACCAGCCGCCATCAACCTGGATCTCAAGTTCGTCAGTTGAGCGGCTGGAAGGCGGTCAGGCTCCGGCCATCGGGGCGTAACTCCGAAAATCAGGGAAAGATCCACGACAGCGTGCCTCGCCATGGCGAAAGTCAGTTGCGCCTGGCGCACGCAGGCCCCTTCCAGGCCGACCATTACGAACGCGCTCGTATCAAGAATCGCCGCGAGCGCAGCGAGCCACGACTGGTTATCGTGTTGAGACCTGAAATAGGCGAGCACCGGATAAGAGAGGTGGCTTTCGAGCAATTCCGCGGACCATCTCTCCCACTCGTGCAAAAGCTCCCGGATCGATTCCATGCCATTCTCGTCGTTGTGCCTGTAAAGCATTTCGGCGGCCGTGGGCGGCGAACCGGCGCGGGCGTCCAGAAGAGAAATGTTGACCTCACGCCTGGAAAAGGACTGATTGAGACCCGGCAGGTAGCCGATAACAATCGCCAGAAAACCAAGTCCCGTCCCGGCCTCCGCTACCGTCAGCAGTCGCGCCGAAAGGCGAGAGCGGCTGCACATCGCCCAATCCCAGAGTGAAGAAAGTCGTTCCGCTGTAATAAAGATTTGTGGCCAGGCTGGTTTGGCCTTCCGATATGGCGGCTGCGCCCCGGTGAAGGAGCCCGAACCCCAGGATCAGCATGAAGGCCCAGCAAACTCAGGAGCACTAACAGGGAAAGCGGCCCGTAGATGCTCAATAAATTCTCCCTAAGGCGACTGGCCGATATCAGGTGTACGACCGCTTTCCAGGCGCGCCACGTCATCCGGTAAAAAATGCGGGTCAGCCGCACCCGCCGGGTGACCCGGCGCGGGAAAATAATGGTTTCGAACGCCTCCCACAGTACAATGATTATCAGAAAAGCGCCTGCGACGACCATAGCGATGGACACGTTCATCTCCTCATACGACAGACTTATATACAATACTGCATCAATACGCAGTACCGCAGGCAGGCCTTCCTTCGCATCGTATCCCGCGAAGGGCGGAAGGCCGACCCGCGGCGCCCGGGTCTAGCATGCGCGCCGGGCGCGTGCGGGACGCCTTGGAGGCGTTCGCGTTACTAAGTGGAAGATAATGGTCCGTTGCGCCTCAAGCACGACTTGCATTCTGAAAATACCGTGCATATAAGAGAATGGACGCGTCCCTGATCCGGTAGTATAGTAATAATTCGGATTCATTTGACGGCGAAAGGCGCCGGCGATGGACTTGTCGTGACAGATATCACCCATGAAACTTTCGGGTTACTGTCTATGTCACTCAAAGTGTTCAGGACGGAGATGAACGCCTGATTCTCCCTTCTGCTTAACTATTGTAGATCATTACCTAATCTACTGATCATAACGAATGGAACGGATTTTGCCTGTTCCGGGTCCCGAAGGCCGGATCAGCCGCCATCGTTCGTACAGCCTGAATCCGACTCGATAGCCAGGGCGCAAAGTGATTGAAGGAATTTCAAAAATTCCGGACTTGCCGGCCGAACCGTGGATGGATACTCAAAGCGCAAATTCCACCTCCGTTTTCAATTGATCTTTTGTGAGACTGTTATGTAACGCCTGTTTGTCCATACCTTCGGTCAGTCCTGAAGGAGAAATCTATGAAGATGGTTCAGGTCCAGTGCGCCGTAGGGATGGTGCTGTGTCATGATGTGACTCAGATCATCCCGGGCCGGACGAAGGGACCCGCCTTCAGAAAAGGCCACATCCTCCGGGAAGAGGACGTGCCGCAACTGCTCGACATGGGAAAAGAGCATGTCTTTGCCTGGGATATCCAAGCCGACAGCGGTCTTCTCCACGAAAATGAGGCCGCTGTGCGGATTGCCCGGGCCGCGGCCGGGAGAAACATCGCGCTCTCGGACCCGTGGAAGGCAAGGTGGATCTTCCAGCGACGGTTGACGGGCTGCTGAAGATCGACCTCGAGGCCCTTTTTGAGATCAACGCCGAAGAGATCGTTTTCGCAACCCTTCACACCAACCAAAGGGTTGCCAAGGGAAAGATGCTCGCCGGAACTCGCGTGATTCCGCTGGTCATCGAAGAGTCCAAGATCGAGCTGGTCGAGACGTATTTGCTCCCGGCACAACCGCTGATGGAAGTCCTGCCTTTTCAGAAGCTTCAACGTCGGAATCGTAACGACCGGGAGCGAGGTCTACCATGGCCGGATCAAGGACCAATTCGGTCCCGTCGTTCGTGAAAAACTCGGTGAATCGGGGTGCCGCGTCATCGGACAAACCTTTGTGTCCGACGACCGAGGGCGGATTGTGGATGAGATCCGGTCGTTTTTGAGCCAGGGCGCCGAGATGATCATCGTCACGGGCGGCATGTCGGTGGACCCGGATGATCGTCACCCCGGCGGCCATCCGGGATTGCGGCGCGCGGGTGGTGACCTATGGCGCTCCGGTTCTTCCCGGCGCCATGTTCATGCTGGCCTATCTCGGGGATGTTCCCGTCCTGGGGCTGCCGGGGTGCGTCATGTACCACAAGACCAGCATCTTTGACGTGATTCTGCCCCAGGCTGCTTGCCGGTGAAGAGATAACGCGCAGGGATATCGTCGGATTGGCGCACGGCGGCCTGTGCGTGCATTGCGAGGAGTGCAGGTACCCGGACTGCGGCTTTGCCAAGGGCGCTTGAACGCTTTGTTTGTCGTTCACCTCAAAGCAGGAGGAGATATGGAGAAGAAGGTCCTTAACATCAACGGGATATCACGAGACGATTATCGTAAACCCGGAAGCCTCGCTTGCGGACGTGCTTCGCGGACAACTCGGGCTGACCGGCACCAAAGTGGGCTGCGGCACGGCCCAGTGCGGCGCCTGCTCGGTCATCATGGACGGCAAAGTGGTCCGTTCCTGCGTCACCAAGATGAAGAAGGTCGAGGATGGCGCCGCAAATCACCACCATCGAGGGCATCGGCACGCCGGATAACCTGCATCCGCTCCAGGTGGCCTGGATGGTTCACGGCGGAGCGCAGTGCGGTTTTTGCAGCCCCGGCTTCATCGTTTCGGCCAAGGCCCTTCTGGACCAGAATACCAAGCCCAGCCGCGAGGACGTGCGCGACTGGTTTCAGAAGCATCGGAACGCCTGCCGCTGCACGGGCTACAAACCCCTGGTCGACGCGGTCATGGATGCGGCGCGTGTCCTGCGCGGCGAGATCACCAAAGAGACAACTGGCCTACAAGCTCCCAGCCGACGGCAGGATCTGGGGCGGGAAATATCCGCGTCCGAGCGCGCTGGCCAAGGTGACCGGCACCTGCGACTACGGCGCGGACCTCGGGCTGAAGATGCCGCCCGACGCCTTGCAGCTGGCCCTGGTCCAGGCCAAGGTCTCCCATGCCAACATCCTCTCCATCGACACCTCCGAAGCCGAAAAGATGCCCGGCGTCTACAAGGTGGTGACCCACAAGGACGTCAAGGGCAAAAACCGCATCACCGGCCTCATCACCTTCCCGACCAACAAAGGCGACGGCTGGGACCGTCCGATCCTGTGCGACACGAAGGTCTTCCAGTTCGGCGACGCCATCGCCATCGTCTGCGCCGACACCGTGGAGAACGCCAGGGCGGCGGCCGAAAAGGTCGAGGTCAAGCTCGAAGAGCTTCCGGCCTACATGAGCGCGCCTGCGGCCATGGCCGATGACGCCATCGAGATCCATCCCGGCACCCCCAACGTCTACTTCGAGCAGAAGATCGCAAAGGGAGGGGATACAAAACCGCTCATGGATTCGGCCGCCTACGTCGTAGAAGACGAGTTCTACCTGCAGAGGCAGCCCCATCTGACCATCGAGCCTGACGTCGGTTTTGCCTATTTCGATGACGAAGGACGGCTCACCATCCACTCGAAGAGCATCGGCATCCATCTGCACCACGCCATGATCGCGCCGGGTCTGGGCATCGAGCCCGATAAGCTGCGCCTGGTGCAGAACCCGACCGGCGGCACCTTCGGCTACAAGTTCAGCCCGACCATGGAAGCCTTGGTCGGGGTGGCCGCCATGGCGACCGGCCGTCCGGTTTTCCTCAAATACGACTACTACCAGCACATCACCTATACCGGCAAGCGCTCGCCCTTCTTCATCAAGCTCAAGTACGGCGCGGACAAGAACGGTAAGATAATCGCCATGGAATCCGATTGGATGGTCGACCATGGTCCCTACTCCGAGTTCGGCGATCTCCTCACCCTGCGCGGAGCACAGTTCATCGGCGCAGGCTACGGCATTCCCAACATTCGGGGCCTGCGGCCGCACGGTGTGCACCAACCATGCATGGGGCTCCGCGTTCCGCGCTTACGGTTCCCCTCAGAGCTTCCTCGCCGGCGAGTCGCTCATGGACGAACTGGCGGAAAAGATCGGCATGGACCCGCTGGAACTGCGCGCCCTTAACGTCTACCGCACGGGCGACACCACGCCTACGGGCCAGGAGCCGGAGGTTTTCAGCTTCAAGGAAATGATCGACAAGCTGCGTCCTCTCTACCAGAAGGCGAAAGAGAAGGCCAGAAGGCCTCATCTACGGCCGAAGTCAAGAAGGGTGTAGGCGTGTCGGTCGGTATCTACGGCTGCGGCCTCGACGGACCTGACGGCTCGGAGGTCGCCATCGAGCTCACCAAGGACGGCGTCACGGTATTTTCAAGCTGGGAAGACCACGGCCAGGGCGCCGACATGGGGTGCTCTCGGCACCGCGCACGAAGCACTGCGCCCCCTTGGAATCGCTCCCGAGAAAATCAAGCTGGTCATGAACGATACGGCCGTCACTCCCAACAGCGGCCCATCGGGCGGCAGCCGCCAGCAGGTTGTGACCGGCAACGCCATCAAGAGCGGGTGTGAGCTGCTTCTTGCGGCCATGAAGAAAGCCGAACGGCGGCTACCGCACCTATGAAGAGATGGTAGCGGAAAAAATCCCCGTTCGCTACTCCGGCAAATGGGCAGCTTCGATGAATTCGGCGTGCGATGAAAATGCTCAGGGCAAGCCGTTTGCTGTCTATATGTACGGCGTTTTCATGAGCGAAGTCGCAGTGGATGTAAAGACCGGCAAGGTGAAAGTCGAGGGGGTTACGCTCGTGGCCGACGTCGGCAAGATCAACAACAAGCTCGTAGTGGACGGGCAAATCTACGGCGGCGTGGCCCAGGGCATCGGACTCGCGCTCTCGGAGGACTTCGAGGATATCAAGAAACATGTTACCCTGCTTGCCTGCGGCATCCCGTATGTCAAGGATATCCCTGATAACCTCAATATCATATACGTGGAAACACCGCGCGCCAACGGTCCCTTCGGAGCGGCCGGCGTGGGAGAGCTTCCGCTGACTTCGCCCCACGCCTCCATCGTCAACGCCATCTACAATGCGTGCGGCGTACGGATCACCAGGCTGCCGGCCCTTCCGGAAAAGGTGAAGGCAGGCCTGGACGCCAAGGCCGCACACTGAACAGGTCGTGTAGTCGGCCGTCTGCTCTGAAAGAGTTTAACCATCGCTCCCTTCCGCCCTCCAGAAGGGCGGAAGGGAGCTTCATTTATTCAGGACCTTTGACTATTCACTGCAAGACCTCATAGTCTCCGCCGTATGGCGTTCATCCTGAGAAAGTTCTTTGGCGCCATGGAACAAGACGAACTGCGCAAACTCGAAGACCGATGCATTCAGGAGCAGCCTCCGAACTGCGCCGCGGCCTGTCCCGTCCATGTGGACGTGCGGGCCGTGATGGCCGAAACGGCTCGGGGAAACTTCACCGAAGCAGCAAAAATTCTCAAGAAAACGGTCCCTTTTCCGGGCATTGTGAGCCGGGTCTGCGATCAGCCCTGCCGATCGGTGTGCAAACGCAAGGAAGCGGGGGAATCCCTGGCTGTAGTCGCCATCGAAAAGGCGTGCCTTGATTACGCCTCTGAACTTCCGGAAAAAATCGCTGCGCTTCCAAAAAAAGACAAACGCGTCGCGGTTGTGGGCGGCGGATTGAGCGGCCTGACCGCCGCTTTCGACCTGGCGAAAAAAGGATTCGGGGTGGTGGTGTTCGAGAAGGGGCCGCTTCTTGGGGGGAGCCTGTGGCGTTTCTCCGAAGAGATACTTCCCCGGGAGGTCCTTGCGAAGGACCTGCGTGTTCTCGAACCTCGTCGGCGTCGAGGTTCGGTTGAATACAACGGTTGGGATTGATATTGCTTTCGAGGCCCTTTGCGAGGATTTCGACGCCGTCTATGTTGCCCCCGGTGAACAGGCGTCCGATCTCTTTGACCTCGCCACCGACATCGAGGGCCGGATAGCCGTTGACAGCCATACCCTGGCCGCCGGCCGGGAAAAAGTCTTTGCGGGAGGCGCTCACCGCCTTGCGAAGGGAGAAGGGTCCCCGATCCATTCCATTTCGGATGGCCGGATTGCAGCCATCTCCATCGACCGGTTCCTGCAAAAGGTTTCCCTGACGGCGTCCCGCGCCGGCGAAGGTCCAATTCCCACTAGACTCTACACCAGCATGGAGGGTGTCGCGCCGCTTTCGGCCACGCCGATTAGCGAGCCGCACCAGGGCTATTCCCGGGAAGAAGCCGCGCGCGAGGCCGCAAGATGCTTGCAATGCCAGTGCCTCGAATGCGTCAAGGTATGTGAATATCTCAACAGTTTTCGCGCTTATCCCAAAAAGTATGTGCGCCAGATCTACAATAACCTTTCCATCGTCATGGGCCACCGTCATGCAAACAAGCTCATCAATTCGTGCAGTCTCTGCGGGCTGTGCCGGGAGGTCTGTCCTGAGGACCTGCACATGGGGCTGGTTTGCAAAAAGGCCCGCGAGACCATGGTGGAACAGGGAAGGATGCCGCCCTCGGCCCATGACTTCCCCTTGAGGGACATGTTGTTCAGCAACAGCGACAAATGCGCCTTCGCCCGCCATCAGCCCGGGACCGTCCAGAGCCGGTTTCTTTTCTTTCCGGGGTGCCAACTCATCGCATCGGCCCCCGAGCATGTGAAGAGGGTCTATACGCTGCTGGCCTTGAGACTTTCCGGCGGGGTCGGGTTCATGTCCCGGTGCTGCGGGGCCCCGGCGGACTGGTCGGGCCGGGTGGAGCTTCTTCGGTCCGTTCAGGAAGATTTCCTCGCCCTGTGGCGGGACCTGGGGAGTCCGCGCCTGATACTCGCATGCTCGACCTGTTATGAGGTTTTTAAGACCCATCTTCCGGATGTGCGGATCACCTCGCTTTGGGAAACTCTGGACAGCCTGGGCCTGCCTGAAAGCGTGAAAGCGGAAAAGCGCGAGGTCATCGCGGTGCATGACGCCTGCACCACCCGCAATGAGAGCGCCATTCAGGAGAGCGTGCGCAATATCCTGCGCCGTCTCGGCTTCGAAATCGAAGAGCTGCCTTTGAGCCGTGACAAGACGGAATGTTGCGGCTATGGCGGGCTCATGTTTTTCGCCAATCGGGACCTCGCAAAGAGCGCCATCCGGCGGCGCATCGAACAGAGCCCGCTCGACTACCTGGCTTATTGCGCCATGTGCCGGGATTATCTCGCCTCGAGCGGCAAGCGCGCCCTTCATCTCTTGGACCTCATGTTTGAAACCCCGAGGGATGAGGCCGCGTTGCGCAAAGGTCCCGTCTATTCGCAGCGTCATGAAAACCGGGTCAGGTTGAAAAACGCGATGCTAAGGAAGTGGTGGGGAGAGACCCCGGCTGAGGCGCAAGGTTACGAAACCCTCCGGCTGAAGATTTCCGATGAGGTCAAGCAACTCATGGAGGAGCGCCTGATCCTTGTGGAGGACGTGCAGCAGGTGATCGGCCATTGCGAAGGAACGGGTCGCAGGCTTCTGAACCGGAATACCGGCCATTTTCTGGCCCACCACAAGCCGGCGAGCGTCACCTACTGGGTGGAATACTCCCCTTCGGGGGATGAGTTCATTGTTTATAACGCGTACAGCCATCGCATGGAAATCGGCGAGGACATGAAACCGTGATTCCGCAGGAGCGCATCGAAGAAAAGATTTGGTCGTGCATGAAATGCAGCCTGCCCCTGGAGATGAGCAAGGTCCCCATCTCCTACCTCGGGAATGAGTTTCCCGTGGACCTGTTGAGATGCCCAGGATGTGGACTTGTGTTTATCCCGGAAGACCTTGCGCTCGGCAAGATGGCCGAAGTCGAAAAGCTTCTCGAGGATAAATAGGCGCATTGGAAAAGGGGTTCTCATGGCCAACGCCGGCGAGTGCAAGGTTTATGAACGAATCGCCGCAAGCGGAGTTGCGGGCGGCTTCGTCCGTCCGGGTGGGGCGGCGCTGACCGAGCGAGCGCTTTCCCTGTGTTCGTTTCCTCCCGGCGCCCGCCTTCTCGACGTAGGGTGTGGGACCGGGGCTACGGTGGAACGCCTGATCCAACGGTTCGGGTTTTTTTCAGCGGGTGTTGACCCTTCGGCGCCGATGATCGCTCAGGCGCGTTCAAGAAATAGCCGCATGCCCCTAATTCGGGCCACAGGAGAGAGCCTGCCCTTCCAGGGCGCCCAATGGGACGGCGTTCTCGCGGAATGCAGCCTGTCGCTTTCCAAAGACCCTCCAAGGTTTCTGCGGGAGTGCTTCCGCGTTCTAAGGCGAGGTGGGAAGCTGATCCTAAGCGATGTATATGTGCGCAATGTCGAGGCCCTTCCGGGCGTTCGGGCGTTGTCCCTGGACTGCTGCCTGAGCGGGGCGCTCTCACACGATGAACTCATGTGCAAACTCAAGGACAGCGGGTTTGCCGTTCTTGAATGGGAGGACCATTCTCCGGCGCTGAAACATTTTGCCGCACAGATCATCCTTTCCCGGGAATCCGGGCAGTCCGTGTGGTGTTCGCTAACGGGCGCCGGCCCCTCGGAAGGGTTTAGAATCGAGCAGGCGGTCTCCCTTGCCGGATTCGGATATTTCCTGGCTGTCGCAGAGAAGCCTGCAAACGGCGGGTGTGCGTGAACTCTAAAGAATATGAGGAGTTATGCCAGTGACAAGCGACGCCGTTAGAATGATCGAACTCTCCGGGCAGGGTTTTTACTGCAGTCAAATCCTGCTTTTCCTGGGCCTTGAGGCGCAAGGAAAGAGCGATGCCGACGTCATCAGGGCCATGAGCGGTCTTGCGGGAGGGATGGGATTTTCCGGAGATGTCTGCGGAGCGCTCACGGGCGGGGCCTGCCTGCTGGGGCTCTACGCCGGAAGAGGGACCCCGGAAGAGGAAGAGGACCCGAAGCTCAATCTCATGGTTTCCGAACTGGTCGAATGGTTCTCCGGCCAATTCGGTGAAATGTATGGCGGCATCCGGTGCAGCGCCATTTTGGACGACGACCCCAAGAACCGGACGGCGCGATGTCCGACTCTGGTGGTTGGCGTCTATGAGAAAGTAAAGAGCCTGCTGGTTGAAAACGGGTTCGATCCTACTCGCGCGCGCCCATGATGGAAGAAGTCTTTCTCTCAGAAACCGAAAGCATCTGCCCGGAGTGTTTCACAGCGATCCCTGCGCGGAGAGTCGCGCCGGGGGACCGGGTTTATCTCAGTGAAGACGTGCCCGGAACACGGCCCCTTTGAGGCCGTAATCTGGCGGGGTCGTCCCGCCTACTCATCCTGGGCGAGGCCCAAAACCCCCTCTTATCCCAAGAACCCTTCCACTCTTGTGGAGAAAGGGTGTCCCCTGGACTGCGGCCTTTGCGCCGAGCATCGCCAGCACACGTGCACCGCGCTTATCGAGGTAACCCAGCGTTGCAATTTACGCTGCGCCTTTTGTTTTGCCGATGCGGGAAATAATCCTGTGGCCGATCCGACACTGGAAGAGCTCAAAGAACAATTTGACCGGCTGTTTGCCTCCGCAGGTCCCTGCAATGTGCAACTCTCCGGAGGGGAACCGACCTCTGCGCGACGATCTGCCGGAAATCGTCGCCCTGGGGCATATCGAGAGGATTTTCGTTCATTCAAATCAACACGAACGGTCTGCGTTTGGCAAAGGACCCTTCTTACGTCGGAGCCCTGAAGGAGGCCGGCCTCGCGTCCGTCTTTCTTCAGTTTGACGGCATGGAGGACACCGTTTACCGCAAGCTTCGAGGGCGGGATTTGTTTCGGGAGAAGCGGCTTGCCATCGAGCACTGCGCCGGGCACGGCATCGGCGTGGTCCTTGTGCCGACCCTCGTTCCCGGAGTGAATACGGATCAAATCGGGGCCATTATCGAATTTGCGCTTCAGGAGCTTCCCGCGGTCCGTGGCGTCCACTTTCAGCCCGTAAGCTACTTTGGGAGATACCCGAGTCCGCCCGGGGATGAGGACCGCATCACCATCCCCGAAATCATCACGGAAATTGAAACCCAGACGGGCGGGAGAATCAGGGCCGGAGCACTTCAAACCTCCGGGATGCGAAAACGCTCTTTGCTCGTTCCATGGCAACTTCGTGCTCCTGACCGATGGAGAACTCAGTCCCTGGACGCATTGCCAGTCCGGAGACTGCGGCTGCAAACCCCTTCAGGCGGCCGAAGGCGCGGCCAAAGCACGCCGGTTCGTCACTCAATTTTGGTCGCGGCCAAAGGAAGGACAATTGTCTTCCGTGAGGGCCAACGCTCCAAGCCTTGGGGCCTGGGACGACTTTTTGATCCGCGCCCGAACGCATTCGCTCTGCGTTTCGGGGATGGCCTTCCAGGACGCATGGACCCTGGATCTGGAGCGTCTCAAGGATTGCTGCATTCACGTCGTGCACCCGGATGGACGGTTGATCCCGTTTTGCGCCTATAACGTCACGGACAGCGAGGGACGTTCCTATTACAGAAAGGCACCGGCCGGAGGAGCGGCATGAAGATCACCCCACTGGAAGGATGGATCTCCGAACATATCGGTGCAAACGGCGCAGGGCTGAGCCGGGAACGAATCGAGGCCTACCAGCTTGGGAGGCTTCGGGAGACGATCGACTGGGCGAAAGCCCGCAGCCCATTTTACCGGGAGCGTCTGGCGAGTGTTTCGGGGCGGGATCTTGGGCGTCTTGAGGATCTCATCGCAAGATTTCCCTTCACAACGGCGGAGGACATCCGGCGGCAGCCCCTCCGGTTTCTCTGCGTCTCGCAAAGTGAAGTGAGCCGCGTCGTGACGCTCCAAACGTCCGGGACGACAGGCGATCCCAAGCGGATTTTCTTTACGGCCGACGACCAGGAACGGACCATCGACTTTTTCCATCACGGCATGTCCACGCTCGCCGGTCCCGGTGACCGCATCCTGATCCTTCTGCCCGGCGCTCTTCCGGGCAGTGTCGGGGACCTCCTCGTGAAGGGGCTTGAACGATTGGGTGCGGTCGGCGTTCCTCACGGACTCGTCCGGGAAGCTTCTCAGACGCTGGACGTCATGGAGAAGGAACGAATCGACACCCTGGTGGGTATTCCGACGCAGGTGCTTGGGCTTGGCAAGATTGAGCGGTGGGCAGGCTGCTCCCGGAAGCGTGCTGCTGAGCACGGATCACGTTCCGGATGCCGTCTCGAAAGAACTGCGGCGCATCTGGGGCTGCGAAGTCTACACTCACTACGGCATGACGGAGATGGGTTTTGGAGGCGGCGTGGAATGCGAGGCAAGGAAGGGCTATCATCTGCGGGAGGCGGACCTCTATATTGAAATCGTGGACCCCGGGACGGGAAGGCCCGTTTCGGAAGGCAAACCAGGCGAGGTGGTTTTCACCACGCTCACTCGGCGGGGAATGCCGCTCATCCGATACCGCACCGGCGACGTCAGCCGATTTGTGCCGGACCCCTGTCCCTGCGGAACCGTGCTCAAAACCCTGGCGCGGGTCAAGAACCGCCTGCGCTCCATCCGGCCCATCGCACAGTGCGGTGCGTCTGAGCATGGCGGACCTCGATGAGGCGATCTTTCCCGTTGAGAGGGTTCTGGATTTTAGCGCATCCCTCACTCGAGAGCAGGGTCTGGATCGGTTGCGGATTGAAGTTCAGGTGACGGGACCCGATAATCGACAAACCTTTGCCGCAATTCAAAGAGGCCCTGAACACCGTCCCGGTGATACGATCCGCCCTTCGGGGGGGAGCGCTGGCCCTGGATGTAAGCCTTCTGCCCGAAGGGCAGGCCGTCACGAGGGATACCGCCAAACGGGTCCTGCTGGATTTGCGGGACTGAAATCCGTTCGATAATGACTGCAGGAGGTTGATTGCATGAGTATCTTTAGAGGTGTCGCAAAACTGCTTTCGAGGGTGAGAGCGTTGTGCTCGCCACCATCCTCGACCGCTCGCGGGTCGGCGCCGCGGGCCGTCGGTTCCAGGATGGCGGTGCGCGCAAACGGCTCCATCCTGGGCACCATCGGCGGCGGCATCCTGGAAGCCCGGTTCAGGAACTGGCCGCAAAGGTCTTCGATGACCCGCAAGACCCTGGTCAGAAAGTTTACGCTCACCGCCGAGGACGCCTCCCGAATGGGCATGATCTGCGGAGGACAGGTTCGGATTCTGATTCACTTCGTGGATGCCTCCGACGCCTTTGAGAGCCGGTTTTATCAAGATGTGGCGGCTACGCTGGACGCCTAACCGGCAGGCTTTACTCGTTACGCGCATCCCCGGAGAAGAGGAAGCGTTCGATCTGCCCGTCTGCGGTCTCATGGGAAAGGATGGGTCGCTTCGGGGGAACGTTGGATCCCGCCCTGATTCGGGGAAGTGGCCGTCGGATTCAGCGGCAGAGCAGTCCCGATATGGTCTGGTGCGGCGAAGAAGGCTTCCTTGTCGAACCATTGTGCAGGGAGGGTTCCGTCTTTATCTTCGGCGCGGGGCACATCTCCCAGGAATTGGCGCCCCTGGCCAAGCTCGTGGGATTCAGGACCATCGTGCTCGACGACCGGCAGGAGTTTGCCAACCGAGGGCGGTTTCCTTCCGCCGATGCAGTCCTTGTCCTCGATTCCTTCGAAAAGGCCCTGAACGGGCTGGATATCGACGAGGAGAGCTATCTGGTGCATCGTGACCCGGGGACACGCCCACGATAAGACCGTCTTGGGACAGGCCCTGGCGACCAAAGCCGGATATATCGGAATGATCGGAAGCAGAAGAAAACGAGACGCCGTTTATGAAGCGCTTCTAAAAGAGGGGTTTACCCGCGCCGATCTTGGAGCGGGTGCATTCCCCCATCGGCCTCGACATCGGGGCCGAAACGCCCGAGGAGATCGCCGTGAGCATTGTGGCCGAACTGATTCAGGCCAGGGCCGGGAAGAGCTGATGAGAAAGCCCCCTCGAATCGTCGCACTGGTCCTTGCCGCCGGCTACTCCTCCAGGATGGGCACCTTCAAGCCCCTGGCGCCCCTTGGAACTTCCACCCTGATCGAGGAGGCCGTCACGCGATTTCTCAGAGGCAGGGATTGCGGACGTGAGGGTGGTCGTCGGGCACAGGGCCGATGAACTCACGCCGGTTCTGGACCGTTTGGGCGTCCGGTGGATCTTTAACGCGGACTACGACCGGGGGATGTTTTCCTCCGTCCTGGCGGGGGTGAAGAGCTTTGAAGCCGACGTAGACGCTTTCTTTCTTCTTCCCTGCGATATTCCGCTGGTTAACCCCGAAACGATCCGAGCGCTCCTCAGTGCTTACAATCGGGACGATCCAAAGATCATCTACCCGCGCTTCGACGGGCAGCGGGGCCATCCTCCGCTCATTCCGGCAGCTTATCTCAGAGAAGACCTCTCATCCGACTACCCCGGAGGACTGCGCGCGCTCCTCGGCCGCTATGAACCCAACGCCATGGATATGGACGTCGCGGACGAAAACATTCTCCTGGACTGCGATACGCCGTCGGATTACCGCGTACTCGTGGAACGCTGGTCGAAGGGAGGGCATCCCAACCGAGGAAGAGTGCGAGGCCGTCTGGTCCCGGCTCAAGGTTTCCGGGGAGGTGATCGCCCATTCCAGGCGTGGTGGCCGAGCTTGCCCGGATGCTCGCCGTTCACCTGAACAGCGCCGGACTTGCCTTGAGCCTTCCTTTGATCGTCGCGGCAGGCCGGCTTCACGATATTGCCAGGGGACAGCCGGACCACGCCGGGGCCGGAGCGAAGCTTCTTGCCGAGATGGGCTATCCGCGGGTGGGAGCCGTTGTGGCAAAGCACATGGACATCCGGTCGCCCGGTCCATCCGTGGATGAAGCCGACCTCATCTACTTTGCCGATAAATGCGTTGAGGAAGACCGCCTAGTCTCCCTGGAGGAGCGTTTCGAGAAGATCCCTGGGCCGCTATGCGGACCGGCCCGACATCCGGAAGAAGATCATGGAACGCTTTGAGAATGCAAGGAACATAGGCAAGCGCATCGAAGCCTTCCTCGGGCGCCCGGTGGAGGATGTCATTCGCCGCTACGAAAGAAGCGTACGGGCCGCGTCCATGGGCGGCCGAAGGATGATCTATCTGGTGAGGCACGGGGCCATTCAGTCCCCGGTTGATCCCAAACGCTTCATCGGACAGATGGACCTTCCGTTGAATGCGGAAGGTTTCCGGCAGGCCGAACGGTTGGCGGAAGCCTTACGGGACGCGCCTCTTTCCGCAGTCTTCTGCAGTGATTTGAAACGGTCCGTCGATACGGCGCAAATCATTGCCAAACCCCATCAGATTTCATGCATTCCGAGGCGCGACTTGCGGGAGATCTCGCTGGGCCGCTGGGAAGGCCTGACCTTTGATGAGGTCCGCAGGGCAGCACCCTGAAGAGTTCCGTGCAAGGGGCTTCGATATCGTCCACTATCGGCCCCCGGAGGGAGAAAGCTTTCTCGACTGCACCTTTCGAGTCATTCCGGCTTTCTATGAGATTTTGAACTCCACACGGGGAAATATCCTCATCGTGGGACACGCAGGCGTCAACCGCGATCATTCTGTCCCAGGCTCTTGGCCGATCTCTGGAAGACCTTTTTGAAATCGATCAGGAGTATGGCTGCCTGAACGTGGTCGTCCATAGGCGTCCGACACTCGAAGTGAAGCTGTTAAACGGCTCGCTGTCCGACTTAAAGCGCTTCCGGTCCGAACTTAACGGCGAAACCGGCCGCCGGCGGGGATAAGGCGCGGAAAGTCCCCTGCATTACTCCTCTTAGACCGATCTCAGTTTTTCCCTCAATCCAAAAGGATGTGGACAGGGTAGGGGAATTTTGTTAAATAAGCGGCACGATTAGATCGGGACGTGGCTCAGCCTGGTAGAGCGCTGCGTTCGGGACGCAGAGGTCGCTGGTTCGAATCCAGTCGTCCCGATCAATATGTAGTAAACATTTGCGGGTTTTTCGGGAAATCGAAAAATCCGCGTTTTTTATTCTAATAGAATAATCTGGAGGCTGGAACTGGAGCCGAGGCCCAGCTTAGTCGATTGACTCACCACATAAGGGAGGAGGTCCACTTTGCCTGAACCCATCTTAAAATACCCCTCAATCATTTTTCTCGCCCTCACCCATACCTGAACACGTCCATTTTGCACGCCAGCAGTAAGATCTAAAGAAAAATATGGCTTGCGGCCAGTCGATGACTGGCGCTCCCGTATCGCGCCTCTCAGATCATCAGATACATTATGTACATTATGTTTATTACTTGACCAATCTACATAATCTTGGTAAGATAAACTCAATAGATAACAACGATTTTGTATTGAGTTTTGGGAAATCGGTGCCGCTAAACCCTGATTCCTCCGTTCAAAATCTACCCAAAAACTCAATAGAAAACTTTATCGGCTAAAAGGAGGGGTGACCAGTGGAACAGAAATCAGTTGGAAACATCATAAAACTTGGATTTCCCAAAAAAGCGGAGAACCATGAGAAGAAGCAGCGGATCAAAAACGTTGACGGCGTCAAGTACTACAATGAAAAGCAAATTAAACTCATTCGGCGCACCGTTCGTGGCCAAGCCGCCCTCGATCAGGCCAGTGGGCAGATCACCGCTTTGAGAGAATGGATGGTGATTGATCTTATCACGTCTACTGGTCTCAGGGTATCCGAGGCTGCAAATGTCAGATGTGGCGACATTAGAGCCGGTTATGGAGAGAGCGCCCTGTTCGTCAGGGACGGCAAGGGTTCCAAGTCCCGCACTGTTCAGATACCCGATTCACTGAAAAAGCACTTGAAACAATTCGTCGCTTGGAAGGTAAACCGGGGTGAGCCAACCGGCCATGACGATCACCTGTTTTGGGGCCAGCGGGGTCCATGGGGTCCGCAAGCCATCCAACAGCTCACGAAGAAGTATTTAAAGGCTCTTGGATTATATGAAAACGAGAAATCGGTACATGCTTTGCGGCACTCCTACGCCGTCGAATTATACCGGCAGGATAAAGATTTACGGACAGTTCAAAAACAATTGGGTCACGCTTCCATCCAGACCACGCAAATTTATGCCGATGTAACCACGGACGATGTCCAGAACCAGATCAAGGGGTTGTGGAATTAGCGGCAATGAACAACCACAGGGAAAAGATAGATATTTATGGAAACTGCAAAAGAGAACAAAGATTCGGATACTGGCGCTGCCAAGAGGAAGAACGTCGGCGTCAAGGTCAATGAGACGATTTGGAGACAGTTCCGTGCTCTGGCGATCTCCCAAGGGATGACTGCCGGTGATCTATTGGACACACTTATGATCGAATATGTGACCAAGTCTCGTTCAGAAGCCTCGAATCAAGGCTCATGATGAATAGGAAGATCACCGGGAGGATCAGCAGATAATTCGAAACGGAATTTTACCTTTTCCAGCCATTTTTTCAAAACAGCCCATGCCCAACATCGTCTTTAGCCAAGAAGATGGAAAATAGGGGCATTCTGGAGCGTCATTTTTCCAGTGGGTCCAGCGGAAGACCGTCGCTTGGTATTCTTGGCCGGTGAGTTGGAATTGAATTTTGAAGGGGTGATTTCCCCGGCATATCCTCAAACAGAATAGCCGGGGATTTTCATTCTGCTCACTTCAATTCGAATTTAGTCATCGGAAGGCGCTACGTTCGATTGTGATTTTCCTGAAAGGATAAAGCCGTTCAAGGGAATTATTCTTTTGGCATTTCTGAACGGCCTCATTCATAATACCATCGTTCATCTTAGACGGCTGCGCGTGCTCTCTCAATACAGCAACTGAAAACATCTAAAAGGAGGCACACCATGATCTTTCGGAACAACCTTTTCGGAGTCAAGGAACCGTCAAAATTGACAATTCCCCGACTCACCGCTGTCGCGCTGATTGCGCTGTCTTTCATAATTGTGTCGCTCTTAATTCTGCCTGTTTATATCGATTCAGGATGGGCGCAGGTGCAGAACGGTGTTTTCTTTGATAACCAGTCTGGCGAACCAGCCTTGGTCAAACTGATAGGCCCAACCTCCACCGAGATTGAAGTACCGAACGGCACCAAACGAGGTGTTGAAGCATTGGCCGGGCGATACACCATTAAAGTCAGGTACGGCGTAGTAGGCAAGTTCCACTATACGAGAGGCGAGGAGTTTGAGGTCAAGGAAACGGAGACGGCAGCCTCGAAGATCACGATCACGCTTCACAAGGTCGTTGCTGGTAACTACGATTCCGATCCGATTTCCGAGGCCGAATTCAATAAGGACACCCTCGCTCAGAAAAAGGAAACAACCGTTGTCGTCGCTGGAGTTAATGAAGATTTGATCGAAGCAGCAAGACGTGGTGATCTGCCTGAACTTAAACGCCGCGTTGCCACGGGGGCCGAGGTCAACGCCAAAAGGAATGACGGCGCAACCGCTTTGCTGGCTGCCTCCTATAAGGGACACCGGGAAGTCGCACAGTTCCTTCTTGACAAAGGGGCCGAGGTCAATGCCAAGGCAAATAACGGGGCAACTGCCTTGATGGCCGCTTCTCAAAATGGCCACTGGGTGATCGTGCAATTGCTACTCGCCAAAGGGGCTGAGGTCAACGCCAAAGCCAATGATGGCAGTACCGCGTTGTTGTATGCCTCCGATAAGGGCTACCATGTTATCGTACAGGCGCTGCTGGACAAAAGGGCCGAGGTCAACGCCAAAGCCATCGACGGAGTAACCGCTTTGATGCAAGCCTCTCAGGAAGGTCACACAGAAGTCCTGCAGGCGCTACTTGAGAAGGGAGCCGAGGTCAATATTAAGAGACACCATGACGGCGTAACCGCGTTGATAATTGCCTCTCAATTTGGCCACCGCGAAGTCGTGTCGTTGCTTCTTGACAAAGGGGCCGAGGTCAATGCCAAGGCTAATGACGGGGGGACAGCCCTGATGCTTGCCTCCCAATTTGGTCACCGTGAGGTTGTGCAAACATTGCTAAATAACGGAGCCGATCTCAACGCTAAAAGCAATAGCGACGCTACCGCATTGATGTTTGCAGCCATGATGGGTAACCGTGAGGTTGTCGAGGCGCTGTTGGCCAAAGGAGCCGATGTCAATGCTAAAACAACGCATGACGGCAGCACTGCGTTAATGTTAGCCTCCAAGAAGGGCCACCGTGAGGTAAAGGAACTGCTTCTCAAGGCTGGAGCAAAATAAGGAGGCTGTTCGAGAACTCGACCTGTCAATCGTCTCCCTTCTGCTTCGTGCGTCATGCGCAATATGTCCACTTAAACATTTGCCGAAAATTTAACGACTCAAACTTCGAGGTACACAAAGGTGAAAAAATTTTCTGTAATTATCCTTGGCGTAATCTGCATCCTGCTGTCGGCTTTTAGCGTGTCGGCGGAATCTATACCGGGAGCAATTGGAAGTTCAACAAGGTGGGCCGTAGGCTGGATAGACCTCGATAAAATCACCGATTTCAAGAAAGGGGATCGTCTTAAGATTACTGTAGGCGGAACGGCGAAAAAAATACTCATCAGATTTCTACCTAAAGGGGCTGACCCGAATGATCCTACTGGAATCGATGATGGGCCTCGGCAAGTTCCAGACAGTCGGGTTCTGGAAGTTACTCTCGAATCTGACCACACCGGAATCATGCAGATTTCCGCGCACGGCGGGCAAAATCCATTTGGTATCTATTCACTCGGTGAAGACAACGGATTGGCTAGTCTAGTAAATATTGAGCGCATAGATGGTAAATCCGATCAAAATTAGTAAAGGGAAGTTCAATGGAAATTGAGATGAAATACTTAGCCATAATCACCGCTTCGATTACGATTGGCACCTTCCTTTATATTCTTTTTGTTGATAATAGAAATAAGAACTCTCTTAGCGATAGTCAAAGTAAAAAACTTCGTATAGTTATGGCTGCTCTTGCAGCAATATGCATAATCAGCATAGTAACATATGTCGAGGAACAACGTAGCGCACTGGATAGAACACAGCATATTGTGCATATCAAATGGGTAACGGATGAAATACATAACGTGCTAGATGCTCATAGCATGACATTCGATCAACTATATGATGAACTTTACTTTGTCAATTATTCAGACTTGAATGAGGCTCTAACCAATATGATTAAGGGTGGATCTTTAGGCCATAAAAATTTGGACGTGCGTGATGACAAGGGAGGCGTGTATAAAGTTAAAGCATTTTATCATCGACAGAGTGAACAAGGGAGATGATATATCTCCAACAGGGACCGGCCACTTCCCGTAGCGTCGTGGGCTTGTCAGCGAGCCGTCTTCAATTTAACCTCATATTCGATCAGATCTTACGCAAACCGATCTTTGGACACACCTGCACCTGTCAGCAACCATAGCTAACGGTATACCGTAAGATTGAACGAGCGAACTATGGCATTGACCTCATCGGAGTACTTTGGGAGATCTGCTTGTCGCATTGATATAGCAATAACATAACGTGACGTGTCACTATCGAAATCATAGCAGGTATACATGGAACGTTCCCCCATGTTGCCATCTGTCCATGTAGTCTTAAACCCTTGCCTGCCCGCAATTGGCACTTCCGTAGACTCAGCGATGGTCGCACCTTTTGCGAGCATACGTAACCCACCTTTGCGGTTCTCCACCGCTCGCCATAATGTCATCCTAATCGGGCCTTCGTTTGGATCAGTCACCTTGACGGATACTTCAACAGGCGCAACGGAACCGGGAGATAGGGGCGAGATGCCTTGCACGTCGGGGAAGTTCCAATTGTCAAAAGTCCTTGTGTCTCTCTCAGTCACTTTCCAAGATTCCGGGAAGTCGATCTGAAAACCGAGTTTTGGATACAAAAATGTTTTCCATTTTATTGCACCTGCCCCTCCTACGGGGCAGCCATTCAAGAATGAAATTAATAGCCCGATTAAGGTAGCGATAGCCTTTACACAAAACTTTCTTCTTGATTGCATGAGTTCTCCTCTGTGCCGCACATCCAGTTTAATTTTCTTCCAGTCCGCAACGTCATCTGGGACACCCGCGAAGACTTTTCAATTATCCCATGTGCAAATTGAACACGCAAAAAATATGAGTAAGCATCTTATGCTCCCTGCCCCACATTCCTTGCAAACGCAAATTCTTGGTTATGGTCCAGAATCGCACCTCATTTATCATTTTCCTCTTGTGGTCTACCGGCAAGCGCGATGAGACAACTTTCTGCGTCTTTTGCAATAGCGGTATCTGGGAAAGTATTAACAATATTCCTATATGCGACGCAAGCTTCTTGCAGATCACCCTTCGTCTCCAATTTGATGGCCTTGCGAAACTCGGATTCAGCTAG
>CAVSIN010000017.1:0-83416 GCA_963727975.1 uncultured delta proteobacterium | reverse complement strand
GCGCCCGGACTCTATTAAGGATAGATCGTGAAGGTCGTTAACGATTCGACTTACATGCAGCACCTCATTGTGAAGGGAATCCAGGCGCTGCCGAGTGATCGCCCTTATACCGTCCTGCATCGCCTCTATTTCACCGCGAAGGACAGCCAACGGAGTCCTTAGTTCGTGAGATATATCCACCAGCCATTGCTGTTGCATTTGCTGATGCCTTTCCAAGGCCTGGGCCATTTGATTGAACCCGGCGGCAAGCCGGCCCAATTCATCCCCGGACTTAACTGCGATTCGAGTCTCAAACCTGCGTGAGCCCAAGGCGCTGACCCCTTTCTCCAGTTCCTTAACGGGCGCAAGCAGATGCCGGGACAAAACGAATGTCACCAGGACTGCCAAAATTAAGGCAACAGATCCGATTGTATAGAATGTCTGCGATTGCTGCCTTATAAATTCGTACTCCAGGTGATGACTGGTCCGTGTTTTATGAATCCAAGCCATCCGACTAATTTACCATCAGTCTCTATGGGTTTGAGCCGGTAGTCGTCTTGAGAAGAAGAGTCTCCAAGAGGGGTCAGCGGGACGCTTCCCGACATCGAACAGGACGATGGGCCGATCAGTCATATGAATCCGAGGCGGCGGCGGAGGGGGCAGAAATCAACCCGGGGGCGATGGCGGGCCACCCTCTCGCGTCCTGTCCGGCCTCAGCCACCCCAAGCCGAACCAAAAGCCCGGGTCCTCCAGGACCGAGTCCCAGTTACCGCCCTTCATATACTCCTGAGCCAGTTGGTCAACCAGCTTTGTGATCCTTTCGGCCTCAAACTTGCTGATGTATTCCCGGAAATGACGCTCGGCAAAGTAGCTGCCGATCCAAAGAATACAGACCACAATAGACAGGCTGTTAAGGAGAAAAGCCAGGAATACCTTATGTCGGAATTTGATGCCCATCCCTTCACCCCAGCCCCTTTGATTCGATGAAATCGGCGGCCAAACAGCCGAGATATGGAACTCGGCAGAGACCATACGCCTTCAGCGGGCAAAATGGCTCCTCTATTCCGGCCTATTCAAATAAGGAAGTCAATTCCGCACATTGCTCTCCATATTTATTCCACACCGCCTCCATAATTCCTCCACAATTGACGTCTAAAGTGCAGGGGTCCCGGAAGCTTCAAAGTCGGCGCGCCGATTGCGCCGCGACAATAAGGGGAAGTACATTCCATTCGGATATCAGCGCAGATCAAGAATGAACTTAATAATGAACTTAATAAGGAGGACCGTTATGAGAATGATGTTGATCAAAGTCGTTTTGCTTCTGGCAGTTTGTTTATTTGCCGTTGCAGCTTACGGCCAGCAGACCTCCAGCGGCTCGCTTCCATCGCCTGCCCTCTATTTCAAATTCGGACTGTCAGGCATCGCCGGTGACCAACAATACCTCTATGTAATGACGGGCGGCAAGATCATGCAGTACCGGAACGAGAACGGCGCATTGACACTCCTTGCTTCATTTGACCTCCCACAGCCGCCGGTTCCCAGCGGCGCCCAGCCCCCGCCTCGGGCAACGGGATCCCGGTCAGCTTCCGCCGCCGCCTCCTCCGCTGCCTCACGGTCTTTGGGCCGGCAACGGCTCCCTCTACGTGTTGGCGGGACCTTTCGTTTACATCTACAGCGTTTCCGAGTCCGGGTCCTAACTCTTCAAAATACAATAGAACTCCCTAAACCGGACTTCCCGCAGGCCGGCACATAGCAACTCGATTCGCAAAGCCTGCGGCACGACTCTCTCCGAAGCACTCCGCTCTCTTCGGAGAGAGTGAGTATTTCTATGAAATCAACAAGTCGTTCTAATTCAATGGAAATGCAAAGGTCATCAAAATGAATCGTATCCTAATTATCGATAGCTCGATCCGGCATTTTGTGAAATGATTGCCGATTACTGCGAAGCTGAAGGATTCGAGGTTGCCTTGGCGTACGTTGGGAACGAAGGGGTGCAACAAGCCATCGAGGGAGGGTACGATCTGGTCCTGCTTGCTGTCGTGCTTCCGGGAACGAACGGGCTGGATGTTTTGCAGGGCATCCGTTCCAAGCTGGACACGCCTGTAATCTTATTGGCGAATCCTGCTCAGAGAAAGCTACACGCCGCCGGGCTTGAGCTTGGGGCAGACGATTTCGTTGAAAAGTCCGTTGAGCCGCGCGTTCTGCTTGCCAGAATCCGTGCCCTTATCCGGCGCACGAAAAGTCACCACAGAGACGATCTCAGGCCGACGCCTGGAAGAATGATTCTTGGGGACATAGAACTTGACGCAGGGGGACGAACTGTGCGCCGTAATGAAGAACGGTTGAGACTGACTTCAGTCGAGTTCGACCTTATGGAAATACTGATAAGGGCAGCCGGTCATGTGGTTTCACGCGAGCATCTGTCGCAAAGCGTCCTCGGCCATGAGATCGGCGCCTATGACCGCAGCCTGGATATGCACGTGAGCCGCCTGAGAAAAAAAACTCGGTCATCACTACAATGGAGCGGAACGTATCCAAACTATCCGGGGAGTCGGCTTCGTCTACACTATTCCAAACCCGCTTGACGACCGATTCAAGTAATTCAACAAACTTACAGATCCTTAATCGTTGACAGGTATACGATAAAGGCATGGAATGACAGTGAATATGTACAAGACTGGAATCGATGAATTCATAAGGCATGGCAGGGGAGGACTGCTTCCTCCCCTGCACTCAACGGTACGCTGGACGGCGAGTCCGTACCCCGCTTTCAATATTACCCGGATTGGTTCATCAAGTTCCCGGTTGCAGATACGGACGCGGAAGAACCGAGGTTATTAACCAGATCTTGGAGGAAAGTCTGCAAATCGGTGCTGCTAGCGGAAGTGCTGGTTGAGCTGCCTGATGAGCTATTGGTGGACACGGATTTAAGCGCTGAAACCAGATTGCTGAAGTCCGATTTTAGCGTACTGAGGGCACTATCATTTGAAGAAGTTGAGGATGTCGATGAGCTGTCCGAACTGGTTCCCAATTCGGATATCAGTTGCTCCAACTTGTTGGTGAAATTTGAGTAAGAGGATGCAGCTGTGGAAGAGGAGGAAGACGAGGAACTGCTGCTTGAATCAGATGATTCCGACTTTACTGCCGAAAAAAGGTCGTGCATGAACTTTCCCATTGCCTGTCGAAGGTCCTGGGTGGAAGTGGTCGATCCCGTTGATGAATTGGAACTGTCCGAAGTTGAGTTTTGGGGTCCGCCCTGTGGAGGTCCGCTTGGAGGAGTTGGCATGGATATCCCCATCTGGCTGAACGCCTGCATGATGTCCTGCAACAGCTTATCATTCCCACCGCGCGATGACTCGGCGGCGGAAACCTGGCTGCCTGAGGCAGCATCGCCGTTACCGGCTGACTGCTGAAACATGGAGATAAAGTTTGTGTACATTGAATCAGTGTTATTGCCGACTGCTGTGATGGACATGACGTTCTCCTTTGAATGTAAAGTTGTGTAAAGAATGGTACATTCGAACTACTCATTGTTAGGCTGAATGTATCTATTCCGCCTTCACATGCTGGTAAAGCAATAATCGGACAATGTACGGTAAAGCTAATGTAACTTTTTGTAACAATGTCATGCTTTTAAACAATATGATAGCCAGCGGTATTTGCTGGAGAGGTGGGCGTCCTCGCAGGCTATAACTTGTGGACAGCTTGAGTTGGAGACCAAAGGAGATTGAAGACCCTTGGTTCTTCAGCAAGCGATACATTTTTCTAGTGGCGAATGCAAAAATTGCCGAGAGAATGGGCACGTTTTTCCACCGTGTCTTCAACTTCCGTGAGACGAAATCAGCAAGACCGGCAAATGTCCATAAGCAGGCAAAAATGCAAGGCAAAACCGGCTGTGAACAACTCAACAGAGGCGATTAATGAAATTCCCTCATAGACCAACCTGCATTCAATCGGCACGATGGCTCGTGGCAGTGCTCCTGGTCATAATAATTACCGGATGCGCCGCAGTAGGGCCTGATTACAAGCGTCTAGAGGCGCCAGTGTATGAGGATTGGGGAGAAAGGGGACGCCCTTTATATTTTATATTTACTCGGAGATCGAGGATGTTAAAAGAGCAACATGCCGAGAAAAGCCCGAATAGATGCGCCGGGGGCGTTGCATCACATTATTGCTCGCGGTATTGAGCGCGGCGAGATTTTCTCCGGCGATGAGGATCGTGACGATTTTTTGCGTCGCCTGGGTGAGATCCTCACCCAAAGCCAAACAAAGTGTTATTCCCGGGCGCTGATTGCCAACCATTTTCACCTGTTGATCAAAGCCGGCGATGTTCCCGTCGCCACCGTTATGCGCCGGTTACCGAGCGGTTATGCCGGAGACTTTAACCGGCGCCGGCACAGAAGCGGGCATCTGTTTCAAAATCGCTACAAGTCGATTCTTTGCCAGGAAGAAGTCTATCTGCTGGAGTTTGTGCGCTACATTCACCTCAATCCTTTGCGGGCCGGAATTGTCAAGACGCTTGAAGAACTTGATCGATATCGATACTGCGGCCATTCCTGTTTGATGGGAAACTCCCGGAATGATTGGCAGGAAAATCAATCCGTCCTGAAGCTTTTTGCTAAGCGCCCCGGATTTGCCAGGCGAACCTATCGCGCATTTGTTGAAAAGGGGATGGAGCAAGGCAGGCGTCCGGATCTCATCGGGGGTGGGCTCCTTCGCAGTGCGGGTGGATGGCGGGCAGTTGGAGCATTACGGAAGGCCGGTATCCATCAAAAGAGCGATGAGCGGATGTTGGGCGATGGAGATTTTGTCGAGGATGTACTGTTGAGGGCTAAAGAAAGGCTTCACCGAAAATATGTATTGGCCTCCAAAGGTATCGGGTTTGAGCAACTGGCGCAATGGGTGTCGAAGTTGACGGCGATTGCGCTGCCGGCGATGGCGGGGCCGGGAAAACAAAGGCAAACCGTAAGGGCGCGCAGCATTTTATGTTTTCTGGCGGTATATGGACTCGGTATGCCGTTGACTATTCTTGCCGACAGGCTGGGGATTTCCTTGCCGACCGTCAGCGTGGCGGTGCGAAGAGGCGGTCGAAATCGTGGACCGTGAAAAGTTGGATATCGCGCCGCTTCGAATATAAAATATAAAGGGCGTCCCCTTTTTCTCTGGTTTGAAGGGATTGGGCAGAAAATTAAAGCTGAACTTTGAAAAGAATAATTACGAAGGGTCCACTCAGAATGAACCGGTCGGATTTCGAGGGATTTGAGCCTGACAATTGAAGGGAGGGGATGGATCAGAAATCGAGTTTACAGACTCAAATCGTATTCGTTATCCACTCCTGCCACATCGGGATTTTCGATGTTGGGAAGATATTTTGACTCGTTGCATTAACTGCATACTGGATGTAGTATCGGCGCTGAACTGGTCATTCAGATTTCGAACTGCCAACGCGGTCAGGCTTTTTGCGATTCCTCTTGCGCTTCGCGCCCGGATAACAAGTTATCCGAGATCGAAGGGCCCTATAGGACTTTAGCCAGGGATTTACGGCCATAAGGCCATATTTCTATATTCACCGGGCATTATCAATGACAGAACAAAAAATCGAACGCGAATTGCTTGACAAACTGGGTGATCTCAAATACACCTATCGCCTCGACATCCGCGACCGCGTCACGCTGGAGAGGAACTTCCGCGAGAAGTTCGAGGCGCTCAATCGCGTAAACCTGACAGAAGGCGAGTTCCCCCGCCTGCTGGACCAAATCGTCAGCCCCGGCGTATTCGCCAACGCCCAGCGCCTGCGCGAGCGCAACACCTTCGTGCGCGAGGATGGCACGCCGCTGCAATACACCCTGGTGAACCTCAAAGAGTGGTGCAAGAACAGCTTTGAAGTCGTCAATCAACTGCGCATCAACACCCAGAACAGCCACCACCGTTATGACGTGATCCTGCTGATCAACGGCGTGCCCGTGGTGCAGATCGAACTCAAGGCGCTGCAAATCAGCCCGCGCCGCGCCATGCAGCAGATCGTCGACTACAAGAACGACCCCGGCAACGGCTTTACCAAGACGCTGCTCTGTTTCGTGCAACTGTTCATCGTCAGCAACCGAAGCGACACATGGTACTTCGCCAACAATGACTCCGAACATTTCAGCTTTGACGCTGATGAGCGCTTCCTGCCGCTCTACCAGTTCGCCGACGAAGACAACAAAAAGATCACTCACCTCGACGCCTTCGCCGACGCGTTCCTGAGCAAATGCGTACTGGGCGGGATGATTAGCCGCTACATGGTCCTGGTCGTCAGCGAGCGCAAGCTGATGACGATGCGTCCCTATCAAATCTATGCGGTGGAAGCCATCGTTGACTGCATCCACCAGAACCGGGGCAACGGCTATATCTGGCACACAACCGGCAGCGGCAAGACGCTGACCTCCTTCAAGACCTCCACCCTGCTCAAGGACAACCCGGACGTCGATAAATGCCTGTTCGTCGTGGACCGCAAGGACCTCGACCGCCAGACCCGCGAGGAATTCAACCGTTTCCAGCCAGGCTGCGTCGAAGAGAACACCAACACCGAAACCCTGGTGCGCCGCCTGCTCTCCACCGACTACGCCGACAAGGTCATCGTCACTACCATCCAGAAGCTGGGTCTTGCCCTGGACGGCAACAACAAGCGCCAATACAAACAGGGTAATGTGCGGAAAGTTCTGCAAAAGAGAATGATTTAAAAAAATGGTCATGGCATACGGGTTGTTTCACCACAAAACACCCATCCGAAAGGACAATGCCATGACCAAGACTGAGTTTAAGCGCAATTTCTCAGATGTGAAAGCCCTTTTCAGCGAAGAAAAAGACGTTCTCAAAAAGATTTTACGCGAGGTAATGCAGGAAATTCTTGAGCAAGAAATGACCGATACATTGGGAGCTGCCAAGGGTGAGCGTTCACTAGGCAGGCTTGGGTACCGATCGGGCTATTATGAACGCTCTCTGGTCACAAGGGTTGGGAAACTCGAACTCAGGGTTCCGCAGGATCGCCAGGGCCAATTTTCCACCCAGCTTTTTGAGCGCTATCAGAGGTCTGAGAAGGCTCTGGTCTCCGCCATGGCTGAGATGTATATCCAAGGAGTCTCAACCCGTAAAGTGAAAGCGATCACGGAGGAGCTTTGCGGCCATTCCTTTTCGGCCTCGGCGATAAGCGCCGTAAACAAGACTCTAGATGAGAGCCTGGATAAATTTGCAAAGAGGCGTCTGGAGGAATCTTATCCTTATCTGGTTTTGGATGCCCGGTATGAGAAGACCAGGGAAGATGGGGTGATCCGGAGCCGGGCCGTACAGATTGCAATCGGGATCAATGAGGAAGGACGGCGGCAGATTCTCGCGGTTGAGCTGGCAAACCGGGAGTCCGAAGGCAGTTGGCGGGATTTTCTGTTAGGCCTCAAGGAACGCGGACTTTACGGGGTTGAATTCGTGGTCTCAGATGACCATCCGGGGCTTAAGCGCGCAATATGGGAGGTTTTGCCGGAGGCGGTTTGGCAGCGCTGCTATGTTCATTTCTTGCGAAACGCCCTGGATCACCTGCCTCGAAAGGCAAATGACGACTGTCTTCAGGAGCTTCGCTGGATTTATGATCGGCGCGATCTGTCCGAGGCCCAGAAGGACCTGGCCCAATGGCTGGATCGCTGGCAGAAAAAATATCAGAAGTTATGCGCATGGGCCGAGGAAAACATTGGAGAAACGTTTAACTATTACCGTCTTCCTCTCCAGCACCACAAACATATGAAATCAACTAACATGCTTGAACGATTAAACGAGGAGATCAAGCGCAGAACCCACGTGGTACGGATTTTTCCAAACGCGGCAAGCTGCCTCAGGCTGGTTCGGGCTCTTGCAGTGGAAACACACGAGAGTTGGTTGGAAGCGAGCCGTTACCTGAATATGGATCTACTTAAAGAGCATAAGAAGCTCGGATTGGAGATAAGGTCGGCTGCATGAGCCGCTCCGGGCCGCCTCCGACGAGTCTTGGGTGGACCCATTCTCGGCGGCCCTGCGCTCAAATCGATTGGTTGGTTCAGGTTTTAAAAAACAAAAAAAGTGAAACCGCTATGCCTGATCGAATTTGCAGAACTTGACGCACACAACTGGTTCGGCTTTCCGGCTACGGATACCATCCGGCGTTGCGCGGAGCGAAATATACCGATGTACAGAACCGATACCAACGGCGCCGTGCACGCCGTATCGGACGGGCGGGAATGGACTGTAAGGAGTGCACAGTAGCTGTAAGAAGGCAAACGGAAGCCAAAACCTCTTTAGACACGGATAAACCCTCACCACGTTCGGGTTCGCGTTAACTCTCCTGGCCTGGGTTAAATGCTTCAAGTTCGCGTCCGATCTTTTGTGAGGACGCACGGATGGACACGGATGAGAAGATCAAAAGAATCTATTTAGGAGAGGACGTCGAATACCTTACTGTGTCCATTATCGGTGCGGCTTTTGAAATTTCCAATACTCTGGGGCATGGGTTTCTCGAAGGTGTTTACCGAAAAGCGCTTATTCACGAACTCTCCATCCGTGGTCTGTCCACTGCAGAGGAGATCCCTTTTGAAGTCACTTATAAGGAGGCAGTGCTGGGAAGATATTTCTGTGATCTTTTGCTAGAGGACGCCGTCGTCGTTGAATTGAAGGCCGTTAACCAGCTCAATTCATCTCATGTCAGCTATTAAACTACTTAAAAGCCAGTGGCCTCAGGGTTGGCTTATTGTTTAATTTTGGCAGGCCAAGGTTGGAATACCGGAGAGTTCTTATATGAAGCCTGGATTTCGCATCTTGTTTTATCCGTGTCCATCCGAGTCCATCCGTGTCAATAAGCTGAAACATCGACGATAAACCTTGATAATTAAGGTACTCGTTTCCGCCTTCAAGGCGAAAGAGGATCTTCAGAGGACTGGCAGGGAAGGGAGGAGTGGCTGATTCGCTCTACGGTGTTTGACCAAAGCATGAGGTTGCGGACTGTGCCGGTGTCACAGGCTGGGGCCTGTCATCTCCCGACTTGTCCCCCGGATACGATCCAGGCGAGCAGCCCCCATGAAAGGTAGTATACCTTTTTGAATCCCTGTTTTTTCAGCCTGAAGCCAACGACTGGAGAACGGTGGCCGGAGAGACAGACGATTACCAACGGTCTTCTTCTGTCCGGCAAGTCCAATGCAGTAGGATCGAAGAGCAGGCCGGGCTGGTTTTCAGCGCCTGCGATATGGAAAAGCCTGAATTCGGCAGCGGTCCTCACATCGACCAGGAGCGGCTTGTCCCCTCCGGGTTCCTGAAGCATCCGTTTCAGCCGCAGCGGACCGATAGGCCGAACGCCCACTATCCACCACAACGCTTCCCAGCAAATGACAAACACCGCAAGGGTAATCAAAAGGGCCTTCATCTCTCCGCCTCGCAACGGACGTAGCTTACAATGCCTGCATTGCAGACTCCAATAAAAAACACAGGAAATGGCGCCTGTCTATCAGGGTTTACTTGCTGCTGTGATTTCCGGATGAGGGGATGGGAGCGAATGGGGGAAAACCCAATGGTTAAACGCCTTGTTTGACGATATCTTCACTTCCGCGGCGGATGCAACTACCAGGCGCCGCTTTTTTTGAGTTATGATTAGCCTAGTGTCCATCCGGAAACCCCGAATAAGACACTGGCAGTTTCCAATTCGGAAAGTAGGCATTTTTTTCCTGGCAAGGAGATCAAGGGTTAGCGCGGAGGCGTACTCCGGCGCCGCCTCGCGGAGCGTCGAGATCCTGCCCGTGCCACCGCCGAAGGCAGTGGCCAAGTAGGTTGGCGGTCCCACCGCCCCAGGGCGGAAAAGGACCCTTTCCGGATGGAAACTAGCCTCGGTTTGTAAGGAAGCGAACATAAGTAGACGGGAAAAAGGAGTTCTGTTTTTCTGCTACTGGCATCATGGCCGGGGCGCTCGCAAGAGATCGTTCCTGGAAGAACTCCCAAGGTGGTTGAGTAGTCCATGGATGTTGTGGAAATCAGGGCGAAAGGCGCGTTGACGAAGTCGAAGATTCCTGGCGTGGAGTATGTGATCAATCCCTACATCGGATGCGGTCACGGATGCCGGTATTGCTATGCCGCCTTTATGAGCAAGTGGTCCCGGTATCACGCCAAGTCAGCCTGGGGCAGCTTTGTGGAGGTGAAGGTCAATATTGCTGAGGTGCTGCGTAACGAGCTGAGTCGAAAGAGAAAGCGTGGAACTGTTCTTCTCTCCAGTGCATGTGACCCGTATCAGCCAGTGGAGGCCCGGTTCGGGCTCACAAGAGAGTGTATTCTTCTCCTGGATCAATTTGGATGGGGAATCGACATCCTCACGCGATCGCCATTGATCACCAGGGATATTGATCTCTTTCGCTCCATTTCAAACGTCTCGGTGGGAATCTCGATTCCAACCGATAACGATCGGATTCGAGAAACTCTCGAGCCGCATTCGCCATCCATCTCCGCACGTTTGAAGGCTCTAGAAGAATTGTACGGCGCTGGAATAAAGACTTGGGCGTTCATAGCTCCAATGCTTCCCCTGAATCCGGAAAAACTGCATGAGGCGGTTTCCCCCTATGTGAGCTATGTAATGATCGACAGACTAAATTATCAAGGAAAAGTCCGCAGTCTCTTATACGAGAAAGGATTGGACTATGCGCTCACCGAGAGCTATGCAACAGAAATGGAAGCAAAACTGATGATTCTTTTTGGAGAGAAGGCAGAAATCGTGTGAAGCAGCTCGGAGGAATCATCTGAAAGAATGAACGAAACGCCACACATTAACTCGTGTCCATCCGGAAACCTCGGATAAGACACTGGCAGTTTTCAATTCGGAAATTAGGCATTTTTTGTCCTGGCAAGGAAATCAAGGGTTTGCGCGGAGGCGAACCCTCACTTCGTTCGGATTCACGTTAGCGCTTCCGACCGAGGTTAAACGCTGGACCCTCACTGCGTTCAGGTCCAGGCTTAATATTGCGAACATTAAACGCTTCAAGTCCGGGCACGATCTTTTGTGAGTGCCCAGTTCGCGTCCGATCTTCTGTGAGGACGTACTCCGGCGCCGCCTCGCGGAGCGTCGAGATCCTGCCCGTGCCACCGCCGAAGGCAGTGGCCAAGTAGGTTGGCGGTCCCACCGCCCCAGGGCGGAAAAGGACTCTTTCCGGATGGAAACTAACTCAGGTCCCTTTACCTTGGAGTACTCCCCCTATGTCCGGTAATCTCGTTTTTTATGCAGGCCCAAAGGCCATGCATACTATCAGCGGAAACGGGCTCAGTCCCGACATGGTCAAGACGGTGCTCGGAGCTGCCGGCGGGCCGAAGTGGCTGGTTCTCCACGGCTTGGATCGCGCCATTTTCTCCTCATGGTTCAGGGACAGGACCGAACCGCTTTTTCTGTTAGGCTCATCCATCGGCGCATGGCGATTTGCCGCGGCTTCGCAAAACGACCCATCAGAAGCGCTGGATCGATTTCTCTCAGCCTATACCGCACAGCGCTATTCGCCCAGGCCTGAGCGCGAAGAAATCACCCTGGAATGCGCGAAGATACTCGATGCGTTGCTGGGCCGCAGTGGAGTCGAAGAGACATTGCATCATCCATTCCTCAGACTGGGCGTTTTCACCGCTCGCTGCAAATGGCCGGTCGCCAGCGACAATAAGGTGCTGCTGGCTCTTGGGTTGCTGGATGCAGCCATCTATAACGCCTTTCACAGGGCCGGCTTGAGGTTTTTCTTCGACAGGGCGCTTTTCTTTGACCCCAGGAATCCTCTGCCGCTCGGTGTAACGTCTGACGTGGAAACAAAAAAAATACCCCTCTCCCAAAGAAACCTTAAAGATGTCTTGCTGGCTTCTGGTTCGGTCCCCTTGCTCATGCGGGGAGTGGACAATATTCCCGATGCTCCGCGAGGGATGTATCGGGACGGTGGGATCATAGACTACCACTTCGATCTTCCGATCCTGCGGGATGATGATAATGCTGATGGATTGATTCTTTTCCCTCATTACACAGATCGTATCATCCCCGGGTGGTTCGATAAGCGCCTTCCGTGGCGCAAGCCTCGGGAAGCAAACTTGGACCGGCTGCTCCTTGTCTCCCCATCGAAACAATTCATAGAGCGTCTGCCGTATAAAAGGATTCCGGACAGGGAGGATTTTCCGTTTTTCAGGGGACGTGATGAAGAGCGTGTCGCGTACTGGAATGAAGTCATCGAAGCCAGTGCGTGTCTTGGCGAAGAGTTTCTCGAAGCTGTCGAGACAGGGGCTGTTCGAGAACTGGCGAAACCTATTGCCGGCCTCCTGCGATAATCCACTTAGGCTTACATTGAGGGATGCGCCGGAATATCAGCTTTCTGCAGCAGAGGTGGGGGGCTGGCGAATCGGCCCTTACGCGCCTATCTTATGAACTTGCAATCAGAGACAATTGCCGTTAAACCCAAGCTGTCGTATCTTGTTTATAAAAGCCCCTCTAAACCGGGCCATATTGGAAACTCCTGAAATGGCGAAGTCGGGCTATGCTCCGTACCCATCCCTGTCATTGAGGTCTGCTATGACCGCGCGTGTTCCGACCAGAGACGAAGCCTGGGCGCTTCTAAACGAGTTCAATAAGAACGAATCCTTAATCAAGCATGCGCTGGCCGTTGAGGCAGTTATGCGCCACATGGCCGAAAAAGCCGGCAGTAATCCGGATGAGTGGGGAATCGTCGGACTGGTTCACGATCTCGACTATGAGCAGTTCCCGGAGCAGCACTGCCTGAAGACGCGCGCACTGCTCAACGAACGCGACTGGCCGGCGGAATATGTTCGAGCGATTATGTCTCACGGCTGGGGTTTATGCACGGATGTTGAACCGAAAACAACTATTGAAAAAACTCTCTATGCGGTCGATGAGCTGGTCGGTTTTGTAACTGCTTGCGCCCTGGTCCGGCCTTCAAAGAGCGTGATGGACATGGACGCCAAATCAGTACAAAAAAAATGGAAGCAAAAAAGCTTTGCGGCCGGTGTTGACCGGGAAGTGATAGAGAAAGGCGCCGCTTTGCTGGGAGTTGAGCTAAGAGCGCTCATCGAGGAAGTGATCGCAGGGATGCGGAAAATCGCCCCCCAGATTGGGATGTGAGTCGATGCTCATCAGGATAGGGACGCTGCCAATAAATTGATGGTATCGTTTGCGGCGTCCCACAGGCAAGTTAAGAAAACAAATCCGACCATGGCGTTGAATAAGCGGCCAATTGCCCCTTTCCTGTGCGCCAGCAGGTACTCTCTTCTAATTATGGAATAGCTGACGCAGACAAAAGTGAACACCGCCAATTGGACGAAGATGTGCGCGAAATCATGCTGAAGAAGAAATCTTGTCAAGGGATTTCTCTCGTAGAGCAGGCAAGGGTATCTAGCAAGAGCATGCCAGGTAATGAAAATCGCGATAATTTTGAATAATAGTGCGAAACAGAACAGATAGTCCCGGATTGCAGTTTGGTTTTTCATGCTGTCATCCTTCGAAACCTGACAGTGGGTTCCACATCGGGAATCGGTTGTCCCATCATTGAACTTGAATACGAATTGCGGGTTACTACTCTACTCAGGGACAGCATTCGCCGATTTCTCGAAACCAGGCTATTCCTGTGGAATAAAGTGAGTCTGCATAGGCCGGCAAGAACTGAGAAGGCGATTTGGCTTTTTGAGGGAACTGTTGAGTTTCTCCCACTGATGGTGATTTTTCGCCTCAGTTTCTTCAACACGACGGGGCGGAAATGAGGTCATCGACTCTGAAGACAGCGGCGGGTCTGCAATCCGCCAAAACCGATTCCGTTAAATTCTTCTTGCGCTTTTCATTAGGAAATTGGATGATTCAATTCACCAGCCTCAAGAGCTTCTTCGAACAAAACACAACCCGAAAATGCGGTTAGGCATGCAAGACGCAGGGTGTGCATTATTCCTGATAAAGAATAAGGGGTAAGGATGTACCTCGACTTCTTCAAATTCAAAAAAAATCCTTTCCACATCACTCCTGATCCGGATTTTCTTTTTTTGAGTCCGAGTCACCAGGAAGCCTACACCTCAATCTTCTGCGGAATCCAACAGCGGAAGGGATTAGTCGCCGTTACCGGGGAGGTCGGGGTAGGGAAAACGACGATTCTGAGGTCATATCTGGAGGGAGCCGACCCGGAAAGAATCAGGATCGTATATATATTCCATGCGGCGCTTTCCTTCGGCAAACTGATGAAGCAGATCGTTTCGGAACTTGGTATTCCGGCTGTCGATAAGGGCCTCCCGGACCTCATTGACAGACTCTTCCTTTATCTTATCGATGAATACAAAAACGACCGCAAGGTTGTGCTGATAATCGATGAGGCGCAGAACTTGCCGGTCGAGACTCTTGAGCGGCTCCGGATGCTGTCAAATCAGGGATACCTCGCAGGAGAAGCTGCTGCAAATAATACTCGTGGGCCAACTGGAGTTCGAGGACAAGCTGAATCTGCCTGAATTGAGACAGCTCAAGCAGCGAATAGCGATTAGTACTCGCATTAAAACCCTTACGCCTGATGAGAGCCTTGCTTATATCCAGCACAGGTTGATGATAGCGTCCTCATTCTACAACCCGGTTTTTACAAAAGCCGCTCTGAAGCGCATCGTCAAAGAGGCTAATGGAATTCCCACGGATAATTAATGTCCTGTGCGACAATGCGCTTATCACGGCTTTCGGGTATCAGCGCAAGCCCGTGGATGCCAAAATCATCGAAGAGGTGATCAAGGATTTACGAGGCGAACTACCGGGACCTTCCTTCAATTGGAGAATTGTTTGGGTCCCGGCCCTGGTTGTGTTGTGTGGACTGGTCGTGGTCGCCTCGGCGACCCTTTTGAAGACTAAAGAAATTCCACCCGTCAGGAAAGAAATCCCCAGTGCAAAAGTTCTTACGATCGCACCTGTGTCTGCGCCGGTTAATGAACCCGAGGTCAAACCCCCGGTTGAGAGTGCGCTCAAGGCCGAACCAGAGCCATTTATTCCTGAAGCCCCGGCAACCGGCAGTGATAAGAGTGTTGCCGAGATAGCGCCGCCCGCCTCGGTTCAGTTGGAGATTTCCGAAGAAGCCCTGGCGCCTGCGGCCGAAAATGCCACGGCCCCCAACGATGACAACGCGCCGGCTCAGAGAGGCGTAACTACCGGTCCTAAATCGCGACCCCACCGATACGCTATCCGCATTGGCTCATTTGAGGATCGGGAGAAGGCTGAGGAGATGAAAGCCCACCTCAAGGAAAAAGGGTACAACGCAGTCGTCAAAACCCTGAAGCCGCAGGGGTGCGGAAAGGTTTTCGTCATTCAACTTCGACCGGTCAGCGGCATTTCCAGAGCTGCAAAATTGATGGAAAAACTTAGTAGCGAAGTAGAGGGCGAGCCGGATATCATTAAAGTGCGATAACGCTAACCGGAAGCTGGAAGCGGACCGAGAGAAGCAGGAATATTTTTGCGCCTGCTCCCCTTTTTGTGCTTCTTCCTACGGGAGGACGGCGTGATCTGCAAAAGATGTGATTCTGTCAGCCGGTAAATCCGCCAATTCGTCATCCCTTGATGCTCCAATTTGACAGGAACAGTTTATGCGGACGTATTTTTTCGGGGATATTCACGGTAATGTCGATGCGCTGGAGGTTTGCCTCAGATGCCTCGAAGGGCAAAGGGGCAGGAACCGGCCTGCCGCTTCCACGCCTTGTACGACAAGGTTTACCGGGCGGACATCCTCGGTCATGCCTACAACCTTGTCCGTGCCAACAAAGGGAGCGCCGGGATCGACGGCGTTACCTTCGAGGTCATCGAGGAAAAGAAGGGGCAATCGCCTTCGTGGCGGAACTGGCTGGAGCACTGAAGGACAAGACGTACAGACCGGACCCTGTCAAGCGGGTCATGATACCGAAGGCCGATGGAAGTCAGCGTCCCCTCGGTATCCCGACCATCCGGGACAGGGTGGCCCAGATGGCTGTGAAACTGGTCATCGAGCCGATCTTCGAGGCGGATTTCTGCGATACCTCATACGGGTTCAGGCCGAGGAAATCAGCCCACGACGCAGTCGATGACGTTACGCATACCATGAACAAAGGGTATACCGAAGTCATCGACGCCGATCTTTCCAAATACTTCGACACCATCCCCCATGCCAATCTCATGGCGACGGTAGCCGAGCGAATCAGCGACGGCGCAGATTCTGCGCCTGATACAGATGTGGCTCAAAGCCCCGGTCATGGAAGTGGACAAGGACGGAACGAAGCGGAACATCGGCGGCGGCAAAGGCAACCGCAAAGGCACGCCACAGGGCGGTGTCATCTCACCGCTGCTGTCCAATCTCTACCTGCATCTTACTGGACAGGATATGGGAGCGGCGGAAGCTGCAACAACGGCTTGGTGCGCGCATTGTGCGTTACGCCGACGACATTGTCATCCTCTGTCGGCGAGGAAGTCGAAAAGCCGATGGAGGTGCTGCGGCGGATACTGGAACGGCTGGGACTGACCCTCAATGAGACGAAGACGAAAATCGTCAACGCCTTCGAGGGGAAGTTCGATTTTCTGGGATTCTCAATCTGGATGGGAAGAAGCAGAAGGACGGGCAATCACTATCCGCACGTCCAGCCATCGAAGAAGTCCCTGCAGGCGATCAAAGATCGTGTCACCGCTCTCACGAAACGAGAGAGAACACTAGTGCCGCTTGATCGGATCGTGGGAGAAGTCAACGCCACCGTCCGCGGCTGGGTTGGCTACTTTCACTTCAAGAACTGCAGCAAGGCCCTGGAACATGTACGGGGTCACGTTGAAGAACGGCTGCGGACCCACCTGCGCAAGCGCCACAAGGTCAGGGACAGGAAGGCGGGTTTTGCCAGATTTGGCAATCGGGCTCTGTACGAGAAGTACGGCTTGTACAAAGTGCCGACGACAGCAGGCTGGACGAAGGCGCATGCCTTGCGGTGAAGAACATCGGAAAGCCGTGTGCGGGAAAACCGCATGCACGGTTTGATGAGGGAGGGCAGGCGTAATGCCTGCTCTCTACTCTACCCCATTTCCCACTCTTCTTTTGTGGCATTTCCGGCAGCGATTGCTCGAGTGCAAAAGAAGCGCGTCACTTTGTCGGATGCGCGCTGGAAACCGAGTCGAAGGCGGCAGCGAATACTCGGTTCAGCGTGCAGGCGCAGTCACCTGCGGAGTGCTCTCCATGATCCTGGTGTATATCCGACGAGATCGCCGTGATAGAAAGGTCAAGCATGGCCGGCCCAAGGGCCGCCTGCTCCTTGCCTTCGTGCTTCACCGGCAGCTTGCGCCCCTCATTGACAGTGCCCCGGATCGCGATGTCCTTGATCTTCGACGCCTCGCACGTGATCGGGTTGTCGGCAAGGATGGTAAAGTTGGCCAACTTGCCCGGGACGATGCTTCCCACCTCCTGCTCCAGTCCGAGCGAGTAGGCGGCATCGAGCGTGACGGCCTTCAGCGCGCCTTCACGGCTGATACGCTGGTTCTGTCCGGCAACACGACCGGACGCGGTCGTGCGGTTGACGGCGCACCACATCAGGAACAGCGGCTGGCCGGGCGCCATCGGCATGTCGGAGTGGAGGGAGTATGAAATCCCGGCCCGCTCGACGTCGCCCATGCGCACCATTTGGTCGGCGCGTTCGGGGCCAAGGCCCACCTTGCTGTATTTGTCCGCCAGCGAGGTAACGTAATACGGGTTGCCGCTGACGATGGCGCCAAGGCGTTTGATTCGTTCCACCTGATCTTTGCGGGAAACAGCGAAGTGGATTATAACCGTGCGGTGGTCGTAGCGCGGATTGCGACGCATGTTCAACTCGAGGTTGTCGAGGACCATGTCGATGCCGGCGTCGCCGTTCACGTGGATGTGGATCTGGTAGCCGGCATCCCAGTAAACTCGGAATGCCTTCGCGAAGACATTGGGGTCCATTATCCACTCGCCGTGGTGGCGGTCAGTATAGGGATCGCGCAACTGCATGCACTGCGAATATATGGCTCCGTCGGCAAAGAGTTTGATCCTTTTCGGCAAAAAGGCGGTCATACCTTCCCCCCACTGGAGCACTTTTTCGGTTTCCTCGATCGCGGTGTCCGGATAGGCCGCGATGATGGACTTTCCATCCGGAATAAAATAGAAACGGAAGGGATTCGAGGTGTTGGAGAGGACTGCATTCTCTGCGTCCTGAAGCTTCTTCGAGTAGAGCCCACCGGGTTCGCAGGCGAGCGTTACCCCGTTGGCATGGTAGTACTCCACCATGAACTCGAGGCCGCGTCGGAGGCGGTCGGGGGTGGCGATGGCGGGAAGAAACTTGGGAGCAACACCGAAGACCCCCTGCTCCCAGAAGTGGCCTTCCTCGAGATTTGACTGAACCTGAGCGCTTTTGCTCATCTTGGCAACGAAGGCCGCATCTACGCCGTATGTCTCGAGTGCCTTCGTATTAACAATGAGCTCGTGGCATGATCGCGGCCAGACAATGATCGGTCGGGTGCCGCTGATCTTGTCGAGGTCCGCGCGGGTGAGCTTGCCGTGAAAAGCCGTGTGATATCCCCACGTGACCAACGTTTCATTGGGGTCCTTGAGCTTCGCATTCGCCTCCGCAAGTCGCTTGCGGTATTCTTCCTGACTCTTCGCCGCCGGGATGGTCCCGGAGGGGAGGACCCAGTCCTCAATGGCAATGATCTCTGACATCATGGTCAGGGCTGTAAGAAACGGATGTTCGTGCTGACCGATGAGGCCGGGCACGATGACATAGTTGGCGAAGGTTTCGTCCACCACGTAAGGCTGCTTCCCGGCGGCGGCTTTCAACTCCTCCACCGTGCCGACGGCAAGGATACGGTCACCGAGCACGGCAACGGCGGTGGCTCGCGGTCTGGCAGGGTCCATGGTGACGACTTCCCTGGCTTTGTAGATAGTCGAGGATGGCAGCGACTCAAGGCTGTCTCCCAAATCCTGAAGCGAAACCGATTGGCCGAAAAGCGTGGTGGCAACCATCAGAATGACGAATGAAGTGGCAAGGGTGACTATGGTTTTCATAGGTTCCTCTCCAAGGGTCGATTGGTCGGTTGTATGATTACTTTCGTCATTGTTCCATTCTTTGTTGTTTGATCGTATGCCGGGAACTCTCCTCCTCTTTCATGCTCGGCATTGAGATGCGGATAAGGACCTCCCCTGATCAGTGTACATAACGAGTAGCATAAATACTCTGCCGGCGAGACCCTTCTCACTAATGTTTGATACCCTGTGGGGGGTCTTTCCTATGCTCATGGGCTGCCCTCACCTGTTGCGGAAGATCGGACAACTTCTTTTCAGCCCAACCATTTGGGTCGATTTTTCTGTATGAAATGAACCGCTCCTTGTCGAAGGTAACGACACGGATGATGTTTCCTCAGGAATAATGCATCAACCTCTGCGCTATGCATCCGCAGACGCAGCATTGACGTGCCATTTCCAGGCATGTAGACCACCCTGGCTCCAACTTTTACAAGCCACCTGGATTATCGAGTCTATGGACGGTTTGATGTCCTCGCCTCAGAACCCCCTATCCGTATCATATGGAGCAGGTTATACGCAAGACACCCGACAAGAAACCTTGCTTGACCCGCTGCAAATTTATGGCAACTGCAAGGGAAATAGGGGACGAGGAAATAGGGAAGGAAATAGATGAGGATTTAAGCACACAGGGCCTGCTTCGAGGAGCACCCGCTCCAAGGGCCTCTCGTTCAGCAGCGGCTTGATTGCAATACAACCCGTTGTGCGAACCTGTGGTGGCTTGTCCGAAGCCCAGCCGGGTCTCACTGCAAGAAAAGGCGTTATGTGCTACGAACCTGCTGCACTGGAGATTCCTCCGCCTTGCGGGTGCAGTAAGTTAATGATGCCTTGCTGTAGTCTGGTAACTGTATGAAATTATCGGGTAAGATAGTTGGCGATTAAGGGCTTGTCCGTAAATAGAACCTTTGCGCTCGCATCCGGCTTTGTGCCTGCTTTGGCCGCTCCGCAATCGCAAAATCCTCAACGTAGTCCGGCTACGCCTGCGGTTTTGCTCAATCCTCGCGACCAAATCTGCCTCAAAATCCGGCGCGATCCCTAAGAGGCTTATTTACGGACAAGCCCTAAGTTAAAATGGGCATGCATCCTGGGTCAATCATGTAATATAATCGTCTACTACCCGTTCGGCTTTCCTTCTCTGCCGTACTGGATCGCCGTACTGGATCGTTGTGCAAGACGAAGTATCCCTGTATACTGGACCGATATCAATGGTGCAGTGCACGCCGTATCCGACGGACGGAAGTGGATGATGAACAGTGAACAGTGAGCGGTGAACTTTTTACGCGCGTCAACCGGGCAGAGCCAGCTTCAGTTTCCAGGTTGCCAAATATACTTATCTTAACTATATCCAAGACGGGCTTGGGAGACGAGACGCTGTGCAATTTGAATGGGATCCGAAAAAGGCGACAAGCAACCTGAAAAAGCACGGGGTCTCGTTTGAAGAAGCAGTGACCGTGTTCTATGATCCGCTAACGGCCACGTTTGATGACCCTGACCACTCGGACGACGAGTATCGTCTTATTACTATCCGCTTTTCCTCCGGCAATCGTTTGCTCTTTGTCTCACATTCGGGCCGAGGGGAAGTGCTCCGGATTATCAGCGCGCGACCCGCGACCAGATTTGAAAGGAAGCGACATGAAAGAGAAAGATAAAGAACTCAAGGATGAATTGCGTCCCGAATACAGTTTTGACTACTCAAAGGCTGTTCGCGGCAAATACTATAGCCGGCTTCTAGCTGAAGGGGCTAACGTTGTGGTTCTCGACCCTGACATTGCAGAGGCTTTCCACGATTCAGTTTCTGTGAATAGAGCACTGAGGTCCCTTCTCGATTTAACCCGTTCGACTCAGCGTCTAACACGTCGCTCCAGAGGATCGTCAAAACATCCGGACCACTGATATCGTATAACCTAATATAACCCGTTCGGTTTTCCTGTCCCTGCGGTAATCGGGCGTTGCGCCGCGCGGAATATACCGATGCGCAGGACGGATTTGCAGGGGGCGGTGCATGCCGTATCCAACGGGCGGGAGTGGACGATAAGCAGTGAACGGTCCTTCACAAGCTCAGGGTAAAATTCACAGTGAACAGTAAAAATAATTCCTTTTGGTTCTATCGCTACGCGACGAGCAGTGATACCAAAATCCCTTAATCCCTCAATTTGACAGGAACAGTTTATGCGGACGTATTTTTTCGGAGATATTCACGGTAATGTCGATGCGCTGGAGGTTTGCCTCAGATGCCTGGAAGGGCAAAGGGCCGATGAAGTCTATTGCCTTGGAGACCTTGCAGGCTGGCTTCCATTCGGGGACAGGACTTTTGTAAGGCTGCGTTCGATGGGTTTTCCCACGGTAGCCGGGAATCACGACCTGTTGATAGCAGGCGCGATTACCGATTTCGCCGACCAGATCGACCGGATGCAGGCGACGGCTTACAACGCCGGACTACTCTTTGCCGAGCAAGGGGCCATCGAATATATCCTCGGCCTCCCGCTCTCGATCGAGAAAGAAGATTTGACCATCGTGCATCATTCGCCGTTCGACCTTCCATCGATAGGTTCAGCCCCGTCTATCGAATGCTTCGGTTACCTGGACCCTGCGGCCCTGAGGCGCGCTATACCTTCATGGCGCAACTATCCCAAACGGCTGATCTTCAGCGGCCACGACCATGTTGCCGCCATTTATGAACTGCCGGAAGGCGGCGAGGTCAAAGTGCACAGGCCGGGGCCAAAGGAAGACCTGACGCTAAATCTGAATGAGAAGTCCCGCTACTGGGTCAAGGCTGGAAGCGTCGGAGGACCCTACCGGGACGGAACGCCGGTCGCTAATTGAGTCCTCTATGACTCGGCAGAGCAAACGATTACGATGTTGCGCATCCCCTACGACACCAAGCCGTTGTCTGAAGCGCTCTCATCGCATCGGTTCCACCGCAATCTGCCCACGATAAAGAAATATATAGAGACTCTCAGCCCAGGGCTCGGCTCGTAGCCGCTATCTCGCGCACGGCCTGGCCGACTGATTTGAAGGTGTGGTCGAACCAGGTGCGCAGGTATCCGTTATCGGCGACAAGGCGAGGCGGATCTCCGGGTCTGATCGGCTTTTCTTCGACATTGACCCGAAGCCCCAGTTCCTTTTCGACTATTGCGAGCAGTTCGCGGACCGATATTCCGGCTCCGGTCCCCACGTTGGAAACCAGCCGCTCCCGGGCGGAGAGTTCAGTGATCGCCCTTATGTGCGCCTGCCCGAGGTCCATCACGTGCACGTAATCGCGCACGGCCGTTCCGTCTGGCGTAGCGTGATTCGTTCCAAAAAGAGAAAACGAGCCGCCTGACATGGCCGCTCTTACCAGGTTGGGCAAGACGTGGGTTTCGGGTTCGTGTCTTTCGAAAATCTCCCCCTCGGGATCGTTTCCTATGACGTTAAAGTAGCGCAGCATGGCGTATCGAAGTCCGAACACAGGGGCAGCCGCCGATATCACCTGCTCGCACATCAGCTTGGACAGACCATAGGGGTTGGTTGGCGCCTGGGGATGGTCTTCGCGGATGGTCGGTGTTTCGGCGTTGCCGTATGTTGCGCATGAACTCGAAAATACCAGGGTTTTCGTGCCGGCCCGCTTCATTGCCTTGAGAAGCGATATCGTGCCGTTTACATTGTTGTCGAAATAGACCTCGGGCAACCGGGTGGACTCTTCAACATAGGCCTTTGCAGCGAAATGAATGACCGCTTCGATCTTGAAGCCGGTCAAGGCGCGGAAAAGGGCCTCTTCATCGCGGATGTCCCCGAAGGCGAACGGCCCGAACTTCACCCATTCGGCCCAGCCGTTCGACAGATTGTCGAACGCCACCGGGACGTGCCCCGCCTTTTTCAAAAGCTTCGATGTATGTGAACCGATGTATCCCGCTCCCCCCGTAACCAGAATATTCATAAGATCTCCCAACTGATAGTGAGATGCCGGTTTGACTTTAAGCCGCTTTGCCTCAAAAGACTCGTTCTTTTGTCGAGACCTATATACACCTTAAATCGAGCGATTGCGCCAATGACCGGCCTTCGGCGAGCTTGACGGACATGCTCCATTTGAGTTTTTGGCGAATATGATAATAAAATAAAATGGGGAAAGCGCATCCAAATAGACCGGCAATTCCGGCAGGCATGGAGGACAATTGGCTGAAACACAATTCCAATACGTAAAGGTGCATACCCTTTCCAATCGCTTCGAAGCCGATGTAATTGCGGATGCTTTGAGGCAGGAAGGAATACCGGTGCTGGTGAGGGTCGTTCGAGGAGACGCCCTATGCGGGCCTTTTCGTTCCCCAGAAGGGTTGGGGGCGAATCATGGTCCCGAAAGAAATGGCCGATCTGGCTCGCGAAATCATATCCGGCCTGACTGAAAAAGAAGAAGTCAACGACTTCCCGTTTGCCGGCGACCGGCAGATCGAACCACGGTTGTGGGAGGCTTTGAGGCAGGCCGACCCCGGGGAAATCACAGCAAGGGCCCTTGTGGAATACGACCGTGGAAGAAAGCGTCTACGTTGTTCCGTTTCTGAACACGGCTGCTTTGTGTTATCCCGAAACAGAGGAAATCGAAGTGCTGGGGCGCTTGGGGCGATTTTTCAAATGATTTTCAAACTCAACCTGGTGATTCTTCATTATCTTCTCTACGCTCGGAATAAACCTCTGGCCAATAAATGGGTGAGCGAAAAAGACCTTCCCGGCGGCGGCCTTTTTTTTACAGCCTTCGCACGCGCTTCCGGTTGAAGTCGCTCACCGGCGCGTTCGATGGTCGCCCGAGCCTTCTGGATGCCGCGGCGCGAAGCATCGGCGGCGAAAAGGCCGACATGGGGGGTCTGTCTTACCGGTTCAGGATTTTGCCTCGAATTCCCGTTCTGATAATTTTTTGGATGCGGGATGAAGAATTTGAACCTTCCTCCCATATTCTGTTCGACGAAACGATCGTCGTGGCGTCTGGAATCACTCGACCTTGTCTGGGGGCTTGCAAACGTCTTCGTTGACGTCTTGCTCGATTCCGCCGCCTCCCTTCCCGAAAGTATTTAAGTGCAGCGGGTTCGTTCCCCCTTGATTTGCCCCATGTTGTCATTATTGTCTTTTTTGGAGTGTACAAAAGCTTATGAACATGGACCGTGCTATATTCGATCTCAAGGTTAGTGTAGAAGCGACCTCGCTCTACATTCTGCTCTGTGCTCTCATGGACGGAGGTCAGGCCCCCACCCTGGAAAATGCCCGCCAGAAATGGACCGGGACCGAGGAATCGCTGTTAGCAGCCGCCCAGGAGCTTGTCCGGAAGTGTGTTATAACCGGGGCCGTCTACAATCCCCGAAGACATGCACCTGCATCCCAACACCCGTGACAGGTGGTGCTAGTGCGCATCTGATGAAAAGAAGATTGTGTTTTGAGATAAAGAAAACTGCTTGGCCGTATCATGCCTTCGCATTCTCCGCCTCTAAATATTCGGCGGCAAGCTTTGACGTAACGGACCCAGCCATATTCGATCATCGCCCGTTCATTATCCCCGGCTTTCCTTTTTATCCTGCCGGGGGAGCCCATTACTACGGATCCGGGTGGGACCTCGGTGCCGGGCGGAAGCAGGGACCCCGCCGCAATGACCGATCCTTTTCCGATGTTGCAACCATCCAGGATGATCGATCCCATTCCGATCATGCATTCGTCTTCAATCGTGCAGCCGTGAACGATCGCCCGGTGGCCGATCACCACGCGGTCTCCGATGTGCAATGGAAACCGGGATCCTGTCACATGAAGGGTGCTGTTGTCCTGAACGCTCGTGCAAGACCCTATGCGTATGTAGTGAACGTCGCCGCGAACCACGGTGTTGAACCAGATGCTGCTGCGCTCCCCGATGACCACGTCTCCTATGACGCGGGCGCCGGGGGCTATGAAAACATCTTGGGCGATCCGGGGCCAAATGTCGCGATAGACAAGTATTCTATCAGCTTTATTCATCTTTTCCGCTTTTCTCGCTTAAGTTGTTTAAGGTCCAGGATCTCGGCTACGATCGATGAGGCATATTCCACGAATTCCTCAAATTGCTCCGGGCTGAGCTTCCCCTTGGCCGGATTGGGAACTGAATCGGGCAGACTGCACTGAAAGTGGGGCGTTTTGCAGCTCCGGTTTCGGGACCACCTCGAATTCAGGTTCGAAGGCGTCAAGGAAGTATTTATCCTGAAAGACGGCAAACTTGAGCGCATGCGCAGTGGCGTCGAGAATGGCCGTGCGGTCCTTATCGATCTTGTTTTCAGCCACGGCCTTTCGAAGGCCGGCAAGGCATTCCCCCCCCTGTGTGCAGGCGATATGGCCGTTGCGGTTTGCAAACAGCATCGAATCCATGATCTCCTGCTCGGATATCTCAACGATTCGAACCGATCCTTCACCGGCGATCTTACGATACTGCTCGACCAGTTTTATAACTCGAGGCATCGAAACAGGATTTCCGATCATGGCCGCCTGGGCGACGCTTGGCCGAACGGTGACGGGGCGAAACCGCCTCTTGGCCTCCTGCGGTTCGAGATAATAGAGGTAAACCGGGTTGGCGTGCTCTGACTGAACCCCGATTACGAGCAGGCAAAGAGTCGATGATGCCCAGATCGTACATCTTGAGAAAACCGGACATTATCGCCGTTATATTGCCGGCGTTTCCGATTGGCGCCACGACCGCCAACCCGCCCACCTCGTAATCGAATGCCTGGGCGATCTCATAGCTGTAGGATTCCTGTCCGAGGATGCGCCATGCGTTCTTGGAATTCATGAGCGCGACCGAGAAGTTCTCCGAGAGGTATTCGACAACTTTCATGCAGTCGTCAAAGACGCCCGGAATTTCTATGACTCTTGCGCCGCTTCCAAGTGGCTGTCCGAGTTGCTGCGGCGTCACCTTCCCCTGGGGCAGAAGAACAGCCGATTTTACATATCGGGACAAATACGATGCGTAAAGGGCGGCCGATGCCGAGGTGTCCCCGGTTGAGGCGCAGATCGCCAGGATCTCGCGGACGCCGCGCTTGCTTATGAGATAATTCAGGTAGCTGAAGGCGCTGGCCATCCCCCGGTCTTTGAAAGAAGCGCTGGGGTTTTGGCCGTCATTTTTGAAGCAAAACCTCATTCCCGCCCAGTCCCTCATGGCTTCATTAGCTGAGACGACCGGCGTATGCCCTTCACCTAAGAAAACGATGTCTTCCAGGGGGATTATCGATCCGATCAGTTCATGGAAACGGTATATCCCGCTTAGCGCCGGAATGTTCAGCATCCTTCTATAATCGAAAATTCTACGCCATTGCGCGCCCGGCGATCTCTTTGAGGCGATCCCATCGCTTGTCTTCTATTAGAAGGACCGAACCGCATTTCGGGCAGGCGTAGAGAAGTTCGTCGATGCCGAAACAGCTCCCGCACCCAAGGCAGCGGTAAATGTATTCACCTCGAATTTTCGGAATAACGCAAGACTGCATGTCCGAAGGGAACTCATCTATTTTCATGAAAACTCCACGTGGATCAAAAAAGTTATGAAGTCGTCGTTTATCGTTGCGAGGCAATGAATGGGCCGGGCAGTCGCCAACTTTGCAAGTATCAAATATTCCAAAGAAATAATCAAGCGGGTAAGTAAACTCATCAATCACGCTGGTCGCCGCACATGGGTACGGGCGCCGAAGTGTGGCGAGAAAGATACACCATAATGCCGTCATGTATCATTTTTGCAACACATAAGATCTCGATTCAAGGCTTGCTATTTCGGGCCGGTCCATGTAAGAGTACGCCCGGTGTAGTTTTCAGCGTATCAAACCGCCGATGCGCAGTCTGGCACGAAAGATGCTTCGGAGGCGGCGGGGGAGGATTACGGGGGCGTGAGTTACACAAGACAGCACACTATTGGCCAATCCGTTTGGTGTAGCGGGGTGGCGCTGCACTGCGGCCTGAAAGTGGCGCTGGTGTTAAGACCTGCTCCGGTAGACCACGGCATCAGATTCATCCGCACAGACATCGCCGGTTGTCCATCCATCAGCGCTCATTACAACAACGTCGTAAATACACTTCAGGCTACCACCATTGGGTCCGCAGGCATAGCCGTTTCCACCGTCGAACATCTCATGGCCGCGCTGTACGGATGCGGCGTGGACAATGTACTGGTGGAACTGAGCGGTCCCGAGGCGCCGATTTTCGACGGAAGCGCGGCGCCCTATGTGAAGCTGATTCGAAGAGCCTCTATAGTGGAACAGGACGGAGCCAGGAATTACCTGACAATCCAGAAGCCCTTGACCGTCGTAAAAGGCGATTCGTTCATAATGGCGACTCCGTCCGACCGGTTTCAGATTCGCTACGAGATCGATTATCCCCACCCCCGCGTGGGAAAACAGGAGTACTCCTGGTCGCTGAAAAATGGTAGTTTCGGCAGGGAAATAGCCAAGGCGCGAACGTTCGGGTTTCTTAAAGATGTTCGCAATCTTCAGAAAATGGGCTTGATCCAGGGAGGCTCTCTGTCGAACGCCGTCGTCTTCGACGACAATGAACTGCTGAACGCGGATGGTTTTCGCTACGCCGATGAATGTGTGCGCCACAAGATTCTTGACTTCATAGGCGATTTGGCCCTTACGGGCCTGCCCGTGCTCGGAAGTTTCGAGATTCGCAAAGCCGGGCATGCGCTTCACAGCCGTTTTTTGACTGAACTGATGGACGGCAAAGGTTACGCCATTCCAAAGCCGCTTGACTTTTCATCAGCCTATCTCTCGCCCGAGGTATCCGCCATCGCCTGATGATTCCCGATCACCGTGGTCTCAGAGACCTTCTCGCAATGAACCGGCCCAAAAAATAAGATTCAAAGACCCATGGCATTTCAGGCAAGTTTCAGTCTTTCGAGGTATTTTTCGTATAAGTCGTCCTTCGGGCGGGCAACCTCGGCGGGGAAAGACTTTTCCAGAGCGAGCGATATCTGCGTCGTACTCCGAAACCGCCTCATCGGGTCCCATGTCAGGCAATTCATTATAAGCTCGTTCAGGTTTTCGGGAATTTCGGGCCTCCACACCCTGGGCGGCGAGGGGTACTGTTCGCAGTGCTGGATTTCATATTCGCCGAAAGAAGAGGCCTTGAACGCCGGGAGCCCCTGTGAGCATTTCGTAAAAGAGCGCCCCGAAAAGATAGATATCGGTAAAAACGGGAGGTCTTTTGCGCGCAAGGTAGGTCCTGAACTGTTCAGGCGCCCTGTAGGAAAGATAGGGAAGCGGAAGCTCTCTTAAGTTCGTCCTGGCCGGGCTGGCCTTCTCTATCTCTTTCCAGAGGCCGCCGTTATATATCTTGAGATAGGGTTTGTCTCTGCGCAAAAGGACGCGCGAGGGACGCAGGTCGAGATGGAACAGGTTCTGTATTCTGCCGTCTGCCGCCATATGAAGATGCAGGTCCCCCAAGGCCTTCCAGCACCTGATAGCCGAACCTCACGGCAAGAGAAATCGGCATGTTCCACGCCCGCTGCCAGCAGGTCGCTCAACGAAAGCGGCAGATGTTCCCGCACTATGAAGAAGTGTCCGTTTATGTTGGCGAGATCGTAGATCCTGACCAGATGGCGGGAATTGATCGACATCTGCCCCTGCGCCCACAAGGCCAGCTTTTCGGCTGAAAGAGCATTCCTCAGTTTTCCGCTCAAGGTCTGGCCCGCATATTTTTCCCCGCCGCTCTGTTCTTCCAGTTCCACAACCAGAGAGCTCGATCCGATGTGCAGCAGGTCGGTCACTCGGTAAGAACGAGCGCAGCCGGCGAGAGTCTTGCCCGCTCGGTCTGTCCAGGATGTGACCGTCTGGCCGATGACAGGATCAACCGAATAGGAGCCGAGTGAGAGGACCGATGGATTAACGAATTCGGATTTTGCCTGCCGGTCTTCCGGCTCGGTCTTTGTGTTCTCCTTTGCCATGGCCGTTGTAACGGGCATGCTCTTTTTTCTGAGCTTGCGAGCACCTTGTTATCTTTGTCAGCACCGTTTTTTTCAGTTCGTCCGCAACGCTTTCATCCGAATAGACATACTCATAGAAGCGGAATGCGTCCTCCCATCTGCTCCAGGTTAGAGGCGCAGTCCCCGCAGTACTCCCAGCATTTGAGGCGCTGAAACCCGAGCCCGGCCGCCATGCTGAGTTCTTGAATGGCTTCCTCCCAGAACTGCCCGTCCATGAGCGCCAGGCCATAGTTGTAGAACTGGGCGGGATCGGTTGCCTGAAACCCTTCTTCGTGGAGCGCGCTCCACGCCCGAATGTTCATTGAGGCTGATGAGAATGGACTCGGCGCGGGAGCGTATCTCTTCCCTTGCCAACTGAGGGAAATCGTCTTCTTGGATTTCAGCCAGTATCCCTTTGATGATGTCGGCGGTCCCATCCGCCAGGCCCTGTTCCATGCAGAGACGGGCTTCCGACAAGCGGCCGAGGAATTTTTGAACTAGCTCTCCGGGCGCCATTGATTACCTCCGGCAACACTCATCGGTCTTCGAGCCTTTGCTCGAAAGCCGGTCCGGCAGTGGAAAGCGGGCTGCTTGGATCAAAAACGGGCATCCAAAAGGTGCGATTTGCTTTCAAACGGGCCGAGAGACCCCTCAGTTGGGGCTCCGGCGCCAATTTCAGCATCGGCTATGAAATTGACGATTTCGCCAAATATGATCCTATGGGTTTGTCCATCGCTTGCCAGCACCGCCATTGGCCCGCTCGTCTCCGACCCGGTCCGGCGAATGGGGCTCCAACGGTTCGAACCTGTAAGATTTGAGTTCTTTTGCCGGCAGTTTTGTCCACTCTCCTAAGAACCCCGCTCTTGACCCCACGGAAAGGAGGCGTGAAATCGGCAAGAGTTGCATATCCACGCTTCAAGATTTTGAGGCCTTTCTTTCCAGGTGAGCGCGCCACCCTGAGTACGCAGGAAGCGGGCAACGCGAGGCATTTCCCGTATGATGCGATCAGGTATAGATTCTCACGCCGAACCGGCGTGGGCGGGGCGGGCACGGTCTTTCTCGGATGCTGCGAGCGGTTTCAGCCACAGGTTCTGCGCCCTTGGGCCGTTGCGCCTGCATCTCGCCTCTTGTGTCGCGCAAAATATCAGCCTGGTCCTTAAGTGCGCTTCCGATCCCGTTCAGTCTCTCCGCTATGTGAACAAGAGCCGGTGTTCTCCGAAGCATTGTCTCGATTTGTCGGAGACGGGCAAGCTCCGTATCGATGATCTCGAGGTTTTCCGAAAGCGAGCGGCAGCTTTTGTCCATCAAGTCCGGCAGTTCCTGGAACGGACTTTTGTCGGTGGCTGATGAAATCCGGGGCGGGCAGGACTTCACAAGGTGGTTGGGGCTTGTCGCGGGAGCGGGCGGCGTTGCCTCCGGCAGGATTTCGTCGATCTTGGGTCTTTTCGCCTCGGCTTTGACTGCGAGTGCTCTTCGGCGCAGTTCCTGAAAACGTTCGATAAGATCTTTGAGCCTCTGCTTCTCATGGGGTCCCGTCTCGCCCTCCATGAGAAGCAAGTGCGCAAGCAGTCCCTGAGAATCGCGGATCAGTTGGACCAGCCTGCTGTTTACTGCATGGGGTCTGTCCAGAAGCCGTTTGAGAATGGCGTCCATAATCCTGAGAACAGACCTCGCATCGGAAGATCTGGAGGCAAAGGGTTCAAGCTGGTTAAGGGCGGCAAGGAATTTTTGTATGTTTTCCCGGGAGAATTCCCAGTCGAGGCTCAGGTATGCGGCGTTGAATATTTCGATTAGTCTGGACAATTCATGGAGATGATATTTCTGAGAGTCGAACGTATCGTCTGGCGGCGTTTCGTCATATTTCGCACGCAATGTTGCTGCCTCAAAAGATTCGGGAGAAGGGCCGCCTTCCTTTTGAGCGACTGGACGGCTTTGGGCATCTGAGGCAAGGGATCTGCTCTGCATCGTCTGCGGCTGCTCCTGGTTCTCGGTCTGAACCGATCCTTCGTTCCGGTCCGGCTTGGCCGCAGGGACAAAAAGGCTGTCTATTTCTTTATCTATTTCAGTCTGGAGGGCGTCTAAATCGAGGCCGGCCTCCGGCTCGTCTGAAGATTTGCCTTTTTCGCGGTCCGGCTCGTGTTTGGAAGCATTCTGGGCTTCCACCGCTGTTTTGGGCCCCTCCGCCCGTCTGCGCCATGGGAACGAACAGGGAGTCTATTTCCTGGTCGATTTCCAGTTCGAGCGCTCGGAAATCAATTCCCGCCCCGGGTTCGCTTTGGCGCGCTTCTTTTTCAAGCATGAGCTTTCCTTTTGAACCAGGTTGTTTTGAGAACATAAAGGAGCGGGAAACGTTCCATCGATCTCAGCAGGCAATTTGGCCGCCGACCTTCTGGATTACGCTTCTTACCGTCCGTTTGCTTATCTCGCGCAAAGTCTCGTAAACGCCGTTTCCGAAGGCTGCGCTGGCTTCGAAAAACGGCACGTTCAGCCCCTCGTTCAGATCGCATTCAAGCTCCGCGACAGGCAGCAGCGGGATATTGGATTCGATCAGGTCACGTTTGTTATATTGCAGCACCAGGGGCACCTGCCCGATCGAGAGTCCTTCGTCGCTCAGGTTTTGAATAAGGTTCTCCAGGCTTTCGATATTCTTGTTTTTTTGCACTTTGAGAGAGTCGGCCACGAAAACGACTCCGTCAACTCCTCTGAGGACAAGTTTTCTCGTGGTGTTGTACATGACCTGGCCGGGAACGGTGTAGAGCTGAATGCGAATGGTCATGTTCAGGACCTTGCCGATATTTAGAGGCAGAAAGTCGAAAAAGAGGGTCCTGTCCCCCTTTGTATCGATGGTCACCATTTTGCCGCAAACCTGTCTGGACATGGACTCATGCACATAGAGCAGATTCGTGGTCTTGCCTCCGCGGCCGGGGCCGTAATAGACTATCTTGGCCTGGATTTCGTTTTTGCTTAGATCTATGAACGCCACGGACTTTTTCCTTCAGACTCCCCAAATATCGCGCACATTTCATTTATTGCGCTTCCCAGCTTGAGCCGGATCAGACCCAGTGAAACATTGTCATTGAAGAGCGTTATAATGAGATAATCCTTGGCCAGGCGGCTAAAGTGCACATTGCGCTTGCCTCCCTTGTGGTACATGAGAGCGAAGTCCTGCTCGCCGATCAGCCTCGCTATCTCGGCGGTCGCCGCGAAATTGGCCGCCGAAACCGCCGCCAGAGAGAAAACGTCCTCCATTTCCAACGAACCGCACTCCATGATCAAATTGCCCGATAGATCGGCTAGAACGACGTGTTCGGCGCCCGAATCAAGAAGTTGGTCCGAAATAATCTCCTCGAGTTTCCCAATGTCGTTTTTTGTCAGTATCAGGTTCATTGGTGGACGTTCTCCAAGTGGTGAAACCGCGCCATCAAATGTGAATATGCAAGAACCATGCGGGCGATCTGATCGCGTTATTTGATACCGGCCAGCTCGCTATGAAGCGGATGGTTGCTGTCCAGGTTCACAAACTTGAGAGGCGCTACGAGCGCTTGGCCATTCGCAGATATCGAACACAAAATGTCCTCGCCGCCTTCGGGATGAAATACATCGGTAATCTCGATTTTCTCAGAGCGGCTGATGCTTTTGCCCTCTTTTTCGAAGAACTCGACAAGGTCCGCCTGACGCCTGCGCCTGCACGGGCATGTATTTCTTAATCCTGTGGATCAGGCCGGAGCACCTGCCGGAGAACTTTCTTTCGTCCTGGAGCCGGTGCCACTGGAGCAACAAGATGCTCCACCGGCTTGTCGATCGAGACCGGGCCTGATGGGGTGAAAGGATAGGTGATAAAACGGCCCTTTTCCCATCCGAGTATCTTCATGAAAGCCTCTTCGCCCTCGATGCCGCCCGTATGGGCATGAAGGACCCGGCCGGAGCCGATGTAGATGTTGCCCTGGCCGCCTGCCGAATAGACCTCTATATTCAGATTCGAGCGCGAAAGGCACCCGATCTGAAGCAGGTCCGCCAGCCTGATTGCGGTAATGGTGCCGTGAAAATCCCCATTTTCGGCTTCCCCCGCAGGGCCTGGACCGCTGCTGCCCTCCAGTCACGGCTTCAGTTAAGTCCGCGCCGTCCAGATTTGCCATTTTGAGATTCACATTTGTAATTCTAGCCTTTGTCAGGTTGCTTCCTTCCAGATTGGCGCCTTCGAGGTCGGCCCCCTCCAGATCGGCCTCCTCGAGATCGGCCCGCACCAGGGTTGCGCCTACCAGGTTGGCTTCCTTCAGGTTTGCTCCGCGAAGATTGGCCATGTTCAGGTTGGCCACGTTGGCCTTCACTTTGAACAGGTTTGCGCCTTCGAAATTGGCGCCGATCAGGTTTGCCGAATGCATGTTCGCCATTTCCAGATTTGCCCCTCTGAGATTGGCGCGCTTCAGATTGGCGTTGGAGAGGTCAGCTCCCCGCAGGTCGGCCTCGGCCAGCCACCCGGCCCCCGAAAGGTCCACTGGAAGCCAGATTCACCCCCCGCAGGTAAGCGGGGCCTCTTCCGGCAATCACGGCCATTAAAAGCTGTTCGCGTTTTAGCTCAGACATGAGAGGGTTCTCCTGCGCTTTTCTGAATTAGGCTTCATACAGCAATCCTCAGGCCAATCGGTTCCTCGCCCGGGCGGCAAACGACGGCCACGTATGCCGTTCTCTATTATTATTCGGCTTTGGGGAGGAAAAGGATAAAGACTATTACCCTCTTGTTGTATGTTCGATTCGTCGGCAATGCGTGAGCCGAAATACAAAATGGAAATTGAGTTGCGGGCAATGGGATGCGACTGACCCGGGTCAGCCCGTGTAAGGCTAACCCCGCCAGCGTTCAAGCCGTTTTCAAATAACCTGTCCCGAAAATGCTCGGCTTCGGCTTGGGCCGGGTTGCGTACGGGTTGTTCATCGATTTGCGCAACCGGCATTATTCCAATCAGAGAATTCAGCGTCCAGACGGTATCCGCCGAATGGAAATCCTCAAGCCGAGCGGGGCGGGGCTCGACTTTGAAGCCGGCATTTTCCAGGATCGCGCGCAAAGATCGGATAGTCGTTCCCGGCAACTGAAACCGGCTCTCCGGGGTCCACCATCGCCCATCGGTCCTGGCAATCAGAGAACCGGCGCAGGTCTCGGTTACAAGGCCGCTTTGATCCACTATAATCGGCCATGTCGCAACCGGCGTCCAGGGCCGCTTGTCTTGCAGTTAAATAATAAAGGTAATTCAAAGACTTGAACCTTGCGAGCGGAGGCGGGTATCCTTGCCTGTAAACATGCAGCTTACAGCCCTTTTCATACATGCGGCGCGGAGGTGGATCGTAGGGCCGGGCGATAGCACAGACGGTCGGTTTTTCCGGCGCCGGCAAGCCCGGGGAAGGCGAAATCCCTCGAGTCACGATTATCTTGATCGCCGCCAACCCCTGCGTAAGCTCGTTTTCCCTGAGCAACCGGTTCAGGATCGACTCCCAGTCCGGCGTTGGGATCAAGCTTGATTCGGAACTCGGATAATGAAGCCTCAAGCCTTTCCAGGTGCATCGGAAGGCAGGCGATTTTGCCTCGATCGGCGCGAATTGTCTCGAATAGACCGTCTCCATAAAGAAAACCCCGGTCGAGCGGGGATATGCGGGCTTCGTCCAGCGGCGTAAAATCGCCGTTCAGCCAAATCGTAGCTCGGTCCCGAATTCATGATTTGCTCCTCAGCTTTTCGATAAGCTCGAACAGGGTGCGCCCTTTATGAAGGGTCTCCTGATATTCATCCTCCTCGACGGAATCGTAAACGATACCCCCTCCAACCGAGAAATAGCAGGTTTCGTCCTTGACGATCGCCGTTCGTATGGCGACGTTCAAATCGAGATTGTCGTGCCAGCCGATGTAGCCTATTGCCCCCGTATAGACATGCCGTGACGTTGGGTTCCAGTTCGTCGATAATCTCCATGGATCTGATCTTGGGGCACCCGGTAATAGATCCTCCCGGGAAAGTGGCCCGGATAATATCGCCGGGTGAGGTTCCGGGCCGAAGGTCGCCGGTCACGATCGAGATGAGGTGGTGCACGTTCCGGTAGGTCTCAAGCCTTTTGTGCTCGCGCACCCGGACGGTCCCGGGCGAGCAGATGCGGCCCAGGTCGTTTCGCATTAAGTCCACTATCATCGAAAGCTCGGCGTCGTCCTTGGGGCTGCTTAGAAGATCGGCCACAAGCGCCTCGTCTTCCTGCCTTGTGTGCCCGCGCCTGCGCGTGCCCTTGATGGGGCGGGTCTCGATAAACCCGTCTTTGCAAAACAGGAATCGTTCCATGGAAGTCGAAAGTATATGGTGGTCTCCGGCGTTGATGTAAGCGTAAAAGGGCGCCGGATTTATATCGAAAAGAGATTTCCAAAGCCGGAAGGGATCTCCTTTGAGCGAGAACTGAAAACGCTGAGAGAGGTTCACCTGATAGACGTCCCCGCGTCGGATGTAGTCCCTGACCCTGGATACGGCCGCCAGATAGTCATCATGGGTAAAGTTGCTCTGCAGCGGGCCCGCTTCGAACCAATTCCGAACAAAAGGACCTTTTGTCCCCTTCCTGCTCCGGCCTCGGACATCCGGCGCCCGGCGCCCTGGTTCTTATGGAAGGACAGGGTGAATTTGCCTCTCGAGTCATCTTCTCCATCCGGCCGCAAGACGATGCGGGAAAGCTTTCTCTCTTTTCTGTCATAAACCTCGATCTGAGTCGGGCCAGAAATAAAAGAGGTCCGGGAGGTCCAGATCGTCGCGGGCCGAGGTCGGCAGGCTTTCTATTGAGTTTTTCAAATCGTATGCGAAATACCCCACTGCGCCGCCGCAAAAAGGCGGACAAGGAAGGGCCGAAGCTGGGATGCATGCTCTGGCAAAGCCTGGTCCAGAACACGAATGGGGTTCACGGCAAATTTCGAAAGAGCCTTCGGCTGTTTCGATTCTGCTCAGATTCCCCTTGCCCCTGAGAGTCAGGAAAGGGTCACGTGCGGCGATCGAGTACCTGTTTTCACCGCCGGGCCGCAGTTCTCCTCCGCTGAGCAGCAGGGCCGAAGGATTTTCTGAAGAGTGAATTTCGGCCTGACTAAGAAAATCCGTTTCATCAATTTTTTCGATGCAGCTTCCAACCGATCCAGGTGAACGGAATGCGAACCATGTAGAGGATGTATCATGATCGTTCCTCTATCCGGAGTTGTTGCGGGCGAAAATCGGCCCTGGGAAACCTGTCGGTTTCGTCTCCAGCCCGCGGGGACCGGGCGCCAATCCGGCCTCACGCTCAGAAAATTCTGCACAAGTTCGATCCCATATTCGGTCATGAAGGACTCCGGGTGAAACTGTACGCCGAAAATGGGCAGGAAACGGTGTCTGATTCCCATGCAGACGCCTTCCGGCGCAAAAGCCAGCGGGACCACGGCGTCCGAGCGGATTTCGATGCACAGCGAATGGTACCGGGCGGCCCTGAAAGGAGAGGGCAGGCCGTCAAAGATGCTATCGCCCCCATGATGAACCGGACATGTTTTACCGTGAACCGGGAAGGGGGCTTCGTGAGTTTTTCCCTCGAAAACCTCATTTATGGCCTGCATCCCCAGGCATACGCCCAGGATCGGGACCGTTGGTCCCAAACGCTCGATTACCGCCTTGCTGATCCCGGCGTGAGCGGGGTCCTTCGGGCCGGGTGATATGCATATCCAGGCCGGATCGAGCCTGCGGATTGCTTCGACGCTCACTTCGTCGTTTCTGAATACCTGGACCTCTAGTCCGAATTCGTGGAAAAGCTGAACCAGATTGTAAGTGAAAGAATCGTAGTTATCGATCATGACCAGACGCATCGACGCCCCCGAAAATAAAGTCACCTCGCTCTTTTCGTGAGCCGGGATGGCCTGCGCCTGGCATAACCCACGTTCAACTACTCAGGATGGCGCGCAATCTACCAGAATTAACCTTTGAAGTCCAAAAGAATCCTTTCGTCCAATCGGCATCGATCCGATTTATAGAATGAAGTTGTCAAGAAATGCGGATATTGAATTCTTTGATTGACGGAGGAGCAAATGGAGAGGCGAAAAAACAGACGGGTGCCTTTTCAAGTCTTAGCGACCGCGCAGACTGGCCCTGTGAGCATTGAGGGAGTGGTCGATAACCTGAGCATGAAAGGGATGTTTCTTGCCACCAGCCAGACCCTTCCCGGCGGAAGTCCTCTAGAGATATCCATAACCCTGTCCGGGTCGTCTTCCTATCTTGTACTCAGTCTGAAGGGCAAGGCTGTCCGGCAGACTAAGGAAGGGGTTGCGATTTCATTCCAGGAGATGGACTTGGACTCCTTTACTCACCTCAGGAACATCATCGAACAAAATACCGATGACGCAGACGCCGCCTATGAAGAGTACTGCCGGTCCATCATGTCGCAATAACGTCCGTCGAAAACCGGTGGCCCTTCCCGGATATTCATCTGCAGTATTATTAATCGCCCTTGTTTTTGGGTCTGTTGGACGTTAAGTCTTTAAGGATGATTCTACTGATCAATCCTCCCCTGGTTAAACCTTCCGAGCCGCCGCCGGGCATCGCGCGGCTCTACGGGACCATGGTCGCAGCAGGGGTCAAGTGCGCGGTAATCGACGCAAACATCGAGGGAATACTACATCTGCTCGCAAAGAGTCCGCCTGATTCTGACAGGTGGACAAGACGGGCCGTTCGAAACCGGCCACGCCATCTCGAACTTGTCCGAAGCGTGCGCGGCTATCTTGACCTTCAGCGTTACAAACGCGCGGTCTTCGATCTGAACCGGCTCATCTGCAAGTCTGCGCAAAACGCCGGTCCAGTGAGGCTCAGCCTTTCCAACTATCAGCATCCCGAGCTTTCCGCAGTCCGTGCAACGGACCTGCTAAGGGCGGCGGAAAACTATCGGGAAAATCCGTTTCACGAATACTTCTCAGAACGAATTTCCCAAACCCTGGAGCTTCACTCGCCCGATGTGGTCGGCGTTTCCCTGAACTACCTCAGCCAGGCGCTGACTGCATTTGCGATTATCGGCTTTATCAGGAGCAGATACGAACGCGTTCGGATTGCGCTGGGAGGCGGCCTTGTCACCTCATGGGTTTGCAGGCCGGGCTGGAGCAATCCCTTCTCGGGGCTTGTAGACCTTGTTGTGACCGGCCCGGGGGAACAGGCGCTCCTTGATTTTGCCGGGATCGATGCAGCCGTCCGCACACGCCGGTTTTCCTACGATCCTTTTCCGTTGAGGGATTACTTTGCGCCCGGCGCGATTCTCCCTTATAGCGCCTCCAGTGGATGCTATTGGAATCGTTGCTCGTTGAACTAAGCCTTCGGCAGGGCATCACACGCCCACGCCATTTCCCACCGTAATTTATCCAAAACCCTATGGGTCAATAGTATACCTCCTCACAGGATAAGGTGTCCCGTTAAATTCTCTTTCCTTTAAAGGAGGTATGCCGTGACTTACTTACGGAAACGCATGATCGAAGACCTTCAATTGCACGGATTGGGCGCTCTTACTCAGCAGAGGTATATCCGCGCGGTGCGGCTGCTGGCGGAGCATTACAAAAAATCCCCAGATCGGATCACCGAAGACGAACTCCGCGATTATTTCCTCCACGTCAAAAACGTTAAGAAGTGGTCCCGGAGCACCAGTACGATCGCTTTATGCGGCATCAAGTTTTTTTTTGAAAATACAATCAAACGGGACTGGCCCATTCTCCATTTCATTCGGGCCGAACGAGAGAAGAAACTCCCCGTGATTCTAAGCACCGACGAGGTGCGCCGCGTCCTCGCCAATGTGGGTGTGCCGCGATACCGCGTCTGTCTTAGCACGATCTATTCCTGCGGCCTGAGACTTCAGGAAGGAACTCATCTTCAGATTCACGACATTGACAGCGCCAGGGGGTTAATCCACTTACACAGGGGTAAAGGAAACAAAGACCGCTATGTTCCACTGCCCGAGAGGACCCTCCACCTGATACGCCAACAGTGGAAAGCTCATCGCGATCCAAAATGGATATTTCCCGCATTCGAAAGAAAACACAAAAATTCTAAGGAAACCGAGAGAGAAACCATACCAAGATCAACTGTATGGGTCGTTTTTAAAAACGCATTAGAGAAAAGCAAGATCAACAAAAAGGCCTGTGTTCATACACTCAGGCACAGCTACGCCACTCATCTGCTGGAGGCGGGGGTAAATCTGAGGCTTATACAGGCTTACCTCGGCCACAGCACTCCAACTACAACCTCCATCTACACTCACCTCACGGCCAAGACCGAGGATGGGGCCTTCCAGTCGATTAACGAGCTCATGAACGATCTTTGATCGACCGGGGGAACCCCTATGCCGGAGTTGGCGGACATCTTTCGCCGCTATGGCCAGGAATACCGCTCCAATTTCGCTGATCGTATGCCCCTCTCGCACCTCAAGGCCATGGAGGACATCGAAAACTGCCGCACCGAATCCATGGGCGGCCATGTCTACCTTTGCGACCAGTGCGGGGAGACCCGCTACAGCTACCACTCCTGCAAGAACCGTCACTGCCCTAAGTGTGGAAACGACAGCACCGATCTCTGGCTCAAAACCCAGATGGACCTGCTGCTCCCCGAAACCTACTTCCTCACAACCTTCACCCTACCCGCGGGACTTCGATGCCTGGCGCGGTTCAATCCAAAACCCGTCTATGATCTGCTCTTCAGGGCTTCTGCAGAGGCTATAAAAAAACTCGCCCTGGACCCGAAGTTTTTGGGAGGGCGCGTCGCCATGGTCGGCGTTCTGCACACATGGGGGCGTGATCTCTCCTATCACCCCCATGTCCATTACATCATCCCTGGCGGCTGCCTCTCTCCGGACAACCGATGGCTCCCATCAAACAAGAAGTTCTTCGTCCCGGTAAAGGCCCTTTCCGTCATTTTTCGAGCCAAGATTCGAGACGGAATGGAAAAGCTTGACCTCACCAACTCAGTCGATCAAAAAGTCTGGAAAAAACCGTGGGTTGTCCACTCTAAACCTGTCGGCACAGGAGAGGCGGCCCTAAAGTATCTCGCTCCCTATGTCTATCGTGTCGCCCTCTCCAATAAGCGCATTGAAAACGTCGGGGACACATCGGTTACCTTCGGTTACCGGGAATCCGATACCGGAGTCTCCCGCCTGATGACCCTCACCACGATGGAGTTCATCCGAAGATTCCTCCAGCATGTACTCCCGGACGGCTTTCATAAGGTTAGGTATTCCGGTCTGCTCAGTCCCTCCAACCGAAAAACGTTCAAACTCCTTCAACATATTCTGGCCACAGGCTCTGTCCTGGAAGCCATCTTGAAACCGATTGAAGCGGAAAAACCCTCAGCATCCCAAAGCCCCGAAGCCCTGCTTTGTCCACATTGCGGTACTCCCCTGAGATTGCTCATAGCGATCAGACGTGCTCCCTCCAGAGATCCGCCGTGAGCAAAACAACAATGCTTCCACACTCGTTTCGGACACCGGCGCAAAGACCTGATTCTCCGTCAACGCTATCCTGCGCTCCCAACCCAACCGATCATCTTCCGCAGCGCGACAGCAGCTTGGAAGATATCGCCTTCGCCAGATCGAAAATGATGATTCCCCCTGTCTTTAGATTTCTCAACCGATGCAGTCCCACTCTGACCAAGCGCAATTGACCCTCGCGCCAAGGCCGTAAGCATTCAATTTCCAAACGCTAAACGGCTTAGTTCAACTTGAATTGTGCGGCGGCTCCGCAAGGCTCCGCGCCACACTAATTCTTAATCTTTTTTTGTCCGGAAAAAGCGGAAGCAAATCGCTACGAGCCGGTTTCGCCCGAAACAGCGGCCCGCCAGGCGAGTGAATTATGCTCGAGGTCTCACCCGGCGCTCCTCCATTTTCTGGACAGCGCCATGAGCCCGGCCCTTTTGAGTAAACTCTCGGAAAATCCGCCGGGTGCGCCATGGTACGGGTTCGTGCGAGTGACCAGAAGGTTGGCTGATGAGGATTTTTGCCGGGCGCTCAAACAGAGCGGATGCGTCATGCTCAAGCTTGGCCTTGAGTCCGGCGATCAGGGCGTCATTGACTCAGAGGGCAAGGGCATCGACCTTGCTGTTGCATCCAAGGCGCTGGTCTCGCTCAAAAAGGCAGGAATAGGCGTCTATGTATATCTTCTCTTCGGGACCCCATCGGAATCCGAAGATGAGGCCCGCAATACGCTCGATTTTACGGTGCGCCACGAACGGTTCATCGATTTTCTTAATCTTGCCGTCTTCAATATGCCAGTCAACAGTCCCGACGCAGAGAGGTTCGCAACTGCTCCTCACTACGCAGGCGACCTGTCGCTCTACACAGGCTTTTCTCACCCGAAGGGATGGGACAGAGCGAAGGTCAGGCGGTTTCTGGACGCCGAATTTAGAAGGCAGCCCGCAATCGCGCGCATTCTGTCGAATGAGCCGCCTCTTTTCACATCGAACCACGCGCCCTTTTTTGTGAACGGATCAGCCCTTCTTCTTGCATAAGCCTATAGAAGAGCCGAAGGGAAATCGATCTGTTTTTTCTTCATCTTTTCTATCAGCGTCGTCCGGTTGAGCCCGAGCAGCTTGGCGGCTTTGTTCTTTACCCCGCCGGCCCTTTGCAGCGCGTCCACAATCAGACGGTTTTCAAGCGTGTCGAGCGTTTCCTTCAGGTTTATCCCCTCTTGCCCCAGCTCAATAAGTCTCGCCTCGATCTGCTGCGGGACCGATTGCATTCTTTTTGGTAAATCCAGGAGCTGTATTTCATCGGGGTCGGTGAGGATCACAAGGCGCTCGATGACATTTTCAAGCTCGCGGACATTGCCGGGCCAGTCATATTGCTCCAAGCTTTCGATAGCGGCCGTGGACATCTGCTTCTGGGGGATATTCTTCTTCAGGCAATGCTGCTTGAGAAAGTGCTGAATCAGGATCGCAATGTCTCCTGAACGCTCTCTCAGTGGAGGGACATGGATCGGAATCACGTTCAGGCGGTAGAACAGGTCCTCCCGGAATTCGTTTTCGGTGACCGCGCGCTCCAAATCCTTGTTAGTGGCGGCCAAAATCCGGACGTCGACTTCAACCGTTCTCGACCCTCCAACCCTCTGAAATTTGGTCTCCTGAATGAAACGAAGAAGTTTGACCTGGAGCTTCGGGCTCATCTCCCCGATTTCATCCAGAAATACCGTACCCTTGTTGGCCAGTTCGAATCTGCCCCGCCTTTCCTTGAAAGCGCCCGTGAACGCGCCTTTTTCATGACCGAAAAGCTCGCTTTCCAGAAGCTCTTCCGGAATAGCCCCGCAGTTGATCGGCACGAAAGGCATGTCCCTGCGCGGGCTCTGGTAATGAATTGCGTTTGCAATAAGTTCTTTTCCAGTCCCGCTTTCCCCGGTTATGAGCACCGTTGAATCGGTCTTTGCAACCCGCTTTATTATGCGGTAGAGATGATGGATCGCCGAGCTTTGGCCAATAATTCTGTCGGGTCTGTGTTGTTCCTGGATTTGAGAGCGCAGGGCGACGTTTTCTTCCTTGAGGTCTTTATGATCGATGGCCCTTCTCAACGTGAGGACAATCTCGTCCAGGTTGGCGGGCTTCGAGAGGTAATCGTAGGCGCCCCGCTTTATCGCTTCGACCGCGGTTTCGATAGTTCCGAACCCGGTAAGGACGATCACCGGCGTTTCCGGATAATGCTTGACAAAGTGCGCCAGGACTTCCATCCCGCTCATCTCGGGCATCGAAAGATCTGTGAGCACCAGCTTGAAGCTGCTCTTGCCTGCCGCCTCAAGGGCCTCTTTGCCCCCGGATACTACCTCCACCTCGTATCCTTCGGCTTGGAGACGCTCAACGACCAGCTCCAGCGTAAGAGGTTCGTCGTCGGCAATGAGAATTCTGGGCTTGAGTCCCATTGATTTACCCGGTTTATGGTTTGGCGTACGCTATCGGAACCCGATCTCCACGCAACTCACAGGAATTCTAATCCACAGGCTCTGCAGGGCGCTCGATCTGCACGCGCTCTGCGCAAAGTTTCAAACAGGACAGGCAGTCCGACGTCCGCAGGCCTGTCTTGCAGAAGCGGCCGAATGCGTCGAACCAGTCGGCGCCCGTTCTGGGGCAGATGCTCATAAATTCGAGCAATCGCACCAGGCGCTCGATAGCCGTCGGATCGATGGCATGCTCAATGCGGCAGGCATTGGCTTCGGCATCTTCCGAACCGAGTTGCAGAGTATTCATGAAAAACTCTTTGAGCACTCCGTGGCGGCGGATCACCTCCCGTGCCACCTCGCGCCCGGAAGGTGTAAGAGTGATAAAACTGTAAGGGCTGTAATTGATAAGACCCCGTCCAGCAAGGGCCTTGAGCGCGCCCGTCACTGAAGCGCGTTGTACGCTCATCTGATCGGCGATATCCTTTGCCCTTGCAACACGGGTGGACTGCTCGAGATGGAAGATCACCTCGAGATAGTCTTCCAGGCTGGCGGACAGCCCTTCGGCATTCTCGCCACAGAGCATTTCATTCTCTCCACACAATGACCTGTTCTTACCCTTAATATAGAGTATAGTTTGGAAGATTACTTTATTCCAGCACTTTACGTCAAGCAAATCGAATGGTTGCCCCGTGGTCCGATTTGCATCCTAAATAAACGGGTTTTTGACTTATCCGGCGTAAACTGTTAAGGATTACGCCAAGTGCGCGCCCGGGCGCGCTAAATGGCGTGAGCGCAAAATTGAAAGGAAACTGCATGGAAGAAAACCCCGGCGCTTCGGAAAAAGGTGCGTTCAATCCCCTCCAACCTGTGTATGAGCTGATCCAGGGAGGAGATCCCGACCTGGTTTGCATAAAATATGGCATCAGCAAAACGCAGCTCGATAAAATGATGAGAGCCTATCAGGCTTCTCGGCGCGAGGCTGCGGCGGCCGACTGCTTCACCGTCTCTAAAACCAATCGCAATGACCCGTGTCCATGCGGTTCCGGAAAGAAATACAAGAAGTGCTGCCTGCCCGGGCATGAAGAAGCGCGTAAGCTGATACCAAAAGAAGAGTTGCAGCTAAGGGAAGAACGAGCCAGGGCCCGCGAAAAGCTCGAAAAAGAAGTCCGGAAGGGCTTTGATCTTCTTTTTTCACAGGAATACGAACGGGCCGGCCAGTTTGCTAGAAAGCAAATTGAGGCTTTCCCGGAAGACGACAGATTTCATGATATTTTATTAAACGCCTGTTTTTCGCTGGGCGATTATGACTTGGCATTCCATATTGCTAGAAAAAGATGGCAGACTGCGGTTGAGGAAAAGCTCTATTTCCAGGAAAACGGCTGCCACAAGCGCGAAGGGTTGGACAGGGACCTGCATGTTCACTTTTATTCACCCTCCACATGGCTCGAAAAATTCTGGATCGCTCAACGCGCGCGCGTCTGGCGGGAGCAGTATCCGCCCGATCGCGGCGATTCTGCAAGCGCGCAACCCGGCCAAGGCGACTCGCCTTCGCGCGGCGATTTTGCAAGCGCGCAACCCGGCCAAGGCGACTCGCCTTCGCGCGGCGATTCTGCAAGCGCGCAACTTGACCGAGGCGGCACGCCTCCAAGCGCGCAACCTGGCCAAGGCGGCACGCCTTCGCGCGGCGATTTTGCAAGCGCGCAACTTGACCGAGGCGGCACGCCGCAAATTGCCAAAACAGTCCAAAAGCTGTTGGCGGCAAATGATCTCAAGCGCTTTCCGGCAAAGCAGGAAGAAGGATTCGAAGCAAGAAGACTTGCGCTTGCGCCAGTGATCGAGACGCTTGAGTCTAACGGTCCCGCAGCTATTCCCTTCCTTTTGCCCCTCACCTATAACTTTACCTGGGCGAGCTTGTTTGTCCCTGGACTGCTTCATGCCTGGGGCACGGAAGAATGCGTGCGCATTCTGGCGGAGCTTTCCATGTTCCGCTACCCCTATTTTTCTCAAAAATGCCTCACTTGGCTCGAACAAACCGGCGAACGGGCCGTGCCGGTCATTTCTCTGGTCATGGCGGAAAACCCGGCTTTTGACGAACTCAAAGGCGGGCTCCTGAACGTCTTGGGAAATGTTGTTTGCAGGGGATCATTCGAAATTCTGGCGAAGTTTACCGAGCACGAAAACCGATATGTCGTCGCCTGTGCATGTGAAGCCCTCGGCCGGCACAAAAACCCTGAAGGCCTTCCTTTCCTGGAAAGAGCCAAGCAACGAATGGGCGCCTTGAGCCAGATCGCCGGGGCTATCGAAGAAATAGCGCGTCTGAGCAGGTAGGCGATTATGCGGCAAAATAACAAGTGCCGAAAGGCAGACCTCGCGAAACCTCTAAAATCCTAACCTTCTTCCCTTGCTGTATCTTCTGCGTCATTTCCTTCGGATTGTTCATTTGCCGGGAGCAAGAGATGACGGGGGAGGAAAGCCAGCCCGGCTATCAGCGTAGGAATAACGGCGCTTGCAATCACGGTGGCGACCAAAAACGAATACTGCGCTTGGGTAACAATATTGTGAGTGAGACCAAAAATAGCGGAAATCGTTCCAAAGGTCAGACCTGTAGACATTAGAAGCGTGTAGTACCATCGTTCGTCGCGGTTGTTGCGGAAGCGTCCGATAATGGGATAAAGCCCGAAAATCTTTGACGCCACTTTGCTCGCCAACAACAAGAAGAAAACGAGCGGGGATAAAGCTAACGCCGGCAAAGAAACAAGAATGCCGGCGCGAAGAAAATAAAACGGGGTCAGAAAACCGACCGTCAAGGTGCGAAACCGGCGGATAAAGAACGCATCGCCATTGGAAAACTCAGCCAAAACCATGCCGGCGAGATACGCCGGAAGAACGGCCTCGCTTCCCGACCAAAGGGCGAGTGCGCCCAGGCTGAAGATAATGAACACGATGCATTTCGTCCGTATGGCGGCTGTGCGGTGAGCATAAATGTGCGTTAGTATGCTCATGGCCTTTGGCAGTCCGGTCAACGCCAGGGCGGTCACGCCAATAAATACCGCCGTTTTGTAAGTGAACGGGGCGAAAAGAAGGCCGAGCACGAGGACTGTCCCCAAATCATTAATGAAACAGGCCCCGAGAATGCCTTTGCCAAATTCGGTTTTGTTGAATCCGGTTTCCAACATGACGGCGTAGACAACCGCCATGGATGTTGTCGAAAGCGCGATCCCACATAGCAGGCTCGCCTGAACATCCCACTGAAGAAGATAGCGCGCAACGGCGGCGCATCCCAAAAAAGGGGCCAGAAAACCCACCGTCCCTACAACGGAGACTTCTTTCACTTTTGTTCTCATGACCTGTGGGTCAAGTTCGGCGCCCGCCAAAAATGTCAACAAAACGGCGCCTGAGGATGCCAAAAACCGCAGCCATTCCTTATCGGCGCCCAAAGATTGCAAGACGCCAAAATGCGCTGCAACCGCTGCGGCGATAACCCCGACGCAAATTTCAACAAGAGCGATGGATATGCCCAAATGATAAGCGATAATTGCGGAAAAAATGGCAAACCCCAGCCATAGTGAAGCGGTGGCGAATATCTGTTCCATAAGCACTTCCCATCAAAAGCGTTCAGTTGGAAAAAGACATAAAAAAACCGCCTTGACGGCGGCATCCGGTTTTAATGTCAGAGTCCCACCGCCTTAACAGCTTGCCAGTGCGGTAGGAGTCATCAGCCAATTTGGCAGTTATACGGGGAACTCCATCCCCACGGCTTATTTAGAGGAGTGATGAGAAAAAATCAAGAAGCATTTGCAGAATCATGACCATGCATAAGGGTTGATCTTGAATTAATCAAAATTAATCGCTATGATGTAAATAGATTCAAAATGATTAACTACCTGGTCGGCAACTACGTGTGTTTTGCCGACGCGAGCCGGACCGGAAGGCATTGCCGGCGGACGGCGCCGCGCTGCCTTGTCGTCGCCGGATTCCGCTGTCCCTCGGGGGAGACTCCAAATGACTACCAAAGTGTTAACTGCGCACGTCCCTTTGCCGTTAGCCGAGAAAGTTGATCAATTGGCTGCGCGCTTGGAGCGCTCGCGTGGCTGGATCATTAAACAGGCGTTGTCGGCTTGGGTCGAGCAGGAAGAAGAACGCCGCCGGTTGACGATCGAGGCGCTGGCCGACGTCGATGCCGGGTGCGTTATCGACCACCATGATGTGCTGGCGTGGGCGGCCGGCCTCTATCCCGATGACCTGCTACCGCCGCCGCGCTGATGAAACTGAAATGGACGAGTAAAGCTCTTTCCGGTCTGGTGCGGCTTTACGACTTTCTGGCGCCGGTAGATAAACGCGCCGCAGCCCGTACGGTGCAATCTTTGACCACAGCCCCGATCCGCCTGTTGGAGCACCCGCGCATCGGTGAGAAGCTTGAAGAATTCGAGCCGCGTGAGGTCCGCCACATCGTCGCAGGACATTATGAGATGCGATACGAAATCCAGGAATCGACCATCTATATGCTGCGCGTGTGGCATACGCGGGAAGACCGATAATCGCAACCGCCTGCAACCCCTCCTCCGTTCACAGCAACTGAGGCAATATTTCTCCTGATTTGCCCAAAATCGATATATCATAGAGATTCGAGTAAGGGGTTTTCTCCAGGTTGATTTCAGCGACTGCGGCGCCGTTCTGTTTTGCCTGAACTCCCATTGACGCCGCTGGCTGCACGGTCCCGGAGGTCCCGGTCACTATCATGAGATCGCAATCGCCGACCGCCTCATAAGCTGCATTCAGCACCCGTGGTTCCAGCATCTCGCCAAACCACACGACGTGAGGCCGCAGAAGAGAGCCGCAGGATTTGCAGGCCGGCAGCCCGGGAAGCGGCGCCCTGCGGTCTTCGGTGATCGTTTCGCACCGGGTGCACCGTACGCGCCAAAGGTTGCCGTGCAGTTCGATAATATTTCGGCTGCCGGCCTTTTCATGCAATCCGTCGATGTTTTGGGTTATCAATGTGAATCGCGGGACGAGGCGCTCTATTTCGGCCAGAGCAAAATGGCCCGGATTCGGACTGAGCGGGGCGACCAGTTCTCTACGCCAGTTATAGAATTCCCACACCAGTTTCGGGTCCAGGGAAAAAGCTTCCGGGGTAGCCAGGTCAACCGCCCGAAACTGCTTCCAGATACCGCCCTCCCCGCGGAAGGTCGGAACGCCGGACTCGGCTGAAATCCCCGCCCCGGTCAATACCGCTACATTCCTTGCCCCCCATAGCCTTTCTCTAAGGTCATGGACGCCGGTTCCGGTTCCGTGTTCGGCCATGTTTGGCTCCCGCAGCCGGTTGGATGAATCGTTCGATCCCTGAGTCCGCAAATCGCTGAATATACCGGTCCGGTCCGGTTAATTCTTCTATGAGGCCTCATTGTTCGCGTAAACAACCCCTGTTCCTTCCGTGCGGATCAAGTCGTCGAAATAATCGATGGTTTTTCTCAATCCGTCTCGTAACGGGACCTTGGGTTGCCACCCGAGTTTTTCCTGCGCGATGGATATGTCCGGTTTTCGCATCACGGGATCATCCTGGGGGAGGGGTTTTCGAATCAGTTCGGATTTTGATGCGGTCATTTCGAGCACCATGTCCGCAAGTTCGAGGATGGAGAACTCGACGGGATTTCCGAGATTGACCGGACCTGTAAAGCCTTTGGCGGTGTTCATAAGCCTGATGAAGCCTTCTATCAGGTCGTCAACATAGCAAAAAGAACGAGTCTGTTTGCCGTCCCCATAAACCGTTATAGGCTGTCCGGTGAGCGCCTGCACGATAAAGTTGGAGACCACCCGGCCGTCGTTGGGATGCATTCTAGGGCCGTAAGTGTTGAAGATCCTGGCCACCTTGATGTCAAGCCGGTGCTGGCGGTAATAGTCGAAGAAAAGGGTCTCCGCGCACCGCTTGCCTTCATCGTAGCAGGATCGTGGCCCGATGGGATTCACGTTTCCCCAGTAGGTCTCTTTTTGCGGATGCTCGAAGGGGTTGCCGTAAACCTCGGAAGTTGAGGCCTGCATGATCCTGATCTTTAGACGCTTCGCAAGTCCAAGCATGTTGATCGACCCGTGGACATTGACTTTGGTGGTCTGAACCGGATCGTTTTGATAGTGGATCGGAGAGGCAGGGCACGCCAGATTGTAAATCTCGTCAACCTCGATATACAAAGGGTAGGTTATATCATGCCTCAGGAGTTCGAAATAAGGGTTGCCCAAAAGAGTTACGATGTTTCTCTTGCTCCCCGTGTAGAGATTGTCGATACAGAGTACGTCCTGCTGCTCCTTGAGGAGGCGTTCGCAAAGATGAGACCCCAGAAATCCGGCCCCGCCGGTTACCGCACATCTTTTTCGAAGATGCATGATGTCGTCCTCGTATTATAGACCGGTTAACATATCAATGATTCCAAAGCCCTCGGGCCGTCTTCAGCCCCCGCCATTATACGCGTTTGCTCTTTGTTGACAATCTTTTACGGATCGCCGCCGCCATGGTCCACGCCACGCGAGGGACGTCCGGTATCAGGCAATCTTACGTGCTCCCCCTCAACGCTCGTTCGAATTTTTCCTTCTGCTTCAGGAAATGATCCTGTTGAGCCCCGCCCTCGGAGATCGCCTGCTCGATCGTTGACAGTGCGTCTTCGTACCGTCCGTTTATGTAATAGGCCTCGGCCAGTGTATCGAGAATATCCGGTTCCGGGCTCAGGGCGACCGCCTTTAGAGCCAGATCGAGGGCTTCCTGGGGGTTGCGGAAAGGAGAAGGGCCGGTCGCGTATAGCCATGCCAGATTGTTCAAAACGGACGCGTTTTCCGGGTCGTGCATAAGGGCCGCCCTGAGGACCGATTCGGCTTCAGAGTATCTGCCTTTCTCGTAAAGAAGCCCCCCGTACGCGGCAAGGTATTCCACGTCGCCGGGATTCCGGGAAATGCCCCGCTCCAGTATTCTAAGCTCGACCTCGGAGCGCAGCTCACGGGTAAGCCCTGCCTCGTTAGCCCTCCAATTAACGAGCAGAAGGCCCGATATCACCGCCACGAATATAAAGGCCGAACCGTAGAGCTTTCGGTCGTGTCTGCGGATGAGTTTCCGGTTTTTGAACGCCTCGGATAGAAACACTATTCTTTGCCTGATGCTGTAATGGTGCCAGCTCGGGAGGTCTTCTATCCTGCCGCCGTGGAAGGCGATCTTTTCAAGCGAGGAAATCAGGGGCTGTGGGTCCCCCACGAGTTCCATGGCGTACAGGTCCGCCTGCCGCTCGCTGTTTCTGAGAAAGTATCCGAAGATGAACCTGAAATAGACGATCATTAGCAAGATTACCGGAAGCGCGGAAAGCAGAGAAACCAAAGACGCCGCCAAATCCCCGGGAGCGGTGTACCAGTTGAATATTGTCCTGTTTGACAGGGCAAGCAGGGTTAAAGTGTCGCTCAGGTCATAGGTCAATAGAATGAACAGGATCAACAGGAGCACAAAGATGAGCAGGTGTTTCTTGCGGACGTGTCCCATCTCATGGGCTAGGACGGCTTTGAGTTCGGCGAGGTCGAGTGTCTTCAACAAACCCGAAGTTATCAGAATGTAGCGAAGACCCGGGAGTATCCCGACCACTCCGGCGGTGAGTATTTCCGCCCCGAAAACCGACCAAAGGAGAAGTCCGCCCGTCCTGAAGTCATGATCGTTGCAAAACCTTTCCAACTCGGTCCTTAAATCATTTTGAGCGAGCGGCTTGCAGCCCCACATTCGAACGATCAGCCACGGTCCGAACAGGACGAATCCGATGAGCGTGAACGCTATGAGAAGGACCTGCGCAAAATTCGTAGTAAGGAAAGATGGCGTCTTTACTAACTGGAGTAGGTCGGTCACGGTGGAAATGAGAAACCAGGGAACCAGTATGACCGAGGTGAAGGAGAGCTGGCCCTTTATGAAATGTGTCCTGGAAACCTTCACGCCGAATACGATCTGATAGATCGGTTGGCTCCAAAACCAGATAACCGCCAAGTGGATCAGGAAAATCAGCAGACCGGCAATCCCCGATATGGTCATGAACTTGTCATATCCGGGGATTACTCTGAGGTAAGCGCCCAAGTTGAAAGCGTAAAGATATGCGGCGAGAAATGCAATGGCTGTAACGGACAGAAGCGCTTGCGAGCGGTAATGTGCGCGGGTAAGAGCTGACTGAGGGAGACCTTGATCGGCCGCCTTCAAGAGTCTTGCAAAAGTCCGGCGGCAGTAGAACACAAAAAAGCAGAACAGGGCCGCAATGTAGAGCGCATCCGACCAGGGGGGGGCGGAAGGCTTGCCCGTCTGGCGCTGGACGCTGAAGAGCAGCAAAACGATAATGAAATAGACAAGTTGGTTGTACATTCCGAAGAAGTTCTAAGTTTGAACTCTATTCATCTTTAGTGTTATATATAAATCTGTCATACGAGGCCGCACCTTGCAATTATGTTAATCCAGTCCAAATACTCTCAGCACTTTGAACACTTATCTTCGAAGCAGTCTTTTCGCACCTCATCGCCGAATTTAACCGGGTAGTCCCCGTTAAAGCACGCGAGGCAGAACTGGTGATTGTCCACTGTGGCCCCTGCCGCCTCCAGCAGCCCTTCGATGCTCAGGTAATTGAGCGAATCCAGACCGATGAAGTTTTGTATCTCCTCAATTGAGTGTGAGGCTGCGATCAGCTCGCCCTTAGTGGAAAAGTCGATTCCGTATGGGCAGGGGAAACGGTGCGGAGGGCAACTGACCAGCATGTGCACCTCTTTTGCGCCTGCCTGGCGCAACGAATTGATCCTGGTTCTGGTCGTAGTTCCACGGATGATTGAATCCTCAACCAGCAGTACGCTCTTGCCACTCAGCAGTTCCCTCACGGGATTCAATTTGACCCGCACCCCGAAATCGCGCATTGCCTGGCTGGGTTGTATGAAGGTGCGTCCAACGTAATGGTTTCGTATCACTCCCATCTCCAGCGGGATATTCTTCGCCTGGGCCAGCCCCAGGGCGGCGTAGTTTCCCGAATCAGGGAACGGCATCAGCAGGTCGGCGGAAAGAAAGGGGTTCTCCTTGGCCATAAGGCGCCCCAGCCTCTTTCTGAACATATAAACGTTCTGGTTGAAAATATTGCTGTCCGGCCTGGCGAAGTAGATGAATTCGAATATGCAGTGAGAGGGACGCCCTTTGGGGAAAGGAAAAATAGAACGCAGCCCATCCTCATCGATAATCAGGATTTCGCCTGGTTCGAGGTCGCGGATGTAGGTTGCTTCTATGAGGTCGAAGGCGCATGTCTCGGAAGCCAGCACATAAGCGCCGTTCAACTCCCCCAGGCAAAGAGGCCTGAAACCGTTCGGGTCGCGCACTCCGATCAGCGTGTCCTTTGTGCTCATGACCAGCGAATAGGCGCCCTTAACCCTGTTGAGCGCTTCGACCAGGGCTTCCTCAATACCGTTTCTCAGGTTTCTGGCCAGCAGGTGCATGAATATCTCCGTATCCATCGTGGAACGGAAAATCGCCCCCTGCCTCTCCAGTTCTTGCCGCAGTTCGATCGCGTTCACCAAATTGCCGTTGTGTCCGATTGCGTAGTGATTGTTCCCGTGGAAAACCACAAACGGCTGCGCGTTCGCCAGAAGGGAGGACCCCGTAGTCGAGTAGCGTACGTGCCCTATGGCAAGGTAGCCTTTGAGCGCTTTGAGAGTGTCTTCGGTGAATATATCATGCACCAGGCCCATGTTCTTATGGTCTTTGATCTGATGGCCGTCTCCCACGGCGATTCCGGCGCTTTCCTGCCCCCGGTGCTGGAGGGCGTACAGGCCGAAATAAGCCATCTTGGCGCAATCCTCATGACCGAAAATTCCGAAGATGCCGCACTCTTCCTTCTTATTCGGAGTAAAAGGAGTCAAAATCCTCGGGCCGGCGGAAACTGAGATTCTGCGGTCAGGCGCTGGCTTGGTTTCCATTATGGTTGTATCCCCTGGTGGTATTCCTGAAGTGTTTTTACATCCCAGTCGCCTTTTTGCAAAGCCAATACGGCTTCGGCAATGGCCTGCGCCCCGGCGATGGTGGTGGCGTAAGGAATATTGTAGATCAGCGTGGTGCGCCTGATTTCATATGAGTCCGAAGTGGTCTTCTTGCCGAGGCTTGTATTAACAATTAATTGTATCTCACCGCTTTTGATCTTGTCCACAACGTGGGGGCGGCCTTCTTTCAATTTGTACACCCGATCAGCGGGTATTCCGCTTTGTTCGAGGAACCTGGCGGTCCCGGCGGTAGCGATCAGTTTGAAACCCAGTTCGAGAAATCTTTTCGCCACGGGCAGCGCCTTGACTTTGTCTCCATCGTGTACGCTTATGAAAACCGTGCCGCCTTTAGGCAGTTCATATCCGGCTGCGGCTTGGGCCTTTGCGAAGGCGATCCCGAAGTTCTCGCCGATTCCCATGACCTCTCCTGTCGACTTCATTTCGGGTCCAAGCAGGGTGTCCACTTTCGGAAAACGCGAAAACGGGAAAACGGCCTCTTTGACCGATATGTGCCGCGGCTCGATCTCCTTTTCAAACCCGAGTTGCTTCAGACTCTTGCCCAGCATCACCTTGGTGGCGAGCTTGGCCAGGGGACGCCCGATCGCCTTGCTGACGAAGGGGACCGTACGGGACGCCCTCGGATTCACCTCGAGAATGAAAACCTCCCCGTTCTGGATTGCAAACTGAATGTTCATGAGGCCTATTACGCCAAGTTCTTCGGCCAGAAGCCTTGTTTGTTTTCTGATCTCCTCCTGCATCTCCTTTGAGAGGCTGATGGGCGGAAGCACGCACGCAGAGTCCCCCGAGTGAATCCCCGCCTGTTCGATGTGCTCCATTATGCCTCCGATGACCGTGGTCCGGCCATCGCAGATGGCGTCGACATCGATTTCGATTGCGTCCTCGAGGAATTTGTCGATCAGAATCGGATGGCCCGGCGAAACCAGCACGGCGGTTTGCATGAACTCTTCGAGCCGGCTCTTATCGTAGACTATCTCCATGGCCCGTCCGCCGAGCACGTAAGAGGGGCGTACGACCACAGGAAAACCTATCTCGTCGACAGCCTCGAAGGCTTCCTCGATGGTGAATGCGGTAGCGTTTTCCGGTTGCTTCAAACCGAGTTTGTGAAGAAGCTGCTGGAACCGCTTTCGATTCTCAGCCCGGTCGATTGCGTCAGGGGAGGTGCCAAGTATTCGGGCGCCGGCTTTTTCAAGCGGGACCGCCAGGTTCAGAGGGGTTTGGCCTCCGAACTGTACGATAAGGCCCTTGGGCTTTTCACTTTCCAGGATGTGGAGAACGTCCTCACGGGTCAACGGCTCGAAATAGAGCTTGTCGGACGTATCATAGTCGGTCGACACTGTCTCCGGGTTCGAGTTCACCATTATGGATTCGTGGTCTTCTTCCCGCAGCGAAAACGAGGCGTGAACGCAGCAGTAGTCAAACTCGATGCCCTGACCTATCCTGTTGGGACCTCCTCCGAGGATGACCACTTTGGGTCTTTTTGAAGGTCTTGCTTCATCTTCGGTCTCGTAGGTCGAGTAGTAATAGGGCGTGTAGGCTTCAAACTCAGCGGCGCATGTATCGACGAGTTTGTAAACAGGCCTGATGCCGTGTCCCAGGCGCTTCTGGCGCACTGTTTCCTCCTCGGCGCCTGTAAGCTGAGCCAGCCGCCGGTCGGAAAATCCCCAGGCCTTTGCGGTTCGAAGTTGTTCCGCATTGTCGAGAAAAGCCGCTCCGGAAGCGGGTTGGGCTATTGCCTCCTCTATTTCGATGAATTTCCATGATGTGCTTCAAAAACCATGGGTCGATATAGGTGAGCCTGTATATTTCCTCTATCGGAATGCCCAGCTTCATGGCTTCCCCGATTTGGAAGAGCCTTTGAGAATTGGGCTTCGAAAGGCTTAGTTTCAACTGCTCGATGTACTCGGAATCTATGTCGGCGGGAGGGTCGCAAAAGCCGAACCGGCCGATTTCAAGCGAGCGGATAGCCTTGTGAAGCGCTTCTTTGAATGTGCGGCCGATGGCCATTGTTTCCCCCACCGACTTCATGGAAGTGGAAAGTACGTCGTCAGTGCGGGGAAATTTTTCAAAAGTGAATCGGGGGACCTTCACCACGCAATAATCTATGGTGGGTTCAAAGGAAGCTTTGGTTTCCCGCGTGATGTCGTTTGCGATCTCGTCGAGCGAATAGCCGACGGCGAGCTTTGCGGCGATTTTGGCGATAGGGAACCCGGTGGCCTTGGATGCTAGCGCGGAAGAGCGAGAAACGCGCGGATTCATCTCGATTACCACCATATCGCCGTTTTTGGGATTGATAGCAAACTGGACATTGGATCCGCCCGGTTTCGACCCCTATTTCCCGCAGAATGGCGACTGAAGCGTCGCGCATCATCTGGTATTCGCGGTCGGTGAGGGTCTGCGCCGGAGCGACCGTGATCGAATCTCCCGTATGCACGCCCATCGCGTCCATGTTCTCGATCGAGCAGATGATGACCACATTGTCCATGTAGTCGCGCATCACCTCGAGTTCGAATTCCTTCCAGCCCAGAACGGATTCCTCGATCATTACCGAACGGATCATGCTCGCGTCCAAACCCCTCTGGGTTTGATCGAGAAGCTCTTCGCGGTTGTAGGCTACCCCGCCTCCGGTCCCTCCCAGCGTGAACGAAGGCCGCACGATCAGCGGATAGCCGATTTTATGGGCAAAACTTTCCGCGTCGGCGAGATTGTCCACGACGAGGCTTTCAGGCGCCCTAAGATTTATGTTCGCCATGGCGTCCCGGAAAAGCCGCCGGTCCTCAGCCTTTTTGATGACCGAGGCGGTAGCTCCTATCATCTCAACGCCGTATTCCTCTAGAATGCCCATTTCGGCGACTTTCACAGCCACGTTGAGGGCCGTTTGGCCTCCAAGGGTGGGAAGCAGAGCGTCAGGGCGCTCGCGCCTTATGATCTTTGCGACTACTTCGGGCGTTATCGGCTCTATATAAGTGTGCTGAGCCATCTCGGGGTCGGTCATTATGGTGGCCGGATTGCTGTTCAGCAGCACTATTTCATAGCCGTCTTCACGCAGCGCCTTGCAGGCCTGTGTCCCCGAGTAGTCGAACTCGCACGCCTGGCTTATGATTATCGGCCCGGAGCCGATGAGCAGTATTTTCTTGATGTCTGTGCGTTTGGGCATGAACTCGGTTTCCTTGAATCCGGATTCTCAGTGGCGATGGCTATGCGGCTGCCGCGCGGCTGACGCATTCTTCCCGATCAAGTCAATAAACCGGTCGAAAAGGTATGAGGCGTCATGCGGGCCGGGAGAGGCTTCCGGATGATACTGGACGCAGAAGGCGGGAATCTCCAGGTGCTCCATCCCTTCCAGGGTATTGTCATTGAGGTTTATGTGCGTAAGCCGCACAGGCATGTGCGAAAGCGAATCCGGATCGACGCAGTAGCCGTGATTCTGCGAAGTGATCTCGATTCTGCCCGTTGTGAGGTCCTTTACCGGTTGATTTGCGCCCCGGTGCCCGAACTTCAGCTTGAAAGTGGTTCCCCCGAGCGCAAGTCCCATCATCTGGTGTCCGAGGCAGATGCCGAATATGGGTTTTTTCCCGAACAGGCCTCGAACGGTTTCGATGACATAGTGCACAGCGGCCGGGTCGCCGGGTCCGTTCGAGAGAAAGACGCCGTCGGGATCGCAGGCAAGAATCTCAGCGGCGCCGGCATGCGCAGGGAAAACCAGCACCTGGCAGCCCGCATTTTCGAGTTTGCGAAGAATATTATATTTTATCCCGCAGTCAAGGGCGGCCACCCGGAATCCGGCAATGTCGGGCAGCCATTCGGGAGAAGGCGATTTCATGTCTGCTGGCCCTCCCGCCACCTGTAGGGCTTTTGGCACGTCACCTGTTTTACCAGATCGATCCCGTTCAGTCCCGGATATGCCTGGACCTGGTCCATCAGTTCGCGCAGGTCGTCGGTATCGGTGGCGATGATTCCGCGCATCGCCCCTCCAACCCGGATATGCCGGGTAAGGGCGCGCGTATCTATGCCTTCGATTCCGATCTTCCCGTGTTCGTTCAGAAAATCGGCCAGAGACCGGTCGCTTCGCCAGTTGCTGGCAAAGTCCTGGTACTCCTTAACTATAAATGCTTCCACATGTACGGCCGCCGATTCCATGTCCTCGGGGTTGATTCCGTAAGTGCCGATCAGAGGATAGGTCATCGCCACGATCTGACCTTTGTAAGACGGGTCGGTCAGAACTTCCTGGTACCCGGTCATGCTGGTGTTGAAGACCACCTCTCCAAGCGCTCGGCCATGGCCGCAGAACGTGTATCCTCGAAAAACGGTCCCGTCCTCGAGCAAAAGAATCGCCTTGGGACGATTCCACGGAAGGCTCATAAAATGTTCCTTACATTTTCAACTGTCACAAACTTGCTCGGCCCGCAAAGAAAAAATCTTGCCCGGTCAACATCGCAAACTTGCCGTGGGCGCAGGAACAACCTGAAAAACGATCAATTGTAACGGGTAAGCGCCGAATAGCAAACCTTTATAATGATTCCGAAGAGTTTGCCTCATATCGGGCGCTTGTGAGCTTTTGTCCGCCTTCAGCCATCAAAAAAGATCGGGCCCCACGCCGCAAACCGGCTCGGGACGCGATCCGGGAAAACGGGTTTGCAAAAACCCCGCGACTGTCTTTAAGGGGAATTCCTGACGTGGGTCATACTATGATAAACTGACGATCTGATGCAATAGCAAAGCAAGATCATTCGAGACGGCGGCGCCTTTCACGGCGGCGCAAAGAAGGCCGGGTTTTATGACCGAGATTGAATATACCCGCAAATGTTCTCAATACTTGAGTGTTCTTCTGAACAACAACCCTGACTACGAAGAATGGCTTCTGGGCGATGGTAATCTGAAACGCAGGTATCCTCTCACCGGACTCTATTCAGCTCTTGGGCTCGATGCGGCGAGGGCCCGGTCCTTCAATGACCTGCTCGGGATATTTCGCCGTTTCAAGCAGCGTCATTTTTTGAGAATAGGCGCAAGAGACTTTTGTCATTATGCCGACCTTTCCGAGACGACCGGGCAATTGAGCGATCTGGCCTCTGTGGCTCTCCAGGTTGGACTTGACGTGCTTTCGGCGCATCCTGACTGGTGGGCGTCGCATGAGGATCTCGATGTCTGGCGGCGGCTCGGGGGAAAGATCCCGCTCGTGGTGTTGGGGTTGGGGAAGCTGGGCGGCCACGAACTGAACTATGTTTCCGACGTAGACCTGATTTTCCTGAACCCGGAGAGCAGCGAGGATGACGAAGATTCCATCATGCTGCTCAGCCGCCTCACTCACCGGCTATCGAGGCTGTTGTCCGACCGGTTTGAGGGGGATCGGGTCTTTCAGGTGGATTTCCGCCTGCGGCCGCAGGGCAGGCAGGGAATACTCGTGCCGTCCATGAGCGGCGCGCTCGAGCATTATCTGCTTCGAGGCCGCGCGTGGGAGCGCCAGATGCTTCTAAAGTGCCGGCCCGTGGCCGGGGAGCGCTCCGAAGGGAGCGCATTTGTTCGCGAGTTGCGCCCGTTTGTATTCCGCAGGTTCCTCGATTTCCAGGCGCTTGCCGAGCTAAGAGAGATGCGAAACCGGATTCTTACCGAAGCGGTGAGGTTCCGGCCGGGTGGAAGGCGCTTCGACGTGAAGCTTGGCGTCGGCGGGATTCGAGAGGTCGAATTCCTCGTTCAGGCGATGCAGCTCGTATACGGCGGACGGCGCCCCGAACTTGACGAACCAAACACTCTAAAGTGCCTGGAAAAGCTTGCCGGCCTGGACCTCCTGCCGCAGGGGACTGTGGACGGGCTGAAAGGCTCTTATACTTTCCTGCGCAATGTCGAACACTATGTTCAACTCGATCAGAACAGGCAGACGCAAATTCTGCCGCACTCGGAAAATGAAAGAATGCGCCTGGCGTTCGCTATGGGCTTTGAGGACGATGAGACCGCGTTTCGAAAAGCATTGGCGATGCACTGCTCCATCGTTCACTCAGCTTTTCAGCAACTTTTTCAAGAAAAGCCCGAAGAGGCGCAACCTGGCCAAGGCGGCTCGCCTCTTTTCGCGCGCGGCGATTTTGCAAGCGCGCAACTTGACCGAGGCGGCACGCCTCCGCGCGGCGATTCTGCAAGCGCGCAACCTGACAGAGGCGGCACGCCTCTGGAAAAAATCAACGTAAGAGTGGATACCTACTTCGGGAGGGTTGCTCGAAGAAGAGGGCTGATAAAGCTGTTTGAAGAAGTTAAGCCCTGGATGGCGCCTTTTTGCCAGGCGATTGCCTCGAGTGAGCTTGTCGCCTCTCTTCTTTGTCACAATCCTGCGCTGGTTGAAGGCCATGCCATAAGGAACGGGATTTTCAGTCCGGCCCGGCAATGGGAGGAAGCCGGCCTTGAACTGTTGGAAAGGGCGGAAGATTATGGAGAAAAGCTGGAATGGATACGGAGGCTGAAAAACGAACGAATCGTCCAACTCGCGATCGCCGACCTTGGCGGCCGGATCGATTTCTCGGTTCTGGAAGAAGAGCAAACCTCTCTTGCCGATTTTGTCATTCGTAACACGCTGGCGGCGGTGAGGCAAAATCTCGGGCTGCCGGCCGATCTGCCCCTTTCGGTGCTCGGGATGGGGAAGCTGGGCAGCGGGGAAATGAGTTATCTTTCGGACCTCGACCTCGTCTTTGTTTACGCCCCGAGGGCGCATGAGCCCTCTGACCGGATTCCCGAAGATGTGGTCCGGCTCATGCACCGCTTTATGAACATGCTCCATACGCCGCTTCAGGAAGGCCCCGGCTACCCGATGGACGTGCGGCTGAGGCCCACGGGGACCCATGGCCCGCTCGTCGTAACGCGTAAGTCCTGGCTCGAATACTACGAGGCCCGGGCCGATATATGGGAAATCCAGGCGCTCCTGAGGATACGGAGCGTAGCAGGGGACGCGAAGCTCGGACAGTGGATCGAAGATAAGGCAGGGGCAATCTTCGGCGTGAAACGGTCCGTGGAATCTGTGTGGCCGAGACTGCGCCACTTGCGAAACCGGATGGAAAAGGAGCGGGCGGCGGAAACCAAAACCGAAATCGATCTGAAGTTGGGAATGGGCGGCCTGGCCGACATAGAATTCATGGTGCAGGCCCGACAGCTTGTCGGTGGCGTCTTTATCCCCCCCTTTTCTAAAGGTGTTTTTATCCCCCCCTTTTCTAAAGGGGGGCAGGGGGGATTTGACGAACTCACTCAACCCGGACCTGCCGGTTCCCCCCCGGAGAGCGGAGGACGGGTGGAAATCGAATCTCGGACTTCGGAGACTCCGGATCCGGCGCACGGTGTAACTTGTAGGAGCGGGCCTTGCCCGCGAGACGCCGGGTCTCACCCCGCCCTCGGTCTTCCCTCCTCAGTCCTCAGTCCTCAGTCCTCAGTCCTCGATCTTCGGCCTTGCCCGCGAGATGCCGGGTCTTACCCCGCCCTCGGTCTTCCCTCCTCAGTCCTCAGTCCTCAGTCCTCAGTCCTCGATCTTCGGCCCACGCCTTACCGGACTGTCAGGCGCCTGGTTCGCGAACTTTTCAAAGACCTGCCGCAAACGGCGTCAGGCTCAACTGAGATAAGCGCGGCATTTGGGGCACTCCGCGCCCTTGACCACAGGGTCAGGCTGCACACCAATTCCAGCGCGGCTAAACTTGATGAGCGGCGCTTTGATGCAATGGTTTCGCTCGGGCTTTGGCCTCCGCAATTCGACGGAAGCTCGATTGAAACCTGGCAGGATGTCCTGCGCCTGAGAAGAGAGGTAAGGGGCATTTTTAAAGACTTTCGCCCGTAAAACCATCGCAAAAACCATCTCACCGCAGAGATCGCAGAGAACGCAGAGGTAAAGACCGGCCCGGTGAGGAGATGAGGGTTTTGTCCTCGCGTCTCCGTGTGTTGTAGCCCTACGACGTCATTAAATGGAAGCGGCGAACTGGGTAGGAGCGTGGCCATGCCCGCGATTTACTTTACAATGTATGCAATCTATTGCTTCAAGGAACGGTTTGTAAAGTTTCCCGAAATGGAGGACGCGGCCCCGGTCGGAGAACCCTCGCAAAGGAGAAGGAAGCATCTCAGGCGATGTGCGCCCATCCTGCTTTGGGGATGGCGAGGTTTGGGAAAGCAGGGTTGATGAAGAGATATACAAGAGATCTACCGGGCGGGCGTGGACACCCTGGAAGAAGCCATAGGTCATATGGTCGCATCGCCAAAGGGTGATGTTTGAAATGCGGCAATCAAAGAAACGTGTGCTTTGGCCATAGCGAATATTTTAAGGCGCGGGCATCACCCGAACACACCTGCATACCAATGAGACAGCCGTTTCTCGGGGGCTTATACCTCCAGCCCATATCAATTTGCTCAGTGTTTTCGGAAAGAGGGACAGATCTGTTCTGGACATTGAAAGGTCTCGGATAATCCACCGCATATCGTCATGTAGGAGAGCTGAACTTTCAACTTTTCCGGGATTGCTCATTGGCTCGACTAAGCTCACCAGTGGCAATGGAGCGCAACGGAATTGCCGTCCGAGTGCAGCACTTTACTATGCGGCATTTGTAAATTTCCCCAAAGAACACTTCTCAGCAATAGACAAAATCAGGGTAGTAGCGGCAAGCCAAGCTCCTTAAGAAATTCGTTGTGCTTTGACGTGGCAGCGACAACCTTCTCCTCCAATGCCACAAGCTCCCTATTCACCGCACCGAGATCGATTACTTCCTCCGGTATGGCGGTACTGACATAGCGCGAAATGTTCAGGTTGAAGTCATTGGCCTCGATCTCATCCATAGACACGCGCCGGGCGTAACGTTCATCTTCCTTACGGAACTGGTAAGTCGAGACGATCTTGTCGATGTGCTCGGGCAGCAAGCGGTTCTGCCGCTTGCCTTTTTCGTAGTGCTCGCTGGCGTTGATGAACAGTACGTCATCCGGCTTCTTGCAGCGCTTCAACACCAGAATGCAGACCGGGATGCCCGTGGAGAAGAACAGGTTCGCGGGCAGGCCGATGACGGTATCGATGTGGCCGTCCTTGAGCAGTTTGGTGCGGATACGTTCCTCCACGCCCCCACGGAATAGCACGCCATGAGGCAGGATGATGGCCATCACGCCCTCCTGGCTCAGGAAATGGAAGCCGTGCAGCAGGAAGGCGAAGTCGGCGGCTGATTTGGGGGCCAAGCCGTAGTTCTTGAAACGGAAATCCTCGCCCAGGGCCTCGGTGGGCTCCCAGCGGTAGCTGAACGGAGGGTTGGCGACCACGGCGTCGAAATGCAGCTTCTTGGCGGGGTTGGCCTCTTTCAGGATGTCCCAGTCGTTGAGCAGCGAATCGCCGTGGTAGATCTCGAACTCCGAATCCTTTACCCCGTGCAGCAGCATATTCATGCGCGCCAGGTTGTAGGTGGTGATGTTCTTTTCCTGGCCGTAGATCTTGCCGATACCGTGCGGCCCGAGCTGATTGCGCACGTTGAGCAACAGCGAGCCGGAGCCGCAGGCGAAATCCAGAACCTTGTCCAGCTTCTTCTTTTTGCCCGTGGTCGGGTCCTGGCTGTCAAGGGTGACGATCTCCGAGAGGATAGTGGAAATCTGCTGGGGCGTGTAGAACTCCCCGGCCTTTTTGCCGGAACCGGCCGCGAACTCGCCGATCAGGTATTCGTAGACATCGCCCAGTATGTCGCTGCTGGTCGAGAACTTGGCAATGCCCTCGGCAATCTTGGTGATGATGGTGCACAGTTTGGCGTTGCGGTCTGCATACTTCTTGCCCAGCTTTTCCGAATCCAGGTTGATCTCCGAGAACAGGCCCTGAAAGGTGCTCTGGAAGGATTCGTTTTCGATGTACTTAAAACCCTGTTGCAAAGTACGCAGCAGTTCGCCGTCCTGGGTGCGCGCCAGCTCGGCGATGCTGCTCCAGAGGTATTCCGGCTTGATCACGTAATGCACCTTGCGGCGCATCTGCTTCTCGAACTCCGCGATGTCTTCCTGGTTCGCGTCATACCATAGGCGTAGCGGCGGCCTGTTCGGTCGGTCTGCGTTGTCCGGATAGTCGCGCCCCAGTTCCTTCTTGGCCGCAGCCTCGTAGTTGTCCGAGAGATAGCGCAGGAAAAGGAAAGAGAGCATGTAGTCGCGGAAATCGTCTGCGTTCATGGCGCCGCGCAATTGGTTGGCAATGGCCCAGAGGGTAGCACCCAGTTGTTTTTGATCGTTTTCGGTCATGGCATGTTCTCTTGTGACGTTGTTTGGGCAACGAGTTCCGGCAGCTCGAAGCGGTAGCGATCCAGAAAGGCGTTCAGGATGCGGCGAAACAGCTCCTTGGTGTCGCCAACCATCTCCCGGGGTTCATAAACGGAATATTTGCCGTGGCTCAGTAGGTTCAGGGCGCGGGCATAGAGCACTTCATCGTCCACGCCGAAGATGCAGGCGGAAAAGTCGTTGAAGCCAAAAAAAGTCGCGGTCTTCTCCAGGATGCCGCGCAGCATGTTGAAGTGGTGGGTGTAGAGCTGGCCCGACTTCGCCGCCTGTTGCAGCTCGCTCAGCATGGCGACATGGTGAAAGAATGGCGTGTCGTCGGTGGCCTGTAGCGCATAGCTGTCCGGCGTGCTGCCGCGATACAGGAAATATTTCTTGTTCTGCAGACTTCTTGAGTTCGTTGCACATCACGTTGAAGAACAGCCCGTGATGAGACGAGATCACGGTCTTCACGCGGTCCTTGCTCCTTTTCAGCAACTGCGCAAGATCGCTGGCCACGGCGATGGCGTTGTTGTCGTCCAGCGAAGAAATCGGGTCGTCGATGTAGAGGAACCTGACCCAGGCGTAGGCCTCGGCCCCGTCGATGGTTAGTTCACAGATCGCCAGGAAGATGCACAAGATAAAGATGTTCTCCTCGCCACGAGACACCTTGATGTGGTCAACGTCGCCGCGTGAGAAGGTGATCGTCCAGTTCTCATAATCAATCTTGAAATCGAAATCGGCGTAGCGCGCCAGGTATGCGAAGATCTTTTCCTCCAGCGCCAGTTCCTTGAAACCGAGGAAGAAACGCGAATCCGAGTTGATCTTCAGACGGCGATGGCTGTCGCCTGGCAGGTCGTTGTCCCAATGGAACAGGTCTTCGGTGAAGGCGTTGAAGTAGAGCGTGTCGCGCTCGATTGCCGGTTTGCTTTTCCCCTGTTCCTTGAAGGCCATCGACAGGCGGGTCTTGCCGGTGCCGTTGTAGGCGTAGAGCAGCACGAAATCCTTATTGTTCAGGTCATCGCGCAGACGGGTCACGAGTCTGCTCAACGTCTTGTAGGTGTGAATCTTCGGCTTGTTGCTCATCCGTGCGCCTCGTCAGCCGAGGGGAAGAGTTGCTGCATCAGGCCTTTTTTGTGGGCCTTGAGGGATTCGATCTTTTGGGTTTGGGCGAAGATTAGATCGTCGATGGAAGAAAGGCAGTCGGCGATTTTTTGTTGTTCTTTCTTTATCGGCAACGGTATCTGAAAAAGACCGGATTTGAGAGAAATTTAGCCCCTGCCTGTTGCCGCCAGCTTGAAAACTATCAATTTGTGTTTGACCGTATTGCGACAATAAATAATGATTCAAGAAATATGGATTAAGTTCTGGTCGTTTGGTTCGGATGATACAGACATGCTGATTTACATTGCCTCCTTCAACTTGGACACTAGCTACTGCGCTCCGGCCAATCGACGCACCAGTAATGTTGAGAAATACGTCATGTTCTTTGATTTCAGTAGCTGAGAAAGTTGAATGCGTGTCTTCGTCGATGAAAGCCATATCATCCAGAATCAAATGTCCCCAATCAATGTTCTGGCTTCGGAGAAATCGTGCGTCCCTTTTTCTTGTAGTTTCTATCTCCACCTTTCGGCGTGATGCCGCTCCCTAATTTTGTAACCTTCGTTCCTAGTTGAACTTCTTCCCACTCCGCCGCATCCCGAAACTCAGGAAAGCGCAGCTTGGGCACGGTTTCGCCTTCTGCCGGGAAAAGCTGCTGCATCAGGCCTTTTTTATGCGCCTTGAGCGCGTCGAGTTTTTGGGTTTGGGCGGTGATCAGTTCGTCGATGGAAGAGAGGCAGTCGGCGATTTTTTGTTGTTCGTCACGCAATGGAGGTGTTGGAACAGGCAGAAGGGCGTACTCGCTTCCGTTTATTCCAGGTTGACCGCTGCGCGCCGACGTAAAATTTACCCAGCGCCAATATTGCTCAGTAAAAAGAAAATGAGAGACAAAGTCAGAAACGATCTTTGCCTTATTTGGCCTGATTCGAATCAAAAATCCAGCGAAAACGAGCGGACCGTCCTCTGCTCTGTATTTATACGACTTGCCAACGCTTGCGCCCGTCCGAGCGAGCGCGATATCGCCCTCGTGTAAAAAATTATGATCAGATGCGTCGATGTCCACAGATGTTCTACTGTTTCGAAGAAAACGACCATCCTCAGAAATATCGGTAATACGTAGATACGTTGGCAGATTATCCGAGTAGGGTACTGCTGGTTCGTTTACTCCATACTCGGGGTGACGCAACAAGGATTCTCCTAGCGGCTTGACTTCCCACTCCGGTGCATTGCGGAACTCAGGAAAGCGCAACTTAGGTACTAGTGCGAGTTTTGCCACTGGCTTCATCTTCTTTTCTTCCCTCTTATTGTTCATAAACGCCCAGCCCTGAAATCTCCCGTCCCTGCGCGAGCCTGTGCAGCAGCGGCATCAAATCTTCCATCAAAGCCAATTCCTTCTGCGTGCGCGCTTTCCAACCCAATTCCAGCGGGGCGAGCAGATCGCTTAAGGTTTCTCCGTCGAAGATCATGCGGTCCATGACGCCGTCCACGAAGGCTTGCAGCGCTCCCTTTTCCAGGCCGTGTTTGTCGGCGATTACCGCCAGTTTGCGGGCGGACTTTTCGGCCTTGAAGGTCTCGTAGCCCTGGCGGATGGCCTGCTCGCTCAAACCTTCCCCGGCCTTCAGCGTGCCTATGTAGTCGGCGATGTCGTCACGTTCGTCCATGAACTTGGCGTCGGATTGGATCAGCCCGATCAACTCCTCGCGGCTCATCTTCTGCTTGGCGGGCGCGGCCTGGGTGTAACGGGCGATCAGGGCCATGATATAGTCGTAATCGATCACCGCCGAAGCGAACAGTACGAACTCGAAATCGAGCTGCCGCAACGGGTCGGTGTCGTCGCCGCCCTTGCCCTGCTGCGCCTTAAGGCGTTGTGCGGTCTCCAGATAGACGCCGCGGAAGGCTTGCAGTTCGTCTTGCTGGATGACCCGCTCGATGCTGGCGGCGTTGTCTTCGCTCAGGTCGGTGTATTGGTTGAGTTGGGTCTTGAGCCGCTGCACTTCCTTGAACAGGGTGATGAACTGGCTACGCGCCTCGTCGCCCTTGAGGTTGGGGACCTCTTCCGGCGCGCAGGCCAAGCCCTGGGAAGTCATGAAGGTATCCAGCGCAGTGACGGCCTGCTCCAGCTTACTGATGACCACCGGGGCGGGATCGACCAGCCAGATCTGCTTGGCGCGGTCGGCCTTATCGCCGGAGAACAAGGCGATGGCATCATCGACGGCCTCCCTCTGCTGGCGAAAGTCGAGCACGTTGCCATAGGGCTTGGTGTCGTTAAGCACGCGGTTGGTGCGCGACAACGCCTGGATCAGGCCGTGGTGCTTGAGGTTCTTATCGACGTACAAGGTGTTCAGGTATTTGGAATCGAAGCCGGTGAGCAGCATGTCCACGACGATGACGACATCGATCTTCTGGGCGTGCGGCAGGTCGCGGTTCGGGTATTGCTGGTCCTTGATGCGCTTTTGCACGTCCTGGTAGTAAGGGTCGAAGTTGTTGATGTTGTGGTTAGCGCCGTAGCGCGCGTTGTAGGCGGCGATGATGGCCTTGAGCGCGGCCTTCTTCTCCTCCGGAGCCTCCTGGTTGTCGGCCCTTTCCTGGGGCAGGTCTTCCTGGATCTGCTGCACGTCCTTGTTGCCATTCGCCGGGGGCGAGAAGACGCAGGCGATGTTCAGCGGTTGGAAGGTTTCGTCTTCGGCCTGCCGCTGGGCCTGAATCTTTGTGAACAGGCTGTGGTAGTCGATGGCCTGGTTAATGGAGGCGGTGGCTAGGATGGCGTTGAACTTGCGGTCATTGGTGGCGGCGTTGTGCTTGGCCAGGATGGCCTCGACCACGGCTTTGCGGGCTAGCGTTTCGCCGGCCTTGGGTTTGTCTTTGCCCTCTGGTTTGAAATAGTCGATGTGGAAGCGCAGGACGTTCCGGTCTTCGATGGCGTGGGTGATGGTGTAGGCGTGGAGCTGCTTCTCGAAGATGTCTTCGGTAGTGACTAATGAGGCCTGTTGGCCCTCGATCTGCTGATAGCTGGCGTTGGCCTCGAAGATGGGCGTACCGGTGAAGCCGAAGAGCTGGGCATTGGGGAAGAATGCCCTGATGGCCTTGTGGTTCTCGCCGAACTGGGAGCGGTGGCATTCGTCGAAGATGAACACCATGCGCTTATCGCGCAGGGGACCCAGGAGCTGTTTGTGGTAATGTGCGGAAAGTTCTGCAAAAGAGAATGATTTAAAAAAATGGTCATGGCATACGGGTTGTTTCACCACAAAACACCCATCCGAAAGGACAATGCCATGACCAAGACTGAGTTTAAGCGCAATTTCTCAGATGTGAAAGCCCTTTTCAGCGAAGAAAAAGACGTTCTCAAAAAGATTTTACGCGAGGTAATGCAGGAAATTCTTGAGCAAGAAATGACCGATACATTGGGAGCTGCCAAGGGTGAGCGTTCACTAGGCAGGCTTGGGTACCGATCGGGCTATTATGAACGCTCTCTGGTCACAAGGGTTGGGAAACTCGAACTCAGGGTTCCGCAGGATCGCCAGGGCCAATTTTCCACCCAGCTTTTTGAGCGCTATCAGAGGTCTGAGAAGGCTCTGGTCTCCGCCATGGCTGAGATGTATATCCAAGGAGTCTCAACCCGTAAAGTGAAAGCGATCACGGAGGAGCTTTGCGGCCATTCCTTTTCGGCCTCGGCGATAAGCGCCGTAAACAAGACTCTAGATGAGAGCCTGGATAAATTTGCAAAGAGGCGTCTGGAGGAATCTTATCCTTATCTGGTTTTGGATGCCCGGTATGAGAAGACCAGGGAAGATGGGGTGATCCGGAGCCGGGCCGTACAGATTGCAATCGGGATCAATGAGGAAGGACGGCGGCAGATTCTCGCGGTTGAGCTGGCAAACCGGGAGTCCGAAGGCAGTTGGCGGGATTTTCTGTTAGGCCTCAAGGAACGCGGACTTTACGGGGTTGAATTCGTGGTCTCAGATGACCATCCGGGGCTTAAGCGCGCAATATGGGAGGTTTTGCCGGAGGCGGTTTGGCAGCGCTGCTATGTTCATTTCTTGCGAAACGCCCTGGATCACCTGCCTCGAAAGGCAAATGACGACTGTCTTCAGGAGCTTCGCTGGATTTATGATCGGCGCGATCTGTCCGAGGCCCAGAAGGACCTGGCCCAATGGCTGGATCGCTGGCAGAAAAAATATCAGAAGTTATGCGCATGGGCCGAGGAAAACATTGGAGAAACGTTTAACTATTACCGTCTTCCTCTCCAGCACCACAAACATATGAAATCAACTAACATGCTTGAACGATTAAACGAGGAGATCAAGCGCAGAACCCACGTGGTACGGATTTTTCCAAACGCGGCAAGCTGCCTCAGGCTGGTTCGGGCTCTTGCAGTGGAAACACACGAGAGTTGGTTGGAAGCGAGCCGTTACCTGAATATGGATCTACTTAAAGAGCATAAGAAGCTCGGATTGGAGATAAGGTCGGCTGCATGAGCCGCTCCGGGCCGCCTCCGACGAGTCTTGGGTGGACCCATTCTCGGCGGCCCTGCGCTCAAATCGATTGGTTGGTTCAGGTTTTAAAAAACAAAAAAAGTGAAACCGCTATGCCTGATCGAATTTGCAGAACTTGACGCACACAACTGATTTTTTCTATATCCGGTGCCTCGCCATCAGTGCGGATCTTCCATAACTCAGATGCAGTAAGCCAAAGCTGGAAAGTCCTTGGGCGTATTGCATCTGCGTCTGTTGGCAACAACGACAATGACAAGATTCCACCCTTTTCAGGTATGTGCATCCTGTGATCCGCTCCTTTGAAGAAGCTGTACTCACGTGCTTTGGCTGACGGTGTTCTTTCGGGAACCGCAATTTCTCCTTTGTGAGGGTTTGAGAATTGCGAGTTTTTCAGTTTTGTCTCAAGAACGGACGGCATGATGTAATACATACCGATTATCCAGGTCGTTACAAGAGCGATACCAAACCCGAGACCGAAAACCAAACCCTGCACGAATTTGTTCAGCATCCCTACTCCTTCTACAAACATAACGGGCCGCTTCAGCGGGAGCCTGTAGCGATCCCCTGAAAGCCGTGGTTAACCAATTTTTTCAATAGTATTTCCTTACTTTGCGATAACCCAAATCCCCTTTTCGCGCCGTAAAGAATTACCTTTACACTCTCTTTATCTTCGATAACCTTAACTTTGTATTCTATTGGGTCTGTTCCCGCATAGGAAGGGCTGAAAACCCGATAGGACTCTTGAATATCAAAGACCTCAAAACGATCATACACAAATTATCCTCTCTGAACGACGCCGGGGATGACGGAGTTTGTTGTCTGATAGAAACCGTAAGTTCGGGGAATGAAAATTCAAAGTCACATCCGCAAGAGACGTCAAATGATTTCCACTACAGCCTCTCACCATGTTCTGCACCATAAGAAACGGGCGTCAAAACGGCAAGCAATAAACAGGATATAATTATTTACTCAATGTATTTTCTCATGGTCCATCTGCCAGGTCAACGTAATGGTATTTTCCGAAAAATGGACGTCTTTTACACGCTCACCGGCTTTAAGTTCGGAAGCAGGCATTCCAGGCATCCAGTTGCTGTTGTTAATTTTCAGTTGTTATACTTTCTGCCTTTGTCGGTTTTCTTGGGCGTTGATGTTCCTGCCTCAAAAGGGGTTTAGAATGAAGGGGTTTAGACTGAAGGGCGGCAACAGATTCCTTTCAGCCCCAGCCTATAAGCCTTCAGCCTAATAGCTTCACTCTTCACCATTCACGATTCACCATTCACTACTCACCGTCCAATGCAGTCCATCCGACACCGCGTGCACCGCCCCCTGCAAATCGGTCCTGTACATCGGTATATTTCGCTCCGCGCAACGCTCGATTACCGCAGGCGCCGGAAAGCCGAACTGATTGTCATAGCCGCAGCTAAAAACAATGGCCACGAGGGCGGAGCGCGTCCAGAAATTCTTCGCTGCTCGAGTATCGGCTGCCGTGATGGGCCCCGACCAGAAGAGTTTGCATCCCTCCCTCGAGGGCAGGAATAATCGACTCTTCGACGCTCCGGCCGATATCGCCCGGCAGGATCACCCTGGTTTGACCAAAAGATATCTCGAGCACGAGCGAGACTTCGTTGAGGTCCCTTTGGGACTCGTGTTCAAGAAAATCCCGGGTTGGATGGAGCAGCCGTATTCGGGTCTGACCGATTTGCACGTCTTTGAACAGATCGGGAAATGTTCGAATCTTTATCCTTCGCTTCAACGCGATTTCATCGAGGCAGGCGACTGAATTTCCCCGGCCTTCATGGTCATCCCCGGTGATTCCGCTCGTCCAAAAGGACCCCACGTCGAAATTGCGAAGGATGAAGCGAAGCCCGAGCGCATGGTCGGGGTGATAGTGCGATAGGGCCACGTAGTCCAGCCTGCGGATTCCCTCGTGCCACAGAAACGGAGCGAGCACCCCGCGGCCGATATCGTATGAATCATCGGGAATCCCTCCGCCGTCCACGAGCATCGTCTCACCTGTGGGGAACCTGACAAGAGTGGACGTCCCCTGCCCCACGTCGATAACGTCCACCCTCAATGCCCCTGTGTCGTTCGACCCGGCGTGGTTGCTCAGCGCCAGGCCGCCGCAGATAAGCACAGCCATGGCGCCCAGAGCCGGCAATCTTGAGTTTTCGGGAAAAAGGGGCAAACAAAAGGCCCATGGACGCGTAAACCACAAAGAGCCAGGCGGGCGAAATGCTGCCGGTCCAGAAATAGCTCCAGGAAAAACCGGCAAACCATTCTATCAGCCGCAGACAGCCCCAAAGAAGGTAGTTTACGACATAGATAACCGGATAGGCCAGGGTTTCGCTGAACGCGAACAGGAGCACGCTCAAAAGCCCCAGGGGCAGAACCACGAACCCCACATAGGGAATCAGAAAGATATTGGCGACGATTCCTGCCAGGGCAAATCCGTCGAAATAGAAAATTATGAGCGGAAGCAGCAGGATATTGATTGCTATCGAAACCCAGAAAGCGTCTTCGAACTGGGATATTATTCTGCCCGGCACGCTGTCCGGCTCGAGGGCGGGAAATATCCTGTAAAGCCTGATTCTGCGAAATCGGGGATAGATGACAATGATCGCAAGAACGCATGCAAACGTCAGTTGGAAGGGAATCTGCCAGAGGTTGTTGGGGTCCATGATCAGTATGAACAGGGCTGCAAAGGCCAGGACCGTCAAGGAGTCGGCCTTGCGGTACCAGAAGCCGGCCCCGAAGAAACACCGCCAGGGTCAGAATGGATCTCCAGATCGTCGGGCGCCCCGAATCCGGCCAGAAACGCGTAGAGGACAGCGCTGGCAAGAGCGGGCCAAAGGGCTATCTGCTTGTCGCTTATTCTGTTAAGAATCGACGGGAACAAGAAACGAACCGCAAGGCGAACGAGCCAGAAGACGAACATGCTGACCATTCCGATGTGCAGGCCCGAAACCGAGAGCAGGTGGTTCAGGCCCGTTTGGTGGATATGGTCCTGCCAGTTCCTGTCCAATAACATTTTGTAGCCGAGTATCATCGCCGCGTAAAAGGCCGCCGGCTCCGGGTCCAGTGATCTTTGAACCCAGAGGAGCGTCTTTTGCCGGAAGAGCTCGATTCGGCCTCTTATCGCGTTCAATATCGAACCGGGGGAGGTCCCCGATGCGGGCGCGATCTTTATCAGGAGCCGTTCGTCCTTCAAAAAACAGTGGGCGTAGAGACCTTTTCCGGCCTGATAACGCACGTAATCGAAGCCGCCCGGATTTCTGAAGCTGCGGAAGCGCTTGAGAGCGGTCCGAAAGAGCACCCGGTCGCCGGGGAGAAAAAAGGCTTGAAAACCGGGACTGCCGGCCGGATTCGCCGCTGCTTTTGGCGGCGTGGCGGTGGAACCGCCGGCCGGATTGGCCGCTGCCTTGGGCGGCGGGGCGGTGGAACCGCCGGCCGGATTCGCCGCTGCCTTGGGCGGCGGCAAGAAGGCGGTGGGATTTGCGGGGTCCTTTCTCGGAATGCTCAGCAGCACTCCCCCGTCCAGGGGAGTTTGCCCATCGCCGGTTATTGCGCAGATGAGGCGGAGGGGGATTCGGATTTTGTCCGGATAATACTCAGGCGATGCCGAAACTTCGGCGATATATGACGTCGGCTGACCGTTCAGAAATGGCTTGAGAGCCTGAGGAAACTGCGGGGTGGAGGCTTTTGACGCCCACATGCCGAAGATGACGAACAGCAGGGCGGGAACGGCGAAATTGCGGATGGAGGACGTGAGACGAAGGACGGAGGGCGAAAAATGAGCGACGGAGGGCGGCGAACCGGACCCTTTCGCGCCTGCGCCCCGCCACAGTTCAATTGCCATAGCCGCAATGAGAATTATAGCGGCAATTGCGAAACAGTGCGTCTGGACCGGCAGACTCTCCCCTAACAAGCGATCTGCCGCAATCCCAAACATAAAGAAGACTGTGAGCCAAAAAAGCGGTCGTGAGGGCATTAACCTTTCCGAATTCAAAGATAGGAAAGACGAGATTATGTTTCATCCGCATTTCTTTCACAACGGCTTTTTTCCGGGACCTTAGAGTAGTTTGTGACCGCGTTTCGGACCGCTTGATCGAACAAGGTCCTCAGATGGATCGAAAACGAGAGTAGGCGCCCATAGGGGCGCCGGAATATATCCGAATCATATTTTAAGATTCTAAGGACTCAATGAGTTGGCTGTACGTAATAGAAGCGAGTTTTTCTAGTGGCTGCAAGGTCTTAGTGCCGAATCCTTAAACACCTCTTCTTCTTCGCGTTTTTCGAGGTCAGGAATCCCGTCTTTGCATGAAACTCTCCCTCGCCCCACGGGCGGGACGGATGAAGTGCGAAAGGTGAAGTTAGCGTAGTCTATGTCGGATAGAGAGCCGGTGGAAGAAGCGCCTTGCGTCGCTATGGGTTCGGCGTTTGCGCGAGCGGACGACAATGTGAACATTAGCGCCAGGCAGGCAATAGTGAGCAGGATTGTCGAATAAAGGGCCCTGCTCATGATTTATTCTCCTTTCGGCAGTATTGTATGATTCTATGTGGCGTCAATATGATGGCGAATGTTGTGAAAATAGATGAAGCGTCTGACCCGGTAGCAATAGGCCTGCTCCGCTGCCGGGCGATCCTGTCGTGGTGGGCTGAGATCTGATTTTTCTGCGGAAGTTTGCGGCGGTGGGCTTATCTGTGCGGCTACAGTCATTTCTCGTTCCCGGGTTCGAAGGTCAATTTTCATGATCTCATCCTGTTCTGCGAGAATGGGTAGGTTGCTAGGCGAATTGTCCACGATTATCTTTTCGATATTGGTAATAGCTTTGTTTCGAGACGGCCGGCTTTGAGCCTGTGGCCGCTGCAGGTAGCGAGTGATTTCCGTTCACTCGAAGGATGTCATTTGTCCGCTGCGATGAAGATACTGCGTTTACGGCATCCCGCTCTTAAGGAGGATTAGATAATGTTTTTATTCAAAAAAAACAGGGAAAGACCTCGCGTGTTCCTTTTGGGGTTAGCGATTGGTCTGATGGCTTCCTTGGGATCGATTTGGTTTTGCGCGAGTGTATCGGCAAGAATTGGGGGATTCGCCAGCTCAACGATATGGCCTAGTGATGCATACAAAAAGACCCAGAACACCTACAGGTCCCCCGAAGGTGCGGTCGATGCACTTGTTAAGGCCCTGAGTGCAAATGACGAGAAGGAGCTGTTGGCCATCCTCGGACCTAAAGGGAAAAAACTCATCTTCTCCGGCGACGAAGTTGACCAAAGAGCCGCTCACGAGCGTTGAACTAAGCCTTCGGCAGGGCATCACACGCCCACGCCATTTCCCACCGTAATTTATCCAAAACCCTATGGGTCAATAGTATACCTCCTCACAGGATAAGGTGTCCCGTTAAATTCTCTTTCCTTTAAAGGAGGTATGCCGTGACTTACTTACGGAAACGCATGATCGAAGACCTTCAATTGCACGGATTGGGCGCTCTTACTCAGCAGAGGTATATCCGCGCGGTGCGGCTGCTGGCGGAGCATTACAAAAAATCCCCAGATCGGATCACCGAAGACGAACTCCGCGATTATTTCCTCCACGTCAAAAACGTTAAGAAGTGGTCCCGGAGCACCAGTACGATCGCTTTATGCGGCATCAAGTTTTTTTTTGAAAATACAATCAAACGGGACTGGCCCATTCTCCATTTCATTCGGGCCGAACGAGAGAAGAAACTCCCCGTGATTCTAAGCACCGACGAGGTGCGCCGCGTCCTCGCCAATGTGGGTGTGCCGCGATACCGCGTCTGTCTTAGCACGATCTATTCCTGCGGCCTGAGACTTCAGGAAGGAACTCATCTTCAGATTCACGACATTGACAGCGCCAGGGGGTTAATCCACTTACACAGGGGTAAAGGAAACAAAGACCGCTATGTTCCACTGCCCGAGAGGACCCTCCACCTGATACGCCAACAGTGGAAAGCTCATCGCGATCCAAAATGGATATTTCCCGCATTCGAAAGAAAACACAAAAATTCTAAGGAAACCGAGAGAGAAACCATACCAAGATCAACTGTATGGGTCGTTTTTAAAAACGCATTAGAGAAAAGCAAGATCAACAAAAAGGCCTGTGTTCATACACTCAGGCACAGCTACGCCACTCATCTGCTGGAGGCGGGGGTAAATCTGAGGCTTATACAGGCTTACCTCGGCCACAGCACTCCAACTACAACCTCCATCTACACTCACCTCACGGCCAAGACCGAGGATGGGGCCTTCCAGTCGATTAACGAGCTCATGAACGATCTTTGATCGACCGGGGGAACCCCTATGCCGGAGTTGGCGGACATCTTTCGCCGCTATGGCCAGGAATACCGCTCCAATTTCGCTGATCGTATGCCCCTCTCGCACCTCAAGGCCATGGAGGACATCGAAAACTGCCGCACCGAATCCATGGGCGGCCATGTCTACCTTTGCGACCAGTGCGGGGAGACCCGCTACAGCTACCACTCCTGCAAGAACCGTCACTGCCCTAAGTGTGGAAACGACAGCACCGATCTCTGGCTCAAAACCCAGATGGACCTGCTGCTCCCCGAAACCTACTTCCTCACAACCTTCACCCTACCCGCGGGACTTCGATGCCTGGCGCGGTTCAATCCAAAACCCGTCTATGATCTGCTCTTCAGGGCTTCTGCAGAGGCTATAAAAAAACTCGCCCTGGACCCGAAGTTTTTGGGAGGGCGCGTCGCCATGGTCGGCGTTCTGCACACATGGGGGCGTGATCTCTCCTATCACCCCCATGTCCATTACATCATCCCTGGCGGCTGCCTCTCTCCGGACAACCGATGGCTCCCATCAAACAAGAAGTTCTTCGTCCCGGTAAAGGCCCTTTCCGTCATTTTTCGAGCCAAGATTCGAGACGGAATGGAAAAGCTTGACCTCACCAACTCAGTCGATCAAAAAGTCTGGAAAAAACCGTGGGTTGTCCACTCTAAACCTGTCGGCACAGGAGAGGCGGCCCTAAAGTATCTCGCTCCCTATGTCTATCGTGTCGCCCTCTCCAATAAGCGCATTGAAAACGTCGGGGACACATCGGTTACCTTCGGTTACCGGGAATCCGATACCGGAGTCTCCCGCCTGATGACCCTCACCACGATGGAGTTCATCCGAAGATTCCTCCAGCATGTACTCCCGGACGGCTTTCATAAGGTTAGGTATTCCGGTCTGCTCAGTCCCTCCAACCGAAAAACGTTCAAACTCCTTCAACATATTCTGGCCACAGGCTCTGTCCTGGAAGCCATCTTGAAACCGATTGAAGCGGAAAAACCCTCAGCATCCCAAAGCCCCGAAGCCCTGCTTTGTCCACATTGCGGTACTCCCCTGAGATTGCTCATAGCGATCAGACGTGCTCCCTCCAGAGATCCGCCGTGAGCAAAACAACAATGCTTCCACACTCGTTTCGGACACCGGCGCAAAGACCTGATTCTCCGTCAACGCTATCCTGCGCTCCCAACCCAACCGATCATCTTCCGCAGCGCGACAGCAGCTTGGAAGATATCGCCTTCGCCAGATCGAAAATGATGATTCCCCCTGTCTTTAGATTTCTCAACCGATGCAGTCCCACTCTGACCAAGCGCAATTGACCCTCGCGCCAAGGCCGTAAGCATTCAATTTCCAAACGCTAAACGGCTTAATTCAACTTGAATTGTGCGGCGGCTCCGCAAGGCTCCGCGCCACACTAATTCTTAATCTTTTTGTCCAAGCATATCGGGAAAAAAATCGCATAATAAGGGTCAGCAATAGGGAAGCGATTCTCGAAATAGGGAATGATGACCGGCCTTTTCTTATTCCAATTGAAAAGGTTGGCAAGCACTGGCGCTTTTCTTCAAAGAAAGGCAGGGTTGAGCTTTTGGAACCGCCGGATCAGCAAAAATGAGTCTAGCGCTATTAAGAGATATCGAAGACGAGCCACTTGTTGTCGCCGTCTGCTTCGATACCTCAGCATGAACGGGCGGATACACCTCATTTCCGAAACACCTAAAACTCATGTCCACACTCCGATCACCTCTTTTCATATTCGCGATTCGGGGTCGGACCCAATGCCGTAAACTTAACTATTTATATAGTTAATTCCATATCTTATCGGATATTCTCGTCTATCCTCTAATTCTGATTTTCTGCCGCAAGTATCTGCCAATACTTCATATCTCTACTCTTATTGTCAGAGTTGGCCAGTCTCTATCATTTGCGTTGGGACATCGAGACTTTCTATCGCGATTTTAAACAAACTCTGAGCGCCACCTCCTGGCATTGCCACAGTCCCAGTTCCTTCCACCAGGAGATCATGGTACACATGATTGCCCTCTGCACGATCCGCCTGGCTATGTTCGAAGCCAGCCGCCAAAAAAACACATGCGTCGCTCGACTCAGCTTTACACGTGCCCTTACCGAGACACGCTTGTTCTTGAAGCTCTTAATGTCCGCTGGTGAACTGCGCCTTTGGCCTTCTATCTGGGAGGAATTTTTGCTATGCTGTGCACGACATTGGGTGCATTCTAAACCAGGCCGCCAATTTCCAAGGGACAGGCAGGGATATCGAAGAAAGAGTCGAGGGCTGCACAAACGACGGCGAGGACCAAAGCCTAAATTCAAAACTGCATCTCCGCTGCCGCTACAGCCGGAAACCCGCAAAGACAGCAAGGGCAACACTTATCTGTTAGGTTAACGGCATTAGGTACGACCCCGTGGAAGCGTGGCGTTGGTCCGGTGACCACCCTTAGCGCTGATGGCGCCACCGCACTGATCGGGGCGGACCAGGCTAAGGTTGGCGTCAATACGTACCAAGGGGCGGCCTATGTATTCGCCAACGATGAACTGGTTGTAAACTTTGGCGCGTCCGGCCTTTGGCAGTACCGAAACGGGGCATGGAGCGAGCTTACCTCGCTAACGCCCGGCATGATGGCCGCTTATGCCAACGACATGGTCGCCCTTTTTCCGGGCGCCGGCCTCTACCAGAATGACGGCTTCACTTGGCTGCAGCTCACTCCAATCTCAAGCATCGATCAAATTGTAGGGATGCCGGACAGGGTCTACGTTGATTTTCCCGGCCGAGGACTTTGGCAGTACCACGACGCCTCATGGACCATCATCACGGGGCTAAGCCCCAACCACATGCTGGCGTTTGGCGATAAACTGCTGGCGAACTTCCCGGGGGCCGGACTCTACCAGTATGACGGCGCAACCTGGAGGCAGATCACGCCAATTAGTACGGCCGACATCATTATTGCAGGCGCCTCGGAGGTTTATGTGGATTTTCCTTCCGCCGGTCTGTACGCATATAACGGCAGCTCCTGGACCGGACTTACTTCCTTGAATCCCAATATGATGACGATATACGCAGGCATTCTGACGGCAAACTTTCCAAGCCATGGCGTGTACCTCTACGCCTTCTCTTCCTGGACTCAGCTCACCCCGACCGTTGCGCAAGGCATGATCGGGACCTCGACCAGTTCGACCGGTCTTTACGTCAATTTCGGCGCTTACGGCATTTATGAATACAGCGGCGGCTGGACCCACATCACCCAGCTATCTCCGAACCTCATGGGATCGATGGGCTCCTCGCTTATCGCCAACTTTTCCCCTGGTGGACTCTGGGCATACAACGGATCGGCATGGAGTCAGCTTACCCCGCTCAGCAGCTCAACCGCTACGCTTGGGGTCACCTGGCCCTGATTGAATGAAATCGGCCCGGCAATGACTCCACGAGGATTTGCCGGGCTTCGAGCCGGCTTGCCTCACTTTTGCGCATCTTCAGCATGGGAAGCTCTTCGAATCAAAAGAAGAAGCGCAAGGACGCTCTTGAGGTCCGGAAGGATCAGAATTAAAGGGGCGCCACATGTTTCTCGTATGATAGACTGGTTAACAACATCAAGCGATTGCTTCGTAAAACTGGAGCGGGGGCGGCTTAGCGGCATCCCCCTCGCAACGCGGAAGGCCGACCGCTAACTCTCGACGCTCCACCTGGCGTGTCTACGACCAGAGACGAGGTCGAAGCGGGAGGCATTCGGAATGCCCGGAAACCATGAAAAGACGTAGTAGGAGCGGGCCATGCCCGCGATGAACTTTTCGAGACTGTTATTCATGTCTCTTTGGGGCGCCTCGCCGATCGCCAACTTTTCCGGCAGTGGACTCTATAAGTACGAAGGATCGGTTGCTGTAACCTTTTTGTAACCGCTCAGTGTTAGCGACGAGTTGAATATTGAACTGACCTGACCTTGTTTTAAAAAAAGCGCGCCGATATACATCTGAAGAGGAAATCTTGAAACGGTGGAATTGCGTTAGACAAACCCCCGGCTTCAATCATCCTGGAACCGGATGCCGACCCTCGTATGACAGACTTGTTAACAACAAGTATGCCATCGTTGGTGAAAGGCTCTCCTGGGCATCCCTTAGCGGCCCGGCAATGACTCCACGAGGATTTGCCGGGCCGCGCGCCTCAGTTTGACGTTTACAGGATATTGAATTTGGGCTATGAGAAAACATCCAAACTTCAGATCCCTTGGCAGTCAAATAGAGACTAAAGGTACTCGTTTGCGCCGTATGAACCTGAATCACAAACCGGCGCCCAAAACAACTGTTGGGTTTACCCTTACATTGAAAGGTTTGAGAATGAGAAGGGAAAAGCAATTTCTGCGTGGACTGGTTACCGGCGCGTCGGTTTTTATCTGCATCATGGCCGGCGCGCTCGGGAACGCCCATGAATCGCAGGCTGCGAACTGCGGGCCGCTGACGGTCAATGCGGGTGCGAGCATCAACGGATTTTTGAACGATCAGTACGTATGGTACGACAGCCATTGCCAGGAGCGCAGCGCCGCATTGGCCCTGAACGACGCCACGAAGGGCGGCAACGCCAAGCAGTTCATCTATACGCCATTCATTGGAGGCGCCCCTTCCGCCGGCGGGGCGTTGACGGTGAATCCAGGCGACCCCGCCGCCGGGGGCTTCGGTTATATCGTTGCGCACCTGGCTAATCCTTCATTTGCAAACGCATACGGCGCGGACGATTCACCTCTGGGTTCGGGCAGCGGCGCTGCATACGACACGCCGTTTGCCGGCAACAATCACGCCATTCACGAATACAAGCTCAACTACGTGCGTTATGGCATGACCGCGTCTGCGACCACTGCGTATTTGAATTATTTGGCGAACGGCGGAACCAAACCCTTCGTCCCCTGGGATTGGCTCAACGCCTGCCCGGGCGACCCTAATTGCCAATATGTCACCGTTTACAACATGCCGGTCACCATACATTGGATGTTCGCCACCGGTCGGGATTATCCCGTATGGTCGGTGACCTTTGATTTGTCCCAAGCCCCCGATTATGCGGTGGAATCCGACTTCCGCGCCCCTTACGGAGACATGAAGGTGGAAGGCGGCGACGGCTCGGAGCCGGTCGGCGGCGTCGGCTCGGAGCCGGTCGGCGGCGTCGGCTGGGGCGACGAATATGAGTTTGTCAGCTCGGCGGCGCCTTTCACGATGAACAGCGCCTGGGATTACTCCATACTCAACCAGGGCGCACCCTATGACTATTTATGGACCAGCGCCACTCAAGCCGAAATGGGTCTGGCCGGAACGCAAATCCTCGCCAATCAAAACGCCGGGGGTTACAACAACCAGGGTTCCTCCTCGGGGACGTACAACAATGGCGAAACCGGAAACAACCTGCGGGGAAATACCAGCACGCTGATGGGGCCGTGCAATAATGACGCCGCGGTCGGCGCGCCCTATACCCACACAATGCCTTGCATGAGCGACTGGGCTTACCAACTGGTGCAATACTCCCTCTCAAGCGCAGCCGCCACCACCAATGACAAGCGGCTGGCCTGGGGGGCGGACTGGGGATCCCTGGGATACGGTTCTTTGAAAACCATCAATGGCAATACGGTCAGCGGTTGGCCTAAAGTGAGTTACAGCGTTTATGTGGTGCTGGACAACCACGCGAACAACCCGACCAAAACCATGGCCGAGCAAGCCAAAACAATCAGTATGACCACTTTGACGGCCAGCGTGGGAAGCGTGCTAACGTCCGGCCCGGCCGGCGTGGGCCGCAGCGACTTGGTAACCTATAGTCCGGCCGGCTATAGTCCAATCTATAGTACATGGGAGGTCGCCGCATCGGGCAATCAAGCCGCCTTGACCTTCGGTGTGGCTAGCGCAGCGCCGTCCACATTGAACATCCCCGTCATAGTCATCCACAACTACACCAAGGCCGGCGCGCCCACCGCGATCAATTTCGACGGCGCGACTCTGACTGTCAATAAAGACTACTTCGTGAGCCTGCGCCCTGACCAGTCGGAACTGTGGATCACGCTGAACGAAAAGTTCAAAGGAACGCATACCGTTCAAATATTGAATCCCTCTACAGCAGACGGGCTTGTCGTAAACTTTGGCGCGTCTGCTCCCGGCCTTTGGTTAAATCAAAGCGGAACATGGCGCGAGCTTACCCCGCTTACGCCCAGCCTGATGGCGGCTTATGGGAACGACATGGTCGGCCTTTTCCCTGGCGCCGGTCTCTACCAGTACGACGGCTTCACTTGGCTGCAGCTCACTCCAATCTCGAGCATAGATCGGATTGTCGGGACGCCGGACAGGGTCTACGTGGATTTTACGGGCGCCGGGCTTTGGCAATACAACGGCGCATGGACCCTGATTACTACGCTAAACCCCAACCACATGATCGCGTTTGGCGGTAAACTGCTGGCGAACTTCCCGGGGGCCGGACTCTACCAGTATGACGGCGCGTCGTGGACGCAGCTCACCCCCCTTAGTTCGGCCGATAACATCGTCGCAGGCCCCTCATGGGTTTACGCGCATTTTCCTTCCGCCGGCATCTACGCATATAACGGCAGCACATGGATGGGGCTTACTTCTCTGAATCCCACCATGATGCTGACGTACTCCGATGTCCTGATTGCAAACTTTGCGGGCTATGGCATATATTCCTGGGGAGGCGCTTCATGGACACAGCTCACATCACTCGCTCCGCAAAGCTTGATTGTGGTCTGGCCTAATTTTTACGCTAATTTCGCAAATTACGGCCTCTTTGAATACACGGGCGGCTGGACCAAGATCACTCCGCTCTCTCCGAACCTCATGGGATCGCTGGGATCCTCGCTTATCGCCAACTTTGCCGGCGCCGGGCTCTATGCATACAATGGATCGGCATGGAGTAAGCTTACCTCAATCAGCAGCGCAACCAATACGATCGAGGTGATCTGGCCCTGATTGCGTGAAATCGGCCCGGTAAAGACTCTACGAGGATTTGCCGGGCCGGGCCTCCGTTTGACGTTTACAGGATATTGAATCTGCACTATGAGATTAGGTCAAAACCTCAGAACCCCCGGCAGGGAAATCGAGACTACAGGCACTCGTTTACGCCTTATGAACCTGAATCACAAACCGGCGCCCAAAACAACTGTTGGGTTTACCCTTACATTGAAAGGTTTGAGAATGAGAATGGAAAAGGAATTTGTGCGTGGACTAGTGTCCTGAGTCATTAATCCGTTCACAAAATCTCCGGACGTTTTTGAGGATCTCATCGGCGGTTTTGACCCACACAAATGGTTCTGGATCCTCGTTGCAGATGGCAATGTATTTCTGAATAGCGCACTCAAGTTGATTTACGCTTCGATGGCTGCCGCGACGAATTTGTTTTTCAGTTAGTTCGGCAAACCACCTCTCGACAAGATTAATCCATGAGGAACTGGTCGGAGTGAAGTGCAGATGGAAGCGCGGCCTTTTGACCAACCACCGCTGGATCATGGCAGTCTTATGAGTCCCGTAGTTGTCGAGGATAATATGGATATCCTGACCGCTTGGGACCCTGTCCTCAATGAGATCGAGGAACTTGCGGAATTCAACGCTGCGATGGCGCCTGTGACATTTGCCGATCACTTCGGCAGTGGCCGTGTTGAAAGCTGCAAAAAGAGAGAGGGTACCGTATCGTCTGTAATCATGAGTGCGTCGTTCGGCCTGCCCTGGCCGTAGCGGCAAGAGTGGCTGTGTACGGTCGAGCGCCTGTATTTGGCTTTTTTCATCAACGCACAACACCACTGCTTTTTCAGGAGGGTTGAGGTACAGGCCAACAACATCCCGAACTTTTTCAATGAAGAAAGGGTCCGAAGAGAGTTTGAAGGTTTCGGTTCGATGGGGTTGCAGCGCAAATGCGCGCCAAATCCGACTAATTGCCGACTGGCTCATACCCGTCTTTTTAGCCATTGACCGGGTACTCCAGTGAGTGGCATTTCTTGGAGTTGACTCTAAAGTGAGTGTCACAACGCGCTCCACATCTTTGTCGGTGATCTTGCGCGGGATGCCCGGCCTTGGGTCATCCAATAGGCCGTTTACTCGATGCTCCACAAAGCGCTTGCGCCATTTGCACACAGTAGCGCCGGTTATTCCAAGCTGATCAGCCACCTCGCTATTGCAAAGCCCATCGGCGCAAGCGAGAATCATTCGAGACCTTAGAGCAAGCGCCTGGGCTGTTGTAGATCGGCGAGTCAGTCGCTCAAGTTCTGTTCTTTCGTCCGTGCTCAATTCAAGCTTTTTCTTTGGTCGTCCTGTACGCATGATGCCCTCCTGATTGAGTTGGCAGGAGCTTACAGGAAATGGTTTATTTATTCAAATAATTAATGACTCAGGA